>JAWLBL010000016.1:72721-190690 GCA_041687695.1 Myxococcota bacterium | reverse complement strand
CTACTTCAACGCCGTCCTCGCCAAGCCCTTCAAGTGGACCTACGCAGGGAAGCCGTTGTGCGCATAACCGGATCGCCATTCCCGCCGAGGTCATCTAGTCGTCCTCGGTGGAGACGATCTCGCCGTCCTCGCCCTTGCCGTGCAGGGCCGCCTCCATGGTGTGCCAGGCGAGGGTGGCGCACTTGACGCGCATCGGGAACTCGGCGACGCCGGCGAAGGCGGCCAGCTTGCCCATGTCCGGCGCGTCGGCGGGCAGCTCGCCCTCGGTCACCATCTTGTGGAAGGCGTGGTAGAGCCGCTCGGCCTCGGCGACCGGGCGGCCCTTCAAGGTCTCGGTCAGCGTCGAGGCCGCGGCGGTCGAGATGGCGCAGCCCGAGCCCTGGAAGCTGACGTCGGCCACCGTGTCCCCCTCGAGGTGCAGGAAGATGGTGACCCGGTCGCCGCACAGCGCGTTGAAGCCCTCGGCCCGGCGGGCGTGGGCGATGGCGCGCAGGTTGCGGGGCTTGCGGCTGTGGTCGAGGATGACCTCTTGGTAGAGCTCGCGGAGATCGTCCATCAGGCGAACAGCTCCACTGCGTGGCGGACGGCGCGCGCGAGGGCGTGCACGTCGTCGTGCGTGTTGTACAGGGCGAAGGAGGCGCGGGCGGTCGCCGGGACGCCGAAGCGGTCCATCAGCGGCTGCACGCAGTGATGGCCGGCGCGGATGGCGACGCCCTCGTGGTCCAGGATGGTGCCGAGGTCGTGCGGGTGCACGCCGTCGAGCACGAAGGAGCAGACCGCGGCCTTGTGGGGGGCGGTGCCGACCAGGCGCAGGCCGGGGATCTCGCTGAGGAGATCGCTGGCGTGGCGGACCAGGTCGGCCTCGTGCAGGGCGATGGCCTGTAGACCCACGCCCTGGATGTACTTCAGGGCGGCGGCCAGGCCGATGGCCTCGGCGATGGGCGGGGTGCCGGCCTCGAACTTGTTGGGCAGACCGGCGTAGGTGGTCTTCTCGAAGGTGACCTGGCGGATCATGTCGCCGCCGCCCTGGTAGGGCGGCATGGCCTCGAGCAGGGCGCGCTTGCCGTACAGGACGCCGATGCCGGTGGGGCCGTAGACCTTGTGGCCCGAGAAGACGTAGAAGTCGGCGTCGAGGGCGCGGACGTCGACGTGGGCGTGCGGGACGGCCTGGGCGCCGTCGATGAGGACCTTGGCGCCGGCGGCGTGGGCGCGCGAGATGAGGTCGGCGACCGGGTTGACGGTGCCCAGGGCGTTGGAGACGTGGACGACCGCGACCAGCTTGGTGCGCTCGCTCAGGAGCTGGTCGAAGGCGTCGAGGCGCAGCGCGCCATCGTCGTCGACCGGGACGACCCTGAGCTGGGCGCCGGTGGCCTGGCACAGCATCTGCCACGGGACGATGTTGGAGTGGTGCTCCATCTGGGTGACGAGGATCTCGTCGCCCGGGCCCACGTTCTGGCGGCCCCAGGTCTGGGCGACCAGGTTGATGGCCTCGGTGGCGCCCTTGGTGAAGATGACCTCTTTGAGCTCGCCGGCGTTGAGGTGCGCCCGGACCACCTCGCGCGCGCCCTCGTAGGACTGGGTGGCGCGCTGGCTGAGCGTGTGGACGCCGCGGTGCACGTTGGCGCAGTCGCGGGTGTAGTAGCCGACGAGGGCGTCGATGACGGCCTGGGGCTTCTGGGTGGTGGCGGCGTTGTCGAGGTAGACCAGGCGGTGGCCGCGGATCTGCTGGTCCAGACAGGGGAAGTCGGCCCGCAGCGCCTGGGGGTCGAGCGCCGGCACCTGGCCGAGCGCCTGCTCGATGAACTGTCCGCCTCCGGAGCCCAGGGTCATCTCACGCCTCCTCGTGGGGGAGATCCTCGCCCAGGCGGGCGAGGGCGATGCGGCGCTGCGCCTCGGCCAGCTCGGGCACCGGGATGGCGTCGAGGATCTCGCGGGTGAACGCGTAGGTCAGCAGCGCGCGGCTGGTGCGCTCGTCGAGGCCGCGCGAGCGCAGGTAGAACACGGCGTCCTCGGCCAGCTGGCCGATGGTCGCGCCGTGGCTGGCCGTGACGTCGTCGTTGTCGATCTCGAGCTGCGGCTTGGTGTTGGCGATGGCGTCGCGCGACAGCAGCAGGGTGCGGCTGAGCTGGTGGGCGACGCTGCGGGTCGCGCCCTCGCGGATGAGGACGGTGCCCTGGAAGCTGCCGACCGCCTTGTCCCCCAGCACGCCCTTGTAGGTCTCGCGGCTCTCGCAGCGCGGGACGGCGTGCTCGACCACCGTGACGTGGTCGAGGTTCTGGTCGCCCTGCCCCACGTACAGGCCGCGCAGATCGGTCTGGCCGCCCTCGCCGGCGAAGGTGACCTGCACCTCGGCGCGGCCGACGCGGGCGCCGTTGGACAGGACGAAGGAGTCGAAGCGACCGCCGCGCTGCAGGCTGGCGCCGACGTACGCGACGTGGCAGGCCTGGCGCGCCTCGCTCTGCACCTTGATGTGGCGCACGATGGCGTCCTCGCCGACGGCGACCTCGGTCACGGCGTTGGTCAGGGTCGCGGCGGCGTCGTCGCCCTCAGAGGTGTCGCCCTCGGATGTGTCGCCCTCAGAGGTGTCGACCGTGCGCTCGACCAGGGTCACCTGGCTGTGGCGGTCGGCGCGGACGATGACGCGCGCGTGGCCGACGCTGGGGGCCTGGCCGGCCGTGGTGGCGACGACGATCTCGATGGGCTTGTCGATGACGGCGCCGGCGGCGACGTGGACCAGGGCGCCGTCGCGGAACATGCCGGTGTTCCAGGCGACGAAGGGGTTGCCCTTGGCCGGGGCGACGCGGCCGAGCTGGCCCTCGACCCGGTCGAGGTGCTCGGACAGGGGGCCGACCGTGATCTTGGCGGGGAGATCGTCGGTGCGCGACAGCTCGGGGACGAAGCGGCCGTTGACCAGGACCAGACGAGCGGCGACGTCGCCCAGGGCGACCGCGGCGATGCGGGCCGCGAGGGCGCCGGTGGCCTGGCCGTCGGCGGGGCGCCAGTCGACCGAGGTGAGGGCCTTGACCTGGGTGTTGCGCCACGCCTCGAGGCGGGTGGTCGGCCAGCCCTCGGCCTCGAAGGCCTGGCGCGCCTCGTCGCGCAGGGTGTCGAGCCAGGCGGTCATGCGCCCACCTGCCCGCGCTTGACCTGCTCGCGGATGAAGTCGTAGCCGCGCTCTTCCAGCTCGAGGGCCAGCTCCTTGCCGCCGGAGCGGACGATGCGGCCGTCGACCAGGACGTGCACGAAGTCCGGGACGATGTAGTCGAGCAGGCGCTGGTAGTGGGTGATGACCAGCATCGAGCGCTCGGGCGAGCGGAGCGCGTTGACGCCGTCGGCCACCGAGCGCAGGGCGTCGATGTCGAGGCCCGAGTCGGTCTCGTCGAGGATGGCGAGCTTGGGGTCGAGCAGCGCCATCTGCAGGATCTCGTTGCGCTTCTTCTCGCCGCCCGAGAAGCCGGCGTTCACCTCGCGGTTGGCGAGCGCCTCGGGCATGCCGACCAGCTTCAGCTTTTCGCGGAAGAGCTTGAGGAAGTCCATCGCGTCCAGCTCGTCCAGGCCCCGGTGCTTGCGCACGGCGTTGACGGCGGCCTTGAGGAAGACCTTGTTGGACACCCCCGGGATCTCGACCGGGTACTGGAAGGCCAGGAAGACGCCCGCGCGCGCGCGCTCGTCGGCGTCCATCCCCAGCAGATCCTTGCCGTCGAAGGCGACCTCGCCGCCGGTGACGTCGTAGCCGTCGCGGCCGGCGAGGACGTGCGAGAGCGTGCTCTTGCCCGAGCCGTTGGGGCCCATGATGGCGTGGACCTCGCCCGGCTTCACCTCGAGCGAGAGGCCCTTGAGGATGGTCTTGCCGTCGACGCCGGCTTGCAGGTTGCGGATGCTCAGCATGGAGTGGGGGCGTTCCTGGTTGGGCCGCGCGGCAGCGGGGGCCGCCTGCGCGGCGCGGAGAGGGCGATGGCGTTCGGGAGTCGGGGCGGCGGCCGGGTCAGCCGACGGCGCCCTCGAGGCTGAGGCCGAGGAGCTTCTGGGCTTCGACGGCGAACTCCATGGGCAGCTCGCGGAAGACCTCTTTGCAGAAGCCGTTGACGATGAGGCTCACGGCGTCCTCGGTCGAGATGCCGCGCTGACGACAGTAGTACAGCTGGTCCTCGCTGACCTTGGAGGTCGAGGCCTCGTGCTCGAGCTGCGCGGTGGCGTTGCGGACCTCGACGTAGGGCACGGTGTCGGCGCGGCACTGGTCGCCGATGAGCAGCGAGTCGCACTGCGTGTGGTTGCGGGCGTTGTCGGCGCCCTTCAAGATCTTGACCTGACCGCGGTAGGTCTGCCGCCCGCGGCCGGCCGAGATGCCCTTGGACACGATCGTGCTGCGCGTGTCCTTGCCGATGTGGATCATCTTCGTGCCGGTGTCGGCCTGCTGGCAGTTGTTCGACAGCGCGACGCTGTAGAACTCGCCGACCGACCCGTCGCCGATGAGGATGCAGCTGGGGTACTTCCAGGTGATGGCGCTGCCGGTCTCGACCTGGGTCCAGCTGATCTTCGAGTTGCGCCCGGCGCACTTGCCGCGCTTGGTCACGAAGTTGTAGATGCCGCCCTTGCCGTCCTTGTCGCCCGGGTACCAGTTCTGGACGGTCGAGTACTTGATGGTGGCGTTGTCGAGGGCGACCAGCTCGACCACCGCGGCGTGCAGCTGGTTCTCGTCGCGCATCGGGGCGGTGCAGCCCTCGAGGTAGCTGACGTGGCTGCCCTCGTCGGCGATGATGAGGGTGCGCTCGAACTGGCCGGTCTTGGCGGCGTTGATGCGGAAGTAGGTCGACAGCTCCATCGGGCAGCGGACGCCCTTGGGGATGTAGACGAACGAGCCCTCGGTGAAGACCGCCGCGTTGAGCGCCGCGTAGAAGTTGTCGGTGTGCGGGACGACCGAGCCGAGGTACTGCTTGACCAGCTCGGGGTGCGTCTCGAGCGCCTCGGACAGCGGGCAGAAGATGATGCCCATCCGCGCGAGCTTGTCCTTGAAGGTCGTCGCGACCGAGACGCTGTCGAAGACCGCGTCGACGGCCACGCCGGCCAGCATCTCCTGCTCGCGCAGCGGGATGCCCAGCTTCTCGTAGGTGCGCAGCAGCTCGGGGTCGACCTCGTCGAGGCTCTTGAGCTTGGGCTTCACCTTGGGGGCCGAGTAGTAGACGATCTCCTGGTAGTCGATCGGCTCGAAGTCGACGTGGGCCCAGGTCGGCTCGGACAGGGTCAGCCAGTGGCGGTAGGCCTTGAGGCGGTACTCGGTCATCCACTCGGGCTCGCCCTTTTTGGCCGAGATGAAGCGGATGTTGTCCTCGCTGTGCCCGGGCGGCAGCTCGTCGGTTTCGATGTCGGTCACGAACCCCGCGGTGTAGCCGCGGCGCTCGAGGTCGAGGACCATCTCGGTGCTGCTCGTCATCTGGCCTCCTGCCGGTCGAGCGGCCATCTACCCCGGGAACGGCCGCGCTTGGGTGCGCGGCGGACCCGCCCGCTCGAAGCGTGGGGTAAAATAGGACTCGACTGGTCCGATTTCAAGCCCGAAGGCGAAGGCGCACCTTATAAAGACCGGCGGCGCCCGCGGCAACTGGAGATCCGCGCCAGTCCCCCGGGCCGGCGCCCTCCCCGTCCCCCATCATAAAGGTGGGGCCCAAACTCGCGCGCGCCACCCGCTGCCGTTACGCTGCCGCCCGGCACCGTTTCTAATGACGTGGTGATGCTCGCACGACAAGACCGGAACCTGCAGGAGCTCGACCAGCGCATCCTCGCGCTGGCCGCCGCCGGCGCCCGCCGAGAGGCTGGGGCCCTGCTCATCGAGGTCTACGGCGCCGAGATCCTCGGCACCTGCGTCGCGCGCACCGGCGACCCCGCCATCGGTGAAGACGCCGCCCAGGACGCGCTCGCCCGCGCCCTGGTGGCCCTCGCCGACTACCGCGGCCAAGGGGGCCTGCGCCCCTGGCTCCATCGCATCGCGGCCAACCGCTGCATCGATCTGCTCCGCAGCCGGCGCTCCACGCGCCTGAGGACGATCGACGACTACGCGTTCGAGACCCTCCCGGCCCCCGAGGCGCCCCTGCCCTCGGAGGCCGCCGCCATGGAGGTCGAACGCAAGGCCCGCATCGCGACGATCCGCGCCGCCCTGGCGCAGATCAAGGAGCCGGACCGCACCTGGGTCGAGCTTCACTACACCCACGGCGTCTCCTACGACGACCTCGCGGACCAGCACGAGCTGAGCCGCGCCGCCGTCAAGCAGCGCATCTGGCGCGCGGTCAAGCGCGTGCGCGAGCTGCTCGGGGACCAGGAGGACGGTGCATGAAGCCCAACGGTCACGACCCCGATTCCGTCATCTCGCTGGCCTGCGCCCGCTTCGAGGACGCCCTGGCCGAAGGCCGCGAGGACGCCACCACCCGCGCCCACCAGGCGACCTGCCCCGCGTGCGCCGCCCTGGCCCGCGACGTCCGCGACGTGACCGACGTCATCGCCGGGCTGTCGGGGCCGCGCGCCCTGCCCGCCGGCTTCGCCGACGCGGTCCTGGGCAAGGCCGCCGTGCTCGACGGCTTCCCGGCCGATCTGGCCCACGCCCCGCCGGCGCCCCCGCGTCTGCGGCGCCCCCGCTGGGCCGGCTGGGCCTCGGCCGCCGCGGTCGCCGCCCTGGCTGGCGCCGTCTGGGCAGGTGGCCAGCGCCCGACCGTCGAGGACGGCCCGCGCGCCCCGACCGTGACCGCCGTGCGGGTCGCCGACGCGCCCACCCTCACGAACGTCGCGCCGACCGCACCCGCCGGGCCCGAGATCGCGCGGACCGACGACGGCGCGCCGCGCGAGGCGGTCGTCCTGAGGCCGCTGCCCGCGCCCGCGCCGGCCGAGGCGCCGCGCCCCGCGCTGGCGCCTCCGATCCCCGAGCCGCTGATGGACGTCTCCGGCGAGCTGCGCGCCGCCCTGCTGCGCGCCATCGCCAAGGACGAGGGCTGCCGGCAGCGGTCGGGGCAGGTCCGGCTGACCGTGACCATCGACGCCGCGGGGCAGCTGCACGACCGGCAGGTGCTGTCCAGCGCGGCCGACGCCAGCGCGCACGCGTGCGTCAACCGCGCCCTGGACACCCTGCTGCTGCCGCCGATCTCCCAGGCGACGACGCTGACGCTGCACGTGCGCTGGTAGCTGACGGGTCGGCCCCGTGCGGCCGTCGGCGGCGGCAAGGGGCGCGACGTTGGCGCGGGCGCTGGGGTGACGCAGAATCGGGGACTCCCCACCCGATTCCCCGGACACCACCATGCCCCACCCGCGTCTGCTTGCCCTGGGCGCGCTGCTCGCCCTGCCCGGCTGCGCCCTGTCGATCCACGGCGAGGCAGGCTACACGAACACGCCCGCGTTCGAGGGCTCGGACGGCCTGGCCGTCAACGTCTACGCCGGCACGGGCGACCTGCCCGTGGACGCCTCCTTCGGCGTGCGCAGCAAGGTCGCCGAGGACTTCCGGCAGATCGCGCTGTCGGTGGACGTCTTCACCCTCAGCCGCATCCAGTTCCTGGGGCCGTACTTCCGCGGCGGCCTGCACCTGCTCCAGCTCGAGGAGATCGGCGGCGACACCCGCTTCGGCCTGGGCAGCCCCTACGTCGAGGCGGGCCTGCTCATCGCGCTGGACACCGAGCAGCTGACCGGCCAGGACCGCCCCAGCGCGGGCACCTTCATCACGCTGGGCGGGCAGGCCGAGTACGACATCCGCCTGGACGACCAGACCCCCAACACCTTCTCGTGGGGCCTGCTCGCCGGCTTCGGCGTGGTCTTCGAACTGCTCTGAGCCGCCGGTCGCAAGCCTTGCCCAACCCGCGGGGCCGGCAGTACCCTCCGGGCCGCCCTTGCTTCGGGCCCGAGCCCCGAACCCGCGACGAGCCCTCCCCACACAGCCTGGATCGGACGATGGGACGCATCTTCGAAGTTCGCAAAAACACGATGTTCGCGCGCTGGAACAAGATGGCCAAGGCCTTCACGCGCATCTCCAAGGACATCACGATGGCCGTCAAGGCCGGCGGGCCCAACCCGGACTCGAACCCGACCCTCCGGCGCATCATGCAGAACGCGCGCGCCATCAACATGCCCAAGGACAAGGTCGAAGGCGCCATCAAGCGCGCCCTGGGCAAGGACAGCGAGAGCTACGAGGAGCTCATCTACGAGGGCTACGCCCCGCACGGCGTCCCGGTGCTGGTCGTGACGGCGACCGACAACCCGACGCGCACCGTCGCCAACGTGCGCATGCACTTCAAAAAGGGCGGCGGGTCGCTCGGCACCAGCGGCAGCGTGGCCTTCATGTTCACCCGCATGGGCGTGTTCCGGCTGGACCCCGAGACCCTGGGCATGGACCCCGAGGAGCTCGAGCTCGAGCTCATCGACCACGGCCTCGAGGAGATGGGCGAGGGGACGGGCGAAAACGGCGAGCGGCAGCTCGTGGTGCGCTGCGCGCTGTCGAGCTTCGGCGACATGCAGACGGCGCTCGAGCAGCGCGGCATCACGCCGGTCTCGTCGGACTCGGAGTACGTGCCGACGACGCACACCGAGCTGGGCGAGGAGCAGGCGACCGAGGTGCTGGCGCTGGTCGACCAGCTCGAGCAGGACGACGACGTCCAGCAGGTGTTCCACAACCTGGCCTGACGCGAGGGGTCAGGCCAGGGCGGCGATCCGAGCGGACTGCCGGGCTGCGGAATCAGACGGCGGGGACGTCCACGGGGCTCCCCAGGTCGACCGTGACGGCGCCAGGCTCGCGGGGGGCCGGCGCGCGGCCCGGCGGGACGGGATCGTAGCGCCACGCGTGGTGCACGTAGCGGGTCACCGCCGCCAGGGCCTGGAAGTAGGGCACGCGGTGGTACGGCAGGCCGCGCTCTTCGGCCCAGGCCTGCACGATGGGGGCCGCGTGGCGCAGGCGGCGGTGGGGGATCTTGGGGAAGAGGTGGTGCTCGATCTGGTAGTCGAGCCCCATGAAGAAGAAGGAGAGCCAGCGCGGCAGGATGAGGTTGCGCGTGGTCTCGAGCTGCAGGGTCCAGCCGTCGGCGTGGTCGTGGACGATGGGCAGGCCCATGTGCCCGGTCGAGAAGACCAGGGCCAGCGCCAGGCTGACGATGGCGAAGATGGCGACGTAGAAGGCGAAGACCGGCCAGAAGCCCCAGACGAGCGAGGGGATGACCAGCCACAGGACGTAGTGGGCGATCTGGCAGGTCAGGTCGACCAGCCAGGCCCGGTCGATGCCGCGCTCGCGGGCGTAGCGGATCATCATGGCGGTGGTGTCGACCTTCATCGACCAGGTGAAGAGCATGGTCATCGGCCACCACAGGTAGCCCTGCAGGTTGCGCTGGACCCAGCGGCGGACGGGGCCCGAGCGCTCGTACTCGGCGCGGATGTGGGCGAGCGGCCAGACCTCCATGTCGTCGTCGACGCCGATGACGTTGGGGTGGCCGTGGTGGCGGACGTTGTGTTTGTCCTTCCACTGCAGGGCGCCGAGGCCGCCCAGGACCGTGAAGGCCAGGTGGTACATCAGCTCGCAGCGCCAGCCGCTCTTGGACAGGGCGCGGTGGCCGGCGTCGTGGCCGATCATGGCGAGCGAGGCCATGAAGAAGCCGGTGACGGGCAGGAGCAGGGCGTTGGCCCACAGCGGCAGCTGCGTGTGCAGCGCGACGAGGGCGGCGCAGACGGTCAGCAGGGCGGCCAGCTCGAGCCAGGTGGCGAGCTCGTCGCGCTCGAAGACGCCCGCGGCCTGGAGCGACTTGCGGAGGGTGCGGAGGTCGGCGGGGGTGACGGTCGGGTTCAAGGCGGCTCCTCTGGGCGGCCGCGGCGGGAGCCACGGGCGTCGAGCGATGCGTTCACACCACAGAGGTAACACGCGGGGGCCGGCGGCGCGCCCAACCCCAGGTGGTCCTTACACAACTTTGACATTGAGCCCCGGGCCCCTGCGCAAGGCGGCGCGGTCCGTGCTACAAGCCGCCCATGCCGAGAGCCACCACGCATCGCGACCGCACCATCGGCTCGTTCCGCGGCGGAGACGGGGTCGAGGACGACTGGATCCTCTACGTGGGCGCGTCGCCGGCGGCGGGCGCCGTGGGGCGGCGGCTCGAGATCGGCCGTGAGCCGGTCGTCCTCGAGCGCGTGATCGCGGGCGGGGTCGAAGACCATTGGATGTCGCGCTGGCACGCCACGGTGACGCGGAGCCCCGACGGGCGGCATCTGATCGTCCGCGACGGCGCCCCCCGCGACGGCGTCTGGACGGCGAGCGCGAACGGGACCTGGTCGGGCGGGCGCGAGGTCGGCGAGGCCGGCGTGGCGCTCGGGTCGGGCCAGGCGGTCCGCACCGGGCGCACCCTGTGGCTGGCGGTCCGCAACCCCGCGGCGCCGAGCCCCGCGTCGCTCCTCATCGGGTGCAGCGCGGCCATCGACCACGCGCGGACCGAGCTCGAGCTCGTGACGAGCGGCGTGGCGCTGCGCCTCGAGCGCAGCCAGCGGGTGACGCAGTCGCTCCTGGTGACGGGGGCGCGCGGCACGGGCAAGCAGGTCGTCGCGCGCGAGGCGTGTCGCCTGCTCGCGGCCAAGCGCGGTCGCGCCGAGGTGGCCTTTCGGCAGGTGGTCGCGCCGGCGCTCGCCGACGGCACGGCGGCGGCCGATCTGTTCGGGGTGGTCGAGCGCTACGCCACGAACGTCAAGGCGCGGCCCGGCTACTTCGAGCAGGCGCACGGCGGGGTCCTCTTCCTCGACGAGGTGGGCGACACGCCGCCCGGCGAGCAGGCCAAGCTCCTCACCGCCCTGCAGGAGCGCGAGGTCGTGCCGCTCGGCGGCCGCGCCCCGGTGCCCTTCGACTGCCTCGTCGTCGCGGCCACCAACCGCGACCTGGGCGAGCTGGGCCGCGAGGGGCGCTTCCGCGCCGACCTCCTCGACCGGCTCGGGCGGTTCGTCATCGAGCTGCCGCCGCTCGTGGCGCGCCCCGAGGACATCCCGCCCATCGCGCGCGCGCTGCTCGGACGGCACGGCTTCGCGGGCGCGCTCACGGCCGAAGCCGTCGAAGAGCTCCTCGCGCGCCCTTGGCAGGGGAACGTGCGCGAGCTGGACGCCCTGCTCGAGCGGGCGGTCGCGCTCGCGCAGCTCGAAGGCCACGAGGCGATCGAGCCCGCCCTGTTGCGGCGGGCCGGGCCAGGGGCCGAGCGTGTCGCGGCGCCCGCCGGACCCACCGCGCAGGGGCCCTCGCCGCCGGCCCTCGGAGGGCGCCACGGCCGGCCCACCCGCGAGCAGCTCCTGCGGGATCTCGAGGAGACCGGCTGGAACCAGACCGAGGTGGGGCGCCGCTACGGCAAGCATCCGCGCCAGGTCACGCGCTGGATGCAGTACCTGGGCATCGACAAGCCGTCATGAGCACGGCGCCGCCGGCCGCCGGGGGCGGAGCGCGGCGGGCGTGCGATATTGCTCCGCCGCAGGGAGGTCCGCTATACAGGGGGCCTCGCGAGGACGGGGATGGCGCAGCAAGAACGCATCTGTAAGAGCTGCGAGAAGCTCTGGAGTGCGGAGCACGACCGCTGCCCCGAGGACGGGGGGCGGCTGCTCGTGGCCGTCCGCGCCGAGGACCGGATCGGGACCGCCCTCGACGACAAGCTCACGCTGACCGGCGTCCTCGGCCGCGGCGGGATGGGCGTCGTCTACCGGGCGCACCAGCACTCGGTGGACCGCGAGGTCGCGCTGAAGCTGCTGCATCGCGGCTACGCCGACGAGACGGACACCGTGCGGCGCTTCCTCCGCGAGGCGCGCGCCGCGAGCAGCCTGAGCCACCCGAACATCATCACGGTGTTCGACTTCGGCCAGGCCGAGGACGGCGAGCTGTACCTGGTGATGGAGCTGCTCACGGGCCGCGAGCTCTACGAGGAGCTGCGGGCCGCTGGGCGCCTGCCGGCGGAGCGCGTGGTCCACATCGCCACGCAGGTCTGCGACGCGCTCCATCACGCGCACGAGCGCGGCCTGGTCCACCGCGATCTGAAGCCCGAGAACGTCTTCCTGCTCGACAGCGGCTTTCAGTACCGCGACTTCGTGAAGGTGCTGGACTTCGGCGTCGCCAAGATGCGCTCGGTGAAGCCCGAGGAGTCGGTGACGCGCACCGGGACCCTGTTCGGGACGCCCGCGTACATGAGCCCCGAGCAGGTCCTGTGCGAGCCCATCGACCGCCGCGCCGACCTCTACTCGCTCGGGGTCGTGCTCTACGAGCTGCTGACGGGGCGGGTGCCCTTCCGCGACAAGCAGGTGATGCGCCTGCTCATGGCCCACGTGTCGGAGGCCCCGCCGAGCTTCGCCGAGGCGTGCCCGGGCGCGTCGATCCCGCCCGCGCTCGAGGCGGTCGTGATGCGCTGCCTCGCCAAGAACCCCGACCACCGGCCGGCCACGGCGCTCGCGCTCGCCGAGGCCCTGGTCGAGGCTCTCGGCAAGGCCTCGAACGGGCCCGTCGCCGAGCCGAGCGCCGGCGTGGGCGCCGGGGTCATGCCCGCGCCCGTGGGGCCCGAGCCGACGTCCCGAGCGCGCACCGAGACCTTCGACGTGCTCGCCGCGGCCGACGCGCCCCCGAAGGCGCTCGCCCAGACACGCCCGCTCGCGCTCGATCGGGACGCCACGGCGCGCCTGCGCAGCGCGCGAGACTCGGCCTCGTCGACCGCGTCGGATGACGGGCCCCAGGCGCGCCCGCGCCTCGCGGCGACGCACCGGCGCCCGGCAGCCTGGGCGGCCGCGGCGGTCATCGCCCTCGCCGCCGCGCTCCTCGCGCCGCGCCTCGCCGCGGAGCGAGACGACGAGCCGCTCGCGTCGACCCCGGTGGCCGAGGAGAGGCCGGTCGCAGCGGCCGTCGTCGAGCGCGCGCCGGCGGCGCCAGGGGTGACCGCGCCCGACGTCGAGCCGCCGCTGGCGCGGGCCGCCGAGCCGCGCCCGCCCGTGGCCGAGGCGGGTGAAGAGGCCGCGCCGGCCGAGGCCGAGCCGCCCGTCGACGAGGCCCCGCCGGCCGGGGACCCGGGGCTGGCCGCCGTGGTCCGGATCCGCTCGGAGCCGGTCGGCGCGCGCGTCACGGTGGACGGGGTGCAGGTCGGCCACACGCCGGTCGACGTGCCGCGGCCGACGGGCGAGGCGACGGCCGAGGTGGTCGTCAGCGCGCCCGGTCACGTCCGCGTCGCGCGGCGGCTCACGGCGCGCTCGGCCGACGACGTGGAGCTCGTCCTGGCGCGCAAGGCGGCGGCCCCGGTCAGGGCGAAGCCGATCCCGGCCGCCCCGCCCGAGCCGGTGCGGCGCGGGGCGGGGATCATCGATTGAGGCGCGCGCTCGCCCGGGGCTTGGCCGTCGCGTCGGCGCTCCACCCGATCCTGCACGCGCCGCTGGCGGTGGCCGCGCCGGCGCCGGCGGCCGTGGCCGAGACCCTGCACGAGGAGGCCAAGGCGGCCTACGCGCGCCGCGACCTGCGGAGCGCGGCCGAGCTGTGGCGGGCCGCGTGGCAGCAGGACCCGCAGTGGAAGTACGCGTACAACGCCGCGAACGCGCTGTACGAGGACGGGCTCGGGGATCTGGCGTGGCGCTACCTGGCCGAGGCCGAGCGGCGAGGCGTGCCGACGCAGTTCAGCGGGCAGGTGATCGAGCTGCGGGCGAAGATCTCGGGGATGCTCCTGCGCGACCACGGCTGGATCGCCCTGGAGGTGGCGCCCGAGGACGCCGAGGTGCTGCGCGACGGCGAGCCGTGGCCGGCGCCGCGCGGGATCTGGGTGGGCGCAGGCGAGAGCGTCGTCGAGGTCCGTCGCGAAGGGTATGTGCCGCAGCGTCTGACCATCGCGCACGAGGTCGGGCGGCGCAGGACGCATGCGGTGGCGCTCGAGGAGGTGCCGGCGCCGGCGCGCGTCGAGGTCACGGGCGGGCCCGTGGGCGCGCTGGTGCGGGTGGGTGGCGACCTGGTCGGGGCGCTGCCGCTCGAGGCGCCGATCGCGCTGCCGCCCGGGGCCCACTGGGTCGAGGTGACGCACCCCGGGTTCGCCCCGCTGCGCGAGCGCCTGGAGGTCGGGCCGGGCGAGGCGCGACTGCTCGGGGTCGAGCTGGTGCCGGCCGCGCCGCCGCCCGCGCCGGCGGGGGACCTCGCGACGCCGGGGTGGCTCACGCTGGGCGGCGGGGCGCTGGTGCTGGTGTCGGGCGCCGGGTTCCTGGGGTGGGCCGAGGTCATCGCCGGCGACGCCGCCGCGCTGCAGGACGACCCGGCGCGCCTCGAGGCGCTCGGCTGGGAGGGCTATCGCCGCGCCTACGCGCGGGAGCGCGAGCGGTTCGAGGACCGGCGCCTCGCGGGCTGGGTGCTGGTCGGGGTCGGCGCGGTGGCGGTGGCGGCCGGCGCGGCGCTCGTCCTGTGGTCTTCCGAGGAGCCGGCAACCGCGGGGGCGGTGCTGGGGGCCGTGCCGCTCGAGGGCGGTGGCGCCGTCTTCGGGGCGACGAGGTTCTGATGGCGCGCGCTTGGCGACGGGCGGCCGGTGGGTCGGCGTGCCGCGAGCTGGCGCCGCGCTGTCCGGACAGTGGCCGGGTGTCCGGCGGCGGACGGCGGCGGAGCGGCTCGGGGGCCGCGGCGGAGCGGGGTTGGCACGGCGCGTGCTTGGACCAAGACCGAACCATCGGGCCGGGAGGGCAGCCATGACGATGAGGACGACGCGGACGAGGCAGTGGGCGGGTTGGCTGGTCGCGGGGGCGCTGGCGCTCGGCGCGGCCGCGTGTGACGAGTCGGGCGGAGACGCGGCGGTTGGCGCCGACGCGAAGGCCGACGGGCACTCGGGCGCGCCGGACGCGGGGACCGACGGCGCGGACGACCCCGACACGGCCGCTACCGCCATGATGTTGCTGCCGAACACGACCGAGGGCTGCCACGAGGAGACGTTCCTGGACGTCGACAGGTACCCGGGGCCGGGCGGCGGTCACGCCCGGCCGTCCCTGACGGTCACCTGCGCGGACGGCCACATGGTGGTCGCCACCAACGACATCCCGCACTACACCTTCGTCCCGGTCACGCCCAACGCCCTGGCGCCGCAGAGCCTGACCTATCACGTGCCGCTGGCGCCGGCCGTGGCGGCCGAGCCGAGCGCCTTCGCGAACACCAGCACGGTCGGCGTCTCCATCGGCGGCGTGCAGCTCCAGTCGCCGAGCGAGGCGGCCGACCTGATGTACGGCGACCCGATCTGGGACGAGGCGCTCGACGTGTGCCTGGGCCACACGGGCTTCGGCGGCGCCTACCACATGCACGGGGCGGACTCGCGCTGCTTCGACCCCGACGACGACGGCCGCCGGGCGTCGCCCATCCTCGGCTGGATGTTCGACGGGTTCCCCATCTACGGCCCGTGGGAGTGCGTGGACGCCGCGTGCACCGAGGTGCGGGAGATGAAGTCGTCCTACGAGCGGCTCAACGACCCGACCGACTGCGTCACGCAGTCCTTCGCGTACGTGGGGGACGCGGACGAGGACGCCGACGGCGACGAGTACCTGGACGCGTGCAACGGCCACTTCGGGCCCGACGGCAGCTACCACTACCACGCGACCGGCACGTACCCGTACCTCATCGGCTGCTTCAAGGGGACGCCCGGCAAGAGCGCGACCCTGTATGGCGGCCCGCAGGACGTCGCCATGGAGGCGGCCTGCGAGGACGGCGTCTTCACGGGCGAGACGAGCGGGCCGGCCGCCTGCGCGACGGACGCCGACTGCGCGGGCAAGTGCCTGGGCGGCACCGGCTGCGTCTGCGCGAGCGGCCCCCAGGGGCAGGTCTGCGCGCCCAGCTGCCAGACGGCGGCGGACTGCCCGACGGACGCGGGCGGCGCGGCCATGCAGTGCCTGAGCGGGACCTGCGTGCCGCCGAAGAAGTAGGAGTCTGCTCGATGCGCACCGCCGCCGCCCTCGCCCTCCTCGTCGCGTTCGCCGAACTGGGGCCTGCGTGCACGGAGTTCCCCGCCGCGCTCGAGCAGGGGCACTTCCTCGACGTCTCCAAGCCGCCGGATGCGGCCGCCGACGCGGGCGAGCTGGACGAGGACGTCGGCGGTGATGCGGACGCGGACCCGGTGGATCCCCAGGGCTGCGCCGCGGCGCCCGATGGCACGCCGTGCGACGACGGCCTGCCCTGCACCGCGCCCGACGCCTGCGCGGCCGGCGTCTGCACCGGGCCGCCGAACCCCTGCGACGACGGCGACCTCTGCACGGCGGACTCGTGCGACCCGGTGACCGGATGCAGACACCAGGACGTCGGCCCGTGCACGCCGGCCCTGCCCGGCTGGAAGGGCCGGCGCCTGGTCAACCTGCTCGAGCCGAAGCACGGGCCCGACGGGGCGCCGACCAGCCTCATCGACTCGCACGGGCTGGGGTTCGAGAGCACGCTCCGCCGCGTCGACGAGCCGGTCGAGATCCCGCTCGTGTCGGTTCACCTCGAGCACGTCGCGGCCTATCTGCCGCTCGACGGCAGCTTCGAGGTCCCGCTCGGCCACAAGGTCACGGTCGACGCGGACGGCGGCAGCTGGGTGCCGGGCATGGTCGGCCAGGCCCTCCGGCCGGGCCCGCGCGTACACGTCCAGGCCGCGCCGCCGGACGCGGTGCCCTTGACGCTGATGTTCTGGGCCGAGGTGCCCGAGGGGATCCCGGACGTGGCCTCGGTGGTCGGATTCGTCACCCCGCCGGGGGCGCCGCCCATCCAGCTGGGCCTGACGGCGGGGGCCTGGACGCTCAAGGGCGGGCCGGGCGTCACGGCCACGCTCGCGCCCGCGACGGAAGGCTGGCAGCACGTGGCCCTCACCTGGGAGCCCCAGCGGGCCCTCGGCCGCTTCTACTTGGATGGCCTTCTGACGACCCACTTCGAGGTGCCCATCGAGCGCTCGCACGCCGTCCTCATCGTCGGCGAGTCGGGCCCGCCGGGGAGCGCGGCCACCGGCAACCCGATCGTGCCCGTCGACGAGCTGGCCTACTTCCACCGCGTGCTCGACCCGCTGGAGGTCGGCGCGAGCTTCCGGCTGCGGACGGCGTTGGGCGCCCCGTTCGTGCCCGACGTGGTGGGGCAAGCCGACTGGGACGACGTCCGGGTCACGACCGGGGCCGACGACAGCTTCGAGCCGGTGCCCTTCGAGGTCGTCGGGCGGCGGCCGTTCAGCGACAGCGGGCCCGGGGCGCCCGACGTCGCGGCCTATTGGCGGTTCGAGGGCACGGCGACGCCGACCCTCGGCGCGGCGACGTCGGACCTCGGGGAGGCCGAGGTGGTCCAGGGCGCCTTCGCCGGCGACTCGCGGGCGCTCCGCTTCAAGGGCGGCCAGACCCGGCTGTGGACCGACCGGACCGAGGCGCTCGCGCCGCCCTTCGCCCTCGAGACGTGGGTGCGCATCTCCGAGGCGACCCCCGACTGCAAGGCGGCGGGCGACGGGGCTTTCCTGCTGCAGACGGCCTCGGCCGGGGCGGGTCCCGAGGCGGGCTGGGCCCTGCGCGTCTGCGACGGGAGGCCGCGCTTCGAGGCGCGCGGCGGCGGGACCACCGGCCACGTCGAGGCCACGACCAAGGTCGAGGACGGTCGGTGGCACCACGTCCTCGTCGACGTGCGCCCGGACGCCTGGACCCTGTACGTCGACGGAGTGCCCGAGCACACGCTGGAGGTCCAGGCCGGGGCCTTCCCCGACGCGCTGAACCCCATCACGGTCGGCCACGGCTACTCGCCGGCGGGCAAGGTGGCCGGCAGCCTCGAGGTCACCCTCGACGACTTGATCGTCCACCGGGCCTCCAAGGGACCGGGCTACGTCTGGCAACGCGTCCACCCGGTGGTGCCGACGGTGCGGCTCCTGGCGAGCAGCGCGCCGACACCGCCCCACTTCCTGCGCCTGTACGCGGTTCATCTCGGCAACCCCGAGGCCACCTGGCTGGCGCCGGGCGAAGGCTGCGACACGCTCCTCGCCGGCTGCCTCGGCTACGCCGGGTGGTGGCGGGTCGAGGGCGCGCCGGGGCTGCCGCCGGGCTTCGTGCCCGACGTGAGCGGCGCCGGACGCCACGCCACCCTCAGCGGCCAGGCGGCCCCGGCGGTCGGCGCGTCCGGCGAGGCCCTGGCGCTGTCGGGCGACGCCCACCTGAGCGCCGCGCTCGATGGCGCGGACCTGTCGCAGTGGACGGTCGAGGCCCTGGTCCGCCCGTCGACCACCGTCGGCGCGCAGCCGGTCGTCATGCAGACGGGCGAGGACGGCGCGCGCCTGTCGCTCGGGCTCTCCGAGGCCGCCGTCTCCCACGGTTTCGGCGACTTCGCGGCCGTGCTGACCGAGCCCGCGGCCCTCGCCGACGTTTGGGTCTCGCTCGCCGGCCGCTTCGACGGCGCGACGCTCACGGTCGGCCTCGATCAAGAGACCCTCTCCACCGAGCCCGCCGCCGCGCCGCCCGCCGCCGCCGGCCCGCTCCTGATGGGTGGCGACGGCGGGGCGGGCTTCCACGGGCTCCTGGACGACGTGCGCCTCATCGACCGGCCGCTCGAGGACGCCGAGCGCCTCAGGCGTCCTCGCCTGTCCTGGCGCGTCCAGTAGCGCTCGTCCGCCGCCCGGCTCCGACCTCCGGCGCCCACCGTCGTGGGACACCTGTGTCAGAAGGGTGTCCGGACGCGACACCGGGGCGGGCCCGCGGCGGCTTGGTGAAGCGCCCCTCCGGCCGCATCGCGTGAGACACCTGTCCGGACAGGTGTCCGGACACCTGTCCCAGTCGAGGCCCCCCGAGCCGCATAACTGGCTGAAACGACGGGTGACCTCACGTGGCATGGGGCTTGCTCTCCAGCGGCCGGGAGACGCGGCTCGCTCGATGCGGCGCCGCTCGCACGTGACGGGGAGCCCATGACCTTCAGACCCATCATCGCCTTGGCGGCGCTCGCGCTCGTGGCCTGCGGCGATTCCCAGGCCGGCGACGCGGACGCCACCCCCGCCTGTCCCGCGGGCGCCCTGAACTGCCCCTGCCAGGGCGACGGCGCCTGTGACGACGGCCTGGCCTGCACCCAGGGCTTCTGCGTCCCGGTCGCGTGTCCGGACGGCGCCGAGGGCTGCGCGTGCCATGCCGACGGCAGCTGCGACGCCAAGGACGGCCAGCCGATGCGCTGCGAGGGCGGCGCGTGCCGCGTCGGCGGCGAGATCCCCGTCGAGCCTGGCGGGCTCGGTGATCCCTGCGACGTCGAGGCGCCCTGCGGCCTGCACGAAGGGGTCGCGCTGGTCTGCGCGGCGGGCGTCTGCGCCCTGCCCGGCTGCGCGCCCGGCGCCGAGGGCTGCGCCTGCGAGCCCGACGCCGTGTGCGACCCCGGGCTCGTGTGCGAGGCCGACGTCTGCGTGCTCGACGCGACCCTGCCGGCCGCCGGCCTGAAGGTCTCGAACCCCGCCGTGCGCGCTTGCGGCCTGGTCCTGCCGTCGGCCGGCGTCGCGGTCCACTTCGCCGACGGCGTGCTCGGCCGCGCCCGGGCCGCGGGGGACCAGACGGCGCTCGCCTTCACGGCCACGGCCGACGCTCCCTTCGACGCGCCGATCGCCACCCTCCAGCTCACCGGCGAAGGGCTCGACCTCGGGACCCTCGCGCCGACCCGGGTCGAGTGCTTCGACCGTCTGGGCCAGCTGGTCGCCTCGCCCGGCGTCGCCCTCCACTGAACCGGTCCGCCACCCCAAGGAGCCGCCCCATGAACCGCCGAGATCTCCTCCTCGTCGTCGTGACCTCGATCGCGACGACCTTCGCCACCACCGCCCTCTTCCTCGGCGCCCAGGCCTTCGCCGACGGCCAGCCGTCCACCGACGGCGTCCCACGCCAGATCCCCTATCGCGGCACGCTCGAGAAGGACGGCGAGCCCGTGAGCGGCACCGTCTCGATGACCTTCAGCCTCTTCGACGGCCTGGCCGACACCGAGGCCGACTGGAGCGAGACCCAGCTCGTGACCGTCTACGCCGGCGAGTTCTCGGTGCTGCTCGGCGCCTCCTCGGCGATGGCCGCCGCGACCCTCGAGGCCGTGGTCGCCAACGCGGACGACCTCTACCTCTCGGTGGCCCTGCAGACCGGCGACGGCGTCTCGGTGCCGCTGTCGAACCGGCAGCGCTTCCTGCCGGTCCCCTTCGCCCTGTGGACCCCCAACGCGACCAACCTGGTCATCGAGGGCGACGACAACACGGGCGAGGTCGCCGCCCTGGTCGTGCGCGACCCGGCCGGCAACAGCCTGCTGGTCGACGGCGACGAGGTCGAGAGCTCCAAGGCCCTGCTCGTCAACAAGGTCGGCAAGAGCCCCGTGCAGTTCGGCGGCGCGATCGAGGTCGACGGGACGTCGAGCTTCACCGGCTTCACGCAGCTGAGCGACGCCGCCGTCTCGGGCGCGCTGCTCGCGGACGGCGAGCTGGCGGTCGCGGGACCGCTCACCGCGGTCGACGCCACCCTCACGGGCGATCTGACGGTCGGCGGCGCCATCGCCGGCCTGGACGGGGCCGCGACCTTCGCCGGCGACGTGCTCGTCCCGGGCGCGCTCGAGGTCGACGGCGCCGCCAAGCTCGACGGGGGCCTCGCCGTGACCGGCGCCAGCAGCCTGACCGGCAACGTCACCGTGACCGGCAGCGCGACGGTCAGCGGCGCGGCGAAGGTGAGCGGGCTGCTGGACATCGGGCTCGACTACAAGACCTGCGACGCCGGCTACTGCGCCTGCGACGGCAACAAACGCATCATGGGCGGGGGCGCGAGCTGCGCGAGCGGCTCGCTCAAGACGAGCGAGCGCCGGGGACCGATCACATCCGGGGGCATTCCCTTGTTCAATGAGGGCTGGTGGGCCTCGTGCACCTCCGGGACCCCGAGCATCACCATCGTCTGCGCCCGCCTGAAGTAGCGCCCGCGCCCGCACCAGGGAATCTGCCATGAAGTCGCTAGCGACAGTGACGGCCGCCCTCGTGGTGGTGGCCTGCGCGGCCGACGCGCGCGCGCAGACCGGCGTCTCGGACGACCGCGTCAGCCTGCCCGACGGGCCGGGATCGGTCGGCGGCGTCGGGGAGAGCGCCACCGTGGACCCGAACATGGGCCACATGGCCCATTCCGTGGTCATCGCGGTCCCCACCGGGCACGCGGGCCTGACGCCGCACCTCGCGCTGACCTACAGCTCCGGCGCCGGCACCGGCCCGGTGGGCTTCGGCTGGTCGATGGACCTCGGGTCGGTCGAGCGCCTGACCAAGCGCGGCCTGCCCCGCTACACGACCAACGACGAGCTGACGGCGACCGGCTCGGGCGAGCTGGTCCGCCTGCCCGGCACCAACGTCTATCGCGCGCGGTTCGAAGGCGGCTTCATCCGCTGGACCTGGCACGGCGCGCCGGACGGGCGCGAAGGCTACTGGACGGCCGAGCACCCCGACGGGCGCGTCGCCACCTATGGCGCCGAGAGCGACGGGACGCTGGTCGCGGACGCGCGGGTCGGCGGCCTGGAAGGCACCTTTCGCTGGATGCTGGTCTCGATGCGGGACCGGCTCGGTCACGAGATCCGCTACACGTACACCAAGTTCGGCAACGTCTCGCTCCCGCTGCAGGTCGGCTGGGCGCACGTGGGCGGACAGGCGCTCCACGAGGTGACCTTCGCGTGGGAGGACCGGCAGGACGAGGTCTCCGACGCGCGAGGCGGCTTCGAGGAGCTGCTCGAGAAGCGCCTGAAGACCGTCTTCGTGCGGGTCGGCGGGCAGCTCCTGCGCAAGTACGAGCTGGATTACGAGGACTACGCGAGTTCGGGCGGGTTCTCGCGCCTGGTCGCGGTCCGCCGCTTCGGCACGGACGGCGGCGAGCACCCGGTCGTCCAGGCGTTCACCTACTCGCGGGCGCTCGGCGCGGACGGCGCGGGCTCCGACGCCGCGCAGAAGCCGTATGTCGTCGACATGGGCGGACCGGGCGTGCCGCTGTCGAGCGGCCAGGCGACCCTCATCGACATCAACGGCGACGCCCTGCCCGACGTGCTCGACGCGGGCAGCGCCGAGGCGACCCACCGCTTCTTCGTCAACACGCTCGCGGCCGACGGCGGCCACGCTTTCGCGCCCGGCTTCTACTCGCAGACCCTGACCAAGCTCGGCTCGCACGTCCTCGGGACGGCCTCGGTCCAGGTCCTCGACGTGGACGGCGACGGCTTCGCGGACCTCCTCAACGCCAAGACGGGCGAGGTCCTCGTCAACCGCGGCGCGGGCGACTGGGAGGCCCAGACGCTCTCGCTGTGGGACACCGGCGGCGACGGCGGCCTCGACAGCGCGCTGGAGAGCGACTTCGACCCGAACGAGGGCCTCGCGACCCTCCGCTTCCTCGACTGGAACGGCGACCGCCGCATCGATCTCGTCCGCAGCACGGGCTCGGGCGACGCCAACCAGACGACCTACTTCCAGAACACGGGCGTCGGCGTCTTCGAGGTCTTCGAGGATCCGGGCGCGATGCCGCTCGGCGCCGGGTTCGAGAGCGACCGGCTCGAGCTGAGCGACATGAACGGCGACGGCCTGCTCGACCTCGTCGAGGTCCTGCCGAGCTCGGTCCGCTACAAGCTGAACCTGGGCTGGGGGCGCTGGCAGCCGGCGTCGCCCACCGAGTGGGTCGAGATCGCCGGCTTTTCCTTCACCGACCAGGAGGCCACCGAGGCCGCGCTCGAGGATCTCAACGGCGACGGCCTGAGCGACCTGGTCGTCGTCGCCGGCAGCGAGGTCCGCTACTGGCTCAACCGCAACGGCGCCTCCTTCGACCCCGAGCGGGTCATCACCAGCGCGGACGTCACCGGCGAGCTGCCGTCCAAAGAGGCGCAGACGGTCGTCCTGTTCGCCGACATGAACGGCAACGGCTCGACCGACGTGGTGTGGATCGACGGCGGCGGGGACCTCAGCTACCTCGAGCTCTTCCCGGTGCGCCCGAACCTGCTCAGCCGCATCGAGAACGGCCTCGGCCGCGTGGTCGACGTCGTCTACGGCAGCTCGGTCGCGCAGATGGCCGAGGACGGGGGCCCGGGCGCGTGGGCGCACCCGCTGCCGCACGCCATGATGGTGGTCGAGTCGCTGAACGAGCGCGATCTGCTGACCAACGTCGGGAACCTGACGGAGTACGTCTACCACGACGGCTTCTACGACGGGGTCGAAAAGGAGTTCCGCGGCTACGAGCGGGTCGAGGAGCGGGCGCCGGGCGACGCCTTCCAGGAGGAGGGGCTGACCCTGACGGTGTACGACGTCGGCCGGACCGACCCGTACGCCTTCGGGCGCCTGGTGCAGCGCGAGGTGCGCAGCGATGGAGAGGTCCTCGAGGTCGCGAGCTGGGAGCACGCCGACTGTCCGGTCGCGGGGATCCCCGCCGCGGGTCTGGTGTACCCGGTGCGCCACGTGTGCCAGGTGGCCGAGGAGGTCGAGCAGCGCGAGCGCCTGGCCGACGCCTCGCAGTGGGTGACCCTGCGCAAGGAGACCACCTGGGACGGCTACGGCAACCCGGTGCTGGCGGCCGACCTGGGCATCGTGAAGGTCGGCGGGGGCGCGTGCGAGCCGTGCGCCACCTCGGGGTACACCGGCTGGCCGTGCGGCCCCTCGTGCCTGGGCGACGAGTCGTACCGCGCGACCGAGTACGCGGACCCGGCGGACAACGACGACGCCTGGATCCCGCGGCTGCCCGTGCGCGAGCGCACCTTCGGCGTGGCCAGCGCCGCCGAGGCGCCGGCGACCGACCAGGTGGCCGAGCGCCTGTACTACTACGACGGCGCCCCCTTCGTCGGGCTGCCGCTCGGGCAGGTGGGCGCCGGCCTCATCAGCCGCGTGACCGACCGCCTCGACGCGAACGGAGCGGTCACGGAGAGCCTGCGGCACGCCTACGACGGCTTCGGAAACGTCGTCGAGCAGCTCGGGCCCGGCGGCGCGGTCGAGGGCAGCACCCACCGTCGGCGCTTCACCTACGACGCGACGGGCCGCTTCCTGCTCGAGACGGAGCTCGACGTGGACGGCCCCGACGGCGTCTGGCAGCTGCGCCAGCGCAGCGAGTGGGACGAGCTGGCGGGCCTCGTGACCGCGGCCACCGGCTTCATCACCGTGGTGGACGGCGAGGAGGTGGACCCGCCGAACCCCACCGGCTACCTGCACGACGAGCACGGCCAGCCGGTCGCCGTCGTCAAGCCCGGCGCCAGCGCGGCGGCCCCCTCGCAGACCTTCGCGTGGGAGTACGGCAGCCCCGTCACGCGCCTGGTCAGCCGCGTCCGCAGCGCGACCGACGCGGCGCCCGACGTCGAGACGGCCTTGTGCTACGACGGCCACGGGCGGGTCTTCCAGCGGCGGCGGCGTCTGGCTGAAGGCAAGTGGCTGGTCGACGGGTTCCTCGTCTTCAACGCCCAGGGCGCCCCGCAGGCCATCTACGAGCCCTACGAGGCCTCCTCGGGCGAATGCGACCTGGCCCCACCCCAGGGCGTCCACGCGAGCACCGTCCACCGCGACGCGCGCGGCCGCGTCGTCCGCCGGCAGCTCCGCCCGATGCCCGGCCTCGACGAACCGCGCCTCGAGACGG
This sequence comes from Myxococcota bacterium, assembly GCA_041687695.1. Lineage (GTDB taxonomy): Bacteria > Myxococcota_A > UBA9042 > PHBI01 > JAWLBL01 > JAWLBL01. Next base: position 166,180 of record JAWLBL010000016.1, on the reverse strand, counting down.
TCTACCTGCCGGCCGCGCTCGTCAGCTGGGACGCCGAGGACCTCCGCGAGGGCGGCCTCCACTCCGGCACGCCCACCACCCGCCGCTTCAACGGCCGCGACCAGCTGCTCGCCATCGAGCGCACCGCCGCCCCCGGCGCCGCGCCGGCCGTCCACACGCTGCGCTACGACGAGCTCGGCCACCTCGCCGAGGCGGAGGACCCCATCGGCGCGGTCCGCAAGCAGACCTACGACCTCGCCGGGCGGGTCCTCGGCCTGTCGGACCCCGACCACGGCGACTGGGCCTACGAGCTCGACGCGGCCGGCAACCTGATCCGAGAGACGACGCCCACCGGCGCCGTCCTCGAGTACGCCTACGACTCGCTCGACCGCCGCGTCGCGCGCTGGGACGCGGCCGCCCCGGTCAACACCGAGACCCGCTGGCACTGGGACCGCGCGCCCGACTGCCCGGCGACCCTCTGCAGCAACGCGGCCGGGCGCCTCGCGACCGTGCGCGCCGCCGTCGGCGACGGCACCGAGACGGCGCTCCGCTTCGGCTACGACACGCGCGGCATGGTCCACACCATGGTCCGCCACCTGCACGGCTTCGACTACGTCCACGAGACCGAGTGGGACCACGCCGGCCGCACCACCTCGGTCACCTTCCCCTCGGGCCTGAGCGTCGACTTCGAACTCGACGCGGCCGGTCGCGTCACCTCCGTCCCCGGCTTCGTGGACGCCATCGGCTACCACCCGCGAGGCCTCCTCGCCAGCCTCCAGCTCGCGAACGGCGTCGTCGCCACCCGCGCCTACGACGCGAGCGACCGCGTCGAACGCCTGCAGGTCACGGGCCCCGACGACGCCACGCTGCTGGACCTCGAGCTCGCCTGGGACGGCGCCAACAACCTGCTCGAGGTGCTCGACCTCCGCCCCGAGGACGGCCAGCCTCACGCCGGCGGCCAGTTCGCCTACGACAGCCTGTACCAGCTCGCCGAGGCGCGGCTCGACCCCGGGCGCCCGGCCCACGACGAGACGCTGACCTACGCCGTCGACGCCGCCTCGCGCATCCTGTCCATCACCTCGAGCCTGGGCGCCTCGAGCCCGGCCCACGTGGGGACGCTGACCTACGGGACGACCGCCGAGCGGCCGCACGCCGTCCTGCAAGCGGGCGCGCTGACCTACGCGCACGACGCCGCCGGCGCGGTCGTCCAGCGCGGCGCCGCGAGCTACGAGCGCGACGCCCTCGGGCGCGTGGTGCGGGTCACCGAGGGCGGCAGCGAGGTCGCCTGGCTCGGCTACGCCGACACCTGGCATCGCCTGCTCAAGCACGAGGCCGGCCGCTTCTTCGCCTACGCCCTGCCCGGCTTCGACGTGCGCGACGGGACGGCCACCTCGTCCATCGAGGTCGGCGGGCTGCGCGTCGCCACCGTCGACGAGCCGGCGTTCGCCGCGACCGTCTACTCGGACCTCGCGCCTGCGTCCGGGCCGGACGAGGCGCTGGCGCCCGCCCCCGACGGCGCCATCACCGCGGGCGACGCCTGGCTCTCGCTGGCCCACGGGGCCGGCCACCTCTCGCTCGCCGCCGGCACGCGCGTCACCGCGCCCGAGCCTCTCCTGTCGGCCGCCCTCGACCGCCTGCTGGGCGGCGACGCCTGGGCCGCCCCGCGCACCACCTTCCTGCACCAGGACCACCTCGGGTCGGTCCTCGCGACCACCGACGAGGACGGCGCCCTGGTCGCCCGCGCCGCCCACTACCCCTACGGCCTCCAGCGCCATGCCGCCGGCGAGCAGCCCCTGCGCGGCTACAGCGACGAGGAGCGCGACGCCGCGACCGGGCTCCTCGCCTACGGCGCCCGCGACCTCGACCCGTGGGTCGGCCGCTGGATGTCCCCCGACCCGCTGCTCAAGGGCCTGACGCCCCCCACCACCGAGCGGCTCGAGGAGACCCTGAGCGCCTACGCCATGGTCCTGTCGAACCCGATGGGGGCCGTCGACCAGGGCGGGCAGGTGCTCGACCCGGCGACCGGCGCCGTCGTCGGCGCGGTGGTCGGCGGCGTGAAGGCGGCCATCGAGCGGCAGATGGAGATGCCCGAGGGGGTGTACCTGTTCGCCAAGGGGCACCGGAAGCGCACGATCGCCGCCATCGCCATCGGCGCCGGCGCGGGCGCCGGCATGGGCGCGCTCACCTGCGGCCTGTCGGCTTACGGCGAGGCGGGCGGGATGGTCGCCCGGGGCCTCATCCGGTGGGCCAAGAAGGACGGGCGTAACGGGTCCTCGGGGATGCTCCACGAGAAGCTGGGGGATCAGGGGGCCGAGTGGCTCACCGACGTGGTGATTGGCCTCGCCGAGGGGGCGGCCACCGGCAACGCGGCGGCCTTCGCGCTCGTCGCGGTCGACACCGGGATCAAGGCCATGCACGTAGCGGAGCTCACGAGGTCCAGAGGACGGACCAACCTCTCCGAGAGCCTTCAGGACGTGTTCCTCGACGGCGCGCTGGGCGAGGAGAGCTTCGCCGGCACCCCCAGGGTGCGGACCGTCCGCCAGAGGGCGAAGCACTGGCACGCCATGCGCCAGCGCGTGAAGTCCATGAAGACCGCCCCGGCGCCGGGGACGAAGGCGAAGCCGTGAGCACCGCGACCTGGGAGAGGGCCATGACCGCGAGCTGGAGCTGGGTGCGAGGCGGGGTGCTGCTCGTCCTCGCCGTCGGAGTCGCCCTGGGCGCCTGCGACGCCGAGGGCGAGGTCACCGGCGACGTCGTCAGCTGCCCCGCCGGGAGCGAGGGCTGCGCGTGCACGGGCGCGGGCGGCTGCGCCGGAGACGGCCTCGAGTGCGCCTCGGGCCTGTGCGTCGCCAGGGCGTGCGCCACCGGGACGCTCGGGTGCGAGTGCTTCGGCAACGGCTCGTGCATGGCGGGCCTCGAGTGCGCGCTCGGCCTGTGCGCCGAGCCGCGCTGCGAGGCCGGCACCCTCGGGTGCGGCTGCCTGTCCGATGGCAGCTGCGGCGGCGGCCTCGTGTGCCTGGAAGCCATGTGCGTGCAGGCGCCGTGCCCGGCCGGGACCGAGGGGTGCCCATGTGACGCGGGCGCGTGCGGGACCGGGCTCGAGTGCGACTCGGACCTGTGCGAGCCCGTGACGTGCACGGTCGGCACGCTGGGCTGCCCCTGCTTTGGCAACCTCACCTGTAGCGTCGGGCTCGAGTGCGACGTGGCGGGCGGGTCGGTGTGCACGGAGCCGTCCTGCCCGGCCGGGACCGAGGGCTGCCCCTGCACGAGCGAGGGCGCCTGCGACGGGGTCCTGGTCTGCAGCGGACCGGGCGCCGCCGCGCGCTGCGAGCTGCCGGTCGAGTGCCCGGCCGGGACCGAGGGGTGCCCGTGCGAGGCGGGCGCCTGCGGCGATGGGCTCTTCTGCGAGGCCGGGGACTGCAAGCAGCTCCTGTGCACTCAGGGCGAGCTGGATTGCCTGTGCGACGCGGGCGCTTGCCTGGGCGACGGCGTGGTCTGCGGCCAGGACGGCTGGTGCGCCCAGGCGCCCTGCCCGGCGGGGACCGAGGGCTGCCCGTGCACGGCCAAGGGCGCCTGCGGCGTCAACGGCCTGGGCGAGGAGATGGCGTGCAACGGCGCGGGCATGTGCGAGGCCGCCTCCTGCGTCCCCGGGACGACCGGCTGCCCGTGCGCCTGGGGCGCCGAGTGCGCCTGGGCCGAGGATGTCTGCCAGGCGGGCTACTGCCTCGAGGCCGGGTGCGCGCCCGGCAAGCTCCACTGCGCCTGCCTGGGCGGCGGGTGCCTGTCGGGCCTCACCTGCCGCGACGGCGTGGTCTGCGTCGACCCGACCGGCTACCTGGGCGGCAAGTGCCACGCCGACGGCACCTGCGAGTATGGCTTCAAGTGCCAGGGCGGCACCTGCGCCTCGTGCGCGCCCGGCCTCGACGCGGGCTGCGCGTGCGGCCTGGGCGGCGCCTGCGCGAGCGGCCTCACCTGTTGGGACGGCCAGTGCGTCGACGTGGCCACGACGACCCTGCCGCCCGCCCAGCCGGTCTGCTACACGCCCTGCAAGCAGGCCCTCGTCACCGAGGCGGGCACCTACGTCCCCTGCGCGGCCAACGGCTACATGGCGGGCTGCTACGGCGGGACCACCTGCAAGAGCGGCTCGTGCGGCCTGCCGACCGACGACGGCCTCGCCTGCGCGGGCGACATCGACTGCCCGGAGCACCAGGCCTGCATCAAGGGCTACTGCTACTCGAACTGCGCGACCGACGGCGACTGCAAGGGCGCCGACGAGACCTGCTACAAGCACGTCTGCCGCAGCACGTGCACGACGACCGGCGACGGGTGCCCCAGCGGTCATGCGTGCGTCGCGGGCGACGGCGCGAGCGGGGCGTGCATGCCGGTCGCCGTCCCGGGCGACGAAGCGCAGACCGTCCAGACCGCGACGTTCACGCTGAGCGAGACCGACTTCGCGCTGACGGGCCTCGACTCGGAGGGCGCGTTCGTGCTGACGAACGCCAGCCCCAAGCCTGCGACCTTCCTCGTCCGCAAGCGGTCGCACAAGCGCTACCACGCGAGCGGCGACCTCGACAGCGTGGTCGACTACCACGACGCCGAGGCCTGCGATCCCCTGATCGACTGCCCGCTGGCCTGGCTCGAGCTGGGCCTCGGGAGCGACACGCCCTCGCCCACGCAGGCGCTGGAGGTCACGGTCGGGGCCGGCGCGAGCGCCACGGTGACCTTCGACCTGGGCGTCGGCACCGACGTCCCACGCTGGGACGGCGTCCTCGAGGTGCGCAGCGACGGGCTCGGCGTCCAGCTCGTCACGCTCAACTACAGCGAGAGCCCCGAAGGGCGCTGGCGCGGCAAGGTCTACTACTTCTCGACCTTCGCCGACGACGGCCTCGAGGCCTGGGCCGCCAGCTCCGCGTCCAAAGACTCGCCCACCCTCATCAAGGAGGTCGGCAACGCCTTCGTGCAACAGTGGGCGGCCTTCCGCACGGGCAACATGAGCTGGGACAAGATGCAGGCGGTCCTCCTCGCGACCGAGACCGAGTCCTGGCGCTGGAACGGCACCGTCGCCGCCTGCACCGCCACCAAGGGGGCGTGTTACCTGCACGACTCGACCTCCTCGGGCGTCGTGGTCTACTCCTCCGACCTCGCGTCGGCGCCCATCCCGACCGGCGTCGTCGAGATGCCCTTCGCCGCGAACCTCTACGAGGACGCTGCCTCGGCCCCCGGCGTCCTGAAGGGCCGCATCGAGAGCTCGCTCACGCTGCACTACGGCGGCGACCCCGCGCTGACACTCGACCTCGGCAGCGACCCGACCGGGTGCGAGCGCACGAGCGGCGGCGTCTGCCTCGTGCTCCTCGACGGCCTCGACGCCGATGTCTATCTGGGCGGCCGCTACGAGTCGACCGCCACCGACACCAAGTGCTCCAAGCGCACGGGCGGCTACTACCAGCACGTCCAGATCCCCTGGCTGCTGCCCGACTTCACCCGGGGCACCACCTACGACGCGGCCGCCATGGCCCGCTACCGCTACGAGTGCCGCGACACCCTGCTGCCGCTGTCGCCCGCCGACGGCGAGGCGCTCTCGACCTCGGACGCCCAGCTCAACCGCAGCCTCGCGGTGTCCAACCCCATCCCCGACGCCAAGACCCGCCGCCGCAAGCTCGCCCTCGTCGACGGCGCCCTCATCAACCAGGACACCCTCTTCGTCCTCTTCCGCGAGACCTTCGAGTCCTTCCTGCCGGGCGACGGCGAGGACTTCCACGCCTACGGCTACATGGTCCTGCGCCGCGAGCCGACCGAGCTCGACACCACCGACGCCGACGGCGACCAGGTCCCCGACGTCTACCAGGGCGCCGTCCCGAGCGACCCCCGCCCCGACCCGGCCGACCTCCTCGGCGTCACCTGCTCGCCCTCGCTCGTCGCCGAGGCCCTCGAGGACGCCGCAACCACCACCGTGACCGACGCCAACGCCGCCGAGCTCGCCCTCACGCTCATCACCGGCCGCCGCGCCAGCGCCACCGAGGACACCCTCACCGCCGCGAGCGACGAGGTCGTCCACTACCTGTGCCACGGCAACGGCCTGTTCAACGGCGGCCCCTTCGACGAGGGCTCGAAGTTCACCCCCATCACCAACGACGACTCCTGCGGCATGGACGCGAGCGCCTTCGTCTACGACGCGAAGCTGAAGGCGAACGTGAGCCCGTACGCCAACAACGGCGTCTGCGACGACGGCGGGACGGGCTCGGAGACCACCATCTGCCCCATCGGCACCGACAAGACCGACTGCGCCACGATCCGCACCTCGGCCGACGTGAACCAGCGCGAGGCCTGCCCGGCCGGCAGCGCCGTGACCTTCTTCACGACGAACGCCTCGGTCACCAAGCAGGTGGTCGCCTCGCAGGCCTGCCAGACCACCGGCACCTGCAAGGCCACCTACGACAAGTGGCTGGCGGACGGCACCATCGTCCAGGTCGACCCGAACTGGACCTGCACCGACCCGGACGAGGTCTACTGCGACGGCAACCGCCTCGACCTCACCGACGGCAAGACCTTCTTCAGCAAGTACGACCCCGCCACGGTCTTCCTCGGCCTGTACCCCGAGATCAAGCTCGCCTTCCGCTACAAGACGCACTTTCAGAACCGCGACGGCTCGACCCCCGGCTTCGTCCCCGAGATCTGCGGCGACGACCTCAAGGCCATCCCCTACTGCTACGACCCGGTGGCCATCGAGGCCATCCGCGACCGCGTGGACTGCCTGCTCTACCTCTGGGAGCACCACTACGAGGCCATCGACGCCGCGACGCAGGTCACCGACGGCAGCGGCATCACCGCCCGGACCCACCTCGACGAGTTCCTCTGCTCGAGCTTCGCCTACACCGAGGCGTGCGTCCCGACGAGCGGCGCCACCGTCCACGACGGCTTCGAGCGCCTCAGCACCGAGCTGCTCGTGATGCTCGGCGACGAGGCCTACACCAAGGCCTTCGCCTCGCGCTTCGACCTCGCCGGCTCGAGCCCGGTCAGCTTCGAGGGCAGCAAGTTCGAGCACGGCGGCAGCGACTACTCGGGCACCGCCGGCTACGAGATGTACAGCCTGTATCAGGCGACCCAGTACTACCAGGAGGCGCTCGACCGCTTCTTCGCCCTGAGCCCCAGCGTCGTCGGCGCCCTGTCGCCGGCCCACCTGAACACGACGCGGAACTTCGTCACGCAGGAGACCGTGACGCGCTACTTCGAGCGCCTCATCCGCGCCTCGACGCAGAAGTCACGGGCCTGGAGCCAGATCGCCCAGCGCTACCACGGCTTCAACGAGCCCGCGCTCGCCAGGCGGGTCGTCGAGCGCGCCTACACGGCGACCTACATGGAGTCCATCCTCCTCAGCCGCCTGATGCTGCGCATCTGGGACAGCCTGCAGGCCGAGGACAAGCCGCAGGTCATCGCGGTCCTCGAGGACAGCCAGCGTCGCTACCGCATGGCGATGCTGGACATGCAGAACGTCTACCAGACCCTCTCGGACGACCTCCGCTTCTTCGGCCTGCCGCCCGACTACATCCCCTTCCCGACCCTCAACCCCAACGGCTTCGAGGACACCGCCTTCGAGGTCCTCATCAACCGCGCCAAGCAGAAGACCGAGACGGCGCGCCTGCGCGAGGACATCGCCCTCGATCGCTCGCGGGCCTTCGAGACCGACGCCTCGGAGTTCCAGTCCGAGCTGGTCCGCCTGCGAAACAACTACGAGAACCAGCTGGGCGACCTGTGCGGCACCTTCGTCGCCGAGGACGGCAAGGTCTACCCGGCCATCGGCAAATACGCCGAGCTCGACCCCAAGCTCGCCCAGCTCCAGAGCCCGTGCGGCCTCGCCGGCAACGGGCAGATCGACCAGGCCCTTGGGCGGTTCGAGCAGACGCGCATCGACATGGAGCAGGTCCGGACCCAGCTCGACAACATCGAGCAGGAGGCCGAGATCGAGCGCTCGCGCGTCGAGGCGCAATGCAACCTCATCCTGACCAACGCCGACTACCGCTTCGTCCAGAACCAGAAGATCCACTCGTGGCAGGACGCCATCACCAAGGCGCGCGCCACGATGGCCGGCATCGACCGGTCCATAGGCACGGTCTCGACCCTGGCCCAGCTCGGCAAATGCGACACCGACTGCCCGAGCGGCCTGACGATGACGGGCGTCTTCAAGGCCTACGCCGTCACGGCCAACGTCGCCGCCGCCGCGACCGAGGCCGGCATCGCCTACGCCGAGCAGGAGATGAACCAGATCGAGCGCGAGACGGCGCGGTGGGAGACGGAGCAGCAGTGCGACGCGGCGCTCATCGACGCCGACGCGCGCATGGCGACCATCCTGCTACGCACCAAGGAGATCGAGCTCGAGGCGCTCAAGCTCGACTACCAGATGCGCCTGGATCTGGGGAACCTCAAGGGCCTGACGAACCAGGCCCGGCGCCTCGAGGACGAGCTCACCGAGACCCAGTCGATGGCCATCGACGTCTTCGCCGCCCGAAACGACCCGAATGTCCGCATCTACCGCGACGACGCCATCGTCAACGCCGAGCTCGCCTTCGAGGACGCCCTCAAGGAGGCCTACCGGGCGACCAAGGTGCTCGAGTACTACACGAGCCAGAGTTATGGGGCCCTCGAGCAGCTCTTCCTCATCCGCATGGTGCAGTTCGGCGACTACAACCTGCAGAACTACCTGACCCAGCTCGAGAACGCCTTCTTCGAGTTCGAGGAGACCTACGGCAACCCCGACCTCCGCGTGGCGCTCGTGTCGCTGCGCGACGACATCCTGCGGATCCCCACCCTCGACGACGACGGGAAGGCCCTGACGCAGAACCAGCGCATCGCCCTCATGCGCGAGAAGCTGAAAGACCCGACGCTGCTCGACAGCGCGGGTTACCTGCGCGTCCCCTTCCCGACCAACTTCGACAAGCTCTCGCCGCTGACCCGCATCCACAAGATCTTCTTCATCGAGTCCGAGATCATCGGGTCCAACGTGGGCGACACCGTCGGGCGCCTGTACCTGCGCAGCAAGGGCACCAGCGTCGTCCATGGCCTCGAGGACGCCAAGACCTACTACCGGTTCCCGCAGCTCACCGCGGTCATGAACCCGTACTTCAACGGCAACCGCATCTTCGACACCGACGTCTACCGCAGCTACCGCTTCCGCGAGCGTCCCTTCGTCAACACCGAGTGGGAGCTGCTCATCAACCAGAGGGACGAGCTGGTCAACCAGGATCTCGACCTCCAGTCGCTCACCGACATCCGGCTCTACGTCTACTACCGCGACTTCACGGCGCTCTGAGCGAGCGAGGAGGCCCCCATGAACCCCAGCACCCAGCTCGGCCGGCTCGCCACGGCGGTGGCCTTGGTCCTCTTCGGCGCCGCTTGCGGAGACGAGCCCGTCCCCTCGAAACACGTTGCCTGCCAGACCGCCGCCGAGTGTCAATCGGGCGAGATCTGCGCGGGTGGCACTTGCGCCGAGTGCCAGGCCGACGCCCAGTGTCTGGCGGACTACGGCGCGGGCGCGACCTGCGGCGCGGGCGCCTGCCAGGCCAAGGCCTGCCCGGCCGGCGCGCTGGGCTGTGCCTGTGACGCCGGCGCCTGCGCCGAGGGCGTCTGCCAGGACGGCGTCTGCGCCGAGTGCCCGGCGGGCGCGATCGGCTGCCCGTGCGGCGAGGGCGACGCGTGCGACGGCGGGGTCTGCAGCGCCGGGACGTGCGTCGCCTGCGCGCGCGGCGCCGAGGGCTGCGCCTGTCTGAACAGCGGCCGCTGCGATGCGGGCCTTCGCTGCAGCGCCGAGACCTGCGTCCCGTGCGCCGGCGGCGAGCAGGGCTGCCCCTGCGGCGACGGCGCGGCGGGCTGCGCGGACGACCTCGTCTGCGACGGGGGGCTGTGCGTCCCCGACCCGTGCCCCAGGGGCCAGCTCGACTGCCTCTGCACCGAGGCCGGCGCCTGCGACGGCACGCTCTACTGCCTCGGCGGGACGTGCGCCGCCTGCTCGAACGACGTCGTGGGCTGCCCCTGCGACGAGGCCGGCGCCTGCGACGGCGGGCTGGTCTGCGACGGCGAGGGCGAGACCTGCCGCGAGGCCCGGACCTGCGACGAGGCGGGCTGCGCCGCCCACCAGACGTGCCAGGCGGCCGAGGGCGCCGACGCCGAGTGCCTCGCGGTGTGCGACGACGGCTGGGTCTGGAACGCCGAGGCGCAGGCCTGCGACGAGGTCGTCGTGGCGCACTGCGGCGAGGGCGCGGGCAGCATCGCGGCCGACTGCGCCGCCCAGCATCGCGCGTGCGTCCCGGCCGCCGAGGGCGCCTCGTGCGGCGCGTGCCTGGACTACTTCGTGGCCGACGGCGACCAGTGCCGCCCCGTCGAGACCTGCGCGTCGCTCGGCTGCGAGGCGCTCGTCCGCGACTGCGTGGCCGAGACGACGACCCTCGACGCCGCCTGCACCGAGTGCCTCGCCGGCCACGTCGACGAGGGCGGGACGCTGAGCGTGTGCCGCGCCACCTACACCTGCGAGGACGTCGGGTGCGAGGCCCTGAGCCGCGCCTGCACGCCCGAGACCGCCTCCACCGACGCCGCCTGCGGCGCCTGCCTCGACGGCTTCGTCTCGGCCGAGCCGGCGCCCGCCGCCTGCGCGCCGGTCCAGACCTGCGAGGATCTTTCCTGCGCCGACCAGCACCGCGCCTGCACCCCCGAGTCGGCCACGTCCCACGCCGTCTGCGGCGAGTGTGAGCCCTTCTTCGTGGACGAGGGCGGGACGCTCGAGGGCTGCCGCCCGGTGGCGACCTGCCTCGAGTTGACCTGCGCCGGCGCCAACCGGCAGTGCACGGCCGCCACGGCCACGACGGACGCCGTCTGCGGGGCCTGCCTGGACTACTTCGTGCCCGACGAGGGCGATCCGACCCTGTGCCGCGCCGTCCTGGTCTGCGAGGACGTCGCGTGCGGCGCCCAGAATCGCGACTGCGTCGCCGAGACGCCCGTCGCCGACGCCTTCTGTGGCGCGTGCGCCTTCGGCTTCGAGGAGCAGGCCGGCCAGTGCGTGGACCTGTACACGGTCTGCGTCGCCGACGGGACCAACACCGACATCTCGAGCACCTGCGCCGCCGCGCACCGCGCCTGCGTCGATCCGGGAGCGGGCGAGGCCTACTGCGGCGACTGTCTCGACGGTTACGCGCTGGACCTGTCGGGGAGCTGCGTCCTCATCACCACCTGCGAGTCGCTCGGGTGCGCGGCGAAGGGCCGCCTGTGCACGGGCGAGTGGCCCAGCCAGGCGTGCGGCGACTGCTTCACCGGGACCGTCCCGAGCGCGAGCGACCCGTCCGTCTGCGTGCCCCCTCCCACCTGCGCCGAGCTGGCCTGCGGCGAGGCCCAGTTCTGCAAGGACACGACCAGCGGCGGCGTCTGCGTCGACGCGGTCTGCGGCGACGGGATGGCCTACAGCGAGTGGCAGGGCAAGTGCGTCACCTGCTTCGTCAACTGCGGCGACGACGCCGGCGAGACGGGGCGCACCTGGCCGTATACGCTGTCCGAGTCGACCAACTGCCTGTGCGAGGTCGACGAGGGCTACTACTGGGACCAGGGCGTCACGGCGGCGCGCCCGTGCGACGCCGACGGGGACGGCTGGGTCCGTGAGGCGGCGCGCACCTACATGACGATGAAGGACCCCTCCGAGGCCACCTACGACGTGCACCAGGCCGCCAACACACGCTGCGCGCTGCGCGCCGTGGACCGCGTGGTGCTCGAGAACGAGTGGGGCCAGCGCCTGGCCGTCAAGCTGTGCGACGACACCGAGCCGCTGGTCCGGGGCGACGAAGACTGCGCGTCGAAGCCCTATCACCTGGCGCTCTACGAGACGACGCGCAACGACGACCAGAGCGAGCTCGCCAAAGCGACGACCGCCTACGCCTACGCGCAGGGCGCCACGGGGCGCAAGCTGGTGGCGGCCGAGGCGAACGGCCTCGCGCGGGTGTGCGTCCAGAGCGCCGACTACAACGACAACGGGCTGACCGACATCCGCGAGTGGCACGGCCTGCAGAACCCGGGCTCGCTGACGGCCGACCAGGCCATCCTGGCGCAGTTCGGCTATTACGCCGAGCTGCACCGGAGCTGGATCGAAGACGGTCCGGAGTCGACGGCCATCGACCAGCTGGTCATCCAGGAGCGGAGCCGCTGCGAGCCCGGCTTCCCGCTGCACTACGGAGCCTCGACCACGAGCGGCTACTGGAGGGAGTGCACGCGCAGCCGCGCGTCGACCTTCGACCGGACCGATGGACAGACCGGCCCCGACTTCGGCCTCGACTTCGCGCGCTGGTCCTGCGACGCGACCAAGGGCTCGTGCCCCATCCCGCCGCCGCCGACCGAGGTGGTCCCGACAACCAACGCCGTCCCCGAGCACGGCCTGTGCGGCATCGGCGGCAAGCCGCTCGACGCCGAGTGCGCCGACGGCGGCGCGGGTTACCTCTGCGTGGACGGCGGCGTCTGGCGCGGCATGAGCCACCACAGCCAGTTCCGGTGCGTCGTGGTGAACGACGCGGCCTCGACCGTCGAGCCGCGCCTGCCGGCGAGCGCCTTCACGTCGGGCCAGTTCCTGTTCAACCAGTGCGCCATCGCCTGCCCGGAGGGCGACCCGACGTGCGCGAGCGACTGCGCGGACGGCGTGTGCGCGACCTCGACCACGCCGGCGGCCGCCGCGCCGAACCCGAGCAGCCCGGTGCTGTCGTGCGCGGCCACCTCCACGCCGGCGAGTGGGTCGGTCGGCTTCGCGGTGACGACCTTCCGCGGGCCCGGCGCCTACACCCTGGGGTGCATCGACGAGTGGGAGCCCAAGCTGGTGAGCGGGCCGCTCAACGGCAGCGAGGACACCGAGGTCCGCGCGTGGCGGACGCTGTGTCCGGGCTACCAGAAGAACCCGGACGCGGTGCTGGGCCAGGGCAGCACGACCCACTTCGGCCAGCTGCAGTGCGGCTGCGGCGAGAACTATGGCGGCGTCGGGTGCGCGACGGGGTGCCCGACCAGCGCGCTGATGCTGCAGGAGGGCTACGAGACAACGCCGCGCACCGGCTACTGGATGTGCGGCGGCCTGACGGCGACCGGCTACGAGGCCCAGGACCCGACCCACGGCCCGGCGCTGGTCGGCGCGGAGGCCGGCAGCGCCTGGGTGCTCCGCGGCGAGATCCCGGCCCACCCGCACGACGGGGCGGCGCTCTGCCAGACCGGGTGCAGCCTCATCGGGCGCAGCGCCAGCGAGTTCGGCAGCGAGAGCGTCTGCGGCGCGACGCCGGCGACCTGCCAGGCCAGCGCGACCTGGGCTCAGGCGAAGGCGCTGTGCGACGACCAGGGCATGCGGCTGTGCACCGTCGACGAGCTCGAGGCCGACGAGGCCAACGGCTCGGGCTGCGGCTTCGACGACGAGCGCGTCTGGAGCGCCAGCGCGTGCGGCGCGGCCGGCTACTACACGGCGGCCGGCGCGACCTCCGCGGCCCAGACCCACCCGACCGAGTGCAGCGACGCAGCGACCACCACCGCGGCGGTCCGCTGCTGCCTCACCGAGTGCTCGGGCTTCCGCATCGGGTCGCCGTGAGTCGCTGGTCGGCCTGCCGAGGCGCCGTCACGGCGCTCGTCGCGCTGGTGGTGGCGTGCGGCGGCGGAGCCGTGGACGGCCTGGGTGACGGCGCTGGCGACGGCGACGCGAGCGCCTCGGACTCCGTCGCGTCCCCCGAGGCCTCGGTCGGCCAGGTGACCTTCACCCTGTCGTGGGCGTTCGGACCCGATGTCACGCAAGCTGGCGACGCCCTCGTCTTCCAGACCGCGCTCGGCTTCGAGGTGACCCTGACCCGCGCCGAGCAGCTCGTCCGCAGCGTGCAGCTCGTCGCCTGCCCCACCGAGGCCCGCGCGCCCTCCGTGTGGCGCCGGCTCGCCGAGCTGGTCGTCCCCCGCGCGCACGCCTCCCACCCGGCCAACGGCGAACGCAGCCTCGTCGAGGCCTTCCACGCCGAGCGCGTGGGCGGCGACCCGGTCGTCCTCGGTCCGGCCCACGGCTGGGGCCGCTACTGCCGGGTACACTACCTCGTCGGCAAGCGCCGCGCCGCCGACGACACCGACCCCGCCGACCCCCTCCACGCGCGGTCGCTGGTCCTCGAGGGCACCTGGGCGCGCCCCGGCGAGGCCCCTACCCCCTTCACCCTCGCCACCGACCAGTCCTTCGGCGTCTTCGTCGACCTCGCCGCCCCGACCTCCCTCGCCACCGGCGACCTCGAGGTCCACCTCGTCCGTCCCTTGTCCGGCGCGCTCGACGCCGTCGATTTCGCCACCCAGAGCTCCCCCTGGCTCGAGCTCGCCGCCCTCGAGGGGCTGGTGGGCCGGACCCGCCTCGGGCCCTGAGCGCCAGCGCTCGCGCACGCGGGTTCGAGGCGCGGTGGCCGGGGCCGGGGGCCGGGGCCGGGGGCCGGGGCCGTGGACCGTGGACCGTGGGCCGTAGGCCGGGGCCATGGACCGTGGCGACGACCAGGACCGAGGTCGTGGACCGTGGCCGTGGCCGGGGCCGGGGCCGGGGGCCGTGGCCCGTGGCCGTGGCCGTGGCCGTGGACCGTGGCGGTCGGGGGCCGGGGCCGTGGCGACGGCGAGGACCGGGGCCGTGGGCCGGGGCCGTGGACGGTGGACCGTGGACCGTGGCCGTGGACCGTGGACCGGGGCGGTGGACCGTGGACCGTGGCCGTGGACCGGAGCCGGGGCCGGGGCCGGGGGCGGTGGACCGTGGCGGTGGACGTGGCGGTCGGGGGCCGCGGCCGTGGCGGTGGCCGCCTGGCGCCCGCGTCGGTGACAGCCTGGCGGGCGCGTCCTATCGTGGCGGCTTCGGGGGAGGTCGAGACGACGCCAGGGACGTGCCGCAGGCGGCGGGACGGACACGCGTCACGAAGCGAGCGGGAGCGCATGAGCGACGGCACGGGCGTCGGGCGGCCGCGGGGCGGGGCCGCCGAGGAGCTGTTTCGGGGACCGGGGGAGATGGCGCGCCTGATGCGCGCAACGGACTGGTCCGTGACGCCGCTGGGGCCGGTGGAGGCGTGGTCGACGCCCCTGCGCACCTTGGTCGGGATGGTGCTCGCGAACCGCTTCCCGATGCTGTTGTGGTGGGGTCGCGAGCTGGTGCAGGTCTACAACGACGGCTACCGGCCGATCCTGGGCGACAAGCACCCGCGCGCGTTGGGCGCCCTGGGGCACGAGGTGTGGTCCGAGATCTGGCACATCATCGGTCCGATGGCCGAGGGCATCCTGGCGGGCGGCCCCGGCACGTGGTCCGAGCACCTGCTGCTGCCCATGATCCGCAAGGGCTTCTTGGAAGAGACCTACTTCACGTTCTCGTACAGCCCCGTCCCCGGCGAGCGCGGCGAGGTGGGCGGCGTGCTGGTCACCGTGCAGGAGACGACCGCGCAGGTGCTGGGCGAGCGGCGGCTGCGAACGCTGCAGCGCATCGCGACCTCGGCCGCGCTGGCCACCGACACGGGAGAGGCCGCGCGGCTGGTCATCGAGTGCCTGGGCGAGGACTCGGGCGACGTCCCGTTCGCGCTGTTCTATCGCCTCGAGCCCGCCTCCGAGGCCGAGGCGCCGGTCGCCGAGCTGGCCAGCGCGGTCGGGCTGAGCGAGGCCGTCGCGCCGCCCCGGCGGATCGCCCTGGACGACGCCGACGCGCCCTGGCCGCTGGGGCGCGTGTGGCGCGAGCGCGAGCCGGCCACCGTGACGCTGCCCGGCTGGGACCCCGCGGGCTGCGTCGCCCCGGGCCGGCCCCGCGTCGGGGCGGCGCTGTGCCTGCCGGTCGTCGTCGAGGGATCCCGGGACGGGTTCCTGGTGGTCGGCGTCAGCGCGGCGCTCGAGCTGGACGAGCGCTACCGCAGCTTCCTCCGCCTGGCCGCCGGCCACATCGCCTCGGCCATCGCGACCATCGAGGCCTACGCGCAGGAGCGGCGGCGGGCCGAGGCGCTGGCCGCGCTGGACGAGGCCAAGACGGCGTTCTTCGCCAACGTCTCGCACGAGTTCCGGACCCCCCTCACGTTGATGCTCGGTCCGCTCGAGGAGGTGCTCGAGGGCACGGCCGGCGTGCCCCCGGAGCAGCGCGGCCACATCCAGGCGGCCCTGCGCAACGCGCGCCGGCTGATCAAGCTGGTCAACGCGCTGCTGGCGTTCTCGCGCCTGGAGGCCGGCCGGGCCCACGCGACCTTCCAGCCGACGCATCTCGGCCACGTCACGGCCGAGCTGGCCAGCGCGTTCCGGTCGCTGGTCGAGTCGGCCGGGCTGCGCTTCGACGTGGGCGGCGAGCCCGTCGGCGAGCCGGTCTGGCTGGACGCGTCCATGTGGGAGACCGTCGTCCTCAACCTGGTGTCGAACGCCTTCAAGTTCACGCTCGAGGGCGGCGTGCGGGTGTGGACCGGGCCCGAGGACGGTCACGCCGTGCTCGTCGTCGAGGACACGGGCGTCGGGATCCCGCCCGACGAGCTGCCGCGGGTGTTCGAGCGCTTCCACCGCATCGAGGGCACCCGCGGGCGCAGCTACGAGGGCACCGGCATCGGGCTGGCCCTGGTGCGCGAGCTGGTCCATCAGCACGGCGGGACCATCGAGGTCGCCAGCGAGGTGGGCGCCGGGACGCGCTTCACGGTGCGGCTGCCGCTTGGATCGGCGCACCTGGACCCGGATCACCTGGACCCGCGGCCGGCCAAGGCCGCCGACCTCGGCCACGCCGCGGCCTGGGTGGACGAGGCGTCACAGTGGGTGCCGACGTCCGCAGATGGGACCACGACCGACCAGGGCCCGCCGGGAGGGGCACCCGCGCGGACCTCGCCCGTGCCAGGCCGCATCCTGGTGGCCGACGACAACGCCGACATGCGTCGCTACCTGACGCGCATCCTGACGACCCACGGCTGGCGCGTCGTCGCGGTCGCCGACGGGCTGCAGGCGCTCGAGGCGGCGCGGACCGAGCCGCCGGATCTGCTGCTGACCGACGTGATGATGCCCGGGCTCGACGGGTTCGGGCTGATGCGGGAGCTGCGGGCCGACCCGCGCACGCAGGACGTCGCCGTCATCGTGCTGTCGGCGCGCGCCGGCGAGGAGGCGGTGCTCGAGGGGCTGGGCGCCGGCAGCCACGACTACATGGTCAAGCCGTTCTCGGCGCGCGAGCTGCTGGCGCGCGTCGAGGGCCAGCTGGCGCGGGCCCGGCTGAGGCAGGCGGAGAGCCGCCACCGCGCCTACATGGCCAACCTGTTTCGGAACGCGCCGGTCGCCATCGCGGTGCTGCGCGGGCCCGAGCACGTGTTCGAGCTGACCAACCCGCTCTACGACGAGCTGGTCGCCCACCGCCAGCTCGTCGGGCTGAGCGTCCGGCAGGCCCTCCCGGAGCTGGCGGGGCAGGGCTTCTACGAGCTGCTCGACCGGTGCTTCGCCACGGGCAAGCCCTTCACCGGCCGGGGCGTGCGGGTCGAGCTGATGCGGCGCGTCAGGGGCGCCGAGGAGCCGTCGCCCGAGGAGGTCTTCCTGGACTTCGTCTACCAGCCCTATCGCGACGACGCGGGGGAGATCACGGGCATCGTGGTGGTCGCGTTCGAGACGAGCGGCCTGGTCCGGGCCCGCCGCGAGGCCGAGCAGGCCAACCGGGCCAAGGACGAGTTCCTGGCGATGCTGGCCCACGAGCTGCGGAACCCAATGGCGGCGATCGCCAGCTCGTTGACGCTGCTGGGGCGCGGACGGGGCGAGGATCCGGCGCGCGCCGCGCGGGCGCGCGACACGGCGGAGCGGCAGCTGGACAACCTCAAGCGCATCGTGGACGACCTGCTGGATCTGTCGCGCATCTCGCGCGGGCACATCACGCTGCGGCGCGAGCCGGCGGATCTCGAGCGGCTGGTGAGGGACGCGATCACGGCGGTGCGCGGCGCGATCGACGCGCGCGGGCACCGCCTGACCGTCGAGGTGACGGACGGCCCGTTCCCGATGCGGGCCGACGCGACGCGCATCGAGCAGGTGGCGACGAACCTGCTGACCAACGCGGCCAAGTACACCGAGCCGGGCGGCGCCATCCACGTCGGGCTGAGCCGCGAGGCGACGGCCGAGGGGCCGATGGCCGTGCTGCGGGTGCGCGACACCGGGCGGGGGCTTCAGCCCGAGATGGTGACCAGGGTCTTCGACGCCTTCGTGCAGGTGCAGCAGGGGCTGGATCGGTCGAGCGGCGGGCTGGGGCTGGGGCTGGCGGTGGTCAAGCGGCTGGTGGAGATGCACGGGGGGCAGGTGACGGCGGCGAGCGCAGGGTTGGGGCAGGGGAGCGAGTTCACGGTGCGCCTGCCCCTCGAGGAGGGGCTGGAGGTGCCGGCCGAGGGCGCGGCGGGTGAGGCGATCGCGGCGCCCACGGAGGTCGCGAGGGCGCGGCGCGTGCTGCTCGTCGAGGACAACCGCGACGTGCGCGAGAGCCTGGTCGAGGTCATCGAGGACCTGGGCTACCCGATCGAGGCCGCGGTAGACGGGCCCGAGGGGCTGGCGCGGGCGCTGAGCGGGCGGCACGACCTCGCCCTGGTCGACGTCGGGCTGCCCGGGATGGACGGGTTCGAGGTGGCGCGGCGCGTGCGGGCCGCGCCCGGGGGCGAGCGCCTGGTGATGGTGGCGCTGACCGGCTACGGCGGGCCCGAGGCGCGGGACAAGGCGAGGGAGGCCGGCTTCGACCTCCACCTGACCAAGCCCATCGATCTCGACCGGCTGACCGAGGTCCTGACGCTGGAGCGGAGCGGGGGCGCCGACGGCTGAGCGGAGCGCGGCCAGGTGGCGGCGACGGCGGCGAGGGCGTGGCCGAGGGCGCGCTCGGGGTCGGGATCGGCGGCGCGGCCGCGCGGGAAGGCGGCGGGGTCCGCGGCGAGGTGGCTGGCGTAGGTGGCGAGGCCCGTCAGGGTGAAGCGCCAGCGGTCGTCGGGGGTGACGAGCGGCTCGAGGTCGCGGACGCCGAGCAGGGCGGCGAGGCGGTGGAAGGCGTGCTCGCGGAGGGAGGCCCAGGCGGGGCCGCCGGCCTCGTCGGCGACAGGGGCCAGGGCGAGATCGGCGCCGATCGGGTGGCCCGCCAGGGCGGCGGCGGTGGCGAGGGCGCCGGAGCGCGAGGCGCCGAGCTGCTCGAGCAGCTCGGGGAGCTCGGCGGCGAGCACCCGGAGGGTCGGGGCGGCGGGGGCGCCGGCCTGGAAGGAGGGGCACAGGGCGTCGAGGCCGCGGGTGGCGACGAGGAGGGCCAGCTGGTCGGGGTCGAGGTGGGCGTTCGGGCGCGGGCGCGACCAGTCGCGGAGCGCGGGCGGCGACAGGCGGGTCAGGAAGAGGGCGCGGACGACGGCGGCGAGGTCGACGAGGTGGGCCAGCAGGGGCTGGTCACCGTCGCGCGGCGTGGCGGCGTGGCGGCCGACGGCGCGGGCGAGCGCGGCGTCGAGGTCGCGTGGGGTCGGATCGAACGCAGGAGCCGGAAACCATGGCATGGGGCACCCCCGGAGGTTGGGAACGGGGGGAGCATGGATCGGCGGGGGTCAGCCGGCGGCGCACTGAACATCAGTTCGAGGGGGCGGCGGGGGCGGCGCGGCGTCGTAGCGGGCGAGGGCGGCGCGCAGATCGGCCACGACGGCGTCGCGGAGCCAGGCGGGCTCGAGGACCTGGACCTTGGGGCCGTACTGCAGGACGTGGCTGACCAGCTCGTAGCCGTGGGCGACGAAGGTGATCTCGCAGCCGCCGTCGGGCAGATCGGTGACCTGGCAGTCGGGGGTCCAGCGGCGCGAGGTGGCGTAGGTGCGGACCGAGGGGTCGAAGCGGAGGCGGACGAGGGCGGGGTCGCGGCCGTCGCTGCTGATGCCGAAGCGGTCGCCGAGGGCGCGGCGGGGCTCGTACTCGCTGGGGCGCGGGTACTCGAAGCCGTCGTCGGGGTGGGGCTCGAGGGCGGTGATGCGCTCGACGGCGTGGGTGTAGGTGCGGCCCTTGCGCTGCCAGATGAGGTAGAGGCCGCGCTTGTAGACGGCGAGGGTGAGGGGCTCGACGAGCCGGTGCTCCTTGGGCTCGCCGGCGGCGGAGGTGTAGCGATAGGAGATCTTGTGCGAGTCGAGCAGGGCGCGGACCAGGGTGTCGAGGAGCTGACGGTGGCCCGAGTAGTCTTTTTCGGGCTCGTGCAGGCAGTAGAAGCGGCGCGCGAGGTGGTCGGGGGCGAGGGCGAGGGTGCCGTCGAGGGCGGCGAAGTGGGTCTCGAGGCGGCGCAGGGCGTCCGCGAAGTCGGTGTCGTGCAGGAAGCTGGCGACGAGCTCGCGGCCGAAGAGCAGGGCCAGGCGGTCGCGCAGCCCGAGATCGAGGCCGAACTGACGCCACGAGTCGAGCAGCACCCAGCGCCGGTCCTTGTCTTCGCCCTCGATGGTCAAGGGGACGCCGTTGGCCGACAGCTCCTTGAAGTCGTTGAGAGCCTTGCGGCGCGTGATGTTCACCAGCTTCGCCGCCTCGCGGGTGGTCAGCGAGCCGCGCTGGATGAGGACCTGCAGCAGGACGAGGCGGCGAGGCCAGACGTTCTCTCGTTCGCTCATGGCGGCGAGCTTGGCCCGATCGATTCGGCCCCGCAAGGCCTCCAGCGGCCCGCGCCCGGCGCCGAGGGTTGCCGGACCGGGGTGGGGCCGTTAGCCTGCGGCCCCTCGAACCCACTGGAGGAATGCCATGTTACGGTCCGATCGACGCCTCGGCCCCACGTCGACGGCGGTCACCTTCCTCGTCGCGGCGCTGATGTCCCTCGCTCCCGCGCTGGCCAGCGAGGCCGTGCCCGCCGACGCCGCGGGCCGCTGCGAGAGCCCGAGGGCGGCGATCTACACGCTGCTGTACTGGCTGCAGCCCGAGCGGACCGACCCGGGGCGAGCCTCGCTGTGCGTCGACACGTCGCGGCTCGAGCGGCCGGCGGCCGAGGGGCCCCAGCGGGCGGCGCGGCTCAAGCGCGTGCTGGACGCGCGCGGCCTGTACGTCGTGATGGACAACATCCCGAGCGAGGGCGAGCACGTCGAGGAGGCGACGGGCCAGGCGCGCCATGTGCCGTTCCCCAAGGACCTGCCCGAGCTGGTGCTGGTCAAGCAGGGCGAGCGCTGGGTCGTCTCGGCCGACACCATCGCGGCGGTGCCGGACCTGTACGCCGCGACCTTCCCGCTGAGCTTCGACGAGTTCGTGGGCGGGCTGCCCGCGTGGCTGCAGACGCCGCTGGTCGGCCTGCAGCTGTGGCAGCTGGCGGGGCTGCTGCTGCTGATCTTCGTCGCGATCTCGCTGCGGCGCCTGGCCGTCTGGCTGGTGGGCGTGTGGCTGCACCGGGCCGCCGGGCGCCTGAAGGTCGAGTGGGTCACCGACGCGCTGCACGCGGCCGACCGCCCGCTCGGTGGCCTGGTCATCGCCGGCGTCGTCACGGTGGCCTTCCCGATCCTGCAGTTCCCGGTCGGCATCAACGCCATCGCGATGGTCGCGGCCCGGGTGCTGGCGTCGTTCAGCGTGGTCTGGCTGGGCTACCGGCAGGTCGACGTCTTCGCCGACATCCTGCAGCGCCGGGCCGAGGCGACGTCCACCAAGCTGGACGACCAGCTGATTCCCCTGGTCCGCAAGTCGCTCAAGGTCTTCCTGGTCGTCGTCGGCACCATCTTCGTCCTGCAGAACCTGGACGTGGACGTCGGGTCGCTGCTGGCCGGCCTCGGCATCGGCGGCCTGGCCTTCGCCCTGGCCGCCAAGGACACTGTCGCCAACTTCTTCGGCTCGGTGATGATCTTCGTCGACCGCCCCTTCCAGATCGGCGACTGGGTCAAGCTGGGCTCGGACATCGAGGGCACGGTCGAGGAGGTCGGCTTCCGAACGACGCGCATCCGCACCTTCTACAACTCGCTCATCACCGTGCCCAACGCGCGCATGACCGACTCGAGCGTCGACAACCTGGGGGCGCGCCGCTACCGCCGCTACTCGACCGTCCTGTCGCTGACCTACGACACGCCGCCCGAGAGGATCGACGCCTTCTGCGAGGGCGTCCGCGCCATCATCCAGGCGCTGCCGGGCATGCGGAAGGACTACGACATCGTCGAGTTCAAGGAGTTCGGGGCGCACAGCCTGGACGTGATGCTGTACTGCTTCATGGACACGCCGGACTGGCTGGGCGAGATGCGCACGCGGCACAACCTGAACCTGGCCATCCTGCAGCTCGCGCGCGAGCTGGGCGTCGAGTTCGCCTTCCCGACCCAGACGCTGCACCTCGCGTCGATGCCGGCGCAGGGCGTGGCAGCGACGCCCGAGGCGCTGGCGACCCAGGAGCTGGCGAAGATCGTCCGAGAGTTCGGCCCTCACGGCGCTCAGGGACGACCGCCCAAGCTGCGCGAGGCGCCCCACGCGCGGGTCAGCCGGGTCGAGGTGGTCCGCGGCGAGGCGGCCGACGGCTGAGGTCGGCGGGCCACCAGGGGCGGCGGTCACCAGGGGCGGCGGGCGTTGATCTCGCGCCACAGGCGCGGGTGATGCGCCGCCACGTCCAGGAGGCGGTCGAGATCCTGGCGGAGATCGCGCGGATCGGACCAGCCCAGCGCCTCGAGGGCGGGGGCCGGGTCGAGTTCGAAGTGCTCGCCGGCGAAGCGGATCATCCAGGGCAGGATGAAGCGGCGGCGACCGACCAGGCGCGCCGCGTGGGCCAGCAGCCAGGCGCCGGCCGAGGCGACCGGGGCCGGGATGCGGAGGAGGGGCAGGCGGCGGCCGTGGAAGGCGAGCGAGGCCCGGTCGTGGATCTCGCGGTAGGTCACCGGGTGGCCCTGGCCGATGAGCAGGCGGTGCAGGCCGGGGCGGCCGCGCAGGCGCTCGAGGGCGCGGACGAAGGCGTCGGCGACCGAGTCGAGGTGGACGTAGGTCAGGCCGCGGTCCGGGTGGGCGGGCAGGAAGTACTTCTCGGGTGAGCGCGAGCGGACGCGCTCGATCTGCTGGTAGAGCGGGACCAGCTCGCACAGATCCGAGTACACGCCGGCGAGGACCAGCTGGACCCGGGGCTGCGGGATGTCGGCGGCGAGGAGGGCGCGCTCGGCGGCGAGCTTGGAGGCCGGGTAGGCCCAGGCGCCCAGGCGCGGCGAGTCGGCGGTGAGGGGATGGCCGGGCTCGGTGGGGGCGAGGCCGGCCATGGACGAGGCGAACACGAAGGGGGCGTCGGGGGGCAGGTCGCGGCCGACGAGGCGCAGCAGGTGCTCGAGGCCGGCCTGTAAGCGCGCGTAGCGGGCGTCGGGGCGGTTCAGGAAGTCGTAGTAGGCCGCCAGCATGACGACGCCGCCGAGGCCGGCGTGCTCGGGCGCGAGGTCCGCCCAGAGCCGGTCGACCTGGGCGGGGTCGCCGAGGTCGACCTGGAAGGCGCGCTCCCAAGGGACGACGCCGCCGTAGGGGAAGCGGGCGGCGATGGGCGTGAGCGGCCGGAGGTCCACGCTGAGCAGGCGCGCGCGTGGGGCCAGGTGGCGGCGGATGGCCGTGCCGATGAAGCCCTCGGCGCCGAGCACCAGGACGGCCGGGCGGGCGTCGGTCATGGCTGGTGAGCGCTGGGGACGACCTTGGCGGCGACGCGCGCGAGGACGTGCTCGGTCAGGTCGGGCGCGGCCTGGAAGAGCTGGGCGGCCAGGCGGTTGTGCCAGCCGGGGATGACGATGGCGCGGTCGCCGACGAGGGCGGCGGCGGTGGCCTTGGCGACGGCCTCGGCGGACATGCGCGGCAGCACGGAGGCCATCTCGGCGGTGGCGTCAGTGCGGGTCAGGCCCGGCAGGACGATGGCCAGGTGGACGCCGGTGCCGTCGAGCTCGAGGCGCAGGGAGCGCACCAGGGCCAGCAGGGCGGCCTTGGTGGCCGAGTAGGTGGCGTTGCCCGGGAAGGGCACGACGGCGGCGAGCGAGCCGACGACGACCACGCGGCCGTGGCCCCGGTCGCGCATGCGCGGGACGGCCCAGCGCAGGAGCGTCGTCGGGGCGACGGTGTTGACGCCCAGCTCGTAGGCGATGGCGTCCAGGGACGTGTCGGCGAAGGGCGCGTCGTTCGAGACGCCCGCGTTGAGGACCAGCTGGTCGGGCGTGCCGATGAGGGCGTCGATACGATGGGCGGCCTCGAGCGCGGCCTGCGCGGACGACAGGTCGGCGCGCACGAAGTCGACCTTGGTGCGCCGGGAGCGCAGCTCGTCGCGCAAGGCGGCGAGCGCGTCCTCGGAGCGCGCCAGCAGCACCAGGTGGCGGCAGCGGGGGGCCAGCCGGCGCGCGATGGCGGCGCCGAGGCCGCGGCTGGCGCCGGTGACGACCGCCGTTGGGCGTTGGCTCATCTCGCCTCCGAGGCGTCCGGGTCCGTCGACAGACCGTGCGGACGCGCTCGGGGGCGTCAACCGGGGGCTAGTAGTGCCGCTCGAGCACGTACCAGCCGAAGGCGCGCAGCATGAGCTTGGGCAGCGAGTCCTCGACCAGCGGGTCCAGGGCGCGCCAGGCGTCCTCGACCAGGGTGTTGGCCTGCTCGACGCAGGCGTCCAGGGCGCCGCAGGCCTCGAGCTTGGCGATGACCTGGCCGACGACCGCCGGGTCCTGCGGCTTGGAGGCCACGGTCTCCCACATCCAGGCGCGGTCGGCGCGCTCGAGGCGGCTCATCGCCTTGGCGACGGGCATGGTGATCTTGCCGTGGCTGATGTCCTCGCCCTTGGCCTTGAGATCGCCCTTGAAGCCGCGCAGGTTCAGCACGTCGTCGATGATCTGGAAGGCCAGCCCCACCGACTCGAAGTAGCGGCCCAGGCCCTCGATCTGCGCCTCGGTGCCGTCGCCGGCCACCGCGCCCATGCGCGACAGGGCGCCCGCCGGGGCGGCGGTCTTGAGCCGGTGGACGCACAGGACGCGCTCCTCCAGGCGGTCGCCGTCGCCCGTCTCGATGACGGCCGGCATCTCGGCGCCGAGGCCCTCGAGGTCGAAGGCCTGCCCGGCGTGGCCGGCGCGCAGCGCCTCGAAGTACAGGTCGTACAGGCGCAGCTTGGCCCGATCGCTGACGTCGGACCCCTTGAGCAGCTTCTGGCCCATGAAGTAGCAGGCCGTGCCGGCGTTGATGGCCAGCGCGTCACCGTAAATCATGTGGCACGACGGACCGCCGCGGCGCACCGTCGAGCGGTCCTGCACGTCGTCGACGATGAGCGAGCCGACGTGCATCAGCTCGGGCATCGCCAGCCACTGCACGTACTTGCGCGAGTCGCCGCCCACGATGTCGCAGCAGGCGAGCGCCGCGTACGAGCGCCAGCTCTTGCCGCCGCGGTCGGTGATGGCGCGCACCGGCTCGACCGCGGTGCGCTTGACCTGCTCGAGGTCGACGCCCTGCATGTAGTGGGCGCGCTCCTCGCTGGCGATCATGTCGCGGACCTGCTCCCAGCTCGGGTCCATCGGCACCAGCGCGGCGACCGACTTGCGGACCTCGACGCTGACGGCCTTGAAGAAGTCGTCCAGGCCGTCGACGGTCTGGTAGCCGCTGCGCTCGAGGTAACCCAGCGCCGTCACCTCGGCGTCGCCGACCCGGCCGGTGGCGGTGATGCGCCCCTCCCAGAAGGCCGGCTTCGAGATGACGGTGATCATCTCCTGGTCGTCGACGTCGGCGGTCAGGGTCAGCGCGACGCCGGCGCCCGGCACGGTCAGCCGCCAGGCGACCGGGTAGTCGTTGAAGGTGCGCGTGCTGCGCCACAGGCGCTCGGGCTCGAGCGTGAAGTCGTCGTAGGCCTCGCGGCGGCCCTCGCGGTCGATGAGCAGCACCTTCTGGCCCAGCGACCGGCCCTCGCCGACGTCGACCAGCTGGTAACCCGACAGCTCGCGCCCGTCGGCCAGCTGCACGGCCAGCCAATTCCACGCCACGTCGGGCAGCTTGGCGTCCTCGCCCTGCCCGTCGCCGTGCGGCCGGTGCCCGCCGAACTCGTGGTCGTACCAGCCCTCGCCCTGGGCCACCGGGATCGGCAGCCCGTCGACCGTGACCTGCCCGGTCACCTCGCAGCGAGGGATGAAGTAGTAGAACATGTCCTCGCCCTGGGTGCCCTTGACCACGCCGTCCTCGCCGTGGCGGACGGCGGGCTTGCGGGGCGTGAAGACCAGCTCGGCGCCGCAGTGGTAGTGCGGGTGGCGCAGGGTCAGGGCGTAGGCGCCGTCGTCGCGCTTGACGAAGGTGTTGCCCTCGAACTCGAGCTCGAGCCTGCGCGTGGCGACGAAGGGGTCGGCCGTGAAGAGGCGGTCGGGCCAGGGCACCTTGCCTTTGAGCAAGACCTCACGCATCGCGCGGCGCAGGCGCTGGTCCTGCGATCCCTCGCCGCGCTCTAGCTTGTCGAGGCCCAGCCGCGGGGCGTCGCGGTCGACCAGGGTCTCGCCCCAGTAGGCCTTTCGCGCCGGGTCGGTCATCGCCCAGCTGAGCGAGTGCGCGTACTGCGGCTCGCCGGTCGCCTCGTCGCGGCCCTTGACGATGCGGAAGAACGAGGCGAACAGCGACAGCTGGCGCCCGTCGACCGTGGTGACGTGGGTGTTGACGTACCACCACTCCGTCGCGGACGAGGCGTGCGGCAGGTCGTGGACCGCCAGGTCGAGAGGGCCGGGCCCGGGCCAATCCGTAGGAAATCCGCTCATCTTCGTCTCCCATCGGGGCTCGGTCCCCCCCGCGACGGTCGGGTTTATAGCACCCGGCGGCGGCGCGCGGCCAGCCGACAATTGAGCGGTCATTCAGTGAGTTCGCGTTTGTCGGTCGCGGTGGGCCCATAGGACGCGAGATCGACCGGGCGGCCCAGGGCCTGGGCGATGGCGGCGAGCAGGTCGGGGGCGGGCGACAGCAGCGGGCGGACGGCGCGCAGGGAGGCGGTCAGCGCGTCGCGATCGGCGGGGTCGGAGGCCGGGGCGAGGTCGGTCAGGCGGCGGTCGCCGAGGGCGTAGGCGTCGCACAGGCGCGGGGCGGGGTGATCGGCCAAGCGATCGAGGCAGGTGACGACCAGCCGATCGACGCCGCCGACGCAGGCGAGGGCGTAGCGGGCGAGGACGGCGTCGAACCAGCCGACGCGGAAGGCGCCCTGCCAGGGGTGGTCGGCGTTGTCGGCGTCGGGCAGGGCGGCGGTCAGCGCCGGGTCCTCGGTCGGGAGGGGGCCGGCGCCGTGGCGGGTGTGGTAGGCGCGCAGGACGCCGACGCGGGTGACGTGGGCGTCCGGGGCCCAGGCGGCCAGCAGCGCCAGGGCGTCGGCGAAGGTGGCGCGGCTGGGCGTGACGTGCGGCCAGAAGCCGTGATCGCGGTCGAGCAGCGCGCCCTGGGCGCCCTCGAACACGGTGACGGGCGGCAGCGGCGGGGCGGCGGTGAGGGTGACGCGGGCCAGCAGGGCCTCGCAGACCTGGGCGTAGGGCTCGAGGCGGTCGGGGCGGCGGAGGTCGACGAGGCCGGCCTGCAGATCCGGACGGTCGGGCTGGCGATCGACGAGCTGCTCGGCCTGGTCGACCTTGGTGGCCTGGATGAAGCGCAGGCGGGCGCGCAGGCGCCAGGGGTCGGTGGTGTCGGCGAGGCGCAGGGTGGGCAGGCCGGGGTTCTCGCTGTCGAGGCGGGCCTCGGCGACGCCGCGGCCGCAGCTGCCGTGGCGGGCGGGGCCGCGGGCCAGCTCGCGCAGGCGGCCCAGGCCCTGGTGCCAGGGGGTGAGCAGGACGCAGGCGGGGTCGATGGACAGGGCGTCGAAGGGGCCGGGGACGCCGGCGGCGGCGAGGGCGGCGACCTCGGCGAACAGCGCCGGCGGGTCGACGATCATCGGGGCGGCGAGGTGGGTGCGGACGCCGTCGACGAAGGCGCCGCTGCCGAGCTGGGCGAAGACGTGGACGCGGCCGCCGGGGGTGACGACGCGGTGCGCGGCCTGCGGGCCTCCGCCGTAGCGGACGACGAGGCGGGCGCCGTGGCGGCGGACCAGGTAGTCGGTGAGGGTGCCCTTGCCCTCGTCGCCGAAGCCGAGGCCAGCCACGACGAAGGCCCTCATCGGCTGACCAGGGCGCGCAGGAGGTGGCCGGCGGCGTCGAGCTCGAGGGCGACGCGGCGGGGGACGGGGCCGGCGGCGGAGGCGAGGACCGTGGCGCGGGCGGCGGGGCCGGCGCCGTAACGGAGGACGCGGGCGTCGGCGGGCGGGGCGCCGAGGAGGGCGGCGAGGCGGGCGGAGACGCCGGGGGCGTGGGCGAGGTGGGCCTGCAGGGCGGCCAGATCGAGGCGGCCCGAGGTGAGCAGGCGCCAGTCGGCGGGGCGGAGGCGGCGCTGGAGGCGGGCGCGGGCGTCGGCGAGGGGGGCGAGGGGGGGCGCGGCGCGCGGCGCGGGGGCGGAGACGCTGGCGAGGGGGGCGCCGTACAGGGCGAAGGACAGCAGGGTGTTGTGGAGCGGGGCGGACAGGCCGCCGCCACCGCTGAGGGCGGCGTCGGCGAGGTCGGCCTTGGCCTGGTGCAGGGCGCGGGCGGCGGGGAGGCCGGCGTCGAGGTGGCGGAAGAAGCCGAGGGCCAGCTCGTCGGCGAGGGCGGGCGGGTGGCCCGGGCCGGCGCCCCAGGCGATGACGGTCGAGCCGGCGAAGCAGGAGGCGCCGGCGGCGAGGAAGGCGTGGGCGAGGGAGCCGGGGCCGTCCTGGAGGGTCGCGCCGTAGCAGGCCTCGCTGAAGACGACGGCGTCGGGGGCCACGCGGGCGCCGGTGGGCGCGTGGGGGGCGAGATCGGCGGGGCGGAGGACCTCGGGGTAGCGGCCGTCGCCCTCGCCGAGCCAGACGGCGTCCTGATCGGTGCCGTGGACGTTGAAGTACAGGCGGGCGGGGGCGGCGGTCAGGGCGGCGCGGACGGCGGGGCGATCGGAGGGCGGGGCCAGGACGCAGGGGGTGGCGGCGCCGGCGGCGTCGAGGACGGCCGAGGAGGCGGAGGCCCAGACGGCGGCCGAGACGGCGGCGGCGGAGGCCCAGCCCGGCGAGAGGGTGGCGCCGACGCGCAGGAGGCGGCGGATGAGGGCCGGGTCGCGGGTGGGCAGGCGGGCGACCGGGAGGTCGGGCAGGACGTCGCCGGCGAGGCGGGCCTCGGCGGTGGGTGTGGAGCGCATGCCGTAGAGCGCGTCGGTCCAGAGCGCCTCGTCGTAGCCGCAGGGGTCGGGCAGGCGCGCGTGGGGCAGCGCCTCGGCGTCGCCGACCAGGCAGACGGCATCGGGGGACGCCGACGGGTCGCGCAGGGCGGCCTGGGTGGCGGACAGGGCGTCGTCGCGGGCCACCCAGAGCACGCGGCCGCGGTTGGGGCCGGCGAGGGCGGTCAGCAGAGCGCCTTCCAGCGCGCCGCGCAGCGCGGCCGGGGCGACGTAGAGCACGGGCCCGGCCGCTGCGGGGCGGGCGGTGGCGGTCTGCGGAGCGTCGAGCGAGGCGCCGCAGCCGCCGCAGAAGCGGCCGCCGCGCGAGACACGGCCGCAGGTCGGGCAGGCCGGCGCGTCGAGCACCTCGCCCGCCGTGGCGGCGCCGCACTGGCCGCAGAAGCGGGCGCCGGGCCTCGGCGCGGCCCCGCAGGCGGCGCAGGCGCTCACGGCAGGGCCTGGAGGTCGGCCGGCGAGACGCGCAGGACGCGGTTGCGCCACCGGCCGCGCACGCGGACGCGTCGCCCGAGCAGGGCGCGCAGACCCGGCTGCTCGAAGGGCTGGTCGCCCTCGAGGTGCAGGCGATGGACGCGGCCGTCGTCGGCGCGCAGCACCACGGCCTCGCGCTCGGAGCGGCTGCCCGCGAGGACCGGCGCCAGCGCGACCGTGCCCTCGAGCTCGACCGGGTCGCCGGACGCGCCCGGCTCGAGCCCCTCGCCGCTCACTGCGCCCCGCCGCAGACCCCGCAGAAGCGGGCTTCCGCGCGCAGCTCGGCGCCGCAGCTGGCGCAAGGCGTCGTCGCGGCCGTGGCCATGACCGCGGGAGCCACCGGCGCGGGCGCCGCGCGCGACGCCGCGACGCGCGACATGGCGTCCATCGACCGCTCGTAGACCTCGGCCGCCGCCGCGTTGCCTCCGCGGGTCGTGGCGGCGTCGATCATGCGCTCGCTCATCGCCTGCATGCGGCCCAGCTGGTCGGTCATCATGCTCTGCATCTGCGCCGCCTGCCGCTCCATCAGCTCGCGCACCTCGGTCCCGTGGCGCTCGGCGTCGTCGACCCGCTCGGCCGACGACAGCGCCTGCGCCCACGCCGCGCCGCCGCCCTCGGCCCGCGACAGCTCCGTCGCCTGCATCGCGATCATCGCGCGCGCGTCGAGCCCCCGCAGCTGCTCGCGCATCCGCTCGGCGTGCGCGTGGTCCTGCGCGGCCATCGCCCGGTCCAGCTCGGCCATCAGCCGCAGCTTGTCGGCCTGGCGCTGCTCCTCGCTCGCCTTCAGCGCCTCCTCCAGCCGCGCCCGCCGCTCGTGGTCGTCGTAGGCGGCGTCGCGGCGCGCCCGGTCCGCCTCGGTCTCGAGCGCGGTCGCCTGACGCCGCCGCTCGCCGTCCAGATCCATCGCCCCGCGCGTCAGCTCGGCCTCGTGCGCGAAGGCGGCCTGCTCGCGCGCCGTCTGGTGCGCCGCCTCGGCCTCCTCGCGGGCGTGGCGCGCCTCGCGCTCGTCGCGCTCGACCTCGCGCTGCGCCGTGGCGACCCCGACGGCCCGCTCGGCCTCGCGCCGCGCCCCCGCCACGTCCAGCTCGGCCTGGCCGCCCGACAGCCCCTCGCGCCGCCGCCGGTCCGCCAGCGCCTGCTCGTCGCGCGCGAAGGCGTCGTCCGCGCGCAGCGCCGCCTCGCGCCGCCCGGCCGCCAGCTCCAGCGCGACCTCCTGCAGCCGCCCCGCCCGCTCGCGCCGCTGCTGGTCCAGCCGCTGCGCCATCGTCAGCTCGGCCAGATCCAGCTCGTCGGCCCGCTGCGTCAGCCACTGCCGACCCAGCGTCAGATCCTGCCGCGCCCGCTCGAGATCCGCCCGCGCGGCCAGCAGCCACTGCCCGCCCTTCGACCGCACGTCCAGGACGCTCAGCGACACCAGCAGCAGCCCGTAGCTGCTCAGCGCCTGCGCGATGCCGTCCTTCACCGCGCCCTCCATGGCGCTGAACCCGTCCCCCGACGCCAGCCCCGCGAAGTCGACGCCCCGCAGGTGCGCCGCGGCCGCCGCGACCAGCGCCGGCGCGATGTGCTCGGGCGCGAAGTCCTGGTGCTGGCCTTGCACGCGCACGACCAGGTCCAGCTCGACCTGCTGCCCGTCCCGGGTGAACAGCGGCGCGGCCGTCGCTGGCGGCGCGGCCCACTCGGCCCCGCAGCCCTGGCAGAAGCGGTCGGCCTCGGCCACCTGGGCGCCGCAGCCCCCGCAGGTCCGGTCGGGGCTGAGGACCGTCGGCTGCCGCTCGCCGCACGCGTCGCAAAAGCGCATCGCGGCGGGCAGCTCGTGGCCACACGCCACGCAGGGCCGCACCCGCGGCGCCTGCCCGGCGCCCAGGAGGAAGCTCAGGCTGGCCGTGGTGGTCAGCGGCGCGACCGTGACGTCCAGCCCCATCCCGTAGCGCGGCCCCAGCGCCTCGCCCAGGAGGCGCCTCAGCTCGGCCTCGACCTCGGCGTAGGCGAGCTCGCCCTGCCCGGCCAGGCGCTCGAGCGCGAGCTGCGTGACTCGGACCACTTCGGGCCGCAAGAGGTCGTGCAGATCGCGCGCGCCGAACGACGGCCGATCCCCCAGCACGTTCGCGATGAAGCTCCCGAGCGCCTCCTTGTCGCCACGCCGCAAGGCGCACGAGACCAGGACCTGCGTCTGCACGACCCGCCCCGCCGCGCTCGGCCGGGTGGTCACGACGAACGGCACCGGGATGGGCCGCAGGTCGACCAGGAAGAAGGCCGTGCGGTCGTCGCGGCGGGTGAAGAAGCCGGCGACGCGCTCGAAGAGCGTCTGGGTCGTGCGCTCGCCCGGGGGCAGGACGCGCTCGACGACCCCGTCCACGACCACGACGCCCACCGTCCCGGGCGGCACGCGCACCACGCGGCTGCCCAGGAAGGTGCGGGTGTCCTCGGGCTCGACCCGGCGGATGAACTCCTCGGGGCCGCGCTCCCACACGCCATCGACCACCGCCCCGTCCGCCGGCTCCCTGGCCCAGGAGGCCTCGCCGAGCGGCGCGCCACAGCCCGTGCAGAACCGGTCACCCAGCGGGTTGAGCTGGTTGCAGGTCGGGCAGTGCACCTGCGCCGCGGCGCTGGCGCCGCAGGCCGCGCAGAAGCGCACCCCGGCCGGGTTGGCGTGGCCGCAGTGGGCGCAGTCGATGGCAGCGGGCATCTCAGCCTCCTCGGGATGGTCCCAGGCGCCCGATCCTAACCGAAGCGGGCGCGCGAGCAACCGCCGCCCGACCGCCGAGGCGACCCTGGCCCGACGCCGCCGTGCAGGGCGCTGGCGGCGGCGTCCCAGGCCTTCACGCTTTCTCAACAATCGCCGGCTATCTTGACCCTGATCCGGGGGGAGTCGGGGGGGCTCACCCCGCGGTCTGGGGGAAGAGGGGACGCTCGGGCCGGGCGGGGCTGGACGGCCGAGCCCGCGCCCGAGCGTCGCCACGACCGCGCCACCCGGTGCCGCGTCCGACCGGACTCGCCTTCCGCGGCGCGTTCCGCCCATCATGCCGCGTCGGCCGCCGGAGTCGTCGGCCCGACGGACCCATCGCTCGAGAGAGGCCCGCCCGTGACCGCGCCGCGCATCTTCGTCGTCGAGGACGACGCCGCCATCGCCGCCGGCCTCGTTCGGGGGCTCCGCGCCGCCGGGTTCGCGGTCGAGTTGGCCGTCGAGGGCCACGAGGGCGCCCGCCGCGTGCTCGCCGCGGCGCCCGATCTGGTCGTGCTCGATCTGATGCTCCCCGGCGACAGCGGCTTCACCGTCCTCGAACGCATCCGGGCCCACAGCAGCGTCCCCGTCGTCGTCCTCACGGCCCGCGCAGCGCTCGACGACCGGCTGCGCTGCTTGGACCTGGGCGCCGAGGACTTCCTGGCCAAACCTTTTTGGATGGAGGAGCTGGTCGCGCGCATCCGCGCGCGGCTCCGACTGCGCGACAGCGCCCCGCGGCGGGTCATCGGCTTCGACGACGTCGAGGTCGATCTCGACGCCCGCACGGTCTGCGTGGCGGGTCAGCCGGTGGCCTTCACGCGCCACGAGTTCGACCTGCTGGCCTACCTCGTCGAGCGCCCGTCGCGCGCCCTCGCGCGCCTCCAACTCGCCGACGCCGCCCTGCCCATCGAGGGCGATCGCGACGTGCGCACGGTGGACAGCCACGTCGCCCGGGTGCGACGAAAGCTCGGCCCGGTGGGCGCGGCTCGCATCGCCACGGTCTGGGGCATCGGCTATCGCTTCGACCCTCCCGAGGACTCGGTGTGAAGGTCCGCCTGTGGCGGGGACTGGCCCCACGCATCATCCTGGTCTCCCTCGTCTGCGCCGCGCTCGGCGTCGGCCTGGGCTTCGTCGGGACGGCCGAGGGCATCCTCACCGGCGTCGCCGAGCGCTACAGCGATCTCCTGAGCCGCGCCCTCGCCGCCGGTGAGGGCGCGCGCTGCAGCGCCGATCCGGCCTCCTGGAGCCTGGGCTCCTTCGACGGCGCCCGCGTCCACGCCTACGATCCGCGCACCCTGCGCTCGGCGAACCCCGCCGCACCGCCGCTCGTGCCCTCGCTCGTGTCGCGCTGGCGCGAGGGAGAGGTGGCCCCCCTCGAGCTCTTCGTCGAAGGCGACCTGGGCGGCGCCGCGCTCCTCGACACCGGCCTGCCAGGGGCTTGCGGGCTCGTGCAGGTCGCGTGGGCCCCCTCTCCCACCGTCCGCACACGCGGCCTGTGGACGGCGCTGATCGTCTCGCTGCTCGTCCTGGCGTGCGCCGCCGCGTTCGGTACGGTCTTCGCGGTGCGCCCCCTGGTCCGCCGTATCGGCCGCATCGGCGCCGCGGCCGAGTCCGTCGGCGCGCCCGAGGGGTTCACCTCGGCCCGGGACCGGCGCCCCGACGAGCTCGGCCGCCTCTCGGCCCTGCTCGACCGCGCCCATGCGCGCATCCGCGCCGACGCCGATGCGCTCGCCGCCAAGACACAAGGCCTCGAGCGCCACCTGGCCGACGTCGCCCACGATCTTCGCACGCCCATCGCCTCGCTGCAGCTCAACCTCGAGCACGCCCTGAGCGTCACCGAAGATCCCGAGCTCCAGGCGACGCTGACCGGCGCCGCGAGCGACCTGGTCTACCTGGCGGGGCTGGTCGACGACCTCCGCCTCGCTGCCCAGCTCGAGGACGGCCTGGATCCGTCCGCCGGCGACCCGCGCGTGGATCTGGGCGCCATCGTAGACCGCGTGGTCGCGCGCCAGCGCCCGGTGGCCCGACGCAAGGGCATGGCCCTCGACGGCGCCCGCCCCGACGCGCCCGTCCCGGTGCGATGCCATGCGGTCGCCGCCGAGCAGGCGCTGGGCAACCTGGTCCAGAACGCGGTCGCCTACGGCGGGCCGGGCGGTCAGGTAGCCGTCGTGTTGACGACGGCTGGCGGTCGATTCGCGCTCGAGGTCGTCGACGACGGCCCCGGCGTCGCCCCGTCCGAGCTGCCGCGCCTGGGCGAGCGCACCTTCCGCAGCGACGATGCGCGCCGGCGCGACCCCAAGGGGACCGGCCTCGGCCTGGCGATCACCACCGAGATCGCGACCCGCTGCGGCTGGAGCATCGCCTTCGAGCAGGTCGAGCCCCGCGGGCTGCGCGTCCTGGTGCAGGGCTCCCGAAACGACGAGCGCCCAGACCCGAAGGCCTGAGCGCCGCGTCCGGCGCCGCCGGGATCGGATCCCCGCGACGCGCGGTCTTCGTGGGGAGCGGCCCGCGACGCTCGCCGCGGCCGCCCCGTCAGCCTCAGTTGCAGGCGCCGCAGCCGAAGGAGACCACCTCGCCGGCGCACTGGTCGTCCCACGCCGTCTCGCAGCAGTAGGCGTCCTGGCTGCAGACACAGGTCTTCACGGTCTGGTTCGAGCAGCTGCCCGCGAAGCAGCAGTCGCCCGCGGTGCCGCCGCCGGTGCACTGGCCGGCCGCCGAGCAGGTCTGGCCCGAGCCGCAGGTGCCGCACGAGCCGCCGCAGCCGTCGTTGCCGCACTGCTTTCCGGCGCAGTTGGGCGTGCAGATCGGGCCACCCGCCTTGCCGGGGCAGATGGCCGTGTAGGTCAGGTCCCACTGGATGTTGAACCCGTCCAGGATGCCCGCGTGCATGATGCCGTTGGGGCCCGCCACGAAGTTCAGCGCGTCCGCGCTTCCGGTCGGCGTGAAGTCGCCCAGCGTCACCAGCTTGGTGCCCTCGACGCGGGCGAAGTGGACCTTGCCGCCGCTGATCCAGCCCGCGATGACGCGCCCGGCCGGGTCGGTCGACAGGTAGGGGTCGCTGGCCGAGGACACGTCGTGCTTGTGCAGCAGCGAGCCGTCGGTGTTCAGGACCACGATGGACACCTTGCCCGACGACACGAAGGCCAGATGGGCGCGCTTGCTGCCGTCGACGGCGATCCGGACGTCGGTCGAGTCCGAGCCGCCGAAGGACGCGTTGCTGGTGTCGGCCGGGCCCTTGTAGTCGATGCCCGAGTTGAACTTCCACGCGTAGTGCAGCCCGAGGTCCGCGTCGAAGGCAAAGGCGACCTCGTTCTCCTTGCGCGCCGAGGGGTACACGGTCACGGCCTGGAAGTTGCCCGAGGCGCTGGTGCGGTAGCGGATCACGGTCTGGTTCGAGCTGTTGACGAAGGCGTGGCCGCGGGCCGCGCCGCGGGCACCCGCCAGCAGAACGCCACCGCCGCCGGCGCTGTCGGACACGTCGATCTCCTGCGCGCTGGTGGTGACGTCCCACAGGCTGGCCCAAGTGCTGGACAGGCCCGACTCGCTGGTGACGACGGCGGTCGTGCCGGAGCTGGCGATGGTCGGGAAGCCGAAGTTGCCCGCGTCGACCACCTGCGTCCCGGTGGACTTGACCAGCACCGCCTCCTGGTCGATGCGACCGACGGCGGCGGGGGTCGTGCCGAGCATCGTGAAGTACTGGTTGGACCAGTCGCTGGTCTGCGCGTTTGTCCACAGGGTCGCGGTCGTGCCGCAGCTCGAGCAGGCCGAGGCCTCGTCGGTCTGGCCGTCGCAGTCGTTGTCGACCCCGTCGCAGGCCGCCTCGGTCGCTTCAAAGCGCGCGTCGTGCGCCAGGTACTGCGCCTCGCCGCACACCCAGCCCTGCGCCCCGGCGCAGACCTTCTTCACCCCGGCGCACACGCCGGCCTGCTTGTCGCAGTCGGCCGGCGCCCCGATGTCCGAGGCCTCGTCCGTCTCGCCGTCGCAGTCGTCGTCCTTGCCGTTGCAGACCTCGGCCGGCGCCGGCCCGCAGGTCCCGCAGGCGTTGGCCTCGCAGCAGATCCCGCCAACGCAGTCGCCCGAGCTGCAGTCCGAGGACGTCTCGCAGGGCGTGCCGTCACCGCAGGGGAAGCACCCGCCGCCGCAGTCCACGCCCGTCTCGTCGCCGTTCTTGACGCCGTCCTCGCAGCTGGTGCAGAAGCCGCCCTCGCAGCGCCCCGAGGCGCAGTCGCCGGCGCCGGCGCACACCTTGCCGTCCGCGCAGGTCGCCCCGCAGCCGCCGCCGCAGTCGACGTCCGTCTCGCTGCCGTTCTTCGCCCCGTCCGAGCAGCTGACGCACACGCCGCCCTGGCAGGCCCCCGACTCGCAGTCGCCGGCCCCGACGCAGCCCTTGCCGTCGACGCAGGGCTCGCACTTGGCGCCGCCGCAGTCCTGGTCGGTCTCGCCCTGGTTCTTCACGCCGTCGTCGCAGGTCGGCACCGCGCACACCCCGAAGATGCACGTCTCGGACAGGCAGTCCGCCGCCCCGCCGCAGGTCTTGCCGATGGCGCAGGCCGCGCACACGCCGCCGCAGTCGACGTCGCTCTCGCCGCCGTTCTTGGTGTTGTCCTCGCAGCTGGCCGGCGCCGCGCAGGCCCCGTCCTTGCAGGTCTCCGACGCGCAGTCGGCGTTGCCGGCGCACGCCTTGCCGAAGCCGCAGCCCAAGCACCCGCCGCCGCAGTCCACGTCCGTCTCGTCGCCGTTCTTCTGCCCGTCGTCGCAGGCCGGCTGGACCTCGACGCAGGCGCCATCGGTGCACTTGCCGCTGTCGCAGTCGGTGTTGGCGTTGCAGCTCTCACCCACCGCGCAGCCCGGGCAGGCCCCGCCGCAGTCCACGTCCGACTCGCTGCCGTTCTTGTCGCCGTCCGTGCAGCTGGGCGTCGCGCAGGCGCCCGCCTTGCAGTAGCCGCTGATGCAGTTGGCGCCCACGAGGCACCCGCCACCGTCGGCGCACAGGGCGCAGTCGCCGCCGCAGTCCGCGCCCGTCTCGGATCCGTTCTTGACGCCGTCCGTGCAGGTGGGCTCGGCGCACGCGCCCTCCTTGCAGTAGCCGGTCACGCACTGGCCGTTGGCGCTGCACGACTCGCCGAAGCAGGCCGGACACGCCCCGCCGCAGTCCACGCCGGTCTCGCCGGGGTCCTGCGTGCCGTTGCCGCAGCTGGCCTGGATGCAGACGTACGAGACGCTGCACGCGCCCGTCGCGCAGTCGCCGTCGCCGGCGCAGGTCTTGCCGGCCGCGCACTTGCCGCAGCTGCCGCCGCAGTCGACGTCGGTCTCGTCGCCGTTGCGCACGCCGTCCGCGCAACCGCCGCCGCCGCCGGTGTCCGGGTTGGAGACGTCGCCGCCATCGACCGGCGGGAAGATCGGGGTCTGCCCGCCGCCCGGGCTATCGCAGGCGAACAGGGCGAGTGACAGGGCCAGAGCCAGACCGACGCGAAACATGAGCCATCTCCCGGAGGGGTGTGCGAAGTGGCGGGAGGTTAGCGGCGGACACTTTCAGACTCAATAGGACTCTGTCCGCAGCGCTCCATCGCGCGGGAACGTCCTCATTCCAGCCACTTACGGGTCCACCACGCCCGACGAGGGCGGCCGCGGGGCCCGGACGAACGCGCGCCCGAGCCCCGCCGGGGACTACTGACCGCCGCCCATGCTGGCCTGCATCCGCCGCATCATCTCCTCTTCGCCGACGTCCTCGATGTGCTGCCCGATGGCCCAGCCGTGGCCGAACGGATCGCGCAGCTTGCCGTAGCGATCGCCCCAGAACTGGTTCTCGAGCGGCATCTCGACCGTCGCGCCCGCGTCGACGGCCCGCTGGAACCAGGCGTCGGCGTCGTCGACGTACAGGAACAGCCCGCCGGGCGTGCCCCCGAGCGCCTGAGGCGACCTGGCGCCCCAGTCGAGGAACTCGTCGGCGACCATCACGACGGAGTCGCCGATCTTGATCTCGCCGTGCATGATCTTGCCGTCGGGGCCTGGCATGACCGACAGGGTCGTGGCGCCGAAGGCCTTCTCGTAGAAGGCGATCGCCTCGCGGCAGTTGCGGATGGTCAGGTGAGGGGTGACGGTGTGGTAGCCCGGAGGCACCGGCTGAACGGCCATGACGGACCTCTTGCTGCGCGGGGGCAGCGGTCGGAGGGGTGGATGCGGGGAACGCGGCGGAAGGTACTGAACATGCGTATCCGTGTCCAGCCCTGATCGCGTGATTTCGCAAGTCCGCGTGACGGCAGGGCGGCTGCCCTAGGCAGGGGGCGGCAGCTGCGGTAGAACCGGCGGCGATGGGTGACACTCGGGATCGTGGGGCCGGCCTCGAGGCCGCGCTCGCCTGCCCCGCCTGTGGCCGCGCGGGTCGCGACGGCGCCGCGTTCTGCGGCGGCTGCGGCGCGGCGCGTCTGCAGCCGGCCGAGAGCGAGGCCGCGATCGCGCGCTACCAGCAGGTCCTCGCGGGCTTCGTGGCCAGCGGGTCACTCGACGATCGCGAGCACCAGCAGCTCGAGACCCTGCGCCAGCGCCTGGGCGTCTCGCTCGCCACCCACAGCCGCCTGGTCGCCCCCCTCGCGCCCGCCGCGCCGCCGCCGCCGGCGCTGCAGCTGTCGGTGGACGTCGCGACCATGCGCCACTTCGAGGCCGGCGCGCGGTGCCTGCTCCGCCTGCGGCTCTTCAACGACGGCGATCTGGCGTTCGAGCGGCTCGAGATCGAGGCGGCCCTGACGGGCGCGGGGCAGGCCCCGGCCGCCATCGGCACCCTCTTCCCCGGCCACGCCGAGGTCGTCGGGCTGTCGATCGTCCCCGCCGAGCCCGGCTTCCACGAGCTGGCCGGCGTCGTCCGGGCCGTCGATCTCATGGGCGAGCACGTGACCTTCCGCTTCGACTCCGTGCACTTCCGGGTCGGCGTCCCCGGCGACGGGCCACGCGTGCAGGTCGTCAACATCGATCAGTCTTCGGCGCGCGTCGTCGACAACAGCCGCAGCGCCTTCGGCGCGGGCGCCCTCGCGCCGGCCGGCGGCGGCCTCGCGCCCGAGGCCGAGTGGCACCCGGTCCCGCTGCGCGTCGTCCGGCCGCAGGCCCCTCAGTCCGGCGCCTCCGCCTCGACGCCCCCGGTCGCGCCGGCCTCGTCGAACCCGCGCCGCGTCTCGTTCGCCGTCACGACCGAGCGCGCCACCTATCAGGTCACCACGACCCTGGCCGAGGGCGACCTGGCCACGGTCTACGGCGGTCACGCGCTCGCCCCCGATGCGTCTGCGGTGGCGCCCGCGGCGGCGGCCAAGGTGGCGGTCAAGGTCGCCTACGAGGCGCGCGACAACGACCTGATGCAGAACGAGGTCCGCGCCCTGAACCTGCTGCGCACTCAGCCCAGCCCGCAGCACAAGCACCTGCCGGTGGCGCTGGACCAGTTCCGCACGCCCGACGGGCGGCTCGGCACCGTGTTCGAGCACGTGGACGGCTTCGATCTCCTCGCCGTCCGCGACAAGCTCCCCGACGGCGTCCCGCCGCGCCACCTGATCTGGCTGATGCGCCGCTGCCTGTCGACCCTGGGCTGGGCCCACGCGCAGGGCGTCCTCCACGGCAATCTGGACCCGTCGCACATCATGGTGCGCCCGCACGACCACAACGTCTGGCTGGTGGACTGGTGCTGGGCCATCGTCGAGCCGGCGCGCACCGGGCAGGGCTTCCGGGCCCTCAACCCCGACTACGGCCCGCCCGAGGCCGCCCGACGCAAGCCCCCGCTGCCGTCCAGCGATCTGTACGCCCTGGGCAAGTGCATGATCTTCGCGGCCGGCGGCGACCCCGCCACCAAGACCCTGCCCGAGGGCCTCGACGACCGCCTCGCGCGCGTCCTCCGCTTCATGGTGGTCGACAGCCCGCTCGGCCGCGCGCAGGACGCCTGGCAGCTCTACCGCGAGCTGGACCGCGTCCGCGAGGCCATCTGGGGCCCGCACACCTTCGTCGACTTCAAGCTCTGACCGACACCGAGGAGGCCCCCATGGGAGGCGGACACTACAGCCAGGACGTCGCGCTCGAGGCGCGCTCGAGCAACCGCGCGGCCTTCGCCTACGACACCTACCAGCAGCCGGCCACGGGCGCCGGCGGGCGCACGCAGGTCCACCCGGCGCTGGACCCGAACGGCAAGGTGCGCGAGGTCAACAACGTCACGCCCATCGTGGTCGCCCTCGACGTGACGCGCTCGCGTGGCGAGGACACCAAGCTGGTCTACGACAAGCTGCCGATGCTGATGGGGCAGATCGAGCTCAAGGGGTACATCGAGGGCCCGGGCATCAGCTTCTGCGCCATCGGCGACGCCAACAGCGACCGCGCGCCGCTGCAGGTCGGCCAGTTCGAGGCCGACAACCGCCTCGACGAGGTGCTCGAGCGCTTCTGGATCGAGGAGGGCGGCGGCGGGACGGGCCAGGAGTCCTACGAGCTGGCGGCCTGGTTCTACAGCCGGACGAACTGCGTCCGGCTGGCCGAGGGGACCGGCAAGAAGGGCTACTTCTTCTTCGTCGGCGACGAGGGCTTCTACCCCACGGTCGACAAGCAGCACGTCCGCCGCCTCCTCGGCGAGGACCTCGAGCGCGACGTCGACAGCGCCGAGGCCTTCCGGCGCCTGCAGGACAAGTTCCACGTCTTCTTCATCCACCCGAAGAAGTCGCTCGAGGACCGCAAGGGCGACATCGACGCCGAGATCCGCAGCCGCGTCACCGCCGCCGGCGGCCAGTACGACGGGGTCGACATCCGCGCCTCGCTGATCTGGAACGACCGCAACGACCTGGATCTGCACGTGATCCCGCCCTCGGGCGAGGAGGTCTACTACGGCCACAAGCGCTCGGCCTGCGGCGGCTGGCTCGACGTGGACATGAACGTCCGCGGCGAGACCGAAAAGCCGGTCGAGAACGTCCGCTGGGCGCGCGGCCAGGCGCCGGCCGGCCGCTACCGGGTCTACGTCCAGAACTTCGCCTTCAAGGAGGCCAAGCGCGCCCCGACGCCGTTCCGCGTCGAGCTCGAGGTCAACGGCCGCTTCCAGCACGTCGACGGCGTCGTCAGCCCCAACGGCGAGACCCGCCACGACTCGAACGTGACCGTCTTCGACTTCGAGTACGACCCGGGCCAGCGGCAGCCGGCCGCCGAGCGGTCCGCCGACCCGTACCACGCCTACTCGGACGAGGTGATCCTGGCCCAGTGGGCGACGGTCATCCCCCGCGAGCACATCCTGCGCATCGAGGATCCCAAGTCGATCATCGACGTCATCCTGGGCGCGCTGGCCATCGCCGACGGCAAGGTGGACCTCGAAGGCTACCTGCGCGACATGACCGAGCGGGGCCAGGGCTCCGAGCGCGTCGCCGAGGTGGGCCGCGCCCTGGCCGGCCTGACCAGCCAGCGCGCCACCGCCACCATCGTGGGCGACGTCCCGGCGGCCCCGCCCGGCGGCCGCGAGCGTCCCCGCACCACCCGACTCTGAAGGCCGACCCATGCGCCCCATCACCACCGAGGCCGATCTCGACGCCCTGGGCCGCGCGGCCGGCGCCTACGCCACCGTCATCGCCTGGAGTCACTCGGGCCTGCTCCGCGTGCTGGCCGACGGCGAGCCGCGCCGCCTGGCCGACCTGCCCGGCGACCCGCGCGCCCTCGAGATCACCGCCCCCATCCTGGGCCACCTCGGCCTGCTGGTCACCGACGGCGAGCGCTGGGCCCTGTCGGCCACCGGCCGCGCGCTGCTGGCCGCCGGCGCGCTCGACCGCGTCCGCAACGGGGATCACCTCGGCTACCTCGCCGACCTCGGAGCGCTCCTGAGCAGCGGCGGGCCCGCCGTTCGGACCGAGATCGGCGTGACCCCGGGCGACCCCGACGCCGCCCGCCGCTTCATGGATCTCCTGTACCGCCGCAGCGCCACCAGCGCCGAGACCGTCGCCCGCTGGCTCGCCCCCCGCCTGCCCGCCGGCGGCCGCGTCCTGGATCTGGGCGGCGGCCACGGCCGCTACGCGCACGCCCTGGCCGAGCGCGGCTTCGCCGCCACCGTCTTCGACAAGCCGCCCATCGCCGCGCTGGCCCGCGAGCGCTTCGGCGACACGCTCGGTTACCTGGCCGGCGACTTCATGACCGACGACCTCGGCGGCCCCTGGGACGGCATCTTGCTGTCCAACATCGTCCACGGCCTCGGCCCCGACGAGTGCGTCGCCCTGCTGGGCCGCCTCGCCCCGGCGCTCGCCCCGGGCGGCGTCGTCGTGCTCAAGGACTTCTGGCGCGACGACCAGCAGGTGCACCCCGAAAACGCCGTGTTCTTCGGCCTCACGATGCTGCTCTACACGCCGAACGGCCGTGTCTACACCACGACCGACATGGTGGCCCTGTGCGCCCGGGCGGGGCTGGCGCGCGCCGAGGTCCTCGGCGTCCACGACGAGGGCTACGGCCTGCTCTTCGCGTCGCGCTGACCCGGCGCCGTCACGACGCCCCGCCGCGCTTTCGCCGTCGCGCCGGCGGCAACACGGCGCCCGGCGTGCCCGCGCCGAAGAACTCGCGCCCCTGCGAGGTGATCGCGACGACCGCCGGGTGGCGGACGCGCCGCTCGACGGTGATGGCGTAGTAGCTCTCGGTCACGCCTTCGGCGCGCCCGATGGGCACCACGCCGTAAAAGCGCGCGACGCGGTCGGCGACCACCTCGGCGACCGGGAAGACGCCCTCGCCGGCCTCTCCGAAGGCCGCGAGCAGCGCCGCGTCCATGAACTCGCCGACGATGCGCGGGCGGACGCCGTAGCGGTCGAACCACAGGTCGAGCGAGCGGCGCACCGCCGTGTCGAGGGGCGGCAGCAGCGACGGCAGGCGGTCGAGCGAGAAGGGGAAGTCCGGCTTGGCCAGCGCGGCCAGCTCGGGCGTGCCCATCCAGACGATCCCCGACTCGCCCAGCCGGTGGTTGTAGGCCTTGACGGCGACGTTCGCCGGCATGGGCGAGTCGCCCAGCACCATGTCCAGGCGGTGGATGGCCAGCTCGCCGAGCAGCGCCTCGACCCCCTCCTCGCGGCACATCAGCTGCACCGGGTGGTCGAGGTGCAGCGCCGGCTCGAGCAGGCGGTGACAGATGAGCTTGGGCAAGACGTCGGCCACCCCGACGCGCAGGTGCATCGGCCGCCCCTCGAAGCGCCCCTGCACGGTGTCGAGCAGCTCGCGGCTGAGGGCGAAGATGTCGTCGGCGTACCGCCGGACCATCTCCCCGGTCTCGGTCAGCGTCAGGCCTCGCCCCACGCGCGTGAACAGCGCCTCGCCCAGCTGCGCCTCCAGCGCCTTGATCTGGGTGCTGATGGTCTGCGGCGTGACGTGCAGGGTCTCGCTCGCGCGCGCGATGCTGCCTTCGCGGGCGACCGTCCAGAAATAGAGCAGGTGATGGTGGTTGAGCCACTCCAAGCGCGTCGTCCTCCGGTCGATGGCGGGATTACTGGCCCCAAGCTTGTTTCAGAGAGGTTTCAGGGCCGAGGCCTATCTCAGATTTTTTCTGATTGAATGCACGAAATCAACGATTTGACGGAAGTCATAGACATGCTTCTTTCTATGGCTCGGTCCGCGTCGGACCCTCACCCTCTCTGGAGCCCTCCATGCCCGGTCCCCTGCCCCCACGAACCCGATTCCCCCACTTCAAGCGCGACCTGCTCGCGTCGGTCGTCGTGTTCCTGGTCGCCCTCCCGCTCTGCATGGGCATCGCCATCGCCTCCGGGGTCCCCCCGGCCATGGGGCTCATCACCGGCATCGTCGGCGGCCTGGTCGTCGGCGCGCTCGCCGGCTCGCCCCTGCAGGTCAGCGGCCCCGCGGCCGGCCTGACCGTCCTCGTCTGGGAGCTGGTCCAGAGCCACGGCCTCGCGGCCCTGGGCCTGGCGGTCCTGCTCGCCGGCGCCCTGCAGATCCTGATGGGCAAGCTGCGCGCGGGCCAGTGGTTCCGCGCCGTCTCGCCCTCGGTCATCTACGGCATGCTCGCCGGCATCGGCGTGCTCATCTTCGCCAGCCAGTTCCACGTCCTGCTCGACGACGCCCCCAAGGGCGGGGGCCTGGACAACCTGCTGTCCATCCCCGCCGCCGTCTGGGGCGGCATCTTCCCCGCCGACGGCAGCCCTCACAACCTGGCCGCGGTCGCCGGCGTGCTCACCCTGGTCGGCATGGTGGGCTGGAACGCGCTCGCGCCGGGGCGCCTCAAGGTGGTCCCAGGCGCCCTCATCGGCGTGACCGTCACCGCCATCGTGGCCACCGCCTTCGCCCTGCCCATCCGCTACGTCGAGGTCCCCGCGAACCTGCTCGATGGGATCACCCTGCCGACCGCCGGGCTGCTGGGCCTGCTGGCCGACCCGTCCTTCCTCGCGGCCGCGCTCGGCCTGACCATCATCGCCAGCGCCGAGACCCTGCTGTGCGCCGTCGCCGTGGACAAGATGCACACCGGCCCGCGGACCGACTTCGACAAGGAGCTGGTCGCCCAGGGCGTGGGCAACATGATCTGCGGCGCCGTGGGCGCCCTGCCGATGACCGGCGTCATCGTGCGCTCGTCGGCCAACGTGCAGGCCGGCGGCAAGACGCGCGTGTCGGCCATCCTGCACGGCGCGTGGCTGCTGCTCTTCGTGGCCGCCCTGCCCTTCGTCCTGGCCACCGTCCCCACCGCCAGCCTGGCCGCCGTGCTGGTCTACACC
Source organism: Myxococcota bacterium (assembly GCA_041687695.1). Lineage (GTDB taxonomy): Bacteria > Myxococcota_A > UBA9042 > PHBI01 > JAWLBL01 > JAWLBL01. The sequence continues at coordinate 121,192 of JAWLBL010000016.1, read as the reverse complement.
GGCTACAAGCTGGCCCACCCGCGGGTGGTGCGGCAGGTCGCCGAGTACGGCCGCGGCGAGGTGGTCGTCTTCTTCGCCACCGTCGTCGGCATCGTCGCCTTCGATCTGCTGACCGGCGTCGCGCTGGGCTTCGCCCTGGCGGCGGTCAAGAACCTGATCGCGCTGGCGGGCCTGCAGGTTCGGGTCCAGACGGACGTCGGCTCGGACCGCGCCGAGATCGAGCTGACCGGCGCCGCGACCTTCCTGTCGCTGCCGCGGCTCGCCCAGGCCATCGAGCGCCTGCCCCGCGGGACCAAGGCGCGGATCCACTCGCGCGGGCTGCGTTTCATCGACGCCGCCTGCCTGGATCTGATGAAGTCGGCCGACAGCCAGCTGCGCAACTTCGGCGGCGGCCTCGAGGTCGACTGGGACGAGCTGGGCGCCAAGCAGCGCGACCGCCGGCCCGAACCGCAACCGAAGGCGCCGACGATGGTCGCCGAGAACGCCCGATGATCGAAGTCGACTTCGCACCAAGAGGAGAGACGATGCGCACCCTGAAGAAGCTGTTCGAGAACAACGTGGACTGGGCGCGGCAGACGGCGACCCAGGATCCCGAGTTCTTCCCGCGCCTGGCCAGCCAGCAGAGCCCCGAGTACCTGTGGATCGGCTGCGCCGACAGCCGCGTGCCGGCCAACCAGATCACGGGGCTCGCCCCGGGCGAGGTCTTCGTCACGCGCAACGTGGCCAACCTGGTGGTCCACACCGACTTCAGCCTGCTGTCGGTGCTGCAGTACGCGGTCGACGTGCTGAAGGTGAAGCACGTCATCGTCTGCGGGCACTACGGCTGCGGCGGCGTCAAGGCGGCGATGGGCAACGGCTCCCACGGCCTCATCGACAACTGGCTGCGCCACATCAAGGACATCTACGCCATCCACCACGAGGCGCTCGAGGCCATCGCCGACGAGGGCGCGCGCTTCAAGCGCCTGTGCGAGCTGAACGTCGCCGCCTCGGTCGAGAACGTCTGCGAGACGACGGTCGTGCAGGACGCCTGGCGCCGCGGCCAGGAGCTGTCCGTCCACGGCTGGATCTACTCGCTCGAGGACGGGCTACTCAAGGACCTGGACCTGTGCATCCAGCGCCCCGAGCAGATCCCCGAGGTCTACCGCATGGTGGTCTGAGCCGGGTCCGGAGCGGCTTCGAAGCCCAAGGGCGGGGCGCGCCGGGTCGACCTGGCGCGCCCCGCCCTCTTCGCTTCACAGGCAGCTCGCGAAGCCGCCGTCGTCGACGCCGCAGGTGAGCCCGGACGGCGCGCAGTCCAGCGACTTCGCCGTTCCGCCGTCGCACCAACGCACGATGTCGCCGTCGCAGACGCCCTCGAAGGTGAGATCGCCGCAGCCCTCCGCAGGCGCCCCCAGGCCGCAGCCGCACACCCCGTCGTCCCCGCACCCGCAGGCCTTCCCATTGACGGCGCAGTCGAACATGGTGGTCGTGCCATCCTCGGCGCACGCCGTGACGACGGTCGCGGTCGTGCACACCCCCGTGACGGGGACGTCGCCGCAGGGCTGCCCCTCTCCGGGCATCAGGCAGCCACACTGGCCGGCGTCGTCACAGACGCAGAGCTCGTTCCAGTCGGCGCAGTCGATGGTGGCCGGTCCGAAGCTCGCGCAGTAGGTGAGGACCGTGTCGCTCGTGCAGATCCCGGCCGGGGGCAGCCCCTCGCAGTCCACGGGCGGGGGCGTGTCGCAGCCGCAAGCGCCCGCGTCACAGACGCAGCTCCAGCCCATGGTCCCGCAGTCGTTCGTCTGGACGATCCCGCTGGCCTGGTCGCACCAGCGCACCACATCGCCGTCGCACACGCCCGTCGCCGGGACGTCGCCGCAGGTCTCGCCGGGCTCCTCGGCGACCACGCAGCCGCAGCCTTCCGCGACGCAGCCGCACGTCTGCCCGCCGTCGGCGCAGTTGGCGCTCAGCAGGGCGGTTCCGTCCTCGGAGCACCAGTAGATCCAGTCGTCCTGGCACGAGCCGGTGGCCGGGACGCCGCCGCACGGATCCTGGGGCGCCTCGCCGCCGACGTAGGTGGTCCCGACCAGGGCGGCCGTCTGCCCGGCGAAGTCGGTGATCTGCAGCAGCAGGTACAGCGGGGTCCCCTCCGGCAGGAACGACGCGTAGAGGTCGACCGGGGCGGTCGGGTCCAGGACGGCGTCCGGCAGGAACTGCCAGCTGGTCGCCCCGTCGCTCTGGGCGACCTGCAGCATCGGCGCCATCAGCGCCCCCGGCTCGGGCGTCAGCTCGCCGATCCCCAGCTCGTCGTAGATGTAGTAGGTCTCAGCGGCGACCTCGCCGGTCGAGGCGTTCAGGCTGCGGTGCAGCAGGACCGTCATGAGATCGGAGGCGCCGGGTCGCTGGTAGGCGAAGGGCACCGTGAGGCCGACGAAGCCGCCGACCTCCTCGGTGAACGAGGCGTAGGCGTACGCGGTCGTGTCGCCCTGGACCACGACCACGGCGGCGGCGTCCCACTGGCCGACGAAGGTCGTCGCGTCGACGCGCTGGGCGGGGTGGTCGGCGAGGAAGATGACGGAGGCGTCCTCCTGGACGACGCCGACGAAGAGGGTGGCGTCGGTGATGCTGGCGGCCTGCTCGGGCGGGATCTCGCCAGCGATGCGGGCGAGGCCGTCCTGCCACACGACGGGGGTCTCGGAGACCGGCGCGAGGTCGGGGGTCTCGGTGACCTGGTCGCCGGCGCCGTAGAAGGCGGCGAGGAAGGCCCGCCAGACGTCGACCTTGGGGAGCGCGTCGTAGCGGGTGTCGTAGCGCTCGCGGTGAGGCGGGAAGTACACCGAGACGCCGCGCGAGCCCTCGCGCGCCGGCCCGGTGACGTTGGCGAGCACGTAGAAGTCCATGGCGAACTCGACGTTGGCGGCGACGGCCAGCAGGCTGGGGTTCGCGGCCGCGAGGCGCGCCACGAGGTCACCGAGGTCCACGTGCCGCATGTCCTGCTCGGGGTCGGGCGAGCGGCCGAAGCCGATGGTCTGCGCGAGGTGCTGGCCGATGGAGGGCGCGAGGATCGCGACGTCGCTCGTCAGCCCCTCGGCCAGCTTGGCGATGGCGTGGTCGAGGATGGGCAGCGCGTAGAGATCGACGAGCGACAGGGTGATGTTCGCGCCCGTCTGGTAGGTGAGCGCCTGGGCCTGGAAGCCCTCGATGAGGGCGTTGGCGAAGGCCACGGGGTCGGTCGAGGGGTCGTCGCGGAGCTTGGCGAGGGCGCGGTAGTCCCAGCCGTGGCCGGGCTCGAGCTCCTCGGAGGCCAGCATGTACTCGGCGTGCTCGGCCACGGTGCGCGCGGTCTCCCACGAGCCCATCAGGCAGGCGTCGAAGCCGATGAGCGACAGGTCGTCCACGCCGGCGGTCGCGAGCCCGGCGGTGAGCGCCTGGTCTATTTCGGCGAAGCTCAGGCCGTCCTTGTCGGGGCTGGCGTCGTCGGAGCCGAAGCCGAACCAGCCGGCGCCGTGATCCCAGAAGATCAGCGCGTGGCGGTCGGCCGGGAAGGTCGTCAGGCCCCAGGAGACGAAGTCGGCCAGCACGGCCGGGTCGCCGGTCGCCGTCTCGCCGAGGTCCTCGATCACCTCGAGCTTGCCCTGGACGACCCGCAGGCGCTTGGCCGTCGTGAAGTCCCCGAGATCCAGGACGCCGTCGCTGGAGTAGCCGGCCGCGCGGTCGATCTGGACGACGATGTTCAGGTTGCCGGTCGAGCCGACCTCGGCCATCTCGGCGAGATCCAGCAGCGCGAACGGCTCGAGATCGTTGTCGGCCATCATGTAGACCAGCACGGTCCAGCTGTCGCCCTGGACCTGCGGGTGGTGCTTGGTCGGCATCGGCAGCTGGGGGACGTCGCCGCCCCCGTCCCCGCCGGCGTCGGGGAGGCCGCAGGGCGCGGCGCCGCACGCGTTCGCGCCGCTGGAAGACTCGCAGGCGGGCAAGGCGGCCAGCGCGGCCGCGAGACAGAGGCCAAGGACGGACAGTCGTTGCATCGTAGGGTCTCTCGCTCGGAGGTGGAGGGCGGGCCCTTAGCAGCGGCCGTGCCAAGCGCGATCGACCGGCCACGATGGCGGTCGCGCGGGCGAGCGCTCCGGGAGGGTGTGGCGAAATTCGCCACACCGTGGCCGAAGTGGCCATCGCACCCGGAGGAGAGACGAGCGAAACAACGTAGCGTGGGCGCGGCAGACGGCGCCCCAGGATCCGGAGCTCTTCCCGCGCCTGCCGAGCCAACGGACGGCGAGCGCCGGACCCGCGTGGGCCCGGCGCTGTGCGCCTTCGAGGGCGGTCGGTCAGCGCCCCTGGCCCGAGCGCTCCGCCGCTCCGTGAAGACGCCGAGCCTGGCGCATGCTATTCGACGCTCATGATGGCTACGCTCATCGAGGTCATCGGGCTGGTCGCGGCCGCCCTGGGCGGCGGCCTGACGCTGGTTCGCACGCGCGGGCCGCGCCGGCTGCTCGGGCTCCTGCCGCCGCTCGTGTACGCCGCAGGCCAGGCGCTGCCGTACGCGCTGGGGGACGCCGACGCGTTCCCCAGGCTCTACCCTTGGGCGCTCGGCGTCATGGCCGTCGCGGCCGCGCTTGGCGTGGCCGCGCTGTGGCGCCTCCCGGCCGCCTTCCAGGACGGCGACTGAGCGCGGCCCGCCGCCGCCGTCCAGACCGCGAGGGGGTCAGAAGGCCCAGCCGACCTGCAGCAGGTTCAGGTTGAGGCCGCTGACGAAGCGATCGGCCCGCGGGCTGGGCTGCGGGAACAGGTTCACCAGCACGGGCAGCGGGTGCCCGTCGTCCAGGCAGTCCTGGCACCAGCCGACGCTGGCGCCGAAGACGGGCGCGACGTAGAGCGAGCCGAAGGTCCAGCGGTAGCCGACGTCGAGGCCGACCGAGACCTCGAGCTCGTCGCCCTGGACGTGGGCGAGGCCCTCGGCGCTGCAGCCCAGCCAGCCGTCGGCGTCGCCGCCCGAGGTCGACAGGTAGCGGACGCCCGCCCGGGGCTGCAGGAAGAAGCCGTCGTGGGAGCGCTCGGCGGGGCCGAAGGCGTGGCGCAGGCCGACCTTGCCGAACACGCCGCGCGACCGCGAGCTGCACGGGTGCCAGTTGGCCGAGGTGGGGGTGACCTCGACGAGCAGCTGGCTGCGGGGGCCGACCGGCAGGGCCAGCCCGAGCGGGAGGAAGAGGTCGCCGTTGGTGGCGAAGAGGGCGGCGCCGAGGGGCTCGGTGTAGACGAGGGCGCCCCCCGCCTCGGCGTGGGCGGAGGGGACGGCGAGGGTCGCGAGGCCCAGGGCCAGGAGCAGCGTGCGAAGCGATCGGGTCATGGTGAACCTCTCTCGTTGAGTCGCTCCGCCCCTGGTGCAGCCGGCGTGCCAAGGCCCTCGCCAGCGCCTGCCGTGACGCGCCGCGTCGAAAGCTGTGGCGAAAGTCGCCAGTCGAGTCGTCGTGCCGTGACCGGCCGGTCCCGCGTCGGCCGTTGCGCAGCGTTGGGTAGCGAGTGACGCAGGCGCCCAGCGGCCAAGGAGCGGCGACCCGAGGGACCGCAGGTCGGTTCGGGAGGGGTCCGACCCCCTATCGAAGGGTCCACGGGTCGGTTCCGGAGGGGGCCGCCCCCTACTCAGGGGTCCACGGGTCGCTTCTGGAGGGGGCCGCCCCCAAACGAAGGGTCCACGGGTCGGTTCCGGAGGGGGTTCGGCCCCCTCGAGAGGGGACCGCAGGTCGGTTCGAGAGGGGGTTCGGCCCCTCGAGGGGGGACCGCAGGTCGGTTCGAGAGGGGGTTCGGCCCCTCGAGGGGGGACCGCAGGTCGGTTCGAGAGGGGGTTCGGCCCCTCGAGGGGGGACCGCAGGTCGGTTCGGGAGGGGTTGGCGCCCCTACCGAAGGCTCCGGGGGACGGTTCTGGAGGGGGTGCGACTCCCTGCCGAGCGGGCCGAGGGACGGTTCTGGAGGGGGCTCGGCCTCCTGCCGAGGAGGCCGGGCCTCTCAGGTTGACGGCGGACGCCGGGAGCGTAGGGAACGGGGTGGACTGCTCGCGGGTCCGTCTTGCCGCCCACCCGCGCCGGTGCTACATGTAGCACATGACCCGGATCGGAATCCGAGAGCTCAGGCAGAACGCGAGCACCTACGTTCGCCTCGCCCGGCAAGGTGAGGCGGTCGAGATCTGCGATCGGGGCGAGCCGGTGGCCATGCTGGTGCCGGTGAGCGCGCTGACGGTCCTGCAGCGGCTCGAGCTCCAGGGTCGGTTGACCTCGCCGGCCGCCGAGGGCGGCGCGGACGACCCGCTCCTGGCTTTGGGCGAGCCGCTCGAGCCGGCGACGGGGCCCGGACCCGGCGAGGTCCTCCGCCGACGACGCGAGCAAGAGCGGTAGGGCGCGCGGTGATCTACCTGGACGCGTCGGCTTTGGTGAAGCTGGTCGTGCGCGAAGCCGAGAGCGCGGCGCTCGTCGCGTTCCTGTCTCTGCGCCCACACCGAGTGACCAGCGGCCTGTCGCGCGTGGAGGTCGCGAGAGCGGTTCGCGATTTCGGTCCCGAGGCCGTAGCCCGGGCTCACCGCGTCCTTGCTGCCGTGCGCGTCCTCAAGGTCGACGACCCGATCCTGACGGACGCGGCCGCGCTCGACCCGCGCGTGCTCCGCAGCCTGGACGCCATCCATCTGGCCTCGGCACGCGCCCTGGCGCCAGACCTCGAAGCGGTCGTCACCTACGACCGCCGCATGATCGAGGCCGCCGAGCTGCTGGGGATACGGGCGCTCGCCCCCGAGTAGGCGGTGCGGGTCAGCGCCAGGCGACGGTCAGGGTGAGGGCGTCGGGGCCGGCGGGGGTGGCGGTGAGCCGGGTGGGGGTGCGCTGGAGGAAGCGGAGGAGCGCGGAGAGGGCGGCCAGCTGGAGCAGGGCCCAGGTGGGGTGGGCGAAGAGGGCGGCGCCCGCGCAGTGGAAGGTGACCGAGTCGCGGGTGTGGCTGGCGGTGACCGTGCCGACGTCGTAGAGGTGCGGGTGGGCGTCCGGGGCCTTCTTGAAGAAGGCGGTGGGGCCGAGGCGGCGGGCCAGCCAGGTGGCGGCGCGGGGGCTGGCGGCGGCGGTGGCGTCGTGCAGCAGGTCGACCAGGCGGTGGGGGTCGCCGCCGGCGACGTCGTGGAGCAGGGCATCGGCGGTGCGGAGCAGCAGCGGGACCGGGAGCCAGGCCTCGGGGTCGGGCTGGTCGGCCAGGGCCGGCGAGTCGGCGCCGAGGGCGGCGCGGACGGCGTCGACGGCCGAAGGGCCGAAGCGATGGGAGACGTTGCGGGCCCAGTCGCGCAGGACGACACCACGCACCCGGCCGGGCAGGCCGGCGAGTCGGTCGGCGGGCCAGCGCTCGGAGAGGGCGAGGTCGTCGAGGGTCACGAGCGCAGCGTGACGAGCAGGACGCGGACGAGCCGCGTCGTGGTGGGCTGCCCGTCGACGGTGACGGGGGCGGCGAGCAGCTGGCCGTGGGTGACGCCGGCCGGCAGGACGACCTGGGCACGCACCTGGACGCCCGAGCGCGTGAGCGTCACCGTCAGGGCGCCGCCGCGGCGGGCGAGGTCGGCCTCGAGGGAGAGGGTCAGCGGTTCGGCCGCGGCGTCGGTCGACGGATCAGGACGCGTGGCGTCGGCCGACGCGTCGGGGCGGGTGGCGGAGGGGGGCCGGCGCTGGGCTCGGCGACGGGGCGACAGGCGCGCGGCGTCGCGCAGGGCCATGCGGCGCTGGGGATCCATCAGCAGCTCGTAGGCCTCGCGGATGGCGACGAAGCGCTGCAGGTCGCCGTGTAGAGCGTCGGGGTGGGCCTGCCGGACCAGGCGCCGGTAGGCCAGGCGGATGGTCTCCTCGTCGGCCTCGGCGGGGACTCCCAGGACGTCGAAGGGGTCGTCGCGGAGCATGGTTCCTGACTACTCGAGCACGATCTCGGCGCGGGCGAGGGTCGTGTCGCTGAAGACCTCGGCGGTGAACCCGAAGACGACCGTCTGGTCGTCCTTCCACGCGTCGGGGCCGAGGCCGGCCTTGCGGCAGGTCTCGGAGAGGAAACGCTCGCGGCCCCAGCGGTACTGGGTCGCGACCTGGGGCAGCAGCACGCCGCGGCGGGCGCCGCGCGTGACGTACAGGCCGTGGGTGCCCGAGACGATGTCGTCGACGTCGACCCGCTCGAGGTCGCCGAGGACGCTGACCTCGATGTCGGTCGCGCCGAGCTCGGGGGTCGTCAGCTCGGGGAAGCGCGGGTCGTCGGTGGCGGCCGACACGGCCATCTCGGCCACCGTCTGGTACAGCGGCTTGGAGGGGTGCAGGGCGCCGATGCAGCCGCGCAGCTCGCCGTCCATGTGCAGGCTGACGAAGGCGCCGCGTGGCGCGCGCAGGGGGCCCTCGGGCACGTCGAAGGCGGGCAGGGTGCCGCGGGTCAGCTTGGAGAAGATGGCCTCGCGGGCGATCTGCAGCAGGCGCCGCTTGTCGGCGGTGCGCAAGCCGTCAGTAGCGGCCATCGATCCAGTCCTCGAGGATTTGGGCGTGGTCGAAGACGATGGGCGAGGGCAGCTCGTGGAGATCGAAGACCTGGGCCTCGGCGGCGTCGTCGGCGCCCTCGGGGGTGCCCTTGGCGGTGGCGACGAAGACGGTGCTGATGGTGTGGTGCCGGGGGTCGCGCGCCGGGTCCGAGTAGGTGTGGAGCTGGCGGACGAGGCGCACGTCCAGGCCGGTCTCTTCCTTGGCCTCGCGGACGGCGGCCTGCTCGAGGGTCTCGCCCCAGTCGACGAAGCCGCCGGGGATCGCCCAGCCGTGCGGCGGGTTCTTGCGGCGGATGAGGACCACCGTGCCCGGGCGCGTCTCGATGAGGATGTCGACCGTGGGGAGGGGATTGCGGTGCTCGCTCATGGCCGATGAGGTAGCAGAGGCGCGAGGGGACCGCAAGGAGTGGCCCGGCGGCGGGCGGCGGGGCGCGAGGCGCTCAGGGGGCTGAGGGCGGCGAGGGGCCGGCCGTGCGGGCGAGGTGGACGGCGAGGGCGAGGGTGACGAGGGCCAGGGCGGCGGCGGCGGCGAAGAGGGCGTGGCCGCCGGCGGCCTCGTAGACGTAACCCGAGAGGATGGCCGAGAGGGTGCCGCCGACGCCGAAGCCGAGGGACTGGAAGACGGCCTGGGCGGTGGCGCGTTCGCCCGGTGGGGCGCGGCGCGAGATGAAGATGACGCTGGCGTAGTACCATAGGCCGAAGCTGAGGCCGTGCAGGAGCATGACGAAGAGGACCAGGACGGGCGAGGTGGTCAGGGCCATCAGGCCGAACTGCAGGGCGGCGGCGGCGAAGGTGAGGGCGAGGGTGACCGAGGGGCGCAGGTGGCCGAACAGGCGCGGGGCGGCGCGCATGATGGCGATCTCGGCGACGACGCCGACGGCCCAGTAGACCGGGATGAGGGCGGCCGAGACGCCCAGATCCTGCAGGTGCAGGGGGAGGAAGACGTACAGGCCCTGGGCGGCCAGGCGCGAGGCGAAGGTGACCACGTAGAAGGCGCGCAGGGGCGGGATGGCCCACAGGCGGCGCACCGTGGCGAGGACGTGGGTCGGCGGGGCGACGGCGGGGTCGGCCTCGGGGCGCGGCAGGAGGCTGACCAGGGCGAGGGCGCCGGCGAGGGTGGCCAGGAGCGTCCAGGGGACGGAGGCGAGGGAGGTGACCTCGACCAGCAGGCCGGTGGCGAAGCCGCCGACGATGTAGCCGGCGGAGCCCCAGACCCGGTAGGCGCCGTAGTCGCCGCCGGCGCGGTCGACGTGGCCGAGGGTCAGGGCGTCGGCGGCCGGGATGACGCCGACGCGGAAGGCGGCGAAGAGGAACATGGCGCCGAGCAGCGGGGCGACGGCGTGGGTGGCGATGAAGGGCAGGAAGGCGACGAGGCCCGCGAGGTGGGTGATGCGGAGGACGCGGACCGGGTCGCTCCAGCGGTCGGTGAGGTGCCCCCAGGCGAGCGGGAAGGCGATGACGCAGGCCGAGTAGACGCCGCCGATCCAGCCGATGCGGGCCTCGTCCCAGCCGGCGTCGCGCAGCCAGATGGAGAAGTAGTTGGAGTAGCCGCCGACGAAGAGGAAGACGACGCCGTAGAGCAGGCGGAGGCCCAGCGCGGGGTCGAGGGTGCGGGCGGCGGGGGCGGGAGTGGAGAGCATCGGTGGCGGGTTGGCGAGGGCGGGCGCGACGCGCGGCGCCGAGCGGCCCGGATCGCGACGTGACGTGACGGTGGTTGCTGGCGGGGCGGAGCGGTGCTATCCCGTGCCCGCGTGCCAGCCGTGGCACCGTGCGCCCCGGAGTACCCGTATGATCGTCCGCAAGTCCAGAGCCGAAATCGAGAAGATGCGTCGCGCCGGCCAGGTGGTGGCCGAGGTGCACAAGCGGATGCGCGAGGTCATCAAGCCCGGGGTGACGACGCTGGAGCTCGACCGCATCGCCGAGGACATCGTGCGCAAGGCGGGGGCGAAGCCGACCTTCAAGGGGTACGTGGTCGCGGGGGCGCCGCCGTTTTCGGGGACGCTGTGCACGTCGGTCAACGAGGAGATCGTCCACGGCATCCCCGGGTCGCGGGTCATCGAGGAGGGCGACATCGTCAGCATCGACTGCGGGGCCACGCTGGACGGCTACGTGGGCGACAGCGCGGTCACCTATGCGGTGGGGGACGTCGGGGACGAGCTCACGCAGCTGCTCGAGCGGACCCGGATGAGCCTGTACGAGGCCATCCGCGCGTCGACGCCGGGGGCGCGGCTGGGCGACGTGGGGCACGCGGTCGAGAAGTACATCCGGCCGTTCGGCTACGGCATCGTCGAGGAGTACTGCGGGCACGGCGTCGGGCGGCGGCTTCACGAGGAGCCGCAGGTGCCCAACTACGGCGTGCCGGGGACGGGCAAGCGCCTGAAGTCGGGGTGGTGCATCGCCATCGAGCCGATGGTGAACCTGGGCACCCACGAGACGGTGGCCCTGGACGACGGGTGGACGGTGGTGACGGCCGACGGGCGGGCGAGCGCGCACTTCGAGCACTCGATCGCCATCACCGACGACGGCCCCATCATCCTGACCTCGCGCGGCGACGACCCGCCGGGCCCGTGGATCCCGGGGACGCGGCCGGTCGTCTGAGCCGCGTCAGATGCTGCGCAGGCGGCCGCCGTCGACGGGGAGGCTGACGCCGCGGACGTAGGAGGCCGCGGGGGAGGCGAGGAAGGCGATGACGGCGCCCAGCTCCTCGGGGCGGCCGAGGCGGCCCTCGGGGATGGTGCCGATCCACTCGGTCTCGACGTCGTGGACGGTGCGGCCGGTGCGCTGGGCGTTGGCGGCCGCGAGGGCGCCGAGGCGGTCGGTGGCCGTGTAGCCGGGCAGGAGGTTGTTGATGGTCACGCCCGGGGGGAGCTCGTTCGACAGGGTCTTGGCCCAGGCGGCGTAGGCGCCGCGGACGGTGTTGCCGACGCCGAGGTTGGCGATGGGCTCGCGGACCGAGGTCGACATGACGTTGACGACGCGGCCGTAGCCGGCGGTGACCATGCCGGGCAGGCAGAGGCGGACCAGCAGGTGCGAGGCCAGGACGTGGCGGCCGAAGGCGGCGAGGAGCTGGTCCTCGGTGGCGTCGAGCAGGGGGCCGCCGGCGGGGCCGCCGCTGTTGTTGACGAGGACGTGGACCGGGCCCTCGGCGGCGAGGTGGGCGGCGACGGCGGCCTCGAGGGCGGGGCGGTCGTCGTGATCGGCGGCCAGGGCCTGGGCGTCGGGGGCGCCGGCGGCGAGGAGGTCGGGCAGGAGGGCGTCGAGGGCGGCGCGGTCGCGGGCGAGGACGGTGAGGCGGGCGCCGAGCTCGGCCAGGGCGAGGGCGGCGGCGCGGCCGATGCCCTGGGAGGCGCCGCAGACGAGGGCGTGGCGGCCGGACAGGGAGAGATCCACGCGGCGGGGGGTGGCGGTCGGCATGGGGGCGGGCCTCGTCGGGTTGGGGGAAGCGGCCGGGGTGTTTTCGCGCAATCGGGGGCGCGCGACAAGATCGGGCTTGGACCGACCGGTGAACCTATGTACAGTGCGCGACCACCGATGGAGGGGACCCATGGACGCTGAAGCGACGGAGCTGGGGCTGCTGCTGGGGACGGTGCGGCTGCGGCTCGAGCCGGACGAGCAGGGCTGGGCGGTCGGCTACGAGCGCGAGCGCCACGTGATCCGCGCGCTGCCGCTGGACGGGCTGGACGAGGCGGCGCGCAAGGGCGAGCTGCTGGCGGTGGCGGCGGCGATCGAGGCGGCCGTGAAGTACCCGAGCGAGGTCGACGCGAGCACCTTCCGCGAGGGCGCCGCGAACCTGCTGCCCAAGGTCGAGCGGGCGCGGTTCCCGCAGGCCTACGACGCGGTGGTCTACGGGCGCGACGGCAGCGTGGACGACGGGCTGTTCACCCTGCCCTTCGGGCCCGACCTGGTGGTCGCCTTCGCGCGCGACGAAGGCTGGCGGTTCAGCTACGTCACGCGGGCGCAGGTGGCGCGGTGGGGCGTGTCGGCGGACACGATGCTCAGCTGCGGGCGGTCGAACCTGTACCACCGGGCCGAGGTGCCGTACCGGGCGACCGAGGTCGCGACCAAGGACGGCTACGACGCGGCGCGCGCCATCTTGATGGGCGACGTGTTCTACGACCGGGGCGACGCCGACGGCGTGCGCTTCGCGGTGCCGGGGCGCGACCAGCTGCTGGTCGGGCGCGAGCTGACGGCCGAGGCGGCGGCGCAGGCCTACGCCGCGGCGCCTTATCCCATCTCCCCCAAGGTCTATGTCTGGAAGCGTGGTCTTGTCGAAGCAGCCTCCTGAGGCGCTGCCCGTCGCGACGGGCGGCGCGAGCGCGAGCGAAGGCCGGTGGATCCGCGTGCGCGGCGCCCGGCAGAACAACCTGGCGGACGTGGACGTGGCCCTGCCGCGCGGCGCGCTGACGGTCGTGACCGGCGTCAGCGGGTCGGGCAAGTCGTCGCTGGCGTTCGACACGCTGTACGCCGAGGGGCAGCGGCGCTACGTCGAGAGCTTCTCGACCTATGCGCGGCAGTTCCTCGAGCGCATGGACCGGCCGGACGTGGACGGCATCGACGGGCTGCTGCCGGCGGTGGCCATCGAGCAGCGCAACACCATCCGGTCGGCCCGGTCGACGCTGGGGACGCTGACCGAGCTGACGGACTATCTGAAGGTCCTGTACGCGGCGCGCGGGCAGCTGCACTGCGAAGTGTGCGGCGAGGCGGTCGGCGTGGACCTGCCCGGGCCGGTGGCGGACGAGCTGCTGGCGACCGCGGACGGCCGGCGGGTCATGGTGACCTTCCCGTTCCACGCGGGGCACGGGGACGACGCGCGGGTCGCGTTCGCTTACCTGACGCGCGAGGGGTACCGGCGCGTGCTGGTGGAGGGGCGCGCGGTGGATCTGGACGCGGTGGACCCGGACACGGGCGGCGGGCGGCTGGACGTGCTGGTCGACCGGCTGGTGGTGCGCGCGTCGGACCGGGCGCGGCTGGTCGAGGCCATCGAGACGGCCTACCGGGTGGGCGAGGACGACGCCAGCCTGCACCTCGAGGTGCCCTCGGAGGGGGGCGGAGGGGGCTTCGAGCGGCGGGATCTGACGCGCGAGCGGCGGCACTGCGGCGTGCGTTACGCCGAGCCGCGCGAGGGGCTGTTCTCGTTCAACAGCCCGCTGGGCGCGTGCGGGACCTGCAACGGCTTCGGGCGCGTCATCGACGTCGACATGGACCGGGTGGTGCCGGACCATCGGCTGAGCCTGTCCCAGGGGGCCATCAAGCCCTGGGCGACCGGGCCGTCGCGGGCGGACGAGCGCAAGCTGATGCGCGAGGCGTGCGCGCGGGTGGGCATCGACCTCAAGACGCCCTTCCAGGAGCTGACGCCCGAGCAGCAGCGCTTCGTGCTCGAGGGCGAACCCGGCAAGGGCTGGAAACACCGCTGGTTCGGGGTGCGCGGGTGGTTCCAGTGGCTCGAGCGCAAGAGCTACAAGATGCACGTGCGCATCCTGCTCGCGCGCTACCGGGCCTACGTGGGGTGCCGGGACTGCGAGGGGCGGCGCTTCAAGCCCGAGTCGCTGCTGTATCGGCTGGGCGGGCTGACCATCAGCCAGATGCTGGCGCTGTCGGTGTCGGACGCGCTGGCGTGGCTCGACGGGCTGCCGCCCGGGCCCGAGGATCCGGCGCTGTTGGCGGTGACCGACCAGCTGCGGCACCGGCTGACCTACCTCGAGCGGGTGGGGCTGGGCTACCTCAGCCTGGACCGGCAGGGGCGGACCCTGTCGGGCGGCGAGGTGCAGCGGGCCAACCTGACGACCGCCATCGGCAGCGGGCTGGTCAACGCGCTGTTCGTGCTGGACGAGCCGTCCATCGGGCTGCACCCGCGGGACTCCGAGCGGCTCTCGACGCTGATGGCCGAGCTGACGGCGCGCGACAACACGGTGGTCGTGGTCGAGCACGACCCGGACGTGCTGCGCTTCGCCGACTGGGTGGTCGAGGTCGGGCCCGGGCCGGGCAAGGCCGGCGGGCAGATCGTGCACGCGGGGCCGCCGGGGGCGCTCGAGGCGGTGGCGCAGGCGGCCACGACTCGGGCGCTGGCGGACAGGCGCGGGCCGCGAGCGGCGGCCGACGCGGACTGCGGCGGCCTGCCGGGCGTGACGGTGCGCAACGCGCGGGCGCAGAACCTCAAGGGCGTCGACGTCCACCTGCCCTACGACCGGCTGACGGTGCTGACCGGCGTGAGCGGCTCGGGCAAGTCGACCTTCGTGGAAGAGGTCCTGCACCGCGGCATCCTGCGGCGCCGGGGCGAGGTGACCGAGCCGCCCGGACCGCACGACGGCATCGAGGGGCTCGAGGCGATCCGCGACGTGGTCTGGGTCGACCAGGCGGCGCCCGCGGCCAGCCCGCGCGCCAACCCGGCGACCTACGTGAAGGCCTGGGACGGCATCCGCTCGATCTTCGCGCGGCAGCCGCTGGCCAAGGAGCGCGGCTTCGCGGCCGGGACCTTCTCGTTCAACTCCAGCGCGGGGCGCTGCCCGGCCTGCGAGGGCGCCGGCTTCGAGCGCGTCGAGATGCAGTTCCTGTCGGACGTGTTCCTCGTGTGCGAGATGTGCGAGGGCAAGCGCTTCAAGCCCGAGGTGCTCGAGGTCACCTGGAAGGGGCGCAGCATCGCGGACATGCTGGCGCTGACCGTCGACGAGGCGGTCGCGCTGGTCGGGGCGAGGACGACGGCGGGGCGGCGGCTGGCGGCGCTGCAGCAGTGCGGGCTCGGCTACCTGACGCTGGGGCAGCCGCTGGCGACGCTGTCCGGCGGTGAGTCGCAGCGGCTGAAGCTGGCCCATCACCTGGGCCTCGAGCGCACGCGGGGGACGCTGTTCCTGTTCGACGAGCCGTCGACGGGGCTGCACCTGGCCGACGTCGACGTGCTGGTGGCCAACCTGAAGGCGTTGGTGGCGGCCGGCAACACCGTGGTGGTCGTCGAGCACCACCTGGACGTCATCGGGGCGGCCGACCACGTGGTGGACCTGGGACCCGAGGGCGGCCAGGGCGGCGGGCAGGTCGTGTTCGCGGGGCCGCCGGCGGCGCTGGCGCGGTCGGGGACGCACACCGGGCAGCACCTGGCCCGGTGGCTCGAGGGGCTGGACCCGCTGGCGCGCCAACTGGATCCGCTGACGCAGCTGGGCGTGGCCGAGCAGGCGGCGCGCTACGGGCACGCGCCCGAGGACGAGGCCATCGAGATCGCCGGGGCGCGGGTCCACAACCTGAAGAACGTGTCGGTGCGGCTGCCGCGCGGCGGGCGCACGGTGGTCAGCGGGCTCAGCGGCTCGGGCAAGAGCTCGCTCGCCTTCGACCTGGTGTTCGCCGAGGGGCAGCGGCGCTTCCTGGATTGTCTGTCGCCCTACGCGCGGCAGTACATCACGCAGCTGGGGCGGCCCGACGCGGACGTGGTGGCGGGCATCCCGCCGACGGTGGCCATCGAGCAGCGCACGACCCGCGGCGGCGCCTGGTCGACCGTGGCGAACGTCACCGAGATCGAGCCCTTCCTGCGGCTGCTCTACGCGCGGCTGGGCCGGGCCCCGTCGGGCGTGCTGGACGATCGCGTGCCGGCCGCCGAGGTGGCGCGCCAGGTCGCCAAGAAGTGGAAGGCCAAGCCGGTGCAGCTGTTCGCGCCGGTGGTGCGGCTGCGCAAGGGGTTCCACAAGGCGGTGTTCGTGCGGGCGGCGTCGCTGGGGCTGACCCAGGTGGTGCTCGACGGCGAGGTGGTGCCGGTCGACCCGCCGCCCAAGATGCGCAAGACCAAGGCCCACACCATCGAGCTCATCCTGGGGCCGGTGGCGGCGGACGACGGGGCCGAGGTCGCGCGGCTCGTCGACGAGGCCTGTCGGCTGGGTGACGGCGAGGTGCGGGTCGGGCCGGACGCGGCCAGCGCCAGGTCCTTCATGGTCGAGCCGGCGTGGGAGGCGGCCGGGCCGCGCAAGTCGCTGGATCCGCGCTACTTCTCGCCGCGCACCGAGCTGGGCGCGTGCGAGGTGTGCAAGGGCACCGGGGCCCTGACCGAGGCGGCTGACGCGGGCGAGGCGCGCTGCCCCGAGTGCGACGGGCAGCGCCTGGGGCTGGTGGGCCGGTCGATCACCTTCGGCGCGCTGACCCTGCCGCGGGTGCTCGAGATGAACCCGAGCCAGCTGCTGGTGCACCTGGACGGGCTCGCCGAGGCGCTGAGCGAGCGCGATCGGCAGGTGGCGTCGGGGCCGCTCAAGGCCATCGCCGAGCGGGCCGGGTTCCTGCTGGACGTGGGGCTGGGTTACCTGACGCTGGACCGGCTGGTGCCGACGCTGTCGGGCGGCGAGGCGCAGCGCATTCGGCTGGCCGCCCAGCTGGGCGCGCACCTGTCGGGCGTGCTGTACGTGCTGGACGAGCCGACCATCGGGTTGCACCCGTCGGACACGCAGCGGCTGCTGACGACGCTGGACCGGCTGCAGGCGCGCGGCAACGGCGTGCTGATGGTCGAGCATGACGAGGCGACGCTGCGGACGGCCGACGTGCTGGTCGACATGGGGCCGGGCGCGGGTGACGAGGGCGGGCAGGTGCTGGCCGCCGGGCCGCTGGCCGAGGTGATGGCCGACCCGCGCTCGGTGACCGGGCGCTGCCTGGCCGACCCGAGGCCGCCGGTGCGCGCGACGCCGCGGCCGCTCGAGGGCGCGGACTTCATCCGCTTCGAGGGCGTGCGCTACCACAACCTGGACGGGGTGGATCTGAGGCTGCCGCGAGGGCGGCTGACGGTCGTGACGGGCGTGTCCGGCTCGGGCAAGTCGTCGTTCGTTGGCGGCGTGCTGGCCCACGCGGTGTCGCGCGCCGACAAGCCGGCCTCCTGGCGCGAGGTCGGCGGGCTCGAGGGGCTCGAGCGGCTGGTGCGCGTCGACGCCACGCCCATCGGCAAGAACCCGCGCTCGACGCCGGCGACCTACGTCGGCTTCTGGGACGAGATCCGAAAGCTGTTCGCCAAGCTGCCCGAGGCGCGCCTGCGCGGCTACGCGGCCGGGCGGTTCTCGTTCAACGTGGCGGGCGGGCGCTGCGACGCCTGCTCGGGCAACGGGGCGGTCAAGCTCGAGATGAGCTTCCTGCCGGACGCCTACGTCGCCTGCGACGTGTGCCTGGGGCGCCGCTTCAGCCGGCAGACGCTGCACATCACCTATGACGGGCACTCGATCTACGACGTGCTCGAGATGCCGGTGCGGCGGGCGCTGCAGGTCTTCGAGCGGGTGCCCAAGCTGCGGGCCGCGCTGCAGATGCTCGAGGACGTCGGGCTCGGCTACCTGAAGCTGGGTCAGCCCTCGCCGACCCTGTCGGGCGGCGAGGCGCAGCGCATCAAGCTGGCGACCGAGCTGCTGGGGCGGGACCGGTCGGACACGGTGCTGCTGCTCGACGAGCCGTCCACCGGGCTGCACATGGCGGACGTGCCGCGCCTGTTGTCGGTGGTCCACCGGCTGGTCGACGCGGGCGCGACGGTGGTCGTCATCGAGCACAACCCCGACGTCATGCGCGAGGCCGACTGGCTCATCGACATGGGGCCGGGCGCGGGCGCGGACGGCGGCCGGTGCGTCTACCAGGGGCCGTTCCGGGGCGTCCTGGACGTCGCCGAGTCGGTGACCGGCCGCTGGCTGCGCGAACACGGCGGCTGACCGGGGCCGAGCGGGTCGGGCTACTCCGGACCGAGCGGGCTGCGGTAGGCTGTCGGCGATGTCGAACGCGCGTCCGGAGCCAGCCCTCACCGCCGCCGTCCCGCGCCGGCCAGCGTCGGTGCCGCGCGCCGCCGTCGCCTTCGGCGTCGGGGGTGGGACGGTGGCCGCGGTTCTGCTCGGCGCGATCGGGGGTTCGCTCGACGAGGTCGTCCGCTTCGCCAGCAGCTCGGCCATCGCCAGCGCCCTGGTCGCCCTGCCCTGCTGGGCGCTGACCCTGCGCCCGCGCCGCGGCGTGCCGCGCGCCTCGCGCCTGCGTGCCCGCGGCGCCGGCGCGGGGCTGATGGTCGGCCTGGCCTCGCACCCGCCGACCTGGTGGGTGTTCGGCCTGCTCGACGCCGCCCCGCTGCACGAGATCGGGCTGGAAGGCCTGGTCTTGTCGACCTACAGCCTGCCGCTGTACGGCTGGATGACCGGGATCCTGGGCGCCCTGCTCGGCGGCGCCCTGGGCCGCGGCTGGCTCAGTCCAGCTGACGCGGCAGCCAGCGCGCCAGCATCTCCTTGAGGCTGGCGGCGGTCACCGGCTTGGACACGTAGTCGTCCATCCCGGCCGCCAGGCACCGCTCGCGCTCGCCGAACATCGCGTGCGCCGTCATGGCCACGATGGGGATGCGCGGGTTCTCGATGCCCGGCGCGCCCGCCCGGATGGCGGCGGTCGCCTCGTACCCGTCCAGCTCGGGCATCTGGCAGTCCATCAGGACCAGATCGAACCCGGGCCGCGCCGACAGCGCCTCGAGCGCCTCGCGCCCGTTCGCCGCCACGACGACGTCGCAGCCGAGCCGCTCGAGCATCCGCACGCCCACCCGCTGGTTGATCTCGTTGTCCTCGACCAGCAGCACCCGAGCCCGCGGCTCGAGCGCCCCCGCCGCGGACTCGCCCGTCGGCGCAGGCGCCCCGCCGCCCGCGGGCTCCGACGGCGCGGGCGCGGGCGGCGCCGTCGGCTCGAGGACCAGGTCGAACCAGAACACCGAGCCGTGCCCCACGGAGCTCTCCACGCCGACGCGGCCGCCCATCAGGTCGACCAGGGTCTTGGATATCGCGAGGCCCAGCCCCGCCCCGCCATAGCGACGGCTCGCCTTGGTGTCGGCCTGGGTGAAGCGGCCGAAGATGTGCTCGAGCTGGTCGCTCGGGATGCCGATGCCGGTGTCGCTCACCGACAGCCGCAGCGTCGGGAACCCACCCGGCGGGCCGGGCCGCCGCTCGACCGCCAGGGTCACCGAGCCCTCGGGCGTGAACTTCACGGCGTTGCCGACGAAGTTCGTCAGGACCTGCCGGATGCGGCTGGGGTCGCCCATCCACCAGTCCGGGAGGTCGTCGGGGTAGCGCACCGCGACCTGCAGCCCGTGCCGCCGCGCCTCGAGCGCCATCAGGTCCGCGACCTCGCCGACCACGCGCCGCAGATCGAACGGCACGCGCTCGAGCGTCAGCTTGCCCGCTTCGATCTTCGAGTACTCGAGCACGTCGTTGACGATGGCCAGCACCGCCTCGGCCGATCGCCGCACCGCGTCGACGTACTCGGCCTGCTGCCCGTCGAGCTGCGTGTCGAGCAGCAGCTGCGTCATGCCGATGACCCCGCTCAGGGGGGTCCGCAGCTCGTGGCTCATGTTCGCCAGGAACTCGCCCTTGGCCAGGTTCGCCGCCTCGGCCGCCACCTTGGCGCTGCGCAGATCCTCCTCGATGCGCAGGCGTTCGGTGATGTCGTTGACGATGCCGATGACCTGCGTGTACCGCCCCGAGTCGTCCGCCAGCGGCCGCTTGACCGTCTGCTCGTACCGCACGCTGCCGTCGCGCTGGCGCACCTGCTCGCACGGGATGAGCAGCTCCCGCCCCGTCTCGATCACGTAGGCGTCCTCTCGCCGCCAACGCGCCACCTGCTCGGGGTGCGGGCACAGCTCGTCCTCGCGCCGGCCGATGAGGGCGTCGCTCGGCGCCCCGTAGAAGGCCGCCGCCGCCGCGTTCACCAGGGTCAGCCGCCCCTCGGTGTCCTTGACGAAGATCCCCGCCGGGTTGATGTCGAGCACCTCGCGCAGAAAGCGCCGCTGCCGCTCGAGCGCCTCGGCGGCCTGCTTCTGCTCGGTGACGTCCCGCACCACGGCCAGCAGGTGCTCGGAGCCGTGATAGTCGAAGAGCGAGGCGCGCACCGCGATGGGGATGACGGCGCCGTCCCGCCGGACGTGCCGCGCCTCGGCCTGGTACGAGCCGCCCCCGGCCAGGTCGACGACGCACGCCTCGAACAGGTGCCAATCGTCGGGGAGGATGACCTGCGAGACCGACTGCCCGATCAGCTCCTCGCGCGTGTAGCCGTGCATGGCGCAGAACGCGGGGTTGACGTCGACGATCCGCCCTTGGGGCGTCGCGATGCACAGCCCGTCGGCGGTCGCCTCGAAGATGCCGCGATACTGCGCCTCCCGCCGCCGCAGCTGCTCCTCGACCCGCTTGCGCGAGAAGAAGTCGGGCACCTGCATCGGCGCGGTGCGGCCCGGCGACGCCCGTCCGTCGGCCCAGCGCGCGAGGTGCGCCTCGATCCGGTCGACCGGCGCCATGATGAACCGGCACGCCTCGTCGCCGCACGCCCGACACGTCACCTCCACCGCGACCAGCGGCAGGCCGAAGCTCTCCTCGCACCAGCCCGACGAGTACCCGGCGCTCATGATGCACGCCGGCGAGGACGCCTTCGCGCCCGCCGTCAGCCACGCGTCCGCCTCGAAGGAGTAGGGGTGGTCGTACAGCAGGTAGAAGTCCTCGTCCTGGCTCATGCGCGACTCGGGCAGGACGTGGACCGACGCCCAGCCGCTGTGCGCGAAGTGCACGGGCCCGGCCCCCATCCGGTCCAGCGGGTCGGTGAGCCCCATCTTCGACTGCAGCGCGCGCGCGTCCGACCGGGCGATGGCGTGGGACAGGTCGTACAGGATGTTGCGCGCGAAGTCGGCCGCCTCGCCCTCGCGCCCCGGCCCGAACAGCCCCTCGACCAGCCCGAAGAACTCGACCGACAGCGCCGCCGCGCGCACCAGGATGTAGCGCTCGCCGAAGATCTCGATGCGCCCCTCGGCGGGCGCGTCGCGGCGTTGCGCGAAGAACGCCGTGACGGTCGCCTCGGCCTTGGCAAAGATGGGCTCGAGCGCCTCGGGCGCCTGGACGGTCTTCAGCGACATGTTCAGCGTGCGTATGGAGGCGTGCCCAACGAAGGGCCGGACGCGCGGAGTCCCCCCGGAGCTCCGCTCTCCCGCAGGCTGTAACACGAAGGACGGCCCAGCGTCACCCCAGGCGCCTCGCGTCGAGCGCCCGATCCGGCCGCCTCACCCCGCCAGCAGGGCGCCCCGAAGCTCCTGCAGCGCCGCCTCGAGCGCTTCGCCCGCCGGCAGCCGCCCCTCGGCGCGCTCCGGCCGACCGCCGCCGCGCCCGCCCGTGGCCTGCGCCAGCCGCTTCATCACCTGCCCCGCGTCCACGCCGACCCCGGCACTGCACTGCACCACGATCGCCGCCGTGTCGCCGGCAGGTGCGGTTACGACGACCACCGACCGCGCCTCGATCGCGCGCTCGGCGACGGCGCGCAGCACCTCGACCGGCTCGCCCGGCAGCGCCGCGATCGCGATCCGCGCCCCGTCCGCGCGCGCCGGCGCCGCCGCGACCAGCGCCGCCGCCAGGTGGGCCGCCAACCTTTGACGCAGCGCACCCACCTCGCGCCGCTCCGCCACCAGATCGGCCTCGAGCCGCTCGACGCCCGGCACCAGCCCGTCGACCCCACAGCTCAAGCGCCGCCCCAGCGCCCGCACCGCGCGGTCCTTGGTCGCGTAGTCCTCGAGCGCCCGCCGCCCGGCGTGGAACGACAGGCGCAGCCCGCCCTTGTAGCGCTCGACCGCCGTGACGTGCACCGGCCCCACCTGCCCCGTGCGCTGCGCGTGGGTCCCGCCGCACGGCGACAGGTCGAAGCCGGCGATCTCGATGACGCGCACCGACTCGGTGACCTTGGGATCGCGCCGAAGCGGCAGGCGCGCCAGGGTGTCGGGGTCGGGGTACAGGGCGGTCACCAGCCGGTCCTCGAGCACGACGCGGCCGACCAGCGCCTCGACGTCGGCCAGGGCCTCGTCGGACAGGACGCCATGGGGCGTGTCGATGGTGCAGATCGACTCGCCCAGGCGGCTCGACACGGTAGGCGCCCCGGCGACGTCGAGCAGCGCGCGCGAGAGCATGTGCTGCCCGGTGTGCAGGCTCATGTGCTGGCGGCGGCGCGCCTCGTCGACGGAGACGTCGACGGCGACCCCGACCGCCGGCGGGCTCACGCCGTCGGGCAGCTCGAGGGCGTGCAGCACGCGGCCCTCGGCGTCGGCCTGGGCGTCCACGACGGCGGCCGAGACGGGGCGGCCGTCGCGGTCCAGCCAGCGGGCCACGCCGCGGTCGGCCATCTGGCCGCCGGCCTCGGGGTAGAAGGCGGTCTCGGCGAAGACCAGCGCCGGCCGTCCGCCGAGCGCGGCGGCCTGGGTCACCTCGGCCTCGAAGGTCAACAGCAGCGGGTCGTGCCAGTACAGGCGGCGGGTGGCGGTCACGGGGGTCCTCGTCGTGGTCACCAGGGTCCGAACCCGTACAGGGCCAGCAGGATGCCGAGCACGGACAGCGCCGAGACGATGTGGAGCGCCTTGAACGGTCCCGGCGCGTGGTGGGTGCCGGGGTCGGCGGCCAGCTTGCGCATGCGCTTGCGCATCGCGCCGGTGGCGCCGCTGAGCAGGACCACCAGGGCCAGCTTCACGTGGAAAGCCGGGCCATAGACGCCAGCGTCCAGGACGGCGGGGTTGCGGGCCAGCAGCACGAGCCCGAACACCCAGGTGAGCAGCATGCCCGAAAAGGCGGTGGCCCAGTACAGGCGCCCCTCGAGCCAGGCGAGGCGCCGCTGCACGTCGACGGTCTCCTGCACGTGGACCGCCAGGACGCGCGTCAGGATGAGCACGCCGGAGACCCAGAGGATCATCGCGAACAGGTGCAGCGCCTTCACCCAACCCATCGGGGACCTCGTGCGGCGTGGTGGCTACCAGGTGGGGGCGGCCGCGAGCAGATCACAGCGCCTCGGTCAGCGCCAGGAAAAGCGGAACGGCGCCGCGAAGGTGGTCGGCGGGGCCGGGCCGGTCACCGCCTCGACCGGGAACACCTTGGTGTTGGCGCTGCCGTGGGCGACGCAGGGGCTCGCCACGCCGGGGCCGCGGCTCGAGCCGTTGGCGCGCTGCTGCGACGTCGCGCCGCCCTCGACCCGCCACCAGGCGCCGTCGTGCAGGAAGGCCAGGCCGAAGGCGGACCGACACTCGGAGCAGCCGCCGGCGGTGACGCCGACCGGCTGACCGCAGCCCGAGCCGTTGAAGAAGGTGGTCGCCGGGTAGCGGACCACGCCGTCGGCCATCGTGAGGTCGAAGAACAGGCCGCTGTCCGGGTGGAAGACGGTGACCAGGTCGTAGATGACCCGGCCCGCCGCAGCGTCGTCGCCGCCGCGCCGGACCAGCACGCCGGCCGTGACCCCGTCCGCGTCCTCGACCCACAGGGCGCCGCCCGCCGGCGAGGGTCCGGCGCCGCCGTCTGGGGTGGCGACCTCCAGCGCGCCGTCGGCCGGCGCGACCTCGACCGGGTCCGCGCCGGGGTCGCCGTGGCAGGCGGCGAGGGCGAGCAGGAGCGCGGCGCACGGCAGGGACGGACCCATGAGACCTCGGTGGCGAGCGGGGGCGGCGGCTACGCCGTCCTCGTGGGGCGCGCTTGACGCGTCGGGGCGGCCCCCGGACAATGCCAACGGCTGCGACTCGGGGGCAAGCATGCGAATCCACGGTTGGTTCTTGTCGGCGATCCTTTTGTCCGCGTCCGGTCCGGCGTTGGCGCGGCCCGCGGCGCGGACCTCTGCCGTCAAGGCGGTGCCGGCGGCCACGGTCCGGGCGAAGCTCGCCGGCGCCAAGGACTGCAAGCTGCCGTACCCGACGCGGTGCAAGGCGACGGCCGAGGTGGTCGCGCTGGGCCCGGGGGCGGCGGCCGAGCTGATGAAGCAGGTGACCCACAAGGACGCGCGGGTGCGGGCGGCGGCCATCACCGCCCTGGCCGAGCTGCGTCACGAGCCGGCTGGGCAGGCGGCGCTGGCGATGCTGAAGGACTCGGACCCCGACGCGCGCGGGGCGGCCATCATGGCTGCGGGCGAGCTGCGCGCCGAGGGGGCGCTGCCGGCGCTGGCCAATCTGCTGGGCGGCAAGAGCGTGGGAGACGCGATGCTGGCGGCGACGGCGCTCGGGCGCAGCCGCGAGCCGGGCGCGATGGACCCGCTGATGCGGGCGCTGCGGCACTTCAACCCGATGGTCCAGGCGAGCGCGGCGCGGGCGCTGGCCGCCATCGGCGAGGCCGAGGTGGTGCCCGCGTTGGCCAAGGCGCTGCGCGACCCGAAGACGTCGCGGCCCGGGCGCCTCGCGTGCGCCGAGGCGCTGGGCGGGCTGAAGCACCCGGACGCCGTGCCGCCGCTGGTCGAGGTCCTGGGCGAGGCCGAGCACGCGCTGGTCTGGGCGGCGACCGAGGCGCTGGGCAAGCAGCGCGACCGGCGCGCCGTGGCGCCGCTGCTGAACCTGTTGCCGCGGCCCGAGATGGCGACGACGGTGGCGGCGGCGCTGGGCGAGATCGGCAGCAGCGACGCCGTGCCGGGGTTGGTCCGGATCCTCAAGGAGGGCACGACCGACGTGAGCCTGCTCCAGCAGGTGTTCTGGGCGCTGGGCTCCATCGGCTCACCGTCGGCCGTGGCCGCGCTCAAGCCGTACCTCAAGGACGAGGCGCCGCGGGTGGCGCGCTGGGCGGCCGAGGCGCTCGGGCGCATCCGGGACATCTCGGCCGGCGAAGCGCTGCTGGGCGCGCTGCGACGACCCGAGCGTGAGGTGCGCGAGATGGCGCTGTGGTCGCTGCAGGAGATCTCGGGCAAGACCTGGGGCGAGGAGCTCGAGCTCTGGGAGGCCTGGGTCTACACGCCCGATCGCTGAGCGGCCGCGGGCGCAGCGAGCTGCCTCAGGCCGGAGCACGCGCGAGCTGGTGCAGTCCGGAGGTCGAGCGACGGCGTGTGACGAGGCCGCGCGCCCTCGCCGAAGGTCAGGCGCCGAGGTTCTGGAGCTCCCAGTAGGTGACGAGCTGGCGGTAGGGCTCGGGCAGGTCCGGCTGCCCCTGGAGATCCAGCTCCACGACGACGCGCTCGACGCTCTCGTCGATGCGCAACATCGAGACCGGGCCGGACACGCGGACGGCGCCCGGTCCGATGGGATCGAGGGGGATGTCGGCGTCGATGACGGCCCCCAGCTCGGGCCCGGCCAGCGTCGGGATGACGAACACACAATGGGACAGGCCGATCCAGCCGCACGCCATCGGCTGCGGCGGGGCGCCGAGCGCGCTCCAGGTCCCGCGCGCCTCGGCGCGGCGGAAGACCGGCAGCGGACGGGGCTCGCGGCGGCCGAGGGTGCGGCGGCCCAGCAGCGTGTCCGCGTCGGCCTTCTGGCCGGCGTGGCCGACGACGCGGACGCGGGCGAGCTCGCGCGGGTCGACGCGCAGGCCGCGCTCGCCGGCGGGGCGCGCCGGCGCCGGGGCGAGGTCCGTCGGTGGAGCGCTCAGGCTGGGCGCGGGCTGCGTCTCGAGGCGGATGAGGCGCAGCTTGCAGGACGCGACCTCGAAGATGAGCTTGCGGCCGACGGGCAGGTCCGGGTCCTCGTTGGTCACCTCGGTCTGCAGGCCGAGGACGTCGCTCAGCGCCCGCGCCAGGTGGTCGCGGCGGCGCGGCGACGACACCAGGATCCAGCGCACGCGCGTCGCGCCGGCGCCGCGGGCCGGGCCGACGGGGACCCGAGCGGGACCCACCACCTGGGCGTACAGCTCGACCTGACCGAAGCGGCCGTCGGGCGCGGTCAGGACCAGCGGCGTCCCGGGCGGCAGGCCGGCCTCGCCGGACTCGAGCAGGGCCTCCTGGTCGGTGCTGCCGAGCAGCCTCAGCTCGGCGCCTTCACGGGCCTCGGTCAGCACGATGGGCTTGGGAAACATTCTCACGGCGCGCGTCCCCGATCACGAGCGGTTCAGGTCGAGCGTAACCCGGCGCGGCGAAGACGCAACATCCCCCGTCCGGGGGAGCGGCCCGGCGCCGCTGCGGGAAGGTTCGAGGCCCCAGCGCATGTTGTGCCGTCGCCGGTCGGTCCGGCTGGGCAACGGGCTTGCGATGAGCTAATGTCCCGCGCCTTTCGCTCCCGGGTGTCCCGGGGGCAGCGCGGCGCGCCTTTGCGGGGGGCACGCCGCCGGGACCCGTGGTCCCCTCCCCTGACCCGTCGTGCAAGGGACGATGATCTCATGTCGATAGCAGTTGGCGCGGTCGCCCTCGTGCTCTTCGTCGCGCTGGTGGTCCTGTGGATCCGCCACGCCGAGCTCGTGACCTCGAACAATCAGGCGCGCGAGCAGCTGACGACGCTGCAGCGCGACAACAAGAAGCTGCAGACGCAGCTCGAGGATCAGGCCCAGAAGTACTCGCAGAAGGCCCAGGAGGCCTCGACCAAGGACACGAGCGCGAAGGGCCAGAAGCAGCGCAACGCGCAGCTCGCCAACGAGCTCCAGACCCTGCGCGCGGACCTGCGCAAGTCCGAGGAGGTTCGCCAGGAGCTGTCGAGCGACCTCAACCGCGTGCGCATCGACCGCGAGGAGACGCGCCAGGAGCTGGCCGCCGCCAAGGCCAAGCTCAAGGAGCTTGGGCAGACCGCGGCCGAGCTCGAGGCCCTCAAGGCCGCGGCCACCGCGCAGGCCGCCACCCCGGCACCGCGACCGGAGCCCGCGCCCGAGCCCGACCGCGCCCAGGGCGAGTCCGCCCGCGAGGCCAAGGCCACCGCCGCCCGCCTCGAGCGCGAGCTGGCCAAGGCGCAGGAGACGGTCGAGCGCTTCGAAAAGCGGCTCGAGCGGCTCAAGCGCGAGGTGATCGTCCGCGAGGTCGAGCTGCGCAAGACCGCGCAGCGCGCCGAGCACAGCCGCCGCGCCTACATCATCACGCAGCTGCAGCTCGATCTGCTTACCGACGAGAACTACGTCCTCAAGCACGGCGAGGCGCCGCCCTACAAGATGGCCGACAAGTCGCCCAAGCGGCAGGCCCTGCGGCCCGATCAGCCGACGTTCACCGTCCTGGACATGCCTCCCATCGATCTGACGGGCGTGGGCCAGCCGGACGACGAGGACGTCGAGGGCGAGGACGAGGCGACCGAGCTGGCCGAGGCCGTAGAGGCGGAGACCCCGGTCGAGCCTCAGCCCGAGCCGGCCCAGGCGCCGGCCCCCGAGATCCAGCCCGTGGCGGCGGCTCCCGAGGCCAAGCCCGCGGCGGCGGCGGCTCCCGAGGCCAAGCCCGCGGCGGCGCCGGCTCCCGAGGCCAAGCCCGCGACGGACGAGGCGGCCACCATCCGCCTCCGAAAGGCGTCCAAGGGTGACGAGGCGTCCCCGGTGGCGCCCGGCGGTGGCCTCGACGTGGGCGCGCGCCCGACCTCGCCGCCGCGCCCCGCGGCCGCGACGCCCGAGCGCCGCACGGCCCCGCCGCGCCCCGGCGGCAAGTGATCCGCTCGGACGGCTGACACCGTCACCCGGCCCGGACAAAGGGGCGCGCTCTCGAGCGTGCCCCTTTTTTCGTTTGGGGGGTCAGGTGTCAGAGCCCCGGCCACGCCGGCCGGCCAGGGGTCGAGGGCCAGATCCGAGGCCGCTCAGCCCTGCGACGAGGGCTGCAGGTGCTTCAGCCCTGCGACGAGGGCTGCAGGTCCTTCAGCCCGCCCTCGCTGCGGCGCCTGGCCAGCTCCTGGAAGCCGCCGACGAACTCGTCGTCGATGAAGATCATCGGGACCGTCCGCCAGTGGTGCTCGCGCGACAGCTGGGCGCGCAGCTCGTGCTGGGTGGTCAGGTCGATCTCCTGGAAGGCGATGTCGTCCTGCTGCAGCAGCCGCTTGGCGGCGACGCAGTAGGAGCAGGCCCGGGTCGTGTACAGCTTGACGCGTGCTTCGGACATGGCGCTCACCATAGAAGCGCGCGGGCGCGACGACAAGCGGCTGGACGAGGCGAGCGGCGACGGCGCGACGCGGCCCCGAGCAGCAGCGCGAGGCACCACGCCCAGGCGCTGGTCGCGCCGCCCCCGCCGGCGCAGCCGCTGGGCCCGCTCGAGCCGGGCTGCGTGCCCGGGATGAGGGGCGGCGCGTCGGCGAGCGCGTCGGCGGGCGCGCCATCGGCGGGCGGGGCGTCGGCGCCCTGGGCGAGGTCGTCGGCCGCCGCGGTGTCGGGCTCGGGCCCCGGGTCGGGGGCGGGGGCGGCGTCGGGCGCGACGGCCACGTCGGGCGCGGTCGGGCCGGCGTCGGCCGGGTCGGGGTCGGCCGTGGGCTGGGGCGGGTTGGGGTCGATGCACAGGCCGCGCTTGGGGTCGCCGGGGTCGTCGAGCGAGACGCACTTCTCGAGGGTCGCGCAGCCCAGGTTGTTCGACTGGATCTTGCAGTCGCGGTGGCAGGTCGGCGTGTCGAAGGTGCCGGCGACGCACACGAGGTCGAGCTCGCACGGGTCGGCCACGTCGTCGCAGGCCTCACCGACCTGTTTGCCGCCGATGGCCGGGACGCAGGTGCCGGTGATGGTCTGGGTGCCCGCCTCCCAGCGCCACTTGCAGACCTGGCCACCGGGGCAGCCGCTGTCCGCCAGCAGCGGGTTGCACGCGCGCTCGCAGGTGCCGGTGACGCCCGAGGCCAGCTTCTGGCAGACCATCTCGTCGGGGCACTGGCCGCCGTCCTGACACTGCCCACCCGTCGCCGCGCCCACGCAGAAGCCGCCCTGGCAGGTCGTGCCAGTCGGACACGGGCTGCCGACGCCGCAGGGCTGCGTGCACAGGTTCGCCTCGCACCAGGTGCCCTGGCACTGGGTGGGGCTGAGGCACTTGGTCCCGTTCGGGCTGGGCCCCGGCGGCACGCACGCCACGTCCTGATAGCACTGGTGACCGGCCGGGCAGCTCCCTCCGTTCTTGCCGCAGTAGCTCGAGCAGACGCCGCCGCTCTGGAACTGGATGCAGGCGGCCGTCGCGCACTCGCTGGACTCCTGGCACGGCGCGCCGTACGGCTTGGAGCCCGCCTTCATGCAGATCCCGGCCGTGCAGGCGAAACCGCTGGGGCACGGCTTGGCCGCCGTGCACTCGCGCGTGCACATCGCGTCGTCGGTCAGCGGCAAGCAGAACAGGCCGGCCTGGCAGGTCTCGTGGCCATAGCAATAGTCGCCCATCGCGATGTTCTGCCCCGCCTGGTGGCAGAACTCGTTGTCGGGCAGGCAGGTCGTCGCGCCGCTCTCGAGTTGCCAGCACGAAAACCCCGACGGGCACTGCGACGACGATGTGCACGTCTGCCCACAGTAGGTGTGCCCGCCGCCCCAGTTCAGGCACGGCCCCGCCTTGCAGTGGCTGTCGGCGGTGCACGCGTCGCAGGCCGCGCCCTGGGTGAAGGTCACCTTCGGGTACAGGAAACACAGGCCGTTCTGGTCGTCGGGCTCGAGCGAGCGCAGGTCCGCCGAGCCGCCCGAGAAGAACATGGTCGCCTGGCGGTGCCGGCTGTGGTCGAGGCCCAGAGAGTGCCCGATCTCGTGGGTGGCGACGCCCTGGACGTCCTGGAAGCCGGGCGGCGCGAAGGCGGCCGTCGACCACTGGTGCTGGGCCGCGTTGAAGACGATGTCGTTGGAGGTGATGGTGCCGGACCAGTCGCTCTGCGACTGCGAGTAGGCCAGCGCGTCGCCGACGGCCGGGTCCCACGTGGTCTGCTGGAAGTAGAAGTGGATGCCGTTGCCCGGGTCGGCCGCCTTGAAGCCGCCCCAGGTGAAGCCGATGGTGGCGCACGGGACGGCCTGCCAGCTGGCGAAGGCCGCGGCGAGGGCCTGCTGCAGCGCGTTCGGGTCGTGTCCGGCGGGCGTGCTGGTCGTCATCGTCCAGGTCACGGTCGCCTTGGACCACTTCTGGGTGTTGCCGCTGTTCCAGTGCTTGAGGACGACGTAGGCCTGGGCGGGGGCGGCGGACGCCAGCAGGCCCATCAGCGACAGCAGCGCGACGCGCGCGAGGCGGCTCACTGTCGGCCTCCGGCGCGCCCCTGGTCACGCACCTGGGCGCGCAGCGCGTCCAGGGTCAGCGCGTCGGGGGCGAGCGGGCGCGTCGGGCCGGCCACGGGCGGCACGGTCAGCCCGGCGGTCGAGCGGCGCAGCGTCACGCGACCGGGCGCCTCGCGCCGCACCTCGAAGGCGCCCTGCGCCATGCCGACCAGGTAGTGGAAGGCCCCGTCGGTGCGCGCGAAGACGACCACCTCGGCGCCCACCTCGAGCCGCGCCGTCCCCGGCACCTGGCTCAGCACGCCGTCCAGCTCGCCGCCCAGCTGCCGGACGACCACCACGTCGCCGACCGCCTCGCGGCCGGCCAGCACCTCGTCCACCACGAGGAACGAGTGGGTGTAGACGCGGCCCCACCGGGCGTCGTACACGACCTCCTGCCAGGCCACCTCGCCGCGCAGCACCGAGTGCGCCTCGGCGACCAGGCCCGGCAGGCTGAACCCGCGCACCAGCGTCGCCCGCGCGTCCGCCGCCCACCCGGCGCCCAGCGCCAGCATCACCGCGGCCAGGCCGCATCGAACCCAGGAACCCACGTCGCCACCTCCGTGTTCGAGGCGGGGATGATAGACCTCCGCCTCCGGCCAATCCAGCCGCACGGCGGGCGGCGCGCCGCGGCGCATCGAGAGGCAAGCCCGTGACCACGACGTCCCCCTTCCGCATCCCCTACGCGCCGACCCTCGTCCCCGGGCACCTCGAGCGGCGCTACAAGCGCTTCTTCGCCGACGTGCGCCTCGCCGACGGCCGGACGGTGGTCGCCCACTGCGCCAACACCGGCAGCATGAAGGGGTGCCTGTCCCCCGGCAGCCGCGTGTGGCTGACGCCCCACGACGACCCCAAGCGCAAGCTGCAGTGGACTTGGGAGATCGCCTCCGAGGGCGAGGCGCTCATCGGCGTCAACACGTCGCTGCCCAACCAGCTGGTGGCCGAGGCCGCCGCGCGGGGGGCGCTGCCCGGCTTCACCGGGTACCGCGCCGTGCGCCGCGAGGTGCGCTACGGCGAGCGCTCGCGCATCGACGTCCTGCTCGAGGATCACCCGGACGACCCACGGCCGTGCTGGGTCGAGATCAAGAACGTGACGCTGGCCGACGCCGGCCACGCGATGTTCCCGGACGCGGTCACGGCGCGGGGGCTCAAGCACCTGCACGAGCTGGCGGCGCGCGTGGCGGCCGGGGATCGGGCGACGATCTTCTTCCTGATCCAGCGCACGGACGCGCGCTCGTTCGGACCGGCGCGCCACATCGACCCGGCCTACGCCGAGGCGCTGGAGCAGGTCGCCGCGCTTGGGGTCGAGGTCCACGCGTGGCAGGCCGAGGTCACGCCGGAGTACGTCGGGCTGGCGCGGGCGCTGCCGGTGCGTCTGGACGGTTAGCAGGACCATTGCCAGCGGGCGCGGGTTGTCGGAGGATCGCAGGCCGGGGAGGGCCGCGTGGCCGGGCCACTCTCCCGGAATGGTCCGAAACCATTCATGTTGGGATCTTCGAGGGTCCAGCGCGCGCGCGACAGGGACACCCGGGTTGGTAGGTTCTCGGGCTCCGACTGCGGCGCGCATGGACCCTTCTCTCCTTCGCCCGCGACCGCGCGGGGACGAGGGACGGACCGTGGGAGAGGGCGCCGAGTGACCGCAGCTACCATGGACCCGGGGGCCGCTGCTCCCGTGGACGGCGACGCCTGTGAGCTGGCGGGGCGCTGCTCGGGCTGCGCCCTCATCGGCTCGCCCTACGAGGCGCAGCTCGAGCAGAAGGCGCACGAGCTGAGGAAGCGACTGCGCGAGGCGGGCGTGACCGCGCCGGCCTCGCTGCGCCTGGACAGCCCCGGCACGCGCGGCCTGCGCGATCGCGTCGACCTGACCTTGCAGGGTGACGGGCGCGGGGTGCGCATCGGGCTGTACGGCAAGGATCATCGCCAGATCGTCGACATGCCGCGCTGCCCGCAGATGTCCGACGCGCTGGCCGCCTGGTACGCCGCCTTCCGCGCCGACCTGCCGCGCATCGACCAGGGCTCCATCCGGCTGCGCGTCTCGCCCGCCGGCCAGCGCGGCGCCTGGCTGGACCTGCCGAACGCGACCGTGCGCGATCTCCTGGACGACGCCGCCTGGCTCGGCCGGCTGCTCGACGCCGCCGACTGCGTCGAGATCGGCCAGAAGCGCAAGCGCCTGGGCCGCGACCCGGACGGCGGCGCCCTGAAGCTGCTGCCCGCCGAGCTGGGCCCGTGGTGGGAGACCTACGTCGGCCCCGGCGAGGAGGCGACCCCGATCTACACCCAGGTGGGCTCGTTCACGCAGCCCGGCTTCGCCGCCAACCGCCTGCTGGTCCGCACCGTCCGCGCGCTGGCCGAGGCCGCCCGGCCGACCCATGTCCTCGAGCTGTGCGCCGGCGCGGGCAACCTGACCCTGCCCCTGGCCGCCCTCGGCGCGCGCGTCACCGCCCTCGAGGTCGAGCCCAGCGCCTGTCAGGGCCTCGAGCGCGCCGTCGCCGAGCGCGGCCTGGGCCAGCAGATCTCCGCGCAGCGCCTGGACGTCCAGCGCGTCAGCCACACGCTGCTGGGGCTGCTCGAGCGGCACGACCTGCTGGTCGCCGACCCGCCGCGCTCTGGCCTGCGCGACCTGGTCTTCGCGCTGGAGAGCCTGCCCCGCAAGACGCGCCCGCGGCACCTGCTCTACGTCTCGTGCTTCGCCCCGACCCTGGTGCAGGACGCCGCCGCCCTGGGCGCGCTCGGCTACGTCCCGACCCGCGCCGTCGGCGTCGACCAGTTCCCGCAGACGCCCCACTGCGAGTGGGTCACCCTCTTCGAGCGCCACTGATGGCCGCCCTCCGCGTCCGCCTCGCCCGCCCGGACGACGTCCCGTCGCTGCTGGGGCCCATGGCCGAGTTCAACGCCCACGAGGAGATCGCCTTCGCCGCCGATCGCATGGGGCCGGCGCTCGAGCGCCTCGTCGCCGACCCGTCGATCGGCTTCGCGTTGGTCGCCGAGGCCGCGCAACCCAAGGGCGATCAGACGCTGGTCGGCTACGCCCTGGTCACCTACGGCTTCGACCTCGAGTTCGCCGGCCGCGACGCCTGGCTGACCGAGGTCTGGGTGCTGCCCGCGCATCGCGGCGCCGGGATCGGGCGGACGCTGGTGCGCGAGGCCACGCGGCTGGCGGCGGTGCGCGGCGCCAAGGCGCTGCACCTGCAGGTCCGACCGGACAACGCCCCGGCGATCGCGCTGTACGCCACCGAGGGCTTCGAGCCCGTGCCCCGCGGCCTGCGCACGCGGCTCATCACGCCGCCCGAGCTCGCGCTGCGCCCTGCGCGCCCCAGCGACGCGCCGACGGTCTGGCGCTGGTGCGCGCGCTCGGATCTGACGGCCGCGATGATGGGCCCGCCGCTGTTCCCCGAGGTGCCCGTCCCGACGCTGGACGAGTTCTTGGCGGACTACGGCGCCCACTACTTCGACGGCTCGGCGCCGGACGACGGCCAGGGCTTCGTGCTGGAGGTCGACGGCGAGCCGGTCGGCTGGGTGAACACCAACGAGCACGTGCGCTTGCACGACGGCGCCTGCGTGACGGAGCTGGACCTGTGGCTGGCGTCGAGCGCCTACACCGGCCTGGGCTACGGGCGCCGCGCGCTGGCCCTGCTGGGCGAGCGGCTGGCCGCTGAGCGCTGGGTCGACCTGATGTTCGTGCAGCCCTCGGCCCGCAACCCGCGCGCCATCGCCTGCTATCGCGCCGCGGGGTTCGCGCCGCTGGGCCTCGGCCTCGAAGAGGCGGCGGCGGCGCTCGGCACCGAGCCCGACTACCGCGACGCGGTGTTCATGGCGCGCGCCCTGAGCCCGCGCGGTCAGCGCGCGTTGGCGTCGGTGGGTGGCGCGGACGAGTAGCGGACCCGGTAGACGGCGTCGGCGCGGTCGTCGCTGACCAGCAGGCTGCCGTCGGGCAGGACCTCGACGTCGACGGGGCGGCCCCAGGCGCCCACCGCGCCCAGCCAGCCGGTGACGAACGGCTCGGGCGGGCCGGGGCCGTCGGGGGTCATCGGGACGAAGACCACCTCGTAGCCGACCGGCTCGGGGCGGTTCCACGACCCGTGCAGCGCCACGAAGACCCCGCCGCGGTAGCGCGCCGGGAACATCGCGCCGTCGTAAAAGCGCATGCCCAGGGCGGCCGCGTGGGCCTGGAAGGTCGCCCGGGGCGGCATGAAGGCCGCGCAGTCGCGGCCACCGTGGTCGGGGTCGACGAGGTCACGGCCGTGACAGAAGGGGAAACCGAAGTGCAGCCCGGGGCGCGGCGCGTGGTTCAGCTCGTCGGGGGGCTGGTCGGGGCCCATCCAGTCGCGGCCGTTGTCGGTGAACCAGAGGTCGCCTGTGGCCGGGTCCCAGTCGAAGCCGACCGTGTTGCGGACGCCGACGGCGAAGGGCTCGAGGCCCGTGCCGTCGGGGCGCAGGCGGTGGATGGCGGCGAAGGCGGGGTCCTCGGACAGGCAGACGTTGCAGGGGGCGCCTACCGGGACGTAGAGCAGGCCGTCGGGGCCGAAGGCGATGAACTTCCAGCCGTGGTGGCCCTCCTCGGGGAAGGCGTCGGTGACCACGACCGGCGCGGGGGGCGCGTCCAGGGCGCGGGCGAGGTCGGGCAGCCGGAGGACGCGGCCGATCTCGGCGACGTACAGGTCGGCGCCGCGCCAGGCGACGCCGTTGGGCTGACGCAGGCCCGTGGCGACGGTCCAGCGCTGCTCGGCGCGCCCGTCTCGGTCGGCGTCGCGCAGGACGTAGACGCGCCCCGGGTCGCGGGTGCCCACGGCGACGAGGCCGTCGGGGCCCAGGGCCAGCGAGCGGGCGCCAGTGAGGTCCTCGGCGAAGGCCTCGACGACGAACCCGGCGGGCAGGTGCAGGCGGCCCAGGGGCAAGGCGCCGCTGGGGGCCTGGCCGGGCAGGATGGCGACCAGATACCCGCGGAACAGATAGCCGGTAACCAGCAGCACGAGGGCCAGGCCGGCCAGGACGAGGGGCCAGCGGCGGCGGCGAGCTCGAGCCATGGCCGGAGCGTCGCCGATGTGCGCCGTCGGGGCGAGCGGGCGGCCGCGAGGCGGGCTAGGAGGCGCGGCGGAAGAGGAACGACAGGCGCGGGGCCAGCAGCGGCCGGGTGAGCCAGGCCACGGGGCGAGACGCCAGGAGCAGGGTGAGCGCGGGGCCGAGCGCGAGGATGGCCCAGACCGGCCAGGTGTTCGGGCCGTGGCGCAGGTAGCCGAGGTGGACGGCGAGCTTGATGGCGAAGCCGTGCAGCAGGAAGACGGCGAGGCTGCGCGAGCCGAGCTTGGTGAGCCAGCTGCGGCGGCGGGGGACCAGGGCCAGAAAGGCCACGCCGAGGACCGCGCCGGCGGTCAGGAGGGACAGGCGCAGGAGCGCGCCGTCGGCGGCGTCGAGCTTGAGGGCGGCGTAGGAGTGGGCGCCGTAGAACCAGCGGGCGCGCAGCTCGGGGGCGTGGTCGTAGGCGAGCCAGGCGCCGGCGGCCAGGACGGCGACGGCGGCGACGCGGACGGCCGGGCGGGCGAGCGCGGCGAAGTGCTCGGGGCGGAGCCAGGCGCCGAGCAGGAAGAAGGGCAGGAAGGTGAAGGTGCGCGACAGCGACAGGCTGTAGCCGGCGGCGGTGGTGCCGGCCAGCAGGGCGAGGACCAGGCCCCACAGGGGCGCGCCGCGCAGCGAGGCGAAGACGGGCAGGAGCAGGCGCCAGGTGAACAGGCTCACGAGGAACCACATGAGCCAGTAGGGGGTGAGGAAGGTGAAGCTCAGGGGGCGGCCCATGACCTTCCACTCGAAGACCGAGTAGAGGACCTCGAAGAGGAGGTAGGGCACGACCACGCCCGTGATGAGCTTCTGTCCACGCCCGGCGTCGAGGCGCTTGGCCGAGTGGTGGCCGGCGAGGAGGACGAAGGCCGGGATGTGGAAGGCGTAGATGAGGAGGTAGAGCGCGCGGAGGGCGACGTCGCCGCGGATGAAGGGCTCGATGGCGTGGCCGGTGACGACCAGCGTGATGAGCCCGAGCTTGGCGTTGTCGAAGAAGGCGTCGCGGCCGAGCGCGGGGGCCTGGTCCCGCGTCTGGGCCACGGGGGTTGCGGGCGCGGGCGCGGGCGCGAGGTGCAGGGACTGTGAAGGGTGGGTCGTCATCAGGCCTTAGAACGCATGGCCGCACAGGCCCTCGCCGCCCCAGTCGGGCCCCTCCTGGCAGGTCATGCCGGACGGGCAGCTCGGATCGCCGGTCCAGCAGGCCATGGCGCAGACGCCGTCGAAGCAGAACGATTCGGCGTGCCCGGGCCCCGGCGGGCAGACCTCGACGTGAGGCGTGCCCGAGCCGCAGGCCGGCAGGCACATCGGCGCGAGGCCGGTCAGCGGCGGCATGCAGTACTCGAACGAGGAGCAGTCGGTGTCGGTCTCGCACACCGTCCACGCCGTCTCGGACCCGATGGGGCCGGCGTCGTCGACCGGGCCGACGTCGGCGGTGACGTCGGGCTTGACGACGGTGTCGGCGGGCGGCTGGTGGGTGTCCTGGTGCGTGTCCGCATCGGGCTCGGCCGGCTGCTCGGGCTTCGTCCACTCGACCAGCACCGGGTCGGCCGAGAACGCGGCGCCGTCCTCGACGCCCAGCGGCGCGGCGGCGCCCCAGCACCAGACCTGCCCGCCGTCGCCGGCCGCGCAGGTGTGGTGCGCGCCGGCGTCCAGGGCGACGACCCCGGTGGGTCCGGGGACGGCGACCGGTTGGTGGGCGTCGGCCGAGGCGCCCGGCCCGACCTGGCCCTGGTCCGCGGCGCCCCAGCACAGGACCTCGCGCTCGGCGGTGATGGCGCAGACGTGGTCGGCGCCGGACGTGAGGCCCAGCAGGCCCGTCAGCTCGCCGACGCGGCGCGGCACCGAGCTGTCGAGGCTACCCGCGCCCTGGCCGAGCTGTCCGCGATCGTTGGCGCCCCAGCAGTGGACCGCGCCGGCGCCGTCGAGCGCGCAGGTGTGGGCGCGCCCCAGGGCGACCGAGACGCCGCCCTGCAGCCCGAGCACCTGGCGCGGCGTGTCGCCGTCCTCGAGGTTGCCGACGCCCAGCTGCCCGCGGTGGTTGCGGCCCCAGCAGGCGACCAGGCCGACCTCGAGCACGGCGCAGCTGTGCTCGGCGCCAGCGCCGACCCGCGTCACCTTGGTCTGCAGCTCGACCTTCACCGGGCCGTGCTCGTCGGTGGTCGGCGCGCCCAGCTGGCGGCGCGTGTTGTCGCCCCAGCACCAGGCGGCGCCCTCGCCGTCGACCGCGCAGCTGTGCCGGTCGCCCGCCGCGACGTCGGTCGCTCCGGTGACGGCCGCGACGGCGACGGGCGCGCAGGCGTTGGACGGGGCCCCGCCAAGCTGCTGGTGGGCGTTGCCGCCCCAGCAGCTGACCACGCCGTCCTGGCCGACCGCGCAGGTGTGCAGCTCGCCCGCGGACAGGTCCGCCACCTTCAGCTGACCGACGCTGCGCGGCCAGGCGGTCGCGTCGGCGGTCGCGCAGGCGCCGGCCTCGTCGGGGCCGAGCTGCCCGGCGGCGTTGCGGCCCCAGCAGCGGACGGTGTCGTCCTTCATGATGGCGCAGGTGTGGCTGCCGCCCAGGGCCAGGCCGCCGGCCTCGAGGGTCTTGGCCTTGCCGGGGGTGATGCTGGCGCCGCCCGGGCCGTCGCAGGCGGCGAGCGGGGCCAGGGCGAGCAGGACGACGAGCGAGGACGGGCGAACGGTCACGGCGGCTACCTCGAGCGGGGTTCCGGCGCCCGGCCGTGGCGGACGGGCGGGCCGGCGATCGGCGCGGAGTGTAGCGGCGCCGCCATTCGATGCAACGGCGGCGCCCCGCCCGGCGCGCTCAGTGGTTCGACTCCCAGTAGTAGTCCAGCCGCAGCAGCCCGGTCAGGGCGCGCACCTCGGCGCCCGCGACGTCGGTCCAGCTGGCGACCGCGTCCAGGCCGAGCCGCAGCTCGTCGGTCAGCCCCATGAGATACAGCCCCCCGCCGAGCTCGTGGGCGGTCAGCTCGCCCCCCGTGAGCCGGTGGGCGAAGCGGTAGCCGGCGCGCAGGCCGAGCGGGATCTCGGGCCCGCCCAGGGCGCGGATCCAGCGGAGGTCGGTGCTGAGCCCGGCCGCCAGCTCGAGCGTCCCGGTCGGGTCGCCGTCCTCGTGGGGGAAGGCCTGCACCCAACGCGCCTTCGCCGTCAGCGGTCCCATGTTCATCCGGTCGGCGAAGGCCAGGCCCGCGGCGACCGCCAGCGCGCGCCCGCCGACCGGAGCCCGGGGTGTCAGCCAGGACAGCGCGTCCAGGCCGGCCTCGCTGGCGACGTCGAGGACCAACGCCCAGCTGAACAGGCGCGTCAGCTCGGGCAACTGGGCCGTGAGGCCGGCCACGGCCGACCAGTCCGCGGTGTCGTCGAAGCCGGCGTCCGCGTCGAGCGCGCCGACGCCGCCGAGCCCCAGCCGCACGGCGAGGCCCCGCGCGACGTAGGCCTGCACGTCGGCCCGCACCGAGAGCGTGGTCAGGTCGGCCACGCCGAAGCCCAGGTCGAGCCGGTGCTGCGTCACGCCGACGACCGCCCGCGCCCTGGGGAAGACGTCCGCCCCCGGGACCGCGACCGCGTCGATCCAGCCGGGCCGGCCCCACTCGCAAAAGGGCATGATGCAGGCGCCGCCCGGCTTGGTGCAGATGCCGCAGCCCTCGTTGCAGCAGACCTCGTCGCCCTCGCAGAAGTTGGGCCCACACCGCTCGCCCGCCCGCGCCGACGGAGCCTGCGCCCACAGCGCGAAGGCGAGCAACCCGAAGAACCCGGCCCGCATCCGATGCATCAGACGCCTCGCTTCGGTCAGCCGGGGGCGTGGCAGACGGCCTCGATGTTGTGGCCGTCGGGGTCGAGGACGAAGGCGCCGTAGTAGTTGGGGTGGTAGAGGGCGCGGACGCCGGGCGGGCCGTTGTCGCGGCCGCCGGCGGCCAGGGCGGCCTGGTAGAAGGCGTCGACCTGGGCGCGGGTCTCGGCCACGAAGGCGACGTGCAGGGGCGGGGTGGTGTGGCCCTCGCCGCCCAGCCAGAACTCGGGCTTGCGGCCGCGGCCGTAGCCGCAGGCGGGGGCACCGGAGGTGGTGAGATCGGCGCCGACCTCCATCACCAGCGCGATGCCCAGCGGCGCCAGGGCCGCGTCGTAGAAGGCCTTGGAGCGGGCGTAGTCGCGGACGCCCAGGCCGATGTGGTCGAGGATCACGGAGCGCCTCCTAGGTGGGGGAGACCACGTGGATAGCAGAGGCCGCGGGCCGTGTCGCCCGCGACGCGACGTCGAGGAGCCACTCGGCGGCCTCGCGCCACAGGGTGTCGCGGTGGTCGGGCCGGAAGAAGCCGAAGTGGCCGACGGCCTTGGCGCCGACCTGGTGGGGCGCGACGATCTCGCGGCGCACGTCGGCCCCGCGCAGCTGGTCGAGCAGGGCGTCGACCGCCGGGATGGGGGCGTACCAGTCGTCGGTGAAGCCCCAGGCGAGGACGGGGCCGCGCAGCGAGGCGAAGTGGTCGCGCGCCTCGGGGACGTAGCCGATGAGGTACTCGGGGTGCCGGCACCAGCGCGCCCACTCGCTGGCCACGCCGCCGGGGAGGTCCTCGCCCAGGCCCGTCCAGCCGGGGACGTAGCCGAGCGCGGTCGCGAAGCCCGGGATCAGCGCGTGGACGGCGAGGCCGAGCTTGAGCTGCTCGGAGGCCGGCCAGCGGCGCCAGTAGCCCAGCTGCGCGCCGACCAGCATGGCGCCCGAGAGCTTGGCCGTGTGCGGCGTGAGGCCCAGCGCCTGCCCGCCGAAGCTGTGGCCCACCAGGAGCCGCTCGAGGCCGGGCCACGTCCGCTCGGCCCAGGCCAGCACGCCGCCCAGGTCCTGGCGTCCCCAGTCCTGCATCGTGGCCCGCTCGCGGCGCAGCGAGCCGCGGCGGCGCGAGGCGGCGATGCCCCGGTAGTCGAAGGTCACGACCCGGAAGCCGGCGCGCGCCAGGAAGCCGGCGAAGCGCGTGTAGTAGCGCTGCGGCACGCTGGTCGCGCTGGCGATGACGACCACGGCGCGTGCGGCTTCGGCGCCGCCGTCGGCCGCATCGGGCTCGTAGACCCGCGCGCCCAGGGGCACGCCGTCGAGGGCAGGGACCTCGATGACGCGGTGACGCGAGGCGGGCGATGACTGGGGCGAATTTGCAGGCAGGGCGTCGACGACGAACATGGCGCTCTCCTTGGTAGGCGGTTCGTGCTAGGACAATGGCGCGCGCGCAGGGTCGCTGAAATGCCCGGCTGCGCAGTTCCAACCTGCAAATTTGCAGCACTTGACCAGACCGGGGGCGCTCGTGGACTGGGACGACGTTCGGTACTTCCTGGCCGTGCAGCGCCGCGGCTCGCTGTCCGAGGCGGGCCGCCGGCTACGGGTCGACGCCACCACGGTCGGCCGCCGCATCGCCGCGCTCGAAGAGGCGCTCGGGGCCAGGCTGTTCGTGCGCACGTCCGGCGGCTGGCGCCTGTCCGAGGCCGGCCAGCGCGTCCTGCCGTCGGCCGAGCGCCTCGAGGCCGAGGTGACCGCCCTGGGCCGCGCGGCGCGCGGGGCGGCCGCCGCCGTCGAGGGCGTGGTGCGCCTGACCACCATCGAGACGGTGGCCACGCGCTTCATCGCGCCCGCGCTGCCGGCGCTCCGGACCCGCCACCCGGGGCTGGACCTCGAGCTGCTGTGCACCATGCGCACGCTGGATCTCGCGCGCGGCGAGGCCGACGTGGCGCTGCGCATCGCGCGGCCCAAGGAGGAGGCCCTCGTCGCGCGCAAGCTGACCGAGATCCACTTCGGCGCCTACGCCTCGCGCGGCTACCTCGAGGCCCGAGGTCTCGCGCCGGACACGCTGCGCTCGCTCGATGGCGTCGACGCCCTGGACTACGCCGAGGCCCTGTACCCGACGGCCGAGAGCGCCTGGCTGCACGAGAAGTCCGAGACGCCGCGCGTCGCCCTGCGGACCACCAGCGTCAGCACGCTCCTGGCCGCGACGATCGCCGGCCTGGGCGTCGCCCTGCTGCCGGTCGCGGTGGCCGAGGGCGAACCAGCGCTCGTACGCTTGCCGGCCCTCGGCGCCCCGCGCCCGCGCCCCATCTGGCAGGTGGTCCACCGCGACGTCGCCGAGACGGCGCGCGTCCGCGCCGTGCTCGACTTCCTGGGCGAGCTGTTCGCCCGGCCGGGACTCAGGCCTTGAGGCCGGCCTGCCGGTCCGCGTTGGCCACGATGGCGTCGCGCACGAACTGCGCCAGCCCCGGCCGCACCTGCTCGTAGGTCGCCGTGAAGCGCGGGTCCGCGACGTACAGCTCGGCCAGGTCGCGATGCATCGCCGGCGAGCACGGATAGAACCACCGGTGGATGTGCTGCCGGGCCTCCTCGGCCAGCGCCATCACGGCCGGATGGTCCGGCGCCCGGCCCGCGTCGAGCGCCGCGGCGAACGCCTGCAGGTTGGCGTCTCCCTCGGCCTTGATGCGCTGCCAGTCCTCCTTGCGGTACTGCTTGGTGCGCCGGGCCGACTCCTGGTAGGCGTCGGTCTCGCCCCAGCGCTCCTTCACCTCGTCCTCGTGCTGGGTCGGGTCGACGTCCCCGAACACCTCGAACATCTCTTCCTTGCTCATGGTCACTCCCGAGTCGAGGGACGCCAGCGCCTTGTCCACCGCGGCCACCAGCGCTCGCACGCGTCCTTCCTTCTCGGCGAGGAGCTGACGCTGCAGGGTCAGGGCGGCCCGCAGGTCGAACCCCGGGTCGCTCAGCGTTCGGCCGATTTGCTCGAGCGAGAACCCCAGCTCGCGGAAGAACAGGATCTGCTGCAAGCGCTGCAGATCCGCGTCTCCGTACAGCCGATAGCCCGCCACGGTGCGCGCCGAGGGCGCGAGCAGCCCGATGGCCTCGTAGTGATGCAGCGCGCGCACGCTGACCCCCGAGAGCTTCGCGACCTGGCCGACCGTCAGCGCCATCTCCTCACCTCCTGGGTGCAGTGGTAGGGCCTGACGTCGCGTGAGGGTCAACCCACAAGACGATCGCTGGGATCAGCCGGTCGCCCGGAACCTCAGGAACAGCGGGTCGCGCGCGGCCTGCGGCACCGGCCACACGGCGAAGCCGTCCGTGGTGACGGCCTCGCGCAGGGGCCTCACTTCGTCGCGCCAGAAGTCACGCAGCAGCCGCAGGTCCGCCTGGACGTCGCCGGCGCGGGCGCGCGCGCTCGGCCGCTCGATGAGCGCCAGCGACAGCTCGGCCATCAGCCCCGGGTCGTCGCCCCGCAGGAACGCCTCGACCCGCGCGACCCAGGCCGCGCCCAGCCGCCGGAACCCGAACACGTACGAGTGCTCGACGTCGGCCTCCTCGCCCAGCTCGCGCCGCGGCAGCGTGTGCGCCACGAACTCGAGCAGCCGCATCAGCGCGAAGAAGGCCGCCCCGGTCGTCTCGCGCGACCGATAGGCGCCGTGCATCGCGTACTCCGGGAAGCGGTCGGGCAGCGTCGTCAGGCACAGCCGCGCGTGCGCCGCCCGCGGCGACACGCCGATCATCGG
This sequence comes from Myxococcota bacterium, assembly GCA_041687695.1. Classification (GTDB taxonomy): domain Bacteria; phylum Myxococcota_A; class UBA9042; order PHBI01; family JAWLBL01; genus JAWLBL01. Next base: position 78,328 of record JAWLBL010000016.1, on the reverse strand, counting down.
GTACAGGAACTCGAAGGCCGACGCGACGTTCTCCGGCGGCCGCAGCGCCTGGATGAGTCGCACCTCCTCGAGGCACGCCTCCAGCTCGCTGCCCAGCGCCGTCCACTCGACCCGCGCCGCGAGGCCCACCAGGCGCCACATCTTGCGGCCCTTCTTCGTCCGCCGCGCCGCCCGATACTGCGACAGCCGCCGGCGCAGGTTCTTGGCCTTGCCGACGTACAGCACCGACCCGTCCTCGGCCAACCAGCGATACACCCCGGGCGACGTCGGCACCTGCGCCAGCAGCTCCGCCCCGTGCAGCCGGTCGAAGCGCTCCTTCGCCGCCGCCGCCGGGTCGACCACCCGCCGCGTGGACGTGGGCGCCACGCCCGACGCCTCGCTGGTGCGCGCCGCCCCTATTGGTAACCCCGCGACAGCAGCGTCCGCGCGCCGGCGAAGAACCGCTCGCGCGAGACGACCTCGAAGCCGACCGCGTCGGCGACGCGGTCGATTATGTTGAAGGCCGCCGCGACGTGCACCGCGTCCTCGAGCGCCGCGTCGCTCGCCCCGGCCCGCCGCGCCACGTCGGCGTCCTCGGGCGTCAGCCCGTCGGGGTCCAGCGTCAGCTTCTCCAAAAAGCCCAGCGTCGCCCGCAGCCGCTCGTCGATCGGCGCGGTCCGCCAGTCGTCCAGCACCGCGTTCGTCACGTCCTCACCCAGCTCCAACGACGCGACCGCGCCGTGCGCCGCCGTTCAAAACCGGCACGCGTTCAGCCGCGACACGAACGCCGCGAACAGCTCGCGCTCGCCGACGCTCCATTCACTCGGCCCGCGCAGCGAGCTCTGGATCCAGGCCGAAAACGGCCGCCCGAAGCGCTCGGGCCGGTACATCAGCACCTTGATCACGTCCACCGGCGGCGCCCCCGAGACGACGCGGATCATCGTCAGGACGAGCTTCTCCTTCAGCCGGTGCCCACGCTCCAGCACGCTCAGTCGCATCAGCGCTTGCCTCCCCGGATCGCGGCCAGCCCGGCGTCGAGCCGCCTCATCCCCGCCCCCACCGCGGCCGCCACGGTCAGCTCGAAGATCTGGTCCTCGGTGTAGCCCTCGCCCTTCAACGCGGCCACATCCGCATCCGTCACCCGGTGGGCGTGACGGTGGATCTTGTCCACGTACACCGCCGCGGCCCCGCCGAGCCCCTCGCCAGCCGCCGCCGCCTGCCGCTGCGCCGCCCCGAGGTGACCCTCACCCTCCAGCGCCGCCGCCCGCACGGCCCGCGCTTCGTCCTCGTGTCGCCCGCGCTCGCCCATCGCTCCCCCCTGCTCGACGTCAGCATACGCAAAGTCCGCGCCCCTCGACAACGAGCCCGGCTCCCTCGTCCGCAACCCGCGGTGACAGCCTCCCCCCTCCAACGCTATGCTGTTCGCATGGTTGCAGCCCCTCGCCGGCCCCGCTCCCCCCTCTTCGTCGCGCTGCTGGCCCTGGCCCTGCTCGCCACGGACCTCGCCGCCCCCGCCGTCGCTCGCGCCCAGGACCAGGTCATCCCCCCCGGCCGCGAGGGCGTCGCCCGCGACCTGATCGCCGACGTCGGCTGGATGACCCCGCTCGAGGGCGGCCTCCAGTTCACCAGCATCGCCCTCGACGAGACCACCGTCCGCTACACCCTGGCCCGCCTCCCCGACGGCCACCCCGTCGGCGCCCTGGTCCTGGCCCCCCGCGCGACCGCCCTCCCCTTCGAGCCCACCAGCGCCAGCTTCGTCCTCCGCACCGTCCGCGACGCCGCCGACCCCCACGCCGACCGCGCCCTCGCTGCCGCCGCCGCCAGCGTCGTCGCCCGCGACCAGGGCGGCTTCTACGTGGCCCTGGGCAGCGCCGTGCTCCGCCCCGGCTCCGACCGCCCGCCCCTGGTCCCCTGGTGGCTCTGGGTCGTCGGCGCCTGCCTCGCCGCCGCTGCCGCCGCCCGCGCCCTGTACGTCCGCCGCGACCAGATGCACCTGCAGGTCCGCATCACCCACGCCCTGCCCGCCTGCATCCAGCTCACCCTGTTCGGCTACTGGTCCCTCTACTGGCCCCCGATGGGCGACCAGGCCCTGTCCATCCTGGTCCAGCTCGCCTACGCCATCGTCCTCGACATGGTCCTCAGCTTCGCCGTCCACAAGCGCTGGGCCATCGGCTTCGCCCCCTTCCCGGTCGTCCTCAGCACCAACCTCTTCGCCCAGTTCTCGCTCGGCGGCGTCCACTTCTCCCTGGTCATCATCACCCTGGCCCTGCTCAGCAAGGCCCTGCTCCGCCGCAAGGGCGGCGGCCACATCTTCAACCCCTCCGCCTTCGGCCTCGCCCTGTTCGGCCTGGTCAACACCTTCTTCCCGGCCCTCGGCTCGGGCGACTACAGCCACGAGTTCGGCGCGACCCCCAACATGACCGAGCTCATCATCCTGCTCGGCCTCATCGTGCAGCTGCGCGTCCCGGTCGTGCTGGCCACGCTCTCGGCCGCCCTGGTCCTCGTCGGCTTCGAGCACTACGAGGTCCGCACCTTCGTGCCGATCTTCGCCCCGGTCGCCCTGGTCCTCGTCCTGCTCATCACCGACCCGGCGACCCTCCCCCGCACCAACCCGGGCCGCGTCGTCTTCGGCGTCTTCGTCGGCCTGGGGATGGCCGCCTTCGACCTCTGGTTCGAGGTCCACGACCTGACCGACTTCTGGACCAAGGTCACCATCCTCCCCGTCGCCAACGCCCTGAGCCCCCTGTTCGACCGCCTGGGCCAGCACCTCGACCGCGTGACGCTCGGCGTGCTGCAACCCCGCTTCAACCGCGTCCACGTCGCGCTCTGGGTCGCCCTCGCCGTGTTCCTGCTCGTCGACGGCAAGGCCGACTACATCGACCACTTCTGGCAGGCGCGCGAGGCCATGCCCTTCGTCCAGCTCGACGCCGCCGGCCGCGCCAGCTGCGCCGTCAACCCGCTGTACTGCGAGCCCTTCACCCTGCTGCAAGAGGCGCGCGTCTGGCTCTCCGGCACCCCATGAGCCCCGCCCGACGCGCGCTCGCCGCCTGTCTGCTCGCCCTGGCCCTCGTGGCCCTCGACGCCGCCATGGCGGCGAGCGCCCACGCGCAACGCCTGGTCATCCCCCCGGGCCGCGAGGCCATCGCCCGCGAGCTCATCGCCGAGGTCGGCTGGATGACCCCGACCCTCGGCGGCCTGCGCTTCAGCGGCCTCGCCATCGAGGCCCAGGCCGTCCGCTACACGCTCGCGGCCCCGTCGGGCCAGCCGGTCGGGTACCTGCTGCTCGCCCCGGCCCAGAGCGGGCTGCCCGGCGAGGTCCGCACGCGCAACTTCGTCGCTCGCACGGTGCACCGCGCCGCCGACACCGAGGCCGCGCGCGTCCTCGACGCCGCCGCCCACAGCGTCGCCGCCCACGACCAAGGCGACTTCTACATCGTCGTCGGCCACCGGCCCCCTCCTCCGACGGCGAGTGACCGATGGTTCTGGGCCGCGGGCGCCGGCCTGCTGACGCTGCTCGCCGCGGTCGCGCTCTACCGCCGCCGCCACGCCATGAGCCTGCAGCTCCGGCTCACCCACGCCCTGCCCACCGGCATCCAGCTCACGATCTTCGCCTACTGGGCCCTGTACTGGCCCGCCATGCCCGACCAGGCCCTGTCCATCCTGGTGCAGCTGGCCTACGCCATCGTGCTGGACATGGTCCTGAGCTTCGCGGTCCACAAGCGCTGGGCCATCGGCTTCGCGCCCTTCCCGGTCGTCCTCAGCACCAACCTGTTCGCCCAGTTCTCGCTCGCCGGCGTCGGCATGTCCCTGGCCGTCATCACCCTGGCGCTGCTGTCCAAGGCCTTCCTGCGCCGCGACGGCCGGCACATCTTCAACCCGTCGGCCTTCGGCCTGGCCCTCGTGGGCGTCGTCAACACCTTCCTGCCGCAGCTGGGCACGGGCGACAACAGCCACGCCTTCGGCGTCGTCCCCAACATGGCCGAGCTCATCCTCCTGCTCGGCCTCGTCGTGCAGCTGCGCGTCCCGGTCGTGCTGGCCACGCTCTCGGCGGCCCTCGTGCTCGACGGCGCGCAGGGCTTCGATCTGCCGGCCTTCATCCCGCACTACGCGCCGGTCACGCTGGTGCTGGTCCTGCTCATCACCGACCCGGCGACCGTGCCCCGCACCGCCGCCGGCCGCGTCCTGTTCGGCCTCGCGGTGGGCCTCGGCATGCTGGCCTTCGACTTCGGCCTCGAGGCCCAGGGCCTGACCGACTTCTGGGCCAAGGTCGCGCCCATCCCCATCGCCAACGCCCTGTGCCCCCAGTTCGACCGCTGGGGTACGGGGCTCGACCGGCTGACGCGCGGGCTGCTGCAGCCGCGCTTCAACCCCGCTCACGTCGCGCTGTGGCTGCTGTTCGCCGCGAGCAACCTGGTCGCGGACAAGGGCGTCATCATGGACGCCTTCGCCCACGCCCGCGTGGACATGCCCTTCGTCCGGCACGACGCCCACGGGGTCGCGAGCTGCGCCCTCAACCCCGTGTACTGCCAGCCCTTCAGCCTGCTCGACGAGGCGCGCCTGTGGCTGTCGGCGCCGCCGCAGGAGCCGGCGCCACCGCAGGAGCCGGCGCCAGCGGCGACCCTTCAGTCGCGCGAGAGCGACAGGATGAGGCGCAGCAGGTAGAGGAAGAGCAGGACGAAGTTGAGGAAGAGCGCCATCGCCGCGGCGACGTGCTCGCCGAGCGGGTAGGTCCGGACGATCTTCTGGGTGTCGTACAGGATGAAGGCCGAGAAGACGAGCACGCCCAGGCTGGTCAGGACGAGCGAGAAGCCGCTGCTGCCGATGAAGTGGTTGGCGATGCCGCCGCAGACGAGCACCAGCACGCCGGCCACGAGCAGGCCGCCGATCATGGTGAAGTCGCGCTTGGTCGTCATGGCGTAGACGCTGAGGCCGGTGAAGGTCACGACCGTCGTCACCAGGGCCTGCATCACGTAGACCAGGCTGGAGGCGCCGGAGCTGGAGGCGACCAGCATCGAGACCAGGATGACGTCGCTGATGACGAAGCCGGTGAAGAGCGCGTAGGCGGCGAAGGCGATGACGTTGACGCCGGGGCGGTGGCGCAGGCCCATGGCGACGCTCGCGCCGCCCATCCAGGCGAGGACGATGAGCAGGTGGGCGAAGAAGCCCATCTGCAGCGAGGCGAAGGCCAGGCCCGACTCGATGGAGATCGCCGCGCCGATGGCCGTGGTCAGCAGACCCGCCGCCATCCAGCCGTAGACGCGGCGCAGGAAGGCGAGGCGCTCGTTGACGGTCGCGTCGGATACCGGGCGGGACAGCGCGTGATCGAGGGCGCTCATCGGGTCCTCCAGAGGGTTTGTCTTCAGCCGTGGTCGGGGCGCCGAGCCAAGGACGAGGATCGGCATCGCGCTTGTAGCGCAGGCCCCAATCCGAGGCAAGCCACGCCGGCGAGGTGAACGACCCAGGCCTGGAGACGACGAAGCCCCGGACCTGGCCGGGGCTCCGTGACATCTGGCGCCGTCGCGGAGCCGCGAGACGACGAAGCCCCGGACCTGGCCGGGGCTCCGTGACATCTGGCGCCGTCGCGGAGCCGCGAGACGACGAAGCCCCGGACCTGGCCGGGGCTCCGTG
>JAWLBL010000016.1:0-72621 GCA_041687695.1 Myxococcota bacterium | reverse complement strand
ACATCTGGCGCCGTCGCGGAGCCGCGAGACGACGAAGCCCCGGACCAGGCCGGGGCTCCGTGACATCTGGCGCCGTCGCGGATGCGCGAGACGACGAAGCCCCGGACCAGGCCGGGGCTCCGTGACATCTGGCGCCGTCGCGGAGCCGCGAGACGACGAAGCCCCGGACCAGGCCGGGGCTCCATGACATCTGGCGACTTAGCGGAGGCGCGCTACTTGCGGTCGCTGGGCAGCACGTAGTCGCGCTCGTTCTCGCCGATGTAGACCTGGCGCGGGCGGCCGATGCGCATGTCGGAGTCCATCATCTCCTTCCACTGGGCGATCCAGCCGGGCAGGCGGCCCAGGGCGAACAGGACGGTGAACATGTTCACCGGGAAGCCCAGGGCGCGGTAGATGATGCCCGAGTAGAAGTCGACGTTCGGATAGAGCTTGCGCTCGACGAAGTAGTCGTCGTTCAGCGCCGCGGCCTCGAGCTCCTTGGCGATGTCGAGCAGCGGGTCCTCGACGCCGAGCTTGCTCAGGACCAGGTCGGCGTGGCGCTTGATGATGGTCGCGCGCGGGTCGAAGTTCTTGTAGACGCGGTGGCCGAAGCCCATCAGGCGGAAGCCGCTGTTGCGGTCCTTGGCCATCTCGACGGCCTTCTTCACGTTGCCGCCCTGCGCGCGGATGGTCTCGAGCATCTCGAGCACCGCCTGGTTGGCGCCGCCGTGCAGCGGGCCCCACAGCGCCGAGATGCCGGCCGAGACCGAGGCGAAGAGGTTGGCGCGGGCGCTGCCGACCATGCGCACGGTCGAGGTCGAGCAGTTCTGCTCGTGGTCGGCGTGCAGGATGAACAGCACGTCGAGGGTGCGGGCGATGTCGGGGTCGGCGATGAACGGCTCGGTCGGGAAGCCGAACATCATGCGCAGGAAGTTCTGCGTGTAGCTGAGCGAGTTGTCCGGGTACATCAGCGGGAAGCCGCGCGACTTGCGGTACGAGAAGGCCGCGATGGTCGGGAGCTTGGCCAGCAGGCGCCGGATGGTGAGATCGATGGCGGTCGGCGAGTAGACGTTGTTGGCGTCGTCGTAGAACGTGGACAGGCCCGAGACGACGGCGGAGAGGATGGCCATCGGGTGGGCGTGCGGCGGGAAGGCGTCGAAGAAGCGCCGCATGTCCTCGTGGATGAGGGTGTGCTTGGTGAGCGCGCGCTCGAAGCTCGCCAGCTGCTCGGCCGTGGGCAGCTCGCCGTAGATGAGCAGCCAGCTGACCTCGAGGAAGCTCGACTTCTCGGCGAGCTGCTCGATGGGGTAACCGCGGTAGCGGAGGATGCCCTTCTCACCGTCGAGGAAGGTGATGGCGCTCTTGCACGCGCCCGTGTTCCCGTAGCCCTCGTCGAGGGTGATGGCGCCCGACTGGCCGCGCAGCTTCTGAATGTCGATGGCGACCTCCCCCTCGGTACCCTCGTAGAGCGGGAGCTCGTAGGACTTGTCTCGAATCGTCAGCTTGGCCGCATCACTCATGGGGTCCTCCATCTCAGGGGCAGGCCGGGAGGGTCGCCGGCGCCAGTACCGCGTGGTTGCCCGCGTTCTACCGCCGCGTCGCTTCCCTGAAAAGCAGTTCCGTTCATAAACCCGATCCCCGCGGTCCGGGCCTTGCCCCGCGCGGGTGCGGCGGCGTCGCCTTGCGCCGCGGCCCGTCCGTTCAGGACAGCGCGACCACCGTCCAGGCGCGGTCGCCGCGCGGCGAGCGGGTCACCACCGTGTCGTCCAGCTCGCGTCCGATCAGCTCGCCTCCGAGCGGCGACTCGGGCGTGACGATCCGGACCACCGACCCGTCGACCGTCACGTCGAAGCCGCCGCCGCGGGGCGCCAGCAGGACGTGCGCCACCCGCCCGTCGGCGTCCTCGATCGTGACCAGGGCGCCCATCGCGATCGGATCGTCCGGGCCGAAGACCCGGTCGTACAGGGGCCGCTGCAGCGCCGACGCGACCTCCTGCAGCTCGACCACGCGCCGCGCGAGGCCCCGCGCCAGATACGAGGCCTCGGTGGCGCGCGTGTCCTTGTCGTGCTCGGGGCGCGCCTCCTCGTGGGTCGCCCCCTCCGCGGCGCGCTCCTGCGAGCGCGTGGCCGCCTGCAGGTCGGCCGCCACCCGGGCGCGCAGGGCCTCGACGACGCGCGCCTTGGCGGGGTGCGGGGTGGGCACGCGCAGCGCCGCTCAGCGCCCGGCCCGCGCCTTGCGGCTGGCGCGCGCCTGCTTGCGCTTGCCGAGGGCTCCCTTGACCTTGATGATGCCGTCGAAGACGCGCATGTAGGCGTTGGTCTTGGCCTTGGCGTCCTTGGGCTGGTAGGCGTCGACCACGTACGGGACGTACATGCTGCGGCGCAGCGAGGCCTCGCCGGTCCTGGGCGAGCTCTTCACGCGGTGCCACATGCGGCCGTCGTGGACGGTCAGGTCGCCCGGCCAGGTCTCGACGGCGATCTCGCGCGGGTCGTCGTCGTTGCTGACGAAGTGGATCTTGTGGAACAGGGTGCTCCAGACGGTCTGGGAGTGGGTGCCGGGGATGAGGCGCAGGCCGCCGTCCTCGGGGCGGATGCGGTCGAAGTGCAGGCCGACGTTCAGCATCGGGCCGGGCATCTCGCCGTTGTAGAAGACGTCGCGCAGGGCGTCGGTGTGCCAGGCGAGGTCGGGGCGCAGGCTGCCGGGCAGGTTGATGTAGCGGTTGAAGACGACGCCGTCCTTCTCGCGGGTGCCGATGCGGGCGTCCTCGCCGATGAGCTGCCGGATGGGCTCGAAGCGGGCGTCGGTGACGAAGGCCTCGAGCCACTCGGAGTAATAGGACGAAAAGCCCATGCGCTGCAGCCAGGGCTGCCCGTCGGGCCCGGTGCCGAACCAGACCGGGACGCCGCAGATCTTGTCGATCTTCTCGTCGAGCAGCTTCTTCTCGACGCGGTCGATCTCGCCGAGGATGCGGTCGATCTCGGGCTTGCTGGCCACGCGCGCGAACACGATGAAGCCGTGCTCGAGCAGGAAGGCGTACTGCACCGGCGTGATGAGGTCGCGCAGGACGAAGCGGGTGTTCAGGGGCAGCCCGGCGGCGACGCGGCGCGCCTCGAGGGGGGGCGCGGTGAGCAGCGCCGCCTCGTCGAAGGGCGCGGGCTCGTCCGCGAAGATGAGATCGTCGGCGCGTGGGGTCGTGTCGATGGCGGCCATGGGGTGCTCCCGGAGGTGAGGCCCGCACATTAAACATTCGTTCAATTAATAGCAAGCCCCCGCACGTCGAAGCTGCCTCAGCGGCCGCCGCGAGGCGAGAAACGTGGCGCGAACGCAGGTGTTGCCGCCGCGTCCCGAGCGGCCGCGGCCTCAAAGCGCCCCCTGGGACGCGTTGCCGCACCCGGCAAGTGGTCCTAAGTTCATGGGAACAAAGGCCGATCCCGATCCCGGCCGGTCTCCGCGCCGAGCGCGCGCAGGGCAAGCCGAACGAGGCCACGCCCACCGAGGCCGGACGGCCGGGACGCGACAAACCCCGCAGGGGCGCCCGAACGCGAGCGCGTGGCGCGCCCCAGGAGGCCGACGATGCGCCTGATGAAGACCCTCTGCGTCCTCGGGACGATGATGACGCTGCCGCTGCTGGGAGCGTGCCGCGACACCGGCGCGCCCGGCACCCAGCCGATGGGTGAGGAGCCGACGCCGGGAGAGCCCGCGCCGATGGGCGGCGCCGACGCCGGCGCGATGCCGGAGCCCGGCGAAGAGCCCACCATGGGCGAGCCAGGACAGGAGCCCACCATGGGCCAGCCGGGCCAGCAGCCAGGCCAGCAGCCCACCATGGGCCAGCCGGGCCAGCAGCCCACCATGGGCCAGCCGGGCCAGCAGCCCGGACAGGCGGCCAGCCAGGTCCAGCTGAACGTCAAGAACCAGCAGCCCTACGGCGAGTTCCTGACCGACGCGCAGGGCCGCGCCCTGTACCTGTTCACGCCGGACGAGAACGCCGACAGCAGCCGATGCAACGACGCGTGCGCCACCGCGTGGCCGCCGCTGGTGACCACGGGCGATCCCAGCACGGTCGCGCCGAACCTCGACCGGTCGAAGCTCGGGACCATCACCCGGCCCGATGGCACCAAGCAGGTGACCTACAACGGGTGGCCGCTGTACTACTTCGCCCGCGACACCGGCCCCAACGACATCCAGGGGCAGGACGTCCAAGGCTTCGGCGGCGAGTGGTACCTCATCAGCCCGCAGGGCCAGAAGATCGAGCAGACCGGGCAGCACGGCCAGCAGCCCAGGCAGCCGGGCCAGCAGCCCATGCCGGGCCAGCAGCCGACGCAGCCGTCTTCGCCGTGATGCACGCGGGCGCCCGCCGCCCCGGCCCTCGTCGGTCGGGGCGGCGGATCGTCCCGCCTTCGCGTCAGCCGGTAGCGCCGGCGACGCGCTCGAGGCGCTGGCGCATCTCGGGGACCTTCTTCATGTAGTCGCGCGTCTCGCGGATGGAGCGGATGAGCCCCGACCGCAGGCGCAGCACGTTGACGCGCCCGCCGTTGTACAGGGCCGCCGTCCAGACCTCGAGCTCGTCCGCGCCGATGCCGGCCTCGAGGGCCTGCTGGCGCTTGGTCTCGAGGTGCCGCGTCAGAAACAGCGCCATCTTGGTGGGCGAAAAGCGCGCGTCGAGCTTGGCGCCGAGCACCTCGCCCGCCTCGTAGCGGCGCTGCGCCATCACCTTGGCCGGGTCTTGCCCGAAGTGGGCGCGCAGGACGCGGTCCCGCTCCGCCTTCAGGGCCTCGGCGTAGCGCATCCACCGCACCTGCTGCTCGTCCATCGCCGCGTCGAAATCGCTCTGCAGCCCTTCGCGGAACCCGTCGAGCGCCTGGCGCGGCGCCCCCTCCGACAACAGCCGCCCCAGCTCGTCCAGGGCCTGCTCGTTGCGGGCGTCGGCCGCCCGGACACGCTGCATGAACAGCTCGGGGGCGCGCGGGGCCAGCGCCTCGAGCTCCTCGACGCCCACGCGGCGCAGCGCGCGCGCCGTCTCCAGCAGCTCGAGCGCCTGCGGGAGGGTGGCCTCGCCGTCGAGCACCCGCTCGGTGATGTTCAGCGCGTCGCCCAGCGGCTTCTTCATGATGTAGGCGCGCGTGCCCATCAGGTAGTCGTTCGTGATGAACAGCGGCCCCTCGACGCCCTCCATCATGAAGGCCGCCGGGGTCGCCTGCGCCAGGCCCGCCGCCCCCGCGGGCGAGACCGCCAGCACGTCGCCGTGCGTCTCGGTGTGGGCGATAGCCAGCAGGAAGCTCGGCGGGACGACCGAGCCGGCCTCCTCGGCGGCCTGGCTGACCACCTCGACCAGCTGCTTGGCGTCGCGGGTCTTCAGCCGCTGGAGCTCGGCCGCCATGCGCGCGCGCTCGGCCGCTGAGAGCGGGGGCGCGGGCGTCTCGGCCGGCTCGGGTGAGGAGAGGACCGGTCCGGTGACGGGCGCCCCCTCGCTGGTGGCCGCGGCTTCGACCGCCGACGGGGCGGGGAGCGGCGTCGGCGGCGTCGTGCCGGTGGTCAAGAACGCGAGCGCGGCCGGTACGCCGGCCAGGGCGATGATCCACTTGTTGTGTCGCATGGGGGGCATCAACCCCGCGGGGGCAACGGATGTTCCGCGCGATCACTCCGTCAGGTCGCAGACGATCGGGTGGTGGTCGAAGAACAGCGCCGCGTCCAGGACCGGCGGGTGCCCCTCGGTCACGCCGGGCACGAAGCAGGGGCCGGTCAGCGTGGCGGACAGCACGTGATCGATGTTGAACAGCACGTAGCTGGGCGGGGCCTCGGGGCCGAAGGGGCTGAGGAAGGCGAAGGGGCGGCCCGGGCCCGCGAAGTCCAGCCAGCGGGCCGCCGAGGGGTCGCCCTCGGCCAGGCGGCCGGGGTCGGTGTTCAGGTCGCCCAGGACGACCCCCAGCTCGTCCGGACCGATGGCGGGGGCTCCGTCGCCCAGGTCGACGAAGATCTGCTCGACCTGCGCGACGCGGCAGTCCAGGTCGTCGGCCGAGAAGCCCGAGGTGCCGTGCACGTTGACCACCGTCAGCGTGCCGCCCGAGACCAGGTCGACCCGCCCGCGCGCGACACGCGCCCCGCTGCCGCACCCCGGCACCGTGAAGCCGTCGAGGCCGTCGAGGCACAGGTCGCCCTGGCACCCGCGGAAGGTCCCGACCGAGCGCCGCACCGCCGCGCACTTGTCCGGCTTGCCCGGGTGGCAGGCGACCTGGAAGCCCTCGCCGACCAGCCGCTGGGCCACGGTCGGAGCGCCGGGCGCCCAGTCCTGGCAGACGAAGCCGGCGCGCGCCTCCTCCGGCACATCGGGGCACTCGCCGGGGTGGAAGATCTCCTGGAAGACGACGACGTCGGCCTGCAGGGCGGTGAAGAAGGCGGTCGTCTGCTCGACGAAGGGGAGCCAGGCCAGGCCGTTGCCGTAGTGCGCCGCGGTCAGCGCCGCCTCGGCCGCGCCGTAGCCGTCGTCGGGCGGCCCGTCGTGGTCCATCTCGGGGGCGGAGCCGGTGTTGAAGGTCACGACGCGGAAGGTGCGCGGGGCCGGGAGGATGTCGGCTACGTCCGGCGAGGGCGCGTCGTCGTGGGCCAGATCGTCCCGGTCTGCGGTCACGTCGGGGGGCGCCGCGGCCTGGGGGGCGCCGCAGGAGAAGGCCAGCGTGGCGGCCGCGAGGGCCGCGAGGGCGAGGCGTGTCATGGAGGCTCGGGGAGCGGCCGGCCGTCGAGGCTCAGCAGGAAGGCGACGAGGTCGGCGATCTGAGCGGCGGTCAGCTGGCTGGTGGTGCCGTGCTGATCGGCCGGATTGCGGGTCGTCAGGACGGCCTCGAGGGTCGGGGCCGAGCCGTCGTGCAGATAGGGGGCGCTGTCCCACAGGCCGTGCAGGGTCGGCGTGTCCAGGCCGGGCAGCGGGCCACCCAGGCGCTGGCCCGAGGCGGGGGTCAGGGTGCCCACGTCGTGCAGGCGCGGGGCGCCGTCGGCCTCCCAGGCGCTGTCGGTCAGGGCGGCCCCGGCGTGGCAGGTCGCGCAGCCCAGGTCCGGCGATTCGAAGAGCGCGCGGCCGCGGTGGGCCGCCTGGGTCAGGCCGCCGTCGGCGAGGCGGTGGGGGCTGGGCGGCAGCTCGGCCAGGCTGGTGACATAGGCGGCCAGGGCGTCCAGATCGGCGCTGAGGCCGGCCTTGGGCGCGCCCAGCGGGTGGACGGCGGCCTCGGGCAGGTCCGCGTCGGGGATGAGGCCGTGACCCTCGAAGGGGCCGCGGATGTCGTTCTCGAAGTCCTGCACCTCGTCGAAGTTGGCCGACCAGTGCAGCGGGCCGTGGCCCAGGCCGGCGCGCCCGAGCAGGCCGATGGTGTTGCGCAGGCCCTCGCCGCGGTCGGTGAAGTCCCACACGCGGCGGTCGGAGTCGCCCTCGAGGTGGCAGTGGGCGCAGGCCATGTAGCCGTCGCGGCCGAGGCGCGGGTCGAAGGCGTCGCCAAAGAGCTGCTTGCCGCGCAGGACCGCGGGGGCGAGCGGCTCGGCGCTGGGGACGGTCAGGCGCGCCACGGGGCTGGGCAGCTTGGTGAAGTCGGAGACGTCGAAGACGACCAGCTCGCGGGACAGGGTGGCGTCGACCAGCAGGAAGCGGTCGTCGGCGGTCAGGGCCAGGCCCTCGGGGGCGTAGCCGACGTCCAGGAGGGTGCCGGACTGCGCGCCGGTCAGGGCGTCGAGGCGCTCGACCGCGCGGGCGCCGCGGTCGGCGACGAACAGGTAGTCGCCGCGGGAGGTGAAGACGCCGGCCGAGGCGAAGCCGCGGTTGTCGAAGTGCTTGCGGTCGGTGGCGGCCGCGACGCCGGAAGCCGGGTCGAGCCAGGAGAGGACGGCGCGGACCGTGGTGTCGTGGGCCAGGGCCTGTCCGGAGAGGTGGAGGCCGCCGAAGAGGTTGGCCTGCAGGGAAGGGATGGCGACGGCGCCGCCGGTGGGCGGGACCAGGATCTGGGAGAGGTAGCTCGGGACGCCGCCGCTCTCGGTGTCGGAGGGCTCCTGCGGGTCCAGCTCGAGCGTCCAGGGGGCCACGGCGCCGGTGTCCGGGTCGATGACGGCGATCTGCCCCTCGGTGTCGGGCGAGCGCCAGCGGGCGACGGCGACGCGGCCGTCGGGCAGGAGGGCCAGGGCGCGGGCGTCCGGCAGCGCAGGGACGACGTTCAGAAGGGCTGGGCCGGCCGCGGGGTCCCAGCTGAGGCGCGCCAGCTCGCCGGTGGCCTGCAGCGAGACGTACACGGCGTCGCCCGTGGCCACGACGCCGAAGGGCCGAGAGGCGGCGGGCAGCGGCGTGGTGAAGGCCAGCTCGCCGCCGGCGGCGCGGAAGGCCTGCAGCGTCCCCGCGTCCTGGCAGGCGACCAGCAGGTGCCCGTCGTGGTAGGCCACGGTCCGCGGGTGGGCGGCGGTGGACGCGCGCCAGGTCACCTCGAAGGCGGCGTCACCGGTTCGGGTGGCCAGGACCAGCTCGCTCGAATCGGCGCTGACGACGGCGAAGCGGTCGGGCTCGCCGGGCAGGCGGACCAGGGTCGAGGACTGGCGCGGGACGTGGGTGGGCGCGTGGGTGACGGTGACCAGGGCCGTCGCGGTGCGACGGGCGCCGACCGCGTCGAAGACGCTGAGGACGGCCTGGTGGCGGCCGGGCGCGGCGTAGGTGACCGTGGCCGTGGGCTCGGGGCGCGGGGCGTCCCAGCCGTCGCCGTTGCCGAAGCTCCATTGGAAGGCGGTGGCGCCGGTCGAGGCCGACCCGTCGAGCAGGACCGGCTCGCCGACCAGGGCGTAGCGCGGGGCCACGGCGACGGCGGTCAGCGGCTGCGCGGGCAGCTCGGGGCCCGGATCGTCGCCCGCGTCGACGGCGCCGGTGTCCGGGGCGTCGCCGCCGGCGAGGTCCGCCGCCTTGGCGTCCTCGGCGGCGGTTGGGGGGGCGCTCCCGCAGCCGGTCAGGGCCAGCGCCAGCGCGAGGGTCGCGCGTCTCACGGCGCGGTCCCGGCGACCGTGAAGCCGGCGGTGAAGGACTCGGCGAGGGCGTTGCCGTTGTAGTCGGTCACGCCGCCCGCCGGGAGCTCGAGCGTGTAGTGTCGGCCTGCCTCGAGCGGCGCGGCCGGCGCGAAGTTGACGATGGCCTCCTGCGCGCTGACGTAACCCTCGACGCGTCCCGCCGTCGGGCCGAGATCGGTGCGGTACAGGCGCACCGAGCCCTCCCAGGCGCTCTTGGGGTCGACCATCTCGCCGAAGGTCACGCCGAAGCGCGAGGTCGGGGCGAGGCCGGTCGCCCCGTCCGGCGGGTAGACCCAGGTGACGCGCGGCGGCGTCGCGTCGGGTTCGGTCTGCCAGGGGGCGATGGCGCTGCCCTTGCCGGGGTCGCCCTTGTCGTCGACGCTCAGGACGACCACGTTGCCGATGGGGGTCATGGTGTCGAGGTCGCCCGTGAGGTGCAGGCGCTGGACCTCGGTGATGGCGCCGAGATCGGACAGGTCGTAGATGGCGGCGAAGTTCGACTCGCCCACGAAGGCGAAGTCGTCCTTGACGAAGACGTAGCCGCCGTTGCCGTCCGAGTGGTACGAGCCGGCGAGCGCGGGCTGCGTCGGGTCACGGACGTCGTAGATCAGCACGCCGCCGCCCTTGTCCTTGCGGGCGTAGTAGGCGTAGCCGTTGGAGAAGTTGCTGAAGTAGGACTCGCGGGGCTTGCCCTCGGGGTCGTGGACCAGGAAGTCGCCGCCGGGGATGGGCTGCGGGGCGGCGGGGTCCGAGACGTCGAGCAGGACGGTGCGCGCGCCCTCTGCGGCCGAGACGAACAGCAGGTTGCCGACGGCGGCGACCTGGCCGGCGCGCAGGACGGGGTCGAAGGTCTGCTGGTGCAGCAGCTTCGGCGACAGCGGGTCGGAGGCGTCGATGACGTACACGCCGTTGTCGGAGCCGGCGGCGAAGACGTAGGGGGCCTGCCAGAAGACGCTGAGGGTCACGCGCGCGTAGGCGTCGGGGTAGCCGAAGCCGGGGAGCTCGAGCCTGGAGACGACGTGGGGCGCCGAGGTGTCCGAGACGTCCCAGAACTGCACGCCGCCCGAAAAGAGAGCCTCTCCATCTGGGGTCAGGCGGATCTGGTTGACCACGGCCCAGGCGCCCGGGGCCGACGGGGTGCCGTGGGAGAAGCCGATGCTGTGCGTCTCGCGCATCTCTTCGCTGGTGCCGTAGCCGGCGACGGTGGGGGCGCAGGGATCGCTCACGTCGAAGAAGGTGAGGCCGCCGCCGCCCCACTCGGGTGCCCAGGGCATCAGCAGGTAGCCGTCGTACATGACGAGCAGGTTGTGGTGATCGGTGACGTCGGCCTCGCCGCCGTTCAGGTAGGCGCAGTGCTCGTAGAGCGCCTCCTCGGGGAAGCTGACGGCCGGCCCGCCGGGGCCGCGGTTGGGCGGCCAGGCGCCCGGGTCCGGGTACGGCTCGGGCGCGGGGACGTCGGGGCCGGAGTCGGCGGCGACCTCGCCCTCGGCGTCCGCGATCTCGGAGGCGTCCTGGGCCTTCACCTCGGCGACATCGGACGGGTCACCCGCGCCGGCGTCGCCGCAGGCGCCGAGCAGCAACGCGGCCAGCGCCGCGGTCGACACGTGCGGGCGTGTCCTGATGTAGGTCAACGGCATCGGCTCCTCCCCGGGCTCGGACGTTGCGGACGATAGCATGGACGGCCCGCGCCTGGCGCGGGCCTCGAAGGGGTTCCGCGGTTGGAGGCGCGCAGGGGCGCGTGCCCTCGAGCGGGCGCGCCGAGTGACGTTTCACCGCGCCGCGCCGGCCGGGTGCCGCAAGCGCGCGTCACGAAAGCGTAACGGGCGGCCGAGGCCCCATGGTTGCATCGCGTCGCCGTCCCGCAACGGACACCTGGTTGACCTCAGTGTCCTGGCCGCCTATAGCGGGGGCCGTTTGGACTCCCCCCGGCCCGTCTCCTCGCTGGAGGCGCGCCACGACCCGTAGATTCTCCGAGGATTTCGATGAGACGCCCTTCGCTGCCTCGCCTCCTGCTGCCGATTGGGGCCTGCCTGGCCATTGGCCTGACGTCGCCGGGTTGCGGTGACGAGGGCCCTTCCGGCAACCAGTCCGACACCATCGTAGCCGACGCGCCGGACGCCTCGCCGGACGGCGAAGGCCCGGATGCCGAGCCGGACGCCACCGAGCCCGACGCCACCGAGCCCGACGCCGTGGACCCGGACGTAGTGGAGCCTGATGTCGTCGATCCCGACGTGGTCGATCCCGACGTCACCGATCCCGACGTCACTGACCCCGACGTCACCGACCCCGACGTCACCGACCCCGACGTCACCGACCCCGACGTCACCGATCCCGACGTCACCGACCCCGACGTCACCGACCCCGACGTCACCGACCCCGACGTCACCGACCCCGACGTCACCGACCCCGACGTCACCGACCCCGACGTCACCGACCCCGACGCCGTCACCGACCCCGACGCCGTCACCGACCTGTGCAGCAACGGCGTCATCGACGACGGCGAGGCCTGTGACGGGCTGGACCTCGGCGGCGAGAGCTGTGCGTCGCTGGGCTTCTTCGGCGGTGAGCTGGCCTGCGCCAGCGACTGCTCGGCCTTCGACTTCACCGGCTGCGTCGAAGACCCGTGCGGCAACGGCGACATCGACGAGGGCGAGGCCTGCGACGGCGCGAACCTGGGCGAGGCGACGTGCCTCTCGCTCGGCTTCGACGATGGCACCCTGGCCTGCGATGACACCTGCGCCTTCGTCTACGACGGCTGCACGCGCGCGCCGCACCCGCTCCCCGGCGAGGTGATCATCACCGAGATCATGCAGAACCCGAACACGCTCAACGACGACGTCGGCGAGTGGTTCGAGCTGCACAGCCTGGCGGACGTCACCCTGAGCCTCAACGGCTGCGAGATCCGCAGCAACTTCGCGGGCGAGACGTTCGTCGTGATCGGCGCGCCCCAGGTCGAGCCGGGCGTCTACCTGACCTTCGCGCGGTCGGCGGACCCGGGCTTCACCCCGGACTACGTCTACAGCAACTTCACCCTCGGAAACGGCGGTGATCTGGTCGAGATCGTCTGCTACCCCGACGAGCTCGAGACCCAGGTCGACATCGTCGCCTACGACGGCGGGCCGGACTTCCCCGACCCGACCGGCGCCAGCATGCAGCTCGACCCCGAGGCGTTCGACCCGGCCCTCAACGACGACGGCGCCAACTGGTGCGAGGCGCTCGACAGCTACAACGGCGACACCGGCAGCCCGGGCGCGCCGAACCACACCTGCACCCTGCCGACCTTCACCGTCGGCTTCTGCCGGCTGCAGTTCCCGGCCACCATCGAGGCCGAAGAGGGTACGACGGCCACGGTCTACGGCCGCGTCTTCGCCGAGGGCCTGACCGACGTGAACACGGCCGGCAACGACCCCCACGTCCAGCTCGTCGCGCAGCTCGGCTACGGCCCCGACGCCACCGATCCCGCCACGGACGAGACCTGGACCTGGCTCGGCGCCCAGCCGAACGACGGCTTCGACCCCACGGCGGCGGGCGAGCCCAACAATGACGAGTACCAGGCGACCCTCACGCTGCCGGCGGCGTCCGGCTCGCCCTACGACTACGCCTACCGCTTCAGCGGCGACGGCGGCGAGACCTGGGTCTACTGCGACACGGGCGCCGGCTCCACCGACGGCTACCAGGTCGACGCCGCGGGCGGCCTCGTCGCGACCGGCAGCACGGTCGTCTTCGACCTCTTCTTCAGCGAGTACGTCGAGGGCTCCAGCAACAACAAGGCGGTCGAGATCTTCAACTTCAGCGAGTCGGACGTCGACCTGGCCCTCTGCTCGGTCCTGGTCTACGCCAACGGCAACACGACGCCGAACTCGGTCAGCGCCGACCTCGACGGGACGATCCCCGCCCTGGGCACGTTCGTGGTTTGCCACAACCAGGCCAACACCACGCTGGCGCCTCTGTGTGATCAGCTGACCAGCGCCCTCAACTACAATGGCGACGACGCCGTCGCCCTGGTCTGCAACGGGCAGACGCTGGACGTCATCGGCCAGATCGGCGTCGACCCCGGCGCCGAGTGGGGCACGGGCGACCTGAGCACGGCCGACAACACCCTGCGCCGCCAGTGCAGCGTGCTCGAGGGCGATCCGGACGGCTCGGACGAGTTCGACCCCGCGGCCGAGTGGGAAGGCTTCGCCCAGGACACCTTCGACGGCCTGGGTGATCACTGCCCGGTCGAGTAGCCCGACGAGCAAGCTCGCCGTCGGGTTCGCCCGATCGGCACGAGCACCATCGCGCCCCGCCGGCCGTCACCACGGCCCGCGGGGCGCGGCCATTTGGGCCGACCGCCGACGTGGCACCTTGACCCCGTACGAGCCCCCTCGTAGCGTGCCGGCACGCGAACATGTGCGCCGGAGACGGGTCATGGAGCAGGCGGTTCAGGGGACCGAACAGGCCCAGCAATCGAACGCCAGCGGTCACGCTGCCGAGGCCGCGACCCGCGGCACGCAGACGAAGCGGAGCCTGAGCGGCATGTCCTATGCCGAACAGGTGGCGAGCCTTCGCCCTGGCGGCCCCATCGAGCGCAGCACCACGCCAGTGCACCTGTCGCGCGCGGGCGGCGGCGGCGGCGCCGGCGTCGAAGCCTTCACGTCGGCCACCCAGGGACCGGCCAGCGTCGTGCCGTTCCGCGCCGAGATGGAGCAGTCCTTCGGGCAGGGCTTCGGAAACGTCAAGGCGCACCTCGGCCGCGGCGCCGAGATGGAGTCGCTGGGCGCGGAAGCCGCGGCGTCGGGCGAGTCGGTCGCCTTCGCTTCGGCCAGCCCGTCCAAGGCCCTCGTCGCGCACGAGCTTGCGCACGTGGTGCAGGCGCGCAACGGCGCCGCCGGCTCGGGCTCGGGCATCGCGCCGGACAACAGCAAGAACGAAGCCGAGGCCGACGCCGCGGCGAGCCAGGCCGCCGCTGGCGGCAGGGTCGACGTGTGCGACCGCCAGCAGAGCTGGCTCAACCTGTCGCGCACGGAGCCGCCGCCCGGCGACGAGGCGCTCGCGGTGCCGAACAGGCACCCCGAGTGGCCCAAGTTCCGAGACGGCGCTGCGTCCATTGGCATCGGCCAGGCGAGGGCGCTGGAGCTGTGGACGCTCATCATCGAGGGCATCCGCGACGGCAAGCCGGACAACTACGAGCTCGTCGCGGACGAGCTGTTCCCGTACATGCAGGTCCCCAAGGGCAAGATGGCGCTGTGGTCGGGCGGCATCGGGGTCAGCGATTACGCCGTGTCCAAGGGCAAGCAGACCCTCGAGGCGCAGAAGTTCTACAAGCTCACCGACGGCCTCAAGCTCTACAAGGACTGGGACAAGGTCCGTCCGGTCTGGGCGGCCCTGTCGGCCAGGTTCGTCTCGCAGTGCCAGGGCGAGGTCCACTGCTACCTGCGGGCCTACAGCACGACCTCCATCTTCGGCGAGGTCGAGCACAACATCCTCCTGAGCCTCGGCAGCAAGGTTTCCATCAAGTACCACGCCCTGAGCGGCCCGGACGAAGACATCCGCGAGCTCGACGCCGACGGCAACGCCCTCGGCCGCGGCGCTGATCACGTGCTGCCCACGCTCGACGCGACCGCCAAGGCTCTGGAGCTGGCGGCTGCCAAGGCGGCCACGCGTACGGGGACGCTCTGATATGGCGGCGGTCAGCCCCGCGTTCGATCGCTTCCGCAGGAGCCTCGAAGCCGATGGCGCCCGCGAGCGCTTCGACGGCTTGGACCTCGAGGCGCTCCGGCGTTTGACCGGTGACGAGCGCGACCAGGCCGAAGACCTGCTCGTCGCCAAGCTCCGCGACGAAAACGACGGCCGCGCCGCGGAGGCCCTGGCCATCCTCGGCTCGCCTCGTGCGCGACAGACCCTCGAGGACGCGCTCGCGCGCCTCGGTCCCGGCGCGGCCAGGGTCGCCGTAGCTCGAGCCCTGCAGTCCCTGGGCGGCGACGACGCCGCGCTCCAGGCGGTGCTCGAGACCCTGCGCACCGGCGCCTGGTCGCAGCGCGCCACCGCGGCGCGGACGCTCGCCGACTTCCCGGGCCCGGCGACCGACGCCGCGCTCTTCACCGCCCTGGGCGACTCCCACGCGCTGGTGCGCTTGAACGCCGCCGATGCGCTCGTCGCCCTGCGCGGCGCCACGGGCCAGGCGCAGGGTCATTGGCAGCCGCTGGGCCTGATGAAGGTCGCCCTGGGCGCCGATCTGCCCTGCCTGCGGACGATGGGCGCCAAGCGCCTCGAGAGCGTCATCCGCACGCTCGACGCCGGCGGCTCGCCGACCGACGGCCTGCTCGCGGCCGCCGTCGACCTCCAGGCCTCGCCCGCGCGTGACCTGCTCGAGGCCGCGCAAGCCGCCCCCGACGAACGCGACCTGCAGGCGCCGCTGCTCGCCATGTCGACCGGCTTCGACCTGGTCTGGGCGGTCGTCTCGCTGCTCGCCAACCACCTCGACGACCCGCGCACGCCGCCGGCGCTCGAGGCGCTGCTGCGCGAGGCCGGCGGCGCCTCCGACGACGACGCCGAGACCGTGCGCCGCGACCTGGCCAGTGACGACGTACAGGCCCGCGACACGGCGGCGCGCAAGGTGCTCGAGGACCTGGACATCGCCTGACCCGATGCGTCAGGCCAGCCGCCGTCGCAGCTCGGTCGTCAGCGCTGCCAGGTCCGGCACGCGAGCGACGCCGTAGCGCGCGCAGACCACGTCCACGTTGCCCTTGCGCCAAAAACCCTCGGGACAGCAGACGACCAGGCGTCCGCTGGCCGCCACCAGGCCCAGCTCCAACAGCGAGATGGGCGCCTTGGTGCCCGGCACCAGATACATCGCCACGACATCGGCCCGCTCGAGCCCTTCCAGCTCCCACTCGACCTGCGCTCGAAAGTGCGGGTGGTCCATCGACTGCGCCCAGCCGCTGTCCCAGTCATCACGGCGCGGGTTCAACAGCAGCGCGTCCAGGTCCGACAGGTCGGCCTCGACCCGCGCCTGCCAGTCCTCGGCGGCGCCCATCTCGATGCTGCCGGCCAGAAAGGCGACCCGCCCGGCAAACCGGGCGAGGTCCCATAGCGCGACCGGCGGCTTGAGGACGAGCGCCAAGGGTCACCCGCTCACGGACGCTGAGAGCCGCTGCTTGTGCAGACGCCAGACTCGCAACAGAACTGATTCCATCCCGTCCGCAGTTGCCGCACCAACTCCCCGCCGGTTTCCGTAGGTTCGAGCGCACGCCGGTCGACGTGTTGCATGTGCCGACGTTGTAGCAAGGCCCGCGCGGGGGTCAACCGGCCAGGCCTCACCGGTTACGAAGCCCCGCTCTCGCCGGGTGTGACCTGAACGCGTCGGCCCATCACAGTCATCAATCCCTTCCGGCCGATGCGCCAGACCCCGTTCCCCGCCGGACCCGATGTCGCCAACCTACCCTCGTGCAGCAGTCGCAGGTGGCACTCGACGCACAACGAGACCAGGTTGTCGGGCTCGTCGCCCCCTCCCTGGCTTCGGAACACGATGTGGTGCGGTGTGACATCCCGCCGCTTGCACACCGGCGAGGCGCACCGCCAACGGTCTCGCAGATAGATGTCACCGTAGGTCGGCAGCGGGCCCATCGCCCGCTCCCACGACTTCCACAGCGCCCCGGTGAGGAAGCCGACGAAGCTGCCGCCGCCCGGGCTCGCTTCGCGCCAGACCCGCTCGAGCGCCCGCCAACGGGCGACCAGGCTCTCGCGAATCGACAGCCGGGCCCTCCAGCTGCCCGACGAGCGTGACATCTGCGCGCTGACCTCAGGACCGCTCTCCTCCTGCCGTGACATCTGCGCGGACGTCTCCTCGGCCTCTCCAGCATCGAAGACGCGCCGCAGCACGCCGGTCTCCTGGGCGAACGCAGCCTCGAGCTGAGCCTCGGTAGGAGGCACGACGCGCTCCGTCTCACCGGCGCGCGCACGACGCTCGCCCACGTCGATCGCTTCCTCCAGATGCTTGATCGTCAGATGCTGCGCGTGCCGCATCCACCCCTCGACCGTCTCTGGGTGCGCCACGCGGCCGATCTGGATGGCCGCCTCGAGGCCGATTCGTCCCGAGACGAGCGCCGCCCGCAGCGACGGCATCGTCTCCAACGCTCGCCCAAGCCCCACCAGCCTTCGAACGGCCGAAGCCGAGCTTCCCAGTCGCTCGCGGGCCCATTGCGCCAGGCTGTGCCACCCCAGCATCTTCCAGCCCTCGCGCTCGACGAACCAGCGCACTCGGGTGGCGAACTCAGCTTCGCGAGTGGCCAGCGCCGCAGCGAGCTCTCGCAGCCGAGCGTCCAAGGTCACGGGATCCATGTCAGCCGGCGGCGAGTCGGTCGCCCCCGGCTCATCCCCAGGCAGCCCGCCATCGCAGGCCGCCACGGGGGCGCGACGAGCCTCCACCTCGGCCCTGGCCTCGTCGAGGCTGGTGCCGAAGGCACGGGGCCCATACGTCTCCAGCCGCCTGAGCTTGTCGTCGAGCCAGTCGGTCTCGGGGAGCCGCAGCCCAGGGTTGCGAGCCAGCAGCTCGGCCTCACCCTCGGCGAGGAGCGCCTCGACCGTCCCGTCCCACGACCCGTCACCTCCGAGCGCTCGAACGAGCAGGCGCGCCTGCTCGAGCCTCATGCCGTCCTCGGGCGTCAGCGTCAGGCTGAACGCCATGCGTTCATCCTCACTGAAGGCGTCATCGGCGTCGAGCCCCTCGGGTTCTTCCCCCCCGCTCTCGACCCGCTGGACGACCTCACGCAGCCCACGCACCGTCTGCTGCTCGGCTTCAGCCAGCGCACGGGACTCTCCCCAGCTGCGGGCCAGCCGCGCACACAGCGCCGCCATGGACCACGGGACCCGACCCGCCACCAACGCCCCCGCGATCTCGGGCCACCGCTCCAACCGCAGCGCGACCGCTCGGGTCTCTCTGGCCCACGCGCCCGTTCGCTGCAAGCGCTCGACGGCATAGGCCTCGAGCGACGAGAACCCCAGCTCGGCCACGCCTCCGTGCCGTTCGACGTCACCCAACGTCCGCCCGATGGCCAGCCGCAGCCCGGCCCCTCCTCGCGCGAGCCCGACCAGCTCGAGCTCCAGGGCCATGAGACGTCGCTCCCTGCCACTCGCCCCGGGGCGCGACTCGTCGCCCGCGGTCTGCGGTCGCACCTCCGACGCGCTGGACGGCACGCCCGCGCCCTCGAAGCCCCGCCCTTCGACGACACGCCGGCTCGGAGCTTCCGCCGCGTCTTTGGCGGCCGCCTCGCGCTCTGTGCAGCCCTGCACCGCACTACGTTCCGCTCGAGACGCGTCATCCGACCGCGCCAGGCCTCCTGCCGTTGTCCGCTGCTCGCGCATGCTGGTCCTCCATGAAGGGTCGGCCAGCATGCCTGAACAAGCGTTCACGCATCAAGAGGCGGGCACAAGAAAAATCGACCCAACCTCCTTACGGCTATCAATTCAACCACTTACAAGTGCTCACCCGGACCCTGCGCGCTGACCTCATGCCACGGAATGCGATCGGCGACCGCCCCGCTGGCCCGGCACTTCCCGAAGTATCGAGCGGATGAGAGGCCTCACCGCACGCGATAAAGGCCCAAGACGGCCCACGGACCATGCTCGAGGATCCGCGCCTCCTGAGCGCGCCGGCAGGCCAGGGCGGGCGCAAGTTCACCGAAGAGGTGGTGATCGTTCAGCGCCGCGCCGAATCGCGCGGACAACGCCTCGCGCTCGTCGGGCTCGTACCCGCAGTTGGTCAGCGCGCTGGGGAAGGCGTTCTCGGCGATGTCCCAGCCCAGGAACTCCCATCGCGCATCGATCGAGCTCAGCTCGGGCGGCGTCAGCCACGGCATGAACTCGGGCTCCCTGGGGCCCACGAGCACGCTGAAGGCGACGACGGTCTCCTGGTCGGTGGCCTCCGCCAGCGCGTCAGCCAGACGCCAAGACCGCGGCGTCTCGATCCGGATTCCGAGCCCCGGCACGCATGACGTGTCCCGCCGCAGCCACACCGCCTCGTCGATGGACAACGGCCGGCGCACGTCGCGCAACAGATAGCGCCTGCGTCGCTCCGCGTCCTGCCAATCTACAGCCGCCTGCTCGATGGCCACCCGCGTGTCGAAGCCGACGAGGCGCTGTCGCATCGCGTCCCCCCCAGATGACGCCCCATGGCGCCCGCGCGCCGGCCCCATTCGGCCGACCCGCGTCTCACGGCTGCGGCTTCACCCTCGGCTTGGGCGCGCCCGTCGGCGTCGGCACGGTCGCGCGGCGCTGCTGCTCGCCCAGCAGCTGGTCGACCAGGATGGTCAGGCGGCGGCCGATGTCCTGGCCGGTCTCGAGGTTGCGGGCCGCCGAGTGGGCGATGGGCAAGAGCGTCTGTTGGATCGCCTGCACCTGCGCGTCGATGAGCGCCGACAGACGCCCAACGTCCAGCGGCGGCGTGGTGACGTTCACGTCCAGCTGAGGCGTGGCCAGCTGGCGCAGCGCCTGGTCCAGGCGGGCGACGACCGGCTCGAGGCTGCTCGGGTCGAAGGCCGCCCCGGCCGTTTTGTGCACCGCAGCATCCCGCAGCGCGGCGATCAGCGCGTCGCGCAGCAGCGAGACCTGGTCCGACAGCGCCGACAGCTGGCCGGTGACGCGGGTGACCGGATCGTCCTCCTTGCCGCCCATCAGCTGCACGCGGGCGAACCCCTTCTTGATCTCGGCCCAACGGGCGGCCTGCTCGGGGGTCGAGCGCCCGCGCAGCTCGGCCAGCTTCAGCAGGTTGGCCTCGGCGCCCGTGGTCAGGGTCTGGGCCTCGCCGACATAGTGGTCGTCGATGAGGGCCTGCAGCTCGTCCGGGTTCATCGCCGGGGCGACCTTGGCAGCCAGCTTGGCCATGTTGCGGTAGCTGCCCTGCAGCTTGAAGGGCGGCTCGGTGCGGTAGGCGTCGTCCTGGCTGGCCGAGGCGATGTACTGCAGGTTGACCTTCAGCAGGACCTCCTGCACCGCGAAGAGGTGCTGGAAGGTCGCGCGCAGCTCGTTCAGCTCGACCGCCGAGTACCCGTAGGACAGCTCGGTCGTCGCGACCTGCTCGCCGCGCGCCATCTTGATGAGCTTGTAGACGTCCTGCTGGTCGCGCCCCGCCAGCGGCGCCAGCGTCGGGTTCGAGGTCAGGGCGTTTTCGATGTAGCTCAGGGCGAAGGCGTCGGCCTTGCCGTCCAGGATGTCACCCAGGTTGTAGGTGTCGGCGCGGTTGGCCAGCATGTCGGGGATCTGGAACTTGTCGCCCGACTCGGTGTACGGGTTGCCCGCCATCACCACGCAGAACTTCTTGCCGCGCAGATCGTAGGTGCGCGTCTTGCCCTTCCAGACGCCCTCGATGCGCCGCTGCCCGTCGCACAGGCTGATGAACTTCTGCAACAGCTCCGGGTGGGTGTGCTGGATGTCGTCGAGATAGAGCATCACGTTGTTGCCCATCTCGAGCGCCAGGTTGATCTTGTCGACCTCTTGCCGGCTCGTCGCGTTCGGCGCCTCGGCCGGGTCGATGGAGGTCACGCCGTGCCCCAGCGCCGGGCCGTTGACCTTGACGAAGACCAGCCCCAGTCGGCTGGCGACGTACTCCATCAGCGTCGTCTTGCCGTAGCCGGGCGGCGAGATGAGCAGCAGCAGGCCGTTCAAATCGGTCCGCTTGGCGTCGCCCACCGCGCCGATCTGCTTGGCCAGGTTGTCACCCAGGATCGGCAGGTAGACCTCGTTGATGAGGCGATTGCGCACGAACGAGCTGAGGACCCGCGGCATCAGCTCGTCGAGGCGCAGCCGCGCCCGCTCGCGCTCGAGCAGCTCGCGCACCGTCACGCGATAGGCGCGGTACCCCGGAACCCGCTCCGAGACGAAGGCGGTCAGCCGCGCCAGCACCTCGTCGAGGCGCAGCGTCATCTTGCGCTCGGCGATGCGCGGGTGCTGCCCGAGCAGGCCCGTCACCTCGGCCGAGCCGCGCGCTGCCGAGGTCTGACGGTCCAGGCGCTCGGCGGTGACCAGCAGCGTCGCCGCCTCCTCGATGGCCGCGTGCAGCACCGTCACCCGCTCGTCCTGGCTCGACGCCACGAACCCCGCCAGCCACTCGCGCGCCAGCGCCAACCGGGCCGCGTGCCGCCCCTCCAGCACCGTCAGGTCGGCCTCGAACGCCGCGCGCTCGCCGGCGCGGTCCAGCGCCTCGACCAGCAGATGCACCAGCCGATCTGCGTCGGCGCTGCTCACGAAACGCGGCGCTTCGGCGGTCAGCTCCTCGGCCAGGTACTGCCCCGCCAGCCCGGCGGTCGTCACATCGCACGCGATATGGTGCGCCGCAGCAAATTCGGCGATCGCCCGCCCCAGCTCGCCGCCCAACGCCCGCAGCGGCGCCCCCTGCCCGAAGGCCGCGCGCAGCCGCCCATAGCTGGTCGCGCGTCGATGCCAGGCGGCGCAGGCGGCGCTCAGCTCGCTCTCATGGGGCGCGAAGGCCCAGAACAGGCAGCCCAGCGCCCGCGCGGGCGCCGAGAAGCGCAGCAGCCCCGCCGTGTCCCACAGGCTCAGCAGCTTCTCCAGGATCAGCGTCGCGTCCGCGTCGTGCAGCCCGCGCTCGTAGCCCTCGTCGTAGCGGCTGGCCGCGGCGGCGCGCACCAGCTCGGCCAGGCCTCCGGGCGCCCGCGCCGCCTCGTGCAGCCTCTGGAGCGACGCCCCGCCCTGGCCCGCCACGGCGTCGAACAGCAGGGTCGCCGCCAGGTACTCGCCGCGATAGACCTCGGGCGTCTCGCTGACGACCTGCTGCGACCAGAAGTCACGCGTCGCCTCGAAAGCCGCGTCCTCGATGAGCTCGTAGTAGTCGGTGCCGGTCAGGTGCAGCGCCATGCGGTCGCCACGCGGCACCATCGTCAGCTCGAGCGGCTGCGTGTTGACGTTGAACCGGTGCCGCCCCAGCTTGATGACCGCGTCGTCGCCGTCGAACAGCTCGGACTTGTCGCGCAGCGCGCGGGCCGCCTCCTGCCGCGTCGACTTCAGGCGCGACCCGAGCTCGTCGGCCTTGACGCTGTCACCCAGGGCCAGCAGCTGCTCGGCGATCTGCCGCAGCTTGGCGACCATCGCGTCCGAGGCGAAGTAGGCGTTCAGCTCGTCGGCGGTCTTGAAGCCGCGGGCGCGCCGCGCGATCCCCTGCAGGATGCGATCGGCGGCGTCGAACAGGCTGGACGCCCGGCGCTGGCGCTCGTCGAGCAGGGCCTGCTTTTTGGCCTCGAAGGCCTCGTAGACCTCTTCGCGCTTGGTCGCCAGATCGCTGATGAAGGCGTCCAGCTCGCCGAAGCGGCCCTCGAGCTCCTCGAGCTGCACCATCAGGCGCGAGAGCTGCTCGTCACAGCGCTCCGGCGTGTCGGCGATGGTCAGGGCGCTCGAGACCGCCTGCGAGAACAGCCGGAACTGCGCGGCGAACTCGGCGCGCCCCTCGGCCGTGGCCAGCTCCTTGCGGCGCCGCTCGAGGGTCGCGCGGACGCGGTTGACCTGCCCGAACAGCTCGCTGATGCCTTCGAGGATGCGCGTGCGCGCGCTCGGGTCCTCGATCTCGAGCGCGCCGACCACCTCGGTCAGGACGTTCAGCCCCTCGCTCGTGCGCTCGAGCTGCTCACGCAGCGGCGGCACGTCCGGCGTCTTCTGCACCCCCTCGATGCGCCCCAGCAGGCCCTCGAGCTGCTCGGCCAGCGGCTGCAGGGCGTCGTCGCGCAGCAGGAACTCGACCGCTGCCTTCGACACGCGGTCGAAGTGCGCGACCAGCTCGGCCTCGAGGCGTCCCAGCTGGTCCCGATCGATGTAGCGCACCTCGCCGAGCGTGATGACGTGCCCGCGCTGCGAGCGGATGGCCGCCAGCGCGTTCATGAACGGCTCGACCGAGCGCCACCCCTCGGGGCGCAGATCCCGCTCGAGGACCAGCTTGGCCTCGGCGGCCTCGGCCAGGGCCTCGGCGGCCCGCTGCCGCAGCACCAGGACCTTCTCGAACTCGTCGACGATGAGCTCGGCGTTTTGGCGCACCGCCTTGAGCGAGGTCGCGAGATCACCGACCTCGTCGCTGCCCAGCCAGTAGTAGGCGTCCATCACGCGCGTCGCCGCGGCGATGAGGTCCTCGTAGATCTGCCGGTTGGGGCTGTCCTGCTCGATGAGCCGCCGGACGCTGAGGACGTCCGAGATGCCGCGGACCAGATCGGCGTTGCCGACCTTGGACAGGAACGACCCGTCGGTCGGGACGGCGGCGTGGAACTCGGCGGACGTGAAGGGGGTCTGCCAGATCTGCAGCGGGTGGACGCGGGTCGGCTCGCTGCCCGTGTTGCGGAAGATGACCAGGGTCCCGTCATCGAACAGCGAGTAGCCGTGCGCGTGGATGGCCGTGCGGATCTGCTTGTCGATGAGGTTGTACGGGAACAGCACGTAGCTGCCCTCGACCCGGCGGTGGAAGACGTACAGGACGTCCTCGCCGTTGGGCGAGCGCAGCATGCGCTTGAACTCGAGGTCCGACAGGTCGCCGTCGAAGACCTTGAAGTCGCCCGACTGCAGGTAGTAGCCGCCGGGGAAGATGATGCCGTGGTCCTCGGGCAGCTGGACGCAGGCCTGGCCGATGGCGTCGATGCGCACCACGTGGTGGGTGCGCGTGTTGAAGACCAGATGGCGCCAGACCTGCTCGCGGTAGGGCAGCACCTTCAGCAGGATGAGCGTCCCGACCCGGGCGTAGTAGACCTGCGCGTCGTCGAGCGACTGGTTCGCGTCGTCGACCGGCTCGCTGTAGACGCCCTGGCCCTCCTCGGTGTTGTCCTCGACCTTGACCGTCAGGTCACCGCCGACGGTCTCGACGAAGACCTGGTCGAGGAGGTTGATGTGCGGATGGCGCCCCTGGACGTGCTGCTCGCGGGTCGTCGCGGTCCAGGTGAAGTCGTGCGAGGGCGGGTAGACGTGGTCGCGCTCGCCACGGTTGTCGAGGTAGGTCGGGCGGCGCTTGGGGTCCAGGCCCCAGCGGAAGACGCGGATGTCCTTGGGCGAGTTGCCGGTCTGGAACACCGCCAGCAGCCGCGTCTCGCTGGCGCGCAGCTGCATCAGCCGCGCGTCCTTGTAGTAGTTGACGAGCTCGCGGAACTCCTTGACGAAGTTCGGGTGGTCCAGGAACCCCGGCAGCGCGCCGAACGGCTCGGCCTCCAGATCCCAGCCCTGCTCGGTGCGGCCCAGCCGGTACAGCCCGAAGACGTCCTCGATGCGCGTCTCCGTCTTCAGGCCCAAGAAGACGTTGAAGCCGAACAGCAGGTGCCCGCCGGCGTTGACGATGTCGCGCGGGACGCAGTTGTGCTCGGTCCGGACGCGCTCGTTGCCGACGACCGTCAGCTCGGTGCCGCCGAAGACCTCCTTGCGGCGCGCGTTGAGCGCCTCGGCCTTGGCGCCGAGCTCCTTCGCGAGGGCGCCGAGGCGCCCCCGGATGACCTCGTAGTTGCCGGTGTCGACCTCGGCGCTCGCCGCCGAGGCCGCGACCTTCGCGCTGGGCGCGGCGGCGGCCACCCCGTCAGCCTGCCGCGATCGAGTCGATGCCGAGCGCCTTGGCCTGCCCGATGAGCTTCATGATCTTGTCCCTCACGGGCTCGTCGGCGCCGACCATCAGCTTGGACAGCAGCGCCGTGATGGTCAGGTCCTTCACCGCGTCGCTCGACAGCGCCGGCCGCGACAGCACGTCCTTGAGATCCCCCGTCAGGCTCTGCTCACCCGACAGGTAGCCGCCGAAGATCTTCTGCACCGCCTCGCTCTGGTCGACCAGCCCGTCGATGGACTGGCCCAGCGAGATCGACTTGATGAAGCGGTCGAAGAACTGCCCATCGCCGCCCACGATGTTGATCTTCGCGTGTCCGAAGGCCTCGCGCAGGATCTCGGCCTGCGCCCGCGCGATCTCCTGGCGCGCCCGGATCTGCGCCAGGGCGATGTCCTTCTGCTGCTCGAGCTTGAGGCGGAACTCCTCGTGCTCGCGCCCCACCCCGTCCAGCGCCTTCATCGCCGTCGCCTTCTCGGCCAGACCCGCCGCCTCGGCGACCAGCTTGTCCCTGATCGCCTTCGCCTCGGCCTCGCCGCGCTTCTCGATCGCCGCCGCCTTGGCCTCCTCGACCCGCACCTCGGCGAGGCCCCGCTCCTGCGCGCCGGCCGCCTCGCTCAGCATCAGCTCCTTGGCCACCGTCGCCTCGGCCAGACCCTTCTTCTGGATGGCGTCCGCCTCGGCCTCCTGCACCTTCACCTTGGCCAGGCCCTGCTTCTCGAGCCCCGACGCCTCGGCCTGCATCTGCTCGAGCTTGACCCGCGCCTGCGCCATTCCCTGCTTCTCGCTGGCCACCGCGTCGGCCTCCTTGACCCGCACCTGCGCCAGCCCCGACGCCGCCGTCTCGGCCTGGATGCCCTCGGACAGCCGGATCTTCGCCTTCGCGTGCTTGTCGGCCGCCTCGAGCTCGGCGTCCGCGATGGTCAGCCGCTCGCGCGCCTTGAACTTGGCCGCCTCCTCGCTGGCCTCGGCCGCCTTGATGCTCTTGACCAGATCCTGCTGCGCCTCGGCCTCGGCCGCGATGATGGTCACGTCCTTGTGGCGCTTGGCCTCGGCCGTCGCCCGCAGATCCTTGATGGTCTCCTCCTCGACCGCCACCGTCTTCTCGACCGAGATGCGCGTCCGCACGATGTCCGCGATCTCCTTGCGCTGCACCTCCAGCTCCTTCTCCTTCTGGATGCGCTGCAGCTCGACCTCCCGCTCGCGCGCGATGGCCTCGAGCGCCCGGTCCTTCTCGACCCGCTCCGTCTCGATGCCGACCACGCGCTGCCGGTTCTTCTGCGCGACCTCGATCTGCCGCGCCTTGTTCTGCTCCGAGACGTGGACCTCCTCCTCGGCCTTGATGCGCGCCAGCTCCGCCTTGGCCCGCTCCTCGTTCTGCACCCGCAGGACCTCGGCCTCCTCGCGCGCCCGGATGGTCGCGATCTCGCGCTTCTGCTTGGCCTCGGCGTCCGCCTGCTGCCGCTCGAGCTCCAGGATCGTCTCCTCCGCCTCGACGTCCTGCTTCTTGATGGCCTTGCGCTCCTGCTGCTTGAAGTCGTTGGTCAGGATCGCCTGCACGGCCGTCAGCTCGGTGATCTTCTTGATGCCCTGCGCGTCGAGGATGTTGTCCTTGTCCAGGCTCTCGAGCGGCGTCTGCTCGAGGAAGTCGATGGCCGCGTCCTCGAGCACGTAGCCGTTCAGATCCTGGCCGATGACCTTGATGATCTCGTCCTTGAACTCGTCGCGCTTCTCGTACAGCTCGACGAACTCGAGCCGCTTGCCGACGGTCTTCAAGGCCTCGGAGAACTTGGCCATGAACAGCTCTTCGAGCGTCCGCTGGTCCGAGGCGCGGGCGCACCCGATGGCCTGGGCGACCTTCAGCACGTCCTCCGCCGTCTTGTTCACCCGCACGAAGAAGGTGACCTTGATGTCCGCGCGGATGTTGTCGCGGCAGATGAGCCCCTCCTTGCCGCGGCGCTCGAGCTCGATGGTCTTGAGCGAGATGTCCATCACCTCGGCGCGGTAGATGATGGGCAGCACGTTCGCGCCGGTGAAGGTCACTACCGGCTCGCCGGACATCTTGTTCACGATCAGCGCCTGGCCC
Source organism: Myxococcota bacterium (assembly GCA_041687695.1). Classification (GTDB taxonomy): domain Bacteria; phylum Myxococcota_A; class UBA9042; order PHBI01; family JAWLBL01; genus JAWLBL01. Next base: position 45,988 of record JAWLBL010000016.1, on the reverse strand, counting down.
TGGTTCACCTTGCGGTGGAACTTGGCCAGGATGATGCCGATGGTGGCGACGGTCAGGATGCCTGCGCCGATGGCGACGAGGAGGGCGGGCTCGAGCATCATGGGGTTCCTCTGGACGGCGGTTGGAGGGCGCGTGGTGGGGGCCCGGGCCGTGATGCCGGATGGAGTAGCCCGTCACCCCGGCCATCGTCAAGCCGGGGCGCCGGGGCACCGCGAGCGTTCAGTCCAGGACCTTGTACAGGACGTAGTGCTCGGAGGGCGGGGCCTCGCCGGCTTCGGGCAGCGTCCGGTTGTAGAGCGGGCTGTTGGGGTCTTCGACCAGCGCGCCCGCCGGCAGGTAGCCCGGCGGGAAGGCCTGGTTGCCGAAGGTGTCCCACCAGACGATCCGGGTGCCCACCGGCACACCGGCGCCCAGCACCACCCCGCCCACGGTCGAGCCCGCCTGCAGCGCGATCGGCTGGGCCGAGACGGCCTGCCGGATCTCGGCGTCGGTGCGGACCTCGTCCAGATGACACTCCCAGACGCCATCGTACCGCTTGGGGATGCGCCCTTCGCCGCAGCCGAGGGTGGCCAACAGATCCGTGTTGGTGTCGATGTCGTTGCTGCAGACCCACTTCTTCTGGCCGTTGTCGAAGCGCAGGATGTTGCCGTCGCTGCACGGCGTCTTGGCCAACGTGTCGCGGTCCTCGACGCAGGTGAACAGGCCCTCCACCTCGTCCCAGCCGGCGCGCTCGGTGGGCCCGCACTTGAGCTTGCCGAGGGTGTCCTGGTCCTCGTCCGGTGCGCAGTCCCAGGGCTTGATGGCGTCCTGCGGCTGCGACTTCAAGACCCAGCCTTCCGGGCAGAACGTGACGGCGAGCGTGTCGGCGTCCTGGATCGAGCACTGCCAGCCGCCGTCTTGAAACCTCATCAGATCCCCGTCCTGGCACGCCATCCAGGCGAAGCTGTCCTGGTCCGGGCTGCAGGTCCAGAACCCCGGGTCGGTCTGCCAGCGCAGCACCGACCCATCCGGACAGCTGGACGCGAGGTCCTCGAGCAGCTCGGTCGCGTCGTACTCCACGCACGTCCAATCGCTCTCGCCCCGCACCGGAAAGTGGCCCGGTGGGCAGCCCAACAGACCCAGCGTGTCTGCGTCCGCGGCGCACTCCCAGCCGGTCGTCTCCCACTTGGCGACCTGCTGCGGACCACAGGGCAACGTGGCCAGGGTGTCGGTCGCGGGCGCGATCGCACCACAGCCCCAGCCATCGGGGTGTGACATCAAGACCTCGCCGAGCTCGCACCCGATCTGTTCCAGCGGGTTCTCCCAATCCCAGCACACCCACTGCCCCGTCATGGCGTTGAACGCCGGGTGTTGCCCCAGCGTGCACTCCTCGGCCAGGGCCGCCAGCGTGTCGGTATCGGTGTCGGTGTCGGTGTCGACGTCGTCGCCGCACGCCCAGCCGGTCTCGCCCCCGACCCACTTGGGCACCTGCCCCACCGAGCACGCGAGCGCGTCCAGGGTGCCGCCCCCGGGGCCGCCCGAGCCGACCCACTGGCCGGCCTCGTCGACGATCGGGGTGCCGTTGATGCTGATGCTGGTCGCGTCCACGTACCCGCCGTCCACGTTGACCGCCGTGTTGGCGAGGATCGCGTAGGGGACGCTCTCGATGCGGTGACGCGGCGTCAGCGCCTGCCCATTGACCGTCAGCTCGAGCCACAGGGTCCCCGACGTCAGCAGCGCCGGGTCGATCGGCGCGTCGCCTCCCTGGCCCAGGGTCTCGGTGTAGAAGCCGTTGGAGAGCTTGGCGTTGCGCGTCTCGGTGTACAGCGGGTCGCCCCCGGTCTCCTGGTCGTAGATCTTGAAGACCAGCGGCTTGATGCCGTTGAGACCGACGCCGCTCGCGTCGAGCAGGCGGCCCTGGTGGACCAGGGTCCCGGGGACCTGGGCGTGCGCCGCAGGCGCGACGAGCAGCGCGGTCACGAGCGCCGCGGCGAAGCTGTGACGGATCGTACGCATTTCAGTCCTCACGGGGCCACGTGGAAGATGGGACCGGGCAGCCACAGCACGCCGCCGCCGCTGGCCGGACCGACGGACAGGGGGCCGGGGCCCAGGCAGCTCCAGCCGGTGACGTCGCCGCTGGCGTCGTAGCGCCCCCCGGCCGCGCAGAAGTGGTGGCTGCTCGGCACCGGGCCGGTGGGCCCGATGGGAATGTCGGTGCCGTACCAATACTGGGCGTCTTCACCGCCGGCCCCGGCGTCCGTCCCGCCGACGTCCACGCCGGGCTCCGGGACCGCGTCGGCCTCCTTGGCGTCCGCGTGGATGTCCGAGGTTGTGTCCGGCTCGAGCACCACGGGGCTACAAGCCACCGAGGCCAACGCCATGGCGTGCAGCGCAAGGACGAGCCCCCGGCCCGTGATCGACCGATGCATCCTGCCCCCTCCCTTGGTGACCGCCCCCCGGCGGCCGCCCGTCGTGTCCCGATGCCCACGTTAGGTCACCCGCGGCCGGCCCGCAATGGCCCCTCAGAGACCCCGAGCGCCTCGCGACGCCCTGACACCGCGCGCCGATCCGGGCAGCGTGCCCCCTGGCGGACCCGACCTGACGCGGCTATGCTGCGCTGCATGTCGCGACGTCGCTTCGTTCGTGCGCCGCTGGCGCTGGCCCTGGCCGGTCTGGTCGGCGCCGCCCCGCCCCTGCTCCCCACGGCCGCGCGCGCCGCCTCGACGGCCGCCGCCACCAGCGCCCAGGAGTGGTACAAGGTCGGCGTGGTCCACTACGAGGCCAAGCGTTACGAGCGCGCCGCGCTGGCCTTCGACGAGGCCTACGCCCTGGACCCCGACCCGATGTTGCTGTGGAACGCGGGACGCGCCTGGCAGCTGGCCGGGCGCCCCGAGCTGGCCAAGGCGCGGTTCACGGCGTTGCTGGCGCGCGCCGAGGCCGAGGCGGCGCTGCGCGCGAAGGCGGCCGAGGCGCTCAGCCAGGCCGAGGCGGCGCTCGAGGCGCGGCGCCTGGCCGAGCTCGAGGCGCAGCGCGCGGCCGCGCTGAAGGCGCAGAGCGAGCAGCGGGCCGAGGACGAGCGTCTGCGACGCGAGGAGGAGGAGGCCAAGCTCGCGGCGGCCGAGGCGCGCCTACGCGAGCAGCTGCGCGAGGAGATGCGCGCCGAGCTCGAGCGGGCGATGGCGGAGCGCAAGCCGGAGCGCGAGGCGAACACGTCGGCGCCGAGCGAGCGGGTGGTCTTCGTGCAGCTGCCGGCCGCGGGCGAGGCCCTGTTCGGCCGCGCCTCGCGTCCCGCCTCGAGCGCCTCGACCGGGTTCGGCTGGGCGGCGGTCACGCTGGGCGTGGTCGCCGCGGGCGCTGGCGGCGGCCTGATGTGGTGGGCCGACTCGCTGCGCGAGGACGTGCGCTCGGCCGACGTCAGCGAGTCGGGGCTGGTGACCTCGCTCACCCAGGCCGAGGCCGTCGAGCGCGAGCGCGACGCGAACACCTTCGCCACGCTGGGGATCGCCGGTCTGGCGGCCGGCGGCGCGGCGCTGCTGACGGGAGTCATCCTGCTGGCCACCGCCGGCGATGACGACGAGCCGGCGACCACGCTCGGGGTGGCTCCGCTCGGCGGCGGCGCGGTCGTGACCTCGGGCTGGAGCTTCTGATGCGCTCGACGCGGGTCGCGCTGCTCACCGGCCTGGCCGGCGCCTGGTTCGCCGGCCTCGCCGGCGCCTGCTCGCAGGACCTCGGCCTGGACGCGCTGGTCTTCCGGTGCGCCACCCAGAGCGACTGCGCCTCGGGCTTCCTCTGCGCGCCCCTGGTCGCGGACCCCCAGCAGACCGCCTGCCTGCCGGCGTCCGAGGTGAACAAGCGACCACCGCCCGACGTGACCGACGCCGTCGAACCTCCGGACGTGGCGGCGGATCCGGGCCCCGCCGAGACCAGCGACGCCGACATCGCTGCGGCGGACCTGGCCCCTGAGACCGGTCCGCTCGACGCCGACGCGAGCGCCCCGGACGAGGGCCCCGACGTCGCGCCCGAGTGCGTGACCGGGCAGGACTGCCTGGACGCGCTGGGGGTCCATGCGCCCTGCAACCTGGCGACGTGCGACGCCGGGCAGTGCGTCGTCACGCTGCCCCCGCAGCCGCCCGGTTGCGACGACGGCGACCCATGCACGCACAGCGAGAAGTGCGTCTCGGGGCAGTGCCAGGTGACGGCCTTCGAGTGCCCCGTCGAGGTCGAGGCCATGAAGCCGTGCTGGGTGGGCGTGTGCCAGAACAACGCCAGGAATCCATGCGATTTCGAGCAGATGGCGGACACGTGCTTCGTCGACGACGGCTGCTTCGCGGACGGCGATCCCGACCCCGCGAACGAGTGCCGGGTGTGCACGCCGAAGGGCCAGGCCGTGCAGGCCTTCGTCGACGTGGTCGACGGAGCGCCGTGCGCCGCGGGTGCCGGCGCTTGCCAGGCCGGCACGTGCGTCGTGCCCGAGTAGGCCCTCAGGCCGGTACGGCCAGCGGCGGCAAGCGCGTCGCCAACGCCTCTTCCATCACGTCGCGGAAGGCACCCTCGGCCCCAAGGCGCACCTGCACGGCGTGCAGGCCCCAGAGCAGGCGCTGGACCCAGATCCAGGCCGGCGGGATCGCGAGCCGCCGCAAGTTGGGATTCGACGGGCCGCTGAACTTCGCTCCGGCCTGCACGTACTCGGGCGTGAAGCGAAAACGCGGCTGCCCGTAGGGCGCGTACTGGTGGCGCAGCATGTCCCAGTGGACGTCGAAGTCGAACTTGCGCGGCTGGGGGATCATGCCGGTCGCCATCACGGCGTCGCGGAAAGCGGCGCGACGGTCGTGGATGACGACGTCGACCAGGGCGCGCTCGGTCTCGAGGAAGTCGGGCTCGAAGCGGCGGACGCAGCCGAAGTCGAGAAAGACGACGTGACCCTCGTCACGCGGGAACAGGTAGTTGCCCGGGTGTGGGTCGGCGTTCAGCGTGCCCAGACCGAAGAGGCTGCGCAGCGCGAAGCGGGCGAGGAGCAGCCCCACCTCGTGGCGGCGGGCCGCTGGGGCGCCTTCGACGAACGCGTAGAAGTCGTCCCCGGCGGCCCACGCGGTCGTCAGGACCGTGCGACGCGTCCGGGCCTGCACGACCTCAGGGATCACGATCCTGGGATCGTCGGCGAAGGCGGCACGGAACGCAGCCTGCCAGGCGGCCTCGCGTAGGTAGTCGCACTCCTCGGTCACGCGCGCCCGCAGCTCATCGGCGATGGCCACGCCGTCGACGGCCGTCGCCAGCGAGGCCAGCCGCGCGAGGCTCCGAATGCGGCCGAAGTCGGCCTCGAAGGTCTTCTCGACGTGCGGATACTGGACCTTCACGGCCACTTCGCGGCGCTCGAACCGGGCACGGTAGACCTGCCCGATGGACGCCGCCGCGACCGGTGTGTCGTCGAAGGCCTCGAACAGCGCGGACACCGGCTCCCCGAACGCCTCCTCGATCTCCTGGCGCATCGTTTCGAAGGCGACCGGCCGCGCCCCCTTCTGCAGCTTGCGCAGCGCCTCATGGGTCTCGGCGGGCAGCACGCCATCGAAGTAGCTCAGGATCTGCCCGACCTTCATGGCCAGGCCCTTCATGCCATCCAGCTCGCGCGCCAGCCGCTCGCCGAGGAGACGGTCGGCGTCGCCCTCGGCGCCCACCAGACGGCGCCCGGCCAGGCGCACCGCGCTGGCGGCGATCCGGCCGGTCGACAGGGCGCGCTGGCCCCAGCGGTGGTGAATCTCGTCGAGTTCTTCGTCAGCCAACGCGGCGGTCCTCGAGCAGGGGGTCCATGGGCTCGACCTGGAAGACGTCGCGGGCGGGGTCGTAGTCGACTATGAGGGCCTGCTGGCCGCGGGTCAGGGGGCCCTCGCCCTCGTAGCGGACGCTGAGGATGAGCCCGGCGCCGCCGTCTTCGCAGCTGGCCTGGCCGAAGCGGGCGTCCACCTTGCCGGTGCTGATGGTGCAGACGTGGCCGATGAGGTGGTGCTTGCTGCGCGCAGCGTGGGTCTCGAAGAAGCGGCCGAAGGGCCGCAGCGTCAGCGACGTCATGGCGACGCCGCCGACGAGGCTGCCGGCGCCGACGGCGAGGCTGGGCAGCCAGCCGGTGCCGATCAGCGGCGAGAGCGTGGCCATGCCGACGTAGCTGAGGACGAAGCCCCAGCTCGACAGCGCGGTCAGGCTGATGGTCACCGGGATCTTGCGCAGGCGCAGCGCCGAGAGCACGCCGGCGAGCCCGCCCTCGGCCCCGTCGAGCGCGCCGTCCGCGGCGGCCTCGGCCGCGCCCTCGACCGCGCCTTCGATCGCCCCTTCGATGGCGCCATCGACGGCGCCGTCCAAGCCGCCCCCGACGTCGATCGCGTCGATGTCGGCGCCGCCCACGACGACCAGGGTCCAGTACACCACCGCGAAACCGAGCAGCAGGGTGTAGACCACGGTCGGGAACATCAGGATGTCGGAGAGGAACCCGTCCATGGGCGCACGCTAACCGGCCGAGCGCCCCGCTGGCAATGGGCGGCCGGGGCGATGGCGGCCGGCTCGTCGGCGAGGCTTCAGTCCATCTCCTCGCGGGCGCGCTCGAGCAGCATCTCCGCCTCTTGCTTGGGGGCCATGTGACCCTGGGCGACGGCCAGGCGCTTGGCCTCCTCGAGCGCCTCGACGGCTTCGTCGTAGCGCTCGAGCTCGAGCAGGCACGAGCCCATGTGCAGCCAGGCCACGCAGTAGTCCGGCTTGAGGCCGACCAGCTCGCGGAACTCGGCCGCGGCCTCCTGGTGGCGGCCGGCCTCCTCGTAGGCGGTGGCCAGGCTCCAGCGGGGCATCTCGCTGTCGGGGAACTTCTGCTTCAGGGTCGCGAAGCGCTCGATGCGCGGGTCCGACATGGTGACCTCCTCGGTGGCCCGAGGTCTGTACCCGCCTTCGCGAAAAATGGAAACAGGCCGACGCGAGCGCGAGCGACCTGTTTCCCCCCCAAAACCTCCCCTTCCTAGGGGATCAGGCGCCCTCGGAGGTCGCGGCGGCGGGCTCGATGGCCTCCGCGCGCTCGAGGGCCGAACGGGTCGAGGCGCCGGCGGCGGTGAGGTCCGCCGGGTAGGCCTCCATCTTCATCTCGCTGAGGTCGAGGCCGACGTGCTCGTCCTCGGCCGGGACGCGGACGCCCATCAGCGCCTTGAGGGCCAGCCAGCCGGCGGCGGAGCAGGCGACCGTGAAGGCGCCAACCAGGGCGACGCCCTTCAGCTGGGCGAGCAGCAGCGCCGCGCCGCCTCCGTAGAGCAGGCCCAGGTCGTCTCCCTTGGCGGCGAAGAGGCCGACCATGACGGTGCCGGCGGCGCCGCAGACCAGGTGGACGCTGATGGCACCGACCGGGTCGTCGACGCGCACCTTGTCGAAGCCGAGGACGGCGAAGACGACCAGCGCGCCGGCGAGGGCGCCGATGGCCAGGGCGCCGACGGGCGAGACGACGTCGCAGCCGGCGGTGATGCCGACCAGGCCGGCGAGGGCGCCGTTCAAGATCATGGACAGGTCGGGGCTGCCCAGGCGGCTCCAGGCGACCAGGCAGGCGACGACCGCGCCGGCGGCGGCGGCCAGGTTGGTCGTCAGGATGATGTGGGCGATGGCGCCCGGGTCGGCGGCCAGGGTCGAGCCAGGGTTGAAGCCGAACCAGCCCATCCACAGGATGAGCGCGCCGGCGGTGGCGAGGGCCATCGAGTGCCCCGGGATGGCCTTGGCGCGGCCGTCGCGGGTGAACTTGCCCATGCGGGGACCCAGGACGATGGCGCCGACCAGGGCGGCCCAGCCGCCGACCGAGTGGACGACGGTCGAGCCGGCGAAGTCGTGGAAGCCGGTGTCGGCGAGGAGCCCGCCGCCCCAGGCCCAGTGCCCGACGACCGGGTAGACGAAGCCGACGAGCGGCACCGAGAAGAGCATGAACGCCTGCAGCTTGATGCGCTCGGCGACGGCGCCGCTGACGATGGTCGCCGCGGTGGCCGCGAACATCGTCTGGAAGAAGAAGAACGCCGCCAGCGGCAGGTTGCCCGGCGCGGCGCTCACCGCGTCGCCGCCGTCGAAGGCCGGCGCGAAGCCGGTGCCGCCCATGAACCCGCCCCCGTCGCCGAACATCAGCCCGAAGCCCACGAGGTAGTAGGTCAGCGACGCGATGGCGAAGACGATGACGTTCTTCGCCAGGATGTTCACCGTGTTCTTGGCCCTGCAGAAGCCCGACTCCAACAGGGCGAACCCGGTGTTCATGAAGAACACCAGCACCGCGCAGACCAGAACCCACACCGTATCGAGCGCCGAGATCTCCACAGCCACCTCCAAACGCGCGCCCAAGGCAACGACGCACTCCGGGACGGTGCTCCCGCCATGTTTCGACCTCGTTTCGCCCCCGTTAATCCTCGACGCCGGCTCGCCTTGTCACCGCCTCCGCGTCCGTGCCATGGTCGAGGCTCCCTCAGTCGTGTCCTCCGGAGCCGCCGCGATGAAGCCGCAACACCTGCTCGCCCTCGCCGTCCTCTCCTCCGCCGTCCTCCTCGGCGGCTGCTTCACCCATGTGAACTCCTGCGAGGAGGCCCCCTGGGAGCCCGGCTGCCAGGCCCCCGACGGCAAGGGCGACGACAGCGACTCGACCTCCGACCCCGACACGGCCACCGAACCGGACACGGCCACCGACCCCGACGCGGCCATCGAACCCGACGCCCCCCCGGACACGGCCACCGACCCCGACACGGCCACCGACCCCGACACGGCCACGGTTCCGGACACGGCCACCGATCCAGACACGGCCACGGTTCCGGACACGGCCACCGATCCAGACACGGCCACGGTTCCGGACACGGCCACCGACACCGACACCGACACGGTTCCGGACACGGCCACCGACCCCGACACCGACACCGACACCGACACCGACACCGACCCTGACGTCATCCCCCCGGAGTGCTCGACCGACGCCGACTGCGGCCACCTCGCGTCCGCCTGCACCTCCGGCCAATGCACCGACGGCCAGTGCGTGACGAACCCCCTGGACGGAGTACCCTGCGAAGACGGCGACCCCTGCACCCTCACCGACCTCTGCAGCGCCGGCGCCTGCGTCGGCACCGGCCTCCCCGACGACGGCCCCGGCGACTGGCTAGCCGCCTATCCGAAGCCCGGCAGCGGCGGCATGGGCACCGGTGTCATGGCCATGGACCTCAGGCAGGACGGCGACCTCATCATTGGTGGGCACTTCACTGGACTGGCTTGGTTCCATGAGCCGCAGGAGATCAGCCTGAACAGTCCTGCAGCGCAGAGCGGGTTCCTGGCACGGCTGGATGCCAATGGGGTGCTCAAGTGGGCCGTGGGCTTGATGTCTTCGCAGAGCAGCACGGTCTGGGCCGTAGCCGTGGATTCCATGGGACCGATGTCGGCCGGAGGCGACTTCTCGGGCACCACCGAGTTCGGACCGACGTGGGCCTCCTACGCGACGGATTCGCTCGGGGCCCAGGACGGCTTCATCGCTCGCTACTCCTCCTCTGGAGGTGTCCAGTGGGTGCGGCGCGTCGGCGGAGTCGGCGAGGCCCGCGTGGCTCACGTCGTCTCGAGCACGGCATCCCGGACCATCACCGCGGGCTACTTCGGTGTGAGTGCGGAGATTGAGAGCGGCCAGGGCACTGTGCAACTTGGCGGCGTCGGCCAGGAGTCCGCCTTCGTCGCTCAGTACGACAACCTTGGTCAGCTCGAGTGGGTTCGACGCGTGGCCAGCGAAGGGCAGGATGCCGTCTTGGACCTGCTGGCTGTTGAAGAAGACGGGTCGGTGTTGGCAGCCGTGGAGATCCATGGGCCCGCCATGGCTGACTCCACCGGGGACCAAGGTTCACTTCTCCTCGACGGCGACTCCCGCCGCGTGGTCATCGTGCGCTACTCGAGCTCGGGCGAGCTCATGCACCACTTCGATCTGCTCGATCTCGCAGGCAGCCCCTCGGCGCTCCAACCCTTCACGGCGCTCGCGCGTCACCCCGACGGCTCAGTCTGGGCGACTGGCTGGTTCGGCCTTCAATCGACCCTCGGCCAAGGCGAGACCGCGGCCTTGTTGAGCGCCCAGGATGACGCAGACGGGTTCCTGGCGAAGTTTTCACTCGCTGGCGACCTGCTCGGTGTCGAGGTCATCACGGGTGAAGGCGTTCAAATCCCTGTGGCGCTCGCGGTCACCGCCGACGGCGTCGCTCTGACCGGCTTCTTCTCGGTCCAGGCAAAGATCGGAGCCGGTGTGGACGCGGTGGTCATCCCTGCCCAAGGCAACGGCGACCTGTTCGTAGCGATGTACGACGCCGACTTCAACCCGTTCGCCAGCGCTGGAATGGGGCACAGCTGGCTGACCCGGCCTACATCGGTGGTAGCGGGGCCCACGGGCGAGTTGACCCTCACGGGACAGTTCAACCTCGTCACTGAGTTGGGCCTCGGATCGGCCAAGCAGACTTTGACTTCGGACCCGGCTACGTTCGCAGGCTTCGTTATGCGGTTGAACTCCGCAGGCGGATTCGCCTGCGGTAGTCCTTGAGATCGGCGAGCGCTCCACCCACCGCGTTTTCCTAGCGCAGGCACCTTCGTCGAGCGTATGCCAAGGTCAGCCCAGGTCAGGGACAGACGCACCCACCCAAGCAGCTTGCCGAGCCAAAGATCTCCACGCAGGTTCCCAAGCTGAAGCAGAAGGGGCCCTGCGACTGGCACTGCAGATCGCAGGCCTTGGTTGCCCCCCCGTTGCACTTACCGCCCGCGCAGAAGTCGCCGATGGTGCATGCGTCGTCGTCATCACACGAGTTCGGGCCTAGGGCCACGGCCTGGCAAACGCCGCCCTGGCACGTGCCGCCTCCGCAGGCGGGATCGTTGCTGGCCTTGCACGCCCCGCTCTGTGGCTGGTGGGTACAGCCGCTGAGCGGATGGCACTGATCGAAGGTACAGGGGTTGCCATCGTCGCAGTTCTTCAGCGGCCCCGGCTGGCAGATGCCGTTGAAGCACTTGTCCCCCGTCGTGCACTGGCTGCCGTCCTCGCACGGGTCGCTGTTGAAGGTGTACAGGCACCCCGCCACCGGATCGCAGGTGTCGGTGGTGCAGGGGTTGCCGTCGTTGCAGATGATGGGGTTGAGGCCCTGGCACACGCCGTCGACGCACTTGTCCTGCTGCGTGCAGATGGAGCCGTCGTCGCAGGTCTTGGTGTTGTCCGGCTGGTGGAAGCAGCTGCCGTCGGCGTTGCAGCCGTCGATGGTGCAGTTGTTGCCGTCGTCGCAGAGGTTGTCGTCGGTCTTGCCGTTGCAGTCGTTGTCGATGCCGTCGCACTGCTCGACCGCGCCGGGGTAGACCTTGGGGTCGAGGGGCGCGCAGTCCTCGTCGTTGGGGACGCCGTCGTTGTCCCAGTCGAGGTCGCAGGCGTCGCCCTTGCCGTCGCCGTCGGTGTCCTTCTGATCGGGGTTCACGACGAGCGGGCAGTTGTCCGAGGTGTCCGGGATGCCGTCGTTGTCGTCGTCCTCGTCGACGCAGTCCGCCGTCTGGTCGCCGTCGGTGTCGAGGTAACCCTCGTCCACGTCGCCGTCGCAGTCGTCGTCGAGGCCGTTGCAGGTCTCGGGCTTGGCCTTGGGCGCGTCGCACAGCTCGACCCCGCCGATGCAGCTGCCCTTGCCGACGCACGCCCCGTACTCGTTCTGCGACACGCACTGGTAGTTCGGCGGCAGGTTGTCGGTCGCCCCGTCGCAGTTGTCGTCCAGGCCGTTGCACAGCTCGGCCTTGGGCGTCTTGGCGTCGCAGGCGGTCAGTCCGTTCGGCGAGCACGCCCGGAAGCCCTGGCACGCCCCGTGCTCGTTGACCACGGTGCAGGTCGTCGTCAGCTGCAGGTCGACGGCCAGCGGCGAGCACTCGCACTCGCCCGCCTCGGGGACGCACTGCGGCTTGACCTGCCCGTTGCCGATCGGGACCTGCTGGCACTTGTAGCCGCTCGGGCACTTGCCGTCGCTCGCGCACTCGCCGCCGCAGAACTTGCCCTTGGGGCCGCCGTCGAGGCAGTAGTGCCCCGTGTCCGCCGCGCTCTGGCTGCAGTCGGACGCCGTCAGGCACGGGTCGCAGATGTGCAGCCACTTGGGCAGGCACAGATAGACCGGGTCGCCCTTGACCAGCGGCCGGCACGACCAGTCCTCTGGGCACTCGTCGAAGCACGTCTTCGTACAGACCTGCCCCTGCGACGTCGTGATGCACCAGCCGCTGTTGCAGTCGTCGTTCGAGTTGCACGGGTACAGGAACTCGCCCGGGTTGGGGATGTAGACCTCCTTCGGCGGCGTCGTGTCCTGCGGCTCGGCGTCGGGCGAGACGACCGGGATGTCGGGCTGCCCCTTGCTGTCGCCCTCGAGCGAGTCGGACAGGATGTCGCTCTTGCCCTTGTCCCCCACCCCGGACCCGTCGCCGCACGCGGCCAGGGACGCGGTCACGATCAGCGACAGGAGCAGGCTACGGACGATCGACTGGAGGGCTCGGTTCATGCGCGTGTCCCCTGGCGACCCGAAGGGCGCTGCGGCTCCCAACCCTAGGGTGCTGCAGCTGACGACCCGTCGGGCGCTGCGGCGTCGGCTACGAGCCGTGCACCTTAGCACAAGCGCCGACTCAAATCTCCAGCGACCCGAGCCACGACGCGTAGACGTGCACGTCCCGCTCGCCGTCCTCGCGCAGCAGCGCCCCCCGCTCGACGCGCTCGAGCCCCCAGCCCGCGATCGTGACGACCCGGACGAGCGCCTCGTCGTCGTCGGCGACCCGCATCACCAGCTTGCGCAGCCGCCCGGTGGCCCGCGCCGTATCCATCACGCCCAGCAGCAGCGCGCGCCCGACGCCGATCCCCCGCGCCGCCGGATGCACCACGATCAGCACGTCCGCGATGTGGCGCGACCGCACGAAGTCACGCGGCCCCACCCGCGCCAGCGCCGCCATCGCCCCGCCGGCCTCGGCCACCAGCAGCAGCCGATCCGCCTCGAGGTCCACCTCACCCAGCAGCTCCTTGCCGACGTCGAGCGCCCGAGACGGCACCTCCTCGGGCGCGTACTCGGCGCTGGGCGCGTCCTGCAGCCCGTCGACCAGCACCTGCCCGATCGCCGCCGCCTCGCCCAGACGCGCGGCCCGCACCACTACCGCCGGACCGCGTACCATCGCCCCGACAGCCCCTTGCGGCCCACCGTGGCCTCGAACTCGCCCGCCGCGCGCTCCCCCTCGACGAACCGTCCCCGGACCCTCACCATCTCGCCGTCCTTGCGCCCCATCAGGAACAGGTCGGTGTCGTCCGGCAGCCGCGACGGCTCCAGCGCGACCTCTAGCGCCGGCTCGCCGTCGAGCTGCGCCCGGGCCGCGGTCAGCACTCCGCCGACCACCGTCAGCTCGACCTCGCCGCTGACGCCGTCGCCCCGCAGCGCCCCGGTGAACGTCCCGTCCGGCAACGTCCCCTCGCCCAGCTTCTCCGTCGGCGCCTCCTCGGCCGTGACCGGCACGAACGGCGACGACCCGGGCTCGAGCCCCTCGCCCGCCGCGGCTTCACGCACCACCGGCGCCGCCGCCGGCCGCGCCGCCGCCTTCGGCTCGGGCCCCTTCCCGCACGCCGTCAGTCCCAGCCCCAGCACTCCCGCCGCCATCCAACGCCAACTCATCCGCCGCTCGCCTCCACCACCATCACCCTCTACTTCACGCCACGCTCGGCCGACCCGAAACGCTCCACCAGCGTCCGCACTTCCACCCGGTCGTGCGGGAAGTCGGGCACGAACGTCACGATCGGCATCGTCTCGATGACCGTCCGCATCGGCCGCCCCGCCTCGAGCAGGACGTGCACGTTGTAGTCGCCGAAGAACAGCGGCGCCACACTCGCGCCGCCCACCACGTCCGCGATCCCGGCGTCCGGCCACAGCGCCAGCATCTCGCGCATGTGCTCGGCCGCCACGTGCGCGCTGCCCGCCTGATTGGCCGCCAACGCCAGCCACTTGCGAAAGGCGAAGGTCAGCTCGGGCCGCTCGGCCAGCGGCAGCGCGTCCTGCATCAGCCCGTGCGCCCCGGCCGCGTCGCCGCCGAGCAGCACCGACTGCGCCGCCGCCAGCCGCGCCAGCCCCGGCGCCGCGTCGAGCCGCCGCGACCGCGTCAACGCCTCGCGCGCGAGATCGTTCTGCCCCAGCACGAACGCCAGGGCGCCGACCCCGTTCGACACCGCCTGCGCGAGCAGCCGCCCCTCCTCCTCGCTCTCGTCGAAGACGTCGGTCAGCTTCAGCAGCTCCGGCAGCACCTCGCCCGCGACCCGCTTGACCTCGTCGGGCCCGCGCAGCGTCGCCCGGGCCACCTTCGCGTTCACCCAGGCCAGCTGCAGCAGCGGCCCCGCCGGCCCCTTGGCCAGCACCCCGCCGCGTCGCAGCCCCTCGAGCCGCTTCCAAGCGGTCTCCAGCAGCTTCACGTCCCGGCGCCGCACGCCGTATCCGGTCTCGATGCGCGCGAGCAGCAGCGCGACGGCCTCGCGCTCGCCCTCGGGCAGCTCGTTCAGGCGCTTGCGGGCCAGCTCCATCGACGCGTCCGCCCCCTCGAGCGCCACCGTCGCCCCGAGCGCCAGCCGCAGCATGTCCCCCGACCCGGCCCGCGCCGCGAACCCCGCCTCGATGAGCTTGCGCGTCCGCGCGATGAGCTCCTTGGACACCTTGGCGCCCTTGGCGCGGGCCACCATGGCCTCCCCCGCCAGCAGGAACAACCGGATGGAGTCCGCGACGAAGCGTCCCTCCTCGCCCCTCAGCGCGCCGTAGCGCACCAGATCCGCCTCGAGGTCCCCGCGACCCAGCGCGTGCCCCGGCCCACCACGCAGCGCGTCCATGCGCGCGTCCGCCGCCGCCGCCATGCGCGCCTCGAGCAGCCGCACGCTCAGCGGCCCCGCCTGCTCGGCCTCCTCGAGCACCAGCTGCAAGCGATCGTAGCGTCGCCAGGTGAACAGCGCCTCGGCCGCGGCCTCCAGGGCCCCCGGCTCGCGCCCGTGCTCCTCGATCAGCTCCTTGACCAGGACCTCCGCGGCCTCGTGCCGCCGCAGCCGCATGTAGCGCGCCAGCTGCTCGATGAGGGTGGCCGCGGTCGCCTTGCCCGCCGCCTTCTCGAAGGCCACCGTCGCCTCGCGGTCCTCTCGCGCGCGCAGCGCCTGCCGCATCAGCCCGTCGAGCCCCGGCGCGGCCTTGCGGATGTCGCCGGAGAGCTCGGCCGCGGCCTGCAGCTGCCCCGCCTCGGTCAGGGTCAGGAACAGCTGATAGGCGTACTGCACCCGCGGCGCCTGCTCGATCGCGGTCCGCAGCGCGGCCACCGCGTCGTCGTAGCGCCGCTCGCGCGCCAGCCACAGCCCGCGCAGGCCGTGCAGCATCGGCTGCTTGGGGGCGTCGGAGAGCGCGGCGTGCAGCGCGTTGGGGAACCACGTCCGCCCGACCGCCTGGAGCTGGCCCATGCTCTCGACCAGCGCCTCGAACAGCTCGCGCGTCGCGGCGTCGGGCGCGACCTCGACCATGCCGTCGATGGCCGCCCGCGCCGCGGGGTTGGTCAGGTAGTTGGCGCCAGCCGCGTGCAGCAGGTAGGCCACCTGCGCGGCCTGCAGGCGCAGCTGGGGCGACGACTCGCCGCGCTCCTGCAGCAGGGTCACCGCGCTGGCCAGGACCACCAGGTTGTGCAGATCCTGCGCCGTCTCCAGGGCGGCCTCGTGTTCGGAGATCAGCATCCGCCGCAGGGCCGCGTCGACGTACGACAGCAGCTCGGGCGTGGTCGCGCCCGTCAGCGCGCCGTCGCTCAGCACCTTCTTCGCCAGGGGCAGCGTCCGGACCGGGCTCTCGGACGGCTTGGGGGGCGCGGCGGCGGCCGTGGTCGCCAGGCTCAGCGCGATCACCAGGGCGACGAGCGCGATCGTCAGGGTGCGAGTCATCGGCGGGAGCATACCAGACGCGCGCGGAACCGCCACGCGCGGCCCACCGGGTGACAAGCATCCCCCGCGAGGGCTCCCGGGTGCCGTAGCGCGCCGCGGCGGCGTCGCGGTATCGTGCGGCCATGTCACCCCACGCACCCGCCGGCATGCCCGAAGCCTACCTGCTGCTCGAAGAGGCCGACCAGGTCTGGCGCGTCCACCTGACCCACGCCCGGATGCGCCTCGGCCGGGCCGCCGACTGCGACGTCGTCATCCGCGACGCCCGCGTGGCGGCGCAACACGCGCTCCTGTACTTCAACGGGGCCGAGTTCGCGATCTCGCGCGCGGGCGCCGCCCCGGTCTACGTCGACGGCGTCGCGATCGTCGGCTCGCAGCCGCTGCGCAACGGCGACGTGGTCGACGTGGCCGGCATCCACCTGACCTACGTCCAGGTCGGGGCGCGCTCCGACACCCTCTTGCAGCTCGGCATCCGCACCGACGGCGCAGCCCACTGGTTCGCCTTGCTCGACCGGCCCGTGCTGCGCATCGGCCAGGCAGGCGCCGACCTCCTGGTCCCCGACCCGCGCCTGGGCGCCCCTCACCTGACGGTCGAGAACTTCGGGGCCGGCAACGTCTTCGTGGTCCCGCAGGGGCCCGAGCACCCGCTCGCGCTCAGCGGCCGCCCGGTCGCCCACCGCGTCCGCCTGCGCGACGGCGACCAGCTGCGGGCCGGCGCCACCCACTTCGTCGTCCGCCTCTTCGAGCGCCGGGCCCTCCCGGGCCTCGACGCCGCCCTGCTCCCTCCGCCCGAGGCGCCCTCCCTCGACGCGCCGGCCGCGCCGCCCCGAGCCCAGGCCGCCGCAGCGATCCACGCGCCCAGCACCCTGCCCGCCGCCGCGCCGCCCGCCGCGTCGGGCCCGGTGATCACCGCCGCCCCGCCCGCCGGCCGCCGCCGCCTCACCGCCGACGAGCACGAGCTCGAGACGGCCCTGGTCCCGATGCTCGTCGCGCCGCCCGAGGTCCACGCCCGCATCCGCGGCGCCGGCGCCCCGGTCCCCCGGCCCGCCCCCCGGCCGGCCCCCGGCCGCGACCCCGAGCAGCTGGTCGAGACCGACCGGATCCCGCGCGTCGCCCCCGCGGCCGCCTCCGCCCCCGAAGCGGCCGGCAAGCGCGCCGACGGCCACACGCTGATGATCTCGCGCGACGAGGCCATCGAGAAGCTGCGACGCGAGCGCGCCTACTACGTGCCGGAAGCGCCCGCGGGCCACCCGCAGCCCGCACCCGAGCCGCCCCAGGCCAAGCGCGAGCGGGCCTACTACGTGCCCGAGGACCCCGAGCAGCGCGCCGCCGCCGCCGCCGATCGCGACCACGACGGCGTCACGCGCACGGACGTGCCCACGGTGCCGAACAAGCCCTGGAACCGCTGAGGCGGCGCCGCGCCGCCCCCCGGCTCAGTTCCACATGACCTGGAAGTCCTTGACGGCCCACGAGCGCCACTGGAACTGGTTCAGCTGCGTCTGATCGAAGGCGTCGAGGGTGGCCTCGGGCTTGTAGATCCGCACGAACCGCACCCAGCCGGTGCCCGGCCAGATGGGCTGCAGGCCCCAGGCCGCGTTCAGGTCGGGCAGCGGCACCTCGGTGCGCCCGGCGCCGACCATGAAGGTCCAGAACGGGAAGCCGCTGACCTCGGCCATGGTCATGTAGGTGTAGGAGCCGTCGTGTCCGCCGCCGTTGGTCCAGCGCAGGACCTCGGGGTGGACGCTGGCGCCCGGCGCCGGATCGAGCAGCCGCGGGATGCGCAGAAACGGCGTCAAGACCAGGGTCTGCACGCCGCCGGTCAGCACGCGCCCTTCGCCCGTCACGCGCACGCCGAAGAGATCCACGTGGTCGATCTCGGTCCGCACGGTCCAGCGCGCGCCGTCCCAGGCCGTCACCGCGCCCGCGTCTCCGGCGGCCCACACGGCGCCCGCGCCCGCAGCGTGCACGGCGCGCAGGTGGCGCCGCGTGACCGGCAGGTAGTCGAACCAGCGCTGGCCGTCCCAGTGAGCCACGCGGCCGGCCTCACCGACCGCCCATACGTCGTCGGGGCCGGCGCCCGAGATCGCGTGCAGCGTGCGCCCTGGGACGTCCATGATCTCGAGGCCTTGCGCGGTCCAGCGGCGGATGAGCCCGTCCTGGCCGACCATCCACACGCTGCCGTCCGGGCTGGCCCACAGGCCCCGCACGCCCCGGTCGCGCTGTTCGGTGTTGGGCAGGACGGGCAGCAGCTCGGCCCCCGACAGGCGCCACACGCCGGCCTCGCCCGTCAGGAAGAGGTCGTCGGCCGTGCCGGCCAGCGCCCACCAGGCGTTGGCCCGCAGCTCGCGCGGCAGCGAGACGTGCTCCCAGTGGCTGCCGTCCCAGCGCAGCAGCGTGCCCTGGTCCCCGGCGACGTAGACCTCGGCGTCGCTCCGCGCCCAGACGGCCCTGAGGGTGACCTGCGTCGGCGTCTGCAGCAGCCCCCACCAGGTGCCGTCGAAGGTCAGCACGCGCCCTCGATCGGCCGCGGCCCACAGCCGGCTCGAGCCCGGCACGCCGTGCATCGCGTGCACCGCCACGTCGATGCCCGTCTGGGTGTGCTTGGCGCCCTGCGGCAGCACCTCGAACAGCGTGTCGTCGTCGACCTCGGTCACCTCGGTCAGCATCACGAAGCTGCCCTCGCCGCTCATCTGATCGATGGCGGCCTGGGTGCGCGCCGAGGCGTACAGCGTGTAGGTCGCGTCGTACAGGCTCTCGTCGAACCGCTCGGGGAACCGCTTCAGCTCGAACTCGTTGACGTCGACGCCCTGCCCGCGCGAAGGCATGTGGAAGACGCCGTCCGAGCCGAGGTCCAGGAACACGTCGACCTCGTGCACGTTGGCCTCGCCCTCGCCCAGCGGCGCGTCGTCCAGCCGCACGCGCAGCGTCCGCGTCAGCGGGATGTCCAGCTTGACGTCCTGCTGCGCGACCAGATCGCCCGGCTGCGCGAAGACGTGGCGCCGCACGCCCATCATCAGCGGGACGAAGGCCTGCCCTTCCTCTTGATAGCCGCCCAGGCAGACGATGGCCCGCTCGCCCGGCGGGGTCGTGAACTCGAACAGCTTCAGCTCGTCGGCGAAGGTCCCGACCGGCTGGATGGCCGTTTCGGAGAAGATGTCCGGGGCCGTGGTGCCGCACCAGGCCGTGCGCTTGCCCGGCGAGGGCACGCACTGGACCGCCCCGAAGCCCACGCCGACGCACGAGTAGCCGCCCGGGCAGTCGCTGTCCGTCGTGCAGGCCGTCGTGCAACGCGAGCCCTGCTCGCCCAGCGCGATGCAGCGCGCGCCCGCCCCCGTGCAGTCCGCGTCGGTGTTGCACGCCCGGCACAGCGAGCCCGGCGCGCCCAGCGGCTTGTTGTCGCACTGGCCGGGCGGCAGGACGATGTACTTGTCCAGACCCGAGACCTGCCCCGCGACGCGCCCCTGCGGCAGCGGTGTCGGTCCGCCGCCCCCACCGCCGCCGCCCGGGCTGGACGGGCGCAGGTGGATGAGGAACAGCGTCACGTCGCGCGCGTCGAAGTCGACCGTGCTGGCCGTCGTGTACTCGTCCTTGCCGGCGGTGATCATGGCCGGCGGCCCGAAGCCCTCGGTCGAGAAGGTGATCTGCCCGCGATCGTCGGTCACGCCCTGGAACGGCGTGCCGATGTCGTCCCAGAAGATGACGAAGGCCTCCTCGACCGGCTCGCGCGACGCCGCGCTGAGCACGGTGACGTTGATCGCCTCGGGGATGGGGCCGCCCGAGGTGCCGCCGTAGTGGGCCGTCGGGTCGTAGTAGCCGTAGCTCATGGCCATCAGGCCGCCCGCGTCCGTGCGCACGTTGACGGCGCCCAGCTCGCCCCGCGGCGCGCGCACCCGGATGGTCGCGTCGTCGACGACCTCGACCCCGGCGGCCGCCGCGCGCCCGAAGGTCACCTCGGGCGCGTCCGACAGCAAGAACCCGGAGCCGTGCAGGCGCACGATGCGCCCGCCCGACTGCGCCCCCACCGGCGGCGCGACCGCCAGCAGCGTCGGCTCGCCGTCGCGGTAGCCATACCCGCCTCGCAGGGTCGTCGCCTTGCCGCCCCGGGTGACCCGCACGTCCACCTTGCCGGGCACGCCCCGCGGCACCTTCACGGTCAGCCGCGTCGCGCTCTCGACCTCGACCTCCTTGGCCAGCGCCCCGCCGAAGCGCACCTCGGTCCCGGCGCCGAAGCCGCTGCCGGTCAGCGTGATCTCGTTGCCGCCGGCCGCCGGGCCGTGCTGCGGGCTCACCGACGTCGCCGTGAGCGGGGTCACGTAGGTCAGCAGATCGCTGCGCGACGTGGTCTGCCCGTCTCGGCTCACCGTCAGCGTCGCCGGCCCCTCGGCCCCCTCGGGGACGGCGACCACCACCAGGTGCTCGCTGGCCTCGACCTGCAGGATGGTCGCCGGCGCGTTGCCGACCGTGACCTGTAGCCCCTGCGCCGGCGCCTCGGCCGGCAGCCCGTAGACCGCCAGCGAGACCTGCGTCGCGCCCGTGGTCGCCACCTCGCGCGGCCAGGCGTGCCCCAGGACCAGCTCCCCCTCCTGCGGCGCCCCGTAGTGGAAGGCGTCGCTCAGCTGCAGCGTCTGCTGGCCGTTGTCGATGACGATGTCGGCCGCGCCGGGCTCGCCGGGCGCCGCGCGCACCGTGATCGCGTTGCCGCGCCCCGGCGCCACGGTCTCGGCCACGACGCCGCCGATGCTGACGACCGTCTCGGGCTCGAGCCCCGCGCCGTACAGGGTCACCACCGCGCCGCCCTCGGTGCTGCCCGCGGCCGGGCTGATCCAGTCGACCTCGAGCGCGTCGACGTACCGGAAGGCCCGATCGAGCACCCGCTGCTCGAAGCCGTTGGTCGCGATGACCTCGACCCACCCGCCGCGCCCCTGCAGCCGCGCCGGCGCCCGCCCGGTGATGGTCTGCGCGTCGACGCGCTTCATCCCCTCGAGCAGCCGGCCGCCGATCAGCACGCGCGTCGCGTCGTCGAAGTGGTCGCCCCGCACGGTCACCTCGGCCCCGCCGACCACGCGATCGATGGTCGGGTCGACCGACGTCAGGGCCAGCGGGCCACGGTACAGGAAGGCGTCGCGCAGCGTCTGCTCCTGCCCGTCGTGCAGGCGGACGGTCACGTCGACCAGCCCCGGCGCGTGGGGCGGGACGTTGCAGTTGATCTGGCCCTCGTCCAGGACCAGCACGCCCGTCGCGGTGGCGTCCCCGAAGGCGACCTGGGCGCCGGGGGTGAAGCCCTGGCCGAACAGGGACACGCGCAGGCCGCCGGTCGGCTCGCCCGAGGTCTCGTAGACGCGGTCGAGCGCCAGCGGGACGAAGGCGTCCGCGTCGTCGGGCACGAGGACGTCGCGGTCCACGGTGCGGGGCAGCTCGGGGCAGGCGGCGAGCAGGATCGCGGCCAGGGCGACGGTGCCGAGGGGCAGACGATGCATCGGGGGTGACCTCGGAGGTCCGCCACGCGTGCGGAGCGTGGAGGGCGGGGGCGTCCAGGCGCGGGGTCCACGATAGCGAGCGCCCACCGGCCAGGGCAAGGCGGGGGCGGCGGGTCGGGGTCCGGCGAGCGCAAGCGGACTGTGTTGACGGTGCCGTCCCGACTGAGCGTATAGTGCCCGCCATGTCGGAAGAGGCCCGTTCGATCCAGGAGCGAATCCTCGATGCCGCCCGCGAGCTGTTTCTGACCCAGGGCTACAACGGGTCGAACCTGCGCGACATCGCCCAGAAGGCTCAGGTCTCCATGGGCGGCATCTATCACCACTTCGCTTCGAAGGAAGAGATCTACCAGGCGCTCCTGTCGAGCAGCCAGCTCGCGGGCGATATCGCGCGGGTGGTCGCCCTGTTCCGCTCGCCCGAGTTCCCCGAGAACCTGGCCCAGGTCGGCGCCGCGGTCTTCGAGTCGGTCCGCACCCACCGCGACTACTTCAAGCTGGTCTACATCGACATCCTCGAGTTCCAGGGCCGCAACGTCACGCCCGTCATCAAGGCGTTCCGCGACAGCTTCGCGGCCTCGAGCGAGCAGCTCCTCGCCCGCCGCCGCGAGGCCGGCGAGCTGGTCGACGTCCACCCCGCGGTGATCATGCGCTGCATCATGGACGTCTACCTGCACTACTACCTCGAGGAGATCATGCTCCAGAAGTCCCTGTCCAAGGAGCTGGGCCTCACCGACGAGCAGCTCGCCGGGGAGATGGCCAAGATCCTGCTGCACGGCATCATGCGCCGCGAGGAACCCGCGTCTTGAGCGCCTCGGCCCCCGCCTCCGCCTCCCCCGCCACCCAGGACCTGTCCGGCACCGTCGCCGCCATGCGCGCCGCTCAGCTGAGCTGGGCCCGCACGCCCCTGGCCGAGCGCGCCGCCCTCGTCCGCAGGGTCGGCGACCAGCTGGCCGCCCGCGCCGAGGAGCTGGCCCGCGTCGTCTGCGAGGAGACGCGCAAGGACCCGGTCGACGCCTGGTTCGCCGACGTCGTCCCCAACCTCGAGCTCTTCGCCCACTGGACCGGCCCCGGCCTCGACGCCATCCGCCCGCGCAAGGCGCCCATCTCGTCGCTGAAGTTCCCCGACAAGCGCGGCACGCTGCACTTCGAGCCCCGCGGCATCATCGGACTCATCAGCCCGTGGAACTACCCGGCCGCCCTGCCCCTGCGCACGCTGGTGCCGGCCCTGGTCGCCGGCAACGCCGTCCTGTTCAAGCCCAGCGAGGTCACGCCGCGCACCGGCGCCCTGGTCGCCGAGCTGTTCACGCGCGTCCTGCCCGGCGGCCTGGTGACCGTCATCCAGGGCGCGGCCGAGGCCGGCCAGGCGGTCGTCGACCACGCGGACCACGTCGTCTTCACGGGCAGCGTCGCCACCGGGCGCAAGGTCGCCGTCCGCTGCGCCGAGCAGCTCAAGACCGTCAGCCTCGAGCTCGGCGGCAAGGACGCGGCCCTGGTCCTCAAGGACTGCGACCTCGAGCGCACGGTCCAGGGCGTCCTGTGGGGCGCGATGGGCAACAGCGGCCAGAACTGCGCCTCGGTCGAGCGCGTCTACGTCGAGCGGCCCATCTACGACGCCTTCGTCCAGCGCCTCGTGCAGGCCGCCGGCCGCCTGTCGGTCGCCCCGGTCGCCACCGAGGCCCAGGACGCCGTCGTGCGCCGCCACCTCGATGACGCCCGGGCCCGCGGCGCCAAGCTGCACGGCGACTACCCGGGCGCGGTCGTCCTGACCGACGTGCCCGAGGACGCGCTGGTCATGACCGAAGAGACCTTCGGACCGCTCTGCCCGGTCGTCCCGGTCGACAGCTACGAGGACGGCCTCCAGCGTGCGAACCGCAGCCGCTACGGCCTGACGCTCAGCGTGTGGACGCAGGACGAGCCGCGCGCGAGGACCATCGCCGAGCGAGCCAACGTGGGCGTGGTGACGGTCAACAACTGCGCCATGACGGCCAGCATGCCGTTCGCGCCCTGGTCGGGCCGCCGCGAGTCCGGCCACGGGGTGACGAACTCGCACCTGGCCATCCTCGAGATGGTGCAGCCCAAGTTCGTGCTGTTCGACGGCGCGCGGGCGCCCGAGGCGTGGTGGTTCCCGAACACCGCGTCGGCGGTCTCGCTGGCCCGGACGACGCTGGACTGGTTGGCCGCGCGCGGGCCCGGAAAGATCGGCAAGACCTTCGGCGTTCTGGGCGCCTTGAAGAAGCGCCTCGCCGAACAGAAGGCCGCGTCGCGCGACTGACCGCGATCGACCGCGATCGACCGCACACCAGGGGTCCCCGAGATGATCGAGTTGGGTGGAGAGGGCCCGCGCCGGGCCGTCGTGGCCGCCGTGCAGCTGCCGGGCGTCAGCGACGAGGCGTTCGAGAGCTCGGTGAGCGAGCTGCGGCAGCTCGCCAAGACGCTGGGCATCGTCGTGGTCGGGACGGTGACGCAGAAGCGGTCGTCGTTCGACGCGGCGGCCTACCTGGGCAAGGGCAAGCGCGACGAGCTGAAGGACGCCGTCGGCTGGGTGCCTCCCGAGGAGCGCGTCGAGGGTGAGCCCGCCGAGGCCGAGCCCGCCGAGGGCGACCCGCCGGTGTCGCGCCGCGAGCCGCTGGCCGAGATGGTCCTGGTCGACCATGAGATCTCGCCGTCCCAGACGCGCAACCTCGAGAAGGAGACCGGCTGCGACGTCCTCGATCGCACCGGGGTCATCCTCGAGATCTTCCACCGGCACGCCCACTCGCCGGCCGCCAAGGCCCAGGTCGAGATGGTGCGGCTGCAGTACATGGCGCCGCGCCTGCGCGAGTCGCCGCGGGGGCGCGACCGGGTGCGCGGCGGCGTCGGCGGCAAGGGCGCCGGCGAGTCGGGCCTCGAGCTCGACCGCCGCAAGATCCGCGACCGCATCGCCGAGCTGGGCACCGAGCTGGCCCGCCTCGAGGCCGAGCGCCGCGTCCGGCGCGCGCGCCGCTCGGACAGCTCGGCCATCGCGCGCGTCAACCGCGTCGCCCTGGTCGGCTACACCAACGCTGGCAAGTCGACCCTGATGCGCGCGCTCACCGGCAGCGAGGTCTACGTCGCCGACAAGCTCTTCGCGACCCTCGACACCACCGTCCGCACCCTGGTCCCCGAGTCGGTCCCGCGCGTGCTGGTCTCCGACACGGTCGGCTTCATCAAGAACCTGCCGCACGGGCTGGTCGAGAGCTTCAAGAGCACGCTCGAGGAGGCGCTCGAGGCCTCGCTGCTGTGCCACGTCGTCGACGCCTCGGACCCGAACTTCCGACGGCAGCTCGAGGTCACCGAGGAGGTGCTGGCCGAGATCGGCGCCGGCGAGGTGCCGCGCCTGCTGGTGTTCAACAAGCTCGACAAGGTCGGCGACGACGAGGCCCAGGCCGCGCGCGAGGCCGAGCTGGCCCAGACCTGGCCCGGCTGCCTGGTCCTCAGCGCGATGCGACCGGGCGACGTCGAGCGGCTGCGCGCGGCCTTCCTGGCCTTCTTCTCGCGCGGCTTCGCCGAGGCCGACCTGCTCGTCCCCTACGACAAGCAGAAGCTGCGCGGCGAGATCTTCGCCGCCTGCGAGGTCGTCGAGGAGCGCTACGAGGAGGACGGCGTCGTCTTCAAGGCGCGCGCCCATCCGGCCGTCATCGACCGCCTCAGGAGCCTACTCGGCTGAGGCCTCGAGGACCGGCAGGAACACCTCGCGCAGGCCGTCGACGTTGTTGGGCCCGACGCCCTTGATGGTCAGCCACGCGTGGCGGTCGCCCTGCGGCCGCTCGACCGAGAGCGCCTCGAGCACCTTGTTGCTGGCGATGACGTAGGCGGGGACGCCGCGCTCGGACGCGGCGGCCTGCCGCGCCTCGCGCAGGCGGTCGAACAGCGCCTTGGCGTCCGGGTCGACGAGGCTCGCGCCGGCCGGCGCCGGAGCGGCGCCCTCGGAGAACGGCGGCAGGTCCAGCATGACGTCCTTGCGCCGCCACATCACCTCGGTGCCCAGCGGCGTCAGCTCGGGGCGCCGGCCGGTCGTGCAGCCCGCGCGCCCCAGCGCCCGGATGAGCGTCGTCAGCTGCGTCTGCCCCATCGACGCCAGCAGGCCGAAGCTCTTCGAGGTGGCCAGCGGGTCCTGCAGCATCGTGGCGTGCCCGCGCAGCAGCTGCGCCAGCGAGGTCGGCGCCAGGCGCCCCTGGGACCGCGCGACCGCGCTGAGGACCTTCTGCACGATGACGGCCTCGTCCTCGCTCGGCGTGCGCAGCGGCCCGCGCGGCTCGTCGGACGCCGGCCCCTTGTCCGACGCGGTGGTCTTTCGCGCCCCCGCATCGGCCGACAGCCGCAGACCGGGCACGCCCGTCTCGCCCGTGCAGTTGTCGCACGCCCCGCAGCCGTCCTCGTCCAGGCTCAGCGACTCGCCGAAGTAGCGCAGGATGGCCCCGTGGCGGCAGCGCTCCTCGTAGGCGTAGCGCACCATCGCCTTGAGCTTGGTCTCCTCGGCCGCCATCAGCGCCGCGCGCTCGGGCGCCGGCAGATCCTGCCCGACGTTCGAGATGAAGAACTCGTGGATGCGCGTGTCGGCGTAGGTGAACAGCAGCACGCAGCGCGCCGGCTCGCCGTCGCGGCCGGCGCGTCCCGCCTCCTGGTAGTAGGCGTCGACGCTGCCCGGGATGTCGTAGTGCACGACCACGCGCACGTTCGGCTTGTCCACGCCCATGCCGAAGGCGTTGGTCGCGACCATGATCGGCGCCTCCTCGCGCAGGAACCGGTCCTGCGTGGTGGCGCGCGTCTCGTCGTCGAGGCCGCCGTGGTAGACCATCGGCTCGAGCCGGCTCGCCCGCAGGTGGATCGCCACCTCGTCGCAGTGCTTGCGCGTCGCGCAGTAGACCACCGCGGCGCCGCCCCGCTCGCGCAGCAGGCGCACCATGTGGTCCTTCTTCTCCTTCATGCGGCGGACGGGCAGCACGGTCAGGTGCAGGTTGTCGCGCATGAAGCCGGCGACCATGACCAGCGGGTCGCGCATGCGCAGCGTGTCGACGATGTCGCCGCGGGCGTGCGCCGTCGCCGTGGCCGTGAAGGCCGCGACGCGCGGGATCCCCAGCTCCGTCACCACCGCGCCCAGGTTCGCGTAGTCGGGCCGGAAGTCGCGGCCCCAGTGCGACATGCAGTGGGCCTCGTCGACGGCGAACAGGCTGACCGGGATGCGCCGGATCGCAGCCATCGCGCCAGCGAAGCGGAAGCGCTCCGGCGACAGGTACAGCAGCTTGAGGTGGCCGGCCGCGGCGTCCTCGAGCACCTGCCGCTGCTGGCCGTGGTCCATGCTGCTGTTGACGTAGGCCGCCGGGATCCCGCGCGCCCTCAGGGCATCGACCTGATCCTTCATCAACGCGATGAGCGGAGAGATAACCAGGGTGACGCCGTCGAGCATCAGCGCGGGCAGCTGGTAGCACAGGGACTTGCCCTGGCCGGTGGGCATCACCGCGACCACGGGCCGCCCTGCGAGGATGCCTTCGATGACCGGCCGCTGCCCCGCGCGGAAGGCGGAGTAACCGAAGTGATGCGAGAGCGCTTGGGCCAACGGGTCCATACCGGGCGCGAGTTCTACCGCATCGGCTCCTTTTTTTGAATGCGCGCGAGCGGGCCTTCGTCGCAGCGCGAAGTCTTCACCACGCCGAGGGTCCTCATGCGACGTTCACCCCTCACGCTGCTCGCAGCCGCAGCCCTGACCGGGCTGACGGGCGCCTGCGGCGACTCGTACCCCACCCTCAAGCAGGCCCCGATCGACGGGCCGCCCCTCACGGTCCCCCCGGTCGCCGAGGATCGGCTGCCGTCCGATCCCGCCGTCTGCGCGCCGTCGGACACCTGCGAGGACGGCGACCCCTGCACCGAGAACCGCTGCCTCGACGGCGCCTGCGTGGCCCTGCCCATCCCGACCGGCGCCTGCTGCGAGGCCGAGGTCCTCTTCTCCGAGGCCTTCGACGACGGCGCGGCGGCCGCGGTCACCCTCAGCGCGCCCGTCGGCGGCGCCGGCTGGCACGTGCTGGACCACCGCGCCGCGAGCCCGCCGGGCAGCCTGTACTTCGGCGACCCCGAGTCGATGAGCTACGACACCGGCGCCCGCGTGTCGGGCACGGCGACCCTGCCGCCGCTCGACCTGCCGGCCGACCGCGAGAGCCACCTGACCATGCGTCTGATGGCGCTGGTCGAGCCGAACGCCACCTTTGACCGGGTGTGGATCGAAGCGGACGTGCTCGACGGCGAGACCGTGAGCCAGACCGTCGAGCTGCTGCGCAAGGCGTCGCTGCCGGCCGAGGCCAAGGACAGCTTCGCCCTGGTCGACGTGTCGCTGACCGAGCTGGCGGGCCAGCGGATCCAGATCCGCATCGCCTTCGACTCGATGGATCACCTGAACAACGCCTTCGAGGGCGTCTGGGTCGACGACATCGCCGTCCAGGCGACGTGTCCGCTGCTTGGCGCCTGCCTCGAGGACGCCGACTGCGACGACGGCGACCCGTGCACGGCCGACGCCTGCAGCCCCGAGGGGTGCGTCACCGGCGACCTGTGCGGCCCCGAGGACCCGGTCCTCGAGCCCTGCGCCGGCCCCGACGCCCCGGCGGACTGCTGCACGTCGGACGCCGACTGCGAAGACGGCGACCCGGCGACGGTCGACACCTGCGAGGGCGCGACCTGCGTGGTGACGCTGAACCCCGACGCGTGCCTGAGCGACGCCGACTGCGACGACGGCGAGGCCTGCACGACCGACACCTGCAACGCCGGCCTGTGCGAGCACGAGGGCGCCAGCTCGGGCGAGTGCTGCGTCGCGGGCGACCAGCTCATCGCCAACTTCGACACCGGCAAGCTGCAGGGCATCTACGTCACCGACAACCTCGAGACCGGCGTCTTCTGGACCCCGGACAAGACGCGCGCCACCAGCGGCAACTACAGCCTGTACATGGGCGACCCGGTCCCGCAGACCTACGCCAGGGGCGTGCGGGTCAAGGCGTCGGCGACGACCCCCGTGCTGACGCTGCCCAAGGGCGGCAGCACCCGGCTGACGTTCGATCTGTTCAAGGTGACGCGTCAGGCCAAGAACTACGACGTCCTGCAGGTGTTCGTCCTGCGCGACGGGGCCCTGCTGCCGGCCTGGACGTCCAAGAGCCTGACCAACGGCGTCACGGGCGACCGGTTCGAGGCGATCGAGGTCCCGCTCGACGCCTACGCGGGCCAGCAGATCCAGCTGCGCTTCGTGTTCGACTCGGTGGACGCGGCGACGGCGCCGCTCGAGGGCACCTACGTCGACGGCCTGCAGCTCGGCACGGTCTGCGACTGAAGCGCCGAGCGCGCGGCCCCCGGGCGCGTCGTCGGGCGAAACCGGCGTCGCGTCCGGGGGTTGCGCGTTCGGTGGCCGACGCCGACGGCCTCGCTGACCTTGTCAGCCGGCGACGCCGTCCATTAGGCTAGCGCCCCATGAGCGATGGGACCCGGCTGGGGCGACGTGGATTTCTGGGGACGGGGCTGGTGGCGGTGGCCGGGCTGGGGCTCGGCGCGACGCTGGGCTCGTGCGGGCGCGGCGGCGCCCTGTCTTGGCGGGCCGACGAGGCCGAGGGCGCCTTCCCCGATCGCGAGGTGCACCTGGACCTGCGCCTGCCAGCGGGGGTCGAGGCTTCAGCGGCGGGCGTGGCCCTGACCGTGCGGACGCCGCGCGAGGTGCTGCGCTTCGAGCTGCCGGCGCCAGAGGTCTCGGGCGGTCGCGCCAGCTTCCCGGTGCGGCTCGTCTATCCCTACGACGACTACGTTGCGGGCGACTACGAGTATGTGGCCGAGGTGGTCGCGGGCGGGACGCGCCTGACGACCGAGCGGCCGGTGGTCTATCGCGTACGGCCCATGGCGTGGTTCTCATGAAGGCAAGGCACCTCGGCCCCGTGGCCGTTGCCCTCGGGCTCTCGCTGCTCGTGGCGGCCCCCTACCTGCCGACCGCGCCCGAGGCGCACGCGCAGGTCTCGGACGCCTTCCCGCAGATCAAGATCAACCACGTCGACACGACCGCGGCGCCGCTCATCAAGGTCTACGCGTCGTTCCTGGACAGCCGCCTGCGGCCGGTCGACCACGAGAAGTTCCTGCAGGAGCTGAAGGTCAGCCGCAAGCCCGACAAGCAGAAGGCGGTCGAGCTGTTCAGCATCGTCGACGGCGAGCCGGTCTTCCCGAAGACGGACGCTGGCGAGGACAAGGAGGTCCCCAAGGAGGAGCTGCCGACGCTGGCCACGATGGGCGACGACGAGCGCGGCATGGCGGTGGCGGTCGTGCTGCCCGGCTACGCCAGCCCCGACTACCGGGACGGCACGCTGGGCGAGCGGCAGCGCAACGGCGCGGGCCTGTTCTTCAAGAAGCTCGGCAAGGCCAACCTGATGAACGTCGTCTGGTACAACGACTTCGTCATGACCTGGGTCGAGGCCAAGGGCCGCGTCAAGGAGCTGACGCGCCTCGAGCAGATGGCCGACAAGTGCGCCGCCTGGGAGCTCGAGCAACTCGAGACCTGGGGCGAGCCGCCGCCCGAGGGCGACGACCCGGCGCAGCTGGCCGACGACGAGGCCTATTGCGGGCTGACCGCCAACTACGCCGACCTGCCCAAGGTCATCACAGCGACCACCTACCAGGGCTTCTACCCGCACCTGTTCGGGCTGGGCGCGCCGCTGTGCAACCCGACGCCGCAGCACGAGCGCATGTCGACCAGCGCGCGGGCGGCCGAGGCGTCGGCCCTGGGAGCGCCGGCCGTCGAGGTGGCGCTGAGGATGCTCGCCAAGGACGGCAAGCCCGGACAACCCAAGGCCCTGGTGCTGCTGGGGGACGGCCGCGACGGGTACGCCTACCGCCTCGAGGACTGCCGCGCGAAGATGCGCGAGGACTGCAACAGGGAGATCCTCGAGGCGCGCAAGGCCAAGCGGGCCGGCAGGCACGACGAAGACGAGGAGATGAAGCTCTACCGGGACTCGAAGACCTGCGTCGACAAGAAGCTGGGCGACGCCATCAAGGCCGAGCAGGCCCGGTTCGAGCCGCTGCTCAAGCAGTGGCTGTCGCTGGCGAAGGCGGCGGGGATCCGCATCTTCACGGTGGTCAACCCCAACGCCGAGCCGCACGAGCGCGAGCGCCTCGAGCTGCTGGCCTGGCGGTCGGGGGGCACGGCGCGCGTGGCCGAGGACGCCAACGTCGTGGCGGACCACTACACCGATCTCATCGACGAGCTGAACGGCCAGCTGGTCGTGACGTTCACGGACCACGAGGCGACGCCCGGATCGATGGTGGCCTACGAGCTCGAGGTCAAGGCCGCCGGGCGCAAGTTCGCGGCGCCGGCCTACGCCGCCGCGGTGCCCAAGGGGCCCGAGGGCGTGGCTGTGATGGTCGACCAGGTGCGGTCGATGGGCGAGGCGAAGCTGGGCAAGAAGGGCTTCATGGCCGTGGCCATCGGCGTCGGGCTGGTGCTGGCGCTCATCCTGCTCAAGCTGCTGATGGCCATCGGCAAGAAGATCTTCGGCAAGGGCGCCAAGGCGGCTCAGGGCGCCGGCAAGGGCGCGGCGGGGCTCGCCAAGAAGGGCGCCGGGGCCGGCAAGGCCGTCAAGAAGCTCGGCGTCAAGTAGGCGAGGACGATGACGGAGACGTACGACAGCATCATCATCGGCGGCGAGGCCTACAAGCTCGCCAACAACGTCAAGGTCGTCACCTGGGAGCACACGGGCGCCTTCAGCTTCCCGCGCGAGAGCTCGGCGAGCGAGGCGGCGACGAACGAGGCGATGTACGGGTTCCGGCGCGTGAAGGGCAAGCCGATCAAGACCCTGCCGGAGCTCAAGGAGCATGTGCAGCACGTCGTCCTGCACACGGACCTCACGGGCGACTCCGAGGGCTGCTTCCGCGCGCTGGTCGGCCGCAAGCTGTCGACCCACTTCATGATCGACTGGGACGGCACGATCTACCAGCCCCTCGACGTGATGTTCGAGGCGTACCACGGCGGCGACTCGAACAGCACCAGCGTCGGCATCGACCTCAACAACCTGATGCGCAACCTGGTGCGCGAGCCCGACGCCCCGCCCTACGACCCCAAGCACCCGCGCTTCGCGGAAATGTCCAAGCGGGAGTACCGCCGACCGCGCTCCAGGCGGATGAAGATCCAGCAGAGCACCGACGGCCAGATCTCGTGGGGCTACACGGACGCGCAGTACCAGGCGCTCATCGAGCTGCTCAAGGTCCTGACCAAGGTGCTCGACAAGATCGAGCCCAAGTACCCGGCCGACCCGACGGGCGAGGTCATCCCCTACGTCATCCCCGACGACTGGCCGGGCTTCGCGGGCATCCTGGCCCACTGGCACATCTCGCCGACCCGCTGGGATCCGGGCCCGGGCTTCGACTGGCAGCGCGTCATCGCCGGCCTCGCCCGCGAGCACAACGCCTTCCCCATCGAGCTCGAGGACGGCAAGAACGTCGCGACCCTGCTCGAGCCGGACAAGGTGCGGGCCTACGCGCAGGAGTACTTCCGGGCCAACGAGTCGGCGCTGGGCGGCGGCTGGTACCCCATCGGCATCAACCAGACCTGGCACGGCGGCATCCACCTGAAGAAGCCCAAGGGCAGCCCCGTGTACAACATGTTCGACGGGGTGGTGGTCGCCGGACGGTTCGGCAAGAAGCCGACGCGCATGGGCCACAACAACTTCCTGGTGCTGCGCCACGAGATAGACGTGCCCACGCGCCAGAAAGAGAAGACCAAGGCCTTCGTCTTCTACTCGCTGTACATGCACCTGGGCCCCATCGACTTCGAGAACGTCACGAAGGACCACCCCGAGTGGGTGCGGCAGCTCTTCCGGGTCCACGGCGGGAAGGTC
Organism: Myxococcota bacterium; assembly: GCA_041687695.1. Lineage (GTDB taxonomy): Bacteria > Myxococcota_A > UBA9042 > PHBI01 > JAWLBL01 > JAWLBL01. The sequence goes on along the minus strand of JAWLBL010000016.1, from coordinate 13,736 downwards.
GACGAGGAGGAGACCGCGCTCCAGGGCGGTGCGGCCGAGGAGGAGGACGGCGGGGGCGCGCCCAAGGACGACACCGCGCTCTTTCAGGACGACGACGAGTTCGTGGCGGCCGAGGACGACGACGGCGAGTTCGACACCCGGGCGTATCTCGAGGTCGGCCAGCACCTCGCGGCCTTCAAGCGCGGCGAGATCGCGCTCGTCCCCTGGAAGGAGAGCCCGGTCAAGATCTCGTCGGGCGAGCTCATCGGCGACGTCGGCCTGTTCGGCAAGGACGAGTACGACCAGACGCCGCAGATCCACGTCGAGATCTTCGCCGAGGAGGGCTGGAAGGAGGCCGTCGACCTTGGCGTGCACGGACGCTTCTTCAGCGAGGTCGAGTCGGATCTCACGGGCAGCCCCTTCGTCGACAACCGCGACGTGCTGAGCCTGTTCGACCAGTCGCCGACGGTGCGCAAGCGCTCACCGCTGCTCGACGCCCGCGTGGTCGCGCCGGACGACATCGAGTACTTCTTCACGACGCCCGGCGAGTACCTCGAGGAGAAGTCGTGGCTGCGCAAGGTCGTCGCGCGCCACGTCAGCGAGTGGTCCGATCAGGTCGACTGGGTGCTCGCGCTGTCGAGGGCCGAGACCTGGGACGAGCGGGTCAGCGAGTTCAAGAGCATCTTCAAGGACTCGGGCGTGTTCCGCGGGGCGCTGCGTCGGATCCTGCCCTTCGTCTGGCTCAACAAGGACGTAGCGGCCCACATCGGCCTGAACGTCGAGCCCTGGACCGGCATCGTCTACCACTTCCACCCCATCCACTTCCTGGTCTGGATGACCTTCCACGCCTCGCAGCGCATCCAGGTCATCAGCTCGGGCATGTCGCTCGCCCAGCTGCGCAAGCTCATCCGCGACGAGGAGAAGAAGAACGCCGACAAGAAGGCCCGCGGCGAGCGCGTCGACTCGCACGACGAGGCCGGCAGCGCGATCATCCTCGAGGACCTGAGCTCGGTCAGCGTCGAGGGGCTGCTCGAGGACTGGCGGTCTAGCCGCGACCAGGGCGAGTGGAAGCTGCCGACCCTCGAGGAGATCTAGCGACCCGGCGGCCGCGCGCGGGCCGTGTTGAAAGCCTCTTGATTGACGACGGGTCCTGCGCTAGTTTCTCGCTCCCTTTGCCGCTGGAGGAGTGGCCGAGTGGTTTAAGGCAGCGGTCTTGAAAACCGTCGGACGCGAGTCCCGGGGGTTCGAATCCCTCCTCCTCCGCCGCCCGACACCAGCCCTGTCCTGACAAGTGAAGACGACCCGTGGAGAGATGGCCGAGTGGCTGAAGGCGCACGCCTGCTAAGCGTGTATAGGGCCAAAAGCTCTATCGAGGGTTCGAATCCCTCTCTCTCCGCCACCCACCGAGCCCCGCGTCGCGGCCGCGGCGCGGGGTCGGATCCCTGTCAGGTGCCCGTCCGAAGCCGCGTTGGCGGCCCGTGCGAACACGCTTGACAGCCCTGGAAGGGGCGCATACCTTCCACCTCCCGTGAGCGCCGGTAGCTCAGCTGGATAGAGCAATGGTCTACGGAACCATAGGTCAGAGGTTCGAATCCTCTCCGGCGCGAACTCATGGAGCCCCCGTCCCCCCGGACGGGGGCGTCGTCGTCTCAGGCGACCGCTCTTTTCCAAACGCGATGTGATGGACAAGGTTTCTCCGGCATGATCGTCGTCCCGGAGCCCATCCGCGACGACGACGCGATGCGAGAGGCGCTCCGCCTCGCCCGCCGCGCAGCCGCCATGGGCAACGTCCCTGTCGGCGCGGTCGTCGTCGCTGAGGGCCGCATCGTCGGCCGCGGCGCGAACCTCACGGACACGCTCCAGGACCCCACGGCGCACGCCGAGGTCCTCGCGCTCCGTGAAGCCGCTCGCACCCTGGGCGCCTGGCGCCTTGAAGGCGCGACCCTCTTCGTGACGCTCGAGCCCTGCGCCATGTGCGCGGGCGCGGCGTTGACGGCGCGGGTCGCCCGGGTGGTCTACGGCGCAGTCGAACCCAAGACCGGCGCGGTGGTCAGCACCGTGAAAGTCTTGACCGGCCCGCGCCCGGACGTCGAGCAAGGCCTGCGTGAGACCGAGTGCCGTGAGCTGCTCACCTCCTTCTTCGAGGACCTGCGCGTCCAGCGCCGCCCTCGCTGAGGGTCCGAGCGCGCCTTGTGGAGAGATGGCCGAGCTGGTCGATGGCGCCTGACTCGAAATCAGGTGTACGGGCAACCGTACCGGGGGTTCGAATCCCTCTCTCTCCGCCGCGACGCCCCGCTGCCGGTCCGCCGGCAGCGGGCGCCTCGTCCGCGCTTACGCCGCTCACCCTCAGTCATCAGGGCTTCCAGGACGCGCTCACCCTCACCCAGTGAGGAGCTCAGCGATGTCCCTGCTTGCGGCAGGTTGGCGACGCCGGGATCGGCGTTCCTGGAGCACCTACGGAGAGATGACCGAGTGGTTGAAGGTGCACGACTGGAAATCGTGTGTAGGGCCAAAAGCTCTACCGAGGGTTCGAATCCCTCTCTCTCCGCCATCACATCGCTTCGATCCGGCCTTGGTCGGATCGTCTGTGGCTGTGGGTCCGGCAATGGGGTTTGCGTGAACTCCGTCAGGTCCGGGAGGAAGCAGCGGTAGCGCGAGCTTCATGTGTCGGGCCCCAGCCGTCCCATCTCGAGAGCCGTCAGGGCAGGTCCCTGGCGGCTCTCGGCGTTTCGAAGGCCGCCGCGGCGTCGGCCCGTTCGCCCCGGATGACCCTGGGGGTCCGGCTGTGTTAAACGTCCCGCAGCGTCGCGTCGGGGCGGCGCGCAGGGAGCAGGAGAGTCGGCGCCGATGAGTTATCTCGTCCTTGCACGCAAGTGGCGGCCCCAGGACTTCGAGGCCATCACCGGCCAGGAGCACGTCACGCGGACGCTGACCAACGCCATCGAGCAAGATCGCGTGCACCACGCCTTCCTGTTCTGTGGCGCCCGCGGCGTCGGCAAGACCACGGCGGCGCGCGTGTTCGCGCGTGCGCTCAACTGCGCTCAGGGGCCGACCGGCAACCCATGCGGGCAGTGCGACGCCTGCGTCGAGATCGCCAAGGGCCGCGCGGTCGACGTGCTCGAGATCGACGGCGCGTCCAACCGCGGCATCGGGGAGATCCGGGAGCTGCGCGAGGGCATCGCCTACGCGCCGCAGCGGGACCGCTACAAGATCTACATCATCGACGAAGTCCACATGCTGACGACGGAGGCCTTCAACGCCCTCCTCAAGACGCTCGAAGAGCCTCCGTCGCACGTGAAGTTCATCTTCGCGACCACCGAGCCGCAGAAGATCCCGGTCACCATCCTCTCGCGCTGCCAGCGCTTCGACTTCAAGCGCATCCCGCAGCAGGTCATGGTCGCGCGCCTGGCCGAGATCCTGAGCGCCGAGGGCATCACCATCGCCGAGGGCGGCCTCCGCCTGGTCGCGCGCGAGAGCGAAGGCTCGATGCGCGACGCGCTGAGCCTGCTCGACCGCATCATCAGCTTCTGCGGCGCCGAGGCCTCCTACGAGCAGGTCGCCGAGGTCCTGGGCGCCGCCGATCGCACCTGGCTGCGGGACCTCGTGGGCGCGATGCTGCGCCGCGACGGCCCCGAAGCCCTGGCCATCGTGCAGGGCGTCTTCGAGTTCGGCACCGACCTCAAGCAGTTCACCAATGATCTCGTGCACTACCTGCGCGACATCATCGTGCTGGGGGTCGCCGGCGAGGCGGGCGGGGCCCTGACCGACCTGGCCGACGAGGAGCGCGCCGTCCTGATGGAGATCGCGCGCGCCCACGCGCCCGAGGACCTGCAGCGCCTGCTGAACGTGGCGGTGCGCACGGCCGAGCGGTTGACCCAGGCCAGCTTCCCGCGCCTCGAGCTCGAGATGGCGGTCGTCCGCATGTGCCAGCTGCGCCCGCTGCAGCCCATCGACCGGCTGCTGGCGCGGCTCGAGGCCATCGAACGTCACCTCGAGTCCGGCGCGCCGCTGCCTCCGCCCGGTCCGGGGCCCTCGGGTGGCGGCGGCGGAGGCATGACGCGCTCCGCCCACGCGCCCAGCCAACCGAGCCACACCGCGACGCCGGCGCCCACCGCGCGAGCCGCGCCGGCAGCGCCTGCGACGCCGCGCATGGTGTCGGCCGCCGCCGCCACGGCCGTCGCGCTCGCGCCGGAGCCGCAGCCGCAGCCCGCGGCCATGGCCGCGCACGAGACCAAGCCCGAAGCGGTGGCCGCGCCCGAGGCCAAGCCCGAGGCGGTGGCCGCGCACGAGGCCAAGCCCGAGGCGGTGGCCGCGCCCGAGGCCAAGCCCGAGACCGAGGTCGGGGCCGAGCCCGAGCCCCAGCCCGCGGCCGAGGCGCCGGCACAGCGCGCCGAGGATGCGACCGGGGCGCCGCCGCCCTCCCCGGCCTCTCCGGCCGACGCCGGCCGCTGGGAGGCCTTCGTCGATCGGGTGCGCGAGGCGGCGCCGAAGCTGGCCGGCACGCTCGATCACGGGCAGCTGCTGAGCGTGGCCGACGGCTGCCTCCGGGTCGGCTTCGCCCGGGGTCTCAAGGCCCAGCGCGCGACCGACCAGCTGGCCGATCTGCGCAAGGCGTTGGCCACCCACGGGCCCGAGGTCGGGCTCACGGCCGCCACGGTCGAAGTCGAGGCCATCGATCGCGCCGAGACCAGCCCCTATCAGCTGCGCCAGCGACGCCACCAGGACAAGCTCGAGGAGCGACGCCGAACGGTCGAGGATCACCCGACGGTCAAGCAGGTCATCGAGCGCTTCGGTGGTACGCTGACCCACATCAACGTCTTCGACGAGGAGTAGCGCCGATGGGCATCGAGGATCTTTTCGGACAGGGCGGCGCGGGCCTGCAGCAGATGCTCGAGCAGGCCCGGCGCATGCAGGAGCAGGTCAAGGAGGCCCAGGAGCGGGCCAAGAACCGGGAGGTCACCGGCGAAGCCGCCGGCGGGCTGGTCAAGGTCATCGCCAACGGGCGACCCGAGATCGTGCGCGTCGAGCTCGACAAGTCGGTCATCGTGGCGTCCGAGGCCGAGATGCTGCAGGACCTCATCACGGCGGCCGCCAACGACGCCATCCGCAAGGCGCAGCAGGCGATGACCGACGAGCTGGGCCCGCTGGCCAAGATGCTCGAGATGGGCGGTCTGAAGTTCTAGGAGGCGACGTGAGCGCCCTGCCGGCAGCCCTCGACAAGCTGATCGCGCTGCTGTCGCGGCTGCCGGGTATCGGCGAGCGCTCGGCGACGCGCCTCGCGCTGTTCATCGTCTCGCAGCCGACCGCCTACGCCGCCGGCCTGGGCCAGGCCCTGGACGACGTGGCCAAGCATGTTCGCTTCTGCGCGGCCTGCCACATGCTCAGCGAGACCGAGCTGTGCGGCGTCTGCACCGATCCGGGCCGCGATCGATCGCTGATGTGCGTCGTCGAGTCGGTGCAGGACCTCATGGCCTTCGAGCGCACAGGCGCCTACCGCGGCCTCTATCACGTCCTGCACGGCGTCCTGTCGCCGCTCAAGGGCGTCGGCCCCGACCAGCTGCGCCTGTCCAACCTCGAGCCGCGCCTGGCCGAGGGGCCGGTGACCGAGGTCATCGTCGCGACCAGCACCGACGTCGAGGGCGAGGCCACGGCGCTGTACCTGGCGCGGCGCCTCGCTGGCAGCGGCGCGCGGATCAGCCGCATCGCCACGGGCGTCCCGATGGGCGGGGACCTCGAGTACATCGACCAGAACACGCTCGCGCGGGCGCTCAAGGGCCGGCGCGAGCTCGAGGTCTGAGCGACTACTTCGGGTCGAGGCTGCGGACGCCGCCCATGTAGGGCCACAGGACCTCGGGCAGGTCCACGCCGCCGTCGGCGCGCTGGTAGTACTCGATGAGCGCCATGAAGGTGCGTCCGACGGCCAGCCCGCTGCCGTTCAGCGTGTGCGCGAAGCGCGGCTTGTCGCCCGGCGCCGGGCGGTAGCGGATCTGCGCGCGGCGGGCCTGGAAGTCGCCCATGGTCGAGCACGACGAGATCTCTCGCCACTGCTTCTGGCCAGCGAGCCAGACCTCGAGGTCGTAGGTCTTGTGCGAGTTGGCGCCCAGATCGCCCGCGCAGAGCGCCATCCGGCGGTAGGGCAGGCCCAGGGCCTCGAGGACCGCCTCGGCGTGGCCGGTCATCGCCTCGAGCGCGTCCAGCGAGTCCTCGGCGCGTACGAAGTGGACCAGCTCGACCTTCTGGAACTGATGCAGGCGCGTCAACCCGCGCGTATCGCGACCATACGAGCCCGCCTCGCGGCGGAAACACGGGCTGTAGGCGCAGTAGCGGATGGGCAGGCGATCGCCGTCCAGGATCTCCTCTCGGTGCACGTTGGTGACCGGCACCTCGGAGGTCGGGATGAGGAACAGGTCGTCCGGGTCGGTCCGGAAGGCCTCGTCCTCGAACTTGGGCAGCTGCCCCGTGCCCGTCATCGTCTGGCGGGTGACCAGGACGGGCGGCAGGATCTCGTCGTAGCCGTGACGACCGGTGTGGAGATCGAGCATGAACGCCGCCAGCGCCCGCTCGAGCCGCGCCCCGTGGCCGCGGTACAGCGCGAACCGCGCCCCGCTGATCTTGCGCGCCGCCTCGAAGTCGAGCAGCCCCAGCCGCTCGCCCAGCACGTCGTGCTCGAGCGGCTCGAAGTCGAAGGTCCGCGGCTCGCCCCAGGTGCGCACGACCACGTTCTCGTCGGCCGACGCGCCGTCCGGCACCGACGGGTGCGGCACGTTGGGAACGTACAGCAGGGCCTTCTCGAGCGCCTCGTCCAGCGCCTTGACGCGCGCGTCGAGCTCCTTGACCTCGCCCGACATCGCCTTGAGGCGCTCGCGCGCCTCGGGGTCGGGGCCACCCTTGCCGAACGCCGCCGACAGCTCCTTTTGCTGGTGGCGCAGCTCGCTGTGGCGGGTCACGGCCTCGCGCCGCTGCTCGGCGATCTGCAGCAGCTCGTCGATGGCCTGCGTCGCGGCGCCGCTCTGTCCGCGCCGCGCTAGCGCCGCGCGGGTCGCCTCGGGGTCGTCCAGGATGGCCTTGATGTCCAGCATGACCTACTCCTCGGCTCGCGCCTGCAGGTCCGGCGACGCGTCTTCGGTCGCTCCGCTGCCGTTGACCGGGACGGCGTTGGAGGGCTCGGCGCCGTTGCCGCCCGCCTTGGAACCGTCCCCCTCAGGCCTCGGCCGCGGCGCCGCGGGACGCCGCGCCGGGGTGCCGTTCGACCCGCTCGCCGCGCCATCACCGTCCGCGGTGGCCGCTTCGGTCGCCGCCGGCTCGGGCGCACGTCGCTCGGCCAAAGGCTTGGGAGCCCCGCCACCGCGCAGGTCGATGACGCCACCGGCCCTCGGGATGATCGGCTTGGGCGTCGGCACGTTCGGGGCCGTGGCCCCATCGGCCGCCGCCCGAGCCGGCTCGGGCTCGGCGCGCTCCGAAGCCGCCGCGGCAGGGGCTCGCGGAGCGCGGACCGGCCGCTCGGCCGGCTCCTCGTCGCCGTCCTCGCCGTCATCGCTCTCGTCGCCGTCCTCGGAGCCCTGGGCGCTCTGATCGCCCTCGCCCTCGCCGCGGCGCCCTCGCCGACGCCGACGCCGACGCTTCTTGCGACCGTCCTCGTCGCCGCCCTCGCCCGCCGCGCCCTCGCCCCCCTCGGGGCCACGCGCCTCGACGCCCTCTTCCTCGGCCGCCGCGGCCGCCACGCGCCGCTCCTGCCCCTCACGCGGGCCGCTCTCGACCGCCGGCTCGCCGCCCTCGGCGCCCGCGACCTCCTGGTCGCGCTCCTCGCGTCCGGCTCGGGTCCGCCGCTTGCGGCCGCGTCGCTCGCGATCCTCGCGCCCCTCGCCACCGCCGGGGCCCCGTCCGCCGCCCTCGCGGCCGCCGCGGGCCTCTCGCGCCTCTCCGCCCTCGACCCGCTCGCGCCGCTCCCGTCGCTCGCGCCGCTCGCTGGGGCCGCGCTCACCGCGCTCTCCGCGCTCGCCGCCCTCGCCCCGCTCGCCGCCCTCGCCCACCTCGTTGGCCTTGAGCGGCCGCGACCGCACGTTGCCCTGGTTGCGCGCCTTGACCCGCTTGGACGGCGGCGCCGGGAGCGCCGGGACCGACGCCTGCGGCCCGGCCGACCGCATCGCGCCCTCCTCCTCGCCGCCGAACCAGAAGAAGCGTCGCAGCCACGCGACGAAGCCCTTGCGGACCTTCACCGGGGTCTGCTCGTCGTCCACCACGACCGCGGTGACCTCGCCCTGGGCCGCCGCCGCCGCGGCCGCCGCCCGCTCGGCGCGCAGCTTGATCTCGGCCTCGCGCCCCTTGGCGCGCTCCTCGACCTCGCGGGCCATCTCGGCCTCGATCTTCCGGTACAGCTTGTCGTAGTCCTCGCTGCTCAGGTTCACGCCGCGCGCCTCGGCTGCCTCGAGGATGGCGTCCTCGGTCTCGGCCAGCTCGCGCTTTTCGACGTCGCTGCGCACCAGATCGAAGGTCTGCAGCATCCGCCGCGGCTTCTTGCCGCGCCCCGGCGACGTCAGCAGCTCGACGTAGGCGCGCATGGGCGGGCACTCGGGCGTGCCGCGGATCTCGATGGTCGCCTGCGACTGCGCCTCGAGGTCCAGCAGCTCGCGCCGCTTGCGGTTGAGCAGGTAGTTGGCGATCTCGACCGGCATCTTGGCCGACACGTGCAGGTAGGCCGCCCGCAGCACGGTCTCCTTGATGCGGCGGAGCAGGTACAGCGCGCTAGACTCGACCGAGCGCACCTTACCGGTGCCGCCGCACTCGCGGCACGAGTGGAAGCTGCCCATCGTGATGGAGCTCTTGAGCCGCTGCCGGCTGATCTCCATCAGGCCGAAGTCGCTGATGCGCGTGAACTTCACCTTCGCCTTGTCGTTGGCGAAGGCGTCCTTGGCGGCCTGCTCGACCGCTCGGATGTTCTGCTTGTCGCGCATGTCGATGAAGTCGACGACGACCAGCCCGCCCAGGTCGCGGATCTTCAGCTGACGCGCGATCTCGGCGGCCGCCTCGAGGTTGGTCGTCAGCGCGGTGTCCTCGATGTCGCTCGTCTTGACGCGACCCGAGTTGACGTCGATGGAGACCAGCGCCTCGGTCTGGTCGATGACGACATAGCCGCCCGACGGCAGATCGATGCGCCGCGCGAAGATGTCGTCGATCTGATCCTCGACCTGATACCGCGAGAACAGCGGCGTCAGGTCGTCATAGAACCGGACGCGCGTCCGCATCTCGGGCATCAGGACCGTGCAGAAGTCCCGGATCTCCTCGAAGGTCTCGCGGTCGTCGACGACGATCTCCTCGAGATCCGTCGTCGCGTAGTCGCGGATGAAGCGCAGGGCGATGCTGCGCTCCTGATGGATGAGCCCGGGCTGTCGCTGCGCCCGAAAGCGCTCCTCGAGGTTGCTCCACAGGCGCCGCAGGTACTCGAGATCCTGTGCCAGCTCCTCCTTGTCGCGCTCGACGCCCGCCGTGCGGATGATGAGGCCGAAGCCGTCGGGCACCTCGAGGTCGTCGATGATCTCCTTGAGCCGCTGCCGCTCGTCGGACGGCAGACGCCGGGAGATGCCGGTCTTGTCCGACTCGGCCATCAGCACGAGGTACCGGCCCGGCAGCGAGATGAAGGTCGACAGGCTCGCGCCCTTGTTGCCGATCTCGTCCTTGACCACCTGCACCATGAGCTCCTGCCCGTTCTGCAGGACCTCCTGGATCGGCACCTTCTGCCCGCGCAGATGCTTGGGGTAGTAGTTGGTGTGGATCTCGCTGAGCGGCAGGAACCCTTGTTTGTCGGCGCCGTAATCGACGAACGCCGCCTGCAGGCTCTGGTTCACCCTGTGGACGACACCCTTGTAGATGTTGCCCTTGGCGTTCTCGAGGTTGGCCGTGTCGATCTCGAGGTTGCTGAGCACCCCCGACTCGACGAGCGCAACGCGGGTCTCCTCGACCGCCACGTTGATGAGAAGCTTCTCGCCCATGCACTGTCTCCGGTGGGAGCCCGGAGGCGGTGACGTTCGGCTGGCATGGCGCGCGTGGGGTCGGACGCGCCGACCGCCACGCCCTCGCTCAGGCTACCCCGCCGAGCCCCGCCGCCGCGTCGCCTGCCTCGAGGGCATCGAGCGCGCGTGGAGCCTCGCCTGGGTGGTTGGAGCGATGCGCCTGGTCGGCCGAGGCGTCTTCGCCTACGGCGTCCTCCCCTGTGTTCGTGTCGGCCGCGTCGGGCTCTGCCACGTCGTCGACCCCGTCGGCTGCGTCCTCGGCGTCTGCGTCGGTCGTAGCGTCGGGATCGGAGGCGTCGCCTGCCGCGTCCAGCGTGTCTTCGGTAGTGTCTTCGTTCGTTTCGGAGTCGTCGGGCGCCGCGGTGTCGGCGGCGTCCGCGGCCAGGTCGTCCTGGACGTCTGGCAGCACGTCAGGGGCCGACGCGTCGGCGACATCCGTCGCGGCGTCGTCGGGCAGGCTCGTGTCGAGGACGAGGCCGTCGGTCGTGGCGATGTCCGGCGCGACCGGAACATCCGGCGCGTCCCCGGCGTCCGCCGTCACCCTGCAAGGATCGCCCGAGGCGCCCGTAGGACAGACACCCTCCGCGCCGCAGCCGCCCGCGAGCGCGAGCCACACGACCAGGAGGAGCCCCGTCCGTAGCCTGACCTTCATCCCCGCGCCCCCGTGCCACAACCGAGCCGGCCGAACGGCCGTCCGACGGTGGAGTGGAGAGGCGTGGTGATCTGCAAAGCGGCACCCGACCGGTCTGGGCGCCACCCGAGCACGAAGCCGCGAGCGAGCGCCGATCGACAGGCGCCATGCCCGAGCCCCAGGAAATGGGCCCGCCATGGCGAGGGCGCGAAAGTAACCCCCGCCCTGCGGCGTGTCAATCTACACCACAGGACCGACCAGGCCGCCTCCGCCCGGGACGTGCGATGCGCCATCGCCGCGGCCACGGGCGGAGCGCGCCGGCCTCAGGGCGGTCGCGAAGTCGCCAATGGGCTCGCCACGCCTCGCATTCAGCGCGGCGAGCCGCGCTACGCCGGAGCACGAGCGAGCTCGTGCAGTCCGGTCGTCGGACTCCGAGGTGGATCGGTGGCGGCGAGTCTTCTTGACGGACTGCCCCAGCTCGCTGGGGCTCGTGGGTCGCGCAGCTCGCTGTGCGCAACGCTCGACGGACTTTGCGATGACCCTGGCGCCGGACTGCCCGGCGCTGGATCGGCGGGCGGCGTGCGCGTATAAGGGCGCGCTCTGGAGGTGAGATGAGGGCCTGGCAGCTGGGGATCCTGTTCGTGGCAGCGCTCGTGTTGGCGCGACTGTCGGGCCCGCCGGCGGCCCTGCCCGCGGCCGAGCTCGACGCCCTGGCCGGCGGGGTGCTCGTGGCCGACCACCTGACGGCGGATGGCGAGGTCGGGACCAAGGCGCGGCTCCGCGCCGGCTTCGAGGCCACGCCCGACCACCCGCTGCGAGGCGCGCTGCGTCGGGACGCCGATCGCCGCGCCCGCCTGTCGGACGCGCCCCTGCCCCGCTGGATCGCCGCCACCTCGGTGATGGTCCTCCCCGAAGCCTCGACCAACTACGCGCGGACCCGCTGGGGCGCGGCCTTCGCCTTCGCCCTGGGGGCCGCGCTGCTCGCGTGGGCCGCCGCACGCAAGGACGCGCCGACCGGCCTCGCCGCCGCCGCCTTGCTGGCCTTGCTGCCCGGCGCGCTCGACGGAGCCGCGGGCGCCGGCGCCGCCGCCGGGGCCGTGCTCGCCATCGCCGCCCTGATCGCCGCCATGCGCCGCCTCGAGACGGGCCAGGGCGGCGGTCTGCTGCCTGGGATCGCCTGGGGTCTGGCGCTGGCCGTTCACCCCGGCGCGCTGTTCCTGCTGGTGCCCATGTTCGCGGCGGTCGCCATCGCGCGCCCGCCGGCCGGGGCCCCGTCGACGGACGCGGGCGCGCTGCGGCTGCCCTCGGTCCCTGCCTCGACCTACGCCGCGCCCGTCGTCGGTCTGATCGTCCTGGTCGCCCTGTGGCCGGCCCTGTGGAGCGAGACCGGCAAGCAGCTGGCCGCGTGGCTGACCGACACCTGGTGGCACATGGCCCCCGACCAGCGCCTGGCGGGCGTCGGCTTCGCCCAGGGCGGGGGCGGCCGGGCCCCGCAGGCCTTCTCGGCCCTCGTGCAGTGGGTCTCGGCGACGCCGCTGACCGTGCTGGGCGCGTGGCTCGTCGGCGTGGCCGTCACGGCGCGCGCCGGACGCGCCGGCTGGTGGTTCCCCGTCCTGACCCTGGCCACCCTGCTGGTCGTCGGCGGCGCCGACGGCGGCCTGTTCGGGGCGCGCAAGGCGCTGTGGGCGATGGTGTGGGTCCCTACCGCGGCCACGGCAGCGGTAGGCGCGTTGGCTTTGTTCCGGTGGGCGTTGACTCGCCTGCCATGGTCGCCGCGCACCGTCGCCGCCGCCGTGGCGGTGGCCGTGGTCGGGCCCGCCGTCGCGGCCCTGGCCGGCGCCCCGTCCTTGCGCGCGCGCAGCGCCGGGATGACGGCGGCCGACCCGCTGCCGCTGGCGCTGCTGACGGAGTTGGCCGCCGAGCAGCCCGGCGCCCGCGTCCACCTGGGCCCACGGCCGGGCGAGCACGCGCTGGACCTGGCCTGGACCCAAGCCGAGATCGACGTGGCCTACAGCCCGGTCGAGACGGCGGACTGGCTTGTGGTCGTGGGGCGTGACCGCGACCCGGGCGTCGCCCCGCTGGTCCAACGGATCGAGGGCCGCGCCCCCGACCGCGCGACGACGGCCATGGGCGCTCCGGTGCGCGCCTGGAAGCTGCGCTGACCGTTCAGACCCGGCTTGGCTACAGCTTGCGGTGCATCAAGCGCACCTTCAGCGTGTCGCGGAGCATCTCCAGCGAGTGCTTGACCGGGTCGACGCGCGAGGCCTCGTCGTTGACCCAGACCACCGGGACCTCGGCGACGCGGTAGCCCAGGCGCTGCGCGACGTAGAGGATCTCGACGTCGAACGCGAAGCCGTCGATGCGTCGCTCGGCGAAGACCCGTCGCGCGACCTCGCCCTGGAACAGCTTGAAGCCGCACTGCGTGTCGTGGATGCCGCCGATGGCGACCGCCCGCACGATCAGGTTGAAGGCGCGGCCCATGGTCTCGCGATACAGAGGCTGGCGCTTTTGCAGCTGCGAGGTGGCGAGCGCTCGCGAGCCGATGGCGATGTCGGCCTGCTCGAGGGCGGCCTCGAGCTTGGGGAGCTCGCTGATCGGCGTCGACAGGTCGGCGTCCGAGAACAGGACCCGCTCGCCGCGGCTCTCGGCGACCCCGTGGCCGACGCTGTAGCCCTTGCCGCGGTTGCGTCCGTTGCGCAGCAGGCGAAAGCGCGCATCGTTCGCGGCGAAGCGCTCGACCACGCCAGTGGTGTCGTCACGCGAGCCGTCGTCGACGACCAAGACCTCGGCCGAACGCCCGTCGGCGTCCAACCAGGTCGCGAGGGCCTGCAGGGTGGGCCCGAGGCGTCGCTCCTCGTTGTACGCGGGGATGACGACGCTGAGGCGAGGCGGGGTCGGCGGCATGGTCGGGGGCTTATAGGGAAGCCGTGGTGAAGCGTCAACCGCGTGGCTGACGGAGGGCCGGCGACCGGGGATGGCCTGGAGCGCCCGAAGGTGCGGTTGCCGGGGCTCGCCGTGACGCTAGATGACCCCGGCAGAAGTAGCAATCCGATGTTGACGGAGCCATCCGCGAGGATCATGCTGCGGAGATCTCGTTTCGGGGAGGTCATCCGGCATGG
>JAWLBL010000015.1:3626-204588 GCA_041687695.1 Myxococcota bacterium | reverse complement strand
AACACTTCCCCTTCTACAGGGACCCGGTGGCCCTCGCACCCCCAGCCAGGCTGGTGACGCTCGGGCCGAGCCTCATACACCACGGGTTGGGACTCTATCAACGCTCGGCCCGGCCACGGCAGTGACGGAGAGGACTTTGGGTGTGGCGGAAAATGGACTGTGATGAACCCTGACACCTGCCTCGTGTAGGTTGGAAGCATGTCTAGAGCAAGCTTTGTACGGGCGGCGCTGCTGGTCGTGATGATGGCGGCGAGTAGCTACCCGTTACATGCCAGTAGCGCCAGAGCCGAAGGGAGCGAGGTGGACGGACCGGCCGACTGGGACGGTCCCGATGGGGGGGCCTGCCATCTCCAATCGAGACCCCAGGGTCAAGTCCCAACTTACAAACATCTCGGATGGCGAGGCGGGCATGAATGGCGTTAGTATTATCTGAGCGGACCGCGATCTCGCTTGACAAGCTTCAGGTGTCAGGGTTCATCACTTTTCACTTTCCGTGTGGCGGAAAATGGAATGTGATGAACCCTGACACCTGCCTCCTCGAGCAAACTCAGAAGCGAACGGTAGCCTGCAGGCCCATGCGGGGCCCCACGGTCTCGAGGATGGTCGAGGCGTCCCCGGCGGCCTGGGGGGCGTCGATGTCGCGCCAGGTGAAGGCGGCCATGAGCTTGGCCTCGGGGCTGATGAACCACTGCGCCCCCAGGGTGGCCTCCAGGAAGGTGCGCTCGTCGGGGCCGCCGTCGGGCAGGTGGAAGACCTGGCTGAGCGCGGCGTCGATTTCGAAGGGCCCGAGGACCTGGAGGCCGCCGAGGAGGGTGTAGCCCCAGGCGTCGCCCTCGGCGACGACCGCCAGGGGTTGGCCCGGGAAGGGGGGCTTGGGGCCGCCGAAGAGGACGCCATCGGCCCAGACGGCCTCGGCGCGGAGGCGGCCGGGTCCCAGGCGGAGGTGGGCGCCGCCGCCGGCCCGCAGGCGGGTGACCTGGTCACCGGCGACCTCGCGCTCGCCGCGCTGCCCCCAGGCGAAGACGGCCACCTCCTGGCGGTCGGGGTGGAGGCGGCGCTCGTCGAGCACCCAGGCGAGCTGGAGGCGGCCGGTCAGGTCGAGGCCGCTGTCGTCGTTCAGGCTGCCCGTCCGCCCGTTGGAGACCATGGCGGCCCAGGTCAGCTCCAGATCGCCCGCGCGCACGGTGTCGAAGAGCTGGGCGCCGACGTCGCGGAAGCCGTAGGCGTTCCCGACGAAGGCGTCGCCCTCGATGGGCCGCTCGAGCATGAGGCGAGTGGCGACGGGCGAGAAGTTCAGGGTGTCGCTGGTGAGCTGGACGGCCTCCAGGGTCTCGTCCATGGTCGGCAGCTTGAACTGGCCAAGCCGCAGGCGCGGTCCCCAAGGCGAGGACAGGGTGACCGAGGCGTCGGTGATGATGACCGGGTCGTCGAGGGTCATGGCGTTGTCGCCGGCCTCGAGGGCCACGAACCAGCTCACCCGCTGGTCCGTGCCGGGAACGGCGCCGCGGGCGCCGATGCGGGCGCGGCGGACCGAGAACGACAGGCGGCCGTCGTCGCCGGACAGGACGTTGAAGGCGGCGTACCTGCCCTCGAAGGGCTGGAGGGCCGGGGCCTCGAGGCCCTCGACGGGCTCGGCGACGATGCCCTCGGCGACGATCTGGAGGAAGCCCCAGGGCAAGAAGGGCTTGTCGGGCCGGCCCTCCTCGGTCCCCTGCTGTAGCAGCCAGTTGGCCGCCTCGGCACTCTGGGGGCTGGCAACGATGGTGAGCAAGGCGACGAGCCCCGCCCGCGCCGAGGTGGCGGCTCCCGAAGACGTCAGCGGGTGGCGGCGAAGGCGCCCAGGGGTGGCGGGGGGCAGGGAGGGGTCGAGGCGGTGCGGTCTGGACATGGGGCCTTGTTCGTGGGGGGCCCCCGGCTACGGGCTGCCGGGAGTGCACAGTGAGAGGCTAGTCGCCGAGGGTCTCGCCCTCGACGCTCTCCCCGAAGCGGCAGGCGTGGTCGTGGAAGCGCTCGTCGGTGACCTTCAGGTCGCCCTCGTTGCGCGGGTCCGGGGGGCGGTCGTGGCTGTTGATGAAGGCCGCGACGTCCCAGGCCTCCTGGTCGCTCAGGGTCCCGGGCTGGCCGAGGGGCATGTTGGCCTGGATGAAGGCGGCGGCGGTGTTGATCCGGTGCATGCCGGCGCCCCAGTTGTAAGACCGCTCGCCCCAGAGCGGCGGGAAGGCCACGCGGCCGTCGGCCAGCTTCGCACTCTGACCGTCCTCGCCGTGACAGATAGCGCACTTTTCGGTGTAGATGGCTGCGCCCCGCGTCACATCCCAGCCCCCCTCCGGCTCGGGCGGCTCGGGGTAGCCGCGGCCTGGCAGGTTGCCGCCGGTGGGGGCGCCCTGGGCCAGCCAGTACATGTAGGCCTGTAGGTCCGTCAGCGCCGGGTGCCCGGCCGGCGGCTCCTGGCCGGCCCTGGAGGCCTGGGCGTTCATCGAGTAGCGGAAGCAGCCGCGGATGCGGTCCTCCATGGTGTTGACCCGGTCATTCTTGCGGCGGTAGGCCGGGTAGGCCACCCAAGCGGCCCACATCGGCGCCGAGTTGGCCAGGCGCCCCTGGTCGAGGTGGCAGTTGGCGCAGGCCAGGTCGTTGCCGACGAGGTCCGGGACGGCCCGGGGGGTGTCGTTGAAGATGACCATCCCGCGGCGGACCGCCTCGCCAAAGGGCCCCTCGGGGAGTTGGTCGCGCGCGGGCGGCTGGAAGTAGCCGCGGTCGTCGACCGGCGGGGCCTTGGGCAGCTCGACCTGGTAGTCGCGGACGGTGCCGGCCGGCCCCTTGGGCGAGGGGGTCTCGGCCCCGACGTCGGCCCAGGTCGCCGGCTCGTCCAGACGCCCATCGGTCTGACAGGCGGCCAGCAGGGACGCCGGGACGATCCAGGCGCCGATGCGCCACCGGAGGCGACTGAGGCGGGTCGTGATGTTCATGGGCTATCTCGTCTCGACGGAGGGCAGGGACGCGAAGTAGGCAGCTACGGCTGCGATCTCCTCGTCGGTCATCCGCTCGGCAACCACCCGCATCAGGCCGTTGGGGTCACCCTTGCGCTTGCCCTCCTTCCAGCGATGGAGCTGGGTCGCGATGTACGTTGCGTGCTGGCCCGCCAGGGCCGGGAAGTTGGGCCCGATGCCCTGGCCCTCGGGGCCGTGGCACTGGACGCAGGCGGGGATGGTCCGCCCCCAGCGGCCGTGGAGGGCTATGTCGGCGCCCCGGGTGACCAGGGCCTCGTCCGCCTGGGCCGGCGCCGTGGGCGGCCCAGGCTGCTGGGCGCCGTACCAGGCCGCCGCCGCCCGCATCTCCTCCTCGCTCATCACCCGGGCTACCCCGCCCATCACCGGGTCATCGCGCAGACCGGCCTTGTAGGCCTGCATCTGGCGCACCATGTAGGCCGGCTCCAGCTGCGTCAGGCGCGGGAAGCCCGCGGCCGCGTTGCCGGCGCCGTCCGCGCCGTGGCAGGCCAGGCAGGCGGCGGCGCCGCCGGGGGTCCCTTCCTTCACGATGCGTCCTCCGGCGGCCACCATGGCCTGCTCCGGGCCTGCGGCGGTGCCCTCGGCCAGCGCGGTCAGCGCCGTCAGCGTCGTCAGGACCCCGATGAGGCCTACCGCGCCCATGAGCAGCGCCCTTGATCCAAGCTCTCGTCGAACCACAGCCGTTCCTCTGTTGAGTCACGAGGTTACGCGCCTCTCCGGGCGCTGGTGGCTGCGTACGCAAGCGGCGTGCCAGCCTCCGGCAGACCCCGAGAGCGAGGCTAGGTAAGGCGCGCTGGCGATAACCGGCAGCAGCGCAGCGGGGCAGGCGGCACGAATGTCTCAACGTGGCGCGACAGCGCTGAAACACCAGAGGTCCCAGGGGTCGAGTCCCAACTTACGAACACCTCCGGATCGCGGACGGGATGAAGTGTCCCAGGGTCAGGTCCCAACTTACGGGTCCCAGGTCCCAGGGGTCGAGTCCCAACTTACGAACACCTCCGGATCGCGGACGGGATGAAGTGTCCCAGGGTCAGGTCCCAACTTACGAACACCTTTGGATCGCGGGCACGGGATGAAGGGCGGCGCCCCCTCTCAGTTCTCGCTGGCGGCCATAGCGGTGATCGACCAGATTGGGCCCGAAGGGCGGTGTCCGCGGCGCCTCTGGCAAGGAGGAAACCGGAGGCGATGCCATGGCATCGCCGAGGATCGACGACGCCGTCCAGAGGCGTCGCGGGCGCCGTCCGGCGGGTTCAAGCGGGTTGGGCACCGCGGTATCATCGACAGGCTTGAAACTCAGGGGCCACGTCCGCAGAAGTCAAATTGCTCACTATCGACTCGGTGCAAACCAGCCTTCGCCACTGGCCGGAGAGCACCTCATGACGACATCACGCCCGTCTGGCGTCAGCAGCGCCCCTCCGACACGCCTGCTTCGAACCGAACCCCATGCGTCTCGCACGGTGAGCAATTCAACGTTTGCGGACGTGGCCCCTGGGACTCGGAGCTGGGCCCTCGAGTACGGGACCTGTATCGACCACCAGGTGCGCAGGGGGTGTCTACCTGCTTTGCGGGGCGCCCTCGTCGGGGCGCACGGGGACGAGGGTCTGGGCCGTTCGTGAGCTGGGTTGGAGCGGCATGGTTCTTGAGTGCGTGGAGCCCTTGCGCTCGGAGCGTTTCGCGCCGGGAGTACGAGGGTCGATGACCGAGAGCCTTACGAGCGGAGCGTCGCGGATGTTCTTGAAGAGTTGCGCACCTGTGAGCGCACGTCGTCACGGCGTAGATGCCAGCGTGCGGGGGACATGACATGAGTCTCTGGTGGGTGCTCGTCTCGACGCTGTTCGCGGGTCACATGCCGACCGAAGTGCCCGACGCGGTGGCCTGCGTTCCCTGTGCCCAGAGTCGCGTCTTGCTGCCGTCGCCGGAAGGCGGCGAGGTGCCGCCCGACGGGCGCATGCTCGTATGCTTGCGTGAAGCCGACATGCATTGGGTGGGCCTGTGGCGCCTGACGCCGTCGGGGGAGCGCGTGGAGGAGCCGGTGGCCCTGTCGCTCGAGCGCTTCGCCTTCGAGGAGCCCGGGCAGGCCGCGGATGTGCGGTGGGTCGTTCCGGTCGAGCCCTTGGAGCCGCGGACCCGCTACGAGCTCGTCGTCGATGGGGTGACGCGGACCTTCGAGACGGGAGCGGATGAGGCGCGCGAGCCTCCGGCGCTGTCGGAGGTGACGCTCGTCGGACCCGCCGACCCCGAGTGCTCCGTCAATCAGGTACACACGCTGAGCGTGCAGGGAGCCGACGCTGACGAGTCGCACGTGATCTACCACGTCGTCGTGGAAGCTGAGACTGCGAATGGGTGGCTGGTCATGGACGAGCGCGTCATCGTGACCAGCTCCGAAGAGGCCGCGGCCCCGACGATGGCCCTGTCCGCCTGCCGCTCCAAGCTCCTCGACCGCCCGGTGCGCGCGCGGGTGCGCCGCGTCGGAGCTCATGGGGTCGCTTCGGATGCGGTGGCGTCCAACGAGGTCGTGGTGGCACGCGGGGCGCTACACGGGTCGTGTCACGACAATGGCGGCTGCGCTGCTGCGCCCGAGCAGGGGGACGGCCACCCCGATTGGGTGCTCGTGGTGCTGGTAATGCTGGGCGTTGGCGTGCTGGGACGTCGGCGCCGTAGACTTCGCCGAGGTGCGAGTGCTGTTGCGGCGCTCGGGCTGGTCATGGCGGGCGCCGTCGACGTGCGCGCGAGCTGCGATGGTCCGACGAGGTGTCCATGCGCTCGGCCGGGTCTGGGGTTTCCGATACGGTCTTCGGCGCTCGAGGTCCCGACCAACCTGAAGTTGCTTCATCCTGGTCCAGCGGACGGGGCGACGCCCGAGCTGGGTCTGTGGGAAGCCGATCCGCTGGCAGGTGATGACGCCTTTCGCCCGGGACGGCGGATCCCGCTGACGATAGTGCCGCACGACGGGACCGGGGCGTTCTGGGTGAGCCCCGAGGAGGAGCTCGCCACTGGGCGGTACTACCTGCTCGAAGCGCGCGGTGAGATGGCCACCCAAACGTTGTGGCTGCTGGCTACCGAGAGGGACGAGGAGGCGCCCGCCCTCGAAGGGCTGCGCCCCGGATCGAATCTGGCGCTCGTCAACTGCGGTGACGCCGCCTGGGTCGACATCGACCACGTGGCCGACGAGCGGACGTCGGAGGACGACCTCGTCCTGGAGCTTGTGGTGGAAGGGCCGTCCGAGGTCCGCCGCTTGGTGTCGCGGGGCGACGTCCGGAGGCGCTTCGGGACGATCTGGTCATGCGTGGCGAGCTTCGTCCTCGGGCCCATGGAGGTAGAACGCGTCGTGGTGACGGTGTACGACCTGGCCGGGAACGCGGCGACGAGCGGGCCCATCGCGCTCACGCTCGGCCCGACGCCCGTGGCGCCTGGTCCCCCCTGTGGTGCGTGCCAGGCCTCAGGAGGGGACGACCAGGGCTTCGCTGCGGCGTGCGTCCTGGCGGCGCTCGGCATGCTCGGGGCCCATGGCCGCCGCCGCCGCTCGGGCGGTCGCTCGACAGGCCGGTCAGGGGTTCCGGAGTCGCGTACCGGCTCGCGCACGAGTCGCGCTGACTAGCCGCGGAGCCAGCAGCAGGTGTCAGGGTCGCGGGAGCCCTGACACCTGCCGTGCTCGTTGGTCAGGCGGTGCCGGCCTCGGACTGGGCGTAGGCGTCGAGCCAGCGGCGGACGTCGCGGACGTGGGTCATCTCGTCCTCGTGGGCCGCCTGGAACTGCTTGGCCATGTCGTCCTGGCCCATGTCGCGGGCGAGCTGGATGAGCATGTCCCAGCCCTGCTCGTCGGCCAGCTCGGCGATGAAGATGGCGTGCAGGCTCTCGGCGAGGCTCGTGCGGCCGTCGGTGATGACCTGCAAGAGGCCCATCGAGGCGACCGCGGTGATGTCGGCCGACGGCGTCATGGTCGTCGGGTCGGCGCCGAGGTCGGCGATGGTGCGCTGGAGCAGGCCGAAGTGCCGCAGCTCGTCGTTGCGGATGCGGATGAGGTCCTTCTCGGTCGGCCCGCCGTCCCAGCCGCGGTCGGTGCGGCTTTTGCCGATGATCGCCTCGTACAGGCGGGTGCCGGTGCGCTCGAAGGCCAGGCGCTCGCCCAGCTTGTCGAGCAGGACGTTCATCCGCTCGCCCTTGAGCGCCTTCATCCCGGCCGCGGCCGCGCCCTTGACCGACGACGGCGGCGGCATGGTGCCGATGGGCCCCATGTCCTTGGACAGCTCGCTGCGGAACCGCAGCAGGTCCTCGGCGCCGCCCTGCGTCGTCGGCTTGCCGGCCTGCGAGCTGGCGACCATCTCCTTTTTCATCCTGGGCGAGGCGTCCATGCCCGTGCGGTTCATCCCCATCGAGGTCGACTTCTTCATCGCTTGGCCCTCCCGTTGCCGTTGCGGCCCCCGCTCTTGCCGTTGCGCCCGTTCTTCGGCGGATGCTCGGCCGCCGCCCGCACCAGCTCCGTCCCCGGCTGCCACATGTAGCCGGCCGACACGACGTCCGACGGCACGCCCTTGCTGTTGAGCTGCTCGCGGTAGGCCTGCGACGGCCAGTCCGCCGGCAGCTCGCCGACCTTCATGTAGTCGGTGCCGCAGGCCTGCAGATCCACCTCGCTCTCGAGCACCTCGGTGATGAACGCGCGGTGGCTCTCGTACTTGATGGGCTCGGGCAGCTCGGCCGGCAGGACCTCGAGCGGGTCGCGCTTTTCGATCTTGCGGAACAGATCCATCACGAAGTGCAGCTGGCCCAGCTCGTAGTCCAGGAAGCGCTCCCAGATCTGCTTGATGCGGGGGTTGCTCTCGTAGGCCACGCAGCTCATGTAGTTGTAGGCCTCGCAGGCCTCGGTCAGCAGCCACTTCTCGAGCATCGTCTCGTCGGGGTCGAGCAGCGACTCGTAGTGGGTGACGTGCTGCTCCTCGACCGAGGCGATCTCGGCGTACAGCGCGCGCGCCACGGGGTCGGCGAACAGCGGCCCGACGTTCATGTAGTAGTCGCGCGTCTGCTGCTCGCCGCCGACCAGGGTCATGGCGTTGAGCTTGCTGAGCGGGTGCGCCGTCTTGCGATCGTAGGGGCGGTTGAGGTCGTCGACCGGCGCGCGGTGGTGCACGTGGGTCGGCCGGCCGGGGCGCACGTCCGTGTAACACTGCAGGATGTTGTTCGGGTCCTTGCCCTCGAGGCGCTCGAGCAGGGCCGAGTAGCGGTAGAGGTGGTCGAAGTCCTCGAGCAGCCCGAAGCGGTGCGCCTGGGCCATGTACGGGTCCGGCTCGTTCATGGCGATGGACGCCGTGACCTCGATGGCGACCTGCTCGTAGGCGATGGTGGTCTCGAGCGGCGAGTGGTCGGGCCCGATGAGCCAGTTGATGAGCGTCTGCTGGTGGTGGTCGACGCGCCGCAGGGCGGCCAGCTCGGGGCGCAGCTCGCGGTTCATGCGCGCGAACATGTGCGACATGCGCACGGTCTGCAGCTCGATGCCGTTCATCAGGATGATGCGGACGCGCGTGAAGGCGTCGTCGTTGAGCTTGGAGATGGGCTCGCGCGTGAGATCCCGCCAGTCGAAGCGCTGGCGGTCGAGCGGGGTGCCCTTCTCCTTCATGATGTCGAGTGCCAAGGTCGGCCTCCTCGGGTGGGGCCGGCGGCGCACGGACGCACCTCACCCGACGTCGGCGTGGGTTCGCGACGACGGGCGTCCGTGAGCGGTCGGCGGCTGGGCGGAGTCCGGCCATGCTCGGCCCGTCACGGGGCGATCGCAACGGGCGGGCGATTAGCTCGGCAAGTCCGCGAAACCGCGCGGCGCGAGGCGCTCAGTCGGTGGCGTCGGCGTCCTGGGACAGGCGCGTCAGGGCAAGGACGAGGTCGCGTTCGTGGTTGCCGGGCACCTGCAGGGCCAGCTCGGCCGAGGCGAAGTCGGGGTGCGAGGCGGCGACGACGACCAGGGCGCCCGGGGCCTGCATGGGGAAGTGCTGGGCCCGGGTGACCACCCAGGCGCCGTCGTCGCGGGTGCGCACGGCCAGCTCGCCGTCGACGGTGATGAAGGCGCCGGCGACGGGCTCGCCGCTGACGGCGTCGACCACCACGCCCGACAGGGCCACGGCCGTGTCGGCCACCTCGGCGGGGTCCTGGCTGAGCGGGGCGGACGGAGCGGCGTCGGCCAGCGCGTCGGGGTCGAAGTCCATGCCCGGCCCGCCGTAGCAGGCGACGACGGGTGAGGACACGCCGAGCATCGCGGCCGCCAGGACGCCGCCGCGGGCCAGGCGGGTCAGGGTCCCAGAGCGATCGGGGGAGCGGCCGGGGGCGCGGGCGCAGAACGGACAGCGGGTCTGGGCCGGGTCGGCGGCGGCGATGACGTGGCGGCCGCAGTCGGGGCAGCGGACGAGGCCTTCGGGCGAGACGACGAGGTCGGTCATGGCGGACTCGGGGCGCGGGGCTCGGGTCAGGTCAGGGGGGCGACGCCGTCGAAGTCGGCGGCGCTGAAGGGCAGGGTCAGCAGCGGCGCGCGCGGGTGGACCGAGCGGTACAGCGGCGGGCGCGCCGTGAAGCGCGTCGGGAAGTAGTTGCGGTGGAACATGACGGCGGTGGCGCGGACGGCCAGCTCGGGGTGGGCCGAGAGCGTGGCCCGCAGGGCCGGGTCGCGGCAGGCGGCGATGGCGGCGTCGACCCCGTCGGGGTCCCAGTCGCTGTCGGGGAAGTCGGCGTCGGGGGGGCCGGTCCAGGTGCGCGGGGCGTTGCCGTCGCGCCACAGGGCCGCCTCGGCTGGGGTCGCGCCGACCACGGCGAACGGGTCGACCGGCTCGCCGTTCAGCCAGGTGTTGTAGTGGACGTGCGGCGTGTTCCACGGGAAGGCGGCGACCATGTCCACCCCCGAGGCGCCCGATAGGGCGACGGGTTGGCCGCGCGCGACGCGATCGCCGGGCCGGACCAGGGCGCGCCCCAGGTGGTTGCTGGTCGTCACGACGCCGTGGCCGTGGTCGATGAGGACCTTCAGGCCGCCGCGGTGGAACTCGTTGGACACGCGCAGGACGACGCCGGGGGCGGCGGCGGTGACGACGGTGCCGACCGGGATGGCGAAGTCGGTGCCGTTGTGGCTGTCGTAGGTCTGGGTGCCGCCGCGGAAGTCGCGGACCTGGGTGACGCGCACCGACCAGCCGTCCTCGACCGGGGTCGGGGTGTGGTTGAACAGGTTGTACAGCGGGATGAGGCGGTCGGGGCGGCGCTGGCCGGCCCAGGTGCGCAGGCTGAGGCCGGGCATCAGCGCGCGCAGGCTGGTGCGGTCGAAGCGCGAGGGCGGCGTGTAGGGGTCGCCGCGGAAGACCATGGCCAGCTGCGGCAGGCGCTCGGACAGCGGGGTGAGGCCGAACATCTCGGCGAGGCCGAGGCGGCGCGAGGGGCGCGGGGCGAGGGTGTCGGTCGGCATGGGGAGCAGGTTAGCACAGCCGGCGCGTCGAGGGAGGGGGGGCGCGAGTGACGGGAGCGTGAAGCCGCAGCTTGCGGCGGAGGCGCGGGGGGCCGATGATGGCGCGCGGGAAGGCCCGAAGGGGGCCGCAGGAGGTCGCGTGGCGTCGAGAGGCTGGGTGCGTGGGCTTGGGTTCGGGGTGGCGCTGTTCGCGGCGGCGGGCTGCGGCGAGGAGGCGGCGAAGCCGGCGGCGGAGGACGCTGCGGCGGTAGAGGACGCGGCGACGCTGGGCGACGCGCCGCTGCTGGTGGCGCCGGACGCCAACGGCGAGGACGTCGCGGGCGCTCCGGGCAAGGAGCCCTCGGCGCCGGTGGGTGGGTGGCTGGCCGACGAGCTGCGGGCGCCGCGGGCCGTGCACCTGACCTGGCAGAACGACCCGGCGACCACGATGACTGTGGCCTGGTCGACCGCGGACACGGACCTGGGCGCCTACCGGCCGAAGCTGTGGCTGGCGCCGACGGCGGCGGTCGAGGCCAACGGCGGGCAGCTGCCGTACGCGGACGGGCTGGTGCTCGAGGGCACGGGCGAGACGTATCGCGAGAGCCTGCTGGGCATCGAGGTGGGCGAGACGACCTACGTGGTGTGGACGGTCGAGGCGACCGGGCTCGAGCCCGAGACGTCGTACACCTACCGGGTGGGGACCTGGGACGCGTACGACCCGGCGACCGGCGCGCTGACCAACGCGACGCTGAGCGAGCCGCGGACGTTCCGGACGGGGCGGCTCAAGGGGCAGCGCGAGCCGTTCGAGGTGGTGCTGGCGGGCGACAGCCGGGGCGGCCACGACGAGATCGCGCAGCGCATCGACCGCTTCGCGGCGATCCCGGCGGACTTCTGGATCTTCAACGGCGACATGACCCAGTCGGGCCTGCAGGAGGAGTGGGACCCTTGGATGGACGCGATGGAGCCGCTGGTCTCGGAGCGCGTCCTGATGCCGGTGCAGGGCAACCACGAGGTCTTCGCGAACGTGTACTACGCGCAGTTCGCGCTGCCGCGCGAGGTCGACCTGCCCGAGGAGCTGCAAGAGAACGCGTGGTCCCTCGACTACGGCAACGTCCACTTCATCGGGCTGAACTCGAACTCGACCGAGCTGGTCGAGGACCAGGTGGCCTGGCTCGAGGCGGACCTGGCGGCGGCCAAGGCGGACCCGGACATCGACTGGATCGTGGCGACGATGCACCACGCGCCCTACTCGGCCAGCAAGCACGGGTCGACCGAGCGGCTGCAGGCGCACTGGGTGCCGCTGTTCGAGCAGCACGGCGTGGATCTGGTCTTCTCGGGGCACGACCACAACTACGAGCGCTCGCACCCGGTGAGGGGCGGCGAGGTGGTCGGCGCCGGCGAGGGCGTGACCTACGTGGTCGCCGGGTCGTTCTTCGCGCCGCCCTACAAGAACGGGCAGGAGTGGTGGACGGCGGTGAGCCACCACGGCGACAAGCGCAACTACGTGCGGATGAAGGTCGACGGCAAGACGGTGACCCTGACCGCGTGGGACGGCGAGGGGGCCGAGGTGCTCGACGAGGTGACGCTGAGCAAGCCGTGAGCGTGGCCCGTCCGGGCCGGGCTCAGTAGGCGACCTTGTCGGCCTTGCGGGTCCAGTCCTGGAAGACGGCCAGGGCGGCGGGGCTCTCGAGGCGGTGGCAGGCCAGCTGGCGCGCCTCGGGCGGCAGGGCGACCTCGCGGTAGAAGGCCTCGTCGTCGAAGCCGATGGCGGCGGCGTCCTGGCGGGTGTTGGCGTAGACCAGGCGGTCGCAGCGGGCCCACAGGATGGCCGCGAGGCACATGGGGCAGGGCTCGCAGCTGGAGTAGATGACGGCGCCGGCGAGGCTGTGGGTGTTCAGGTTGCGGCAGGCGTCGCGGATGGCGACCACCTCGGCGTGGGCGGTGGGGTCGCAGGTCGAGGTGACCTGGTTCCAGCCCTCGCCCACCACGCGGCCGTCGAGGACCACGACGGCGCCGAAGGGGCCGCCGGCGCCGCGCTCCATGTGCTGGCGGCTGAGGGCGACCGCGCGGTCGAGGTGGCGTAGGTCGCTGGCGACGTCGTGGGCGGCGTCGGTCGGCGGGGCGGGCTTGGACGAGGTCATGGCGAGGCTCCTGGGGGCGCCCGTCGGCGCGCGGCGGGGGAATGTAGCAGGTCGGGGCGGGGGCACAAGTCCGCGACCCGCTTGAGGGCGGGGCGGTGCGGCGGCGGAGGATCGGCGGCGGGCCGATTGACACCCGCGCGGGCGCCGGGTTAGGCCGGAGGTGGACGAACCGACGAGCGAGGGGGTCCAGGTGGCGGCAGGGTTGGAGGAGGCGCCGGTCGGGCGCGCGGAGCGGCCGCCGGTGGGCGGCCCGAGCATCGGGGCCAACGTCCCGCGCAAGGAGGGCCGCGGGAAGGTCACGGGCGCGGCGCGCTACGTCGACGACGTGGTGATGGACGGGATGCTGTACGGCGCGACGGTGCGCTCGCCGGTGGCGCGCGGGCGGATCGTGGGCGTGCACTACGACCCGGCCTTCGACTGGTCCGAGGTGGTCGTGGTCACGGCCGCGGACGTGCCGGCGCGCAACCTGGTGACGCTCATCCTCGAGGACCAGCCGGTGCTGGCCGACGGCGTGGTCAACCACCCCGAGGAGGCGGTGGTCCTGCTGGCGCACCCGGACCGCTGGTACGTCGAGGAGGCGCGGCGGCACGTGCGGCTGGAGATCGAGCCGCTGCCGGCGGTGCTGGACATCGACGCGGCGCTGGCGGCCGAGACGGTGATCTGGGGCGACGACAACGTCCTCAAGCGCATCGACCTGGCCAAGGGCGACGTGGACGCGGCCTTTGCGGCGGCGGCCGGGCGCGACGACGTGGTGGTGGTCGAGGGCGTCTACGAGACGGGGGCGCAGGAGCAGCTGTACATCGAGCCGCAGGGGATGATCGCGGTGGCGGCGCCCGGGCAGGGCGTGACGGTGTGGGGCTCGCTGCAGTGCCCGTACTACGTGCACAAGGCGCTGGTGCCGATGTTCGGCCTGCCCGAGGAGCAGGTGCGGGTCGTGCAGATGACGACCGGCGGCGGGTTCGGCGGCAAGGAGGAGTACCCGTCGATGATCGCCGGGCACGCGGCGCTGCTGTCGTGGAAGGCGGGCGGGCGGCCGGTCAAGCTCATCTACGACCGGGCCGAGGACATGGTCGCGACGACCAAGCGGCACCCCTCGCGGACGCGGCACCGGACGCTGGTGACGCGGGACGGCGAGCTGCTGGCGATGGACATCGACTTCGTGCTGGACGGCGGGGCCTACGCGACGCTGTCGGCGGTGGTGCTGTCGCGCGGGACCATCCACGCGGCGGGGCCGTACCGGGTGCCGCACGTGCGGGTGACGTCGCGGGCGGTGGCGACGAACCTGCCGCCGCACGGGGCGTTCCGCGGGTTCGGGGCGCCGCAGTCGATCTTCGCGGTGGAGCGGCACCTGGACAAGGTGGCCAAGGCGCTGGGGATGACGCCCGAGGCGCTGCGGCGGCGGAACCTGCTGAACGAGGGCGACACGACGGCGACCGGGCAGACGGTGACCGAGCGCATCGACCTGCCGCGCATGATGCGGATGGCGATGGACGAGGCGCGCTGGGACGAGCGCAAGCGCGCGTACGCCGAGCACAACGCCGTGCCGGGGCAGACGGTCTTGAAGGGGCTGGGGCTGGCGACCTTCTTCCACGGGTCGGGCTTCACCGGGTCGGGCGAGAGCTACCTGGCGTCGGTGGTGCACGCCGAGGCGACGGCCGAGGGCCGGGTGGTGGTGCTGGCCGCGTCGACCGAGATCGGCCAGGGGACCAACACCATCTTCTCGCAGGTGGCGTCGGACGCGCTGGGGCTGCCGTACGAGTGGGTCGACGTGGCGCAGCCGGACACGGCGGCGGTGCCCGACAGCGGGCCGACGGTGGCGTCGCGGACGACGATGGTGGTGGGCAAGCTGGTCGAGCGGGCGGCGCTGGGGCTGCGCGACAAGCTGCAGGCCGAGGGGCTGCTGGGCCGCGAGTACACGCCCGAGCAGTTCGCCGAGGCGTGCGCGGCGTGGCACGCGAGCCGCGGGCGGCTGCTGGCGGCCAGCGAGTACAAGGCGCCGCCGGGGGTGGTGTGGGACGACGCGACCTATCGCGGGTCGGCCTATGGATCGTACGGGTGGGCGTGCTACGTGGCGGCGGTCGCGGTGGACACGGTGACCTGGGAGACGCGGGTCGAGGACTTCGTCGCCGTGCAGGACATCGGGACGGTCATCCACCCGGTGCTGGCGGCCGGGCAGGTCGAGGGCGGCGTGGCGCAGGGCATCGGGTGGGCGCTGAGCGAGGAGGTCGTCTGGAAGGACGGCCGGATGGCGAACGGGCGCATGACCAACTACATCATGCCGACGGCGATGGATCTGCCCGACCTGCGGGTGTTCTTTCAGCCGGTGCCGTACGAGCACGGGCCAGCGGGGGCCAAGGGCGTGGGGGAGCTGCCGATGGACGGCCCGGCGCCGGCCATCGTGAACGCCATCGAGGACGCGCTGGGGGTGGCGGTGGACGCCATCCCGGTGACGCCCGAGCGGTTGATGCGGGCGGTCAAGCAGGCGGAGGCGGCGCGTGGGTGAGCGGACCGAGGTGCGATTCGAGGTGAACGGCCGCGAGGTGGCCGTCAAGACGTGGCCGATGGGGCGGCTGCTGGACGTGCTGCGGACCGAGGTCGGGCTGACCGGGACCAAGGAGGGCTGCGGCGAGGGCGAGTGCGGCGCGTGCTCGGTGCTGGTCGACGGCGTGCTGGTCAACGCGTGCCTGGTGCCGGTGGTGCAGGTCGCGGGCTGCTCGGTGCAGACGGTCGAGGGGCTGGCCGAGGACGCGGCGGTCGAGCCGCTGCGGCAGGCGTTCGTGCGGGCCAACGGGGCGCAGTGCGGCATCTGCACGCCGGGGATGCTGATGGCCACGGTGGCGCTGCTGCGCGAGGAGGCGCGGCCGAGCGACGCCCGCATCCGCGAGGCGCTGGGCGGCAACCTGTGCCGGTGCACGGGCTACGTGCGCATCGTGCAGGCGGTGCGGGAGGCGGCGGCCGAGCTGGCCGCGGCGCCGGAGGCCGTGGCCCGCGAGGAGGCCGAGGTATGAGAGCCCACGTCCCCTCGTACGACGTCGAGACCGCGACCGACCTGGCCGGGGCGCTCGAGCGCCTGCACGCCGAGGGCGCCGCGCTGCGCCCGCTGGCCGGCGGGACGGATCTGATGGTGTTGCTCGAGGCCGGGCACCTGCCGCCGGGCCGCTTCTTGAACATCTGGGGCCTGCGCGAGCTGCGGGGCGTCACGGTCTCCGACGACGCGGTGACGCTGGGCGCGCTGACGACCTATGCCGACGTGCTGGCGCACCCGGTGCTCGCCGCCGAGCTTCCGATGCTGGGCCTCGCCGCGCGCGAGACCGGCGCGGCGGCCATCCAGAACCGCGGCACGGTCGGCGGCAACATCGTCAACGCCTCGCCGGCCGCCGACACCCCGCCCGCGCTGCTGGCCTACGGCGCCGAGGTCGAGCTGGCCTCGGTCCGCGGCACGCGGCGCGTCCCCTACGCCGCCTTTCACCGCGGCTACAAGCAGATGGACCGCGCGCCGGACGAGCTGCTGACGGCCGTCCACCTGCCGCGCCACGCCGCCCCCGGCTGGGTGCACTGCTACCGCAAGGTCGGGACGCGCAAGGCCCAGTCCATCAGCAAGGTGTGCTTCGCCGGCGCCGCGCGCCTGCAAGGCGACCTCATCGCCGAGGTGCGCATCGGCCTGGGCTCGGTCGCGCCCGTCCCGCTGCGCTGCCCGGCCACCGAGGCCGTCCTGACCGGCCGCCGCCTGTCCGACGCGACCCTGGCCCACGCCGCGCGCGCCGCCATCCTGACCGAGGCGACGCCCATCGACGACATCCGCTCGACCCGCGAGTACCGGGCCGAGGTGACCGGCAACCTGCTCGAGCAGTTCCTGCGGGTCCTGGCCGGCGGCGCCTGACGGTCGCCGCGGCCTTGGTCGACCCGGCGGGGCGTGGCAGGGTGCCTGTCCATGAGCGCGCTGGTACATCTGTTCGGTTATGGGTCCTTGATGTCGCACCCCGAGCGGCCCGAGGCGGTGGCCGTGCGGACGCCGGCGCGGCTGAGAGGGGTGCGGCGGGCCTTCAACAAGCGCAGCGCGGCGCGCGGGTGCCGGGCCGAGGTGGCGTGCGCCGCGGCTGGCCCGCTGGGGTTCGAGCGGGGCGGGCATCGCGACTCGCTGGCCCTGGGGACCGAGGTCGCCGCCGGGTCCGCGATGGTGGGGCTGGTGCTGAGTTATCCGGCCACGCTGGCCGGCGAGGTGCTGGCCGCGACCGACGCGCGCGAGGGCTATGACCCCGAGGCGCGGCTCGAGGACTGCGGCTACGTGCGGGCCGAGGTGCGGGTCGAGCCACTGGGCGGCGGCCCGGCGCTGACGGCGTGGACCTGGCTGTCCAACGAGGCGCCCGACGCGCGCTGGCACCTGCCGGCGTCGGTGCCGCTGGCCGATCGCGCCGCCATCCTGGCCGCCGCCACTCCGCGGGTGGCCCAGCCGCGGCCGCTGGGCCTGCGCTACCTCGAGGACGTGCGCGCGACGCTGCTGGCGCACGGCATCGTCGACCCGGACCTCGAGCGACTCGCCGCTCAGGTGCTGACGCTGCAGGGCCCCTGGCGCGACTGGATGCGGCCGGCGGCGCCGCTGGCGGCCGAGGCCGTCTGAGTCAGTCCGCGGGTGCCTCTTCGGGCGGCTCGCCGTCCTCGCCCCACCACCGCGGCAGGTACAGCGCGACCGTCTCGAACGGCTCGATGCGCGCGGTGGGTTCGTCGGTCAGGACGCCCTGGAGCGAGTAGTGCTCGCCCTCGAGTCGGTACACCTCGACGGTGCGGGCGATTGGGTCGACCAGCCACAGATGGCGAACGCCTTCACGCGCATACACATGCGTCTTGCGGACGCGGTCGAGGCGGACGGTCGAGGGCGAGACCACCTCGCAGACCCAGTCGGGGGCGAGCGTCATGAACGCTTCGTCAGGGACGCGCGGCAAGCGCTCACGGCGCCAGCCGGCCAGGTCGGGCACGAGGACGTCACGCCCGAAGTGCAGCTCGGGTTCGTCCAGAATCCACCAGCCGCCGGGCCCACCGGGGCCTCCAGCGCGACGGTGGAACGCAGAGAGGAGGTCGCTGCCGATCACCGAGCTCGCCTGCGCGTGCGGTAGCGCCGGGCGGGGGCTCACGATCAACTCGCCATCGACGAGCTCCGCGACCAGGTGATCGGGGACGCCTTTCAGATCTTCGTAGTTCGCGGGCCGGCGGTGGAAATCGGGGTGCGTGCTCATGGGGTCTCCACGGTCGGGGTCGCGACGAAAGGATAGCCACCCGAGCCCGCAAACGCACCTGACCGGGACTCACCGTCGCTCGGAGCGGGCCTGGGCCAGGGCCTCGGGGGTGTTGAGGTCGAGGTGAATCGACGGGGAGGCGACCGGGACGAACAGGGTGGCGGCGGCGTGGGCGCGGACCAGGGTGCGCAGGCCTTCGGCCAGGGCGGAGACGCGGGCGAGGTCGGGCAGCAGGCGGGCGGACAGCAGCAGGGGGTGTCCGCGGCGGCCGTCGAAGGTCGGGACCGCGGCGGCGTGGGTCGCCGGGTCGAAGGCGACGAGCAGCGCCTGCACCACCGAGCGCTCGAGCGGCTGGTCGACCGCGGCGACGAGCACGGCCTGCCGGTCCGGGGCGATGGCCGCCGCGCCGGCCTCGAGCGAGGCGCTGCGGCCCTCGGCCCAGCGCGCGTTGACCACGACCTCGACCCGTGGCGGCAGGCCGGCCTCGGCGCGCAGCCGGTCCGCGTCGTGCCCCAGGACGACCACGACCTGCCCGAAGGCGGCCGGCGCCTCGCTCAGGACCTGGCACTGATGCGCCAGCAGCGTGCGGCCGCCCCAGGCGAGCAGGGCCTTGGGCCGCCCCATCCGCTCGGAGCGCCCGGCGGCGGTGATCAGCGCCGCGCAGTCGCGGGCAGCAGCTCCCACAGGCGCTCCGGGTCGACGGTCATCGGCCGCCCGTCACGGCCATGTCGGTGCGCCTGGATCTCGGCCATCACGCTCAACGCGATGGCCTCGGGCGAGCGCCCCCCGAGATCCAGCCCCACGGGCGACCGCAGCCGCGGCACCAGCGCGTCGAGATCCACGCGGTCCGCGACCTCCTTGACGATGCGGATCGCCTTGCGCTTGCTGGCGACCAGCCCGATGTAGCAGGCCGCCGTCCGGGCCGCCGCCACCAGCGCCTCGGCGTCTCGGTCGCGCGTTCCGATGACCACGTAGCTCTCGCGGTCCAGCCCCAGCCCGGCCAGCGCCTCCTCGGGCCGCGCCACCACCCGCTCCGCCTTCGGGTACAGCTCGGCGCTGGCCCAGTCCTCGCGGTCGTCGACCACCGTCACCCGAAAGCCCAGCGGCTCGCCCAGCCGCGCCAGCTGCACGTTGATGTGGCCGGCCCCCAGCAGCACCAGCCGCGGCGGCGGCCGATGCACCTCGACGAAGACCTGCACCTGCCCCCCGCACATCATCCCGATGCCCCCGGCCTCGGCCTCCGTCAGCCGCGCCTCGACCAGCCGGCTGCGCCCCTCGGCCAGCGCCTGCCCCGCCAGCGCCAGCACCCGGTGCTCGATGGCCCCGCCGCCCACCGTCCCGCCCAGCAGCGCCCCGCCGGCCCCGACCAGCATCTTGGCCCCGACCTCGTTCGGGACGGACCCCTTGCTGGCCACGATGGTCGCCGTCGCGCACGGCGTCCCGGCCTCCACACACGCGAGCAGCTGTCTCAGCAGGGCGTCACCGGCCATGGCCCGTCATAGCCCACCCCGCGCCGCCAGCGCAATCCGCCGTCCGCCCGCCGCGTTGCCCGCCCGCCCCCGCCCCGCTACCCTCCCGTCGCCCTCCCCCACTCCGCGCCCCCAGGAGCCCCCATGCGCCTCCTCCCCCCCGCCTTCGCCGCCCTGGCCCTCGCCGCCTGCAGCGCCCCGCCCCGCATCGGCGACGCCGGCCCGCCGCCCCCCGCGCCTCCCTACGCCGCCGCCGGCCCCTGCATCGGCTTCACGCCCGATCAGTCCACCGTCTACATGCTGGACCAGACGACCACCTTCGGCCCCGCCGGCCCCGACGAGGCCCCGACCGCCGCCCGCGTCGCCGTCCTCCGCTACGCCGCCGCCACCGGTGAAGCCGGCGAGGTCCTCGAGGTCGTCGATGCCGCCGCCGCCGAGGGCCGCCCACCCCTCGAGCAGCAGGTCCGCGCCGCCGTGCAGGCCCGCCTGCCCGACATCAACGCCCTCGTCACCTCTGAAGCCCTGCTCCGCTGCGACGCCGGCGACCCCATCGAGGGCGGCTACCTCGCCCGCCCCGCCCCGGGCGCCGAGCTGGCCTTCACCCAGCCCCCGGGCACCCGCGACGTCATGCTGCGCGCCCCCGGCTACGCCGCGGCGCGGGTCTTCACCCTCGAGCCGCCCAGCGAGCGCGAGGGCGAGTGGCGCCTCGACGGCGTCTACACCACGCCCGGCGGCCGCTGGGTGATCGTCGCCGTCGCCAACGAGGCCCGCGGCGAGCTCCGCGCCCTCGACTGGCGCCGCTTCCTCGGCCTCTGAGCCGACCCCTCCCCGCCTGCGGGGAATGACTCAATCATTTCACACGCTTGGGCTCTCCACACGCCCGCCGGCGGCGGCGCGCCCCTCCCCTGGCGCCCCCGCGGCGGCCCCACCTGGAGCCCCCGTGCGTTCGACCACCGCTCGCCTGGCCATCTCGATCCTCACCCTCTTCAGCCTCGCCCTCGTCGCCTGTGACGACGACTACACCGGCGCCGTCGAGCCGCTGGACCCCTCCGAGCAGACCGAAGACCCCTCGGACGAGACGCCCTCGAAGCCCAAGCCTCCGCCTGACGACCCCACGCCCCCCGACGATCCCCCCGCGGACGACGGCGGCGACGACGTGGTCACCCCGACGCCTCCCTCACCGCCGCCGCCCAGCTCCGAGGTCGCCAACGTCTGCCGCCAATGGAACGCCGCCCGCGCCGACCTGTCCGAGGGCTCCTGGAGCGGCAGCACCAACACCTGCAGCGCCGGCGACATCGCGGGCTCGGGCCGCTCCAACGCGCTGAAGCTGGTGAACCTGTACCGCTCGCTCGCGGACCTGCCGGCGGTCACCACCGACGCCACGCGCAACAAGGACGCGCAGGCCTGCGCCCTCATCATGGACGCCGGGAATCGGATCACCCACACGCCCAGCACCTCGACGCCTTGTTACAACAGCGCTGGCGCCGCGGCCGCCGGAAAGAGCAACGTCGCCACCACCGGCGCCGTCCGCGCGGTCGACCTGTACATGCTGGACCCCGGCTCCAACAACGCCGCTACGCTCGGCCACCGCCGCTACATCCTCTCCAACCGCCTCGGCCCCATCGGCATCGGCTCGACCGGCGACTACTCGTGCATGTGGGTCCTGGGTGGCGCGGGCTCCGCCGGCCGCGACTGGACGGCCTGGCCGGCCGAGGGCGTCTTCCCGGTCCACGCCATGACCGCAGGCGGCTCCACCTCGCTGGACAGCACCGGCTGGTCCATCCAGAGCGACTCCATCGATCTGTCCAAGGCCACCGTGAAGGTCACCTCGGGCGGCGCCTCGCTGCCCGTGTCCAAGCGCACCCTGAGCGCCAACTACGGCAGCAAGTACGGCCTGTCCTTCGTCCCGTCGGGCTGGAAGGCCACCGCCGGCAAGACCTATCGGGTCTCGGTCTCGGGCGTTCCCCAGCCCTTCTCGTACGACGTGCAGATGGTCGACTGCGCCGGCTACTGACGGTGTCGCAAGAGCCCAACCGGAGTGCTCCACCTTGGTGGAGCCCCCATCCGGCGCAGCTTGCTGCGCCGGGTTTGGCGGCCAGATCCCGGCGGCAAGCCGCCGGGGCCGGGGCTCCGGCAAGCCGGAGCACTCCAGGGCCGCCTCGGCCGGCATCAATACGACACCCTCTTCCAGCCGGCCGACCTCACCGCCATCTTCGGCCCCGCCCCCCCTGGGACCGCCGGCTTCCAGAGGGTGTCGCAGAAGGGCCAACCGGAGTGCTCCACCTTGGTGGAGCCCCCATCCGGCGCAGCTTGCTGCGCCGGGGTTGGCGGCCAGATCCCGGCGGCAAGCCGCCGGGGCCGGGGCTCCGGCAAGCCGGAGCCCTCCAGGGCCGCCGCCACCGACGCACCAGCCCAACCGGAGTGCTCCACCTTGGTGGAGCCCCCATCCGGCGCAGCTTGCTGCGACGGGTTTGGCGGCCAGATCCCGGCGGCAAGCCGCCGGGGCCGGGGCTCCGGCAAGCCGGAGCACTCCATGGCCGCCTCAGCCGGCATCAATACTACACCCTCTACTGACGGCGCCTCCGCGTGGGCCGGCGCTCGGGTGTGGGCGCCGGCCCGGTCGGGTGGGCCGGATGGCGCAACCGGGCGCCACCGGGCGGGCGAGCCGGCCCGGAGAGCCTCGGGTCCCGGCCCTGGCACGGCCCTTGCCTAGGGGCATGAGACACGCTGCGACCGAAGCGCTCGGCCGTCACGCCGTGCCCCCCGGTCAAGGAGACCCCTCATGACGACGACCCTGCAAGCCCTGCTCGAGCGACTGCCCGAGGAAGCCAACGACGTGCGCCAGAACCTGCCGGCCGTGCTGGAGGCGCCCAACCTGACGGTGAACCAGCGCTGGGGCGTCGCCCTGGCCTGCGCCTACGCGGCCCGCAACCCGGCGCTCAAGGCGGCGGTGCTGCAGGGGGCGCAGGACGTGGTCGGCGCCGACACCCTGTCCGACGCGCGCGGGGCGGCGGTGATGATGGCCCAGAACAACGTCTACTACGGCTTCCGACATCTGGTGGAGCGCGAGAGCTACGCGCAGCTGCGGCCCAACCTGCGGATGAGCCGCCTGGGGCGCATCGCGAGCGACAAGGTGGACTTCGAGCTGATGCTGCTGGCGGTCAGCACCATCGGCCGCTGCGGGTGGTGCGTGCAGTTCCACGAGCGCGCCTTGCGCGAGCTGGGCGCGACCGAGGCGCAGATCCACGACGCCATCCGCATCGCCTCGGCCGTGCAGGGTGTGGCCGTCGCGCTCGAGCTCTAGCGGGCATCACGGCGACTCGGGCCGGGCGAGCGGCCGCCGTCGTGGCGGGCCGCCCCCGGTCGCGTCCTTCGGGCCGCTTCGCTCACTTGATGTCGATGCGGCGCCCCTTGCCGTTCTTGCGCTCCTGCTTGCCCAGGTGGACCTTCAGCAGCCCGTCCTTGTACTCGGCCTTCACCATGTCCTCGTTGACGTTCTCGGGCAGCGAGAACGACCGGACGAACTGCCCGTAGGAGCGCTCGATGCGGTGGATGCGGTCGCGCTTCTCCTCGTGCTCGCTCTTGCGCTCGCCCCGCAGGGTCAGGACGCCCTTGTCGACGTCGATGGTGATGTCGTCCTTCTTGACCCCGGGCAGCTCGGCCGTGATGAGGTACTCCTCCTTGGTCTCGGCGATGTCGACGGTCGGATACCAGTCGGCGGCCGAGAGCTGGTCGCGGCCTTCGCCGCCGCGCTGGCCCATGTTCATGAGGTCACCGAGCCGCCTCGAGAACAGGTCCAGCTCGCGGAAGGGGTCCCAACGGGTGATGGCCATGGTGGCACTCTCCTTGGCAATGGCGTGGCATTGGGCGCGCCCACGGCACGCCCCGTGGTTGCGGGTCGGGGGGTGTGCGTAGCCTAGGACCGCCCCGGCGCCCCCGCGAGCCACGGGTCGCATAGCGTCGCGCCGCCCCGCAGACCAAGGCGCGTTGCCGCCGGCGCCTCAGCAGATCCGCGGCAGCTGCTCGCCGCTGAGCATGTCGACCACCCGCTCGGTCCCCAGCGCCGTCCGCGCGACGACCAGCCGCGGGTGGGCCGACGTGACGCTGCCGACGCAGGCCGCCCGCGGAGCGTGGGGCCGCAGCACGGTCAGGGCGCGCGCGGCCTCGTCGGCGGCCACCACCGCGACGAAGCGCCCCTCGCAGGCGACGTGCAGCGGGTCGAGGCCCAGCAGCTCGCAGGCCGCGCCGACCTCGGCGCTCACCGGGACGGCGGCCTCGTCGAGCAGCAGCCCCAGCCCCGAGGCCTCGGCCAGCTCGACCAGCGCGCTGGCCAGCCCGCCGCGGGTCAGGTCGCGCATCACCCGCACCGGGATGCCCGCCTGCAGCAGCGCCGCGCACGCCCGGTCGAGCGGCGCGCAGTCGCTGACCAGCGGCGTCTCGAAGGCCAGCCCCTCGCGCACCGACATCACCGCCACCCCGTGGCGCCCCACGTCCCCGCTGAGGAGCACCACGTCCCCCGGCGCCATGGCCGCCGGCCCAAGCGCGCAGCCGGGCGCGGCCAGCCCGACGCCGGTGGTGTTGATGAACAGCCCGCCGCCGGCCTGCCCGCGCGGGACCACCTTGGTGTCCCCGGTGACCACGCGCACGTTCGCCTCGCGGGCCGCCTCGGCCATCGCGTCGACCACCCGCCGCAGGGTCTCGAGCGGCAGCCCCTCCTCGACGATGAAGCCGGCGGCGAGCCACAGCGGCCGGGCGCCCGAGACGGCCAGATCGTTGACCGTGCCATAGACGGCCAGGCGCCCGATGTCGCCGCCGGGGAAGAACAGCGGGTCGACCACGAAGGAGTCGGTGGTCAGCGCCAGCCGCCCGGGCGCCGGCAGGTCCAGCAGGGCGGCGTCGGTGTCGACCGCCTGCTCGGGGCTGGCGAAGGCCGGCGCGAACAGGGTCTCGAGCAGGACGCGGGCGCGGCGCCCGCCGCCGCCGTGGGCGCGCTCGACGAGCGGCCCCGGGGCGGCGGGCAGGGGGCAGGCGGCGGTGGAGGCGGACGGGGCGGTGGTGCTCATCGGGCGACCTCGCGGGAGCGGAAGCGGTGGTAGGCGGCGCAGGCGCCCTCGGACGAGACCATGGGCGCCCCCAGCGGGTGCTCGGGGGTGCAGCGGGTGCCGAAGGCGGGGCACTCGGGCGGGCGGCGGGCGCCCATCAGGACCTGGCCGGCCAGGCACTCGGCCGGCTCGTCGGCGCGCAGGTCGGCGACGCCGAAGCGCAGGGCGGCGTCGAGCTCGGCCCAGGCGGGGGCGAGGCCCAGGCCGCTGGCCGGCAGGGCGCCGACGCCGCGCCACTTGCGGGTCCGCACGGCGAAGACCTGCTCGACCGCGGCGCGCGCCACCGGGTTGCCGCCGTCGGGGGCGACGCGCGCGTAGGCGTTGACCACCTCGGCGCGGCCCGCCTCGAGCAGCGCGAGGCAGGTCGCCAGGCCGCGCAGGAGGTCGACCGGCTCGAAGCCGGTGATGACGATGGGCACGCGGTGGCGGGCGGCGATGGGCGCATACTCGGCCGTGCCCATGACGGTGCAGACGTGGCCGGCCGCCAGGAAGCCGTCGACGCGGCGCTCGGGGCCGGCCAGGATGGCCTCGAGGGCGGGCGGCACGAGGACGTGCGAGACCAGCAGCGAGAAGTTGCGCAGGCCCTGGCGGCGGGCCAGCTGCGCCGCGATGGCGTGGGCCGGGGCGGTGGTCTCGAAGCCGACGGCGAAGAAGACGACCTGCCGATCGGGGTGCCGGGCCGCCAGGGCCACGGCGTCCAAGGGCGAGTAGACGACGCGCACGTCGGCGCCGGCCGCGCGGGCGGCCAGCAGATCGCCGTCCGTGCCCGGGACGCGCAGCATGTCGCCGAACGAGCAGAAGACGACCTCGGGGCGCCGGGCGATGGCCAGCGCCTGGTCCAGCACCTCGATGGGCGTGACGCACACCGGGCAGCCCGGCCCGTGCAGCAAGGTGACCCCGGGCGGCAGCAGGGCGTCGAGGCCATAGCGGACGATGGCGTGGGTCTGGCCGCCGCAGACCTCCATCAGCGTCCACGGGCGGGTGATGGTGCGGGCGATGAGGTCGCCCAGCCGGGCGACCGCGGCGGGGTCGCGGAAGGGTTCACGCCAGCTCATTTTTCCTGCTCCTCGGAGAAGGCCTCCAGCGCCTCGATCTCGGCCAGCACCCGCCGCGCCTCGGCCTCGTCCAGGCGCGCGATGGCGAAGCCGACGTGGACGATGACCCACTGCCCCACCGCCGCGTCGGGCAGCAGGGCCAGGCACACCGAGCGGGTGACGCCGCCGAAGTCGGCGCGCCCCTGGCGCAGCTCGGCCGCGTCATCGGGGGGCGGCGGCGCGACCTCGACCAGGCGCGCGGGGATGGCCAGACACATCTCGGACCTCCTCGGGTACGTGCGGCGCGCAGGCCACCGCCAGCTGTCCCAGCGCCAGCCCCCCGTCGTTGGGAGGCCAGGCCTTCGGAAACCAGGCGCGGAACCCCGCTGCCGACAGCCCGGCGACGCAGGTCTCGAGCAGCCGCCGGTTCTGGAAGCAGCCGCCGGTCAACAGCACGTCGGCCAGGCCGGCGCGCGCGGCGACCTCGACGGCGCTCCGCGCCAGCGCCTCGTGGAACCCGGCCGACAGGCGCGACGCGGGCACCCCGCGGGCGCGGGCGCTCAGCAGCGCGTCGAGCAGCGGCCCCCAGTCCATGGTCAGCGGCGGCGCGGCCCCGACCAGCGGCAAGGGCAGCGCCCAGGGGTCGGCCTCGCCGCGCGCCGCGTGCTCCAGCGCCATCGCCGCCTGCCCCTCGAACGTGACCTCGCCGGCCACGCCGAGCAGCGCCGCCACCGCGTCGAACAGCCGCCCGACGCTGCTGGTCGCCGGCGCGTTCACCCCGCGCGCCACCGCCTGTCGCATCACCGACACGGCCTCCGCCGGCAGGCCCAGATCGACCTCGGCCGCGCCCCCGCCGTGCGCCACCAGCAGCCCCAGCGCCGCCCGCCGCGGGTCGCGCGCCGCCCGGTCCCCGCCCGGCAGCGGGAACGGCCGCAGATGCGCGAAGCGGCGCGCCTGCCGCAAGGTCGCCACCAACGCCTCGCCGCCCCAGGCCGCTCCGTCGGCCCCCAGCCCCACCCCGTCCCAGGCCAGCCCCAGCGCCGGCCCGCGCAGGCCGTGCTCGGCCATGCACGCCGCCACGTGCGCGTGGTGGTGCTGCACCGCGACCGCCTCCAGCCCCAGCTCCAGCGCCGCCCGCGTCGACGCATAGTCCGGGTGCGCGTCGTGCGCCACCCGCGCCGGCCGCGCCCCGCGCAGCCGCGCCAGCTCCTCCAGCGCGTCCCGGTGCCGCGCCCGCGCCCGCGGCCCGCTCA
This sequence comes from Myxococcota bacterium, assembly GCA_041687695.1. Classification (GTDB taxonomy): domain Bacteria; phylum Myxococcota_A; class UBA9042; order PHBI01; family JAWLBL01; genus JAWLBL01. The sequence goes on along the minus strand of JAWLBL010000015.1, from coordinate 177,945 downwards.
GCTCGCCCAGGTGCGCCCCCACCAGCAGCTCGCCCCCCGCCGCCAGCCCCACCGCCCCCTTCTGATCCCCGCCGGCCGCCCAGGTCGCCGCCCCCTCCCACGCCCACGGCAGCGCCCCCGGCGCGTACCCGCGCGCCCGCCGCAGCACCACCGCCTCGCCCGCCATCACCCGCACCACCGAGTCGTCCAGCGGCCGCGCGATGGGCCGGTCGTGGGTCAGCCACAGGTCCGCCACCCCGGCCAGCCGCTCGCGCGCCTCGGCCCCCTCGACGCACAGCGGCTCGCCCGAGCGGTTCCCGCTGGTCGCCACCACCGGCCCGCCCACGGCCGCCAGCAGCAGATGGTGCAGCGGCGTCGTCGGCAGCATCACCCCCAGGTCCGGGTTGCGCGGCGCCACCGCCTCGCACACCGGCGCCCCGGCCCGCCGCTCGACCAGCACGATCGGCCCGGCCGCCGACGTCAGCAGCGCCGCCTCGGCCGCCCCGACCCGCCCCACCGCCCGCGCCGCCTCCAGCCCCCCCACCATCACCGCGAACGGCCGGTCCGGCCGCCCCTTGCGCGCCCGCAGCCGCCCCACCGCCGCCGCGTCGCGCCCGTCCACCAGCAGCTGGAACCCGCCCAGCCCCTTCACGGCCACGACGGCCCCCGCCCGCAGCGCCTCCGCCGCCCTCCCGAGCGCCTCGTCCTCGCGCGCCAGCGTCCGCCCCGCCCCGTCCTCCAGCGCCAGCCGCGGCCCGCACGCCGCGCACGCGATGGGCTCGGCGTGGAACCGCCGGTCCGCCGGGTCCTCGTACTCGGCGCGGCACCCGCCACACAGCGCGAAGCCCCGCATCGTGGTCCGCTCGCGGTCCCAGGGCAGCGCCAGCAGCACCGAGTAGCGCGGTCCGCAGGCCGTGCAGCACGCGAACGGATACCGAAAGCGCCGCGCCCCCGGGTCGAACACCTCGCGCACGCACGCCTCGCACGCGACCAGGTCGGCCACCAGCCCCGCGCCCCCGGCCGCCCCCGCCGCGCTGGGCACGATGACGAACCGGCCCTCGCCCCGCGGCGTCACCTCGCGCTGCTCCAGCCCCGCCACGCGCGCCGCCGCCGGCGCCTCGGCCACCAGCCGCGCCACGAAACCCTCGAGCGCCGCCTCCGTGCCCTCGACCTCCACGACCACCCCGTCGCCGTCGTTGCGCACCCACCCGCCCACGGCCAGCGCCGCCGCCAGCCGCGCCACGAACGGCCGAAAGCCCACGCCCTGCACGACCCCGCGCACCCGCAGGGCCCACCGCCGCCGCGCCGCGCTCACGCCAGCTCCACGTCCAGCCCGGTCATCCGGAAGTGCATCGCGTCCGGCGCCGTCGGGTCCTCCATGCGCTCGATCTCCAGCGCCGCCCCCTCGGCCACCGTGCCCTGCGCCGCCAGGTCGAAGTGCTCCCGCAGGTGCGCGTCCGTGATGGGCGCCAGCGCCCCCAGCGCCAGCCGCACCACCGTCACCTTGGTCGCCCCGTGCTCGCGCGCCACCTCGGCGATCTGCTTCATCAGCCCGTTCATCAGCCCCGTCTCGTGCATCGCTCACCCCCTCCGCCAGCGCCCGAGCTCGTCCAGCACGCGCGCGGCCACCTCGGGCACGGCCGCCGCCACCGCCGGCGACAGGCCCTCGCCCACGCCGAACCCCTGCCCCTCGACCCCGAACACCACCACCCGCCCCGGCAGCGCCCCCAGCGCCCGCGCCAGCTCGACCGCCTCGGCCAACCCCATCGCGTGCGTCGACGCCCGCCCGAACAACCGCGCCGGCAGCGGCCCCGCGCCCGCCTCGAAGCGCCACACCCGCCCCGCCGGCCCCTCGCCCCGCACCGCGTCCACCAGGGCCACCGCCTCGGCCGCCTCCAGCAGCGCCACCAGCCCCGCCGGCTCGCCGCCCCGCGCGACCACCCGCACGTCCGGCCCCACCCGGCCCTGCAGCGCCCGCGCCACCGCCGGCCCCACGCCGTCGTCGCCGCGCCCCGGGTTGCCCACGCCGACCACCACCGTCCCCGCCCGCTCAGCCACGGTCCACCTCCAGCGTCAGGAAGTGGGCCGCGCACGAGATGCACGGGTCGTGGTTGCGGATGGCCCGCTCGGCCTGCGCCCGCAGCGCCGCGTCCGGCGCCGCCACGTGCGCCTCGGCCACCGCCCACAGGTCCGCCTCGATGCTGGGCTGGTTCTGCGAGGTCGGCGGCACGATGCGCGCCTCCTCGATGCGCCCGTCCGCGCCCAAGCGATAGCGGTGGTACAGCAGCCCCCGCGGCGCCTCGGTCGCCGCGCACCCGGTCGCCGCCCGCGGCGTCACCTCGACCGCCGGCTGCGGCGGCGGCTCGTACCCATCGATCAGCCGCAACGCCTCGTCGACGGCGTAGACCACCTCGACCAGCCGCACCAGGACGCTGCGAAAGGGGTTGCGGCACGGCCCGTCCAGCCCGACCTCGCGCGCCGCCTCGCGCGCCAGCGGCGACAGCCGGTCGGCGTTCAGCGCAAAGCGCGCCAGCGGCCCGGTCAGGTAGGCCCCGCCGCCCCGCCGCCGCGCGTGCAGCGCCGTCGAGTGCGCCACCTGGAACTCCTCGATGCGCGCCTCGAAGCCCTCGATCGGCACGTCCAGCCCGGCGGTCGACGCGACGCGCCCCTCGTTCATCGGGTACTCGCCGTCGCCGCGCAGGGCGACGAGCTCCCAGCCGCGCTCCAGCTCGGGGAACTCGAACCCGGCCGCCCAGCGCAGCGTGGCCAGCGCGTCCTCCAGCGCCCGCTCGAGCGGCTCGCGCATCGTCAGCAGCTCCGCCCGCGTCGGCACCCGATAGAACCCGCCCACCCGCACGTTGATGGGGTGCACCTCGCGCCCCCCCAGCAGCGTCATCAGCGCGTTGCCCGCCTTCTTCAGCCGCAGCCCGCGCCGCACCGCCTCGCCGTGCTCGCGCGCCATGTCGACCACGCCCTCGAAGCCCAGGAAGTCCGGCGCGTGCAGCATCACCGCGTGCAGCGCGTGGCTCTCGACCCACTCGCCGCAGTAGATGAGCCGCCGCAGCGCCCGCAGCGCCCCGTCCACCGTCACGCCCAGCGCGCGCTCCATCGCGTGCACCGCGCTCATCTGGTAGGCGACCGGGCAGATGCCGCAGATGCGCGAGGTGATGTCCGGCGCCTCGCGGAAGTCGCGCCCCCGCAGGAAGGCCTCGAAGTACCGCGGCGGCTCGAAGATGCTCAGGGCGACGCCGGTCACCCGCCCGTCGCGCACCTCGACCCGCAGCGCCCCCTCGCCCTCGACCCGGGCCAGGGCGTCGACCTGGATGGTCCGCGTCCGCCGGCCCTCACCGCCCATCGGGGTCGGCCTCCTCGCCGGCCGCCCGGAACGGCTCGGACCAGCAGTTGAAGTTGTGGAAGGCCTGCCGCACCTCGGCCGGCGTCGCCCCCAGCGCCCGCCACCACGCGGTCAGCGGGGCCGTGTTCGGCGTCTCCATCGGCCCGAAGCAGCCGTAGCACCCGCGGTCGTAGCGCGGACACAGCGCGCCGCAGCCGTCGTGGGTCACCGGCCCCAGGCAGGGCGTGCCGTGCGCCACCATCACGCACACCTGCCCGCGCCGCTTGCACTCGAGGCACACGCTGTGGGCCCGCACCGCTGGCGCCCGCCCGACGAGGCTCGCCGACAGCACCTCCAGCAGCTGCGCCTTGTCGATGGGGCAGCCGCGCAGCTCGAAGTCGACCGGCACGTGCGCCGCGATGGGGGTCGAGGTCGCCAGCGTCCTGACGAAGGTCGGCGACGCGTACACCACCCGATGCATCTCCTCGGCGTCCGCGAAGTTGCGCAGCGCCTGGATGCCCCCCGCCGTGGCGCAGGCCCCGATGGTCACCAGCCGCCGCGACACCCGCCGCACCGCGTGGATGCGCGCGACGTCCTCCTCGGTGGTCACCGACCCCTCGACCAGCGACAGGTCGTACGGCCCGGCCACGATCCCGCTCGTCGCCTCCAAAAAGTGCGCGATCTCGACCTCGCCGGCCAGCGCCAGCAGCTCGTCCTCGCAGTCCAGCAGGGTCAGCTGGCACCCGTCGCACGAGGCGAACTTCCACACGGCCAGCTTGGGCTTGCGCTTGGCCACGGCTACAGCTCCCGCACGTCCAGCAGCGGCCGGACGCGGTCGTAGCGGTAGACCGGCCCCTCGCGGCACACGAACGAGCCCGCCAGCTGGCAGTGCCCGCAGGAGGCCACGCCGCACTTCATGTTGCGCTCCATCGACAGGAAGACCCGCTCGGGCCCCACCCCCCGGTCGACCAGCGCCCGCGCCGACGCCCGCATCATCACCTCGGGCCCGCACACCAGCGCCAGCGCCCCGCGCGCCTCGAAGGCCACCCGGTCCAGCAGCGCCGTCACCAGCCCCACCGGCCCCGTCCACGCGCGCCCCGCCCGGTCCACCGTCACCTGCACCTGCAGGTCCCCGCGCGCCGCCCACCGCGCCAGCTCCTTGCCATAGGGCACGTCCTCGGGCGTCCGCGCGCCGACCAGCACGACCAGCCGCCCGACCCGCCGCCGCCTCCGCAGCAGCGCCCGCACCGCCCCCCGCAGCGGCGCCAGCCCCAACCCGCCGGCCATCACCACCACGTCGCGCCCCTCGGCCAACCCCAGCGGCCACGCCGACCCGAACGGCCCGCGCACCCCCAGCGCCTCGCCCCGCCGCAGCCGCGTCAGCCGCTCGCTCGTCGCGCCGACTGCCCGGACCGTGTGCAGCACGCCGGCCGCCGTCGCCCCGCCGATCGACAGGGCCGCCTCGCCCACGCCGAAGGCCCACAGCATGTTGAACTGCCCGGGCGCGACCGCCGGGACCCCGCCCTCGGCCGGCGCCACGGTCAAGCTCACCGTGTCGGCCGTCTCGCGCCGCCGCGCGCGCACGACCCACACCGCGGGCCGCATCGGGTCCGCCGCCGCCGGCGCCGCCTCAAGCATGGGCGCCATACAGGTCCAGCAGCCGCACCCGCGCCGCCTGCAGCCGCGCGACGACCACCGGCGCGATGCGGGTCATCAGCCGATAGCCCAGCCGCGGGTCGGCCTCGGCCTTGCCACGCAGGCAGGCGCCGTCGAAGGCCAGCGCCGCCACCGCCGTGACCGCCCGCGCGTCGAACTGCCAGCGGTAGGGCGGAAACAGCCACGAAAAACCCAGGATCTCGCCCTCGTGGACCGTGTCGATGGTCAGCTCGCCCTGCCCGGGCGCGTGGACGCTCAGCGCGACCTGCCCCTGCCGCACCCAGTAGAAGGTGTCCGCCGCCCCGCCCTCGCGGAAGATCCACGCGCCGGCCGCAAAGCGCACGTTGCGGGCGCAGCCGGCCAGCAGCTCGAGGTCCTCGTCCGGCAGGCCCCGCAGGACCGGCGCCTCGGCCAGCGTGCGCGCCAGATCCCTCACGAGACCTCCTCGGCCGGCCGCCCCGCCTGCGCGTCCTGCCCGCGGATGGCCGCCACCTCCTCGGTCAGGTCGATGCCGACCGGGCACCAGGTGATGCAGCGCCCGCAGCCGACGCAGCCCGAGCTGCCGAACTGCTCGTACCAGGTGGCCAGCTTGTGGGTCAGCCACTGGCGGTAGCGCGACCGGCCCGAGCGGCGCACCGCCCCGCCGTGCAGCGCGGTGAAGTCGACGGTGAAGCACGAGTCCCAGGTCCGCACGCGCGCCGCCTCGTGGCCGGCCAGATCGCTGGTGTCCTGCACGGTCGTGCAGAAGCAGGTCGGGCAGACCATGGTGCAGTTGCCGCAGGTCAGGCAGCGCTCGGCGACCTCGTCCCAGCGCGGGTGCTCGAGGTTGGCCATCAGCAGCGCCGGCACGCCGGGCTCGTCGGGCAGCACCCGCCCCTGGGTCGCCTCGGCGCGCGCGGTCGCGGCTTGGCTGGCGCGCCACTCGTCGGCGCGGGCCGGGCGGTGCTCGACCTCGGCCATCACCGCCGCGCCCGCCTCGGTCCCCACCTCGACCACGAAGCGATGGCCGGCCTCGTCCAGCAGCTCGGTCAGGGCCAGGTCGAAGCCGCGCGTCGCCCGCGGCCCGGTGCCCATCGAGGCGCAAAAGCAGGTGCCGCCGGCCTGCCCGCACTGCACGGCGACCACGAACAGGCCCTCACGGCGGCGAGCGTAGCCAGTGTCGATGTGCGGCCCGCCCATCAGGACCCGGTCCTGCACGGCGATGGCGGCCAGGTCGCAGGCGCGCGCCCCGAAGAAGGCCAGCGGGCGCGGGTCCTCGGGCGGCGGGTCCAGCACCTGGAAGCCCCCGCCGTCGTCAGTCCGCCGCGCGCGCCACAGGGTGATGGCCGGCGGGTGCAGCCAGCGCTTCCAGCTGTGCGGGCCGACCGACCAGCCGAACAGGGCGCCGTCGTCGCGGCGGGTCAGGCGGTAGGCGCCGCCGTCCTGCACCTCGCCCCAGCCGGCGGGGAGATCCCGGGCGGTGGTCAGATCGCCCAGGACCACCGCGCCATCTCGCACTTGCGGTCCGATGACGCGGTGGCCGCGCGCGGCGAGCGCGTCCAGAAGACGCTGCAGGCGCGGGCCATCGATGACCAGCGCCTGGGTCCCCGGCGAGGGCTGGCGGTCGAGCGGCATGGGGGCTCCGAGGGTGAGCCCCTAGCTTGGCCGCTCGGCCAGCCCTCACAAGAGCGGGGCCGCTTGCCGGCCTCGCCCTCGCGAGATCGTCGTCAGGCCACCTGCGGCATGCCGCAGGCCAGGTTGGCGGGCACCGCGACGTCCATGTACCGGGGGTTGGGCAGCTTCAGGTTGGCCATCAGCTCGACGTACTCGTCGACCGACTTGACCTGCAGCCGCGGGTTCCAGCGCTTCTCCTCGCCGATGGTGCTGACCGTCCAGCCCTTGTAGTCGTGGCCCGGGTAGACCCAGGTCTCGTCGGGCAGCTTCAGCAGCTTGCCGAAGAGGCTGTCGTACTGGGCGCGCGAGTTGCCGTTCTGGAAGTCGGTCCGGCCGGTGCCGCGGATGAGCAGCGTGTCGCCGGTGAAGACGCGGTCGTCCATCAGGAAGCTGTACGAGTCGTCGGTGTGGCCCGGAGTCGCCAGCGCCGTCAGCTGCAGGGTGCCGAAGCGCACCACCTCGCCGTCGGAGACCTTGCGCGACACGCACTGCGCCTTGGTCTCGGCGCCCATGATGGTCACGCAGTCGGTGCGCTCGCGCAGCGGCCCCAGGGCGGTGACGTGGTCGGCGTGGACGTGGGTGTCCAGGGCGTAGACCAGCTTCAGGTCCAGCTCGCGGATGAGCTGGATGTACTTGTCGGTGTCCTTGTCCACGGGGTCGATGAGGACGGCCTCGCCGGTCGCCTCGTCGCCGACCAGGTAGGTGTAGGTGCCGGTATCGGGCTCGAAGAGTTGGCGGAAGATCATGGGGTTTCCTCCTCACCGCGCCTCATCTCGACGCGGTCCATGGCGTAGGGGGCGACATAGCCACCCTGCCCGCAAAGGAAAGCATCTCCCGTGCCAACTCACGGCGCGCTTGATCCAAGCGGCCCCGCGCCGCCACCCGTCCCGCTGGAGGCCCCCATGTCGCAACCGTTGTCGCGACATGGGCGCAGGTGAATCACATGGGGCACTCGCCGCAAAACGATTGCTCCGGCAGGCACTCGCCCTGGCAGCAGAAGCCGGGGTGGGCCGTGCCGAACGGGCTGTAGGCGCACAGATCGCCATCGCCGCGTCGCGTCTGCGCGGGCTCGCAGAGGCCGCTGTCGAGCCGACACCCGACGGCTCCGCAGGGCTCGACGGTCTCCACGCCGCACTGGGCCGAGGTGGTGCAGGGCAGATGGAAGCGGGGCCGCTCGTCCGCCGGGCCCTCTCCCTGAAAGGAGTACTCGGCGCGCGCGTTGGACAGGCGGGCCTCCGCCTCGACGACGATCGCCCCCTCGAGGGCCAACAGGCGGCCACGGGGGACCGCGGCGTCCTGGAGCCCGCTGAACGCCACACCCGCCTGCCAGGACCCGCTCGCCGCGTGCCGCATCGCCATCGCGGCGTCCTCGATGGCCGCGGCGCCGACGGTCGCGTCCGCGGCCTCCTCGCCGTCTGCGCCCTGCGGGGTCGGCAGGAAGCGATAGTGGCCGCCGCTCTCGCAGGCGAGCGCGCGTTGCTCGGGATCGGGGTGGGGGTGGCGCTCGGTCGCGACCTGCACGAAGTGGAGCTGCACGACCGAGCCGTCGTAGCCCACGGGGAACGCGTTCCGCCGCTTGCGCACCTCCCACGGGCTCGAGGTCGTGCACCCCTCGGCCGCGTCGCTGCACGTCGGCGCGTCGCCCGCGGTCACGTCACACGTGTCGGGGCCCGCCGTCACCGCGATGACGTGGCGCCAACGCTCGAGGGTGCCTCGGGAGAGCAGGAAGGCGACGGCCTCGTCGACGGCCCGCCACAGGTTCGACGCGGCCTCGGGCGCCGCCGTCTCCACGCCCTCCAGCGCGGGCGCCGCCGGGCCGCGAGCCTCGAGGTCGAAGCACGCCGACAGCGCCGCCCGCCAGTCGGCGCCCACGGGGCTCCCGTCGGGCGTCGGACAGGCGGCGACGAGTCCCTGCCCCTCGGCCAGCTCCGCGCCATGGGCCAGCACGGCGACCCGGTCGTTCGGCGACAGCGCGTCGAGGACGCTCGCCGCGGCCTGGCGCCCAGCGGCTCCCAGCCGCGCGTCGAGCACGACGACGACATCGACGGGCGAGGAACCGAACCCGATGCGCTCGGGCGAGCGCCACTGAAGCGTCGGAAAGCCCGAGGGGGGCGCGAGCGGCAGGCAGCCCTCGCCGCCTTCGGGCTCCGTCGCGTGGACGCAGTCGATGCGCAGCCGGACGGTCTCGTCGTCGAAGCGCGGGTCGTTGGCCGCCCAGCCGTTGACCCGCAGGCCCGCGTACAGGTCCAGCGGCCGCAGGGCGCGGTCGCGGTCCACCTGGGGCGGCGTGCTGGACCCTCCCAGCGTGGGTGGCTGGGTGCCCGGTCGCCGCCAGGGCGAGACGTACGCGAACGAGACCAGGAGGCCGGAGTCGACCGACACGTCGCAGCTCCGCCGCCACTCGTTGTTCGACCAGCGGGCCGGAAAGACGCTCAGCACCTCGACCCGGTCGTACTCGCGAGCGGCCGGCTCGCCCTCACCGGACCCGCCGGAGTCCAGGCAGCCCGCCAGCGCCGCGGTGAGGCTCAAGGTGCCGAGGAGGGTCGCGATGCGCATGGGGCCAGCTCTCGAAGACGCGCCCCGTCATGGGCGATGGAGGGTAGCCCAGCACCTTACGCCGCCTCGCACGCCGTGTCACCCGGCCCGAGCGGCCTCCCCAGGGCGATCGCGAAGTCTCGAGTGGGCCCGCCACGCCTCGCATTCAGCGCGGCGAGCCGCGCTACGCCGGAGCACGAGCGAGCTCGTGCAGTCCGGTCGTCGGGCTCCGTGGTGGATTCGCAGCGGCGAGCCTTCTACGGAACGCCCCAGCTCGCTAGGGCTCATGGGTCGCTCTCCCGATCCCCAGCCTGACGCGCTGCGACTTCGCCCCTCCCGTCACCCGTCGTAGACCAGCCGGCCGTCCTCGACCCGGGCGAAGTCGGGCACGCGGTGGGGCACGGCGCGGGTCGGCGTCATCAGGTGCAGGACCTCGACGCCGCGCACGGTCATCCAGTCGGCGATGAGCCGGCGGTGGCACTGCTCGGGGCGCGCCTCGGCGCACATCACGGCGGTGGGGACCCGCGCGGCCGTCGCCATCACCCGCTCGGCGGCCGCGATGAACTCGGGCGAGTCCATGTGGTCGGCGTAGGCGGCGAACGAGGCGACCCGCCAAGCGGTGTGGGGCGAGCCTTCGCGGCGCCTTCGCCGGCCGCCCAGGTCCTCTTCCCAGACGTACTCGAGCCCCGCCGCCGCCAGCGCGGGCGCCAGCTGGTCGCGCCCGAAGTGGGGCAGCCGCCGCGAGCCGGGGAAGCGCCGCACGTCGACCAGGGCCCCGACCCCGTGGGCGCGCAGGGTGTCGATGGCCTCCTCCAGCGACCGCGTCGAGTGGCCGAAGGTGAAGAGCCGGGTCGCCGGCCCCGGCGCCGCGCCTGGGTCGCGCTGGCTCACGCCGCTCAGTGCAGCAGCCCGCCTTCGTCGCCGGCCTCGAGCGCGGCCGCCTGCACCGCCAGGGCCAGCTCGCTGTCGAAGGCCGCCGGGTCGGTGGTGACCCGCATCAGGTCCTCGAGCTTGGCGAAGCGCCGCACGAAGGACGCGGTGACCTCGACGAACCGGCTGCCGGTCAGCATCGTCACCCGGTCCAGCCGCTTTCGGTGCCGCGCCAGCCACTCGGCCCAGGCGTTGCTGACGTCGATGGTCGGCCCGCGGCTGTCGCGTCCGTCGATGAACAGGTCCACCCGTCCATCGGCCAGGATCCGCTCCAGCTCCCGAAACGGCCGATCGCCCAGCTCCCCGGCGTCCTGGCCCGACAGCACCAGCACCACCACGCCGGGCGCCGGACACCTCAGCTCCATCGCCCCGTGGACGCCTTCCATCCTCACCGTGCGCTCGCTCATCGCGTCTCTCCGCGAAACCGTGCTTCACGGACAACGGTGACACCCCGAGCCCCCCGGTCCAACCCTCGGGTCCTCAGCGGGTCGAAGCGGCGCGCCTCGTCGAACGCCGACGCCCGCCGCGGACGCTCGGTTGGGGGCCGAGGTCCGGGCGGGCGCCGGGGAGGGGAGGCTAGAAAGGGTCAGTAGTTGGTGTTGGCCGTCACGCCGGGGGCGCCGGAGGTGCCGGAGTGGCCCAGAGAGGGGCCGCCGGAGCCGCCGGGGCCGGCCTCGCCGCCGCCGCCGAAGGTGTTGGTGGTGGCGTAGGTCGGGGTGGTGGTGACGTTGTGGACGAACAGGGCGTAGGAGGCGCCGCCGCAGCCGCCGCCGCCGCCGCCGCCGTGGCCGCCGTCGCCGCCCTGGCCGCCGCGGCCGCCGTTGCCCATGGCGTAGGCCCAGCGGCCGGTCGCGAGGCCGCCGTTGCCGCCGTCGCCGCCGAGGCCGCCCGCGCCGCCGAGGCCGCCGTCGCCGCCGCGGCCGCCGACGCCGCGCAGCAGGGTGTTGCTGGTCAGGGTCGGCAGGGCGCTGCCGGGCGACGAGCGCGAGATGAAGACCGCGAAGGCACCACCGCCCGAGCCGCCGCCCGAGCCGCCGAGGCCGGGGCAGGCCCCCGAGCCGCCGCCGCCGCCCGAGCCGCCGAGGGTGTCGTCCGCGCCGCCCGAGCAGTTCTCGTCGACGTCGGCCCCGCCGCCGGCGCCACCGCCGCCGCCGCCGCCGCCCGGCTTGCCGTCGGCCCCCGCCGCGCCCGCGACGCCGACCCACTCGTTGCCGGTCACCGCGCCCTGGGCCACGCCCGCGGCGCAGCCGCTGCCGGCCGTGCCGTCGTTCCCGTCGGACCCGTCCGTGCCGGGCAAGCCGGTCGCCGACTTGCCGCCGGTCGAGAAGGTCCCGCAGTTGGTCGAGCGCCGGTCGTAGCCGCCAGCCCCACCGGCCCCCGCCGCGCCGCCGCCCGAGGCCTGGGTGCCGGACGCGCCGTTGGGCTGCTGGTCGTTGTCGTCCGGGCAGGTCGCGCCCGCGCCGTCGCCGCCGTGCACCGCGGCCCCACCGCAGGTCGCCTGGCCTCCGTCGCCGGCGGTCCCCTTGTTGCCGGGGGTCGAGGACAGGTTGTTGCACTGGGTCTGCGAGTAGACGTCGGTCTCGATGCTGTTCTGGCCGGTCTGGCCGTCGCCGCCGTCGGCCCCGTCGCCGCCGCTGCCGCCGCCGGCGCCGTCGCCCGCGTAGCCGCCGAAGATGACGTTGTGCCGCAGGGTCAGCGCGCTGGTCGAGTCGACGATCCAGACGGCGTAGGAGTTGCCGCCGGCCGCGAAGTTGGCCGGGCCGTAGATGAGGAAGCCCTCGACGACGGTGGCCGTGTCGACGCCCTGCGCGAGCAGCGTCTTGAGGTGCTTGGAGGTGCCGACGCCGCGCAGGGTGGTCAGGGTCGAGGAGAGGTGACGCTCCCAGGTGTCGGCGCGGTAGCCGCCCAGCAGGCTCACGCCGGGGGCGACCGTCACGGTCTCCTCGTACAGGCCGTCGGCGACCAGGACGCGCTTGCGGCCGGTGGTGACCGCCTCGGCCAGGCCGGCGCCGATGGACTGGCACGGGTAGCGCCCGAGGCCCGTGCCGACCGGGCCGCGGCCGCAGCCGACGGCGTCGGAGGCCTGCGGGTCCGAGGCCGAGACGTAGATGGCCTCGGGGTCCAGGGCCAGCTCGCAGCCGTCGTCGGGGACCGCGTTCAGGTCGAAGTAGTCGGTGACGCCGTCGCAGGCCGCGTAGCCGTCGCCCGCCTTGCAGCAGGTCATGGCGCAGGCCGGGCCGCCGCCTGCGACGTTGCAGACGCCGCGGGCGTTCGGCTTTTCGTAGATGGCCGTGCAGTCGGTGTTGCAGTTGCCGCAGGCCTGGTCGGCGGCGTAGAGGTCGGCCGTCTTCCAGTCCTCGTCGGTCTGGCCGTCGCAGTCGTTGTCCAGGTAGTCGCAGGCCTCGGCCTGGGCGGCCCCGGGCTCTGCGTTGCAGAGCAGCGGCCCCGAGGGATCTCCCGGGTCGCAGACCTTCACGCCCGCCTGCGCGCACACGCCCAGGCCCGCCGTACACACCGTGCCGCGGCCGGCCCACAGCGCGCCCTCGTCGGTCTGGCCGTCGCAGTCGTTGTCGACCCCGTCGCACACCTCGGCGCTGGGCAGCCCCGGCTCGGCGTTGCACACCGTCGCGTCGCCGGCCACGTTGCACACCCGCACGCCGACGCGCGTGCAGGCGCCCTGCCCGACCGTGCAGACCGCGTACAGGTCACCGAAGCCCTCGTCGACCTGCCCGTCGCAGTCGTCGTCCACGTAGTTGCACGCCTCGGGCGCCGGCGTCGGGCCCACGCAGGTCAGCGCCGGGTCGCCCGTGCTGCACTGCAGCACGCCGCTGCACTCGCCGTGCGCGTTGACGATGGTGCACCCCTCGCCCTTGCCGTCGACGTCGTCGGCCACGCCGTCGCAGTCGTCGTCCACGCCGTTGCAGACCTCCTCGGCGGGCGTCTGGGCGCTGCAGCCCGACCAGCCGCTGGCCGGGTCGCAGGTCTCGACGCCGTAGCAGCTGCCCCAGGCGTTGCTGTCGAGGCACGGCCGCGTCTTGCCGGCGTCGCCCGCCAGGCACCCGCACGAGCCGGACGTCGGCACGCACTGCTTCACCTCGCTGCCGAAGCTCTGGCAGGTGAAGCCGGCCGGGCACTGCCCCTCGGGCGCGCCGTGAAGGTTCCCGGCCGCGCAGTCCCGCCCGCAGAAGCTGCCGCCGTCCAGCGGCACGCACGCGTCGCCGGGCGTCGGGCAGTGGGCGTCGGTCTGGCACGGCGCGCAGACGTCGTCCGAGGCTGCGAGGCAGGTCAGCGGGCCGGCCTGGTAGTAGCCCGGGTCGCAGCCCGCCACCTCGCAGCGGGGCGCCCCGCCGCTGGCCACGCAGTGCGCCGTCGCGTGCTCGATGGCCCCCGCGCAGCCCACGCCGCAGGCCCCGCAGTGGGCGTCGTCCACGTAGGCCGCGCCCTGCTTGAACGGCTCGTCGACCTCTCCGTCGCAGTCGTCGTCGGCGTAGTTGCACGTCTCGGCCGCCGGCGTCTTGGCCTGGCAGACCCAGTCCGCCGCGCCCGGCCCGCTGGCCTGGCAGGCCCACGCGCCGCCGCACGAGCCGTGCTCGTTGCTCTTGGCGCACGGCTCGGTCGGGGCCAGCACGCCGTCGTCGACCAGGCCGTTGCAGTCGTCGTCCAGGCCGTTGCAGACCTCGGCCTCCGGCGTCTTGGCCGTGCAGGCCGACCAGCCCGGCGTCGCCCCGGGGTCGCACATCTGCGTGCCCGAGCAGGCGCCGTACGAGTTGCCCTTCATGCACGGCCGCATCGCGCCCTCGAGGCCCGGCAGGCAGCTGCACGACAGCGACACCGGGCGGCACAGCCAGTCGTCGCCGCACGCGAACCCGTCGGGGCACCCCTCGGCCGGGCTGCAGCCGCGCACGCAGAAGTTGCCGCCGTCCAGGCTCTCGCACGTCCCGCCGGGCAGCCCGGCGCAGTGCGAGTCCTCGCTGCAGGGCGAGCAGTCGCCGCCGCCCGCCGCCGGGATGCACAGCCGCTCGTTGCCGGGCGGGCTGAAGTAGCCCGGCTCGCAGCTGACGGCCACGCAGTAGGCCTCGCCCGCCGCCGCGTCCTGCACGCACTGGGTGTCCACCGCGAACAGGATGGCCCCCTCGCAGCTGGCGCCGCACTGCCCGCAGTGCTCGTAGCTGTCGTAGAGATCCGAGGCCGGGTCGCGGAAGCCCTCGTCGGTCTGCCCGTCGCAGTCGTCGTCCAGGTAGTTGCAGCTCTCGGCGGCCGGCACGGGCGCGTCGCACACCCAGCCGGCGCCGCCGCCGCACTTCCAGTCGCCGCCGCAGGCGCCGTAGTCGCTCTCGACCACGCACCCGTCCGAGGGCGGCGCCACGCCCTCGTCGGTCTGTCCGTCGCAGTCGTCGTCGACGCCGTTGCAGACCTCGGGCCCCGGCACGGCGGCGCTGCAGGCGGACCAGCCCGTCGCCGCGTCGCACACCTCGAGCCCGGCGCACTGCCCGTGGGCGTTGTCCTGGATGCATGCCCGCGCCACGCCGTGGTCCTCGGGGTCCTTGCAGGCGCACGAGCCGGTCTCGGGGACGCACTGCTCGCCGCCGCCCGCTTGTGCGGCGCACACATACCCCGTGGGGCAGGTGCCCGCGGGCGTGCCGTAGGCGTTGCCGTCCGAGCAGTCGCGCCCGCAGAACTGCCCGCCGTCGAAGGACAGGCAGCGGTCGCCCGGCGTCGCGCAGTGCGCGTCGGTCTTGCACGGCAGGCACTCGCTGGACTGCAGCGGCAGGCAGGTCGTCGCGTTGACCGCGTAGTACCCGGGCGCGCAGCTGGCCACGACGCACACCGGCGAGCCGCTCGAGGCGTCGCAGGTTCCGGTCGCGTTCGGGAACATGTCGGTGCAGGCCACGTTGCAGGCGCCGCAGTGGGCGTCCAGCGAGTACTGGCCGTCGTCGCCGCGGAAGGGCTGATCGACGACGCCGTCGCAGTCGTCGTCCAGGTAGTTGCAGACCTCGGCGGCCGGCGTCTTGGCCGCGCAGACCCAGCCCGCCGCGCCCTGGCAGACGGGCGTCCCCTGGCACGCGCCGTGCTCGTTGGTGACCGCGCACTGGGGTTCGGGGGGCGTCAGGTCCTCGTCGGCGAGCCCGTCGCAGTCGTTGTCCTGCCCGTCGCAGACCTCGGCCTCGGGGTCGCCGCCCGAGCACTCGCCCCAGCCGGTCAGCCCGTCGCAGGTCTGGGCGCCCCAGCAGGTGCCGAAGTCGTTGGCGCGCGAGCACGAGCGCTGCAGCCCGTCGACCCAGGGCGTACAGCCGCACGTCCCGGTGACCGGGACGCACTGGCCGCTGGTCGCGCCGCCCAGGTCGTCCTCGCTGGCGCGCTCCTCGCACAGCCAGCCCGCCGGGCAGTCGTCGCCCGTCTCGCAGGGGCTGGTGCACGCCGGCCCGTCCGGGAAGGTCAGGCACAGCCCGCCGCCGCACTGGTAGTCGACCGTGCACGGCTCGCACAGGCGGTCCGAGGGCGGCAGGCAGATGAAGGTCACGTCGATGCCGTTGGATACGCCCTTGCAGCTCCAGCCGACCGGGCAGTCGTCGACGCACAGCTTGCTGCACACGTGGCCCTCGTTCGAGGGCACGCAGAAGCCCGAGAAGCAGTCGGAGTTCGAGTCGCAGGGCGCGCCGATCTCCCCCGGCTCGAGGACGTCGGGCAGGACCCAGCCGTCGCCGCCCGAGCCGCCCGGGTCGAGCCCGGCGTCGGTCGCCGCGTCGCTCGGCCCAACGTCGCCGAGCGCGTCGGGATCGGGCGACCCCTCCGGCGGCAGCTCGGCCTCGGCGTCGCGCCCGATCGACGGGTTCGTCGCGTCGTCGCTACAGGCCGGCAGACCCAGCCCGCCGAGCGCCAGCACCGTCACCCCCAGCCCCAGCGCGCCGAAGCGCAGCCGGGCCCGCATCGTCACTGCGTCGCCCGCCGCCGGACGCGCCTCATCCATCGATCGCCACATCGAGCACCTCCCCCACAGGGCACACGAAGGCCACCGCACGAGGCGCCCGAGACCGGACGCCCGACGTCGCGCCGCAGGCACGGCGGCGCTACCGCGGCCCGGATCATCACGCGCCCTGCCGTCCGCGCACGTGCGCCAGGCATGGAGCGCGTCAGCGACCCTGACCGCGGCCCGATGGGAGCTTCGTCGAGAAAAGAAGATTGGGTTTCGGCCGCGGCAGATGGCGGCCAAGCAGGCGGGCGGACGCGGGGACCACGGCCGGAGGGCGGGGAGCGCGGCAAAGTCGCGACCCGCGAGCGCGTGGGCCCTTGAGAGGCTCAGCGAATGTATTCCGCCCGTGCGCGCGGGTCACGGGAGCGGTCGCTTCGAAAGGCGAACGCCCGGGCCGAGCGTCGAGCTCGACCCGGGCGTCCAAGCGCTGTCGGGGAGTTTCGCGGGACCCGGCGCCTCGAGCGGGTCACGAGGGCCCGCCCGGGTCACCGGTCAGTGGGGGATCACCACCACTTGTCCTGGCAGTAACCCTCGACGCACATCTGCCAGAAGTAGCAGTGGGAGTTCTTGGAGCACTCGGGCGGCGCCTCGACGCACTGGCCCTTGTCGCACACGTAGCCGGACGAGCAGTCGTAGTCCTTCTTGCAGGACTGCGGGGGCGAGACGCACTGGCCGTCGACGCAGATCTCGCCGTAGCTGCAATCCTTGTCGTACTTGCACCCGGGCGGCGGCGAGACGCACTGGCCCTCGACGCAGATCTCGCCGTAGTCGCAGTCCTCGTCGTACTGGCACTCGGGCGGCGGCAGGACGCAGACGCCCTCGACGCAGATCTTGCCGTAGTCGCAGTCCTTGTCGTACTTGCACTCCGGCGGCGCCACGACGCACTGGCCGTCGATGCAGACCTCGCCGTACGGGCAGTCCGCGTCGTACTGGCACTCGGGCGGCGCCAGGACGCAGTAGTCGTACTTGCACTCGTAGCCGCTCGGGCAGTCGCTGTCGTACGTGCACTCGGGCGGCGCCAGCACGCACTGGCCGTAGACGCACTGCTCGTCGTACTTGCAGTCCTCGTTCAGGACGCACTCGGCCGGCGGCAGCACGCACTCGCCGTACTTGCACACTTCGCCGGTCGGGCACTCCTCGTCCTTGTAGCACTCGGCCGGCGGCTGGACGCACTGGCCGTACACGCAGAGCTCGTCGCCGTAGCAGTCGCCGTTGAAGACGCACTCGGCCGGCGGCAGGATGCACTCGTCGTACTTGCAGATCTCGCCCTGGCCGCAGTCCTCGTCGTAGTCGCACGACTCGGGCGGCAGCACGCAGTACCCACCGGCGCAGACGTGGCCGTCCTCGCAGTCCGCGTTGACCTCGCAGGGCCGCGGCGCCTCGACGCACTCGCCGTTGACGCACGTCTCGGCGTAGGCGCACTCCTTGTCCTTGGTGCACTCGCGCGGCACCACCACGCACTGCCCGTACAGGCACAGCTCGCCGTACTTGCAGTCCTCGTCCCAGACGCACTCGGCCGGCGGCAGGACGCACTGGCCGTACTTGCAGACCTCGCCGGTGCCGCAGTCGGTGTCCTCCTTGCACTCGGGGGGCGCCAGCACGCACTGGCCGTAGACGCAGACCTGGCCGTACAGGCAGTCCTCGTTCTTGACGCACTCGGTCGGCGGCAGCACGCACTCGCCGAAGTGGCAGATCTCACCGGTCGGGCAGTCCGTGTGGTACTTGCACTCCGGCGGCGGCAGGACGCAGCGGTGGTCGACGCAGATCTTGCCGGTCGGGCAGTCCGCGTTCTTCACGCACTCGGGCGGGTTGACGCACTTGCCGTCCATGCACTGCTTGCCGTAGGGGCAGTCCTTGTTCTTCGTGCACTCGGGCGGCGGGATGATGCACTCGCCGTCCTTGCAGATCTCGCCGTAGTCGCAGTCCGCGTCGACCACGCACTCGGGCGGCGGCAGGACGCACATCCAGCCGATGCAGACCTTGCCATAGGGGCAGTCGTCGTCGGTCTCGCACTCGGGCGGCGGGGCGACGCACTTGCCGTCCTTGCACACCTTGCCGTAGTCGCAGTCGTCGTCGGTCTCGCACTCGGGCGGCGCCGCGACGCACTGGCCGTCGACGCAGATCTCGCCGTAGTCGCAGTCCGAGTCCTTGGTGCACTCGGGCGGCGCCGCGACGCACTGGCCGTCGACGCAGATCTCGCCGTAGTCGCAGTCCGAGTCCTTGGTGCACTCGGGCGGCGCCGCGACGCACTGGCCGTCGACGCAGATCTTGCCCGCCGGGCAGTCGTCGTCGGTCTCGCACTCGGGCGGCGCCGCGACGCACTGGCCGTCGACGCAGATCTCGCCCATCGGGCAGTCCGAGTCCTTGGTGCACTCGGGCGGCGCCGCGACGCACTCGCCGTCGACGCAGATCTCGCCCGCGGGGCAGTCGCCGTCCACCACGCACTCGGGCGGCGCGGCGACGCACTGGCCGTTCAGGCAGATCTCGCCAGCCGGACAGTCGGCGTCGACTTCACACTCCGGCGGTAGCGGACAGGCGCCGATGGAGCCCAGGGACACGCCGGCTCGGTTCGCCTCGCAGGCGTTGTCGTAGGTCACGCCGTCGCAGCCGCAGACCGGGGCGTAGATGACCGCGCACTCGGTGGGCCGGGTCTCACAGGTGCCGGGCGCCGTACAGTCCAGCAGCAGACAGAACTCGGTCGCGAGACAGTCGTCGTTGTTGGTACAGGTCGCGGGCGCGACGTCGTCGACCGCGTCGACGTCATCGTCGGGGACATCGTCGCCGGTGTCGGTGGTGGCGTCGGCGTCCGGGTCGGGCGCCGGCTCGCCGTTGTCGGCGAAGATGTCGTCCACGAAACCGCCGCCAAGGTTGTCGTCGCCACACGCCGGGGCGAGCGTCATGGCAAACGCCATGAGAGAGGCGAGCCGCCAGGGGCGGCGCCAGAGAGCGAGCATGGGTCACCTCGTTGGCCGTCCGGCATACCGGCGGGCGCTCACGGTCGGAGGCGCGGCAAGGCGGAGATTCACCCCCGCGGACGCGGGTGGAATCAGGGTGAACCTCGGTGCGATGCCCCTCGCCGCGAGCGAACGCGGGCCTTGGACGGCCGGTTGCTGTGCGGATGAACTCAGGGGTCGGGCAACCGGACGCTAGCCGATTGCTCCGGGTGAGTATGTCGTGAGGTGCGCGCGAGCGCACACCAGCGGTCGCACTAACGGAATACGCTTTCACAACCGGCGGTGATCCTTGATGTTTTCGGCTCGCCGGCGGCGAGGCGGCCGGCAGGAGGCCTCGCGGCGCGCTTGACTCGGCGCGTCACGCCCGTCACCCTCGGCCGTGATGACGTCCTGCATGCGCCAGCGCGAGCCGGGTCGGCCTCCCCTCCCCCGGGGGACGCCGCGGCCGAGCGCGCCGTCAGCGGCTTCGGCCGGGGCGCTTCGGGACTATTCGAGCCTGCTGCTCGGGTTGCTGGGGCTTGCGCTGCTGGGGTGCGGGCCGCCTCGCGTCTGAGCCTCCTCTCGGACCCGACGACGGCCCCGCAACCAGGCAGGATGCGGGGCCGTCGCCGTTTCGGGGGGCGGCCGCTTTCACGGATGGACACATGACGACGCTCTCTCCCGACTACGTGCGGATCTTCGACACCACGCTCCGCGACGGCGAGCAGTCGCCCGGCGCGACCATGACCTCGGCCGAGAAGCTGGAGGTGGCGCGGGCGCTGGCGCGCCTGGGCGTGGACGTCATCGAGACGGGCTTCCCGGCCGCCTCGCCCGACGATCTGCTGGCGGTCCGGACCATCGCCCAGCAGATCGGGGCCGGCCCGGTCGACGGCCGCCCGACCGAGACGCCGCCCATCATCTGCGGGCTGGCGCGGGCGACCCCCGGCGACATCGACAAGGCCTGGCAGGCGGTGCGCCCGGCGGCGCTGCCGCGCATCCACACCTTCCTCGCGACCTCGCCCATCCACCGCGAGCACAAGCTGCGCATGAGCCGCGAGCAGGTCGTCGAGCGGGCGCGGACCATGGTGGCCTACGCGCGCGAGCGCTGCGAGGACATCGAGTTCAGCCCCGAGGACGCGGGCCGCACCGAGCCCGAGTTCCTGTACGAGGTGCTGGCGGCGGTCATCGCGGCCGGCGCGACGACGCTGAACATCCCGGACACGGTCGGCTACACGACGCCCGACGAGTTCGGGGCCCTCATCGCGGGCATCAAGGCCAACGTGCCGGGCATCGACCGGGCCATCATCAGCGTCCACTGCCACAACGATCTTGGGCTGGCGACGGCGAACACGCTGGCCGGGCTGGCCAACGGCGCGCGCCAGGCCGAGGTGACCATCAACGGCATCGGCGAGCGGGCGGGCAACTGCGCGCTGGAGGAGATCGTGATGGCGCTGGCGACGCGGCGGGGGCGCTTCGGGCTGCGGACCGGGATCGACGCGACGCAGCTGACGCGGGCGAGCCGGCTGGTCTCGACGACGACCGGGATGCACGTGCAGCCCAACAAGGCGATCGTGGGCGCCAACGCGTTCGCGCACGAGTCGGGCATCCACCAGGACGGGATGCTCAAGAACGCCGAGACCTACGAGATCATGCGGCCCGAGACGGTCGGCGCGCAGCAGACGCGGCTGGTCATGGGCAAGCACTCGGGGCGGGCGGCGCTGTCGGCGCGGCTGGCCGAGCTGGGCTACCCGGTCGAGGGCGAGGACCTGCAGCGGGCCTTCGACCGCTTCAAGGAGCTGGCCGACCGCAAGAAGGTGGTGACCGACGCGGACCTCGAGGCGCTGGTGTCGAGCGAGCTGCGCCAGGCGCCCGAGCTGTTCGCCCTGTCGGGGCTGCAGGTCGGCTGCGGCACCATCGGGCTGCCGACGGCGACGGTGCGGCTGCGCGCGCCCGACGGGTCCAGCACGGTCGAGGCGTCGGTGGGCACCGGGCCGGTGGACGCCAGCTTCAAGGCCATCGACCAGCTGGTGAACAAGCACGTGCGGCTCGAGGCCGAGCTGCTCGAGTACTCGGTGCACGCGGTGACCGAGGGCATCGACGCGCTGGGCGAGGTCTCGGTCCGCATCCGCGGCAAGGCCAGCGGGGCCAAGACCAACCCGCAGAGCGGCGACGCGCTGGCCCGCGTGTTCCACGGGCACGGGGCGGACACCGACATCATCGTGGCCAGCGCCAAGGCCTACCTGGCGGCCGTCAACCGGCTGCTGACCGCGCGCGGCGTCACGCTGGAGGTCAGCGGCGAGGCGGCGCGCCCGGCCGAGGCCCCGGCGGAGGAGGTGCGCGCGTGAGCCAGCCCCGCACCCTGTTCGACAAGGTCTGGGACGCGCACGTCGTGGCCCACGAGCCGGACTGCCCGGCGGTCCTGTACATCGACCTGCACCTGGTCCACGAGGTGACGTCGCCGCAGGCCTTCTCGGGCCTCGAGGCGCGCGGGCTGAGGGTGCGGCGGCCCGACCGCACCGTGGCGACCATGGACCACTCGACGCCGACGGTGCCGGGCGGGCTCGAGGCGGCCGACGCGCAGGGCGCGGCGCAGCTGCGGCGGCTGGCCGACAACTGCGCGGCCCACGGCATCCGGCTGCACGGCCTGGGGGCGCCGACCAACGGGATCGTGCACGTCATCGGGCCCGAGCTGGGGCTGACGCAGCCGGGGATGACCATCGTCTGCGGCGACAGCCACACGTCGACCCACGGGGCGTTCGGGGCGCTGGCCTTCGGCATCGGGACCAGCGAGGTCGAGCACGTCCTGGCGACGCAGTGCCTCTTGCAGCGGCGGCCGACGCCCTACGAGGTGCGGATCGAGGGGCGGCTGCCGGCGGGGGTGGGGGCCAAGGACGTCATCCTGGCGCTCATCGCGAAGATCGGGACCGGCGGCGGGACCGGGCACGTGTTCGAGTTCCGTGGCGAGGCCGTGCGGGCGATGGACATGGAGCAGCGGATGACGCTGTGCAACATGTCCATCGAGGCCGGCGCAAAGGCCGGGATGGTGGCGCCGGACGAGACGACGTTCGAGTACCTTCGCGGGCGCGAGCACGCGCCGAGCGGTGCGGCCTGGGACCGGGCGGTGGCGCGGTGGCGGCGGCTGACGACCGACGAGGGGGCGGCCTTCGCCAAGACGGTGACGCTGGACGCGAGCGCGCTCGAGCCGATGATCACCTGGGGCACCAACCCGGCGATGGGGGCGCCGGTCGGCGGGCGGGTGCCGGATCCCGACGCGCTGGCCTGCGCGGCCGACCGGACGACGCTGGACAAGGCGCTGGGGTACATGGGGCTCGACGCCGGGCAGCCCATCGCGGGGCGGCCGGTGGACGTGGTGTTCATCGGGTCGTGCACCAACTCGCGGCTGAGCGATCTCCGCGAGGCGGCGAGCGTGATGCGCGGGCGCAAGGTGGCGCCGGGCGTGCGGGTGCTGGTGGTGCCGGGGTCGCAGGCGGTCAAGCGGGACGCCGAGGCCGAGGGGCTCGACCGGGTGTTCCGCGAGGCGGGCGCCGAGTGGCGCGAGCCGGGGTGCTCGATGTGCATCGCGATGAACGGCGACCAGATCCAGGCGGGCCAGGTCGCGGTCAGCACGTCGAACCGCAACTTCGAGGGGCGGCAGGGGCGCGGCGGGCGGACGATGCTGGCGTCGCCGCTGACGGCGGCGGCCTGCGCGGTGACCGGGCGGGTGACGGACCCGCGGACGCTGGTGAGGGCGGCGCGGGCGCTGGAGGTGAGCGATGTCTGAGCGGGTGGGGCTGACGCGGGTGACGGCGCGGATGGTGGCGCTGCCGGTGCCGAACATCGACACCGACCAGATCATCCCGGCGCGCTTTCTGAAGGTGACGGACAAGCAGGGGCTGGGCGAGGCGCTGTTCGCCGACTGGCGGCAGGAGCCGGGCTTCGCGCTGAACCAGCCCGAGGCGGCGGGGGCCGAGATCCTGGTGGCGGGCGACAACTTCGGCTGCGGGTCGTCGCGCGAGCACGCGCCGTGGGCGCTGCGGGCGGGGGGCTTCCGGGCGGTGGTGTCGACCAGCTTCGCCGACATCTTCCGGGGCAACGCGCTGAAGAACGGCTTGGTGCCGGTGGCGGTGCCCGCGTGGGCGCACGCCGAGCTGCTGCGGGCGCGGGCGGCGGACCCGGCGGCCGAGGTGACGGTCGATCTCGAGGCGTGCACACTGCGGCTGCCCGACGGGCGCGAGGTGCCGTTCCCCATCGACGCGTTCTCGCGCAATTGTCTGCTGCGCGGCGTGGACGAGCTGGGCTATCTACTGGGCTTCGTGGACCGCATCGCCGCCTGGGAGGCGGCCCGTGACGCCGAGGAGGCCGCGTGAAGGCGACGATCGTAGTGCTGGCGGGCGACGGCCTGGGGCCCGAGGTGACGGCCGAGGCGAGGCGCGTGCTCGAGCGCATCGCGGCCCGGTTCGGCCACGACTTCCAGTTCTCGGACCACCTGATCGGCGGCGCCGCCATCGACGCGACCGGCCAGCCGCTGCCGCCCGAGGCGCTCGAGGCCGCCCGCGCGGCCGACGCCATCCTGCTGGGCGCGGTCGGCGGGCCGAAGTGGGACGACCCGGCGGCCAAGGTGCGCCCCGAGCAAGGCCTGCTGGCCATCCGAAAGGCGCTGGGCCTGTACGCCAACCTGCGGCCGGTCACCCTGCACCCGGCGCTGGTCGACGCCTCGCCGCTCAAGCCCGAGCGGCTCGAGGGCGTCGATCTGCTGGTCGTGCGCGAGCTGACCGGCGGCCTGTACTTCGGCCAGCCGCGGCTGCGCGAGCCCACGGCCGACGGCGGCGTGCGCGCGGTCGACACGCTCGAGTACACCGACGCCGAGATCCGGCGGGTCGTGAAGCTGGCCTTCGAACTCGCCCGCGGTCGCCGCAAGCGCGTCACCAGCGTCGACAAGGCCAACGTGCTCGAGTCCTCGCGTCTGTGGCGCCAGGTCGCCACCGAGGTCGCCGCCGACTACCCGGACGTCACCCTCGAGCACCAGCTCGTCGACTCCTGCGCCATGCGCCTCGTCACCCACCCCGCGTCCTTCGACGTCGTCGTCACCGAGAACATGTTCGGCGACATCCTGACCGACGAGGCCTCGGTCCTCTCCGGCTCCCTGGGCCTGCTCCCCTCGGCCTCCCTCGGCCAGGGCCGCCGCGGCCTGTACGAGCCCATCCACGGCTCGGCCCCCGACATCGCCGGCCAGAACGTGGCCAACCCCTACGCCACCATCCTCAGCGCGGCGATGCTGCTCCGCCACTCCCTCTCCCTCGAACCCGAGGCCGCCGCCATCGAGCAGGCCGTCTCCGCCGCCGTCTCCGCCGGCGTCCGCACCCGCGACCTCGGCGGCACGGCCTCCACCACCCAAGCCGGCGACGCCGTCCTCGCCCGCCTGGCCTGACTCCCCCCAAGCCTCCTCGCGCCATCAACCGCGCCGGCCACGCCGGCGCTCCGTTCGCGCCGAAGGCGCTTCGTTCGCGCCGCAGGCGCTATGGAGCGCGCCGGCCACGCCGGCGCTCCGTTCGCGCCGAAGGCGCTTCGTTCGCGCCGAAGGCGCTATGGAGCGCGCCGGCCACGCCGGCGCTGTGGACCGCGCGGGTACAGAGGAGGCGCGACAATCGCACAGCGCAGGCAAGGCCTGCGCGGTCCATAGCCGCCTGCGGCGGCGGAACGGCGCCCCAGTCCCGAGCGTAGTCGCAGGGTCGTTCGCGCTGGCCACGCCGGCGCTGTGGACCGCGCGGGTGTAGAGGAGGCGCGACAATCGCATAGCGCAGGCACGGCCTGCGCGGTCCACAGCCGCCTGCGGCGGCGGAACGGCACCTCGGCATCGACCATGGTCGCAGGGTCGTTCGCGCCGAAGGCGCTTCGTTCGCGCCGAAGGCGCTATGGAGCGCGCCGGCCACGCCGGCGCTGTGGACCGCACGAGTACACAGGAGGCGCCACAATCGCATAGCGCAGGCACGGCCTGCGCGGTCCATAGCCGCCTGCGGCGGCGGAACGGCACCCCAGCACCGAGCATGGTCGCAGGGACGTTCGCGCCGAAGGCGCTATGGAACGCGCCGGCCACGCCGGCGCTGTGGACCGCGCGGGTGTAGAGGAGGCGCGACAATCGCATAGCGCAGGCACGGCCTGCGCGGTCCATAGCCGCCTGCGGCGGCGGAACGGCACCCCAGTCCCGAGCGTAGTCGCAAGGTCGTTCGTGCCGCCGGCGCTATGGACCTTGCACGAGCCTCGGCGCTCGCACTCAGTTCGTTGGCCCCGGCTCGCGAACGGAGACCCGGTCGACCTTGAACTGCGAGACGACCCGGAACAGCGACGGCGGCGCGTTGTCGCGGAACCAGGCGGCCGAGCACCACGGATACTCGCTGGCGACCTCGACCAGACCGTGCTTGACCGGGTTGCGGTTCACGTAGGCGAGGCGGGCGAGGTAGCTGCGCTGACTCGTGATGCGCGTGTCCCAGTACTGGCTCCAAACGCGACGCTCGGGGCAGCCGTCCCGCTCGTTCACCGCGCGCGCCGTCAGTGAGTGCAGCCGGCCGATGAACGCGGGGAGGTTGACCGGCCGCGCCTTGCAGGCCCCGACGAAGTGGTAGTGGTCCGGCATCACGGCCCAGGCCACGAGACACCAGCCGTAGAGGTCAGCCGTCCCCAGCAGCTCGTCGCGCAAGAGCGTTCGGAGATCTGGCGGCTCGAAGTAGGGATGGTGGTGGTACGTCG
The DNA here is from genome assembly GCA_041687695.1 of Myxococcota bacterium. GTDB lineage: Bacteria > Myxococcota_A > UBA9042 > PHBI01 > JAWLBL01 > JAWLBL01. The sequence continues at coordinate 152,210 of JAWLBL010000015.1, read as the reverse complement.
ACGCCGTCACGATGAAGGTCCCGGCCTCGTCCAGGCCGTGAAGGGGTGCGTGGGCGCTCTGGGGCATGACGTCTCCTGTCGTGTTGGGGGGACGTCGGCGAGTGAGCAGGATCCGTGCCGAGAGGGGATCCGACGATGCACCAACCGCCACTCTTTACTCGGACCCAGACATCCGACATTGCCTAATCGGCAAGTCGTTCCCATCATCCAGGCCGAAGGCGGCCTCGCGGACGGGGTCGCGCGTCGGGAGGACGCATGCGGATCGAACGCTACATGACCCCCGCCGAGGACGCGCCGAGAGGGATCTTCGCCCATCCGGTGCTCGCCCTGGGCTTCCGGCCCTTCTTCCTGCTCGCCGGGCTGCTGGCCGCCGTGTGGCTGCCCCTGTGGCTGCACGTCCTGTTCAGCGGGACCACGCTGCCGCTCGCGGTCGATCCGACCGCCTGGCACGCGCACGAGATGATCTTCGGCTTCGCCGTCGCCGTCATCGCCGGGTTCCTGCTGACCGCCGCGTCCCAGGGGTCAAGTCCCAACTTACAAACGACTCGGGTGGCAGGCCCGGGATGAAATTCCGGTTGTCTGCTCGAGCGAGTCGCGCTCTCGCTTCACACGGCGGGATCCCAGGGGGCCGGCGGGATCCCAGGGGTCAAGTCCCAACTTACGATCCCTGGGAAGAAACTCGCCGGGCACGTCCAGCTCGCCGCTCGATGCTCGAAAGGACGTTCGAGGTCTGCTGAGATGACCCGAGACGCATCGCGCGACCGCCGGTTCGCCCAGGCCCCCTCTCCGATGGACGCTCGGCTGTCGCCGCTGGGGTTGCTTCACAGGGATCACAATCAGGTATCTGCCCCCTTTGCCCCTGACGACAGCTCAGGGTGCGCCCGAGGACCAAGCGCCCGCAAGCCCACTGTGCAGGCTCACTGTTGAAGTGAAGGGCTCACGAGGAGTCGAACGCAGCGGTGCGCCCGGAGCCTGCCAGTTCGCTGGTGACGCGGGGGCCGGTAGTGGGCACTATGTCGGTTATCGGTCCATGGGCGTGGTGAGCATGATGAGAGCACTGACCATTTGCTTGCTGATCCAGGGCCTCGGCCTCCTCCTGGGCCCCGGGGCCGCCCACGCCGATGACGGGTTCGTCGAACCCCAGGACGACGCGACGTGCCAGGACGGGCCGAACCCGATGCATTGCGCGCCGGCGCGGTGCTCGTGGTGCGCCAACCAGGGGCGCTGCGCGTTCGAGCAGGACGCGGGCTGCGTCGTCGGGCCCAAGGGCTGCAAGGACTCGCCGGCCTGCGCCGTCTACGGCCGCTGCGTCGAGGCGAAGAGCGAGGTCGACGGCCGCCCGATCTGCGTGGCCGGCTCGGAGGCGGCCTGCGCCGCCAGCGCGCGGTGCGCGGCGGTCGGCGCCTGTGGGCTCGTCCCGCAGGAGGCGCCGGAGCTTGCCGTCGACGACAGGGTCCAGGTCCACCGCGAGGGCGCCCGTTGTGGCGTCACGACCGACGCGATGTGCAAAGAGAGCCGCGCCTGCACCCTCGAACACCGCTGCGTCGCGCGGGACGGCGCCTGCGTCGTGCGCAGCGCGGCCGTCTGTCGCGCCTCACCCGAGTGCCGAACCCACGGCCGCTGTCAGCTCGTCGACGGCTCCTGCCAGGTCGAGTCGGACGCGGACTGCCGCCAGTCCACCAACTGCAAAGTCTACGGCGCCTGCGTCGCGGACCAGGGGATCGGTGTCTTCGCCCCCCAATGCAGGGTGCTGGACTGCAGCGAGTCGGTGGTCTGCAAGCGCTTTGGCGCGTGCGACAGCTCGGACGACGATCGCTGCATGACCGACAACCCCGAGGAGCCCGAGTGCCCCGCGGGCGAGCTGGTCCGCGTCCCCATCGAACGCGTCGAGGCCAGCTCCACCCACCGGCCCTCGGGCGGCTACCGCTTCGACGCCGCCCACCTCCACGATGGCAAGCTCGACACGAGCTGGCAGCCCAGCCCCTCGAAGCAGGGCGGCGCCGGCGCGAAGGTGACCCTCCACCTCGCTACGCCCACCGATGTCGTCATGGTCCGGCTCGCCAACGGTTTCCAGCGCAAGGACGCCCTCGGCGACCTGTTCGCCCTGAACAACCGGGCGAGCAAGGTCTACATCGGACTGTTCGGCTCCAACGGCCACCTCGTCGACCTGCCGACGGACAAGCGCGGCTTCACGGAGATCCCCGTCTACGCCGTCGAGGAGCCCACAAAACGTCTGACCCTCGAGATCTTCGAGGTCGCCCGCGGCGCCCGCTGGAACGACGTCGCGCTCTCGGAGGTCGAGGTCCTGCGCTGCAAGTCGGCTGATTAGGGGAGCGCGCGTGGGCCTGGTCTCTCTGCGTCAGCTCGTGACGGGCCAAGATGCCGCACCAAGGGTCGGGTCTTGGGGGCCGGCCGACTTGGGGGCTGGCGGGGAGGAAATCGGGGGCGGGGAGCGGTGAACGGGCTGGTTGCGGGGTACGAAGGCGGCGGCTGAGGGCTGAAAGTGGGGCGCTGGGCGGACGGGTGCGGTGCGACCGGGGGACGGACGCCCTGGAAGGGGGATAGGGTGGGCGGCGCTGGGTCCCCGGGGGGCCGCGCTCAGGCGGCGCGGGCGCTCAGGGGCGGCGCGGTGCGGGCGCCGTGCAGGCGGGCCAACTTCCTGGTGTGGGCGGGGAAGAGGGTGTCGCGGTCGCCCTGGCGCCAGTCGGTGAGGGCTGCGGCGTAGGCGTCCTGCCAAGGCTTGTCGGCGGCGAGCTGGAGGCAGCGGGCCTCGGGGTCGCGGCAGGCGAGGGTCGGGTTGATGCCGCGACGCTTCTCCCAGGAGGTGGGCTGGGAGTGGCGCTTGGTGCGGAGGACCTTGTCGAGGCCGAGGAAGCGGCGGCCTTCGTTGGCGAACCGGCGCTGGAGATCGGCCTCGGCGACGGCGACGCGGCGGGTGAGGAGGTCGGCGAAGGCGGCGGGGGAGAGGTGGGAGACCTGGGCCGGGAGGGTGATGGTGGTTTTGGCCTCGTCGGGCGGTTGGCGCGCGAGTCGAAGTACTTACGCCGTCACGATGAAGGTTCCGGGCTCCGTCTGGAGAGCACGGCGCCCGGTCGGGGCTTTTTTATCGGACCTTCGAGTCCGACATTGCCTAATCGGCAAGTCGTTCCCATCATCCAGGCCGAAGGCGGCCTCGCGGACGGGGTCGCGCGTCGGGAGGACGCATGCGGATCGAACGCTACATGACCCCCGCCGAGGACGCGCCGAGAGGGATCTTCGCCCATCCGGTGCTCGCCCTGGGCTTCCGGCCCTTCTTCCTGCTCGCCGGGCTGCTGGCCGCCGTGTGGCTGCCCCTGTGGCTGCACGTCCTGTTCAGCGGGACCACGCTGCCGCTCGCGGTCGATCCGACCGCCTGGCACGCGCACGAGATGATCTTCGGCTTCGCCGTCGCCGTCATCGCCGGGTTCCTGCTGACCGCCGTGAAGAACTGGACCAAGCAGCCGACGCCCTCGGGGGCCTCGCTCGCCGCGCTGGTCCTGCTCTTCGTCGCCGGCCGGGTCGCGATGCTGATCGGCGGGGACTGGCCGGCCGGCCTGGTCGCCGCCATCGACGTCGCCTTCCTGCCGGCCGTCGCCCTGGCCATCGCCCGCCCCATCTGGCGCTCACGCAATAAGCGCAACTACGGCATCCCGCTCCTGCTGCTGGTCCTGGGCCTCATCAACCTGGCCTTCCACGCCGGCGGCGGCGCCCTGCCCCGCGCCGCCCTGACCGCCGGCGTCGACGTCCTGGTCGTCTTCCTGGTCCTGGTCGGCGGCCGCGTCATCCCCTTCTTCACCCGCAACGCCGTCAAGGAGGCCAACGTCGTCAGCCGTCCCTGGCTCGACTGGTCCGCCTTCGGCCTGACCCTCGCCCTCGTCCCGGTCCACCTCTTCGGCCTGCACGCCATCGCCGCCCCGCTCGCCCTGGCCGCCGCCGTCGCCAACCTGGCCCGCCTCGCCGGCTGGAACCCGACCGCCACCCTGACCCGCCCCATCCTCTGGGTCCTCCACCTCGGCTACCTCTGGATCGGCCTCGGCCTCCTGATGCTCGGCCTGTCCCCCTGGGTCCCCGCCCTCGGCGGCACCGCCCCCCTGCACGCCCTGACCGTCGGCGCCCTCGGCACCCTCATCCTCGGCATGATGTCCCGCGTCTCCCTCGGCCACACCGGCCGCCCCCTCGTCGTCTCGCGAGTCACCGTCGCCGGCTACGTCCTGCTCACCGCCGCCGCCCTCGCCCGCGTCGTCATCCCCCTCGCCTCCCCCGCCCACTACCCGCAGGCCCTCATGGCCTCCGGCACCCTCTGGGCCGCCGCCTTCGCCCTCTTCGTCGGCGTCTACTGGCGCATCCTCACCACGCCCCGCCCCGACGGCGCGCCCGGCTGAACCCAACCGCTGCCCCCCGGCCGCGGCCCCACGAATCGGGCCGCGGCGTTCCCCCCTCGGTCCGGGCAGGCCACGCTCTCGGCCCATGCCCCCCTCCCTCGCCGCCCTCGCGCTGTGGCTCCTCGCGGCCCTCCCCGCCGCGCCACCGCCCGACCTCGAGGTCTTCGTCCGCCCCGGCTGCCCCCACTGCGCCGACGCCGAGGCCTACCTCGCCGACCTCCACCGCCAGCACCCCGACCTCACCATCGTCTACCACGACGTCGTCGCCGACCCGGCCGCCCTCGCCCGCCTCCGCGCCCTCTCCGACGCCCACGGCGCCTCGCCCGCCGGCGTCCCCACCTTCGTCGCCGGCGACCGCCTCCTCGTCGGCTTCGACACCCCCGCCACCAGCGGCCCCCGCCTCCGCGCCCTGCTCGGCCTCGCCTCCGCCCCCGCCCGCGCCCCGCCCCGCCGCGTCGACCTGCCCCTGGTCGGCCCGGTCGACGTCGACGACCTCGGCCTGCCCCTGTTCACCGTCGTCCTCGGCCTGCTCGACGGCTTCAACCCCTGCGCCATGTGGGCGCTGCTCTACCTCCTGAGCCTCCTCGTCAACCTGCACGACCGCCGCCGCATGGCCCTCGTCGGCGGCACCTTCGTCCTGGTCGGCGGCCTGCTCTACTTCGCCTTCATGGCCGCCTGGCTCGAGATCTTCCTCCTCGTCGGCTACTCACGCGCCCTGCAGGTCGCGCTCGGCCTCGTCGCCCTCACCATGGGCGCCATCAACATCAAGGACTTCTTCGCCTTCGGCCGCGGCCCCAGCCTGTCCATCCCCGCGCGCGCCAAGCCGGCCCTGTACCGCCAGGTGCGCCGCATCCTGCGCGCCGAGAACCTGCCGGCCGCCCTCGCCGCGGTCGCCGTCCTCTCCGGGCTCGTCAACGTGGTCGAGCTGCTCTGCACCGCCGGCTTCCCGGCCCTGTACACCCAGATCCTGACCACCTACGACCAGCCCGCCTGGTCCTATTACGGCTACCTCGCGCTCTACAACCTGGCCTACGTCCTGGACGACTCGGTGATGCTGATCATCGCGGTCGTCACCCTGTCCAAGCGAAAGCTGCAAGAGCGCGGCGGCCGCCTCCTCAAGCTGGTCAGCGGCGCCGTCATCGCCGCGCTGGGCCTGGTCCTGCTGCTCTTCCCCGACGCGCTGACCCGCCTGGGCTGACCGCCGCGCGCGCGCTCAGGACGGCTTCAGCCGCGCCTCGGCCTCGGCGACCGTGTGCAGCGTGCGCACGAGGCTGTCCGGGTTGAGCGAGATCGAGTCGATGCCCTCCTCGACCAGGAAGGCCGCGAAGTCCGGATAATCGCTGGGCGCCTGCCCGCAGATGCCGACCTTGCGCCCGGCCGCGTGCGCCCGCCGGATGAGGTCGGCCACCAGCGCCTTGACCGCCGGGTTGCGCTCGTCGAAGACGTGCTTCAGCTCGGCCGAGTCGCGGTCGACACCCAGCGTCAGCTGCGTCAGATCGTTCGAGCCGATGGAGAAGCCGTCGAAGCGCTCGGCGAAGCCCTCGGTCAGCAGGATGTTGCTGGGGATCTCGGCCATGACAAAGACCTCGAGCCCCCGCTCACCCCGCCGCAGGCCCTGCTCGGCCATGATCTCCAGCACCCGATCCGCCTCCTCGAGCGTGCGGCAGAAGGGGATCATCACGACCACGTTCGCCAGTCCCATCTCCTCGCGCACCCGTCGCAGCGCCCGGCACTCCAGCGCGAACGCGTCGCGATAACGCGGGCTGTAGTAGCGGGACGCCCCGCGGAACCCCAACATCGGGTTCTCCTCGCGCGGCTCGAACGCCCGCCCGCCCAGCAGCTGGGCGTACTCGTTGGTCTTGAAGTCGCTCGTCCGCACCACCACCGGCTCGGGGTGCAGCGCCGCCGCGATGCGCGCGATGCCGAAGGCCAGCCGCTCGACGAAGTACTCGGCCTTGTCCTCGTAGCCGGCCGTCAGCGCCTCGATCTCGCGCCGCGCCGCCGCGTCCTCGACCTGCTCGGGGCGCAGCAGCGCCATCGGATGCACCCGGATGGCGTCGCTCAGGATGAACTCCATGCGCGCGAGCCCCACCCCGCGCGCCGGCAGCCGCCACCAGCGGAAGGCCGCGTCCGGCGTCGCCAGGTTCATCATCAGCCGCGTCCGCGTCTCGGGCAGGTCCTCGAGCGAGATGGCCTCCTGCCGCCACGCGAGCCGCCCCCGGTACACGTACCCGGCGTCACCCTCGGCGCAGCTGACCGTCACCTCGTCGCCCGACCGCAGCGTCGCCGTGGCGTCGCCCGCCCCGATGACCGCCGGCACGCCCAGCTCGCGGCTGACGATGGCCGCGTGCGAGGTCCGCCCGCCGTGGTCGGTCACGATGGCCGCCGCCCGCCGCATCACCGGCACCCAGTCCGGGTCGGTCATCGCCGTCACCAGCACGCCCCCCTCCGGGAAGGCCGCGCCCTCGGCCGCGCTGCCCAGCACGCACACCGGCCCGGCCGCGATGCCCTGCCCGATGGCCAGCCCCGTCACCAGGCGCTCGCCCTCGCCCTCGAGGCGAAAGCTCTCCAGCGACGTCGGGTTGCGCCCGCGCTGCACCGTCTCGGGCCGCGCCTGCACGATGAACAGCTCGCCCGACTCGCCGTCCTTGGCCCACTCGATGTCCATCGGCCGCCCGTAGTGCGCCTCGATGCGCTCGCACCACGTCGCCAGCGTCAGGATCTCGTCGTCGCTCAGCACCCACCGCAGCCGCTCGCCCTCGGGCACCTCCCGCGTCACCGTCTCGCGGCCCTCGCCGCCTTCTCCGTAGTCGACGCGGATCTCCTTGCCCCCGCGCCGCTTGTCGACGATGGGCCGCGCCTGCCCCAGCAAGGGCCGGAACACCACGTACTGGTCCGGGTCGACCTGGCCCGACACCACGCTCTCGCCCAGCCCGAACGCCGCGTTGATGACGACCACCCGCGGAAAGCCCGTCTCGGGGTCCAGCGTGAAGGCGACGCCCGCCCCGGCCTTGTCCGAGCGCACCATCTTCTGCACGCCCACCGACAGCGCGACCGACAGGTGGTCGAAGCCGTGCCGGTCCCGGTAGGCGATGGCGCGGTCGGTGAACAGCGAGGCCATGCAGCGCCGCACCGCCGCCAGCACGGCGTCCGCCCCGCGCACGTTCAAGAAGGTCTCCTGCTGCCCGGCGAAGCTGGCCTCGGGCAGGTCCTCGGCGGTCGCGCTGCTTCGCACGGCCACGTCCGCCGCCTCGACCTCGTACCGCCGCGACAGCTCCGCGTAGGCCTCGCGGATTTCACGCTCCAGCGCCTTGGGCAGCGGCGCATCGCCAACCAGCTTCCGCAGCGCCGCGCCCACCTTCGGCAACGCCTCCGGGTCGCGCTCCAGCGCTTCCAGCTGCTCGCGCATCGCGTCGTCGAGCCCCGCCTCGCGCAGCACCTGCCGGTAGGCCGCGGCCGTCGTCGCGAACCCGCCGGGCACCGCGATGCCCGCGTCGCGCAGCTTCGCCGTCATCTCGCCCAGCGAGGCGTTCTTGCCGCCCACCGACGCGACGTCGTCGCGCCTCACGTCCTCGAACCATCGCACCAACGCGCCTCGACGGGCCATGTTCACGCTCCTTCGGCAGGGCGCGCGGCGAGCGCCCGCGCCAGGTAGTCCAGCAGCCCGCCCACGGTGGCGGCCTGCGCGTAGTCGGCCTCGGGGATCTCGACCTCGAGCCGCTGCGCCAGCCCCAGGACCAGGTTCAGCATGTCCATCGAGTCCAGGTCGGCCGCCTCGCGCAGCGGGGCTTCGTCGGGGATGGCGGTCAGATCGACCTCGGGCGCGATGTCGGCCAGCACGGCGGCCACCTGGGCGCGCAGCTCCTCGCGGCTCGGCGTCGGTGACGCGGTCATGGGGCCTCCGGCTGCCGCAGCAGCTGCTCGAGGGTGGACAGCAGGCGCGCCCCGGCGTGGCCGTCGACGGCGCGGTGGTCGGCCGCCAGCGACACCGTGACCACGGGGCGCACGGTCAGCATCCCGTCGACCGCCCAGGGGCGCTCGACCACGCGGCCGAACCCGATGAGCGCGACCTGCGGAGGGTAGACCACCCCCAGCACCGACTCGACGCCGGTGTCGCCCAGGTTGGTCACCGTCGCCGTGCCCGAGTCCAGCTCGGACGAGCGCAGCCGCCCCGACCGCGCGCGGCCCACCAGATCCCGCAGGCCCTGCATCAGCGCGTCGAGCCCCAGCCGGTCGGCGTCGCGCAGGGCCGGGATGACCACGCCGCCGCCGCGCAGCGAGACGGCGACGCCCAGGTGGACGCCGGCGCCCGGGACGAAGGCGTCGTCCTTCCAGTAGCCGTTCAGCTCGGGGTGACGCGCCAGCGCCCGCGCGCTGGCCTGCAGGAACAGGGCCGCCGGCAGGACGCGCTCGGCGACCGGCCGCTGGGCGTTGCGGGCCGCGAGCCAGCGCAGCGGCTCGGCGACATCCACAGAGTGGGTCAGGTACAGGTGGGGGATCTCGCGGTTCGAGCGCGCCATGGCCGCCGCGATGGCCTGCCGCAACCCGGCCGTCGTCGGCCGCGGCCGCGTCGCGGGCGTCGGTGGCGCCGGGGTCGTCGGTGTCGGCGAGGGGGCCGCCTCGAGGTCCGCCAGCGTCACCGCGCCGCCCGGGCCGCTGCCGCGCACGTCTTCCAGCGCGATCCCCAGCGACCGCGCCCGCGCCCGCGCCGCCGGCGAGGCCCGGACCCACCCATCGGCCGGCCTCGGCGCGGCCTGGGGCGCTGCCTCCGCCACCGCCACGGGCTCGGCCGCCGCTTCCGCCACCGGCTCCGCCGCCGCTTCCGCCACCGGCTCCACCTCCGCCACCGCCACCGCCTGGGCCGCCGCCGCCGGCTCGGCCTCGACCTCGGGCGCCGCCCCGGCCCCGTCCTCGAGCACGGCGATCGGCGCGCCCACCGGCACCCGCGCCCCGGGCTCGACCAGCAGCCGCGCCACCCGCCCCGACACGTAGGCCTCGACGTCGATGGCGCCCTTGTGGGTCTCGATCACCGCCACGATGTCGCCGCGGCGCACCTCGTCGCCCGGCCGCACCTGCCACGCGACCAGCTCGGCCGACTCCATGTCGGCGCCCAGCGACGGCATGCGCAGCTCAGCCATCCGCGCGCCCCCCGCCCACCAGCGCCCGCGCGGCCCGGACGATGGCCTCGGGCTGCGGCAGCGCTGCCTGCTCCAGGTGCTTGGCGTAGGGCAGCGGTACCTCGGCGGTGCACACGCGCGCCGGCGGGGCGTCCAGCTCGTAGAGGGCCGCCTCGGTCACCCGGGCCACGACCTCGGCCGACAGGCTGCCCGAACGCCAGCCCTCGTCGACCACCACCAGCCGCCGGGTGCGCGCCACCGAGGCCAGCACCGTCTCGCCGTCGAGCGGCCGCAGGGTCCGCAGATCGACGACCTCGGCCTCGACGCCCTGGCCGGCCAGCGCCTCGGCCGCCGCCAGCGCCTTGCGCAGCGAGCCCCCGTAGGTGACCAGGGTGACGTCGCGCCCGGAGCGTCGCACCACCGCGCGGTCCAGATCCACCGGGCCGGCGCCCGCCGGCAGCTCGCCCTCGGCGTTGTACAGGTCGACGTGCTCGAAGATGAGCACCGGGTCCGGGTCGTGCAGCGCCGTCCACAGCATGCCGCGCGCGTCCTCGACGGTGGCCGGCGCGACGACCCGCAGCCCGGGGATGTGCGCGAACCAGCCCTCGAGGCTGTGCGAGTGCTGCGCGGCCAGCTGCCGGCCGGCGCCGGTGGCCATCCGGACGACCAGCGGGACGCCGACCTGCCCGCCCGACATGTGGCGCAAGGTCGCGGCATTGTTCAGGATCTGGTCCATCGCCAGCGTGCTGAAGTTGCAGGTCATCACCTCGACGATGGGCCGCAGGCCGGTCATCGCCGCGCCGACGCCCGCGCCGACGAAGCCGGCCTCCGACAGCGGCGCGTCGACCACGCGGCTGGGGCCGAAGCGCTCGAGCAGGCCCTTGGAGACGGCGTAGCAGCCGCCGTAGCGGCCGACGTCCTCGCCGATCAGGACCACGCGCGGGTCGGCCTCCAGAGCCTCGGCGATGGCCTGCTTGACCGCCTCGCGATAGGTCATCCGGCTCGGGGCCTCGGGGGCAGGCGCCGGCGGGCGCGGCGTCGCGGGGCGGCCCTCGACCGGGGTGGTCACGTCGCGCGTCAGGTCGGCGACGGGCTCCAGGGTGCCGGCCTCGGCGAAGGCGACGGCCTCCTCGATCTCGCGCGCCACCTCGCCTTCCATCGCCTCCCAGGCGGCCTGGTCCACGAGCCCCTCGGCCTCGAGCGCCGCCCGGAACGTCACCAGCGGGTCGCGGTGGCGCCAGGCCTCCACCTCGGCCTTGTCCCGGTAGAGCTGCGCGTCGAACATCGAGTGCGCCACGAAGCGGTAGGTCCGCAGCTCCAGAAAGCGCGGCCCGTCCCCGCCCCTCGCCGCCGCGACCGCGCCGCGCATGGCCGCCTCGACCGCCAGCACGTCCATCCCGTCGACCACCTCGCCCGGGACGCCGTCGGCCGCCGCCTTGGCGACCAGGTCCCGTCGCGCCTCTCCCACGGCGAGGGGGGTGCCCATCGCGTAGCGGTTGTTCTCGCAGCAGAAGACGACCGGCAGCCCCCACAGCGCCGCCAGGTTCATCGCCTCGTGGAACTCGCCCTCCTCGACGGCGCCCTCGCCGAAGAAGCAGGCGGTCACCCGCGGCCGCCCCAGCCGCCGATCGGCCAGCGCCGCGCCCACCGCCAGCGGCAGGTGCCCGCCGACGATGGCGTTGCCGCCGAAGAAGGCGCGCGACAGGTCGAACAGGTGCATCGACCCGCCGCGGCCGCGGCAGACGCCCTCGGCCTTGCCGAACATCTCGGCCATCAGCGGCCCCATCGGCACGCCGCGGGCCAGGGCGTGGCCGTGCTCGCGGTAGGTGGCGAAGAGGGGGTCCTCGGGCTCGAGCGCGCCGACAGCCCCGACGGCGATGGCCTCCTGGCCGTTGTACAGGTGCAAAAAGCCCCGGATGTGCTCGCCGGCGTAGGCCTCGGCGCAGCGCTCCTCGAAGCGCCGGATGCGCAGCATCTGCCGAAGCAGGTGCCGAGCGTGGCCCGCCGTGACCGCGACCGGCCGCCGCCCGCCGCCGTCGGGGCCCCTCCTGGACGCGCGCCCGCTCACGAGGCGCGCCCCGCCCCCGGCGGCTCGGGCTCCAGGGTCGACAGGTCGCCCTCGGGCAGCCCCAGCTCGCGCGCCCGCAGCAGCCGCCGCAGGATCTTGCCGCTGCGCGTCTTGGGCAGCCCGTCGACGAAGGCGATCTCGCGCGGCGACAGGGCCGGCCCCAGCCGCTTGCGCGAGAGGCCCAGCAGCTCGCGCCGCAGCCCGTCGTCCGGCGCGTGCCCCGGCCGCAGCGCCACGAACGCCTTGATGACCTCGCCCGCGACCGGGTCGGGCCGTCCGATGACGCCCGCCTCGGCCACCGCCGGGTGCGACAGCAGGACGCGCTCGACCTCGAAGGGCCCGACCAGGTGCCCGGCGGTCTTGATGACGTCGTCGGCCCGCCCGACGAACCACAGGTAGCCGTCCTCGTCCATGCGGGCGAGATCGCCCGACAGATACCAGTCGCCGACGAAGCAGCCGGCGTAGCGCGCCGGGTCGTTCAGATAGGCCCGGAACATGCCCGGCCAGGGCCGCCGGACGGCCAGCTCGCCCTGCTCGCCGGGCGGCAGCGCCTCGACCCGGCCCTCGCCCGCCCGGCGCACCACCGCGACCTCGACGCCCGGCAGCGGGCGCCCCATCGACCCCGGCCGGATGGGCATGGCGGCGTAATTGGCGATCAATATGCCGCCCGTCTCGGTCTGCCACCAGTTGTCGTGGATGGGCAGCCCGAACGCCTCGACGCCCCAGCGCACGGCCTCGGCGTCCAGCGGCTCTCCGACGCTGGCGATGAAGCGCAGGTGCTGCAGGCGCTCGGGCCCGGCGGCGCCGAGGCCGGCCCGGCGCATCATGCGCACCGCGGTCGGCGCGGTGTACCAGACCGTCACCTGCTCGCGCGCCAGCACGTCCAGCCAGCCGCGCGGGTCGAACTCGCCCTCGTAGACCAGGTTGGTCGCGCCCAGGGCCAGCGGGGCCACGACGCCGTAGGACATCCCGGTGACCCAGCCGGGGTCGGCGGTGCACCAGAAGACGTCGCCCGCGCGGAGATCCAGCGCGTAGTGGGCGCTGACCAGGTGGTGCAGCACGGCGCCGTGGACGTGCAGCGCGCCCTTGGGGCGGCCGGTGGTGCCGCTGGTGAAGTGCAGCAGGGCCGGCTGCTCGGGGTCTGTGGGCGGCAGCTCGAAGTCGGCGGCGGCGGCGGCCAGCCGCTCGTCCAGCGGCGTGGTCCCCGGCGGCCCCTCGGCGCCCAGGACCAGGACGTGCTCGAGGTGCGGGACGCTGGGCCGCGCCGCCGCGACCTTGCGCTGGTACAGCGCCGAGGTGGTGACCAGGAAGCGCGCCGATCCGAGGGTCAGCCGCTGGGCGATGGGCTCGGGGCCGAAGGCCGCGAAGAGCGGGCAGACGACGCAGCCGGCCGACAGCGCGCCCATGACCGCGACCGTCAGCTCGGGGACGCGCGGCATCAGCACGAACAGCCGGTCGCCGCGGCGCGCGCCCAGGGCGACCAGCGCATTGGCGAAGCGGCTGGTGGCCTGCCACAGGGCCTCGTAGGTCAGCGCGCGGCGCTCGCCGTGGGCGCCGACGCCGACGAGCGCGGTGTGGCCGGCCAGGGGGCCACGGGCGTGCCGGCGCACCGCCTCGTGGGCGATGTGCAGGCCGGCGCCGCCCGGCAGCCCGTCGAGCATGGCGCGGGCGGCCTCCCACGAGAAGGCGGCCCGCTCGGCGGTCCAGTCCGTCAGGTTGGGTGGCGCCGCCAGCGACGCCGGCGACTTGTCGATCTGCGTGTTCGTGGGCCGCTCGCCGGGCACGGACGCCTCCCCGGTCGCAGCGCGGGCCGGTGCCGGTCCGGCCGGCCGGCGCGCTCGTACCGAATGGGGTCGTAGGGTCTGCGACGACCGTAAGGGCGGCGACCGATGGCGGCGAGGAGCGGGTTGGAATCCGCCGGGGCGGGTGGCGTCAGCGGGTCAGGGCGCGGCGCAGGTCGTCGGCCAGCTGGTCCAGGGCGCGGTGGGCCTCGTCGATGACGCCGGACATCTGGATGAAGCCGTGCACCATGCCCCGGTGGCAGCGGTGGGTGACCGTGTTGCCGGCCTGCTGCAGCGCCTCGGCGTAGGCGGCGCCCTCGTCGCGCAGCGGGTCGAAGCCGGCGGTGACCACCAGGGCGGGCGGCAGGTTGGTGAGATCGGACGCGAACAGGGGCGAGGCCAGCGGGTCGCGGGCGTCGTGGCCCTGCAGGTAGTGGTCCAGGAACCAGTCGATGGAGGCGCAGCTGAGGATGGGGCCCTCGCGGAAGAAGGTGTGCGAGGGGTGCGAGCGGGTCATGTCGGTGGCCGGGTAGACCAGGGCCTGGAAGGCGGGGCGGACGGCGTCGGCGCGGGTCTCGAGGCTGACCACGGCGGCCAGGTTGCCGCCGGCGCTGTCGCCCGCGACGGCGATGGCCTGCGGGTCGAGGCCCAGGGCGTCGGCGTGGGTCGCCAGGTGGCGGAAGGCGGCGACGGCGTCGTGGGTGGCGGCCGGGAAGGGGTGCTCGGGGGCCAGGCGGTAGTGGGCGGCCACGACGACGGCCGGGACGCGCGAGGCCAGGGCGCGGCAGAGGCGGTCGTGCGAGGCGATGGAGCCCACGACGAAGCCGCCGCCGTGCAGCCACAGCACCGCGGGCGCCCGCTTCGTCAGGCCGGCGGGTCGGTAGAGGCGCAGGCGCAGCGAGGCGCCGTCCGGGCCGGGGATCTCGAGGTTCTTGGCCGAGACGTCGCGCACCGGCGGGGCGTCGACGATGGGGGTCGACTGGTCCATGCGGTGGCGGGCGCGATCGACCGAGGCGTCGTGCAGCTCGGGGTGGCCGACCAGGGCCATCAGGCGGATGAGGGCCTGGGTCTGCAGATCCATGGGCCAGCCCTCGGGCGTCAGCCGGGGCGGGCCGGCGACGCGGCGCAGGGCGGCGGGCGGCAGGCGCAGGGTCGAGCGCGCGAGCAGGCGCTGGGCGGTCTCGGCGAGGCGCGGGGCGCGCAGGCGGCTACGGAGGTGGCGCACGTCGGGGCTCCCGGGGCGAGGTGGGCGCCCAGTGTGCTACACGGACGAGGACTCCAGGAAGGGCGAACGGACCGGGGCGCCGAAGGCGCGGCGCAGGCCGGCGAGCAGGGTCTCCTTGGTGAAGGGCTTGGGGACGAAGGCGCTGATGGCCTGGCCGCCCATGCGCTGCAGCACCGTGTGCTCGGAGAAGCCGCTGGTGACGACCGCGGGCAGATCGGGCCGGATGGTGCGCAGCTGGCGCAGCACCTCGGGGCCGTCGCCGCCCGGCATGGTCATGTCGAGCAGCACGACGTCGATGAGGTCGGGGTGCTCGGCCAGCAGGCGGATGGCGCCCGGGCCGTCGACGGCGAACAGCGTGCGCAGCCCGGCGCCGCGGGCGATGAGGGCGGCGGCGCGGCGGACGACGTCCTCGTCGTCGACGATGAGGACCAGCCCCTCGCCCTGCCAGGCCTCGGCGCGGCGTGGCACGACCGGGGCGGCGACGGTCTGGGTCGCGGGCAGCTGCAACGTGAAGGTCGTGCCCTCGCCGGGGGCCGAGCGCACGAGCAGCGCGCCGCCGTGGGCGCGCACGACGCCGAGGGTGGCGGCCAGGCCCAGGCCGCGGCCGTTGAGCTTGGTCGTGAAGAAGGGGTCGAAGATGCGGCGGACGGTCTGGGGGGTCATGCCGCAGCCGTCGTCGGTGACCTGGAGGACCAGGAAGGCGCCGTCGAGCCGCTCGGGGGCGACGACCGCGCCGGCGAGCGCGCGTTGGTCGGGTTGGCCGCGCACCAGGCTGACGGTGATGAGGCCCGGGCGGTCGCCGATGGCCTCGGCGGCGTTGAGCACCAGGTTCATCAGCACCTGCCGCAGCTGGGTCGCGTCGCCGCGCACCATGGGCAGCGTGGCGGGCGGGGGCGGCGCGGCCAGCTCGAGGGCGATGCGGCTGGGGATGTTGGAGCGCAACAGATCGAGCGTCTCGGAGGCGAGCGCCGCGAGGTCGACCAGGCCCGAGTCGAGCGTGCCGCGGCCCGCGTAGCTGAGGAGCTGCCGGCACAGGTCGGCCGCGCGCAGGCCGGTCGCCTCGATGCGGGCGAGCAGCGCGTCGAGGGCCGAGTCGGACTCGACGAGCTGGCGGGCGTGCGAGGCGGTGCCCACGACCCCGGCCAGCAGGTTGTTGAAGTCGTGGGCGACGCCGCCGGCGAGGACGCCGAGGCTCTCGAGGCGCTGGCTCTCGAGCAGCCGCCGCTCCATCTCGAGCCGCTCGGCCATCGCCTGCCGCTGCACGGTGACGTCGCGCGCGACGCTGAGCACGGTCTCGACCCGGCCGTCGGGCCCGAACTCGGGCACCACGCGCGACGAGTAGGTGCGCGTGCCCTGCGGCGTCTCGAACTCGAACTCCTTGCGCCCCTCCTGGCCCGTGTCGAAAACGCGGCGGTAGACCGCGCGCCACGGCTCGACCAGCTCGGCCGGCATGCCCAGCTCGTAGTGGTCCTTGCCCAAAAAGCGCTCGCGCGGCTGCCCGGTCGCGGCCTCGATGGCGCGGTTGACGAACACGTGGCGGAAGTCGCGGTCGATGCGCGCGACGATGTCGGGCGAGTTCTCGACCAGGGCCTCCAGATCCCGCGCGCGGCGGCGCAGCTGCTCGAGCTCGGCGCGCACCGCCGTGACGTCGACCAGGCTGACCGTCACCCAGGCGTCCTCGACCGCGTCGGCGTCGCCGAAGGCGCGCGCGTGGCCGCGAAACCGGCGCGGCTCGCGGCCGGCCGGCGCCAGGATCAGCTCGACCTCCGCGCCCTCGCGCGCCTCGACCGCGGCCACCGCGGCGCTGGCCAGGGCGGCCGCGGCGTCCGGATCCAGCGCGGCGTGCAGCGGCCGCCCCTCGAGCGCCTGCCCTGGCCGCCCGCAGGCCTCGACGAAGCCCTCGTTGGCCCGCGCGAGCAGGACGTCGTCGCCGCGCAGGGCCAGCAGCAGGGCCGGCGCTCCGAGCGCGTCGAGCGCGACGGCGCCCAGCGACGGGAAGACGGGGACGGGCATGGGGGCTCCCGCGATGCGATGAAGGCGTGTCCGAAGCGTGTGCGTCGCGAGCCTAGCGCGAACGCGTGGCGCCGTCACCCGGTGGCCGTTGCAAGCGCGCGAGGTCGGGTTGCGCTGGACAGCGGGCGGTGAGATGGTGCCATCGGCCGCTTCCCCTTCGGTCGGGGCGGCGTCGACAAACGCACGGGATCCCATGGGGGGGACACCATGACCGCAGGCAGCCTGCTGGCGCGCACGTTCGCCATCTTCTTTCAGAACTTCCTACCGTTCACGCTCATCACGGCGCTCATCCACGTGCCGCTGCTGCTCTACACGGCCTTCGGCGCCATCGACGAGACGCTCGGCACGGTGATCGACAACGCGTCGCTCGTGCTCGGCCCCGTCGCCACCGGCGCCCTGACCTACTCGGTGGTCGAGCGGCTGCGCGGCAACGCCCCCAGCCTCGGGCAGTCGCTGTCCATCGGCTTCGGCCGCCTGCTGCCGGTCCTCGGCGTCGCGATCCTGTCGGGCCTCGCCATCTTCGGCGGCACGCTGCTGCTGGTCATCCCCGGCGTCATCCTGGCCTGCATGCTCTACGTGGCGGTGCCGGTCGCCGTCATCGAGAAGCCCGGCCTCATCGCCTCGCTCAAGCGCAGCAACGAGCTGACCGACGGGGCCAAGATGATCATCTTCGCCGCCGTGCTGGTCATCGGCCTGCTGCAGTTCGGCCTCGCCTTCGCCATGGGCGGCTTCATCTTCGTGGGCGACCTCTTCCACCCGCGCGGCCTGCTGCTGGCCATCGTGGCCCTGTCCATCGTCTCGTCGACGCTGACGGCCGTCGCCGCCGCGGTCGCCTACTCCGAGCTGCGCCGCGACAAGGAGGGCGTCGACATCGACGGCCTGGCCTCGGTCTTCGACTGAACCCGCGTCCGCTGCTGGGGCCGACGTCAGGCGCGCTTTCGCTCCTGGCGCTGGCCCAGCAGCAGCTTGTGCTCGAGGCGGGCGCGCTGGGCCTTGTAGAAGGCGCGCAGGAACGGCTCGGGGGGGATGGCGGCCGCCGGGTCCCACCCGATCTTGCGCTGCACCTTGCCGGCGACGACGGCCAGGGCCTCGGGATCGGGGTCGTCGCGGCGCAGCAGATCCTCGAGGACCTGCAGCTCGTAGATACCGTAGTGGTCCAGCTGCTCGCTCGTGAAGGTCACGTCCGGCGCCTCGGCGGGCCGCAGGGCGAACGGGCGCGCCGGGGCCTCGGGGGCGCTGGCCAGGTCGTCGAGCAGCACGGCCTTGGGGGTCTCGACCACCATCGTGCCGGCGGCGAGGTCCCCCAGCCGCAGGCTGTCGCGGTTCCACAGCGGCAGACAGGCCAGCACCAGCAGCCACAGGATGGCGAAGAGCGCGCCCAGCCCGGCCGATCCCGGGTAGAGCGCCTCGGGCTGCGTCAGCGCCGCCAGCGGCACGAACAGCTCGAGCTCTCGCGTGACGTTGCGCACGAAGATGGCGTCGCCCGTCAGCGGCCCGCCGCGGCGATCGACCACGCGCAGGCCGACCTTGCGTTTGCCGGGCGTCTGGCCCTGCCAGCGCAGCTCGAACAGCGTGAAATAGAAGGTGCGGAACAGGAAGACGACCAGCAGCACCAGGGCCAGCGACCACTCGAGGCCGCCGCCGTAGAGCGCGGCCAGCCCGAAGTAGATCAGGACGAACAGCAGGATGGGCGCGCCCACCACGATGAGCAGGTCCAGCCCCAGCGCCACCAGGCGATCGCCGCGCGCCGCCAGGGTGAAGGTCAGCGGGACACCCTCGGGGGTCAGCAGGACGCGAGCGCGGCGCGGGTCGGCGCCCGTGGTGGCGGGGGCGGAGGCGGGGCTCTTCCTGCTCATCGCGCCGCCCTCCCGAAGCGCAGGAAGTACCAGCCCCACAGCGTCGCCGTGGCGAGGGCGACGGTCCAGCGCACCCCCAGGTCGGTCACCGTCTGGCGGAACACGCCCTCGATGAGGCCGGCCACGAAGAACAGGCCGACGGCGCCCACGCCGATGGGGGCCACCGCGCGCCCGGCGCGGGCCAGCTCGTCCAGCCTTGACAGCCGCCCGGGAAAGACCACGGCGCGCCCCAGGGCCAGCCCCGCGGCGCCGCACAGCAGCAAGGCCAGCAGCTCGGTGACGCCGTGGGGCAGCACCCAGCCCCAAAAATCCAGGCCCAGCCCGCGCCCGGCGAACAGGGCCGAGAAGGCGCCCAGCAGCAGGCCGTTGGTGAACATCAGCAGGAAGACCGGCAGGCCGGCGACGGCGCCCAGGGCCAGGCAGAGCAGGCCGATGCGGGCGTTGTGGGTGAAGAGGAAGCTCGAGAAGGCCGCCAGCGCGCCGCCCTCGTGGTCGGTGTCGTACAGGCTGGCGCGCAGCGAGCGGGTCGAGCTGGCCGGGTCGCGGCCCTGGGCGTAGTCGGCTTGCACGAAGTCGTAGAAGCGCTCGGGGTCGGCGGCGACCACGGCCCAGCCGGTGGCGATGCCCAGCGCCAGCACCAGGGTGACCAGGACCAGCGGCGCCCAGGCCTGCCGGACGGCGCCCGGGAAGCGACGCAGGAAGAAGTCGGACAGGGCGGGCCCGAAGCGCCGGCGGGTCGAGTAGACGGCGACGTAGGCGCGGGCGGACAGGGCCTCGAGGTAGCCGACCAGCGCCTTGTCGAGCGAGATGGCGCGGGCGACGCTCAGCGACGAAAGGGTCGCGCGGTACAGGGTCGGCAGGCGCGTCAGCTCGGCCTCGTCCAGGCAGGCCAGGCCCTTGTGCTCGACCCGGGTGACCAGGTCCTCGAGCTCGACCCAGGTGGCCTCGCGTTCGCGGCGGAAGGCGGTGGACTTGAGCGTCATCAGACGAGCTCCCGTCGCTTGACGTCGAGGTAGCGGCTGACGAGGTCGGCCGACACGCGCGCGGCCGGGGCGTCGATGCAGTGGATGCCGGCGCGGCGCAGGCGGCGCAGGACCAGGTCGCGCTCGCGCAGGAAGTC
This sequence comes from Myxococcota bacterium, assembly GCA_041687695.1. GTDB lineage: Bacteria > Myxococcota_A > UBA9042 > PHBI01 > JAWLBL01 > JAWLBL01. Next base: position 132,630 of record JAWLBL010000015.1, on the reverse strand, counting down.
GCGGGCGACGACGGCCTGGTTGAGGTCGGACAGCGAGGCGGGCGGCGCCTCGGCGAGCGCCGCGAGGCCGGGGTCACTGAGCGAGGCGAACAGGACCAGGTGCCGGCGGGCGAGGCGCCCCAGGTTGTCGGCCATGAGCTCGGCCGTGACGGTGTCGACGAAGTCGGTGAACACGACGACCAGCGAGCGGCGGCGCAGGCGGCTCAGCAGCGTGGTCAGGCCCAGGGTGAAGTTGGTCTCGGCCGGCCCGTAGTCGAGGCCCGAGGTCAGGTGCTGCAGGCGGTGGACGGTCGCGACGCCGCCCTGGGGCTCGGCGAACAGGCGCACCTGGTCGTCGAAGGCGAACAGGCCCACGCGGTCGCCGGTCTTGAGGGCGACATAGGCCAGGAGCAGCGCGGCGTTGATGGCGCCGTCGAGGCGGGGGATGCCGCCGCCGGTGTCGGGCTGGCCCATCAGGTGGCCGGTGTCGAGGGCGAGCACGACCTGGTGGTTGCGCTCGGCGCGGAACTCGCGGGTGAGCAGCTTGACGTGGCGGGCCGAGGCCTTCCAGTCGATGGCGCGGTGGTCGAGGCCGGGCTGGTACTCGCGCAGGGCGTCGAACTCGGAGCCGTCGCCCAGGTGGCGCTCGGCCTTGAGGCCGGCGGTCAGCTCGCGGTCGCTGAAGATGCGCAGGGCGGCGGCGCGGACGGCGCGGATGTTGGGGACGACGCGCAGCGGGGCGTCGACGGGGTGGCGCAGGGTGCGGTGGACGAGGCCGAGCGGGCCGGTCCAGGACAGCCACAGGGCGTGCAGGGTCGAGGTGCCGCGGCGCAGGGCCGCGACGGGCAGCTCGGACAGCGCCAGGCCGTCGTCGCCGAGCGTGACCGGCGGCGGATCGGGGATGGAGAGATCGGGGTCGTGCTCGGCGCGCAGGGTCAGGCGCAGGCCGCGGTGGCGGGCAGGGGCGCCCAGGCGCAGGGGCAGCGGCTCGGGGCTGCCGATGTACAGGACGTCGGGGAGGTCGAGCTGGACCTGCAGGCGGCGGCGGGGGAGGCCCAGGGCGAGATCGGCGCCGATGAGGAGGACGAGCGCCGCCACCCAGGCCAGCCAGACGGGCCAGAGCGAGGCCGAGACGAGGGCCGGCAGCAGCGCCACGGGCAGGCCGGCCGCGAAGAGCAGGAGGGCGCGCCGGGTGGGGGTGATCCGCATCGGACGGCTCAGCGGGGGGCCGCGGTGCTCTCGAGGATCTGGCGCAGGACGGCGTCGGCCGTCAGCCCCTCGATCTCGGCGGCCGGGGCCAGGACGACGCGGTGGCCCAGGGTGGGCAGGGCGAGGGCCTTGACGTCGTCGGGGATGACGAAGTCGCGGCCGTCGAGGGCGGCGAAGGCGCGGGCGGCCAGGGCGAGCATGTTGGCCGAGCGGGGCGAGGCGCCGCAGAGCAGGGCCGGGTGCTGGCGGGTGGCGCGGACGAGGTCGACGATGTAGTCGACCATGGCGTCCGACAGGCGCAGCGAGGCGACGGCGGCGCGGACCTCCTCGAGGCGGCCCAGGTCGGCGACGCGGGTCAGGCCGAACTCGTCCAGGCGCGGCATGGCGGCGCGGTGGCCGTGGACGCGGACCATGTCGCGCTCCTGGTCGCGGGTCGGGTAGTCGACGCGGACCTTGAACAGGAAGCGGTCCAGCTGGGCCTCAGGCAGCGGGTAGGTGCCCTCCTGCTCGAGCGGGTTCTGGGTGGCGACCACCATGAAGCCGGCGCCCAGCGGGTGGGTGGTGCCGTCGATGGTGACGGCGCGCTCCTGCATGGCCTGCAGCAGGGCCGCCTGGGTCTTGGGCGGCGTGCGGTTGATCTCGTCGGCCAGCAGCAGCTGCGTGAAGATGGGGCCGCGGGTCAGCGCGAACTGGTTGGTCTGGAAGTTGAAGAGGTTCGTGCCGAGCACGTCGCCCGGCATGAGGTCGGGCGTGAACTGGATGCGGCCCGACGCGAGCGAGAGCGCGGCGGCGAAGGTCTGGGCGACCAGGGTCTTGGCGGTGCCCGGGACGCCCTCGAGCAGGACGTGGCCCTCGGCGAGCAGGGCGACGAGGAGGAGCTCGAGGGTGCGGTCGTGGCCGACGATGACGCGGCGGACCTCGGTCAGGAGGCGGCGCTTGAGGTCGGCGACGGCGGTCAGATCGAGGCTGGGGCTATAGTCGGTCGCGATATCCATCGAGGACGTCTTCCTTCCAGGCGTGGACGAGGCGGGCGGCGCGGAGCAGGTGGCGGCGCCCGGCGGGGGCGTCGGAGGCGGTGGCGGCGTCGACGGCGGCCTCGGCGGCGGCGAGGCGCTCGGCGTGGCGGCCGCCGGAGAGCGAGGCGAGCCAGGCGCGCAGGGCGGGCGCGTCCAGGCCGGCGGGCGCGTGCAGGGCGCGGGCGACCTCGGCGCGGGTGGCGACCCAGTAGCGCTGGAGCGAGGCGCGCGAGTGGCCGGCCACCTCGATGAGGTCGGCCGTGTTGGCGATGAGGAAGCCCTTGCCGGGGGCGATGGCGGGCGGCGGCGGCAGGGCCGGGCCGAAGCGGCGCAGGCCCGCCCACAGGCCGACGGCGAGCAGCAGCAGGCCGTGCAGGGTGGCGAGCGCCAGGGGGAACTCGGCGAGCTGCCGCCAGAAGCTGGGGCGGCGGATGAAGCCGTGCAGCGTCTCGTCGAGCACGACCGGGCCGCCGTCGCGGAGCGCGTCGACCAGGGCGACCGCGGCGACGGCGTTGTCCGCCAGGCCCAGGCCGTGGGTCGCCAGGAGATCGGGGTCGGCCAGGACCAGCAGGCGGCGGCCGTCGTCGTCCCAGGTCAGGCCGGCGAGCAGGCCGCCGTCGCAGGTGATGAGGGGCTCGAGCTGGTCGGCCCGGTCCTCGAGGAGCTGCGGGGAGGGCAGCTCGACCGTCGCCCCGTAGCGCGGGGCGTCGCAGCGCACGCGGGCGGCCGACGTGCGGACGACGCGGGCGTCCAGGCCGACCTCGCCCAGCAGGCCGTCGGGGTGGCTGGTCGGCAGCGGCTCGGCCCGGGCGATCCAATGGCCGGGCCGGTTCGGGTCGGGCACCCCGCGCCACTTGGGCAGCGCCAGCAGGACGTGGGCGTCGGCGTAGACCAGGTCGCGCAGGCCGTCGCGGTCGCGGTCCAGGTCGTTCGCGTCGCCCGGCTCGAGGACGAGCAGGGCCCCGTCGCGCGCGCGGGCGGCCGAGGCGTGCTGGCTGACGACCACCGGGACGTCGAGCTCGCGCAGCAGGTCGACGAAGGCGCGGTGCCCCAGGGCCGAGCGGCTGAAGCTGTTGGCCTCGGCCGAGGCGGCGCCGCCGTCGCCCAGGTCTTCGGCGAAGATGACCGCGACCAGCCCGAAGACGAACGAGACGGCGCACAGGCCGGCGATCCACCAGGCGGCGCGGCGGCCGAAGGGGTTGGTGGCTCCGGTCAAGCGGCCCTCGCGGGCGTGGTCGTGCGGTCGGCCGCGTCGCACTCGGCGACGAAGCGGCGGTAGTGCGACAGGCAGCGGGCGTAGTCGTCGGCGTCGGCCGCGGCGTCGCCGAAGCGGGTCAGCTCGACGGCGCGGACCAAACGGCCGAGCGCGTCGCGGCCGGCGGCGCCGACGGGAGCGGCGCCGAGCACCTCGCGGCTGGTGTCGGAGTCGGGGATGCGCAGGGACAGGCGCTGCGCCATCTCGCGGATGGCCGCGAGCAGCAGGACGTGGATGGCGTCCGCGTAGCGGCCGGTCTCGGCCAAGACGTCGGCCTCGCCCAGCGGGCGGACCGGGGGCGGGGCCGGGCTGCCCGTCCCCGGCGTAGTCGCGGCCAGGTCGACCTGGGCGGCCTCTCCGCCGCGCCACTGCTGCGCCAGCCACAGCAGCCCGACGACCAGGACGCCCGCGAGCAGGATCCACAGCAGCCAGCTGGCGATGTGCGCCACCGGCCCCGGGCGCGAGAGCCGACGCGTCACAGGCGGCGAGGCCGGTTTGTCGCTGACCTCCGGCGCGACGGCGGGCAGCTGGCGTTGGTACCCCGAGTCGTCCAGCACCTTGCGAGCGGCCGCGCGCACCTCGTCCGCCGGCCGCGCGTCGGGTGCGGCGAAGAGGACGGTCAACATCAGGCCCGCGGCGAGCAACATGCCGCGGAAGCTACCACGAGCGACGCGCCCCTGGCCAAGCCCCCCGTCGCGGCTGGTCGCCCGGGTGGTCGCGAGGGGCGCTGAGGACGAAGGAGGGGCGGAGGCGCGTTGGAGGAGGGGCAGCGTTGGCTTGACGTAGCGTCGTTACGGCCCATGCTGCGCCTGTCCCGCGCCTGTGTCGCCCTGCCTCGTGGAGCCTGCCATGCTCGCCCTCCCCCTCCGCTCGCCCGTTCGGGTCGCCGTCGCGCTGGCGGCCGCGCTCTTCGTGTTCGTCGCCGCCGGTCCCGCGGTGGCCGACGACGGCCGCGCCGCGCTGAAGATGGCGCCGCGGGACTCGACCCTGGTCGTGTCCGTCGATCTGGAGCAGCTGCGCAAACACCCCGCCTACCCGGCCGCGGTCGCCGAGCTGACCAAGGACGAGTCCACGCGCCGCGGCTTCGAGGAGCTGCGCGCCGAGGTCGGCCTCGACGTCCACCAGGACCTGCGCTCGCTGACCATCGTGATGCCGTTCACGTCCGGCGGGGCGCCGGGCGACGCGCTCATCTTCGCCCGCGGCAAGATCGACGGCCCCAAGCTGCTGGCCTTCTCGGACAAGCGCGGCGCCCCCTCCACGGCGCGCGAGCACCTGGGCCAGGCCTGGTACGAGATCGACGGCGGGGGCCTGCTGTTCGTCGGCGACCACGCCGTGGCGGGCAACACCCCGGCCATCCAGGCCGCCATCGCGGCGCGCGCCCCCAAGGGCGCCTCGCTCGAGAAGAACGCCGCCATGATGAAGCTGGTCAAGGCGGTCGACACCAAGGCCGACGCCTGGTTCGCCATGCTGGTCCCCAAGGGCATGCGCGACGAGATGGGCCGCGACAACCCGCTCTACGGCCGCTTCCAGAGCGCCGCCGGCTCGTTCGATCTGGGCGACGGCCTGAAGGTCCGCCTCAGCCTGGGCGCCGTCGACGCCAAGTCCGCCGTCGAGATGGCCGAGGAGACGCGCAAGGGCCTCGCCGAGGCCGCCGCCGACCCGCAGATGCGCCTGATGGGCTTCGCCTCGGCCCTGTCCAAGGTGCAGGTCACCACCAAGCGCGCGCAGGTCGAGCTGGCCCTCGATCTGACCCAGGAGGAGCTCGATCCCCTGGTCAAGAAGCTGCTCGTGCTGCTGCGCTGACGCGGCGCCGCCGAGCCCGGGCCCTCCGATCGGGCCGCGCGTCTCTCAATGTCCAGAGCCGCAGGTCCGCGCGCCCTCCCAGCGCCGATGTTGCGACGCCGGATGGCCCGTCACATCGCGTAGCTCACGCCCACGTTGAAGTCCCCGGTGCCCAGCGCTCGCCACATGCGGACCCACAGCAGCAGGTAGGCCTCCATCCCGCGCGCGCTGCCGATGCCGCCCAAATCCAGCACGGTCCCCCAGCCGAACCACTCCTTCAGGATCTCGGTGACGCGCGCCTTGGCGGCCTCGTCCTCGCCGCACACGAACATCACGTGGTCGCCCGGGACCCGCGACGGATCGACCATCACCTCGCTGTTGACGGTGTTGAGCGATTTGACCACCCGCGTGTCCGGGAACGCGCGCTGAATCTGCTCGCCCAGCGAGTCGTGGTTGCTCACCGCCAGCGTCGGCGGGAAGCCGCGCGAGAAGTCCAGCGGGTTGGCCACGTCGACCAGGATCTTGCCGGACAGGGCCGGGGCGCCGGCCAGCTCGAGGGCCTTGAGGCTGGCCACGCCGGCGGTGCAGTTGAAGGCCAGCTCGCCGAACCGCGCCGCGTCCGCGAAGGTGCCGAACGACGCCAGGGGCCCGGCGCGACCGGCCCAGGCGACGGCCTTCTGGTTGTAGGCGTCCCGGGCGCCCAGACGCACCTCGTGGCCCAGACTGACGAGCTTGCTGGCGATGGTCTGACCGACGGTGCCGGTCCCGAGGACGGCGATCTTCATGAAAGGCTCCGGAGAGGGGCGTGGGGGTGCGCGCAGGTTTGCGGGCCAGGGTACACGCCCGCCGGACGATTCACAATCAGTCAATTGCGACGCGGCCCGAAAGCGTGACGCCCCACGGGAATTGGGGAACACCTCTCGTCACCGCGGGTTGACAGTGCGCCGCGTGTCGTCGATCGCTCCTCCCGCGTTCGCACATGACCGCCGGGCCCGAAGCCGCGGCCCGTCCCCATCCTCCCTACCGTGACAGCGAGGTGCTCGTGATCCCACTTCTGACCGCGCTCGCCCTGGCGCAGGTCGCCGTCCCACCCCCGGCGACGGCTGCCGCGCCCGAGCTGCCCGTCGAGACCATGAAGCTCGACAACGGCCTGACCGTGCTCCTCAGCCGCGACACGCGCCTGCCCGTGGTCGCCGTCGAGGTCCGCTACTTCGTCGGCTCGGCCCATGAAGTGAAGGGCCGCACGGGCTTCGCGCACCTGTTCGAGCATCTGATGTTCCAGGGCTCGGAGCACTACGACGACGAGTACTTCAAACCCTTCGAGCCCATCGGCGGCCGCATCAACGGCACGACCAACTCCGATCGGACCAACTACTACCAGCGCGTCCCCTCGAACTACCTCGAGACCGTGCTGTGGATGGAGTCCGACCGGATGGCGCACTTCCTGCCCGCGCTGACGCAGGGCAAGCTCGACAACCAGCGCGACGTCGTGAAGAACGAGCGCCGTCAGAACTACGAGGACCGCCCCTACGGCGTCCTGTGGGAGGCGCTGTCGACCGGGCTGTACCCCGAGGGGCACCCCTATCGGCACCTCACCATCGGCTCGCACGCCGACCTGACCGCGGCCAGCCTGGACGACGTCAAGGGCTTCTTCCGCCAGTACTACGTGCCGGCCAACGCGGTGGTCACCATCGTCGGCGACTTCGAGCCTCAGGCCGCCAAGGAGCTGGTCCGCAAGTACTTCGGCGCCATCCCGGCCGGCCAGCGCGCCCCGACCCCCAAGGCCGCGACGCCCGCGCTGACCGAGCGCAAGCACGTCGTGCACACCGACGACAAGATCAAGCTGCCCAAGGTCGTCCTCGCCTGGCACTCGCCGGCCCTGTACGCCGACGGCGACGCCGCCCTCGACGTGCTCGCCTCGGTCCTGACCGACGGCAAGACCAGCCGCCTGTACCAGCCGCTGGTCTACGAGCAGAAGGTCGCCAAAGACGTCAGCGCCTTCCAGTACTCGCGCATGATGGGCGGCATGTTCGTCGTCGAGGCCACCGCCGCCCCCGGAAAGAGCGCCGACGAGGTCGCCCGCGCCCTCGAGGCCGCGCTCGCCAAGGCGCTGGCCACGCCGCCCACCGACGACGAGGTCGCGCGCAGCGTCAACGGCTGGCGCAAGTCCTTCTTCCAGCGCCTCGAGGCGGTGCTCGACCGCGCCCAGATCCTCAGCAACTACCTGCACGTGGCCGGCCAGCCCGACTACCTGGACCGCGATCTGGGCCGCTACACCTCCCTGTCGCCCGCCGACGTCCACGCCGCCGCCGGCCGCCACGTCCAGCTCGACCGCCCCCTGCGCGTCGACATCGTCCCGGCCGCCCAGTCGGCCGCCCGCTCGGAGGGCGCCCAGTGAAGCACGCACGCCTCCTCATCGCCGCGCTCGGCGCGGCCCTCGCCGCCCCGCTGGCCACCGGCTGCGCGGCCGCCACCCAGACGACGCCCACCCCCACCTCGGCCAAGCCCGCCGCGCAGGCCCCGGCGGCGGTCGACCGCAGCCGCCTGCCGCTGCCCCAGGGCGACGCCCCCGAGTGGGCCCCGCCGGTCGTGCAGACCTGGACCATGCCCAACGGGCTCGAGGTCTACTACCTGAAGCAGGACCAGGCCCCCCTCGCCTCGGTCAGCCTGGTCCTGCGCCGCGGCGCCGCGACCGATCCGGCCGCCAAGGCCGGCCTGACCAGCCTGACCGCCGACATGCTCGACGAGGGCGCCGGCCGGCTGGGCGCGCTCGAGCTCAGCGAGGCCCTGCAGCGCCTCGCGACCGACTACGCCGCCGGCGCGGACACCGACACCGTCACCGTCCGCATGAACCTGCTGGCCGACAAGCTGGACCCGTCGCTGGCGCTGATGCGCGACATCGTGATGGCGCCCACCTTCGCGCCCGCCGAGTACGAGCGCCGCAAGGCCCAGCGCATCGCCACCGCGCTGGCCGACGAGGCCGCCCCGCCGACCGGCCGCGGCAACGTGCTGCGGACCGCCCTGTTCGGCGACGGCTATGCGGGCACGGCGGCGGACGGGACCCGCGCGACCCTCGAGCGCATCACCCTGGCCGACGTCAAGCAGCACTACAAGGCCCTGTTCGCGCCCAAGGGCGCCGCGATGGTCGTCGTGGGCGACCTCGAGCGGGCCGAGGTCGAGGCCGCGCTGACCAAGCACTTCGGCGCCTGGAAGGGCGCGCCGACGGCGACCCCGCGCAAGGTGGCCGCGCCGCGCATCGTCCCGGCCATCCACGTGGTCGACTACCCGGGCGCCGCGCAGTCGGCCATCGCGGTGGCGCGTCGCGCCGGCCCCATGCCGCGGGGCGAGGCGGTCGGCGACTACTTCGACGCGCTGGTGATGAACCGCGTGCTGGGCGGCGCCTTCACGGCCCGCGTGAACATGAACCTGCGCGAGGACAAGGGCTACACCTACGGCGCGCGCACCGACTTCGTGCGCTACCGCGAGGCCGGCTTCTGGCTGGCCTACGCGGGGGTCGAGAGCCCGACGACGCGCGCCAGTCTGGACGAGATCTTCAAGGAGATCGCCGAGATCAAGGACACCCGACCCATCAGCGCCGAGGAGCTCGAGCAGGCCTCGGGGGGCCTCCTGCTGGGCTACCCGGGGCAGTTCGAGACCATGGGCGCCGTGGCCGGCCAGATCTCGACCGTAGCCGGCTATCCCCTGCCCAACACCTGGCTGACCGCCTACCCGTCGCGGGTCGAGGCGGTCACGCTGTCGGCGGCGCAGGGGAGCGCGAACACCTTCCTGGACCCCAAGCAGATGATCGTCGTGGTGGCGGGCGACCTGAAGGCCATCCGCGCCGAGCTCGAGGGCCTGGGCCTGCCCATCTACGAGTACGACGCCCAGGGCCGACGCCTGAAGAAGTAGCGCCCGAAGGTCCAGACGGCGGCCCCCGACCCTGCGGGTCACCCCCGCAGCGCAGGGGCCGCCGACCTGGGCAGGGTGTCGTCACACTCCGCCGCCTCCATTAGGGGCGCCGGCTTGCAGCCTGCCCGACGGCCCCTATCGGCAGCATCCGCCCGCTGGGATCGCTGGCGTCCGGCCGGAAGATGACCGCGGCCCGGTGCGCCGCAAGCGGCGCGATCCAACGAGCCCGCGCTAGCGCGGGCACTCCTGAAGCACCGGCGGCCTCCTGAATCGCCGGTTTCAAGAGGGTGTCGCACAAGCTCTCCCGGAGTGCTCCGGCTTGCCGGAGCCCCAATTCGGCGCAGCTTGCTGCGCCGGTTTAGCGGCCAGATCCCGGCGGCAAGCCGCCGGCTCCGGGGCTCCAGCAAGCTGGAGCACTCCAAGGCAACCTGCGACGGGGTCGATACGACACCCTCTTCCAGCCGGCCCGACCGGTCCCCATCGGCAGCGTCAAGCCCCTGGAATCGCCGGTTTCCAGAGGGTGTCGCAGAAGCTCTCCCGGAGTGCTCCGGCTTGCCGGAGCCCCGATTCGGCGCAGCTTGCTGCGCCGGTTTGGCGGCCAGAACCCGGCGGCAAGCCGCCGGGACCGGGGCTCCGGCAAGCCGGAGCACTCCAAGGCAACCTGCGACTGGGTCGATACGACACCCTCTTCCAGCCGGCCCGACGACCACATCGGCAGCGTCCCCCCGCTGGGATCGCTGGCTTCCAGCCGGCCCGAGGGGAAGTCGTCACGTGCCGGACCGGGCGGCGCCGCGAATCCGCTCAGGCCCGGGCGGCTGGCAATTGCACCGAGAATGTCGTCGCCCCGTCGCCGCTCGTCACCGCGACGGTCCCGCCGTGGGCCTCGGCGACCGCCCTGACGATGGGCAGGCCGAGGCCGGTGCCGCCCTCGCCGGCGCGGGTGGTGAAGAAGCGGTCCCAGACCCGGGGCAGGTTGGCGGCGCTGATGGGCGGGCCTTGGTTGGTCACGTCCAGCCGAAGGCCGCCCGAGACGTCGGCGACGTGGACCGACACCTCCGTGTCGCGCGCGGCGTGCTGCTGGGCGTTGTCGACCAGATTGGCCAGCAGGGCGGCCAGGTGGGCGCGGCGGCCGGGGACCAGGGTGGCGCCGGCGGCCCAGGTGACGCGGACCGGGGCGGCGCCGGGGGCCTGGCGGGCGGCCTCGCGCGTCAGGGCCTCGAGGTCGAGGACCTCGACCGGGGCGAGGTCGGCCTCGACGCGCGACAGCTCGAGCAGGCGGGTCACCAGGCGATCGAGGCGGTGGGCGTCGGCCAGCATGTTCTCGAGAAAGCGCGTGCGGGCCCGCGGATCGTCGGCCGCCCCGTCGAGCAGCAGCTCGGCGGCGCCGCGGAGGCTGGTGAGGGGGCTCTTGAACTCGTGGGAGATGTTGGCGGCCAGCTCGGCGACGTAGCGGGCGCGCTCGTCGAGCTCGCGGGCCATCTGATCGAAGGCGCGGGCGAGGTCGCCGATCTCGTCGCGGCGGCGCAGGGCCAAGGCCCCCCACACGTTCGCGTCGGTGCGGTCGCCGGCGGCGATGCGGCGGGCGATGCGGGTCAGGCGGGTGAGGGGCCGCGAGATGGTCGCCGCGAAGAGCAGGGTGAGCACGGCCGTGGCCGCGACGGCGGCGGCGAGCACCTGCAGCAGGCTGGTCCGCAGGCGGTACAGGGCCGCCAGCACGGGGTAGGTCGAGCGGGTGAGGTAGACGATGCCGGTGACCTGGCCGCCCTGCTCGATGGGCAGCGCGCTGAAGAGGTAGACCCGGCGGCCGCGCTCCCACACGCGGGTGGCGGCGCCGTACTGGCCGCGGCGCGCCAGGACCAGCTCGCGGCGGTCGGTCAGGTCGACCGGGCCCGGCGGCTCGGTCGCGACGCGGGCGCTGGGGGCCTCGCCGGGCAGCAGGCGCGGGGGCGGCCGCTCGGGGCCCTCGGGCGGCCCGTCGGCGTGCGAGTCGGCCCACACGCGCAGATCCGGGCCGAGCAGGCGAATCCGCGCGCGGGTCTCGCGGGCGGCGGTGACCAGCAGGGCCTGCCGCTCGCTCAGGCGGAGCCCGGTGGGGTCGGCGAGCAGGGCCGCGCGCAGCACCTGGCCCTGGTGGACCATGTCGTCTTCCAGGGCGCGCAGCATCTCGCGCTCGTACAGGCGCGCGAAGCCGAGGCCCACCAGCGGCACCGCCACGATGAGCACCTTGACCAGCAGCAGCCGCGTGCGGATGCGGTAGAGCCAGTCGAACAGGCGGGCGCGGCGCGAGCGGGACGCGGTCATCGGGGCGGCGCGTCCGCGGCCCGATAACCCAGCCCGTGCACCGTCTCGATGGGGTCCAGCCCGAAGGGGCGCAGCTTGGCGCGGATGCGGCGGATGTGGGTGTCGATGGTGCGCTCGGTGATGGCGTGGCCGTCCGAGTAGGCGCGGTCGATGAGCTGCGAGCGCGTCAGCACCAGCCCCGGGCGCGCCAGCAGCGTCTGCAGGACGCCGAACTCGGTGACGGTCAGGTCGACGCGCGCGCCGTCGACGCGCACCTCGAAGCGCGCCGCGTCGAGCACCAGACGGCCCTGGGTCAGCGGGGCCGGGACCGCCTCGGCGGGCGCGGCGGGGCGGGCGCGGCGCAGGACGGCCTTGACCCGCGTGGCCAGCTCGCGCGGGCTGAAGGGCTTGGGGACGTAGTCATCGGCGCCCAGCTCCAGGCCCAGGATGCGGTCGAGCTCCTCGCCGCGCGAGGACAGCAGGATGACCGGCACGGGGGCGCACCCCGGCTCGCGGAGCCGCCGCAGGGCCGTCAGGCCGTCCAGCTCGGGCATCAGGATGTCGAGCACCAGGAGATCGAAGTCGCCCCGGGCGACGAGGGCCAGGGCCGCCGCGCCGTCGGGGGCGGTCGAGACCCGGAAGCCCTCGCGCTCGAGCGCGTACTGGACGACGTCCCGGATGTGGGCCTCGTCGTCTGCGACCAGGATGTGCGGGGCGGACTCGCTCATCGCGCCGCAGCCTACGCCCGGGCCGGGCCGGGCGCCATCCCCGGCGGGTCAGGGCCGTCGTCGAGGACGGCGTCCAGGCCCTCGACGCGGCAGACCAGCTCGCGCACCAGCTCGGCGGTCGACGCGTCGGGCGCGCCGGCCAGCCGCACGACCTCGGCCTGCATGGTCAGCTGCCCCAGCAGCTCGCCGACCTCCTCCAGCTCGCGCGTGAAGCGCCGCTGCAGGGCGCGCAGGCGGCGGATGTTCTGCAGCCGCATCGCCGCCGCGGACAGGGCCGTCTCGGAGGCGTCGCGCGCGGCCAGGGCGGCGTGGCGCGCGGCGGCGGCGGCCTCGTCGAAGTCGGGCCGGGCGAGCAGGGCGTCGATCTCGGTCACCTTGGCCGCGGCGACGCGCAGGCGGTCGGCCAGCGCCCGCACGGTCGCCGCGTCGGGCAGCAGCGAAGCCAGGGGCGTGCCGCTGGCCCGGCGCAGGGCCGCCAGGAAGGCCGCCTCGTGCTGGTCGGGGGCGACGAGGTCGGCCGGCGCCTGGGCCAGCAGCAGGAAGGGCCCGACCAGCGGCCACAGCGCGGCGAGCAGCAGGGCGTCGGCGAAGCGCCGGCGGGCCAGCGCGACGCAGGCGCAGCCGAGGCCGACCAGGGCGTACAGGAGCGCGAGGGAGGCGAGGTTCATCGGCGTCCCTCCGCGGGCCAGGGCGCGGGGACGGGCGCCTCGGGGCGGACGTAGTGGCCGCGCGCCGAGTCGGCGGTCGTGCCGAGGGCGTCGAGGAAGTTGCCCTCGAGGCCGCGGACGAAGACCGGCTCGGGGGCGCGGGGGCGCAGCAGCCACGGGCGCAGCGTCCAGGCCATCTGGGCGCCGACCAGGGAGAAGACGAGGAGCAGGCCGGCGGCGGCGAGGCCCGCGGCGTCGGGGGCGGCCAGGCGCAGGCCGCGCCACAGGGTGAAGACGCCGACCAGGCCGGCCAGGGCGCAGGCCAGGACGACCAGCAGGACGGCCATGTGGTAGCTGGCGCCGGCGGCGGGGGCCAGGCGGACCAGCGGGACGAGGGCGGCGAGGACGAGGCCGACGCGGGCGAGGGCGACCAGCAGCAGGGCGAGGTCGCGGCGGAGGTCGGCGCGGCGGCCGAGGGCGGCGTTGAGGGCGGTGAGGGCGGGGGCGCACAGGGCGGCGGTGAAGAGGAAGACCAGGGGGAGCTTGACGGCGGCGTAGAGGATCTGGAGGCCGCCGCGGTGGGCGCCCAGGACGGCGCCGAAGACGGCGGCGCTGAGGGCGAGGACGGCGAGGGCGACGCGGGCGAGGCCGGCGAGGTCGTCGCCGGCGCGGATGCGGGCCAGGGTGGCCGGGAGGTCGCGCAGGAGGCGGTCGAAGGTGGCGGTGGCGGTGGCGGGCTGCTGGGTCATGGGGGGGCTCCGGGTCAGGCGACGTGTTGGAAGAAGAGCTGGCCGCCGATGGCGAGGGCCGCCAGGGACCAGCCGGTGAGGAGGGCGGTCAGGAGCAGGGGCGGGCGGTCGGCGGGGGCGGCGGCGCTCAGGGCGAGGTGCAGGGTGCGCAGGCCGGCCAGGACGGCGCCGGCGGTGGCGGCGGCGACCAGGGCCAGGGCGACCGAGGGGCTGGGGAGGGTGGCGATGAGGAAGGCCAGGGCGGGGGCGAGGCCGAGCAGGAGGAGGCCGGTGGCGCGCAGGGCGGCGAGGGTGGCGCGGGCCATGACGTCGGCGGCGGGGACGAGGCCCAGGATGGAGGCGCCGATGTACAGGGCCGGGAGGGTGAGCGCGGCGGTGCCGGCCATGACGGCCGGGAGGGCGCCGGCCTGGGCGAGGGCGTCGGCGGCGCCGGCGCGCAGGCCGAGCAGGGCGCCGGCGGCGGCGGGGCCGCCGAAGGCGACGAGCAGGGCGGTGGGGACGGACGGGCGGGTGGCGGTGTCCATGGGAGGCTCCTTGGCAGTGGACGAGCCTCAGGTTGGGCGCCGCCTGGGGCCGGGTGACGGACGCGCCGAGGAAGGTCCGGGGAGGAGATGTGGCGAGATGATGGCGGCGGAGGCGGCGGCGGCGGCGGCGGTGGCGCTCGCCGGGCGGGCTGGGCTAGGCTCGCGGGATGCTCGCCCTGCGGTCCGTTGCGTTGACGTCCGTGCTCTGGTCCTGCGGCGGCGTCGCGACCGTGGCCCAGGTCGACCCGCCGGTCGCCGCGGGCTGCGAGGCCGAGTGGTCGCCGCACGCACCGCCGCCCGCCCTGGTCGATGGCCTGCGCGCGACCGTCGTCGACCTCCACGAGGTGCACGCGACCCTGACCTTCGACGTGGCCCGCCAGCAGGCCTCCGCCGTCGCCGAGGTGCGCTTCGCCATGGGCCCGGACGGCGGCTACCCGGTGCTGGATCTGCGACAGGAGGTCGCCGAGGCCGCGCTCGACGGGGCGCCGGTCACCCTCACCCGCCGCGCCCTCTCGACCGCCCCCGCCTCCGACGTGCTGGTCGTCCGGGCCGCCCTGCCCGCCTGCTCACGGCACGTCCTGCGCCTCGCCTACCCGCTCTCGGCGCCGCGCGCCCCCGGCGCCCGCGCGCCCCGCTGGCTCCCCGGCGCCCTCCGCTTCGACTTCGACCTGTCGGACCTCGCCCCCGGCCGCTTCCTCGAGAGCTGGCTCCCCGCCGGCCTCGTCCACGACAGCTTCACCCTCGCCCTCGACGTGACCCTCACCGGCGCCGCCGAGCCCCACGCCGTCATCACCAACGGCGCCCTCACCGCCCTCGCCCCCAACCGCTGGCGCCTCACGTTCCCACCCCACTTCGGCCCGGCCGACCCGTTGCTCGCCGTCCGCCCCGCCGCCCACGTCACCTCGCGCCGCCGCACCGTCACCCTGCCGGGCGGCCAGCGCGTCACCCTGCTCGCCTACCGCGACGCCGGCGTCACCGCCCCCGCCGCCCACGACACCGTCCTCGACCGCGCCGCCGCCTGGCTCGCCAGGCTGGTCCCCCTGCTGGGCGCCTACCCCCACGGCGACACCCTGCTCATCTTCGAGACGCCCCCCACCGACGCCACCGGCGGCATGGAGTACGCCGGCGCCCTCGAGCTCCACCGCGACTCCGAGCTGGTCCTCGCCCACGAGCTCATCCACCAGTGGCTGGGCCGCGGCCGCCGCGCCACCCTCGGCCGCGGCTTCTCCCCCGCCCGCGCCGCCGACGGCTGGCTCGACGAGGCCTGGACCGACTACCTCCTCGGCGCCCGCGCCGCGCCGCCGCCCACGGTCGCCGCCCTCGTCGACGACCCCTGGGCCCGCCACACCTCGCCCTCCGCCCTGCCGTTCGGCCGCTCCCTCTTCCTCGCCCTCGACGCCCACCTCGGCCGCGACCGCCTCCGCGACCTGCTGCTCACCCTGCTCGACACCCACCCGGGCGACCACCTCTCGACCGCCGACTTCGAGCGCCACCTCGCCTGCTCGACCGGCGACCCGCGCGTCCGCGACCTCTTCGCCCGGTGGCTCTACGCGCTCCCCGACGCCGCCGCGCGCCCCCCGCTGCCCTGCCCTCCCCCGCGCCCGGGCCGCTGACGCCCGCCCCGGGGCGATCGCGCCGCCCCGGCCCACCCGCCCTCACCCGCGCCGCGCCTCGTGCACCCGCTCCCCGATGCGGTCCGCCCTCGACAGCTCGAAGACGTCCATCGCGTGACCTCCTTACCAGTGACGGGTGCGCCCCCCTTTCGGGGGACCTCGGGCAACCCTGGACACCCCCTCCGAGGTCGGTAACAGCGACTGGTCACCGCGAGTCGCCGCTGACGCGCCGCCGTGTTATCACCAGGGGGCATCTCTCGCGCCGACCTCCGCGGAGCCCCGATTGCCCCCACCCGAGCACGACCCGACCCGCATCGGTCACGTCCTCCACAGGGTCATGTTGTCTCTGCCCATGGGCGTCGCCGTCGTCGACGCCCACGCCTCGCTGCTGGGCGCCAACCCCTCCTTCGCCGACCTGGTGAAGATGCCCGCCGACGCGCTGCCGGGCCTGCCCCTCGACGCCCTCGCCGAGCGGCTCCCGGACCACACCGCCGTCCACGTGCGCAAGGCCCTCGAGGCCGGCGCCCCGGTCCTGTCCCAGGCCCTCGACGCCCCTCCCGGCCACCCCCACGACGAGATCTGGCTCATCAGCTGCTACCCGGTCCTCGAGGACGGCCGCGTCACGGCCGCCCTCGCCATCTTGGCGCCGCGCTCGGCCGCCGGCACCACCTTCGACGTCCACGAGGCGCTGCGCCGCGCCGAGACCCGCTACACCCTGGCCACCACGGCCACCGCCGACGCGGTCTGGGACTGGCACCTCGACAGCGGCGAGATCTACTGGAACGAGAACATCGCCACCCTCTTCGGGCACGACCTGTCGACCGTCACCCCCGACATCCGCTGGTGGGAGCGGCAGCTCCACCCGGACGACCGCGACCGGGTGATGCGCGAGCTGGACGAGGCGCTCGACAAGGGGGACAAGCTCTGGTCCAGCGAGTACCGCTTCCGCCGCGGTGACGGCAGCTGGGCCATCGTCCTCGACCGGGGCGCCGTGCTGCGCGACGACCGGGGCCGCGCGCTCCACATGGTCGGCGCGATGCAGGACGTCACGGCGGTCCGCCAGGCCCAGGCCGACCTCGAGCTGCTCGCCAACGCCAGCGAGCGCCTCAGCGAGTCCCTCGACGTCGAGCAGACCCTGCAGGATCTGGTGCACCTGGCGGTCCCCACCTTGGCCGACTGGGCCCTGGTCGATCTCTGCGAAGAGGGCGGCCTCACGCGCCGCGTCGCCGTCGCCGCCCCGACCCCCGCCGACGTCGCCCTCGGCTACGAGCTGGCCCACCGCTACCCCGCCCACACCCAGGACGACTCCGGCATCGCCGCGGTCATCCGCACGCGCCAGCCCCAGCTCTTCTCGGACCTGTCCGACGTCACCCTCGAGGCCATCGCCCGCGACGCCCAGCACCTGGCCATCCTGCGCCGCCTGGATCTCCGCTCGTACCTGGTCGTCCCGCTGCTCGCCCGCGGCGCCACCGTCGGCGTGCTGGCCCTGGCCACCGGCGAGTCGGGCCGCCGCTTCGGCCCCCACGAGCTGCGCCTCGCCCAGGATCTCGCCCGCCGCACCTCGCTGGCCATCGAGAACGCCATGCTGTTCGACGAGGCCCACGAGGCCGCCGAACGCATGAGCCGCCTGCAGGCCGTCACCGCCGCCATGGCACGCGCCGTCACGCCGGCCGACATCGCGGACGCCCTCGTCAGCGACGCCCCCGACGCCATCGGCGCCCGCTCGGCCGCCATCTACCTGGTCGACGACACCGCGCCGCCCGGCTCGGCTCGCCTGGTCGCGGCCCGCGGGCTCGCCGTGCCGACCCTCCAGGCCTTCGCGTTGCTCCACCCCGACGACCGCTCGCCGGGCTCGCGCGCCCTGCGCACCGGCAAGGCCGTCTGGGTCGAGACGCCCGACGCCATGGTCCTGGCTTTCCCCGAGATGGCCGTCCACATCGCCAGGTCGCCCAGCCGCGCCTGGGCGGCCGTCCCCATCTGCCTGGGCGAGCGGGTCCTGGGCGTCATCACCATGGGCCTGGGCGCCCCGACCCGCTTCCGGCCCGAGCAGCGCGAGCTGCTGCTGACCCTGGGTCAGGTGGCCGGGCAGGCCCTCGAGCGCGCGCACCTGTTCGAGGCCCGGCGCAAGGCCGAGGAGCGGCTGCGCCTGGCGCTCGAGGCCGCCGCCATCGGCACCTGGGAGTTCGACGTCGCGACCGAGATGATGCACGGCGACCAGCGCACCTACGCCATCGTCGACGGCCCCCGGGGCCCACGGCCGGCGCACTACCGGCAGGTGCTGCGCATGGTGCACCCCGACGATCGCGAGGGCGTCGAGCGCCTGCGCAAGCAGCTGCTGGCGGGCGTCGCGGCGCCGCTGCGCTGGGTGGGCCGCATCACCGTCATGGACGGATCGCAGCGCTGGGTCGAGCTGTGCGGCCAGGCCGTGCTGCGGCCGTCCCCGCCCGACGCGCCGGCCGACGCGGACCCGGTGCTGGCCAGGGTCATCGGGACCGTCATCGACGTCACCGCGGCCAAGCAGGCCGAGGTCGAGCGCGAGCGCCTGCTCGACGAGCTGCGCGTGGCGGTCACCGTGCGCGACGAGTTCATCTCGCTGGCCTCGCACGAGCTGAAGACCCCGCTGACCGCCGTGGACCTGCAGCTGCAGCTCCTCCTGCGCGCCACCCGCCCCGGCGCACCCCCGGCGGCGAGCGACCCTCGAGTCCTGCACGGCCACGCGCAGTCGGCCGTGCTCAGCCTCAACCGCTTGAACGAGCTCATCAACCGCCTGCTCGACGTCACGCGCCTGAGCGCCGGGCCGCCGCTGCTGATGCCCCACGCGCTGGATCTGGCGGATGTCGCCCGCGAGGTCGTGGCCCGCTTCCGCCCCGAGGCCGACGGCGCCGGCTCCGAGCTGACGCTGACGCTGTCGGGCGACCTGCACGGCCAGTTCGATCGCATGCGGATCGACCAGATCCTCAGCAACCTGCTGTCGAACGCGCTGCGTTACGGCGGCGGCCAGCCGGTGGCGGTCTCGCTCACCCGCGAGGGCGACGAGGCCATCCTGCAGGTCCGCGACCAGGGCATCGGCGTGGCGCAGCACGACCGCGCGCGCATCTTCAACCGCTTCGAGCGCGCGGTGTCCGGCGCGCGCTACGCCGGGCTGGGCGTCGGCCTGTGGGTGGTCTCCGAGATCGTCCGCGCCATGGGTGGCACCATCAGCGTCGACAGCGAGGTCGGCCGCGGCTCGACCTTCATCGTCCACCTGCCGATCCAGTGACGCGGCGGCGCGAGGCGGCCCGGCCTCAGCGAGAGACACCGGGGCCGGCGCCACCGCAAGGCGTGCGCGGGAATCGACGTCGGCCCACAACGCTTGGTGGCGCATCGGGGCGCGCGCGATTACGGTGCGCGCCTTCGCGCGGCCCGGCGAGGTGTCGGGGCGCGCAGCCACGAGACGGCTGTTGCCGAAACTGCTTGAGGTGCGCGATGGATGCCTGGGGTCCCGGAAGCTTTCAGAACGACGCGGCGGTCGAGTGGTTGGTCGAGCTCGAGGGCGAGGACGAGCAGTACGTGCTCGACGCGCTGAGCGCGGTCGCCGAGGCGGACGACGGCGAGCGGATCGACGAGGAGACGGCGGCCATCGCCATCGCGGCGGCCGAGGTGGTCGCGGCGTCGCGGGGCAAGGCGGCGCCGCGGGTGCCCGAGACGATCCCCGCCTGGATCGAGGACAACGAGGAGGCCTTCGAGGACGAGGACGTGCTGCTGGCCCGCGGCGCGGTCGAGCGCGTCAAGGGCGCCTCGGATCTGCAGCGCAAGTGGTTCGACGACGAGGCCAAGGACGACTGGATCTGGATGGTCGACCGCCTGCTGGCGCGCCTGTCCTGACCGCCGATCCGCGAACGCTGGAACCGAGCGCAGCGCGACACTAATCTCCGCGGTCCTGCCGTCACGGAGGTCGCATGCGCTCGGTTCCCTTCGCTCGCTCGCTGGTGCTCGGCCTGGTCGCCCTGGCGGCCGGCGCCGGCTGTGACGCCGAGCCCACCGCCTCACCCGCCCCCGACGCCGCTGGCGAGGTCTCGGGCGACGACGCGGCCACGACCGACGCCGACCCGGCCGACGCGCGCGGACCCGACGCCGCGACCGGCGACGCCGTGACCGGCGATGCGGCGACTGACGACGCCGCGAGCGGCGACCTCGGCTCCGAGCCCGAGCCGCCGCTGCCCGAGGCCCTCGACCAGCTGTTCGTGCAGGACCGGGTCATCGAGGTCTCGCTGACCTTCGCCGAGGGCGACTGGGCGGCCATGCTGGTCGACTGGCAGACCCTGTTCGACAAGGTGGTCTATCCGGCGGCGCTGACCTGGGACGACCTGCAGCGCGACCCCATCGGCGTGCGCCTCAAGGGCTTCTCGTCGCTGGTGGTCCCGCCCGCCGGCGACGGCCCCGCCCCGCCGGGCGCCAAGTACCCGCTCAAGCTGCACTTCGACGCCTACTCGGGCCTGCGCCTGCACGGCGCCGAAGAGGTCGGCCTCAGCAACGCCGTCAACGACCCCAGCTTCATGCGCGAGCGCCTCGCCGCCCGGGTCTACCAGGGCATGGGCGTCCCGGCGCCGCGCACGGCCTACGTCCGCCTGCGGGTCGACGGCCGCGACCACGGCCTGTACACGCTGGTGCAGCCCATCGACAAGCGCTTCCTCAAGGAGCGCTTCGGCACCCAGGGCGGCGCCGACGACGGCAATCTCTACAAGTGCGTCTACAACTTCAACGGCACTTGCCTGCTCCATTGGAAGGGCGACACCAAGGCCGACTACCTCCACGACGCGCAGGACGGCGGCTGCGGCCAGGGCTTCGACCAGTGCGGCCTCGTGCTCAAGACCAACGAGGACGACCCCGCCCGCAGCGACTACGCCGACCTCGTCGCCTTCCTCGACGTCTTGAACCACGCGCCCGACGACGGCTTCGGCCCGGCGCTCGAAGCGGTCTTCGACGTCGACGCCTTCCTGCGCCTCACCGCCGTCACCGTCGCCCTGGGCAATTACGACAGCTACTTCGGCAAGGGGAACAACTTCTACCTCTACCGCCGCCCGGACACCGGCCGCTTCACCATGCTGCCCTGGGATCTCGACCGCGCCTACGAGGCCGGCTCCTGCGACGACCCCACCGACCCGGTCTGCGGCGCCGGCGCCAACTACCCCCTGGTCGGCCGCATCCTGGCCGTCCCCGCCTACCGCGAGCGCTACCTCGCCTACCTGCGCCACGTCGCCGAGGCCTGGCTGGCCGAGCCCGTCCACGCCACCTGGGTCGCCGAGCTCGACGCCCTCGCCCGCCCCGTCCTCACCGTCGACCCCAACGCCAGCCTCCCCGACTACCTCGCCGCGACCCACCCCACCCAGCCCGGCTTCGGCAACCTCCTCGACCTCGTCCGCACCCGCCGCGCCTGGATCCTCTCCGGCACCGCCCCCAAGTAGCTACGCCGCCTCGAGGCTTCCGGACCGCGCCGGCCACGCCGGCGCTATGGACCGCGCCGGCCACGCCGGCGCTATGGACCGCGCGGATTCACAGCAGCTGCGACCATCGCACAGCGCAGGCAAGGCCTGCGCGGTCCACAGCCGCCTGCGGCGGCGGAACGACACCCCCGGCGCGACCAACGTCGCTGCGCCCCGCGCCGGCCACGCCGGCGCTATGGACCGCGCGGATTCACAGCAGCTGCGACCATCGCACAGCGCAGGCATGGCCTGCGCGGTCCACAGCCGCCTGCGGCGGCGGAACGACACCCCCGGCGCGACCAACGTCGCTGCGCCCCGCGCCGGCCACGCCGGCGCTATGGACGGCACGGATTCACAGCAGCTGCGACCATCGCACAGCGCAGGCAAGGCCTGCGCGGTCCACAGCCGCCTGCGGCGGCGGAACGACACCCCCGGCGCGACCAACGTCGCTGCGCCCCGCGCCGGCCTCGCCGGCCCCCCTCACACAGCAGGTCGCAGCGGTCCGCGATTGGGATGCAGCGGGTGGCGATGCTGCGCTCGAAGAGGCGCTCGCGCCGAACACCGAGCCCCGACCCGGCTGAAGGCCCTCCCGGGGCTGACCCGATCCGGCCAGACTACGCCGCCGCCCGGCCCTCCGGCGGCCCCGGCGCCTTGCCGTGCAGCCGCACCGGCCCACGGACCAGCCCCTCGGCCGCCAGCCCCAGGTGCGCCCTCAGCGCGCCCACCGTCATGGCCAGCGCCTCGTCGTAGCCCAGCCCCGATCGATACAGCGTCCGCTGCCCCTTGGCCCGCCGCCACGCCCTCACGACCCGCCGCGGCGCCAGGAACAGCCCGATGAGCACCGCCGCCCCGTTGAGCGCCCACAGGATGAGCGTCGGGCACCCTCCCCTCAGCTCCCACGCCCCGATCTCGGCCTCGCCCACGTAGTCCGTCCCATACCCGGTCGCTACGTGGTGCAGGTCGTGCAGCGGCACCACCCGCTGCCGCCCCCGCGTGTTGCGAAACCTCACCGGCCTGCCGAACACCTCGAGCTCGAAGGTCGGCGCCGTATACCCGGCCACGTCGAACCCGTTGTCGCCCAGGTACTGGTCCCTCGCCTCCCGAACCGCCACCCCGGCCCCCGCCACCCGCCCGAACACCTCCATCGCCCACCTCCCCGCGCGCCCATCCTACCCCGTCCGCCCAGGGACGCCACGCCGACGCTCCGGACCACGTCGCCGACACCGGCACCTTGCCCCGCGGGCCATCGAGGACCGCGCCGCCCATGCCGCCGCCCGGCCCCGCGCCGGCCACCCCGGCGCTCTTGCCCGCCGTGATCCCCGCATACGACGCCATTGCCACGAACCAGGGCCAGCGAACGCACCGCAGGAATCTGCCCGAACCGACCCCAACCGACCGAAATCTCTACGCTCGCCTCCGCCCGGTCTCTTCGCTTGGCCCGGGTCGTGTTGCAGGCTTCGTCGCTGACGTGCTGTCATGGCCAGCGAACGCGTCATGCACGCCCACCACACGCCCAAGGAGGCTCCCATGTACGTCGTCATCGATCAGAAGACCTACGCCAGCCTGCCCGCCGCCGACGCCTCGCGTCTCAGCTCCCTCGCCGAGTCGCTGCTCGCCGCGGCCCCGCCCGACCATGGTCCGCTCATCGCCCGCGCGCTGGCGCAGATCGGCCAGCACAAGGTCGAGCTGGACGCCGTGCGGCGCCCCCCCAGCAAGGAGGCCCAGCGTTCGGCCAAGCGTCCGGCCGACATCGCGGTCGACACGTCCTGGATCGCCCTCCGCGACCGGCTGACCGCTTATGCCCGCCTGCCGCACGACCGCTATCCCAAGGCGGCGCGCGCGGCCCGGCTGCTCGAGCGCCTGCTGCCCGACGGCACGGGCTTTCTGAACTTGCCCTATGACAAGCAGTACAACCAGGGGCAGCTCCGGCTCGAGGCCATCGACGCGCAGGCGCTCGAAGCCGAGCTCATCGAGCTGGCCGGGGCCGACTTCCTGACCGAGGTCCGCGCCACCCAGGCGGTCTACGGCGAGGTGCTGGGCATCTCCCGCAAGCGCGAGCCCGTGGACGAGGAGACCGTCCTGGTGGCCGAGCCGATGCGTCTGCTCCGCGAGGCGATCCTCTACTACACCAGCAAGCTCATCGGCGGCCTGGACGAGCATGACCCCGAGGCGGTCGCGACCGTCCGCGAGGCGCTCCGGCCCATCGACGACCTGCGCGCCCAGGTCGCCCGCGAGGCCGCGGCCGCCAAGCAGCAGCCCGCCCCGGTCCCCGAGCCGACCGCCTGACCCTGAACAGGCGTACCCCCTTTTCCACCCTGCAACGACACGCGTGTCGTTCCTCGGCCCCCTTCTCCGCCAAGGAACGACACGCGTGTCGTCTTTCAGCCCCCTTCTCCACCCCCAACCGACACGCGTGTCCTTCCTCGGCCCCCTTCTCCACCCGACAACGACACGCGTGTCCCTCCCCGGCCCCCTTCTCCACCCGACGACGACACGCGTGTCGTCTCTCGCCCCCCTCCTCCACCCCCAACCGACACGCCTGCCCTCCCCAGCCCCCTCCTCCACCCCCAACGGACACGCCTGGCCTACCCGGCTACACTTAACTCCCCGTGGCCCCGCCTCGCCCCCCCCCCTGCGTGGCCTACCCTGTCCCCATACCCGCCATCGCCCGGCGAGCAACCTGCTGGACCGCGTTGCGTCCCGTCGCCGTCCCGCGTACCGTCGCCCCTGAACTCGCCACCACGGCGCAAGGGCGGCTCATGGTTTCGACGACTTCCCAAGCCTCGACTCTCCCGGACGACCAAGCCCTGGACTTCATCCTGACCGTCCAGCTCATCGTCGCCTGGGCCGGCGAGGCGCCTCCCCGCCTCGGCTGGTGGCGCACCCTGCTGACGTCCGACTATGGCGGACTTGCCCTGCTGTCGGACCTGGCCCCGCGTACCGCCCCATGGGCCGCCCTGCAGGCCGCACGAGAGGCCGCACGCCGCATCGACGCCGCTGCTCGCGCCCGCGCCTCCAGCCCCGACGAGCTGGTCTCCCTCTACCACCTCGGCCCAGCGGTCGACGAACGCCTGACTGAACGCCTGCGCTTACTGAAGGCCTCCGGCCGCGCCCCCCACGTTGCTCTCCCCGGCCTGGCCCGCGTCCTCGGCACCGGCGACTCATGGGACGCCGCATGGGACGCGGATGCCTTCATGTCCTGGGCCCGCGAGCAGGGCCGCCCCGACACCACCACCGAGCCGGTCGGCCGGCGACTCACAGGTTCCATCCCGCCGGCTCTGGACGTCGCTGCCGCGCGCCTCGCCGCCGCCCTCGTTCCGCTCGCGGCTGACTATCCGCTGCCCTTCTATCGGATCGCCCGATGACCCTCGCTCAGCCCACCGCCGCGGTGCCGGCGGAAGAGACCGCGCTTCACACGCGCCTGTTGAAGGCAGCCCTCGAACTCGAGCACGCCCGCGCCTATTGGACCTTCGTCGGCCAACACGGCCGCTCCCCAAGCGCCACCGAGGTCTTCGAGAACTTCGTCTTCGGCCCTCGCAGCCTGCCGCGCGTCGAGATCCTGCTGCAGAACCTGCGCGCCCGCTTCGACGCGTTCCCCGCCGCGCTGGCCGTCCTGGCCCGCTGGCCGGCCCACCTCATGCAGCCGGCCACCCGGCGCCTCATCTGTCACTGGCACCTGCAGCTCTCGGATCCGCTCTACCGCGCGTTCACCGGCGACTACCTGCCCAGCCGCCTGACCGAAGGTCGCCCCATCACCCGCGACATCGCCGCCGCCTGGGTTCGCGAGCAAGGTGCCGCCCGCTGGACCGCCGCCACCCGCAATCAGTTCGCCAGTAAGCTCCTGTCGGCCGCCTACGCCACGGGCCTGGTCGCCACTACCCGGGATCCGCGCCCGCTCACGCGGCCGCGCGTACCGGACGAGGCGCTGCTGTACGTGCTTTACCTGCTGCACCAGACCCGCATCGCCGGGACCCTGGTCGACAACCCCTACCTGGCCTCGGTCGGCCTGGCGGGGCCGGATCTGGAAGCCGCCCTTCGCGTCCAGGCCCAACAGGGCGCCCTGACCTTCCGTCGACAGGGCGAGCTGGTCGAGCTGAACCTGCGCCATCCCGACCTGTCCTCGTGGGCCACGGAGACCCTGTCGCGTTCCGAGCAGGGAGCCCATCCGTGACGACGCTGCCCCTGCCGGGTCTCGCCGAGACCCCAGTACGTCAAAGCTTCCACGGGCTGGCCAACGACCTGCTCGGTCCCAACGGCCCCAGCATCAGCACGATGCGGAACTACCGCTTCGCCATCCTGCAATACCGCCCGGCGGACGAGCTAGAGGTCCGGGGAGAGGCCCAGCGGCTGACTCAGCAGCTCATCGCCCACGGCTGGTCGGTCATCACCATCGACCTGGGCCGCCTGTTGCTCGACCGCATTCGCGCCAGGGGCCCGGACTTTGCCCGGAAGGTCATCGAGGGGGAGCGCATGACCAGCCGCTATGACCCGGGGCGCGGACTCGAGCACCTGAAGAGCAAGCTCGACCCGGTCATCGAGGGTCCCAGCGCCCCCAACCGGTCCCAACCCATGGGCGGCTTGGCCAAGGACTGCGCCGACCTCATTCAGGCGCAGCTCGCCCGGCACCCCGATCGACGAGACACCACGCTCGCACTCATCGGGCGCGCCGGCGCGGTCTACCCCTTCTTCCGGTCGTCCGCCTTGCTGCGGCAGCTCGATGGCAAGACCGGCAACGTCCCGGTGGTGCTCCTCTACCCGGGCACCCGCGAAGGCCAGACAGGCCTGCGCTTCATGGGCGTCCTGCCAGCCGACCACGACTACCGGCCGCGCATCTATTGATTCTGGGAGCCCCGCCATGCCCCTCCCCATCGGCTCGATGAAGGTCCGCGACCTCTTCGCCTCGGACGTCAGCCGGGACATCCCTCCGGTCGTCTACTTCCACGAGCAGACACCCGCCCAGCTCGACGGCGAGGTCCGCGAATACATCATCACCGGCGGTCACAAGCCCGGTACCCCGGCCTACCGACGCGTGCCTCGCGGCCTCCATGAACACTATGTGGGCCTACTCCAAGCGATGGCCGCTGAGTTGGAACGCCCCGGAGGCCCCGAGCTACCGACCGTCTGGATCTCGGGCTTTTACGGCTCGGGCAAGTCCAGCTTCGCCAAGCTGCTGGGCCTGGCGCTGGACGGGGTCGCGCTCCCGGACGGCCGCTCATTGGCCGAGGCCTGGCTCGAGCGCGACCGCTCCCCGCTCAGCCACCAGCTCCACGAAGCCTGGAAGCGTTTGCGCCAGAAGATCGAACCCAAGGCGGTGGTCTTCGACGTAGGCGGCAGCGCCCGTGACGGCGAGCACATCCACGCCGCCATCGTTCGTCAGGTGCAGATGCGCCTGGGTTACTGCCCGACCAGCGCCCTGGTGGCCGACTTCGAGCTGCGTCTCGAACGGGACGGTCACTGGCCCCAGTTCCTCCAGACCGCCCAACACGAGCTGGGCCGGCCCTGGGCCGAGGTAGCCCTCGAGGAGTTCGCGGAAGACCAGTTCTCGATGGTGCTGTCCAAGCTGTTCCCCAAGCTCTATCCCGACCCGTTCGCCTGGCTCGCTACCCGCGGCGGCACCCACAACCGGGACCTCTCCCCTCGCGAGGCGGTCGACGCCCTGCGCTCCATGCTCGAGCACCGCGCCCCCGAGGCCACCCTGTTCGTGGTGGTCGACGAGGTCTCCCAGTACGTCCTGGGCAAGGAGGAGCGGGTCGATCGGCTCCGCGCGTTCGCCTCGGAGTTGGGGACCGGGCTTCGCGGCCGGGTCTGGCTGCTGGCCTTGGGTCAGCAGAAGCTCGAGCAAGAGGCGGGCGACCGCTTCTTGAGCTGGGCCCAGGACCGCTTCCCTCCGCGCCTGCGGGTCCACCTGGACTCGTCCAACATCCGCGACGTGGTCCACCGACGCCTTCTGGAAAAGCACCGCGACAGAGAGCCCGCCCTCCGCGAGCTCATCGAACGCCATCGCTCGAACCTGACCCTGTTCGCCTACGGCTGCCAGAACGCCACCATCGAGGAGCTGGTCGAGACCTACCCTCTGCTCCCCTCACAGGTGGACCTCTTCCTTCAGATCACGACCGCGCTGCGCACGCGCTCGGCCCGAGCACAGGGCGACGACCAGGCCATCCGCGGCCTCTTGCAGCTGTTGGGCGAGCTGTTCCGAGAGCGTGGCTTCGCCGAGCGACCCGTGGGCGCCCTGGTCACCCTGGAGGACGTCTACGAGGTGCAACGCACCGCCCTGGACAAGGACGTGCAGGACAGCCTGGGCCGCATCGCGGCGCAGGTGGTCGGCGAGGACCCACTCTACCAGCGGGTCGCCAAGGTCGTGGCCCTGCTCGAGCTCATCCAGGACACCGTGCCCACCACCGCCCGCCTCGTGGCCGAATGCCTGTACGACCGGCTCGACGCCGACGGGCTCGAGGCCCGGGTCGAGGAGGCGCTCGAGACGCTGCGGCGCAAGACCCTGCTGGGCTACTCGGAAAAGCACGGCTACAAGGTGCAGTCCTCGGCCGGCGAGGAGTGGGAGCGCGAGCGGCGCGAGCTGATGGTCAGCAGCGAACAGCGCAGCGAGATGGTCGCCCTCGCGCTGGGCGAGCTGCTCGGCAGCGTCGAGCGCGGCCGCTTGCAGCAGCGGGGCTTCCCCTGGGCGGGCGTGTTCTCGGACGGCGGCATGCGCTATCGCGACGAGACGCTGCCAGGCCCCAAGGAGCAGGCCCCGGTCCGGGTGGACTTCCGCTACCTCCCCAATGGACCGCGCGAGCAGGACGTCTGGGTCAAACGCAGCGCCGAGACCGAGCTGAATGAACGCCTGGTCTGGGTCTCGGGCGAAGCCGACTCCCTCGAAGAGCTGCTCGAAGAGCTGGGCCGCTCGCGCCAGATGGTGCAGCGCTACGAGGCCAAGCGGGCCTCGATGTCGGTCGCCCGCCAGAAGCTGCTCATCGAGGAGAAGGGCCGGGCCGAGGATCTCGGCGCCCAGATGCACAAGGCGGTCGCCCAGTGCTTCTTCTACGGGCGCTTGTACTTCCGAGGTCACCCGCTGTCGCCGCGCGACTTCGGCGGCGCCTTCGGCCCCTCTCTGACCGGGGTCGCCACCCGCATCCTGCCCGAGCTGTACCCGCAGTTCGTGATGACCACCGTCACCCCGGCCGAGATCGCGCAGCTGCTGACCGACAAGGGGCTGACCGGCCCGTCGGTGAAGTTCCTGCCGGCCGAGCTGGGCATCCTCGAGCGCGAGAGCGACTCGGGCGGCTGGGTCGCGTCGTGCGCCGGCCCGATCCCCAGCCGCGTCCTGCGCTACATCGAGGGCCAGAAGGGCGTCACCGGGACCAGCCTGCTGGCCTGGTTCGGGGGGCCGCCCTACGGCTTCTCGCCCGACCTGGTAAAGGCCTGCGTGGCGGGGTTGCTACGCGGAGGCAAGGTCAAGATCGAGCTGGACGGCGGGGTGGTCATCACCAACGTCCGCGACGCTGGCGTGCAAGAGCTGTTCGACAAGGACCGCACCTTTCGGCGGGCCAGCTTCAACCCGGCCGGCGAGCAGGACGTGCCGTTCCAGGTGCGGGCGCAGATCGCCCACCTGTTCGGCAAGACCTTCGGTGGCCGCTTCGAGCGCGAGGACGGCGCCATCGCCGACGCGGTCGCCCAACACTTCCCCGAAGCGGCCCGCCGGGTGCGCGCGGTCCAGGACAAGATGCTGCGCCTGCCCGGCGGCCCAACCGAGCCGAGGCTCGCCGAGCTGTACCGCGTCCTGGAGGAGGCGGTCGGCAAGAGCCGGCAGACCCGCCCCACCGTCGAGCACGTCGCCAAGCACCTGCAGAGGCTGACCGACGGGCTGGACCTGTTGGGTCGCATCGAAGGTGACCTGACCGACGAGGCGATAGCCGTGCTGCGCCGGGCCGGGCTGGTGCGCGACCACCAGCTGACGCAGCTTCGCGCGGTGGGCGCGCTGCCCGCCGAATTGCAAGCCGCGGCCGACCGCATCGACTCCCACTTGGCGGCCGAGCGGCCGTGGCGTGACGCCGACAGCTTGACGCCCGATCTGGACGCGCTGACCGCGGCCTATGCCGCCGAACGCCGACGCATCCTGGGCTGGCAAGAGGAAGCGGCCGAGTCCGCCCGGCAACGGGTGAAGCAGCGCGAGGGCTTCGTCACCCTGACCAATGACCAGGCCCATCAGGTGACGCGGCCCCTGGTTCTGGCCGTGTCGGACACCTCGGCGGACGCGATCGCTCCCTCGCTGGCCGTCTTGCGCGACACCTTCCCCGAGACGCTGCGCCGGGCGGTCGACGAGGCTCACGACAAGCTGGACGACTTCGTCAAGGTGGTCGTCCGCAAGGTGAACCTGAAGCTGCGGGACCGCGAAGTGAACAGCCCGGAAGAGGTCGACCAGCTGGTCGACGAGATCAGGAACAAGCTGCTGGCTCAGCTGAAGGCCGGCAGCAACGTTCGGGTGCGCCTGCTGGGGTGAGTGTCTTCGGATTCAGGTCGGCCGGGGGACGTCGTGCTGAGTGGCCTACAACTGTGGAACTTCAAGAGCTTCGGGGCGCCGAGCGGCGCCGTCGCGGAGTTTGGGCCCCTGACCCTGGTCCTGGGCGCCAACGCTTCGGGCAAGAGCAATCTGGGTGATGCGCTGCGCTTGCTGCACGGGGTTGGCCTGGGCTTCAGCATGCCCGAGATCCTGGGAGGCAAGTTTGGGCCCGGGGGTATCCCCATGTGGCCCGGCATCCGGGGGGGCGCCCATGAGGTCGTGACCCATGGTGAACACGAGTTCATGGTAGCTTGCGATGTCCTGGTTGCGGTGGACCGTACGCTCGTTTATCGATTGCAGGTCGACGTCAGCGACGACGACTTCGGTCCTCGGGTCGTCCGTGAAGCGGTTATCGAAGCCCAACTCGACCTTCCCGAGGGCGACAGCCTTCCGCCTGGCCGCTTGATCGGCAAAGCCGGTGAGCCCAAAGCCATCTGGTCGACGCATCCCGACAACAACAGCGTCAAGACGCGGGGACGCCACGAAGTCGCCGTTCAACATCGCCTCGAAGGGCACGGCGAGTGGGACAGGCGGCGAACACGCTTGGCGTCGAGCAAACCAGCCCTGACGCAATTGATGACCCGTCGCTCGCGACGCTTCCCGCATTCCACGGCTGTATCGTGGACGGTGGGTCACCATCTCGCTCATATGCGCTTCTTCGACATCGAGCCACGCGCAGCGCGGGAACCATCACCGCCCGGAACGACCGTCCTCGGCGATCGAGGCGAGCATCTGTCCAGCGTGCTCATGAATCTATGCCGGGAACCTGCCCGAAAGGAGATCGTCCTCAGCTGGATTCGCGTGTTGACGCCGATGGACGCCATCGACCTGACCTTCGAGCACGACTTCTCGGGCCGGGTTCTGCTGCACCTCGTCGAGTCGTCCGGCGAGACCGTGTCGGCCTACAGCGCCAGTGACGGAACCCTGCGCTTTCTGGCCCTGCTGTCGGCGCTGCTGACGGCTAAGGACGAGCTCATCTACATCGAGGAGTTGGACACCGGGATTCACCCGACACGGCTACACTTGCTGCTCGACCTCATCCAGAGCGCCAGCGAGGAGCACAATCTCCAGGTGGTCGCGACCACACACAACCCGGCCCTGCTCACCTACGTCTCATCCGAGGTGCTCAGTGACGCATTGCTCGTCTATCGGACCGAAGACGACTCGCACTCGCGCATCCGCCGCATCGCGGACCTCCCTGAGATTGCGCGGCTCCTGCAGACGCGCGACCTGGGCCGCCTCCTGGCCTCGGGATGGCTCGAAGACGCGGCGGCTCTGTCGGAACCCGATGAAGAGGAGGGATCGCCGTGGCCCTCGGAGTGACCATCATCCCAGAGAGTAGCCGAGGAGATGAGGCGATGCTCAAGCCGCTCATCACCAGGATGATGACCGAGCTGGGCTACAAGGCGCGCGTTCGGGTCTGCCAGGAGCCCTTTCTCCAGGGGGTGGATCAGGCGCTGGATTGGGCGACTGTCAGCTCCATCTTGGACGCTTGGCGGCCCATGACCCGGCTCTTTCTCATTCTGGTGGATCGGGACGGCGAGCCCACCCGAAAAGCCAGGCTCCATAGCATCGAAGCACAGGCGCAGGCCGTCCTCGGAACTGCTGGGAAGGTCCTTCTCGCAGAGCACGCTTGGCAAGAAGTCGAAGTGTGGCTCTTGGCTGCTATGAAGGACCTGCCTAAGGATTGGGCCTGGGCCAAGGTGCGTGGCCATCGGGACCCCAAGGAAACGTACTTCAGGCCCTATGCCCAAAAGCGCGGACTCTCGGCGGCAGCCGGTGGAGGCCGGGAGCCCCTGGGGCGTGAGGCCGCCGCCAACTACAAGCGGGTCAAGCGCCTGTGCCCCGAAGTGGCGGATCTCGAACGCCGCGTCGCCGACGCTCTCGGAGGGAAGTGATGAGCATGACGTCGGACGCCAAGCAGGCGCTGGCCAGGACCATCCAAGCGCTGCGCGAGCGGCTGCTCTCGGATCTGGAGGGCGGGGCCATCGGCGAGTACCAGCTGGCCATCGCCGACCTGAACGAGGCCCGGCTACCGGCCGCCACGGCGGCCCGACGGCGCCGGCTCGAGGAGTGGCGGCGCGAAGTGCAGCGGGCCCAGCCTCAGCGGAGCGACGGCGAGCTGCTGCGCGAGGCGGTCAAGCAGGCGGCTTACACGCTGCTCAACCGCCTGGTGTTGCTGAAGCTGATGGAGGGGATGGGGCTGCGGCCGGTGCCGGTGGTGACCGGGGGCTGGAACAGCCGCGGCTATCGCGACTTCACCGAAGTGGCCCAGGGGCTGACGGACCCGACGCAGGACCCGAGCGAGGGCTATCGCCTGCTGCTCGAGCTGGTGTTCGAGGACCTGGCGACCGAGCTGCCGGGCCTGTACGGGCCGGCCGGGGTGGCCGAGCTGATCCCCCTGCCCACCGGCACCCTGCGTCACGTGGTCGAGGCGCTGGACGCGCCCGAGCTGGCGAGCTGCTGGACCGACGACATGACCCTGGGCTGGGTTTACCAGTACTGGAACGACCCCGAGCGCGAGGCCATAAAAACCCACGTGAAGTCGGGGGGAAAGGTGGCGCCGCACGAGATCGCCAGCAAGACCCAGATGTTCACCGAGCGCTACATGGTGGACTGGCTGCTGCAGAACTCGCTGGGGCCCCTGTGGCTGGCCATGTGTCGGAGGCACGGCTGGACACCGTGGGCCGAGGCGAACGGCACCCTGCAGCGGCTGGAGGCGCGCAGGACCGAATGGCGAGCGCGGCGCGAGCGCTGCGAGGTCACCCCGACCGAGCTGATGCCGCTTCACGACGACGAGGAGCGGCGCTGGGCCTACTACGTGCCGCAGCCGCTGCCCGAAGATGCGGTGGCTCATGCCCCGGCCAGCGTGCGCGACCTGAAGATCCTGGATCCGGCGGTGGGCTCGGGTCACTTCCTGGTGGCCGCCTTCGACCTGCTGGTCGCCCTCTATCGGGAAGAGGCCGCCCATCGGGGCGAGGCCGGCCAGGAACGCTGGAGCGACCGCGCCATCGTCGAACGCATCCTGGAGCACAACCTGCATGGGCTGGATCTGGACCGGCGGGCGGTTCAGATCGCTGCCGCGGCCCTTTGGCTGAAGGCTCAGCGGCTGTGTCCCCAGGCCCGGCCGCGAGGCTTGAACCTGGTCGCCTCGAACCTGCGGCTGGCGGGGTTGCCCAAGGACGACCCCGCGCTGCTGGATCTGCGCAAGCGGGTGCAGGACGAGACCGGCATCCCCGCGGCGCTGACCGACCGGATCGTGGGTGCGCTGGCGGGCGCCGACCATCTGGGCAGCCTGCTCAAGGTCGACCAGGCGGTGCTGGAGGCCATCCGAGAGCACGAGACCGATCTGGGCCGGGTCAAGCCCGACCAGGGCAGCCTGTTCGACGGCTTCCCCGCCGAGCAGCAGCGGCTGACCCTGTCGGCTCAGGAGGCCTCGAAGAGCGTGCTGGCCAGCTTGACCGACTTTTTGGCCCGCCACACCAGCGGCGACGACCTGGGCCTGCGCCTGCGCGGCGAGCAGCTCGCCGCCGGGGTGCGCTTCCTGCGCCTGCTTCGCGAGGGCCAGTACGACCTGGTGGTGGGCAATCCGCCCTACCAGGGCACCGCCAAGATGCAGGACACCGCCTATGTCCAGCGCACCTATCCGGCCGGCAAGGCGGACCTGTACGCCGCCTTCCTGCTGCGCGGCCTGCAACTGGTCCGCAAGTGGGGCACCTCGGCCCTGCTGACCATGCGCAACTGGATGTTCCTGAGCCAGTACGAGGACCTGCGAAGACACCTGCTGCAGACCTTCGACCTGCGCGCGCTGGGGGACTTCGACCGTGGTGCCTTCGAGGAGATGCTCGACGAAGTGGTCGCCGTCGTCGTCAGCGTCTTCCGGCGTTGCGGGCCCTCGTCGCTGGACAGCGCGGCCCAGCAGCCGACGCCCGTCGACGATCGCTCCCGCGATTCAGAACGGACGCTCCGCAAGCGCGCCGCCATCCTGGCCGGAGTGGGCTGCTTCGACTTCCAGCTTGGGAAGCTGCAAGTCATCCCCGGCTGGCCGCTGGTCTACTGGTGGACTGAGCAATTTATCTCCCGCTTCGGCGCCTTCCCACCATTGGAGTCCGTCGCCTACATCACCGCTGGAGCCCAAACGAGCCCGCAGGAACGGTTTCTCAGAAGACCCTGGGAGGTCCCGTATTCTGACGTGCTGAGGGAGCGCGCCACAGAGGCACCGAGCAGACCTTCGCTTCAGACGGTTCGTTACGTCCCCTACCTCGACGGTTCCAACGGTGCCCGATGGTTTGAACCCTTATCCAACGTGTTGAACTGGGACCGGAATGGAACGGTGCTCAAGCAGTGGCACTTGTTACGCACCGGCAGTGTGTCCAAGCGTGTCGCCGGCGAGAGCCAATATTTCCTGCCTGCGGTGGCTGCGAATGCGCTCGGAGCTGATTTCAGCGGGCGCCTTCACCGTTGGAAGAGCGTCACCGGAACAATGGGAACGTCTGTTTATCCGGACGCAAACCACTCTGCAGTCAACCTCTTGATGCTCATGAACTCGCGGAATGCTCATCGTGTCCTTTCAGCGTTGAATCCCACATTGCACTTCAACGTTGGCGATGTTAGGCGGCTCCCGATCTTTCAGTTTGATTCCGCGCTTGATGTTTTTGGGGTGCTCGAAGCCGCCTTCACTGAGCACGAGGCGCACCGCGAGCCCTCGGTGGAGTTCAAGCGGGCCGGTCCCTCGCCCTGGCGGGCGGCGCAGGACTGGGCGCAACGGGCGGTGGACCGGGCCGAGGGTGAGCCGCTGCCTCCCTACCAGCCCGAGTACGACCCGGAGCCAGCGACCGACCACCTGAGCTTCGCGGTGGGGGTGGCGCTGGGACGCTTCGGGGCCGAGGGGCAGGGGGTGCTGGACCCGGCCCGCGACGACCTGAGCGCGGCCCTGCCGGCCGGCCTGCTGTTCCTGGATGGGACGCTGGACGACACCGAGCTGGGGGACTCGCTGGGGCACGAGGCGGCGAGGCCCATCCGGCAGGCCTGGGCTCGGCACATGGGCGCCATCGATCCCAGGCGCGAGCTGCGCGAGTACCTGCGGACGCAGTTCTTCGCCGTGCACAAGGGGATGTACGACAACCGGCCCGTCCACTGGCCGCTGTCGAGCGAGAAGAAGACCTTCGTCGCCTGGGTGACCCTGCATCGCTGGAACACGGACACCCTGCGGGTGCTAGAGGCCGAGCACCTGCGGCCGGTGCTGACCCGGCTCGAAGGCGAGGTGGCCGACTGCCGGGTGACGCGCGACGGGTCGGACAAGAAGGCCGCCGCGCAGGCCAAGAAGCGCCTGGCCAAGCTGCTGGCGTGGAAGGACGAGCTGGAGACGTTCGTCAAGGCGGTGCGCGAGTGCGCCGAGCAGGGGCCGCCGCCAACCGGCCCGGACTGTCAGCCCAGGCAGGCCGACGCGCGCTACGCGCCGGTGCTGGACGATGGGGTGATGGTCAACAGCGCCGCCCTGTGGCCGCTGCTCGTGCCCCAATGGACCGATCCCAGGAAGTGGTGGAAGGAGCTGGCCAACGCCAAGGGCAAGAAGGACTACGACTGGTCGCGGCTGGCCCGCCGCTACTTCCCGGCCCGGGTGGAGGGCAAGTGCAAGACCGACCCCTCGCTGGCGGTCGCCCACGGCTGCTTCTGGCGTCATCACCCCGCGCGCGCCTTCGCCTGGGAGCTGCGCTTGCAGCACGAGATCGCCCCCGACTTCCGGCTGACCGAAGCCGACTCCGACGTCCTGCGGGCCTCCTTCATCTCAGAGCAGCCCCAGGCAGCCCTGTCGGCCATCGAGACCGAGGCCCTGCGCCGACGCCGCAAGGACAAGCGTCCTCAGCCCGGCCTGAGCCTGCTCGACCCGGGCCTCTGGACCGCCCACCCCGACCTCTGCTGGTCCCTCGAGCTGACCCTCATCGAGAAGCAGAAGGCCGACTTCCACCTCGAGGCCCCCGACGCGGCCACGGCCCGCCTCGCCTACGGGGCCTCGAACCCCGGCGCCCTCTCCCACCGCCAGACCCTCCTCAGCCGCCTCGCCCCCGACGAGCTCGCCCTCGCCCTCGACGACGAGGACACCACCGAGGAGGACGAACCCGCCGACACCCTCGAGGACGTCGACTGACCCCGTGCCCGTACCCAGATGATTACGAGGAGACCTACCCATGATGACTGCTGAGGAAGTCCAGGAGAAGCTGAAGCGCCTTAGCGCTCGGTACTGCGACTACCAACTGATTGCCGACATGTACGGGCCTGAAGTGGCCGTCGGTTGGGTCCACGGGCAGTGGAGGGCCTTCTTGTTCCGACAGGGCTTCAGCCAGCCGCCCGAAGCTTTGGCCGGAGAGACTTACGACCGACACAGCCTGGAGAACTTCTTCCAGAAGGAGGAGGTCTTGCCCGTCCGCTGGGCCGCGGTCCGGCTGGGCATGCACCAAGACAGCCTGCTCGAAGTTCTCGAGTTCCTGTCACAGTCCGGGCGCATGCCTCCCTGGTATGCAGCCAGCCAGCTGGTCCAGGAGCGACTCGTCAAAGAGATGCACCGTCTGTTCCCCGAGCTGCAATGGAAGGTCTTCTCTGGCCACACCAGCCGTTGCCGTGCGATTCACGAGGCCATCGAGAAGGCGGGAGGGCCCAAGGTGGTCCCCTTGATGTGCGAGACGGCCCAGCTCCTGGGGGAGGAGGAGGAGTTGGCACACGATTACGACGCGATCACCGGCGAGCCGGTAGGTCTACGGCACCAGCTCTGGCTCAACACACGCAAACCCCTCAACCTCAGAGCTGATGTCTGTTCCTGGAAGCTGTATGCGCTGCACGAGACCTTGCTCGCGAACTGGTTGATGAGCGCTGATTCGGGCAACGAGGTTCCCGTGGAGAGGATACAAGCGGCGCTTCGCGCCCCCTCAGTGCCGCGCAAGAGCTGACATGTTCACAGATGGATCAAAGAACCTGTTGCTGCTTCTTGGGAGTGGAGGGCGATTTCCTCCTACGTGGCAAGTATCTGATGGCCGAATAGGCCCTAGCGAGACCCTGCATGCCTGGTTCAAGCGCATCGTCGACCAACACCTGAACCGCCAACCTGAAGCCTGCCAGGTCGAAGACAACCTCGCGTTCTTCTGCGTAGTGGCTCGCAAAGGGGCTCAGGTCACGTACATCAACGCCCAGGCGCTCGTCACGTTGGACGGTCCGCTGGAAGAGTTCTATCGTGGGCACGCCGGCGTGAGCGCGCAGTACTTCCGGCTGGACTTCGACCCCACGTGTCTTGGTCCGCTCTACAAAGAGCCGTTGCCTCACGTCCACACCATTCCTGCGGGCGAGCCGCGGATGTACCTGGGGGGGCTCGGCCACGACGGCGTTCTGGTCGAGTTCCTCGACTTGCTCTATCGCAACTACTTCTACGATGCCTGGGCGGAGTGGGCTGAACGGGTGTGGAGCAAGTATCGAAAGCCCAGGAGCATGCCGGACAACCTCCCCGCCATACGAGAGGCTTTCGCTTCCGGACAGCACGCGATTCTGCGTCAGGACTACAGGAATGACTTGATGCACCTCAAGAGGGCACTGTTTGACGAACACGTTGCAGTTGCCAGGCGCTCGAAGCTCGAAGTCAGCCCGGACCGCCACCTCCTCAGCTACGGACCGCCCTTCAAGTAGCCGAGCCCCCGTGAGCTGAACCGCTGGCCAGCCCATGCGCCGATACAGCTCGGCGTCAAAGATGCTTGCGCAGCTTGCTCTCGCCGAATAATCGTCGGGCTCAAGATTTCGCCCTGGGGATGCGATGAAGTTCCTCTACACCGACAACGACACCGGCGAACCCTTCCGTCCCACCCGCTGCTGGGTGGCGGCCGAAGGGCTGGAGAACAAGCCGGATCAATGGTCTTTTCATCTGGACGAGCCGACCGGACGTCCTGCTGGCAGCGTGGTCCGAGTCGACGACCTCAAGCGCTGGATCCTCTTCGGTGAAAAGCAGGACAGGTACCTTTACCTCGGGAGCACAGCGCGAGGCCAGACTCTGCTCCGGGTCTACGGAAGCCAGGAGGTCTTTGGCCGATACCTGTCCAGCATCCTCGGCCGAGTTCGAGCTGGGAGCGAGGACCGGCGGCCGGTTTGGGTGCTGATGCCGTCGATTGGTGACGAGGGGCGTCGCAAGAGGTACCTCGAGGCCATCCAAGCTGCGGCCCCGGAAGCGTCGACGCTGTTCGAGCCCGAAATGGTCCTCGAGTACTTCCGGCTGGTAACACGCGAACTGGCGCTGGAGAAGCGGCGCACGGGAATCTACCTGGTGATCGACGTAGGTGCCGCCACCTGCAACATGACCTTCGTCCTGACTCGCAAGGATGCCACTACGGTCGACGCGACTACGGCTCGCCAGCGCCCCGAGCGCCTGCGCCCCGTCCGCGGCGATAGTAGCGAATTGGGTGGCCGGTGGGTCGACGAGCAGTTGGTTCG
The DNA here is from genome assembly GCA_041687695.1 of Myxococcota bacterium. GTDB lineage: Bacteria > Myxococcota_A > UBA9042 > PHBI01 > JAWLBL01 > JAWLBL01. The sequence continues at coordinate 94,451 of JAWLBL010000015.1, read as the reverse complement.
CGATCTCAAGCTGACATCGTCGACTGACGATGGTGCAAGTCGCCAGGGCATGCTGGATCTGATGGAGGCCGCCAAGCGTGCGGTTTCCGAGTCGAAGGAGCCCGTGGCGCTCACGTCGCCGCCTTGCCCCGCCGGGCTGGAGCTTACGCCCGACCACTTGCGCAAGGCATCGAAGCGGCTCTGGCACGAGCTGGCACCGCTTTATCGCAACCTGGCTAATCGTCTGTACGGGCAGCTCACGAAGTCGGAGTACGCCAAGGAGCAGATCACCCCCCACCTCGAGCGCCATGGCGTGACGTCAGGCGAACAGATTCATCGGATCATCGACGGCATCATCCTCGCCGGCGGCACCAGCCAGCTCGTCGGGTTCGAGGAGGCGATGCACTCGGCGATCTACGGCAAGGAAGTAGTCTCATGTGACATCTTCAGAGTTGGGAGCGCGTACGCAATCGCAGCTGCCCTCGGCGGACTTGCTCACGTACTGCATCAGCAACATCAGCCCCGGCGCCTTCACGGCCCCGGGCGGGTCGACGTCAAGGCTCCCGAAAGCGACTTCCTGTCCACCATGCCGGCCGACGTCGTCTTCGAGTGGCGAGTACGCGGGGCGAAGGCGAACAGCGTGACGGTCGTCGAGCGCAACGAGGAGTTCGCGGATGTCGGGGGACTTCGCCTCATCCCGACACCTCCCTTCCGAAAGGATGACGAGCTCACCGCAGGCCTGCTGCCAAGCAAGGATGGCGGACGCGTAGACCGAACCGAGTACCCCCGGAGGGACTTGACGGTCAGGCGCGCTCCCGGGTCGATGGAGGTGCTCTGGGACCCTGACGAGCGAATCGCCAGAGTCAAGTCCATGCAGGTGCAGAACACCGATGCCCTGTTCCTGGACATGAAAGGGGTTCGAGTTGCGAGCCAGCCAGTGGCTCACCCGATGGCGGAGAGAACTGTCCCTGAGGGTTGCGTTGGGTTCGATGAGGCCAGCGACATCATCATCGATCTCGGCATGTCGAAGACCGTCGTGGTCACAGCACAGGCCGGCACGCTGCCCATCAAGGCGTTTCAGCACGAGGGTCCCCGTGTCTTCCGGCGATTGGAAGGTGAGCCCACCGGAGGCAACATCGTGACGTCGGACTCCACGAGCATCGATGCGGGCCCGAGATATGGATCGGAGCAGCGCAAGGAGCCGCCGCTAATCCTCCCCGAAGCCGACGCGGGTCCGCCCCTCGTCGACGGAAGGCCGTGGGCCGAAGCCGACTTGGACGCGCAGCCGAGTAGTGAGGAGGTCGAAGCCGCAGCTGAGCCGCCCGAGGCCCCGCAGCCGGCCACCCCGATCACGCCAGCCCGCCGAGGTCGAGCGCCGAACAAGCCGTTCATCGGGCAACTCTTCGAGGCCATGGACCACGCAAGCAGCGTTGGAGAGCCTGTCGAACGCGGCAACCTGACGATGCTGCTGCTGGGCTTGGCGGTCAGGCCCTTCGTGCTGTTGGCCGGCCCCCCTGGATGCGGGAAGACGACCCTGGTCCGCACGGCCAGCCAGCTGCTTGGCACCGTAGGTGAGCGTACCTTCCACGAGATAGCGGTCCAGGCTCACTGGACGAACGACAAGACGATCTATGGATCGAAGGGCCTGGTCCCGAAGCTCAAGGAGTTGCGGGGAGACCGGCACCTCGTGCTGTTCGACGAGGTGAACCTGACGCGGCCCGAGTACTATCTGGCCAAGTTCTTTAAGGACCTGCCCGTCTCCTCACGTCCCGCGGAGTGGCCAACCGAACTGTATGCCTGCGGAACCCTCAACATCGATGACACCTCTCGCCCGCCGTCGCCCAAGGTGCTCGACCGCTGCTTTCTCATCGAGCTCGATGCACCCGAGCTGGACTTGAGTTCGGTGAGGGTGCGACCGCTCGGTGTCGATCCCAAGGAGCCCGTCACCCTGAGCGGCCTACCGTCGCTCCCGGACAGCAAGCCGAGCTCCGAGGCCTGGGAGCAAGTCGCCTCCGTCACTCGGACCATGACCGAGACCGTGCGCAAGGACCACCTTCGCGAAGACTTGTTGCCCTCGCGCCGAGTGCTGGAGGACGTCGCGGGCTTCATCAGCCTGTACGAGAGCCTCGGGTCCGACGCGGCCGAGCTGATCTCGGCCAGCGAGGTCCTCGACCGCCTGCTGGCCAGCCGAATCCTGACGAAACTATCGGGAGCCGCCGACCAGGTGGGACCGGTCATCGCCGCGCTCAAGAAGCTGGGCCTCAACGACCTGCCCCGCTGTCGCCGCCGTATCGAACTCGCTTCGAAGCAGATGACGATGGGCTTCGTCTCGCCGTGGCAGTAGCAGGCGGTCCCATGTCTGTTCCGCAGATCTCCATGATCGCCGTCCGCTCGGCCACCGCCGAACGCTTCGACGTGCTTCCCTACGACGAGCCGTTCGTGGTGCAGCTCGACGATCGATGTCCCGAGCTGTACTTCGCGGCGACTTCCAACCGCATCGCGCTCGAGCGCGGCGGAGACGGAGAACGCAAGCAGCTCGCGCCGGAGGTGATAACGAGTGCGGGTCTTCCGGCGGAAGGTCTCACTTGGTTCTCCTGGAAGCCGCTGGGTGGGGAGATCGCTGAGCAACGCAGGTTCGGTACTTTCGCGGCGCGCCTACGGGGCGCGCCCGAGGCTCGGCTGGAATGCTACCTCTGGCCCGCCAGTCTGTTCGATCGTGCACAGTTGGTGCGCATCTTGGCCGAGATCGAGGCCGAGTTGGGATGCGCAGTCGTTTGGGATGCGGCCAACCTGCGTTCGAGGGCACACGCTGAAGCCATTCGGAGCGCGGGCGGCCAGAGAGACCTTCTGATCCAAGACGTGGACCAGGAACTCGGCTGCGCCCAAGGGCTCGTGCTTCTGCCCTACCGAGAACTCGGGGTTCTTTCCCGCAGCCACACAACGGATGTGTTGGATGACTTGCCCGAGCATCGACTGATGTCGGCCTGGTGTCGCAAGCGGGTTGCGGATCTGCTGCAGCACGAGTCGGCTCTGATGGCAACGCTGCGCGAGGTGGAAGCTCGCCTGAGCTCGTGCGGGCCGAAACGAGCCGCGGAGGTGCGAAGGGAGCGCGATGACTGCTCGCAGAGGTTGAGTGAGCTGCGAACCGTGCAAACACGGGTCTGGTCCTTGTTCGCTCATGTACGACACCTGCAATCCGAGGTCGCTGTGACGCCGGCCGTCCAGCGCGATTTCAGGCTGCGCCGTTTGCTGCAGGCCTTCCAAAGCAAGCTGAGCGAGCGCCCGATCATGGATCAGAGCAGCTACTCCGCCCTTCCCATGCTCAAGGCCCCAGACATCTTCGAAGTCTGGGGCGCCGTGCGCATGGTTCGGGCGCTGCGAGAGCTGGGCTGGACGGGCGACGCGCCTCACGTGACAGGCCCGCCAACGCACGGCTTTGCCGGCAGCATCACTCACGCAGTCTGGACGTTGTCTCGCGAAGGTGAACGGCTGAGGTTCGAGTTCCAGCCGACGTCGATCCAGGTGAACCTCGGAGATGCTCCTGGCTTGCATGAGAGGACGATTTCGCGGTGGACGTGGGCGGCCGAACAGATCGAGGAGCGGGACACACTGCTCAGTGGCAAGGAGCGTTCTCCAGACTACCTACTGATCTGGTCGAGTGGGGACTGCTGCGCCTTCGCCATCGGTGACGCATCGCTGGCCAATCCGGAGTTCAGCGACGGCACGAAGAAAATCGAGAAAGTAGGCAGATATCAAGCCGAACTGCGGTGGAAGTCGGGGGACGACCGGCTCCTGTCGTGCCAGGAACCGAACGCCTTCGTAGTTTTCCCTGGCCCACGAACCAGGTGGACGGGGGCGGCCGAACAGGAAGCGAGCAAGGAGCACCGTCTCATCTGTCCGGTCCCGGAACCCGACGACGAGGTAGCGCGACTGGAGGTCGCACGTCTGGTGGACGGCCTCAGAGAAGCCGGCCGACGGCGGGCGGGTGAGACCCGATTGGAGCATGCAAGCGAAAGCTGACTGGCGGCCGCTTGGCGCCGGCTCGCGAAAGAGGGGATCGACCCGCCGCCCTCTCATCGAACGAAACCGAGGGCACGGACGCTTTTCGCGGTCTGGTGGGATTGGTCGAATAATGTGATGAGGATAGGCTGCCGCGAGCAGTCGGGGTGGCCAAGGAGGACCGGATGCAGGTGGCGGCCGACGAGGTAGGGCCGGTTTCGGCGGTGCTGGAGGCCGAAGTCAGCCGGGTGGTCCGGCAGCATGGTCTCGTCATCTGGCTGGACCCGGAGAAGGCCTTCACCGGTTTCGTGGACCGCTGGAGGGCTGGGGCTCGGGCGGGATTCGAGGTGCGCGCGTTCCGAGGAAGCCACCTCGAGTTGATGCTGGACGTGATCGAGCTCACTGGAGGGCTGGCCAAGCCGCAGTTGCTGGTGCACGTGCCGGGCTTCGATGAAGCGGCGCTCGCCACGACTCCTTTACTCGAGCTGGCCGAGATTGGGCGAACGTACACGAAGAGCCTGGAGACCCTGGTGGTGGAGGCCGCGGCGGGACGGGTTCAACCCGGCCTGATCGATCGGTTCCACACGCAGGGTCGCGAGGGCGCGCCGACTCTGGAGGAGGCGGATGCCTGGTTGGCGGCTCTGAGCGAGGGAGATGACGGCCTGGCCGCGCAGCTCGAGGCAATGGGGCTCGAACGAGTGGTCGACGAGCTGCTAGGGGGTGGTCCCTTGGCGAAACGCATGGATTTGGAATCCGACCGACGCGCGGTGCGGGGCGCGTTCGAGCGCTGGACGGGGCTGCCAACGGCGTGGCGGGACATCGGTGCGCAGGGCCTGGGGGGCCGGCTGGCGGCCGAGGCGGTGGCCTTCGAGGTGACGAGTTGGGCTCTGGCGGTCGAGTATGTGCATGACCTGAGTCGGCCGCCAACGGCTGCCGAGCTGCATGCGGCGAAGGCGCTCCCGGCCCAGGTGGTGGCCAACTGTACGGGGTTGGCGCGGGCCCTGCGCCGGAGACGCGAGGTCTACATCCGGACGGCCGATGCTACCGAGGCGGCGCTCCAGGTCGAGGTGATAGCCGCCGCCGCGAGCGACCTGGGCCGCATCGACACCTTCCGATTCGAGGAAGAGCTGATCTTCGAGGCTGCGTTGGCAGCGTTGGGACGGCAGGCCTGGGACGAGGCGGCCGAGTGGGCGCAGCAGCGTCTGGGAGGAGGATCGTTCTGGGTGGAGGAGGATGTACCGCGCCGCTCGGCCTGGGAGCTGATCGGGCTGGCGGCGGCGCTGGGGCAGGCGCTCAGGGCGGCAGGCCCGCGGCTCGGGGTGAAGTCTGGCGGACTCGGAGCCGCCGTGCAGCGCTACGAGCAGCGAGGCGCGGCCGTGGATGCGGCGCATCGGCGGTTGGAGGCGCGACGTCTGACGCTGCTCGATTCGGCGTTGCCGAAAGCCGAGGTGCTGCGGGCGCGCCTGGATGCGATGAGGCGCCCGGTGCGCGAGTGGTCCGATGCTTGGGCGAGCGACTTCAACGCCTTGTGTCGGGCCGAGGGCTTCTTGCCAGAGGAACGCCTCCTTCAGCGGGCCATCTTCGACGAGGTCGTCAAGCCACTGGTGGATAGCAGGGCGGGCGCCGTGGCCTACTTCCTGGTGGACGCGCTCCGCTTCGAGATGGGGGCGCAGCTCGCCGCGGGTATGCGCGAGGACGAGATGACCACCGTCGAGGTGGAGGCGAGGCTAGCCGAGCTGCCGACGGTCACGGAAGTCGGGATGAACGCTCTGGCGCCGGTGGTGGAGCGCGGACGATTGGGCTTGGATATGAAGGGCGGCCGGGTGCTGGGGCTCCGGGCCGGTGAATTCCGGGTGTGTGACCCGGAGAGTCGGCGACGGGCGATGCACGATCGGATTGGGGGCCGGACCTGCCCGTCGATTCCGCTGCACGAGGTCGTCGGGTGCGAAACGCACGTCTTGAAGCAGAAGATCGCCGAGGCTCGGTTGGTGGTGGTGCACAGCCTGGAGATCGATCAGGCCGGTGAGCAGGGGCTCGGTCTACAGACCTTCGAGGGCGTCCTGAGGGATCTGACCCGAGCATGGCGTCGCTTGCGGTCTGCGGGCGTTCAGCGGTTCGTAGTCACGGCGGACCATGGGTTCTTGCTGGCGGACGACGAATCGCCTCGGGTGCCGTTCGGAAAGACGGGGGATGCGGGGCGGCGGCATGTGTTCCGGCAGGAGGCTGCCGATGAGCCAGGGAACGTACGGATGGCGCTTGGCGAGCTGCGGTACGACGGCGCGGATGGTCATCTGGTCGTCCCGGAGACGGCCGCTCTGTTCGCCAACGGCAAGGCAGCGCGGGGGTTTGCGCACGGGGGCAACAGCCTGCAGGAGCGAGTCATCCCGGTCATCACGGTGACCCATACGGCGCCTGCCGGTGGGCGCCTTGCGACGTACCGGTTGGAAGTCAAGGCGGGCGATGGGGTCGCCGGTCTACATCGTCTGAAGGGTCGTGTGCGGGCCGACGCCCTGAGTCTGGATGACGGAGCGTCGGTCGCCTTGGGGATTCGGGTGGTGGATGCCGTTGGTGTCGACTTGGAACTGGTCCAGGTGTCGGAAGCCGGAAGCCTCCATGGCGGGCTGATCGATGCGAAGGTTGGCGGGTGGTTCGAGGCGTTTTTCAGGTTGACTGGGCCGACCGATGTCCGGGTGCAGGTGGAGGTGCATCACCCACTTGGACAGGTCGAGGTGACACCCGCTCGGGTCGACGCGAGATACGCCGTGTCCGGGTCACGGGTCCGGAACGCCAAGGACGAGGTCCGTTCCGAGGGCGCGGTGGGGAGCGCGTGGCTGGCTGAACTGCCGGACAGCGGCGTGCGTGAGGTCTTCGCGCACATCGAGGCTCACGGAGCGATCCGAGAGGACGAGGCGGCGCGAATGCTCGGGTCGCCGCGGGCTTTCCGGCGCTTCGCTCGAGCATTCGAGCTGCATGCCGCAAAGGCGCCCTTCGAGGTGAGGATTGAAGATGTAGGTGGCGTGAAGCGCTACGTGAGGGATGGAGGACAGCGGTGATGGGCCAGGTCATGAGCGCGCGAGACAAGGAGCACGTGTTCGAATCGCTTCGCAAGGGCCTGGTGCCCGAGCGAGGGATCGACACCTTCGCGATTGGTGTCGACAAGCAGCGTGGCGAGATCGGCAGGCAGCTGGATCTGGCGGCTCAGGGCGAGGGGACGGTGAAGTTCCTGCGCGGTGGATACGGATGCGGAAAGACCTTCATGGCGCGATTGGCGGTCCTCGACGCGCAGGCGCGGGGCTTCGCAACCAGCTTCGTCGTGGTGAGCGACAACGACCTGCGCTTCCACCGGTTCGACGATGTGTACCGAAAGGTAATGACCGAGCTTGGAACGGCCTCATGCGGACGTGGAGCGCTGGGAGACGTCCTCGACCGCTGGATAGGCAAGGTGGAGGAGCGACTCATCGCTGCTGGCGCGGACGAGGAGGCCAGCGACTTCGACGAGAAGGTGCGCCGCGCGCTTGATGAAGACCTCGCGGCCATGACGGCTGGGCAGGCGCCGCAGGACTTCGTGCGCGTCGTGCAGGCGATCTTCGATCTCAAGCAGCGGGGAGACGTCGCCGAGGCCGGTGCATTGATCTCGTGGCTGTGCGGCAGTGGGAATGTGAGCGCCGTCGCAAAGCGAGTCGCAGGCGTCAAGGGTGACATCGAGAGCCGAGACGCTCTGGACTACCTTCGAGGCGTGCTGGAGATCGTCAAGGCGGCTGGATACCGAGGCCTGGTAGTAGTCATCGACGAGGCCGAGACGATCTTGCGGATGCGCAAAGACTCACGGCACAAGTCGCTCAATGGTATCCGACAGATCGCCGATGCCGCCGGTTCCTACCCGGGGCTTCTTTGGGTCTTCACCGGAACTCCCGACTTCTTCGACTCACGACAGGGCGTCGCGGGTCTGGCTCCGCTGCACGAGCGCATCGGCTTCATGGAGCAGGCAGGGTTTGCGAGCGTTCGACAACCACAGTTGGTGCTCAAGCCCTTCGACGCCGAGCGGCTCGAGAGCGTGGCGCTGCGTTTGCTCGAGCTGCATCCCGGAAACGTCGAGGGTCGCCTCGAGTCGCGTGTCACGCGTGAGTTCATCAAGCGGCTGGTCCAAGAAGTCACAGCGGGCTTCAAGCGCGATGTAGGTGTCGTCCCGCGCCAGTTCTTGCGCGCGCTAGTCACGGTGATGGACCTGGTGCAAGACGAGCCCGAGTACGACCCGATGAAGGGCTACGGCTTCACACCTTCGGAGCTGAAACCCGAAGAGGAGTTGGCGCTTCCCGGCTCGGGACCTCGTCGTCAACAATCGTCTGAGGATTCGGAGGAAGATGAGCTGGTGCCGCGTGAGGACGTGTGGTGAGCGTCTTCTCCCGGTTCACACCGCGGCTGCAGGAGGCGATCGTCGCGCGACTGGGTTGGACGAGTCTGCGCCCAGTGCAAGATGAAGCGGGCGCGGCGCTACTGGACGGGGCGAACGCGGTCGTTCTGGCACCGACGGCCGGGGGTAAGACTGAGGCGGCGATGTTCCCAACTCTATCTATGCTGGCGTCCAATCCGCCAGCCGGGATCGGGGCCATCTACATCGCTCCCATCAAAGCGCTGCTGAACAACCAGTCCGATCGGCTGGGGCTATATACGGAGATGGTGGGGCTGAGGCGGTTCGTCTGGCACGGAGACACTCCGGCCAACGAGCGGAACCGGTTCCTGGCGGAGCCGTCCGATCTGTTGATGACGACACCCGAGTCCCTCGAGGTCATGCTGATCTCGGAGCGGGTGGATGCGCGATCGCTCTTCGCGGACCTGCGCGTGGTCGTCGTTGATGAAGTCCATGCCGTCGCTGGCACCGACCGCGGCGCTCACCTCATGAGTGTCGTCGAGCGGTTGGCGCGGCTGTCCAGCCACGATGTGCAGCGTGTCGGCTTGAGCGCGACGGTGGGTAATCCGGCGGCCATCCTCGGATGGTTGACGGGAACTTCGCGGCGAGTCGGTGTGGTCGTAGATCCTCCGAAAGCTCCAGGGCGACGACAGATCCTGGTCGCACACCGCTCGGATCTGTCGGATCTCGCGCGGGATGCGGCGCGCCTGGCCAAATCGGGCAAGAGCCTGCTCTTCTGCCAGTCGCGAGCCACGACAGAGGCCGTGGCCGAGCGAATGCGTCGAGCGGGCACGACGGTGTTCGTTCACCACAGCGCGGTGTCTCGAGAGGAGCGACAGCTCGCTGAGGAGAGATTCCATCACGGTAGTGACGCCTGTATCGTGTGCACGTCCACGCTGGAGCTGGGGATCGACGTCGGAGACCTGGATCGCGTCCTTCAGATCGAGGCTCCCGATACCGTCGGCTCGTTCTTGCAGCGCATGGGACGAACGGGCCGGCGCGCCGGCCAGGCTGCGAACACTTCGTTTCTGTGCGAGTCCACCGACGGTGTTCTGCAGGCGGTCGCGCTGGTGGAACTGGCCAAGTCGGGATGGGTCGAAGACGTCGAGCTGAATGATCGATGTTGGCCTGTTCTCATCCACCAGCTGCTGGCGATATCGTTGGCCGACAGCGGGGTGCCCGTCGAGGAGGCATGGCGACTGCTCAGTTCGATACCGGACTTTCGAGGGATCTCACGTGGCGAGTTCGACCGCCTCCTGGACTGGATGCTCGGCGATGGCGCCATGAGCCTCAGCAGCGGTCGTCTGGTCCTGGGTCCCAAAGCCGAGAAGCGGTTTGGACGGCGCAACTTCATGTCGCTCTACGCCGTGTTCTCGAGCCCGGCGACCTACTCGGTTGCGACCAGGGCCGGTCAGCCGCTCGGGACGCTTTCCCAGGATTTCGTCGACGGTCTTGTCGAGGATGTGAGCTGCTTCCTCCTGGGGGGACGCGCTTGGCTCCTCGCTCAGGTGAGGCATGACGAGAGACGAGTGGTGGTCGAACCGGCACCTGCGGGTCGACAGCCGACCTGGGGAGGCTTCCTACCGCAGTTCCTGGGACGGACCCTGTGTCGGACGATTCGGGACGTGCTGGTTGGGCGACGAGATTACGCCTACCTGCAACACTCAGCCTCAGACGTGTTGAACGCCCAACGGTCAGCCATGGCTCACGTCCTTTCGCCCGAGAACGCGAGCGACTTCGAGTTCGGCGACGGCGAGGTTCGTTGGTGGACGTTCGCAGGTGGACGCATCAACAGCACCCTGCGTCACGCCCTGCGAGGGCTAGGGGCCGAGTGGCGCGTCGTGTGCGACAACTTCGTGATCAAGATCCGCGGGAACGACGCCGACGAACGCACCCTGGCTCCACTCTTGGCGCGCTTGGCGGACGCAGGGCTATGGGAGGATGCGAGTTTCAGGAGCGAGGTTGCCGAGGAGCTTCCCGCCTATCGACTGAGCAAGTTCCAACCGCTGATGCCGGATTGGGTGCAACGCGAGGTCGTCGGACGCTTTCTCCTGGACGTGCCTGGAACGTGGTCGTGGCTCGTTGATTCCTTGGCACCTCGGACTTCGTCATCAGGCTGTCCGTAGTACCGATTCGGCATCGGCACGTTCGACTCCGTGGGTGTTCGGAGCGGGAGCTGACCTGGCGGTGAAACACGAACGCCGCCCGGGGCGCGGGGGCCCGGGGCGGCGTTGGTGTCTCAGGCCGTCAGGGGGGCGCTACTTGGTGGCCTTGCAGGGGCCGAAGTAGGCGATGGGGGTGCCGGCGGCGGCGGCGTCGCAGGCGTTGGAGTAGGTCTGGCCGTTGCAGGCACAGACCGGGTCCCAGACGTCGGGGCAGCCGACGGGCATCGGATCGCACACGCCGTAGTCGGTGCAGGTGCCCGGCTTCTTGTTGCAGAAGGTGCCCTTGCCGCACTCGAGGTTGGACTTGCAGGCCGAGGGGCAGGCGTCGGGGCAGCCGTCGCCGTCGGTGTCCACCGGGTCGCCGATGAGGCAGGTGAAGGCGTCGCAGCACTGCGTCGCGTCCGAGCCGGGCTGGCACTGGCAGCTGTCGGGGCAGTTGTCGCCGTCGGTGTCGGTCGGCAGGGTGCCGGCCGGGCACTTGATGGCGGTCGGGCAGACCTCGCAGGTGTCGTGGCAGCCGTCACCGGTGGTGTCGGCGCCGTAGGTGCCCAGCTTGCAGCCGCCCTTGGCGTCGTAGCAGCCGTCCCCGTCGGTGTCGAGCAGGACCGCGTAGGACGGCATCGAGCCCGGCTCGCACTTGAAGTTGCAGGTCGAGCAGCCGTTGGGGCCCGGCTTGGTGCCGTCGGGGCACAGGCAGGCGTCGGGGCAGCCGTCGCCGTCGGTGTCCACCGGGTCGCCCGCCAGGCAGGCGAAGGCGGCGCAGCAGCTGCCGCCCTCGGGCAGCGAGCCGTCCTTGCAGAGGCAGGCGTCCGGGCAGTTGTCGCCGTCGGTGTCGGCCGGCCAGGTGCCGACGGCGCACTTGATGGCCGTCGAGCACGACACGCAGGTGTCGCTGCACCCGTCGCCCGAGGTGTCGGCGCCCTGGGTGCCCATCGGACAGGCCTCCTTGTAGTCGTAGCAGCCGTCGCCGTTGTCGTCGACCATCACCAGGTAGGGCGGCAGCGGCTCGTCGCAGGTGATGGGCTCGCAGGTGGTGACGCAGCCTTCCGGGCCCGCCTTGGAGCCGTCGGGGCACAGGCAGATGTCCGCGCAGCCGTCGCCGTCGTAGTCCTTGGGCGAGGCGCCCGGCGGGCACGACGAGATGGTGCAGCCGCACGACCCGTCCCAGCTGGGCTTGCTGCCGTCCTTGCACAGGCAGGTGTCGGGGCAGCCGTCCTTGTCGGTGTCGGCCGCGTAGCTGCCCACCGGGCACTGCAGCGCCTGGCAGCACAGGCCGTCCGCGTTCGGCTTGCTGCCGTTCCAGCAGACGCAGGTGTCGGGGCAGCCGTCCTTGTCGGTGTCCTTGGCGGTCGCGCCCTTGGGGCAGTAGATGGGCTTGCAGCAGGCGCCGCCCACCGGCGAGGCGCCGTCGGGGCAGACGCAGGCGTCGAAGCACCCGTCGCCGTCCTGGTCGTCGCCCTTGCTGCCCTCGGGGCAGATGAGGTCGTAGCAGGGGCAGCCGGCGCTGCTGGGCGTCGAGCCGTCCAGGCACCCGCAGGCGTCCGGGCAGCCGTCGCCGTCGCTGTCGTAGGGCGTGCCGACCAGGCACTCGAAGGCCGCGCAGCACTGGCCGCTGGCGTCGGGCTTTTGCCCGTTGGCGCACAGGCAGCTGTCGGCGCAGCCGTCATCGTCGGTGTCGACCGCCTGCGTGCCGGCCGGGCACTTGATGGCGATGGAGCACGGGCACACCACGTTCGGGCCGGCCTCGGTGCCGTCCCAGCAGGTGCAGGTGTCCATGCAGCCGTCCCCGTCGCTGTCGCCGGCGCTGGCGCCCGCCGGGCAGTAGACCGGCTCGCAGCAGCTGCCCGTGTTCGGGTCCGGCTTGGTCCCGTCCTCGCACAGGCACACGTCGGGGCAGCCGTCGCCGTCCAGATCCTTGGGCCAGGTCCCCGGCATGCAGTCGATGACGTACGGGCAGGCGCACACGCCGTTCGGGTCGGTCGGCCCGCCCAGCACGCACTGGCAGGTGTCGGGGCAGCCGTCCTTGTCGGTGTCGACGGCTTGCTGGCCCAGCGGGCACTTCGGCGGGTCGGCGCACACCTCGCACATCCCGACCTCGGGCGGCACGAAGCCGCAGTTGGCCACGCAGGCGCCCTGCTGGCAGGTCCAGAAATTGCCGCAGCCGCCGCACTTGAGCAGGCACTCGCTGGGGAAGCTCAGCCCCATGTCGTAGCAGTCGCACGCGTCGCCGCAGGCCGGCACGCAGGTGTCGGCGCACCCGTCGCCGTCCTTGTCGAAGCCGGCGAGGCCGTCCTTGCAGACGATGGGCTTGCAGCCGCAGGTCCCGTCCGCCGCCGGCTTGCTGCCGTCCTTGCACAGGCACAGGTCGCGGCAGCCGTCGCCGTCCACGTCGAAGGGATAGGTCCCGGCCGGGCACTCGAGGGGTTTACAGCACTGCCCGTTCGCGTCGGCCGACGCCCCGTCGGCGCACACGCAGGCGTCGGCGCAGCCGTCGCCGTCCTGGTCGACCGGCTTGGTGCCGATGGGGCACAGGATCTCGTACGGGCACCCGCACGACCCGCCCGGCGGGACCACCTGGCCGTCGGGGCACTTGCACTTGTCGGGGCAGCCGTCGAAGTCGCCGTCGTAGGGCTTGCTGCCGGCCGGGCAGGCCGCGTCGCAGCCGCAGGCCACGTCACCGCAGCTGCACTGGTCGGGGCACCCGTCGCCGTTGAGATCCACCGGCTTGCTGCCCGCGGGGCACGGCAGCAGCTCGCACTTCACGCAGCTCTCGACGCAGCCGTCGCCGTCCCAGTCGCTGCCGATCATCCCGTCCGGGCACGCCTTGCAGGTGTCGTAGCACCCGTCGCCGTCGGTGTCGGCCTGCACCGCCCACGGCGGGCACGCGTTGGGGTCGCACATCTTCTTGCAGCTCTGGGTGCAGCCGTCGGGGCAGCCGTCGCCGTCCTTGTCGACCGGGATCATGTTGGGCGCGCAGCCGACGAAGTTGCACACCGTGCCGCAGCCGCCGTTGGGGCCGGGCTCGGTCCCGTCCGGGCAGGCGCAGGTGTCGGGGCAGCCGTCGCCGTCGGTGTCGATGGGCACGTAGATGGCCAGGCAGACCAGGTCCTTGCAGCCGCAGCCGACGTCCTCCTTGCCCGCCTGGCACTGACCGGCCTGGCAGAAGTCGCCCACGGTGCACTTGTCGCCGTCCTCGCAGCTGGCCCCGTCGGCCAGCGGCGCGAAGTGGCAGGCGCCGGTCGCCGGGTCGCACTTGCCGACCGTGCAGGGGTTGCCGTCGTCACAGACCTGGCCGTCGGCGCAGACCGTGCCGCAGCTCGGGTCCTTCTCCGCGACGCACACGCCGGCCTTGCACAGGTTCTCGGTGCAGGGGTCGCCGTCCTCGCAGTCGTCGTGCGTGACGCAGGCGACCGGGCCGCCGCAGCCGCCGTCGGGGCCCGGGAGCTGCCCGTCGGGGCAGACGCACTGGTCGTCGCAGCCGTCGTTGTCGCTGTCGATGGGCACGTAGATGGCCGGGCAGACGATGTCTTTGCAGGTGCACTCGGGGTCCTTGGCCCCGCCGACGCAGGCGCCCGCGGCGCACACGTCCTTGACCGTGCAGGCGTCGCCGTCGTCGCACGACGCGCCGTCCGGCAGCACCTCGTGCGCGCACTGCGCGGTCGCGACGTCGCAGGCGTCCTTGGTGCAGGGGTTGCCGTCGTCGCACTCGGCGTCCGACCCGCAGCCGATGCAGCCCACCGCCGGGTCGCACTGCCCGCCCGGGCAGTCCTTGGGCTGCAGACACGGCACGCACTGGTTCTTGTCGGGGTGACAGACCCCGCCGCTGCCGCAGTCGGAGTCGTCGACGCACTGCACGCACACCAGCGCCTTGGGATGGCACACGCCCTCGGCGCAGTCCCCGTCGTCGATGCAGTTGACGCAGGCCTTCAGCTCGGGGTGGCACACCCCGCCCTTGCCGCAGTCCGCGTCCGTCTCGCAGCCGACCTGCGTCCCGCCGCAGGCGTCGCCCTCGCACGGCTTGGCCGTGTCCGCCTTGGCGTCCACGCCCGCGTCCGACCCGCCCTGCTCGGGCACGTCCGGCACCAGACACCCGCCCAGGGCCAACGCCCCGAGCGCCCCGAACACCAGGGCTCCCCACCTCAGGCTCTTCATCGCTCCCTCCCCGCGCTCCCGCGCGCCATCGTCCTCGTCTGTGACGGGGGTCCTTTCACGACCCGCCGTCGCTTCGTCGATCTATTTTCTCGGGCACGCACACGCCCGCCGCCTCGTTGCACTGCCCGCTCGGGCACTGCGCGTCCGAAAAGCACGACACGCAGCTCGACGCCTGCAGATCACACCGCCCGGTCCGCCTGCAGTGCGCGTGCTCGGTGCAGCCGCACAGGTGCAGCCCCGGCAGGCACGACCCGGTCAGGCAGTCGTCGTCCTTCATGCACTGCACACACAGCCCGGCCTCGACGTGGCAGGCCCCGGGCGCGCACTCGGCGTCCTCTCGGCAGCCCAGGATGACGTGGCCCACCAGCTTGCGGCACTCGCCGGCGCGGCAGGCGTACCCGTCCGGGCAGGGCCGCTGCGTGTTGCACCACGCCCCCTCGATCGGCGGCAGCGGCTCGCACGCCCCCGCCATCAGCGCCAGCGCCAGCGCCACCGGTGCCAGGAGCCCCCTAACGAGCATGCACCCTCACGCCCGCCGCCGTCTCCTCGACCTCGAAGGGCGCCGGCGTGCGCTCGACCTCGACCGGCCGGTCCAGCCAGAAGGTCACCAGCCCCGCCGTCAGCGCCGCCGTCCCCAGGCCCATCAGCACCCCGGCGGTCACCCGGTCCTGCCGCGCCGCGTCGTTCAGCCGCGCCCGCTCGTCGGCCCACGGCGTCCGGTTCGCCGCGTCCAGCGAGTCGGCCGCCCCCAGCGCGAACACGGTGCCCGCGGTCAGCGCCGCCACGCCCGCCCCGCTGGCCACCCAGCCCCAGCTGCTCTCGTGCCAGGGCCGCCGGTGCGCGGCGACCTGCTCGAGCCCGGTCAGCCACTCGCGCTGCAGGTAGCCCACCGCGAAGGCGCGGCCGTGCGGCTCGCTGAACAGGGTGCGCTCGAAGTACTCGGAGCCCGCCCCGCGGGCCGACAGCACCGTGTTGGGCCGCGCCTGCAGGCCCGCCAGCGTCAGGTCCCCGCGCGCGTCGTCCGGGATGACGTGCTCGGCGTCGCCCAGCACCAGGCGGAAGCCCGGGCCGGCCGGCAGGGCCAGCCAGAAGGCGGCGCCCGCGGCCTTGTGGAAGTCGGCGTAGCGGACCAGCTCGCCGTCGACGACGTGGGCGCGCCCGGCCAGCTGGGCGTCGACGCGGACCCGGCGCGGGAAGCGGGCGGCCGAGAGGTCGACCAGGGCCAGCTCGGGGTCGCTCAGCGGCGGGCGGATCGTGGGCGCGATGCGCACGGTCGGGTTGGCGACGCGGGCGTTGGCGGCGGCGACGAAGGCGGCCAGCTCGGCGAAGGTGACGCGGCCGTCGTCGTCCAGATCGGCCGGCCCGACCAGGCCGGAGCGGACCTCGTGGCTGAAGACGCCGGCCAGGTAGCGGCCCCACTCGTGGGTCTCGCCGGCGGTGCTGCTGGCCAGGATGAGGCCGACGTTGGGGTGGTGGGTCAGCGACAAGGTGGTGGGGCGGGTCGGGCGCCGCTCGCCGCCGCCGCGGGTGCCGACCAGCAGGGCCGCGTTGCAGGCGTCGACGATGAGCACCACCGGGTCGCCCTGGGCGGGGCCGAGGACGTGGTGGAACAGATCGCGGGTCGTGAAGCGGCCCTCTTCGAGGTGGACGTAGCCGCGGCCCTCGGCGTCGTACTGGCCGTGGCCGCTGTAGACGAAGTACAGGACCGGGCGGTCGCCGGCGGCGCGGGCGGCGGCCATCTCGGCGCGCAGGGTGTCGAGGGCGGCCAGGACGGCGGCGCGGGTGGGCGGGCCGTCGGGGGCGGGCAGCGGCAGGCGGGCGGTCTCGGCGTCGGGGCGGGCCAGGACCAGCACCCGGTCGGCGACGTGCGAGAGCAGGCCGTGGTAGCGCAGGGCGTCGTCGTCGGCGTAGCGCAGGGCGTCGAGGGTCGGGTCGTCCGAGTGGTTGTGGCCGACGACCAGGGCGAAGCGGCGGTCGGCGGCGTTGGCGTCGGGGGAGGCCGAGAGCGTGGCCGTGACGCAACAGACGGCGGCGAGCGCGAGGCAGCGGGGCGAGGGCAGGGTCATGGAGCGACCTCAGAGGCGTCGGGGGAGGTCGAGGGCGGCAGCACGCGCGTGGGCAGGAGCTGGACGACGGCGTCCGGGCCCAGGTCGAGCCCGTGGCGCAGCAGGGCGGCGACGGCCGCCGGGGGCGCGGCGCCGAGCGCGGGGGCCGGGTCGGGAAGCGCGGCGGCGACCTGGTCGAGGGTCAGGGGGCGGCGCGTGAAGAGCGCGACCACGGTGAGCGGGCCGTCCGCGTGGCGCGGCGACAGGCGGCTCTCGAAGGGCAGCGCGACGAAGCGGCCGGGGGCGACCGGCAGGCTGGCGGCCTCGTCGGGGGGCATGGGGGCGTACCACAGGGGCGGGGCGCCGGGCTGCAGGCCGAAGACGAACAGGTGGGTCGGGGCGGCCGGGGCGGCGGCGTCGATGGAGTAGGAGAAGCGCAGCCAGTCGCCGCGGTGGGCGCCGGCGGAGGCCAGGACCTCGTACTCGCGGCCGTGCTGGTCGACGCCCGAGACGCCCAGGCCGGCGACCGGGGCGGCCGAGGCGGCGCCGCGGGGCTGGGGCGGGGGCTCGGCGGGCCACCAGGGGCCGAAGGGGACGGCCAGGGCGACCAGGGCCGCGGTCAGGGCGTAGGCGCCGGGGCGCAGCCAGCGCCACAGCAGGGGCGGGGCGGCGTCCGGGGCGGGGCCGAGCAGGGCGTCCAGCTGGCGGCGGGCCTCGAAGCCGCTGGGGACGGCCGGGTCGCCGCCGACCAGGGCGCGGTGGGCGCAGACGGCCTCGTCGTAGGCGGCGCGGCAGGGGTCGCAGGCGGCCAGGTGCGCGCGCAGGGCGGCGGCGTCGGCGCCCGTCCAGGGGCGGCGCGGGTCCAGGTAGCGGGCGGTCAGGGCCCGCGCGCGGCTATGCCCGACCGAAGCCATGGTCCCTCAGGTGGCGCTCCATGCGCTTGTGCAGCTGGGCGATGGTCTTGCGGGTGCGGTAGCGGGTCTGGCCCAGGTGCTCGGCCAGGCGCTCCTCGCTCCAGCCTTCGGCGAAGTAGCGGGTCAGCACCTCGCGCTCGGCGTCGGTGCACTGGGCGCGGAAGGCGGCCAGGACGCGGGCGCGCTCGCCGGCGAGGAAGCTGGCCTCGACGCAGGGCGGCTCGGCGTGCGGGGCGTCGGGCTGGCGGGAGAAGCGCTGGTTCTTGCTGAGGATCTGGCGCACCACGTTGTGGGCGATGCCGCGCAGGAAGCCGCCGTAGGGCGACAGCCCGTCGTAGGCGAGCCGGGCGCGCTCCTCGAAGGCGGCGGCGAAGATGGCCTGGGCCGCGTCGTCGCGGTCGGCCGGGCTGGCGAAGCCCCGGAACCCGCCGAAGCCCTGGCCCACCACGGCCCGGACCAGCGGCAGATAGCTCCGGTAGACCGCCTCCATCGCCCACCTCTCTCCGCGCCGGAAGGCCTCGCGGGCCGCGGCGTCGTCACGCAACAGGTCGTCCATGGTCCCGCTCGCCCCGTCCGCGCCGGCCCGTGGCGTGGGCGGAGGGGCTCGACGGGGTCCATTCGCGACCTCGCGGCGTCTCGTCGAAAAAAGTGGCACGGCCGGCAGTGTGCCCGTTCGGGCGGGTCATGGGGAGGGGGGGAGGGCACCGTCGGCGCCGTCGCGGGGCGGAGGCGGGAACTTTCCAGCGGGGACGCGGTCGAACGGCCGTTGCCCGCCGCTCGGAGGAACCCATGCCCTGGCTCACCCGGCTCACCGTCGCCGCGCTCGCCGCGCTGACCGCCCTGCCCGTCCCTACCGCCCAGGCCCAGCAGGCGCCGTCGCGCGCGCCGCTGCTGGACGTCGAGCTGACCGCCGACGCGACCCTGGTGCGCGGCGTGCCGGGGGTCCTGGCCTTGCGGACGTCCCACGCCTGGTCGCTGACCCGGCGCGAGGGCACGGCGGCGGACGTGCTGGTGACCTTGGCGCCGCGCGAGGGCGCGCAGGGGGCGGGCCAGGTGCTGTTCGAGGGGCGGACCGGGGCCGACGGGTCGCTCGAGGTGACGCTGGCGCCGGTGACGGTCGCCGACGGGCGCCATCAGCTCGAGCTGATCGCGCGCAGCGAGCAGGCCGAACACCGGACCGAGTGGCCGGTCGAGGTGGTCACGCGGACGCTGCTGCAGCTGACGACCGACCGGGCGGTGTACCGGGGCGGGCAGACGGTGCGGTGGCGGGTCGCGGCGCTGGGCGGGGTCGACGCGCGGCCGCTGGACGGGGCGGCGGTCGAGGTGCGGGTGACCGATCCGAGGGGGACGCGGATCTGGCAGGGCGCGGCGAGCACCGACGCGAGCGGGTTCGTGGCGGGCGAGCTGCCGCTGGCCGACGACCTGCTGCTGGGGACCTATCGGCTGGAGGCGCGGCTGGGAGACACGCGGGCCCAGGCCTCGGTCGACGTGCGGGCCTTCGAACTGCCGCCCTTCACGGTCGAGGTCAGCGCGGACGCGACCGGCGGGCGGGTCACGGCGCGCTACCCGTACGGCGAGCCGGTGCGCGGGGCGGTGCGGGTGATCGCGACCGTCGACGGGGCGCCGGTGCCGACGCCGGCGGGCGCGCTGGACGCGCACGGGCGGTTCGAGTTCACGCTGCCGGGGCTGAAGGGGCGGCGCGGGACCTTGCGGGTGCTGGCGTCGGTGACCGACGGGGCCGAGCGCACGCGGCACGGGTCGGCGACGGCGCGGCTGGGAGGCCGGGGGCTGAACCTGGCGGTGCTGCCCGAGCGCGAGCCGCTGCGGGCGGGGATGAAGCAGCGGGTGACCGTGGTGGCGACCGACGACGAGGGCGCGCTGGTCGCGGCGGACGTGCGGCTGCGGGTGGACGGGCGCGTGGTGGCGCGGGGGGCGGCGCCCGAGGGGGTGCTGGTGGCCGAGATCGAGCCGCCGGCCTGGGCGCGACGGCTCGAGCCGTGGGCGGCGCTGCACCGCGTGGAGACGCGGGGGACGGAGTGGGAGGAGCGCGACTTCGAGCGGCTGTTGGAGGCGCTCGAGGCGCGCCTGCCGCGGGTGGCCGGGTGCCTGGTGGGGTCGCGGACCGAGCCGTTCGATGCCTGGGCGCAGGTCACGGTGACCTCGGAGCGGGGGCGGCCGCGGGTGCTGCGCGTCGCGAGGCAGGATCCCGGCTTGCCGGACCTGGCGGTCGACGTCGAGGCGGCCGAGCGGACGTGCGTGCAGAAGGCGTTGGGGACGCTGCGCCTGCCCGGCGGGGCCCGCGACGGCGGGCGGCTGGAGCTGAACCTGACGGTCGGGGCGACCGAGGCGGACGACGACGAGGGGCCGCCGCCGCAGACGTTGAAGGCTACGGCGAGGGCCGCGGGCGAGGTGGCCGAGGCCACGTTGGAGGTCGAGGTGACGCCGGGGCCGGCGCGCGGGGTGCGGGTAGGCACGCCGGTGGTGGCTGCCGGGGCGCCCATCGAGGTCGAGGCGGCGTGGACGGCGACGCGGCGGCCGTTGGTGGTGACCCTGGTGCGCGAGGGGGCGGCGCTGGCCACGGCGACGGCCGAGGTGGGCGCGGACGGGCGGGCGCGGGCGAGGCTGCGGGCGCCCGAGGGGGTGTTCGGGCTGGCCAGCGTGCGGGTGACGGAGGCGGGCTGGGACGGGGACGGCGTCGTTGTCGAGGATGAGCAGACGGCGGTGTATCTGGCGCCGGCTGCGCTGGACGTGCGGGTCGAGGCCGCCACGCGGCACCGGCCGGGCGACGACGCCGAGGTCCAGGTGCTTGTCGCCGACGCGGCGGGGCGGCCGGCGGCGGGGGTCGGGCTGGCGGCGGCGGTGGTCGACGAGCGGGTGCTGACCCTGGGGCCGCCGCGTCAGCCGCTGGCCGAGGCGGTGCGCTTCGGCGGGCTGGAGGCGGCGACGGCGGCGGGGCTGACCTTCCGGGACTACCTGCCCGAGGCCGGGCGGGCGGGGGCGCGAGCGCTGCTGCGGGGCATCCTGGACGCCGTGCTGGGGGCGGCCGGAGACCCGGTGGTGATGGCGCCCGCCGAGGCGCGGCGCGCGCAGGTGGCGCGGCAGGTGGGCGAGCTGGCCGAGGCGCTGGTCGAGGGGCTGCGCGCCAGCCCGGGCGCGCTGGTGCGGCGGGAGGGGGCGCGGTGGGTGCCCGCGGTGACGGTCGCCGAGGCGCTGGCGCGGGGCGGGGTCGAGGAGGAGCGGCGGCGCGGGCCGTTCGGGGCGGCGCTGACGTGGGGCGACGTCGAGGCGGCGGGCGGGGAGATCACGGCGGCGGCGGCCGCGTCGGGGATCAGCTGGGAGCGGCTGGAGCGGTTGGAGAGTGAGGTCGAGCGGCTGGCGGAGGCGCAGGGCGTGGACCGGGCGGCGCTGGTGGCGCGGGGGCTGGACGCCGTGAGCGGGCTGCCGGAGGCGCTGCGGCTCGACGCGTGGGGCGGGCGCGTGGCGCTGGTCAAGGCGCGGGGCGAGGGCCTGAGCCTGGTCGCGCCGGGGCCGGACGGCCGGGTGGGCACGGGCGACGACCTGGTTCTGCCCGAGGTGATGACGCCGGGCAGCGGCCGTGGCTGGCTCATGGCCGCCTATGGGGCCGCCGGCGTGGGGACGCTGGCGGGACGCAACGGCTCGCTGGCCTTCAACAAGGTGGGGTCCATCGCGCGCGGGGCCATGATGGGGGCGCTGACCGCTCCGCTGCGCGAGCGGTTCGACGAGACGGTGCTGTGGAGCGTGGGGACGCGGACGGACGGACAGGGGCGGGCGACGCTGCAGGTGCCGCTGGCCGACAGCGTCACGGGCTGGGAGGTGGCGGTCGAGGCGCTGTCGCCGCGGGGGGCGGTCGGGCACGCCAAGGGGCGCCTCGAGACGTTCCTGCCGATGGCGGTGGACGCGGCGCTGCCCGAGCGGCTGACGGTGGGCGACCGGTTCACGGTTCAGGCGGTGGTGGCGAACCACTCGGGGGCCGAGCGGCGGCTGACGGTCGAGGCGGCGGCCGCGGGGGCGGTGCGGCTGGACGGGGGCGGGCTGCAGAGCGTGGTGGTGCCGGACGGGGCGACGGCGGCGGTGCCGGTGCCGCTGGTGGCCGAGGCGGCCGGCGAGGCGAGCCTGACGCTGCGGCTGTCGGACGAGGGCGGCGAGGTGGACGCGATGCGGCGGCCGGTGGTCGTGGACCCGCCGGGGCGGCCGGAGTTCCTGGTGGCGACCGGGCGGGTGAGCGCGGGCGCGGGGGGGCGGCTGGTGCTGCCGTTCACGCTGCCGGCGACGCTGTCGCCCGAGAGCCTGGACGGGCGCGTGCGGGTGTTCCGGGACGCCAGCGACCAGGCGCTGGACGGGCTGGAGGACCTGCTGCGGGAGCCGACCGGGTGCTTCGAGCAGACCAGCACGACGACCTACCCCAACCTGCTGGTGCTGCGGCTGCTCGAGGGGCGGCGGGGGCGCGACGCGGCGCGGGCGCGGGCGCGGGAGCTGGTCGCCAAGGGCTACCAGCGGCTGCTGCGCTACGAGGTGAAGGGCGGCGGGTTCTCGTGGTTCGGCGACGCGCCGGCCAACCGGGTGTTGACCGCCTATGGGCTGGCGCAGTTCAGCGACATGGCGCGGGTCTACCCGGTCGACCCGGCGGTCATCGAGCGCACGCGGCAGTGGCTGGTGGGGCTGCAGCGGCCGGACGGGTCGTGGGAGCCCGACCCGAAGTGGCTGCACGACTGGAGCGCGCAGCAGGGGACGGTCGCGACGACGGCGTGGATCGCCTGGGCGCTGGCGCAGGCCGCGCCGGAGGACCCTGCGCTGGGCAAGGCGCTGGCCTTCTTGCAGCGCAACGCGGCGAGCGTCGACGGCCCGTACGTGGCGGCGCTGTGGGCGGCGGCCGCGCGGCTGGCGGGGCGCCCCTCGGCGGCGGCGACGCGCCTGGTGACGGCGCACCTGAAGACCGAGGGGGACGCGCGCTTCGTCGCGATGCAGGCGCCGACGCTGCTGTACGGGGGCGGGCGGGCGGCGGACGTCGAGGTGACGGCGCTGGCAGCGACGCTGGGCGACGCCCTGCCGGCGGAGGCGATGCTGGAGTGGCTGTGGGCGGCCCGGGATCCGCGCGGCGGCTGGGGCACGACCCAGGCGACCGTTCAGTCGCTGCGCGCGCTGGCAGCACACGCCGAGGGGGCCGCGCCGGCCGAGGAGGGGCTGGTCGAGGTGGCCCTGGACGGCCGGGCGCCGGCGTCGCTGGACCTGGCGGGGGACGGCGTGCCGACGCTGAAGCTGCCCGGCGGTCTGTCACCCGGCGAGCACGCGCTGCGCGTGTCGACCGAGGTCCCGGGGCGCCTGAGGGTCGAGCTGCGCGCGAGGTGGCGCGGCGCCGAGCAGGCCGAGGCGGTCGAGAGCGGGCTCGCGGTCTCGCTGACGACCGACTCACCCCAGACGCAGGTCGGCGGCCAGGTGCCGATGCGGCTGCGCCTGACCCACCCGGGCAGCGCGGTGCTGGCGATGCCGACCGCCGTGGTGCCGGTGCCGCCCGGCTTCGAGGTGGACGCCCGCTCGCTCGAGCGGCTGGTCGCGGAGGGCCGTCTGGCCCGCTTCGAGGACCACGGCCGCGAGCTGCAGCTGTATATGACGCAGCTCGGCGCGGGCGAGACGGTGACCCTGGACTATGCCCTCGAGGCCACGGCCGCCTGCGACGTCACCCAACACGGCGCGCGCGCCTTCGCCTATTACGACCCGTCGGTGCACGGCTACAGCGCGAACCTGCGCCTGCGCGCGACGGCCCGGCCGTGACATTGTGCGGCTTTCTCGCCTCGCCAGGAATTCACGGATTGCCACCAAGGTGGCACATGGCACATGGCACATCCACCATGAAATTCGCGACGCGGCATCGCCGCGCGCTCGGGGGGACCGGGCGCGCGGCGATGCGAAGGACACGCGCACCCGGAAAGCCCCGTCCCCTCTCGGGGCCGTCCGGGTGGCGTGTGCTGCGGCGCGTCAGCGCTTGGTCGCCTCGAAGTCGGCCCAGTGCGGCAGCACGCCGGCCAGCAGGTAGGTGGACTCGCGAGTGGGCCCGTCCTCGGTGGGCAGCCAGCCCTCGGGGCTGTGGTGCCCCTGCGGGTTGTAGTACAGGTCGTAGGTGACGCTGCCGCTGGTGGCCTCGGTGGTCGGGATCACCACGGTGATCTCGCGCTCGATGGCGACGGAGTCGCCGTTGGAGTCCTCGAGCGTGTAACAGACCGAGACCGAGTCCTGGCCCGCCGGCGCCTGCGCGGTGATCTTGTCGACGGTCACCGAGGTGCTGGACGTGAAAGTGCCCGACGCGATGGTCAGCACCATCCCGTCGGCGAACGTGAGCGTGGTCGCACCGGTCCCCAGGGTACACGAGTGCGGATATGTCAGAGACATCGTTTCTCCCCTCTTTCCAATAGCTTGAGCCACGCTACCTGGAGAGGTAGCGTCGTTCAGCATGGACCAGCGCGTCGACGGACGCAAGGGGGTTTTGCGCGCACTGCGGCCCGCGCGGCGCTCGAGGCCGCGTGAAAGGACGACGATCCCGCGAGGACGGATCGAAATCGGCCAGATTGGCCGGGGTTTCAGCCCTCGACGTCCACCGGCGGCAGCAGGCGCAGGGCATTGTCCAGCGCCGCGCGAGCGATCGAGAGATCGTGCGCCCCTACATGGTTGTCGCGGCCCAGCGAAATGGCGCGTTGCAGCGGCTCGATGGCAGCCTCGGCGCGCCCCGCGTGCAGCAGCGTCTCGCCCACGGTGATGAGCCCGTTCACCTGATCGTAGGGTCCGAGCGACTCCGCGAGCTCGAGGCAGGCCTGGGCGTATTCGAGCGCCACGTCGAAGCGCTTCATGGCCACATAGACGTCGGCCGTCTCGGCCAACGCGCGCTGCTCGCCGCGTCGGTCGCCGAGGCGCTCGAACAGGACCTTCGCGCGCGTCACGATGGTCAGCGCCTCGTCGAGACGCCCCTCGCCCAGGGCGACCACGCCCGCCAGGCGCAGGGTGTGGGCCAGACCGCGTCGGTGACCGGCGCGCGTGAGCAGCTCGAGCGCCTCGGCCATGTCGCGCGCGGCCAGCGCCGTCTCGTGCTTCGCGGTGTGCAGGCCCATCTTGACGTACAGGCAGCGCCCGAGCGCCACCGGGTCGCCCTGCTCGCGGCGCAGGCGCTCCTCGCGGGCGATGAAGGCCATGGCCTCATCGCGCCGCTCCAGGCGGTTGTTGAGCTCGGTCAGCGCGTTGCAGGCGTCGGCCTCGAGGCGCTTGTCGCCGGTCTCCATCGCCACGTCGAGCACGTGGCGGTACAGCGCCTCGGCCTCTGGCACCCGGGACCGCTTGTACAGCGTGCGGCCGCGTCTCAGGTCGACGCTGGCGGCCCTGGATCTCGCGCCGACGGCCCGCCACGCTTCGGCCGCCTGCGTGAACCGCTCCAGCGCTTCGTCGTCGCGGGCCCGCGCGTCGGCCAGATCTCCCAACAGCTCGAGCCGCTCGGGGTCGTCCTCGCGCAGCAGCCGCGCCGTCGCCTCGGCCTCGTCGTGCTGGCCCAGCCCCAGCTGCTGCCGCGCGATGCCCAGGCGGACGCTGGCCGCGATCTCGTCGCCAGCGCCGGCCGCGTCCAGCAGGCTCTCGGCCCGCCGCCACGCCTCGAGCGCCTCGCGCGGGACGAAGCGGGCCTCGGCGCTCTGCGCGGCCCGGATCATCCACGGCAGCGCGCGCGCCGCCTCGCCGCCGCCGGCCCAGTGCTCGCCGATGGGCCGCGCGTGCACGTCGGGCTGCCCCGCGAAGGCCAACTCGAGCGCCTCGGCCGCGTGGCGATGCAGCGCACGCGCCGCCCGTCGGCCCTCCATCATCGAGACCAGCGCCTCGTGGACGTAGCCGTGGTCGAACTGCAGGACGTCGTCGTCCCAGACCTCTAGATCCCGCAGCCAGCCGTCGGTGATCAGGCGGTCCAGCCGCCGATCGAGCCCCTCGATCAGATCGTAGCGCCCCTCGCGCTGTAACAGGCCCTCGAGCCACCGCACCGACAGCCGGGGCCCCAGCAGGGCGGCGCGGGTCAGCAGGGCCTGCTGGGCCTCGCCCTCGGGCCCCGACAGGCGCAGGCGGTTCAGGCGCTCGCGGAGCAGGGCCTGCAGCTCGGCGGGCATGGTCGGCTGCCGCACCAGGCGCCAGCCGCGGTCCTGGAACCGCAGCGCGCCCTCGCTGGCCAGGTGGCGGAGCAGCTGCAGGGCGTGCAGCGGGCTGCCGCCGGCGTGATCGCGGACGTGTCCGACCAGCTCGGGGTCGGCGCCGGGCAGCGCGGCCTCGATCAGCGCGCCCATCTCGACCGGCGTCAGCGGCCCGACGCGGATGTGGTGCTGGCGGTCGCGCAGGACGGTCACCAGCTTCGCCGCGTCGTGGGCGGACTCGGCGCCGCCACCCGCGTCGGAGCGAACGGCCAGCACCACCATGGCCGGGCGCTCGCACTCGGCGACCGCGAAGGCCAGGTGCTCGAGCACGTCCGGCTCGAAGGGGCGGGGGCCGCGGAGATCCTCGAGCACGACGAGGGTCGGCTCCTGGGCCATGCACTCGGCGACGCGCTGGATGAGCGCAGGCGGGGCCAGATCGTGGGGCGAGGGGGCGGCGTCCCTGGCCGGGGCCGACACGCCGTTGGGGGGCGTGATGGGGATGGTCAGGCTCGAGGCGCGGGTCGGACGCTCGAGGACCTGCAGCGCCTCGCGGATGGCGCCCAGCGCCCCGCCCGAAGCCTCCTGGTGCAGGCCGCGCGCGACGCGCCAGCCCTGACGCATCGCGTGGCCCTCGAGCCAGCCGGCCAGGCGCGACTTGCCGACGCCGCCGGGGCCCTCGAGCACCACCAGGCACCCCTCGCGGCCGAGGATGGACCGATCCATCAGGCCCTCGAGCCGGGCGCGCAGCTCGACGCGCCCGATGAAGGGCGCCTTGAGCGCCGGGCGGGCGGCGCGGACGGGCTCGGAGATGGGGTGGACGACGGCCGAGGTGATGGGGCGCGGGGCCTTGGCCAGCCAGGGCTCGAGGCGCGTGGTGACCTCGGCGGCGGTCGAGGGGCGCTTGGACGGGTCCTTGGCGAGCAGATCGAGGCAGAGGCGCTCGATGGCCTTGGGGGTGTCGTCGCGGCCAGAGGCCATCGAAGGCGGCGCGGGATCGCGGCCCAGCTGGCCCATGATGACGTCGAGCATGCTGCCGCGGAAGGGCGGCGCGCCGGTGAGCATCTCGTAGAGCAGGCAGCCCAGGGCGTAGAAGTCGCTGGCCGGGGTGATGAAGCCGTTCTGGATCTGCTCGGGGCTCATGTAGGCGGGCGTGCCCAGGACGGTGCCCGTGGCGGTCAGCGAGCGGGCCTCGCCCGGGGTGGCGACGGCCTTGGCCAGGCCGAAGTCGACCACCTTGACCAGGTCGGCGCCGCCCTCGCCGGGGACGAGGAAGACGTTGGCGGGCTTGAGATCGCGGTGGATGACCCCGCGCGCGTGGGCGGCCGACAGGGCCTCGGCGGCCTGCGCGGTGATGATGGCGGCGCGGCGCGGCGACAGCGGGGCCTCGGCCTCGAGGACGTGCGAGAGCAGGTGGCCGTGGATGAGCTCCATGGCGATGTAGATCTGGCCGGTCGCGGTCTGGCCGTAGTCGTGGACGGTCACGACGTTGGGGTGGGTGATGGCGGCGCTCATGCGGGCCTCGCGGAGGAAGCGCTTGAGCTCGCAGGGATCGGCCGCGTTGCCGCCGTGGAGGAACTTGAGGGCGATCGAGCGGTCGACGGCGTGTTGACGCGCCGCGAAGACGATGCCCATGCCGCCCTGGCCCAGGGGGCGCTCGAGGGTGTAGCGCCCGTCGATGACGTCGCCGGGGTGGACGCCGCGGGGGAAGAGGTACAGCGGCGTCGAGTCGTTGGGGCACGACGGCAGTAGCCCCGGGCCGGACGGGGGGGCCGGGAACTCGCGCTCACAGGACGGGCAGTAGAGGACCTGAGGCATCATGGCGGGCGGAGTATCGCCGAGAACGGGCGCGGGCCCAAGCGGCGCCACGGCGCAGGGTTGCAGGGCCGTCGAGGGCGCGCGGGGGCGCCTGCCGCGGGCCCGGGGCGCGGCCTCTGGGCGGAGTTGGTCGCCTAAGTTGTGCGCAACCCCCTGATCAGACTATCTTCCCCCGCGATGGGAGCCCTCGAGAGAACGGAAGACGGTCGCCGCCTCCACCTGCCCGGTCGGGCCCTGGTCGGACGCACCTCCGCTTGTGCGGTGCGCATCGACCGGCGCTACATCTCGCGCGAGCACGCGGTGCTCGGGTGGACGATGGGGTACTGGGAGGTCCGCGATCTTGGCAGCCGCAACGGCACCTTCGTCGACGGGCAGCGTCTGCCGTCGGGCGCCTCGGTGCGTCTGGCGGCCGGATCGACGCTGGCCTTCGGCAACGAGGAGGAGCGCTGGCGGCTGGTGGACGACGACGCGCCGCAGGCGATGGCCTTCGCGGTCGGCGGCGACGCCTCGGCCGAGGCCATGGACGGGCTGCTGGTGTTGCCCGAGGCGGACCGACCCGAGGTGACGATCTTCGAGGAGCTGGGCGCGTGGACGGCCGAGGTGGGCGATCGACGGGTCGAGCTGAGCGACGGCGACGTGATCGAGGCCGGCGGCGAGCGCTGGCGGCTGCACCTGCCGTCGCGCCTGGACGCGACGATCGATCTGGCGCAGCCGAAGATCAGCAACGTGGGCCTGCGCTTCGGGGTCAGCCAGGACGAGGAGTACGTCGAGACGCAGCTGCTGATGGAGGAGGGCGACCCGATCCCGGTGCCGACGCGGTCGTTCACCTACCTGCTGCTGGTCCTGGCGCGGCTGCGCGAGCAGGACGCCCTCGAGGGCGATCTGGGCCCCGCCGAGCACGGCTGGATCCACACCGACGAGCTGGTGCGGATGCTCAAGACCGACGTGGCGACGCTGAACGTGCACATCTGCCGGGCGCGGCGCCTGATCAGCTCGCTCGGCATCGGCAACGCGGTCGATCTGATCGAGCGGCGCCAGGGCACCGGGCAGCTGCGGCTGGGCGTCGCCAGGCTGCTCATCGAGAGCCTGTAGCGCGCGTCGGCGGTCCGTAACGCGCTGTAATGGCGCGTCGACGGCCCTCGGCGGAGGCTGGAAGGAACCAGCCAACCGAAGAGGTGTCGCGTGGACCGAGGCCGCATGGGGTTGCACCTGGCGCTGGGGTCTCTGCGGGTGACCTCTTGGCGCCGAGGGCTGGTCGGACGTTGGCTGGACACGCTGGCGCCGCCAGGGGACGGGGACGTCCGGCTGGGCGTGCAGGTCGGGCTGGGGCTGGATCAGGCGACGCTGCGAGCGTCCGGGGCGCCGCGGGCGATGACGGTGCGGCTGCGCTCGGCGCTGACGGCGCTGCGGGCGCCGCGGGTGGCCTGGACGGTGCTGGGCGAGCTCGAGGAGGTGATGGACGTCGAGCGGGCCGCGGCCTGGCTGACGCTGGCGCAGGGGCAGACGGCGTGCGGGTGGGCGCTGTCGGGGCGGCTGGGGCTGGACGCGGTGGGCGACGGGCTGCCGGACGGGGCGCTGCGGCGCGGGCTGCGGGCGTGGGCGGACGCGCCGGCCGCGCAGTGGGCGAGCGAGGTGACCCACGGGTTCGACGCGCAGGGGTCGTGGAGCTGCCTCGAGGTGCCGGCGGTCGGGTCGTCGGCGCGCGGGGACGTGCGGGTGGCGATGGGGCTGCTGGCGCGGGTCGGGGTGGCGCTGCTGGACGAGCGGGTGCTGGCGCCGTTCAAGGTCGAGGGGCGCGGGCGGCTGTCGGTGGCGGCGGCGTTCGACGCGAACGGGCTGCGGCGGGCCGGGCTGGTGGCGCGCGAGCCGGGGCGGGCGCTGTTGGTCGAGGTGGCGCGGGCGCTGGGGACCGAGCAGGCGCCGGACGCGCTGGCGGCGTTCGAGGGGGTGCTGGGGGCCGAGGCGCCCACGGCGCTGGCGGTGTGGCACACGCCCGAGGGGCTGCGGGCCGAGGTGCGCTACCTGGACGCGTGAGGCGGCGGGAGATCGTCGAGGGCGGCCTCGATGGCGTCGTACAGGGCGGCCAGCTCGGCGTCGGTGATGCCCAGCGGGGGCATCGTGTACAGGACCGGCCCCAGCGGGCGGGCGAGGACGCCGCGGGCCAGCAGCGCGTCGCGGAGGCGGGGGCCGAGATCCGAGCCGAAGTAGTCGGCGTCCTCGGCCAGCTGGACGACGCCGATGGCGCCCAGCCAGCGGACCGAGGCGACCGCCGGGTGGGCGGCCAGGGGCGGCAGGCGCGCGGCGTAGAAGGCCTGGATGCGGGCGGCGTCAACGAGGGCGGCGGGCAGGAGCTCGAGGCTGGCCAGGGCGGCGGCGCAGGCGATGGGGTTGGCGGTGAAGGAGTGGCCGTGCAGGAAGGCGCGGCGGGTGTCGGGGCCCAGGAAGGCCTGGTAGACGGCGTCGGTGGCCAGGGTGGCGGCCAGGGGCAGGACGCCGCCGGTCAGGCTCTTGGCGACGCACATCAGATCGGGGGCGACCCCGGCGTGCTCGACGGCGAAGCAGCGGCCGGTGCGGCCGAAGCCGGTCATGACCTCGTCGGCGACCAGCAGGGCGCCGGCGCGGCGGGTGAGATCGGCGACGCCGCGCAGGAAGTCGGGGGTCATGAACCGCATGCCGCCCGCGCCCTGGACCATGGGCTCGATGACGACGGCGGCGATCTCGGGGCCGCGGCGGGCCAGGACGTCGGCGAGCGGGGCCAGATCGTCCGTGGGGACGCGCTCGACCGGCAGCAGCAGGGGCCGGAAGGGGCCCGAGAAGTCGCCGGGGTCGCCCAGGGACATCGCGCCGACGGTGTCGCCGTGGTAGCCGTGCTCGAAGGCGACGAAGGCGCGGCGGGCCGGCTCGGCGCGGTTGGCGGCGGCCTGGAAGGCCATCTTCAGGGCGACCTCGACAGCGGTGGAGCCGTCGTCCGAGAAGAAGACCCGGGTGAGGCCGGGGGGCGCGAGGGCGACCAGGCGCTCGGCGACGGCGACGGCCGGCGGGTGGGTGCAGCCCGCGAACAGGACGTGATCGAGGGTGGCGGCCTGGCGGGCGATGGCGGCGGTGATGGCCGGGTGGGCGTGGCCGTGCAGGACCGTCCACCAGCTGCTGATGGCGTCGAGCAGGCGGCGGCCGTCGGCGAGGTGCAGCCAGGCGCCCTGGGCGGCGACGACCGGCAGCGGGGCGGGGGCGGTGGCTGCCTGGGTGAAGGGGTGCCAGGCGACGGCGCGATCGCGGGCGAGGAGGTCGGCGGGCGAGGTCACGACAGGGCCTGGCGGAGGGCGGGCGCGGCGGCGAGCAGGGTCTGGCCGGCGGCGCGGACGGCGTCG
This sequence comes from Myxococcota bacterium, assembly GCA_041687695.1. Lineage (GTDB taxonomy): Bacteria > Myxococcota_A > UBA9042 > PHBI01 > JAWLBL01 > JAWLBL01. The sequence continues at coordinate 63,435 of JAWLBL010000015.1, read as the reverse complement.
GGGGTGAGCGGGTCGAGGTGGGGCAGGTGGCCGAGGACGGCGCCGGGGGCGTGGGCGGCCAGGGCGGAGTCGGCGGACGAGTCGGGGGGGCCGACGAGGACGACGCCCAGGGTGGGCAGGGCCAGGGTGGCCAGGTGGCGCAGCGTCAGCAGGGTGTGGTTGATGGTGCCGAGGCGGGTCGAGGCGGCCACCAGGACCGGCAGCGCCAGGGCGGCGACCAGATCGGTCAGCAGCTGGGTGTCGGACAGCGGGACCAGCAGGCCGCCGGCGCCCTCGACCACCCAGCGGCGGTCGGGGGCGTCGTGGGCGCGGCCGGTGGCGGCCAGGGTGTCGAGGTCGATCGAGGTGTGATCGGCGACCGCGGCGTGGTGGGGCGAGGCGGGCAGCATCAGGCGCGGGCCGGCGTCGAGCAGGCGTTCTGGCGGCAGCTGGGACAGGGTAGCGACGGTCGGGGTGTCGCCGGGTTCGGTGGCGAGGCCGGTCTGGACCGGCTTCCAGTAGGTGGTCTGGGGGCCTGCGGCGGCCATGAGGGCGGCCGACAGGACGGTCTTGCCGACGCCGGTGTCGGTGCCGACGACGAAGAGGCCCTTCATCATCATGGGTGGGTGGAGTCCTGGACGTGGTGGAGCAGGCGGTCGGCGAAGCGGTCGAGCGCGGCCTGGGGGACGGGGGCGCGCACGGTGACGCGCAGGCGGGCGGAGCCGGCGGGGACGGTCGGGGGGCGGACGGCGCGGACGTCGAAGCCGTCGCGGCGCAGGGCGGCGGCGACCGAGAGGGCGCGCGCGTTGTCGCCGAGGACGATCGGCAGGATGAGGGACTCGGAGCGGGCCAGATCGAGGCCGGCCTGGCGGAGGCGGGCGCGGAGGTGGGCGGCGCGGGCGTGGAGGGCGGCGACGGCGGGGGCGTCGGCGGCCAGGCGGTCGACGGCCAGGGTCAGGCCGGCGGCGATGGCCGGGACGACGCCGGTCGAGAACACGAAGGCGCGGGCGTGGTTGACGAGGTGGGCGACGAGCAGGGCGTCGCCGGCGACCCAGGCGCCGCCGACGCCGAGGGCCTTGCCGCCGGTGTGGACGGTGGCCAGGACGCGGTGGGACAGATCCAGGGCCTCGACGCGGCCGGAGCCGCGGGGGCCGTACAGGCCGGTGGCGTGGGCCTCGTCGACCACGACCAGGGCGTCGTGGCGGTCGGCCAGGTCGCACAGGGCGGTCAGATCGGTGAGATCGCCGTCCATCGAGAAGACGGACTCGGTGACGACGAAGGCGCGGCCGGGGCGGGGGCGGCGCAGGGCGGCCTCGACGGCGTCGAGGTCGTGGTGGGGGTAGACCACGCGGTCGGCGCGGGACAGGCGAATGCCGTCGATGAGGCTGGCGTGGTTGAGGGCGTCGGACAGGACGAGGTCGCCGGGGCCGGCGAGGGCGGGCAGGAGGCCGAGGTTGGCGGCGAAGCCGGAGGCGAACAGGAGGGCGGCCTCGCGGCCGGAGAAGGCGGCGAGGCGGGCCTCGGCGGCGGCGTGGACCGGGTGGTGGCCGCGGAGGAGGCGGGCGGCGCCGGCGCCAGCGCCGTGGGTGCGGACGGCGTCGGCCAGGGCGGCGGCGAGGGCGGGGTCGGAGGCGTAGCCGAGGTAGTCGTTGGAGGTGAGGTCGAGGCCGTCGGGCAGGGCGAGGCGGCGCAGGAGGCCGGCGGCGTCGCGATCGGCCAGGGCGCGGGCGAGGTGTGCGCGGAAGGCGTCGAGGGGGGAGGCCACGTCAGGCGGTGACGAGGCCCAGGTCGGCGAGGAGGGCCTCGTCGGCGTCGAGCTCGGGGTTGGGGGTGGTGAGGAGGCGCTCGCCGAAGAAGATGGAGTTGGCGCCGGCGAGGAAGCACAGGGCCTGGGCCTCGCGGGTGAGGCTGGTGCGGCCGGCGGAGAGGCGGACGCGGGCGCGGGGCATCAGGATGCGGGCGGTGGCGACGGTGCGGACGAGTTCGAAGGGGTCGACGTCGGGCTGGTCGGCCAGCGGCGTGCCGGGGACGCGGACGAGCATGTTGACGGGGACGCTCTCGGGGTGCGGGTCGAGGGCGGCGAGGGTGCCGAGGAGGGCGCAGCGGTCGCGGCGGGACTCGCCGAGGCCGACGATGCCGCCGCAGCAGACGCTGATGCCGGCGCGCTGGACGCGAGCGATGGTGTCGAGGCGGTCCTGGTAGGTGCGGGTCGAGATGACGTCGCCGTAGCGGTCGGGGGAGGTGTCGAGGTTGTGGTTGTAGGCGGTGAGGCCGGCGGCGGCGAGGGCGTCGGCCTGGGGCTGGGTGAGCATGCCGAGGGTGGCGCAGGCCTCGAGGCCCAGCTCGGAGACGCCGCGGACCATGGCGAGGACGTCGTCGAAGGGCTGGCCGTCCTTGGCGCTGCGCCAGGCGGCGCCCATGCAGAAGCGGCTGGCGCCGGCGTCGCGGGCGCGGCGGGCGGCGGACAGGACGTCGTCGACCGGCATCAGGCGCTCTTTGGCGACGCCGGTGTCGTAGCGGGCGCTCTGGGGGCAGTAGCCGCAGTCCTCGGGGCAGCCGCCGGTCTTGACCGACAGCAGCGTGCAGCGCTGGATGGCGCGCGGGTCGTGGTGCTGGCGGTGGACGGCCTGGGCGTCGAAGACCAGCTCGAGCAGGGGCCGCTCGTAGACGGCGAGGATCTCGTCGAGGGTCCAGTCGTGGCGGGCGGTCGAGGTCATGGGCGCGCTCCGGGCCGGCGGTCGGGCGCGCATTGTGGGCGGGGCGGCGCCCCGGGGCAAGGACGACCGTGGGGCGGGGCGCGCTCAGCCGCCGACGCGCTGCGCGACCATCTCGAGAGCCGCCTTCAGCTCCGCCTCGAGGCGGCGCCATGCGGCGAGCTCGCGAACGGGTCCGTCGAGATCCAGCCGGGTCAGCAGCTGAGCCCGCAGCTCCGGGAATCGGCGTTGCTGCTTCTTGCGAGCGCGACCGGTCGCCTCGCTCGCGGCGAGGAGCGCGTCGGCCAGGATCTTCTTTGGGTCAGAGGTCCGCTCGACGAGCCTCAGTGGGGGTAGACTCAGCGGGACACGCCCTCCGGGGTTCCCGGCTACCCGACGGATCGCGACCTCGTCCAGAAGCAACCAGGCTTCGAGCTCCTGCACCGGGACCACCAGCACGTGGGGCTGCTCCATCCGCAGCGAACTCAAGGTGACCTCGAGTTGCTTGCGCCGTGGCTCGGGATCGGGGGCGTCGGCGTCACGGTGGATGAACACTAGATCCACTCCGGGCTCACGCTCCAAGGCCGCCCTGACTTGCGACTCCAGGTCTCGTCCAGGTGGCATGGGCGCAGAGCCCAGCTCTGGCCAGACGCCGGCCACCTCGGTCGCGCCATGGCGAAGGCAAAGCTCTTCGAGCTTCGGCAGCAGGCCGCTGTCGGAGCTCCCTTCGCCGATGAAGACGAACCTCACCCTCACCCGATCACTCCGCGGCGCGCCCCTTTTTCGAGTTCGACCGCGTCATCGAGCGCGATCTGAGCTCCTCTCGGTTGCGTCAGGTACGCGATGATCGTCGCCTTGCCCACGCCGATGCCGCCGCCCGTGAGCCTCCAATTGGGGCGTTCGGCACCTTCGAGGAGGGGACGACACCGCAGGGTCGTCGTAGCGCGCCCCGAAGGCAGCTTCACTCGGGTCTGCTCCGCGTACAGCAGGTCGGAGGGGTCCTGCAACTGGACGAACAGCGGCGAATGCGTGTTGACGATGACCTGGCGCAGCGGGTTGTCGGCTCCGGGCGGTTCATGAGGATCCACCGCCAGGTCGCGCAACAGCTGCACCATCGGTTTCATCCTGACGGGGTGGATCCCGTTCTCCGGCTCCTCCATGCAGATCACGCCCTGGACCTCGGGGTCCTGCTCCAAGATGCAAAGCGTCAGGAACCGGAGTGTCCCATCCGACAGCGCCAAGGCGGGGAGGAAGGACCGGCCCGACTCGCGGGCTTCGAGCGTGAGTCGCTCGCGTGCCTCGTCCCGGTCCACACGGACCTCCTCTACGGGCATGAGGTCCGACAGTCGTGCCGCCACGCGGGCATAGACCGCGGGTGGAGCGCCGGTCTCTGCCCCCTCCTGGCTGGCGAGCCTGTACAGAGTCGCAGGCAGGTGCCCACCGTTGGGCGTGATGTGAGGGTCGTCCATGAAGCGGTCAGGACGCCGCATCGCCGACGGTTCGAGCGCCAGCAGGCGCCAGCTCTGCATCTCGCGGCGAGCCGCGAGGATGGTCGGCGTTTGCGAGGTAGTCGTCGTCCCCACGATGGTCCGCGGAGCCGAGTCGGCGGGCGCGGGCGCAGGACGGCCGCCTGTCCCTTGGTCTTGGTGGACCAGAATCTGCATCCGCCCGTCAGGCGCCGGCTCGGTCGAGATGAAGCCGCTCTTGGCGCGTCGTTTGTTGTCGACGATCCTGTTGCGGAACGCGCTCGCACTGTGTGGAAACGGGAGGTGTTGGGGCGCATCGCCGGCCGTGATGGGCCGGAGCGCTTCACGAAGCAGGACCAGACGGCCCAGGCTCGCGCCTCCAGACGGTTCTTCGTATCCAAGCTCGAGTTCGTAACGCAGGAAGGTCGAGGTCGTGTCCGCCTTTCGGTTGAAGTCGTCTCGGACCTCGCGCGGGACGATCATCTCTGCCGCCAAGCGCATCCGATCGGCCCGCTCGTGACCATCGGTCCAGAACAGATGGCGCGGGTCCGCTGCGTGCGCTTCGGATGCGCGGACCCCGAGAGCCGCCTCGACCAGCGTGTGATCGGCCAGCAGCGAGAGGAAGCGGATGGCGTCGAAGATGTTGGACTTGCCGACTCCGTTGGGGCCAGCGATGCAGGTGTAGGGGCCGAAGGTGATCGTCAGGTCGAGGAGGTTTTTGAAACCATCGACCTCCAGACGTGTAAGCATTCCGCCTCGTCCGAGCTGGGGAGTTGGCGTGAGGGTACCCGAATCGCCTGGATCGGAGTAGGTCCAACGCCCAGGCTCCCCGGCTCACCGGAGTCACGCGATGCGATTGGATCGACATCTGGCGCAGCAGCTGGGGCTGGCGCGGAAGGTGGCGGCGGCGGCGGTGCGGGCCGGGCGGGTGACCGTCAACGGGTTCGTGGCGACGCAGCCGGCGCATGGGCTGCGGGTCGAGCGGGACGAGGTCACGCTGGACGGGGGGCCGGTGACGGCGCGGGCGATCGCGGCGGTGACGTTGATGATGAACAAGCCGGCCGGGGTGGTCAGCGCGCGATCGGACGCGGCGGAGCCGACGGTGATGGAGCTGCTGCGGGACGAGTGGCGGGCGCTGGGGTTGACGACCATCGGGCGGCTGGACAAGGACACGACGGGGCTGCTGCTGCTGACCAACGAGGCGGGGCGGGTGCGGGCGCTGATCCATCCGGAGCGGGCCATCCCGAAGGTGTACCGGGCGGTGTGGTCGGGGGCGCTGGCGGCGGACGCGGCGGAGCGGTTCGCGCGGGGGCTGGCGCTGGACGGGGAGACGGGGCGGGCGGTGGTGTGTCGGCCGGCGGCGCTCGAGGTGCTGGGCGAGGGGGTCGGGCGGGTGGCGGTGTGCGAGGGCAAGCGGCACCAGGTCAAGCGGATGCTGCGGGCGTGCGGGGCGCGGGGGGTGGGGCTGCATCGCGAGCGGATCGGGGCGCTGTGGCTGGACGCGGGGCTCGCGCCGGGGCAGGCGCGGGCGCTGACCGAGGACGAGTGGGCGCTGGCGACGCGGTCGATGGGGCCGGCGGAGGCGCTGGCGCCATGAGCTGGACGGTCGGGCCGGAGCAGGACGGGCAGGCGCTGGGGGCGCTGCTGCGCGGGTGGCTGCCCGAGGCGTCGTACAACGCGCTCAAGCGGCTGGTGGCGGGCGGGCGCGTGCGGGTCGACGGGGTGGTCGAGGCCGGGATCACGCGGCGGCTGGCGGCGGGGGCGCGGGTCGAGGTGGGCGAGGCGGCGGCGCGCGGGGGGCCGGGGCCGGCGCCGCGGGTGCGGGTGGTGTTCGAGGACTCGCAGGTGGTGGTGGTCGACAAGCCGGCCGGGGTGTCGAGCGTGCCGTACGAGCCGGGCGAGCGGGGGACCGCGCTGGATCGGGTCCGCGAGCACCTGGCGCGCGGGCGGAGGGCGGGCGGGCCGCTGCACGTGGTGCACCGCATCGACAAGGAGACGTCGGGGCTGCTGATGTTCGCGCGGACGCGTGAGGCCGAGCGGGCGCTGGCGGGGCAGCTGCGGGCGCACACCATCGGGCGGCGCTACGTGTGCCTGGCCCACGGCGCCGTCGCGGGCGGGCGCATCGAGAGCCTGCTGGTGGCCGACCGCGGCGACGGCCTGCGGGGATCGCGGCCGGGCGCGCCCGACGGCAAGCGCGCGGTGACTCACGTGACGCCGCTCGAGGCGCTGCCCCAGGCCGGCCCGGACGGGGCGACCCTGTGCGAGGTGCGCCTCGAGACCGGGCGCACCCACCAGATCCGCGTGCACCTGTCCGAGGCCGGCCACCCGCTGGTCGGCGACCGCGTCTACACCCGCGACCGCCTGCGCGCCGGTCAGCCCCTGCTGCCCGCCCCGCGCCTGATGTTGCACGCCGCCTCGCTGGTCTTCGACCACCCGGCCCGCGCCCGCCGCGTCACCCTCGAGGCGCCGCTCCCCGACGACTTCCAGGCCACGCTCTCGGCCCTGCGCGAGGGCCCTCGCTGAGCCCCTTCCCGCCGGCTCGCGGCGGGTGTATGGTGCCGCCGCTGTAAGGACTTCGAGTCGCGGGCGGTGTCTTCGATGGGCACGGTGTGGCGGCGGATCGAGCGCTGGCTGGACACGCAGGGGGCCTCGATGGCCTCTACCCTGCGTCCGGGCGCGACCCCCGAGGCGTTGAGAGAGGCCGAGGCGACGCTCGACGTCGCGTTCCCCGAGCCGCTGGCCCGGCTGTGGACCGAGCGCGACGGCGGCCCGGTGCGCGGGACCATCGGCGGCTGGCGCGTCCTGTCGCTGCGCGAGATGGTGCGGACCACCCGCTCGCACGCCGGCCGCCCCGTGCTGCACGCGGGCCAGGTCAAGGTGCCGTGGAACGACCGCTGGGTCGTCTTCGCCTCCGACAGCGCCGGTAACCTGGCGGGCCTCAACCTGGACCCGGCGGTCGAGGCCGACGACGACGCGCCCCCCTTCAGCTTCTCGTCGTTGGGCGAGGTCTTCGTCTACGTCCACGGCGAACGCCGCGTCGCCGCCCAGGCCATCGACCTCGACGACTGGTTCGACGCCCTCCTCGCCGCCCTCGACTGACCGGCGCCCCGCCAGCCTGAAACCGCCGGGACTGCGAAAAACTTCGCTGCCCCCCCGGACGCGCTATGCTGGCCGCCACCGCCTCCAGCCGAGCTCGCCCGCCATGACCAAGACGCGCCCGACCTCCAACCTGCGCCGCCTGCTCACCCGCTCGGCGGACAAGGCCCAGGACCCCGAGCTGCGCCGCCGCGCCCGCCTGCTCTCGGCCGTGCTCGTCGTCCTGATGCCGTCGACCCTCATCGCCGTCGCCCTCGCCCGCCTGGCCATGCCCGACGGCGAAGAGGCCACCCTCCTCGTCACCGGCGGCCTGCTCGGCGTCGTCCTCCTCTTCACCGCCTGGCGCCTCACCGACACCCGCCACTTCAACCTCGCCGCCGTCATCGCCCTCGTCACGATGACCGCCCTGCCCTTCGCCAGCCTGGTCGCCCGCGCCTTCACCAACCCGGACACCATCGCCACCAGCCTCGCCTGGACCCTGCTCCCCATCCTCCTCGCGAGCCTCCTCCTGTCGGTCCGCGGCACCGTCATCTTCGTCGCCGTCACCCTCGCCGCCCTCGCCTCCCTCCCCGCCCTCGTCCCGCGCCTCACCTTCGAGGCCCTGAGCGACCCCCTCGGCCTCATCACCTCCCTGTCCGCCCTCGTCCTCGTCGCCGCCGCCCTCACCGGCGAGGACCGCCGCCGCATCCAGGCCCAGAACGACCTCCTCGCCGACGGCGAGCGCCGCTACCGCAACCTCTTCGACGGCGTCTCCGTCGGCCTGTGCGTCCACGACGGCGCCCGCATCCTCGACGTCAACCGCAGCTTCGAGCGCCTCTTCGGCCACCCGCTCGCCGAGGCCCGCGCCCTGTCCGTCCCCGCCCTCGTCACCGACGCCGACCGCCCCGCCCTCTCGGCCCACCTCGACCACCCCGACGACGACACCCTCGTCGGCGCCACCCTCACCGGCCGCCGCGCCGACGGCACCACCGTCCCGCTCGAGCTCGTCGGCGACCAGCGCGTCCCCGGCGCCGGCGCCGTCCGCGTCCTCGAGCTCCGCGACGCCACGCCGCTCCACGAGGCCCAGGCGGCCCAGGCCCGCGCCCGCCTCGAGGCCGAGGCCGCCACCGCCGCCCAGAGCCGCTTCCTCGCCTTCGTCAGCCGCGCCCTGCGCCCGCCCATCCAGGCCGCCAGCGGCATCGTCCAGACCCTGCAGGTCAACCGCGCCGGCAACCTCCGCGACGAGGACCTCACCTTCCTGCGCCGCCTCGGCGAGACCCACGAGGCCCTGCTGCGCCAGGTCGGCGACGTCCTGATGCTCTCGCAGCTCGAGTCGGGCCGCATCCAGCTGGCCCTGGGCACCACCTTCGTCGACCGCCTGGTCCGCGAGACCATCGACGAGCACCGCCGCCACCTGCGCGGCCGCGACGTGACCCTGCACGTCCACGTCCCGCCGATGGTCGCCCCGGTCGACGCCGACTCGGCCCGCCTCAAGCAGCTGGTCAAGCACCTCGTCGGCCACGCCCTGCGCGCCACCCGCCAGGGCGAGGTCGCCGTCGAGCTGGTCGTCGACCCCGAGACCTCGCGCCCGGTGCGCCTGAGCGTCCACGACGCCGACACGACCACCACCCCCGAGGCCCTCGAGCGCCTGCTGGCCCCGGCCGGCGACCTCGCAACCGGCGCCGCCCCCGACGATCTGGGCCTGGCCATGTGCCGCGCCCTCGCCGAGCTGATGGGCGCGCGCCTCGAGGCGGTCAGCGAGCCCGGCCGCGGCGCCAGCTACCTCCTGCACCTCGACGCCCCGCTCTCCCGCGGCCCCTCGCGCGACGACCGCGACCCCCGCGCCACCCCCGCGCCCGACGTCCCCCCGCTGGCCGACCGCCGCGTCCTGGTCGTCGACGCCGCGGGCGGCGCCCCCTGGACCGACGCCCTGGCCCAGCTCGGCGCCGAGGTCGCGGCCACCGCCGACCCCTCGGCCGCCCTCCGCGACCCGGCCGCCGCGCCGGACCTGGTCGTCGCCACCTTCGACCCCGCCGCCCCGCGCCCGCTGCAGCTGCTCGACGCCCTCGCCCGCGCCCCGCGCGAGGTCCCGCTGATGGTCGTCGCCGCCGCCGGCGAGGACCGCGCCGCGCTCCTCGGCCGCCTGGCCCTGGGTCCCCTGCCCCTCGACCCGCTGCGGGTCACCGACCGCGTGCGGCGCCTGCTGGGCGACGGCCGTCACCGCGTCCTGGTCGTCGCGCCCGACGAGGACGAGACGATGCCCCTGTTCGAGCGCTTGCAGTCCTTCGGTCACGAGGTCCGCGTCGCCTCCAGCGGCCAGCGCGCCCTCGATCTGCTGCGCACGAGCACCTACGACGGCTTCGTCGTGCACGCGGCCCTGCGCCTGGACGACTCGCTGCGGCTGCTCGAGCTCCTGTGCAGCGATCGCCGCTACCTCGGCCGGCCCCTGCTGCTGCTCGGGGCCCCCGCCGACCACGACAGCCTCGCGCGGCGCTTGGGGCTGCTGACCCAGGCCCTGGCGCGCCCCGCGCCGCGCGTCGCCGCCGACCTCGCGCGCGCCAGCGCCCAGGTCCTGTCGCCCGAGCCGGCCGCCGCGGCGCCTGAGGCCGTCCCCGTCGACGCTTGAGCCCGCGGCGCGCGCCCCGCCCGACTCTGGCGCCCTCAGCCGCTGACGTTGTCCGTCATCAGCGGATCGTCGCGCAGCAGCGCCGGCGCCAGCAGATCCCGCTCCTCGCACTCGAGGTCGGCCCGCAGCACGCGCACCAGGCGCCCGACCGCCCGCGCCAGCCTCGCCGCGTCCGCCTCGGGGTTCCGCAGGACCTGCAGCGTCGTCGCGACCTCACGCCGCTGCGTCTCGTGGTAGCGGTGCATGTCCGCGATGCACACCTTGCGCCAGTTGGTCGACTCCTCGAGCGCGGGCCCCAGCAGCTCGTCCTCGAGCCGCTCGTGCGCCTCGACCGCCCGCGCCAGCTGCTCGACCCGCTCGCGCAGGCCGCGGCGGTCGCCCGCGTCGCGCTCTCCGCGCCGCAGGTCGTCGGCCAGCGCCTCGATGCGCTCCAGCTGGGCACGCAGCCCTTGGTGCTCTCTCAGGACCTGTCGCCGGACCTCGCTCGGGTACATGCTGGGCTCCTGTCGTCTGGACGTCCCCGTCCAATGACGTTAAGCCCTCGTCCCGAAAGGACAATCGCCCGAGCCTGCATTTCTCACCAGCTCCGTAGCGAGCCCGAGGGATAGTGCCGCAGATCCGCGGTGCTCGGAGTGGAGGACGGTGAAGGCGTACTTGACGGTACGTCGAGCCGGCCGGAGCGAGAACGCCGCGGAGGTGCGGTGCTAGCCCCGGGCGCAGTAGGAGCTGGTGAGAAATGCAGGCTCTAGGACCGGCGACCGCGCCGGGTCGGCTCAGGCCTGGAGCTTGCGCTGCAGGAAGCGGACGATGGTGTTGAGCGAGGTCGTCTCGCCGATGGCCGCGTCCGGGATGTGCACGCCGAGCCGGTGGCGCAGGCCGACCAGCAGGTTGGCCAGATCGGCGGCCTCGAGCTCCAGCTCGTCGCTGAGTGGCGAGTCGGGGTCGACGAACGACACGGGCGCGCCGGGGATCATGTCGGCCAGGATGGACGTCACCTGCTCGCGGATCTGGGCCGTGGTGGGGGTCACGGGCATACGGCACCCTCGGGACAGAGGTGGCGGGGGGAAGGCGGAGGGGGTGTGGACGGCCGGCGAGCGAGCCCGGATCTGCGGGCGGAGGGCTCAGGCGTGGTCCAACGGGTTCACTGTAATGAAGTCGGCTTCGAGCGCGGAGCTTCCGGGCGCGCCCCGGCCGAACGCCCCCGGCCCGAATCCCCTCCCCATCGGCCGCGGCCTGTCCTAGATTCACCGCATGACGCGTCTGCCCCCCTCCGTCGCTCCCGCGCTGGCCCTCGTCCTCGCCGCGGCCGGCTGCGCCCCCGTGCTCAGCACCATGCAGCCCGCCAGCGTCCACGACGGCGTCCACGTCGGCGTCGGCCTCGACGGCAGCGTCGCGCCCGGCGTCATCGCCGACGCGGTCGAGCTGGGCGGACGCCTCGGCACCGAGGTCGGGCAGGGCGGCACCCTCGACGAGGGCGACCTCGCCGCCCTGTACGACGCCGCGGCCAAGGTGCTGGTCGGCCTGCCCGGCGTGGGCGGCCAGCTGGTGGGCGCCTACGGCTGGAACGGCCGCTACGAGGTGGGCCTGCGCCTGGCCAGCAGCGCCATCCGCGTCGGCGCCCGCTGGCAGTTCCTGCGCGACGAGCACCACGGCATCGACGCCTCCATCGGCCTCGGGCTGTCGGCCTACACCGCCGGCGCCGTGGCCGAGCTGTTCGACGTCGTGAAGATCGGCGATCCCACCCGCGGCGAGCTGGACGTCCCGCTGCTCTTCGGCTGGAGCAACGACATCGGCCACCTCTGGTTCGGCGGCAAGCTGCAGATGACCGGCTTCGACTACGCCACCAGCATCGACACCGGCAGCGAAACCTTGACGCTCGTGAACTTCGGCGGCTCCAGCCGCTACCTCGGCCTGCAGGTCGGCGGGGCCATCGGCTTTCGCTGGGTCTGGCTCGCGGCCGAGCTGACGGTCGCCCGCCTGTCCGCCGACGTCACCCTCGACGTCTTCGAGGGCACCAGCCGCGACCTCGCCTTCAGCGCCACGGTCGTCGCGCCCTCGATCGGGGTGATGGGCCGCTTCTGAGCCCCGGTCGGGGCGCCGCCCCGGCGTTGCGACCGGAGCCTTGGGAGTCTCGCGTTGCGTGTTAGCGTTGGGCCTCTCCCAACCCACTCCCGCAACGCACCATCGAGGTCCCATGCGTACCGCGATCCGCTCCATCGCGGCCGGCGCCGCGGCTTGCCTGATGGCCGCCGCCTCCGGCTGTTACTCGACCACCATCCAAGTCCCCAGCGACGTGCCGCGTGGCGAGAGCTACACCGATCGGCAGTGGTTCTTGCTGTACGGCCTGGTCAAGCTCGACGGCGTGTCCGGAGAGGAGTGCCAGTACGGCATCGCCGACGTCGAGAGCGAGTCGAGCGCCATCGACGTCGCCATCTCGCTCGGCCTCACGGCGGTCGGCATCGCCGGCGGGCTGCTCCTGTGCGACGACATCGACGACAGCCTCGGCGAGCTGGCCTGCGCGCAGGCGGTCGCCCTGGGGACCAACCTGGTGGGCTCGCGCACCGTCCGCTACACCTGCGTCGCGGGACCGCCGGTCGGCGCCGAGCTGCTGATCCCCACCGCGCCCTCGGACCAGCCCGTTGACGAGGCCTCGCCCGTCCCTCGCTCGCTCGTCCGCCGCTGAGGGCCGGACGGCGGGCACAAAAAAACCCCGAGGCTTCTGCGACCCATTCCGGAATCGCCCACCCGGTGACGGGGCGGGACCTCGGGGCTCGGTGGTGCCTGGGCTCCAGGCGCTCACCCTTGTCTGTGGACGCGCGCTGGCGTCCCTCAACGCAGGCTGGCCTAGGAGGCCACCACCTCACACATCACCCAAGTCGAACTCTTCAAGGGATCACCTCCTTTTGCCAGCGTGTTGCGCATCGCGAGACCCAGTCCCGCCCCCGCGTGGCCGCCCGCTCGTCGACGGTCCACCGGGCCAGCCGTGCAAGGAGCGCTGGTTAGGCGCTCCGGCTGAGTGCGAGGCCCAGATTAGCGACGGATCTCGCGGGGTTCAAGACCCCGGCCGAAGTTCGGGGGGCGGCGCGCGCCCAGGCGGGACGCGATCAGGGGTGGAACGCGTTCGAACGGCGCCTATGTCTACCGGCGCCCATCGCTGAATGCGTTCGACCCCAAGACGTCAGGGAGCAGCATGAGCACCCCCTCCCCCCGCCTCCGCGTCGCGACCAAGCCCTTCCTCTTCGCCCTCGCCGCCCTCGGCGGCGTCACGGCCGTCACCTGGCTCCCCGGCTCCAGCCCGCCGACGACCGCGCCCATCCCGGTCGAGGCCCCGCTGGCCCACGCCCAGCCGGCCGACCCGCCGCCCGCCCGCCAGACGCCGCTGGTCGACCCGCTGCCGGCCGCCGCCACCCAGCTCGACGAGCGCAACACCATCGACGTCTTCCGCGCCGCGGCCCCCGCCACGGTCTTCGTCACCCAGACCCAGGTCGTGCGCGACCACTTCTCGATGCGCGCCACCGAGGTCCCCGCCGGCGCCGGCTCTGGCTTCATCTGGGACGCCCAGGGTCACATCGTCACCAACTTCCACGTCATCCAGTCGCAGGGCCGCGCGCCGCGCCTGACGGTCACGCTCCACGACCGCAGCACCTGGCCGGCCGAGGTGGTCGGCGTCGACCCGCGCAAAGACATCGCCGTCCTGCGCATCGACGCGCCGGCCGACAAGCTGACGCCCATCCGCCGCCCGCCCGCCGGCTACGAGGTCGAGGTCGGCCAGAAGGCCATCGCCATCGGCAACCCGTTCGGCCTCGACCACACGCTGACCACCGGCGTGGTCTCGGCGCTCGGGCGAGAGGTCATGGGCGTGGGCGGCGTGACCATCCGCGACATGATCCAGACCGACGCGGCCGTCAACCCGGGCAACTCGGGCGGGCCGCTCATCGACTCGCGCGGGCAGCTCATCGGCATGAACACGATGATCTACTCGGCCAGCGGCGGCTACGCCGGCATCGGCTTCGCCGTGCCCTGGAAGACGGTCGCGCGCGTCGTGCCGCAGATCCTCAAGACCGGCCAGCCGGTGCACGTCGGCATCGGCATCGAGGTGGTCGACGACTCCATCGCGCGCCGCGCCGGCGTCGAGGGCGTCATCGTGTCCCAGGTGGTCGAGGGCACCCCCGCCGCCCGCGCGGGCCTCAAGGGCCTGCAGCAGACCCGCCGCGGCGTGGTGCTGGGCGACGTCATCGTCGGCGTCGACCAGTACCAGGTGAAGTCCTTCGACGACCTCTACAACGCCCTCGACCGCTTCCGCCCGGGCGACCAGGTCACGGTCAAGATCAACCGCGACGGCGATCTGATGGAGGTCGCCCTGCGCGTCATCGCCCTCAACGGCACCCGCGGCGGCGACTGACCCGCCGGCCACGCCGGCGCTATGGACCGCGCGGACCCAGAGGAGCTGCGACAATCGCACAGCGCAGGCAAGGCCTGCGCGCTCCAGAGCCGCCTGCGGCGGCGGAACGACCGCGTGGCGCGCGAGAACCATCGCAGGCTCGTTCGCGCCGGCCACGCCGGCGCTATGGACCGCGCCGGCCACGCCGGCGCTATGGACCGCGCGGATTCAGACGAGCTGCGACAATCGCACAGCGCAGGCAAGGCCTGCGCGCTCCAGAGCCGCCTGCGGCGGCGGAACGACCGCGAGGCGCGCCAGAACCATCGCAGGCTCGTTCGCGCCGGCCACGCCGGCGCTGTGGACCGCGCCGGCCACGCCGGCGCTATGGACCGCCCGGGTTCACAGGAGTCGCCGCAATCGCACAGCGCAGGCATGGCCTGCGCGCTCCAAAGCCGCCTGCGGCGGCGGAACGACCGCGTGGCGCGCGAGAACCATCGCAGGCTCGTTCGCGCCGGCCACGCCGGCGCTATGGACCGCGCCGGCCACGCCGGCGCTATGGACCGCGCGGATTCAGACGAGCTGCGACAATCGCACAGCGCAGGCAAGGCCTGCGCGCTCCAGAGCCGCCTGCGGCGGCGGAACGACCGCGAGGCGCGCCAGAACCATCGCAGGCTCGTTCGCGCCGGCCACGCCGGCGCTGTGGACCGCGCCGGCCACGCCGGCGCTATGGACCGCCCGGGTTCACAGGAGTCGCCGCAATCGCACAGCGCAGGCATGGCCTGCGCGCTCCAAAGCCGCCTGCGGCGGCGGAACGACCGCGTGGCGCGCGAGAACCATCGCAGGCTCGTTCGCGCCGGCCACGCCGGCGCTATGGACCGCGCCGGCCACGCCGGCGCTATGGACCGCTCGGGTTCAGAGGAGTCGCCGCGATCGCACAGCGCAGGCAAGGCCTGCGCGCTCCAAAGCCGCCTGCGGCGGCGGAA
This sequence comes from Myxococcota bacterium, assembly GCA_041687695.1. Classification (GTDB taxonomy): domain Bacteria; phylum Myxococcota_A; class UBA9042; order PHBI01; family JAWLBL01; genus JAWLBL01. Next base: position 48,232 of record JAWLBL010000015.1, on the reverse strand, counting down.
CGACCGCGAGGCGCGCCAGAACCATCGCAGGCTCGTTCGCGCCGGCCACGCCGGCGCTCTGGACCGCGCCGGCCACGCCGGCGCTATGGACCGCTCGGGTTCACAGGAGTCGCCGCGATCGCACAGCGCAGGCAAGGCCTGCGCGCTCCAGAGCCGCCTGCGGCGGCGGAACGACCGCGAGGCGCGCCAGAACCATCGCAGGCTCGTTCGCGCCGGCCACGCCGGCGCGCTCACGGGTGCGATTCCAGAGCGCCTTCGGCGCGGAACCAACGCGTCGGCCCCGAAACCCGGTGGCGGGCGGGGGCAAACGACCCTAGACTCCGCGGCGTGACGCCCCCGAACGCTGCTGCCAACGCCCTGGGACCGCGCCTGCGGCTGTCGGTCCTGACCCCGGTCTACAACGAGCGCCACGTCGTCGAGGCCAGCCTCCGGCGCGTGCTGGCGCTCGAGGACGAGCTCATCGCCTCGCTCGAGCTCATCGTCGTCGACGACCGCTCGACCGACGGCAGCTGGGAGGTCCTGGAGCGGGTCGCCGCGTCCGACCCGCGGGTGGTCCTGCTGCGCCACGAGACCAACCAGGGCAAGGGCGCCGCCATCCGAACGGCGCTCGCGCGGGCCACCGGCGACGTGACGGTCATCCACGACGCCGACCTCGAGTACGACCCGACCGACATCCCCAAGCTGCTGGTCCCCTTCGTCAAAGAGGGCGCCGACGCGGTCTACGGCTCGCGCTACATCGCCGCGCCCTACCGCCGGACGCTGCTGTACCGCCACACCCTCATCAACAAGACCATCACCCAGCTGTGCAACTGGGTGACCGACCTGGATCTGACCGACGTCGAGACCTGCTACAAGGCCATCCGCACGCCGCTGTTCCAGTCGATCCCGCTGCGCAGCCGCGACTTCCGCATCGAGATCGAGCTGACCAGCAAGCTCGCCAAGCGCCGCGCCCGCATCTTCGAGGTGCCCATCCGCTACCTCCCGCGCACCTTCGAGGAGGGCAAGAAGATCCGCGCCAGGGACGGCGCCCTGGCCCTCGCCGCCATGGCCCGCTTCGCCCTCATCGACGATCTGTACCAGCCCGACGACTACGGCACCCACATGCTGGCGGATCTGCAGCACGCGCGCCGCTTCCAGAGCTGGGTCGCCGACCGCCTGCGCCCCTTCATGGGCGACCGCGTGCTCGAGCTCGGCGCCGGCGTCGCCAGCCTCTCCAGCCAGCTCATCCCGCGCGACCGCTACGTCGCCGCCGAGACCAACCCCCACCACCTGCATTACCTGCGCTCTTGGGCCCTGGGTAAACCCTACGTCGAGGTCCTCCGCGTCGACCCCTCCGAGCCCGCCGACTTCGACCCGCTGGCCGGCCAGTTCGACACCGTCCTGATGCTCAACCTGCTCGAGCGCCAGCCCGACCCGGTCGTCGCCCTCCAAAACGCCGCCCGCGCCCTGCGCCCCGGCGGCCAGCTCGTCGTCCTGGCCCCACAGAACCCCGACCTGTACGGCCCGCTCGACCAGGGCCGCCGCAACCGCGTCCGCTTCGCCCGCCCCGACCTCGAGCGCCTCTTCACCGAGGCCGGCCTCACCCCGCTGGCCTTCGAGGACTTCGCCCGCGCCTGGCTCCCCGCCTGGTGGGCCAACTCCCACCTCCTGCGCCGCAAGACCCTCTCGCGCCTCCAACTCAAGGCCTCCGAGCTGCTCACCCCCGCCCTGGAGCGCCTCGACGACGTCCTCCCCTGGCCCGGCCTCGATCTGCTCGCCGTCGCCCGCCGCTCCTGAAAGGGCCGACCCAGCGCGCACCGAGCCAGGCCGTCTCGCCCTCAGGGCCATCGCAAGAACGAGCGTTGGCACGATGCGTTCTCGCGCCGCAGGCGCTGTGGAGCGCGCCGGCCATGCCGGCGCTATGAGTTCGCGACCAACTACGCCTTTGGCGGCCGTCCAAAGAGCCGGCCCTACCGGCGCTCTGGACGGCCGCCGCGCGCCGGCGGAACCGACCGCTGTGGACTTGCGACGACCCTGGATTTGACCCAGTCCCCCCTTGCCATGGCTGCCCACTCACGGGATTCTCCACGACCTACGGCTCCCTCCACGGCGGGCTGATCAGCGAAGACGACGTGCGCTATGGGTGCACCAGGCTCCAACCCACCTATCCAGACTTCAGCCTCGCCTTCGACACCTGCGGCGCCTACTGCGCAGGATGCGCCTACTTGCTGCCCATCGAGCGTTGCCCCGAGCGGCCCCCCTGCGAGGGCGGCTACTACTCGTCCGACGGCCAATGCGTGATGGAAGCCGGCGGTGCCGTGTGCGACACCGAGTGCGTCGATGGCGGCGAGCCGCCCGAGTGACGACTACGCGCGCATCGCCACACGGGCAGAACACAGGGTCTGCGTTCCGGCGCCACCAGTTCACCGTCCTGTCCGCAGCCCCCAGCCCTTCGCGGCCCCTCGGACCAGTCCGCTACAACCACGTCGGCTTCGACCTTCCCACACGCCCTCCGAGCTGCCCACCCCGGCCCTCGAGCGCCTCGACGACGTCCTCCCCAGGCCCGGCCTCGACCTCCTCGCCGTCGCCCGAAAGCAGGAAGGCTGAGCGGACCGATGTCCGCCCAGCCTTCACTGTCTCACGATTGTCTGGCTGTCAGTTTCTCAGCTGGATCTTGCCGATCGAGTTCCGACAAGCATCACGCACCCAGTACACCTTCGTATTGAGACCCTGGATCTCGAAAGTCGCATCATTGTCGGCGATCGCCTGAAGCTTGGGAATGTCCTTCTTCGATCCAATCGTACCCAGAACATTGCAGGCTTGCCGGCGGATCTGAGCGTTGCCGTTGGAGAGCCGCTTCACGGCGAACGGTGCGGCCTTCGTGCAGTTGCCTTCCGCGAAGTAGTACAGCCACTCTCCGTGAGAATCCGGGCTAAAGTTGGGGTAGTTCTTCACATAGAAGTCGCACTCGAACTTGTTTGAATTACGCAGCCACGCCACCAGGTTGGCGGCCGCATGCGAGCCGTGCTTGAATCCGAACACATTCGACTTCTTGCGAGTGACGTAGTCACGCGTGAGAGCAGCGACATCATGGCCGTCACGGCTCAGGTTGTTCAACAGCTTCATGCCACTCTCGCCGCCCCAGTGCACGAGCTTCTCGAAAACGAAATCCCATTGCTTGCATTTGGCCATGCCTGAGCCGAGCAGCAGATAGGCTTCGGTCTTCTGGTCGCCGCTATTCATGCCAGAGAAAGCCTTTTCGATGTACTTCTGATAGAGTTCATCACCGGGCTTACAGGCGGCGACATCAGTCTTCAACTCGGCCATCGCGTTGCCCTTGGCATTGGCAATCATCATCGCGCAGGCCGTGAAGCGAAGAGGTTCCTTGTTGTTGTCGATGCCGGACACTTCATGACGATACGCATGATACGCCTCGAGAGTCTGGCGCATGGCCATCTCTCGCAGGACGACCTGCCGCCCCTTCGGGTCCTTCATGAAGTCGATTGTACCCTCGCAGACCCCCTGGACGGTTTCGAAATTGCCCGCTTCATACGCCTGCGCAAGCTTCTTGGCCTGCAGCTCGTTGTACCGACCACAGGCATGTTGAGCGACATGGTACGAGTCCGAATTCGTCTCGAACGCTGCCGTGTCATCGATGCATCGGTCGGCGAGCGCGCCCTCGTTGCCGTCATTGAACTCCTTGTCGACGTTTTCTTTGGTGTCGAACCATCGCCCTGCGCTGGCGCACGCGCTAGTCAGCGCGGTCGCGAGTGTGAGCCCCCAGATCAACCCGTACTGCGTCGCCTTCATCCGTTGCTCCTCCTATACCGTCTCGACAGCATCACGGCGGCTGTTTGAGGGGTCGTCCCTGCCCCTTGCCAGCCCGTTAGGCGTTACGTGTGGACGGCGTCCTAGCACAGCCCCGGCGCGGTCGCAAGCCGTCCGGGACGGATCGCGTTTCACGGCATTGCAGGGGGGCGCGGGCGGGGGCGGCTAGCGGAAGACGACGGTCTTGTTCTCGTGGACGAGCAGGCGGTCCTCGCAGTGCCAGCGGACGGCGCGGGCGAGGACGCGGCGCTCGAGGTCGCGGCCCAGGTCGATGAGGTCGCGGACCGTGTCGCGGTGGGAGACGCGGCCGACGTCCTGCTCGATGATGGGGCCGGCGTCGAGCTCGGAGGTGACGTAGTGGGCGGTGGCGCCGATGAGCTTGACGCCGCGCTCGGAGGCGCGGTGGTAGGGGTTGGCGCCGACGAAGGCGGGCAAAAAGGAGTGGTGGATGTTGATGATGCGGCTGGGGAAGCGGTCGACGAAGTCGGCCGACAGGATCTGCATGTAGCGGGCGAGGACGATCGCGTGGGGGGCGGCCGGTCCCTCAGCCGCCTCGGGGTCCATGCCGGCGATGAGCTCGAGGATGCGGGCCTCGGACTCGGCCTTGGTGTCGCGGGCGACCGGGACGTGGTGGTAGGGGACGCCGAAGGCCTCGGTGGCCGCGCGCAGGTCGGGGTGGTTGCTGATGACCATGGCGACGCGGGCGTTCAGCTCGCCGCGGCTGGTCTGCCAGAGCAGCTCGAGCAGGGCGTGGTCCCACTTGGAGACCAGGATGACCAGGCGCTTGGGGGCGGCGGCGTAGCTGAGGCGCCAGTCCATCGAGAAGCGCGAGGCGACCACCGACTGGAAGGCGCGCTCGAAGGCGGCGCGGGAGAGATCCAGGTGGGGGGTCTGGAACTCGAGGCGCATGAAGAAGGTCCCGCCCTCGGGATCGGTCGAGTGCTGGTCGAGGGCGGTGATGTTGGCGCCGTGCGCGTGCATGAAGCCCGCGACCGCCGCGACGATGCCGGGGCGGTCGGGGCAGGTGATGAGCAGGCGGGCGGTCGTCTCGGGCGGCAGCGTCACGGCGTCGTTACTTGGGCTGGATGGACATGTCGACCGTCATGTCGGTCCCCATCGGCTGCCGCTGGTCGCCCATCTGGATGACCATCGCCATGTTGGTCTTCATGTTCAGCTTGGAGGTCGGGATGATGCGGTTGAGGTCGACCGTGGTCGTCCCCGCGCCCGTCGTGTGGAGCTTGTCGATCTGCGCCGAGGCGCCCGACGGCATGCCCGGCGGCGAGAAGGTCTGCTGGGGCGCGTTCTGCTCGACCTGGACGTCGAGCTTGACCTTGTCGCCCTCGAGCGACGCCAGCTTCATGGTCGACGTCTGGAACACCCGCAGGCCGCCCTGCTCGATGGCCTGCTTGACCTTCCACTCGGCGCCCTGGCCGACCGCCTGCTCGGGCAGCGGCACCGACATCTGGTCGAGCGAGCGCTGCAGGTTCTCCATCATCTGCTTGAGCTGCGGGTTCTCGATGCCCGACACGTCGATGGCGGCCTTCTTCACCACGCCCCGCGGCGACACGACGGCCTCGCCCTTGAGGGTCGTCACGCCCTGCAGCGCGTCGCGGATGGCCGCGACCACCTGCGGGTTGACCGACGGCGACTCGACCACGTTGGCGTCGGTGAAGCGGAACTCGTAGCGGATGTCGCCCTCGCCCGTCACCTCCTTGACGTCCACCGCCGCCGACAGCTCCATCGCGGGCAGCTCGGCCGACGGCATCGCGTTGCCGCCCATGGTCATGGACATCTGCATGTTCATGACCATCAGCATCTGCTCGGAGTGGCCCGCCTGGACCTTGTAGCGCAGCTGCTGGCGGGGCTCGGCGCCCTGGTTGACCACCTCGATCTGCGGCGCCTCGCCGACCGCCGGGAACCCCTTGGTGTCGATGGCGCCGCCGCCGCCGCCGCCAGAACCGCCGTTCTGGGCGGCGCCCGGGGGCGCTTCGGCCGCGTCCTTCTTGCAGCCGGGGGCGAGCAGGGCCACGAGGGCCAGGGCGAGCGCAGGTCGGAGGAGACGGGTCGACTTCATCGGGGGCCTCGGGGGCGCGGGTGTCGGGCGATGCCGGGGGTCGGGGAAGGCGGAGAGTCATATGCCCCCGGGCCCCGTGACGCAAGGGCGGCGGCGCCAAGACCGCTTCGCCGCGGGGGCCGCGCCGCGCTCAGAGCCTGACGTGCCGCCACAGCTCGCCGAGGTCGAGGTCCACGACGGCGACCCGGCCGCGATCGTCCACCAGCGTCATCAGGCGGTCCTGCAGGCGCACGGCGACGGGCGCGCAGCCGATCAGCTCGACCCGCACGGCCAGCGCCCCGTCCATCCGGTCGTAGACGTGCACGTCGGCCGACAGCGGCGCAACCGACATGCGCGGCACCGCCATCCAGCGCTGCGAGAAGGCCGCCCGCAGGTGGATGGCGCCCTCGCGGGGCGGCAGCGCGCTGGGCGTCGGCGGCATGTGGGCGCCGTGCGGGCGCAGCACCAGCTCGCTGGCCTCGTCCGCCGTCCGCAGGCCCACGGCGACGCCCTCGGGCGCCAGCCCCAGCGCCAGGCCGACCTCGGCGCCGACGTCGAAGCGCACCGGCGCCCGCGTCTTCAGCCGCGGATCGGGCAGCCCGTAGGTCCACAGCGCCCAGGGCGAGTCGTCGCCCGGCCGGTCGAGCGCCGCGGGGTCCTCGACCAGGAACGACAGCCGCCGCTCCGATCGCGCCAGATAGGCCACGGTCCCGCCCAGGTCGCCCACCCGCCACAGGCTGGCCGGCGCGTCCGCCAGCGCGTCCAGCGCCTCGACCGCGTCGCCGTTGGCCACGAACCACAGCGACCCGTCGTAGGTCGGCGCCCAAGTCGTCAGCGCCAGCTCGCCCCAGGGCCGCACCTGCCGCCCCGCCAGGTCGACGCGGGTCACGCGCGTCAGCCCGCCGCGCGAGGCCACCGCCAGCGCCCGGTCCCCGCCGTCCGCCATCACCAGCCGGTCCGCCGGCGCCTCGAAGTGCGCCACCGCCCGCCCATCCAGCGTGACCAGCCGCGTCCCCGCCTCGCCCAGCGCCACCAGCAGCCGCCCGTCGGCCGTCAGCGCCGCGTCGCGCGGCTCCAGCGCCCCGCCACCCAGCGCCTCCAGCCGCACGACCGCCGGCCGCTCGGGCGCCGTCGCCCCCGCCGGACCCAGCCCCAGCCGCCGCACGTCCGCCCGCAGCGCCCCGTCGTCCGCCAGCGCCAGCAGCCGCTCCAGCTCGCGCCGCTGCGGCACCCGCCCGTGGGCCGCCCGGTCTCGCACCCACGCCCGCAGCGCCGGCCGCGCCAGCGTCGCCGTCTCGCGGGTCGCCGGCCCCGCCTCCAGCGCCTCGACGAAGGCCCGCCGCGCCGGCTCGGCCTCGGGCCGCTCGTCGTCCAGCAGCGCCAGCGCCTGCCCGCACACGTCCGCGAAGGCCTCGGGCACCAGCGCCGCCTTGCGCGCCAGCATCCGCGCCGCCGTCGCGCCGCCGACCGCGACCGCCCGGTCCATCCACGCGCGCGCCAGCGAGCGCGCCGCCTCGACCGGCCACACCACGTCGACCGCGGTCGGGAAGTCGCCCGACTCGGCCATCGCGTCGGCCCAAAGCAGGCGCAGCGCGTCGGCCGCCGCCGGGTCCGTCCGCTCGAGCCGCACCACCGCGTCCGCGAAGGCCCCGCCGCGCCGCGCCAGCCGCACCGCCCGCGCCCGGTCACCCGCCAGGAACCACTGGCGCACCACCAACCCCGGGGGCAGCTCGCGCGCCTCGGCGATCTCGGCCGCCAGGGTCAGCAGCCCCGTCTCCTCGCACAGCTCCACCGCGCGCTCGGGCTCGTCGAGCAGCTCGGCCAGCACGAAGGCCGCCTCGGGGATGCGCTCCTGGAACTTCAGGCGGTTGAAGGCCACGCGATACATCTGGCGCAGCTGGTCGTACAGCGCGTCCTGCAGCGCCACGCCCATGGTCGGCCCCTGCCCCGCCGAGGACACCCGCAGGTCGCGGCGCGGCCGCGGCAGCCGCAGCGGGTCCATCTGCAGCGCCGAGGGCGGCCGGTGCGCGCTGAGCGGGATGGCGTGGCGAAGGGCCTCGTCGAGCGAGCCCTTCTCGAACATCTCCATCATGCGGCCGATGTACCGGGCCTGGCGGCGGCCGATCAGGGCGCCGAGCCCAGCCAGCCCCAGCCAGCGCACGACCCGGCCGCGCAGGGCCTGCCCCCAGCGCGCGAGCCGCCCCGGCCGCCGCGGCGGACGGTCGGCGTCGACCGCGGCGACCTTGTCGCGTCGCAACAGGCGAGACCACAACCGGCCCAGGCTGGCGCCGAGGCGCTGGGCGACACCGGGGCCCGCGTCCGCGGCTTCGGGCGCCTCGCGGGCGCGCTCGAGGGCGGCGACCACCTCGGCCAGCTCGCTCGGCGCCTGCTCGCCGGCCCCCAGTAGCCGCGCGCGGGTCGGGACCACCGGCGCCAGCGTGGGCGGGCTGGCCGGCGCGGAGGCCACGGCGTCGGGCCGCGTGGGCTCGAGCGGCCCCAGATCCAGCCACTCGGCCGGGTCGACCAGGGCCTGCGCGTCCAGGGCGACCGCGATGGCGACGCCGTGCTTGACCAGCACCAGCGAGCCCGCCGGCGGGTCCAGCGCCTCCAGCTCGTGCAGGGTCAGCGGCGCCGAGGCCAGGACCGCGCCGAGGCGGGTCAGCGGCAGCGCGCCGATGGCTTCGCAGCGCACCATGATTGCGCGCGGCGGCAGCAGCACCAACCCCTCGGAGACGCGCAGGACCACGGCGCCGGGCGTCCAGTGGGCCAGCACGCGCCGCCGCAGCTCGGCCTCGCCCAGCGGCGCCTCGTCGAAGAGCAGCCCCTCGGCCGCGACCCACCCGACGTGGTGCGTCGCGCGCGGACGCACGACCGGCGGCAGGACGGCGCGCAGGTTCATGGCGCGTCCCCCGGCAGCACGTCCAGCAGCAGCTGGCCGCTGACGAGGTCGTAGACCTGTAGCTGCCCGTGGTTCGTCAGCAAGGCGACACGCTGCGCCTCGTGGCTGATCGCGGCCGATGCGATCCGGGAGGGCGCGCGGATGGCGTTCGCGGGCCCTTCTTGCGCCCAGCGGACCTCGCGCCCATCTGGCGTCAGAGTCACCAACTCGGGCCGTCCACGCAGCCAGTGCCGGGCCAGAAGTCCGATGGCCTGCTCCCCGGCGTTCAGCTCGACGTCGTCGATGGTGTCGTGGGCGATCTTCCAGACGCCGTAGCCGTACTCGATGGCGGCGAACGTGTGCGTCTGACGCGACCCTCCGCCGAGCAGGGCGCGGGTCCCGCCGGGCCAACGCACCGACCAGGCGTGCCGGCGGGCGCGCCCCAGCGTGTCGATGGTCAGCAGGTTGGGGCCGCCGTCCTCGGCGCCGCCACGAAACAGGAAGGCCGCGCCCCAGGTCATCCAGGCGACATCTTCGACCACCAGCCCCAGCGCGCGCAGAGCGCGCTCGCGGACCACCACTTCGAAGAGCTGGCGCCGGCCGTCGAGCACGAGCACGAGGCGCCCGCGGTCGCGGTGCGTGGTGCCCGGGTAGCAGCCCACCAGCGGCGCGCCCGCGACCGGGGGCACGAACTCGGGGTTGCTCGCGACCTCGAGGAACTCCGCGTCCAGACCGCTCAGCCCGTGAATCCTGAGACGTTCGTCGGACCAGGTCGCATGGACGAGACGCCGCTTGTGCCAGCCGACGCCCACCAAGCGCTCGTCGGGTGCCAGAGCCTTGCGGCGCGCGCTCGCCTGGCCTTTGCCGATGGTGTGGGCGACGACCGCGCCGTCCGCCTGCCGGGCGATGACCTGCCGGCCGCTGGGCGTGAAGAGCAGGTTGCCGTCCAGATCCAGATGGGCGCCGGACACCGCGCCCGGCGGGGCGTCCAGCGGGTTGCGCAACAGGCGCGCGCAAGCGTCGGACGGCGGCAGGTCCAGCACGAGGTGGTGCCGCTCGGAGCGCCAGCGCATGACGTCGACGGCGACCTGCCGGCGCCCCGGGTCCAGCACGTCGGCGACCTCGACCAGGCTGGTCGCCAGGTGGTGCGCCCGCTGTGACAGCCCCGGCGCGCCGACCAGCCACAGGTCGTCGGCCCGCCGCGGGTCGTCCGCGCCCGCCGCCGCGACCAGGGCCAGCTGCCAGGCCTCGACCTCGCGCTGGGTCGCGTCGCTGACCAGGCGCGTGTCGACCAGGCGCTGCACGCCGGCCGCGTCGACGCCCTCGGTGAGGCCCGCCGCCGGGTCCTGCAGGACGCCCCAGGCGAAGCTGGCCCCCGCGGCGGCCGCGCGCCGCGCCAGCACCAGCAGCAGCGCCAGCTGGGCGACGCGCGGCGACCCCAGCTGCCGCGGCCCCGCGTCGAACAGCGCCACCGAGCGCCGCGCCCCGGCGGGCGCCTCGTGCTGCAGTTCGAAGAAGCTGTGCTCGCTCATCGCCGCCCGGCGCACGAACTCCTGGGGCAGCTCGGCCGCCAGCAGCCACTCGCCGTGCAGCAGCCGCTCGTAGCTGCCGCGCCGCCCGACGCCGCCGTACCCGTCCGGGGCCCCGCTCCCCGCCAGCGCCGGCAGCCGCCAGGGCCCGACGGCCAGCGACAGCCGCTCGAGCCAGGCGCCCAGCGACAGCGCCAGGTCGTGCGGGAACACGGCCAGCTCCTCGGCCCATGCCGCCAGCGGGCGCGGCAGGCGGGGCGGCGCCGCGGCGCTCCTCACGGCCGGCCTCGCGACGCCAGCCAGCGCGTCAGCCGCTCGGGCTCCAGCGGCCGCAGCGTCGCGCACGACACGACCCGCCCCTGCCCGGGCAGCACCGCCCAGGGCCCGCCGTCGGCCCCGAAGCGGTCGAGCAGCGCGCGCTGCACCAGCGCGGCCGGCGCCGAGGGCTGCAGCGTCGTCGGCATCAGCAGCTCGGCGGCCTCGGGGTCGCGGCCCAGCCAGACCAGCCCGTCGACCCAGGGCAGCGCCTCCTCGGGCCCGGACAGCAGCAACAGGTCGTCGCCGGCGACCGCGAGCAGGCCCTCGGGCGCCGCCTCGAGCAGCCGTCGGCCGAGCGCGGCCGCCGCCTCGCCCAGCCCGACGACCGCGCACGGCGTCAGCGGCTCGGCGCGCGGGCCCCAGGTCACCGCGACCGTCCCGGCGGCCATCAGGCGGCGTCGCTGATGACCCGCAGCAGCGTCGCCCTCAGCTGGCGCAGCTCGTCGGGCAGCGCGTCGCGGTCGAAGGTGGCGTCGATGGCGCGGCCGACGCTCTCGGCCGCCAGGCGCCAGCGGCCCATCGCCTCGGCGTCGGCGCGGTCGGGCATCGCGGCCAGCAGCTGCCGCCCGCGCTCGGCGATGCGGTCGGCGCGCGCCAGCGGCCCCAGGCTGGCCTCGGCGGCCGCCGCCGGCACGTTGGCGTTGCGCGAGGTCGCCAGGCGGTCGCGCAGCACGTCGCGGGCCACCTCCTGCGCCTCGGCCGTGGGCACCACGTAGATGATGGGCCACAGGTCGGCCGCCGTCGCGGTGGTGCGGCCGGCCAGGGTCGCCGCTGCGGCCACCAGGCGCTGGCTCTTGACGATGCGCCGGTCCGACAGCGAGATGCCCGAGCTGCGCAGCAGGCGCACCGCGTGGGCCAGGTGGGGCCTGACGGCGCTGAGGTCGACGTCGCGCGCCGCCGTCGCCAGCCGGTCCAGGTGCGCGATGCTGGCGCCGCCCTGAGGCGGCTGCCGGTCCAGGGCCCAGCCCGACTCGAGCAGGTCTTCCAGGCGCGGGTCGGGGATGCCCTCGATGAAGGCGCGGACCAGGAAGCGGTCGGCGAAGGCCGCCAGCGCCGGCTCGTCGGGCAGCAGGTTGGTCGCGCCGACGCACACGCGCAGCGGCACCGGGACGTCGGTGTGGCCGCGCCGGAAGCGCCGCTCGTTGAGCAGCCCCAGCAGCGTGTTCAGGATGGCGGTCGAGCCCAGGAACACCTCGTCCAGGAAGGCCACCTCGGCCTCGGGCAGCATCCCGCTGGTGTCGGTCTCGACCCGCCCCTCGCGCAGCTGCCGCAGATCGACCGGCCCGAACAGCTCGCTCGGCTCGGTGAAGCGCCCCAAGAGGTACTCGAAGTAGCGCCCGCCCAGCGCCGCCGACACGCGACGCACGGCCTCGCTCTTGGCCGTGCCGGGCGGGCCGACCACCAGGACGTGCTCGCCGGCCACCGCCGCCAGGGCGACCAGCTCGACCAGCACCTCGCGCTCGACCAGCCCGCGGCTGGCGCGCTCGAAGGCCGCCCGCAGCGTCTGCGCGGCTTCAGCCAGCGGCAGCAACGGGCTCGCCTCCGGGACTACTTGGTGAACTCGCGCGCGAAGTCGACGTTGCCCTGGTCATCGATGAACTCGCCGTAGAAGCTGTTGCCCTCGATCTTCACCCACAGAAAGCCCCGCTTGTCGGCGTCCTGGAACCAGGCCGGCACCGGCTTGAAGAAGAGGCTCTCGTCTTTGATCTCGGTCGTCGAGGCTCCGGCCCCCGACACGAACAGCTCGGTGCCCGGGCACTTGCTGTTTTGCTCGAGCCACTGGCGCGAGTGGTCGTGGCCCGCGATCAGAACGTCGACCTTGCCGCACAGGTAGGCGTCGTAGGCCTTCTTGACCCCCTCGCCGTTGACGATCGGCACGAAGGGCAGGCTCTCGTACTCGCCCGCGTGCCCGTGCTTGCCGTTGGACAGGTAGGGGTGGTGGCCGAAGGCGATCTTCCAGGTCGCCTGGCTCTCGGCGATGCGCTTGGGGAAGTAGTTCGCCTGGTCCTGGCCGAGGCCGTACATCATCAGGTTGGAGTCGAGGGCGAAGAAGTGCACGTGCCCTTCGACGAAGTCGTAGAAGTTGTCGGGGAAGTAGAACTGCGGGTTGATCTCGGAGTAGTCGAGGTAGTGCTCGGCCTTCCACAGCTCGTAGCCGGCTCCCTCGCCGCCGTAGTCGTGGTTGCCCAGCGAGACCAGGATGGGCACGTCGATGTCCGCGTAGGGCCCCTCGAACTTGCTCTGGAACTGGGGGTCGTCCACGTCCTTGACCCCCGTGTCGTAGAAGTTGTCGCCCAGCAGCAGGACGTAGTCGCAGCCGTCCTTGGCGCACTTGTCGGCGATGGCCTTTCCGACCAGGTACTGGCCCTCGTTGCCCTTGCCCGTGTCGCCCACCGCCACGAAGCGCACCACCGGCACGGGCGGGTCGGTCACCCCGGTGTCCTGGCCCGCGTCGGCCGTCTCGGTCGCGTCGGGCGTCGCCGGCACGTCGGGGACCGCGGTGGCGTCCGGGGTCCCGCCCTCGTCGGTCTGGACGGCGACGTCCGGCGCGCTGGTCTCGTCGGGCGCCGACGCGCCGTCCGGGTCGCCGGCCGCGTCCTGGCCCGGGGTGGCCGCGTCGGGCTTCCCGGCGGCGTCGCCGGCCGCGTCGCCGCCGATCACCTCGGCCAGGGCGTCGAGCAGCGTCGCGTCCTTGGTCTCCTTGGTGTCGACCGCGCCGACGTCCACGCCGGCGTCGCCCTCGGCCCCGTCGACCTCGTCCCCGCACCCCGCCGTGGCCAGACACGCCGCCACCACCGCGCCCGAGAGCGCGCGCCGCCCGATCCCCATCGCCTCACCTCCCACGAGCCCACGACCCGCCGCGGACCGGCCCCAAGGATGCTGGGGCGCGACCCGGCGCGTCAAGGCGCGTCGACGGCCCCGGGGGGGCTCGCCGGCCGCCCGGTCCGTCAGCCAGCCGCCCGTCCGCCAGCCGCCGTGCTTCAGAACGTCCAGGTGCAGACGCCGCCCGTGCAGCTGTCCTTGGTCGCGCTCAGCCCGTCGTTGCACGCGCTGGCCGCCGCGCACGTCTTGGGCGCGCACGGCGACTCGATGGCGAGATCGTCGATGAAGGCGCCCTGGCCCGAGTTCGCGATGGAGTCGCTGGTGTCGAAGCTGAAGCGCAGCTGGAAGGTGGTGCCCGCGAACGCGCTGAGGTCGACGGTGACCGTGGTCCACTTGATCATCCCGCCGACCAGCTTGCTCTTGTCCCACAGGGCGATGGTCTTGCCGCCCGAGAGCGCGTCGATGTTCAGCTTGTCGTAGGAGGTCCCCGACTCGGTGTCCAGGTACAGCTGGAAGGTCAGGGAGTAGGGCATCCCCGCCTGCAACGTGATGGGATCGCTGGTGGCCTGGCCCGCGTTGAGGCCGCAGTCGTAGTTGCCGGTCGCGAGGTTGCCGTAATACAGGGTCTGGGTGCCCGAGGTGGCCTGCTTGGCCGCGGCCACCTGCCACTTGCAGCCGCCCGCGCCGCCCGAGAACGTGAAGGCCACCGGCGTCTCGAAGTCCCAGAAGACCGGCTGCGTCAGGCAGCACCCGTCGACGCCCGTCGGCGTGTACTTGCAGAACGAGTCGATGCACTGGTCGACGGTGCAGACGTCGTCGCCGTCGTCGCACTGGGCGTCGCTGGTGCAGCACACGTTCTGGTGCTGGCAGACGTTGTCGAAGCACCCGTCGATGGTGCAGGTGTCCTCGTCGTCGCACTGGGCGCTGGTCAGGCAGCAGCCGGGGATCGGCTCGTGGCCGCACTGGCCGCCGAAGTCGCTGCAGGTGTCGATGGTGCAGGCGTTCTTGTCGTCGCAGTCCGCCACGGTCTCGCAGCAGCTGGCGATGGCCTTGAACTGGCACTTGCCGGCCACGCAGCTGTCGGTCGTGCAGACCAGGCCGTCGTCGCACTCGTCGCTGCTGGCGCAGCAGCTCGAGACGTAGGTGCAGGCCCCGCCGTCGCAGGCGCCCGCCAGGCACGGGTCGGACGACGGGCACTGCGAGCTGGCCGTGCAGCTCTTGGGCTCGCAGCTGGTCGTCAGCGCCATGTTGTCGACCATCGCGCCCAGGCCGTCGTTCGAGACGCTGTCGCCCGTGTTGAAGTTCCACTTCAGCTGGATGGTCTGCCCGGCCAGGTACGACAGGTCGACGGTGACCGCCTTCCACTGGTTGTTCGCGAACAGCGACTTGGGCGCGACGGTGAAGGTGTGGGCCGCCGTCACCGCCTCGAGCCACACGTTGTCGTAGGTGCCCGTCTCGCCCTGGAAGAAGATGTCGAAGCTGAGCGAGATGGCGACGTCGCTGGGCAGCTCGATGGGCGGGCTGAGCGCCGTCCCGCTGTTGGCCGCCCCCGAGTTGAAGTTCATGTTCGCCGGGTTGCCGTAGTACAGCGCCCCGGGCGCGCTCTTGACCTGCGAGCCCTGGTAGAGCTGCCAGCCGACGCCGTTGCTGAGCGCGGACATCGTCCAGCCCTCGAGCGCGCCGCTGTCGAAGGTCTGCACCAGGATCTCGGGCGAGCAGCACCCGGGCAGCTGGGCCGGGTTGTGCACGCAGGCGCCCTCGACGCAGATGTCGTTCGTGCAGTACTCGCCGTCGTTGCAGTCGCCGTTGGACAGGCAGCAGGTGAACTCGTAGACGCACTGCCCCTCGGTGCAGCTGCCCGTCGTGCACTTGTCGCCGTCGTCGCAGTCGGCCGCCGTCTCGCAGCACAGCGGCTGGTGCTGGCACTGCCCGCCCGCGCCGCAGACGTCCTTGGTGCACGGGTCGCCGTCGCCGCAGTCCTTGTCGACCGCGCAGCAGCCGGGGATCGGGGTGTGCACGCAGGCCCCGCCCGAGCCCGAGCAGGCGTCCTCGGTGCAGGGGTCGCCGTCGTCGCAGTCGCTGGCGGCGCTGCAGCAGCCCGGGATCGGCGTGTGGACGCAGGCCAGCCCCTCGCCCGGGCAGCCGTCCATCGTGCAGGGGTTGGCGTCGTCGCAGTCGGCGTCGCTCGCGCAGCAGCCGGTGCCCAGCCGCAGGTCGTCGACGTACACGCCCTCGTAGCCGTTGATGAGGTCGTCGACGCTGTCGAACTCGAGCACCAGGCGGAAGCTGGTGCCCGACACCCCCGCGATGGGCGCCTGCACCGGCACGAAGGCGCCGTCGGTGTCCCCGCCGAGCGCGTTGGAGTGCCAGACCTCGACGGGCGCGCCGCCGACCGGCTCGGCCACGACCCGCAGGAAGTCGTAGTTCTTGGTCCCTTCGGTCTCCATCCAGACCGAGAAGCTGACCACGGGCGTCACGTCGGCCGCCACCGGGATGAGCCCGGTCGTCAGGGTGCCCTGGGCGCGGGCCCCGGTCGCGTAGGTGCCGGCGCCGGGGACGCCGAAGTACAGGCTGTGCAGGCCCGAGGCCGCGCGGTCGCTGCTGAGCGTCCAGGTCGCCTTGCCGGCCGGGCCGCCCAGCGAGAGCGGGCCGAAGCCCTGCTCGAAGCCGTCGGCGAGCAGGGTCGCGGACCACCCCTCGGGGTCCAGCTGGGCGTTGCAGACCAGGCAGCCGTTGGCGGCGCTGGGGGTGAGGGGCGCAAGGCAGGTCCCGGTCTCGCCCGTGGCGTCGGCCTGCACGCAGCTGGCCTGGGGGGCCGGGAAGGTGCAGACCCCACCCATGCACTGGCCGTCGGCGCAGCCGTGCGCGCAGTCGGCGTGGGTCTGACAGGCCAGCGGGAAGGTGACGGGCTCGACCACGTCGGGCACGTCCGGCACGTCCGGGACATCGGGCACGTCCGGGACATCGGGCACGTCCGGCACGTCCGGCACGTCGTCGCCGCCCTCGTCGGGGATCACGTCGGGCGTCGCGTCGGGCACCATCGGCACGTCGGCGACGTCCGCCTGGGCGTCGTCGTGGCTCGCGTCGGCGTCTGAGGAGGCGTCGAGGCCCACCTCTTCGGCGGCGTCCGCGGCGCTGATGAGCTTGACGTCGTCCTCGACCTCGGGCTCGGAGGTGTCGAGGGCGTCGTGCTGGGGGTGGACCTCGAGCTCGGAGGCGTTGCAGCCGGCCGCGGCGGCGGCCAGCACGGCCGCGAGGGCCACTGCGGAACGGGTCAGACTCACCTTGCCTCCTGCCGGTCCAGCCCGGGGCGAGGGACCACGTTTATCAGCCCGGTCCTGGCGTTTCAACTGCGCTCGCGGCGGGCCTCGGGGCGGCCTTCAGCGCGGCGCGAGCGGCAGGTCCAGCCGGAAGTGGGCGCCGCCGTCGGGGGTGTCTTCGACCCAGGCGCGGCCGCCGTGGCGATCGGCGACGCGCGCGACCAGGGCCAGGCCCAGGCCGGCGCCGGGCGCCGGGGCGTTCGCCTCGCGGTGGAACGGAGCGAAGACGCGCTGGCGGGCCTCGGCCGGGACGCCGGGGCCGTGGTCGGCGACGCCCAGGGTCACGCGATCGGGGCCCGGACCGGGGTGGCAGGTTACGGTCGGGCCGCGGCCGGGCCCCGGGTCGTGCTGGGCGGCGTTGCGCAGCAGGTGCAGCAGGGCGGCGGTCAGGCGGGGCGCGTCGGCGTAGACCACGGGCAGCGCGGCCGGTGTCAGGACCGGCGGCGGGGCGTCGGGGTAGGACGAGGCCAGCTGCGCCTCGGCCTCGGCGACGATCGCGGCGAGCGGGACCGGGGCCGGGGCGTGGGGCTGCCGCCCGAGGCGCGCCAGCTCGAGCAGATCCTGGGCCATGCGGGCCAGCGACTCGCCGGTGGCCTCGATGCGGCGGCACCAGTCGCGGCCCTCGTCCGAGAGCCGCTCGCCCTCGACCTCGACCAGCAGGCCGGCGAGGCCGACCAGCCCCTGCAGCTGCGAGCGGAGATCGTGGCACAGGGCGTAGGTGAAGTCGTCGGCCTCGCGGCGGACGGCGGCCAGGCGGGCGGCCTGGGCGAGCGCGGCGTGGATGAGGGCGAGGCGCGCGGCGGCCGGCAGGCCCGCGAGGGGCACGAGCACGGCGTCGGGCGCGCGCTGGGTGAGGCGCTGCCGCAGGGCGTCGTCGAGGGTGGCGTCGGTCAGCACCACGGCCGCGTGACAGGCGGCGGCGGAGGGTTCGAGCGCGTCGGGGGCGGCGTCGACGCGGAGCACGGCCGGGTCGGCGAGGAGGTCGGCGGCCCCGGCGAGCAGGTCGGGGTCGTGGGCGGCGACGAGGACGACGAGGGGCGGCGTGGCGGCGGGCCTCACGGGGCCGGCTCGGGGGCGCGGGGCGGGCGCGGCAGGGGCGGGGCGCCGGCCGCGAGGACGCCGGGGGTCAGCTGCAGATCGCGGAAGCCGGCGGTGCCGCCCTGCGTGAACAGGCCTAGGAGGCTGACCACGGGGCGCTCGAGTTGGACCGAGAACAGGTAGGTCTGGTCGGCCCAGGCGGACAGGACGCCGCGGTCGAGGGTGAGGCGGAGGTCGACCCACGCGCCGGCGGGGACCGCCAGGGGGAGGCGGACCAGCGGGTCGAGGCGCTCGGCCGAGGACGAGCGGCGCACGCTGACGTGGTCGGGGCCGAGGTCGAGCAGGGTGTGGTAGGGGTAGCCGTCGACGCCGTGGTGGCCGAGGACGAGGCCGACCGTGCCGGCGTCGCGGCGGACCGACAGGGCCAGGGTGAAGGCGCGCTGGGCGTCGATGGAGCGGGTCAGGTAGTCGCGGCTGCCGGCGCTGGCGGCCTCGATGACGCCGCGGACCGAGCGCCAGTGGCCGCCGTCGTGCAGGGTCCAGTCGTCGAGGCCGAGGCCGTTGTACAGGGCCTGGGGGCGGGGGCCGCGGGCGGCGAGCTGGCGGATGCGGCGGTGGAAGCGGCGCTCGAGGACGTCGAGGTCGGGGCCGAAGACGGCGACGAAGGAGGTCAGGCCGTCCTCGCCGTCGCGCAGGCGCTGGACCCAGGCGGGGACGCGGCCGCGCAGCTCGGGGTCGCCCAGCAGGAGATCGGTGAGGCCCCAGGCGGCGGCGTACCAGGCGTGCATCTGGGGGCCGGAGAAGCGGGCGGCCGGGGCGAGGAGCAGCTCGCGCAGGGGGACGAGGCGGCCGCGCTCGAGGGCGTCGACCAGGGTGGACAGGCGGGCGGGGTGCGGGGCGCCGAAGGTGTAGTCGGCGCCGTCGAGCTGGTAGGACGAGACGTACTCGGCCAGGCCCTCGTCGAACCAGACGGGCCAGTTGCGGCGCGCGTAACGATAGTAGTGGGGGTCGTCGAAGACCTCGCCGAGGACGGCGTGGGCGACCTCGTGGAAGATGACCTGCAGCGGGTTCGAGCGGAAGTAGGTGACGACGGTGCGGTGGGCGCCGGCGTAGTAGCCGCCGTGGTGGGCCAGGGCGGGCTGGTGCTGGCGGGCCCAGGCGGCGTAGCCGGACGCGGACTCGAAGACGAGGACCTGGGTGCCCGAGGCGGCGGGGGTGACGCCGGTGGCGGCGGTGACGAGGACGTCGAGGGCGTCGCGGTAGGCGTCGAGGCGCGAGGCGAGGAAGGTGCGGGTCTCGGCGTCGCAGTCGGTGGTCAGCAGGAAGTGGCGGGTCTGGACGGAGACCTGGCGCGGCGCGGGGGCGTCGGGGGCGTCCGCGGGGGCCCGGTCGGCGGGCTCGGGGCCGCCGGCGGCGACGGGGCGGCCGGCCGCGAAGGCGAGGCAGAGGGCGGCGGCGAGGGCGTGGCGGAGCAAGCGGCGCACCGCCCGATTCTCGGGCGGAAGGCGGCGGTGTCAAGGGAACCACCCACCGCGTCGTCGGCGGCGGCGGTCACGGGCCAGGGGCGGGGGTCGGCGGCGGGAATGAAGTTTCCCGAGGTGACCTATGGACCCCCGAACCAACTTGGGGCATATGGCGGCGCATGGCTGACATCATCATGAACCTCGTGAACCTCCGGAAGGTGCTCCCCAACGGGAAGGAGCTCCTCTCGGGCATCTATCTCTCGTTCTTCCGGGGCGCCAAGATCGGCGTGCTGGGCGTCAACGGCGCCGGCAAGTCGACCCTGCTCAAGATCATCAGCGGGCAGGACAAGGACTTCCAGGGCGAGGTGATCATCCAGCCGGGGATCACGGTCGGCTACCTGCCGCAGGAGCCGCAGCTCGACCCCAGCAAGACCGTCAAGGGCAACGTCGAGCTGGCGCTCAAGCACGCCAAGCAGCTGCTCGAGCGCTACGACGAGCTGAACGCCCGCCTGTGCGAGGACCTGTCCCCCGACGAGATGGACAAGGTCATCGAGGAGCAGGCGCGCGTGCAGGACGAGATCGAGGCCGCCGACGCGTGGGACATCGACAACCAGGTCGAGGTCGCCATGGAGGCGCTGCGCTGCCCGCCGGGTGACGCCAACGTCGAGCACCTCTCGGGCGGCGAGAAGCGCCGCGTCGCGCTGACGCGGCTGCTGCTGGAAAAGCCCGACATCCTGCTGCTCGACGAGCCCACCAACCACCTCGACGCCGAGTCGGTGGCCTGGCTCGAGCGGCACCTGCGCGACTACGCCGGGACGGTGCTCATCGTCACGCACGATCGCTACTTCCTCGACAACATCACGCGCTGGGTGCTCGAGCTCGACCGCGGCAAGGGCATCCCCTTCGAGGGCAACTACTCCGAGTGGCTCGACGCGCGCGCCAAGCGCATCGAGTCCGAGGAGAAGACCACCGAGAGCCGCAAGAAGGTCCTCGACCGCGAGCTCGAGTGGATCCGGATGAGCCAGAAGGCGCGCCAGGCCAAGGGCAAGGCCCGCCTGAACGCCTACGAGAAGCTGGCCGCCGAGGAGAGCGAGAAGCGCGACGGCGCGGTGAAGATGACCATCGCGCCGGGGCCGCGCCTGGGCACGAACGTGGTCGAGGCCAACGGCCTGCGCAAGGCCTACGGCGACCACCTGCTGTTCGACGACCTGAACTTCCGCCTGCCGCGCGCCGGCATCGTCGGCATCGTCGGGCCCAACGGCGCCGGCAAGACGACGCTGCTGCGCATGCTGGTCGACCAGGAGCGGCCCGACGGGGGCGAGCTGAAGGTCGGCGAGACCGTGAAGGTCTCGTACGTCAACCAGGACCGCTCGACCCTCGACCCGGACAAGACGGTCTACGAGGAGATCAGCGGCGGGCGCGACGCCATCGAGATCGGCAAGCGCACCATCAACTCGCGCGCCTACTGCGGCCTGTTCAACTTCAAGGGCGCCGACCAGCAGAAGAAGGTCGGGGATCTCTCGGGCGGCGAGCGCAACCGCGTGCACCTCGCGAAGCTCCTCATCGCGGGCGGCAACCTGATCCTGCTCGACGAGCCCACCAACGATCTGGACGTCGAGACGCTGCGCTCGCTCGAGGACGCGATCCTCGAGTTCGCCGGCTGCATCGTGGTGGTCAGCCACGATCGCTGGTTCCTCGACCGCATCGCGACCCACATCCTGGCCTTCGAGGGCGACAGCCGCGTGGTCTGGTTCGAGGGCAACTGGCAGGACTACGAGGCCGACCGCAAGCGGCGCCTCGGCAAGGACGCCGACCAGCCGCACCGGATCAAGTACCGGCCGCTGACCCGGTAGGCAATCGGACCTCCCATCCTTGTCGGGCGGGGCGGGCTGCGAGTAAAACTCCAGGCCCGACCTCGCCCGATGTCTTTCGAAAGGGAGCCGCCATGACCTCCACCGCCACCGCGTCCGCCTCCGTCGCTCCTCAGCGCGGCAACCCCGTCATCCCGCAGGCCGCCGGGTCGATGCCCGCGTCGACCCAGGCGCAGATGGACGCCGCCATCGCCGCCGTGAAGGCCAGCGCTGCGGGCTGGGTGGCGCTGCCCGTCGCCGAGCGCGTCCGCCTGCTCGAGCGCACGCTGGCCGCGACCGTAGACGTCTCGGATCGGTGGGTGGCCGCGGCCCTGAAGGCCAAGGGGCTGTCGACCGACGCGCCCCAGGGCGGCGAGGAGTGGCTGGGCGGGCCGCTGGTGACCATCCGCAACCTGCGCCTGCTCATCCAGAGCCTGCGCGAGATCGAGCAGCACGGGCTCCCGCAGGTGCCCGGGCCCATCACGACCCGCCCCGACGGCCAGGTGGTCGCGCGCGTCTTCCCGACCGGCACCTACGACAAGCTGCTGTTCCAGGGCTTCACGGGCGAGATCTGGATGGACCCCAAGGTCCGGCGCCACGAGCTCGAGGCGACCCAGGCCACGCGCTATCAGCCGGGCGCGCAGGTCGAGCCCGCGGTGGCGCTGGTGCTGGGCGCGGGCAACGTGTCGTCCATCGGCCCGATGGACGTCCTGTACAAGCTGTTCATGGAGCTGCAGGTCTGCGTCCTGAAGATGAACCCGGTCAACGAGTACCTGGGGCCCTTCATCGAGCAGGCCTTCGCGCCGCTGGTCGAGCCCGGCTACGTGCGCCTCGTCTACGGCGGCGCCGCCGAGGGCGCCTACCTGTGCCAGCACCCCGAGGTGGACGAGATCCACATCACCGGGTCCGACAAGACGCACGACGCCATCGTCTACGGCGTCGGCCCCGAGGGCGCCAAGCGCAAGGCCGAGCGTGACCCCGTCAACAAGCGCCGCATCACCAGCGAGCTGGGCAACGTCAGCCCGGTCATCGTGGTGCCGGGGCCGTGGAGCGCGGGCGATCTGGACTTCCAGGGCGCCAACCTGGCCTCGATGCTGACCAACAACGCCGGCTGCAACTGCAACGCCACCCGCGTCATCGTGCAGCACGCCGCCTGGAGCCAGCGCCTGGCCCTGCTGGACGCCATCCGCAAGACCTTCCGCGAGGCGCCGACCCGAAAGGCCTACTACCCGGGCGCCACCGATCGCTTCGAGGCCTTCAAGAAGGCGCACCCCGAGGCCGAGCTGTACGGCAACCCGCGCGAGGGCGAGCTGCCCTGGATGCTGGTCTCGGGCCTCAGCCCCGACGCGCCCGACGACATCTGCTTCACCACCGAGGCCTTCACCGGCGTGACCAGCGAGGTCGCCCTCGAGGCCGCCAGCGTCGTCGACTACATCGACAAGGCCGTCGCCTTCTGCAACGACACCGTCTGGGGCTCGCTGAACGCGTCGATCATCGTCCACCCCGCCACGCTCGCGGACCCGACCGTCGCCGCCGCCGTCGAGCGCGCCATCGCCGACCTGCGCTTCGGCACCGTCGCCGTCAACCACTGGCCGGCCCTCGCCTACGGCTTCGTGTCGACCACCTGGGGCGCCTTCCCCGGCCACGAGCTGCACGACATCCAGTCGGGCATCGGCGTCGTGCACAACACCTACCTGTACGAGCACCCGCAGAAGACGGTCATCCGCGGCCCCTTCCGCGTCAAGCCGACGCCGCCCTGGTTCGTCACCCACCGGACCACCCACGAGCTGGGCCCCCGCATGGCCCGCTTCGAGGCCGCGCCCTCGCTCAGGAAGCTCCCCGGCGTGCTCTGGGCCGCCATCCGCGGCTGATCAGGGCCAGCAGGCCCCCCAGCGCGCCCCACCCCGCCATCGCGCCGCCCCGGCACCCCGCGTCGGGCGCTGGCGGCGGTGGCGCGGGCGCGTCCGAAGGCGTGGCCACGGGCGCGCGCGCCGTCAGGCCGGCCTCGCCGCCGTAGTGGAACCAGTCCAGCTCACAGACGGTGGCCTCGGACGCGGCAGGCGGGCACCCCTCGACGGGGCCTCCCAGCTGCGCGAGCCGCCAGACCGGCCGCGTCGGGACCTCGCCCCCGTCGAGCGCCTCGACCTGCAACAGCGCCGGCAGGGTGCAGGCGTAGACGAACGGACCGCGGCGCTGCAGACAGGTCCACGCGACCTCGCCGTGCTCGGTCCACGCCGCCGGAGCGTCCAGCGAGCCGGCCGGCCCCAGCGCGGGCGTCACCGCCAGCCGCCCGTCGCGCGCGGCGACCAGCTGTCCGTCCAGCAGCACCGGCCCATGCAAGACCTGGTGATGCAAGGGCTCGGGCGCCACCGTCAGGCGCCCGGCGTCCAGCCGCGCCCGCCACAGCTGTCGCCCTGCGGGCAGGCTCGCCTTCAGCCAGAGCTCGCCCGCCGGCGCGACCTCGGCGACCTCCAGCCGCTGCAGCTCCGGCGCGTCCGGCAGCCCCTCCAGCCGGCTCCAGCCACCGTCCTCGCCCAGCGCCCACACGGCGGCCGCCGGCCGCGCCCCCGTCACCAGCAGCTCGGGCGCCCCCTCGTCCGCGGCGAACGCCATGTCGGGCGTCCACGGCTCGCCCCCCTCGGCGCCCCAGCGCCGCTCCTCGCGCAGGTCGGCCGCGGGCCCGACGCTGACCACCGCGCCGCCCTCCCCGCTCCGCGTGACCACCCAGACCCGGCCGCGCCAGGCGACGGCCTCGGCGGCGTACCCGACGCCGTCCGGCAGGCCGAGCTCGTCGTACTGGCAGCCCCCGTCGATCGACGCGTACACGCGCCCCTTGCCCAGCATCACGATCAACGTGCGATCGGGCAGCGCCGCGCCGAAGCCCTGCTCGGAGCCGCCCCACTGCGACGGGCAGCCATAGGTGTAGGTGCCGTCGGCCCTGGCCAGCGCCAGCCCCAGGTTGGTGCGGACCACATCGGGGCGCGCGTCGTCGCCCTCGAGACCGCCCGGGCGCTGGCCGCCCGCAGACAGCACTCCCAAGGCCGCGGGCGCGGGGCCGTGGGCGCCGGCTTCGGCGGCGACGAGCAGCAGGCAGACGATGGCGAGGACGCAGCGCACGCGCACGTTGTACCCGTCAGTCGGCCTCGACCGCCAGCGGCCACGCCGCGTCGAAGGCCTGGGGCCGGGCGCCCCAGGCGGCGAAGAGGTCCCGCAGCAGGACGCGCAGCAGGGCCGGCGTCCGCAGGTGCTCGGGGACCAGCCGGTCGCGCTTTCGGAAGTGCCCCAGGCCGTGCAGGGCCGCCCACGCGGCGTGCGTGCGCTGGACCTGATCGCCGGGGGCCAGGGCGCCCACGGCCGCCGCGTCGCCCAGCAGCTCGGCGCAGGTGACCACGATGGGGGAGACGACCTCCTCGAGGGCGCGCGCCCCCTGCTCGGAGAGCACCGGGTCGGGGGCCGACAGGAAGGCGTCGAGCATACGGTAGCGGGCGGGCGCGCGGTCGGCCTCGGTGGGGTAGGCGCTGAAGGCGATCAGCGCCAGCGCCAGCGAGCGCACGTCCTCGGCGACGCCGCGATCGGAGAGCTCCCGCCGCGATCGCTCGACCCGCGCCTGCATCGCCAGGTGGAAGTCGGCGATCGCGCGCGCCTGCAGGGCGCCGAGCAGGGCCTCCTTACCGTCGAAGTGGCGGTACAGGGCGCCGACCGCCAGGCCCACGTCGCCGGCGAGCCGCGCGACCGTCAGCGCCTCGAGCCCCTCGTCGGTCGCGATCTGCTGGGCCGCGTCGAGCAGCTGCTCGCGGCGGGCGCGCCCGCGAGGAGTCGTTCGTTTCGGTGCAGGATCAGCCACTTGCAAGCCTTGTGTGAACAATGTTCACTTTTCGTTTGCGAACACCGTTCGCTTCGTGTCCCATGGCGGGGCTCAGGTCAACATCCAAGCGAGTCGGGAGGGGACGATGCACGAGCTGGTCATCCGCGGCGGGCGTGTGGTGGACGGGACGGGAGCGCCGGCGCGCACGGCCGACGTCGCGATCGACGGCGGGCGCATCACCGAGGTGGGGCGCGTCGGCCCGGGGCGGCGCGAGATCGACGCCGACGGGCTGCTGGTCACGCCAGGCTTCGTCGACATGCACACGCACTACGACGCGCAGGCGACCTGGGATCCCACCCTGGGGCCGTCCAGCTGGCACGGGGTGACCACGGTCGTGATGGGCAACTGCGGGGTCGGCTTCGCCCCGGCGGCGCCCGACCGCCACGACTGGCTGATCGGGCTGATGGAGGGGGTCGAGGACATCCCCGGCGCCGCGATGCACGAGGGCATCCAGTGGGAGTGGGAGCACTTCCCCGAGTACCTCGACGCGCTGGGTCGCCGCGAGTACGCGGTGGACGTCGGCACGCAGATCCCGCACGGCGCCTTGCGGGCCTACGTCATGGGCGAGCGGGGAGCCGCCAATGAAGAGGCGACGCCCGCCGACATCGCCGAGATGGCGCGCCTCGTGCGCGAGGGGCTCGAGGCGGGCGCGCTGGGCTTCTCGACGTCGCGGACATCGCTGCACAAGTCCATCGACGGCGAGCTGGTCCCGGGGACCTTCGCCAGCCGGGACGAGCTGTTCGGTTTGGGACGCGCGCTGGCCGAGGCGGGGCACGGCGTGTTCGAGCTGGCCAGCGAGCACACGAGCCTGGGCAAGGACATCGCCTGGATGCGCGAGCTGGCCGCCGAGACGGGGCGGCCGGTCATCGTGAACCTGTCGCAGACCGACTTCGCCCCGGTGCTGTGGCGTGACATCCTGGGCCACCTGGACGCCGCGGCCGAGGAGGGCGTGCCCCTGTTCGCGCAGGTCGCCGGGCGGGCCATCGGCCTGGTCATGAGCTGGCACCTGACCGCCCACCCGTTCGTCACCTACCCCGGCTGGGACGCGCTGGCCAAGCTGACGCCCGAGGCGCGCGTCGCCCGGCTGGCCGAGCCCGGCTTCAAGGAGCGGCTGCTGGCCGAGACCCCGCGCAACCTGGGCTTCTTCGAGAGCTTCGTCACGCAGGCCTTCCACAAGATGTACCCGATGGACGCGGCCTTCGACTACGAGCCCGATCCGTCGTGCTCGGTCGCGGCGCTCGCCAAGGCGACCGGACGCAGGCCGCAGGAGATCGCCTTCGACGCCCTGATGCAGGACGGCGGCTACGGGCAGATGTACTTCCCGCTGTTCAACTACGCGGACGGCAACCTGGATCTGCTGCACACGATGCACGGCCACGCGCGGACCTACATGGGGCTCAGCGACGGCGGGGCGCACTGCGGGGCCATCTGCGACGCCGGGATGCCGACCTTCATGCTGACCCACTGGACGCGCGACCGCTCCCGGGGGCCGCGGATGTCGCTCGAGCGGGTGATCCAGCGCCAGACGCGCGACACGGCCGCCCTGTACGGGCTGCGCGATCGGGGCGTGCTGGCGCCGGGCTATCGCGCCGACGTCAACGTCATCGACTACGACGCGCTGGGGTTCGAGCGGCCCGAGGTGGTCTACGACCTGCCCGCCGGCGGGCGGCGGCTGGTGCAGCGGGCGCGCGGCTATGTGGCGACCCTGGTCGGCGGCGTGGCGACCTACGAGCAGGGGCAGGCGACGGGAGCGCTGCCCGGTCGGCTCATCCGGGGGCCGCGCTCTCGCTGAGGGGGGCGCGAGAGCTGGCGCGGAACTCTGGCCCGTCGCGGGCGTCAGTGGGGCAATCGTGGGTGGCGTTCACGACCTGGACCAGGCGGTGCTACCCTGCGGAACGCTGACGCGGGGGCTGGTGAGATGGGGACGGGCGTTGGGTGGGCGCGGAGGGGGCTGGCGCTGGCGCTGATCGGCGTGGCCGCGGCGGGCGCGAGCGCGTGCGACGACGACTCGGACGGGTGGTGCCCCGCCGGGACCGAGCGGTGGCAGGTCGAGGACCTGAACCACGTGCGAGACACCTGGTGCAAGCGGCCGGACGGGACCGCCCACGGCCCGTACGTGCGGGCCGATGTGGACGGGTGGCGCGAGCGCGAGGGGCGCTTCGCGGACGGGCTGCCCGACGGCACGTGGCGGACGTTCCACTTCGGGTCGACGGCGGTCGCGCGCGAGGAGGCGTTCACCGGCGGGCTGCCGGACGGCGTCTGGAAGGCGTGGGACGTCGACGGGCAGCCGCTGTACGAGCACCCGTGGGCGTTCGGGCAGCCCTGCGGCCTGTGGCGTGACTGGACGGCCGACGGGGTCCACGAGGTCGACCGAGGCCCGTGCGAGGCGGTCGAGCCGCCTGACGAGACGCCGGTGGCGGGCGCGCCAGCGCCGCGGCTGCCGAGCGGCTGGAGCGGCCAGGGCTGCCCGGACGGCGGCGCGCTGGTCGAGGGCGGGCCGGACGACCCGCTGGCGCGATGGTGCGAGGTTGGCGGGGTGCGGCAGGGGCCGTACGGGCGCTGGTGGGGCGACGGGGGCGGCGGGCTGGGCCTCAAGCGGGTCGCGGGGAGCTTCGTCGACGGCCAGGCCGACGGGACGTGGAGCCGGTGGCACGAGAGCGGCGAGTTGGCCGAGCTGGGCGGCTACGCGGCGGGCGAGCGGCAGGGCGAGTGGCTGTTCTGGCGCGCGGACGGCAGCTTCGACGAGGGCGGGGCGTACGAGGGCGGGCTCCGCGACGGGGTCTGGACGGCGCACTGGACCAACGGCCTGCGCCGGGCGCAGGGGAGCTACGTCGCCGGGCAGCGCGACGGCGTCTGGACCGAGTGGTGGCCCAGCGGAGCCCCGCGCGAGGAGGCGACGTGGGCGGCGGGCGCGCTCCACGGGCCGTGGCGCGGCTACTACGACAGCGGCCACGTCGAGCTCGAGGGCGCCTACGCCGCCGGCCGGCGGACCGGCGTGTGGACGCAGTACCACGCCAACGGGGCTCCGATGGCCGAGGGCACGTGGGACGGCGAGGCGCGGCAGGGCGTGTGGACCTGGTGGCACGCGGACGGCCGGCAGGACGTGACGGGGACCTACGTGGACGGGGTGCCCCATGGGACGTTCACGACCTGGCACTGGGACGCGACCGGCGCCCTGCCCGACTTCACGATGAGCGGGCCGTTCGTGCACGGCGTGGCTCACGGCGAGTGGAAGGGCCAGTACCTCACCGGACAGGCGCACAGCCTGGTGCTCTATCAGTGGGGCCAGCGGCACGGCCCCTATGTCGCCTGGTGGCCCAACGGCCAGACCCAGCTCGAGATGACCTACGTCGACGGCTCGCTGCACGGCCGCGCCAAGGCCTGGTACGACGACGGACAGCCGCTCAGCGACGGGTCCTACTGGTTCGACCTGCGGCACGGGGCCTGGACCGAGTGGCACGAGAGCGGCCAGATCTCCGCCCAGGGCGCGTGGTCCTACGGCCAACGGGTCGGCGCCTGGTCCTACTTCGACGAGAGCGGCCAGCCGGTCGACGGGCCGCAGGGGTGGTGATCATGCAGCACCTGCTCGCCGTCGCGCTCGTCGCCCTCGCGGCGCTCCCGGCCACCGCCGGCCCGCTCTCCGTCCCGGGCGCGCCCGCGCTCGAGCCCGCCACCCTGGTCCCCGCCGGGTCCACGCTGCTCGCCGTGGGCGGCGACGGCGTCATCTACGACAGCAACGGCATCACGCTCGAGTTCCACCACCTCGACGACCCCGACGCCTACGGCTCGCTCGACTACGACGTCCTCGGCGCCGCCCCGTTCGGCATGACCCTGGTCGGGCTGGCCCACGACGGGCTGTCGCTGTACGTCCTGCGCACCCACGCGACGCTCCCGCAGCCCGGCGCCCCCACGCTGGGGCACCTGTACCGCGTCGTCGGCGCCGACCAGCTGGGCGTCGACTTCTCCAAGGACGTCCAGCACCTCGGCCCGGTCACCTGCGGCGCATCCGACTGCGTCGGCCTGTACGAACCCACCGAGGGCGGCTCCGTCCGACGCCTGTTCGGCCTGTCGGACGGAACCCTCGCCCTCCTGTCCCAGCAGGGCGCGCTTCGCCTCGACCCGACGGCCCTGACGCTCTCGCCCCTCATCGGCCCGGCCGACCTGAACGCCGCGGCGCCCGTCCCCGCTTGGGCCCCGACCCGGCTGCTCCCGCCCTGGTCCCCCGCCCTCGACCCCGCCGGCGCCGGCCCCCAGGCGACCGCCTGGAGCCTCTCCGGCGCCACCCACCTGCCCGACGGCCGCGTCGCCTTCCTCGCCAGCCAGCACTTCGGCGAACCCTACCTGCGCTACGTCCTCGCCCTCGACGCCTCCGGCGCCCTCGCCGTCCTCGCCGGCCCCTTCGCCCAGGCGGTCGCGCCGGACCCCCAGCACCCGGCCGTCAAGCACCCGCTCGTCGGCGCCACCTCCCTCGCCTACGACGCCACCCTGAACGCCCTGCTCGCCGGTCCGGTCCTCACCCTCGACTACTCGCACCTGCGCATCGATATCCAGGGCGGCGACGGCGCTGGCAACCCCGTCAGCGGCGACCTCGGCTGGACCGGCGCCAGCGCACACGTCCTGCCCCTGGCGGGCGGCCCCACCGCCCACTGGAACCTCACCGACGCGCTGGTCCGCCGCTACCGCTGCCAGTGGGGCGGCTACGTCCACGGCTGCGACGCCGGCGCCGCGCCCATCCTCCTCAGCGGTCCCGGCGGCCAGGTCCTGGTCGGACTGACCCAGACGGGCCCCGACGCCGGCCTGCAGCTCGCGCGCCTCATCTACGACCCGGCGACACTCGACCTCGACGCCGACGGCCTCACCGCGGCCGAAGAGGCGACCTTCGGCACCAGCGACTTCAACCCCGACTCGGACGGCGGCGGCACCCCCGACGGCGCCGAGCGCGTCGCCGGCACCGACCCGGCCGACGCCAGCGACGACCCCGCCCACGCCCTGCCTCGCCACCTGTCCTACATCACCAGCACCGCCATCCGCCAGCGCCTGCCCGACGTCACCTTCCTCGACGTCGCCACCTTCGGCGCCGCCGGCCCGCTCTGCGCCCAGGGCGCCTGCTACGCCGCCGACGGCTCCATCGTCCACACCTACGCGCCCCAGGACGACGAACACCAGGGACGCGCCGCCCGCTCGGTCGACGGGCGCTACCTCGTCCTCAACCGGCCCGACCGCCTCGAGCGCCACGACCTCACGACCGGCCAGGTCGACACCCTCGTCAGCCGCGCCCAGCTCGACGCCCTGCTCGGTCCCGCCGGCACCGGCCGCGCCGTCGTCCCCGTCGACCGCGACCTCACCTTCGTGGTCCAGCAGCACGCCCCCGTCCGGGTCGCCGTCGCCGGCGGCCTCGACGACCGGCTGGTCTTCGACCTCGAAGACCTGCGCTGCGCCGACGGCCTGGGCCCCTGCGACGTCGGCCCCAAGCCCATCGCGCCCAACCTGCACGGCAAGAGCGGCGGCGGCCTGCCCGGCGGCGGGCCGCCCGCCTGGGACGACCTGCCGGTCCACGACGTCGTCACCGACTCGGCGCACGTCATCGGCTTCGACGCCACCTCGGGCCGCCTGCTGCTCGGCCTCGAGGGCACCTACGAGACCTGGGTCGTCGCGATGCACCCGACGGCCCCGCCGCTCGTCGTCGCGCGCCAGGACGCGCTGGTCGTCTACTTCGAGAACACCTGGGGCGGCTTCGTGCCCCGCCCGGCCTTCCCCGCCCACGCACAACCGACCGGCTTCGCAGAGGTCTTCACCGAGTTCGGCGTGCGCGGCCCCCACGGCGAGGTCGTCCCCACCCACCTCGAGCACTTCGGCCGCCTCGACGCCGTCGCGGCCGCCTGGGGAGACACCCTGCTGTTCCACGTCTACGCGTGGAGCGCCGAGGACGGGCTGTACGAGCTGGTCCGCTACGAGCGACGCCTCGCCCCCGGCGAGCAGGTGCGCCTGGCCAGCCGCTGGGTCGAGCGGCAGGTCGAGGCCTACGCCTTCGCGACGGTCGAGGCCTGGGCCCTTCAGCACTCCGGTCCGCGTGGGGGCTGGGCCGACCTGTGGCCGCAACCCAACCACGACCTGGTGGGCCCGAGCGGGCTCGACGTGACCGCCGACGGCCGCCTGTGCGTGGCCGATCGCGGCGGCTTCACCCTGTGGGAGTGGGCCCCCTCGCCCGACGGCACCCGGCTGCCGGCCTACCCGGCGCCGCTGCTCGAGCGGACCCCCGCCACGGACTGCGCCTATGATCCGGACGGGCGCCTGTACGTCCAGCTGGACGGCGGCCCGATCCTGGTCCGCGAGGGCCCGGACGTTTTTTTCACCGAGCACCCCGCGCTGACGGCCGAGCTGGCCGCCCACCCGGGTCGGCGCCTGCAGCGCGACCAGGACGGGGCCGTCGTCCTGGACACCGCGCTCGGTGACGAGGGCGAGCTGACGGCCACCGTGCCGGGCGGCTTCGCCCGCGACCCCTGGACCGGGCAGCCCCTGCCCGCGACCGGCCCCGGCGGCCCCGACCCGGTCGACCCGCTCGACCCGGTCGACCCGCCGGCCATCCCGAGCCCACCCAGCGGCGGCGACCCCATCGATGTCGACCAGGGCTGCGCCGCCGGCTCGCCGCTGAGACACGCATGGCCCCTCGGACTCGCCCTGCTGGCCCTCGCCTTCCGCCGGCGCCACCCGCACCGAGGCTGTCGATGACGCCCGAACGTGGCCCCCTGCACGTCGCGGTCGCCGCCTGTCTGACGATCGCGCTCGTCGCGGCGTGCGGTCCACCCGAGCAGCGCGGCGCCGCCCCGCCCGACCCCCGCGAGGCGACCTGGGAGATCCTCTGGTCCACCCAGTCCCGCGTCTACCCGGTGCTGTGGGGCGCCGCCCCCGACCCCGCGGCCGTCCGCGACGCACGCGCCGTCTTCGACTGCACCTGGGACGGGATGCTGGACCAGGGGCTCGATCCCGCCCCCGACTTCGCCTGCTGGAACCGCCGCCTCGACGTGTTCGGCGCCTGCGCGGCCCAGCAGCCCCCCGGCGATTCGCTGCGCCGCTGCCTCGACCGCTCCGAGGCCGTCTGCCCGCTGTCGCCCGGCTTCGAGCCGATGGCCCGCCGCTGCCGTCCGCGCCTCCCGTTCGCTCTCTGACGAGGGCCCCTGAGGCCCCCCCCGCGGGTCACGGCAGGTTGATCTGCCAAGAGACCCCGAACCGGTCCTGCACCCACCCGAACAGTTGGCTGAATCCGTAGTCGTCGCGCGGCATCAACGCCTGCCCGCCCTCCAGGAGCGCCTCGTAGCGCGCGTCGAACTGCTCCATCGACTCGCAGTCGACGAACAGCGACGTGGCGGGCGTGAAGGTGAAGGCGTGCTTGGCCGGGCTGTCGATGCACATGACCTCCTGGCCGGCGATGCGAAACCGCGCCATCTTGATGGTCCCCTCGGGGCCGCCCTCGTCCGCCCCGTACCTGGTCAGCTCGAGCACCTCGCCGTCCCGGAAGAGCGAGACGTAAGAGCGCATCGCCTCCTCGGCCCGACCCTCGAACATCAGAAACGGCCTCACCCTGGGCAGGTTCATGGCGTGTCCCTCGCTGGTAGGCGCGGGGCGTACGCGCTGGCCCGCCCCCGCGGTGGCCGTCGTTTGTACCGCATCGCGGTGCGCCGGGCCACACGCCGCCGGCCGCACTCCGAGGGCCCCACCACCACCAGCCGCGCCGGGCCGACCCTCGGTCCACCCGCCCACGGCCAAGGCCCTAGCGTCCGGTTGTGATCCCACGCCCGACCGCCTACGGTCTCGGGCGGCACCTCCCCCGGCCCGACGAGGCTCCCCGATGCGACGCCATCCCCTGCTGACCAGCGTCCTCGCGCTCCTGGCCGCCGTCACGACCGCCCGCGCCGACACCCCCGCGCCCCCGTCCCCCGTGCTCGTCCTGCCGCCGACCACCACGGACGTCGCGCTCTTCCCCGACGAGCTGCAGCGCCTCCAGCAGGCCGTCCACGCCGCCCTGACCGCCAAGCTGGCCGCTCCGCTGCTCCCGCTCGACGAGACGCTCCGCCTCACGCGCTTGCACCACGAGGGCCGCCTGCGCGAGGACGCGCCCCGATGCGCCGTCCGCCCGACCTTCACCGCGCTGCTCGGCGATCGCGCCGCCAAGACCGCCCTCGCCTCGGTGACCCCGACCCACGACTGCGCGCCGAGCGCCCCGCGGACCCTCGACTGCCGCTTCGAGTACAGCCTGGACGTCGTCGTCCGCGGGGTCCGCGGGCCGGCGCGGGACGGTCGCCGCCCGGTCGTCGCCGATCTGGCCGCGCCCGTCCGCGCCCCGCAGCGCGCCGACGCCTGGGCCGCCGCCGCCCGCGCCCTGCGCCCGGTCCGCCGCGACCCGGCCGGTGGAGGCTTCGTCAGCATGGGCGTCGCGCCCAGCGTCCGGGTGGTGCTGACGCGCATGGCGCTGGTCGGCCCCTGGCCCGACGATCAACAGCGCCAGCGCGACGCCATCGAGGCGGCCCAGGACGCGCTCAACGCATGCCACGTGCCGGACCTGGACCTGTCCTACCGCTCGTACCTCGCGCTGACCCCCTCGGGCCAGATCGCCCGCTGCGTGACCCAGGCCGACGCCGGCCTCACCGGCCTGTCCGCCCAGCAGGCCTGCCTGTGTCACGCCCTCGAGCAGGTCGCCTTCGGCAAGGGCCGCGCCGGCCGCCGCGCCGTCCTCCAGCTCACCAACCTCCCCAGCCCCGGCTACACCGGCCCCGGCCTCGACGTCTCCGTCCGCGACCTCACCCCCGACCGCCCCCTGGCCGCCAAGCCCTGGCTGGGCCCCATCCGCTCGCGCCTCGAAGCCTGCGTGGCCCAGGCCCCCGACTTCGCCCCCACGCCCTTCGAGGCCCACCTCGACCCGACCGGCCTGGTCACCCGGGCCGTCGTCCCGCCGGCCGCCCACCTCACCGACGCGACCCGCGCCTGCCTCGAGGCCGCCCTGTACCGCGCCCCCTTCTCCTGCCCCCTCGACGGCCAGCCGGCCAAGGTCACCGGCACCCTGACGGCCGATTGACGCGCCCGCCGCCCCCGCCTTCTAAACGACGAAGGCGACGCCGCAGCGCCGCCTTCACCTTCGATCCGACCGTCCGAGGCTACTGCCCCAGCATCCCCGTCTTCAGCCCCTTGTTGGGCGGGCTGGACCCGAACCAGATGCCGAAGAAGACCTCGGCGAACTCGGCGCTCTCCACCGTGCCCATCAGCCGGCTGCCCTTGCGGAACTGCAGGCCCTTGCCCGGCAGGTAGGTGAACGAGGCCTTGTCGCCCTTCTTGACGTCGCTCACCCAGCCGTTCAGGCGCTTCAGCTCGCCCTTGAGCCGCCCATACTTCACGCCGGCGGCCTTCTTGAAGCCGTCCTCGAAGCTCTCGACGATGTCCTCGCGGTCCACGTCCCGCACGAACTGCATCGTCAGGTGCTTGGTCGTCTCCTGCGACAGCACCACCTTGGCGTCCCGCGTCTTCTGCTCCAGGTACAGCCCCGAGACGTACACGTCGATGCTCAGCACCGTCGCCTCGCGGATGCCCATCCCGTTGAGCACCAGGCTCTTGCCCTCGACGACCGTCCGGTCGGGCATGAACACCCCGCCCTTCGACCCGGCCCACGCCGCCCCGGCCAGCCCCGCGACCAGCCCCAGCGCCACCACGACCGCCCCCAGCTTCCGTCCCACGCTCCGCATCACCCACCTCCGGTCCACCCTCGGACGCCGCGCAGCCTACCCACCTCGCGGCCGCTTGTCAGTCCCCCGGCCCACCTTCGCTCGCCCCCGCTCCCGCCCCGGCCAACCACGCCATCACCCGCGCCGGCACCCGCCGCTCGAACCGCGCCCGCACCCGGTCCCGCGGGTCCCGCAGGTGCCCCGGGAACCCGCACCACACGCCCTCTCCCGTCTCCAGCACCAGCGCCTGCCCCCGGTGCAGCGTCGCCCCCGTCAACGCCCGCCCCAGCCTCCGCCCGTCGCCGCTCAGCGACAGCGTCACCGGCCGACGCCCCAGCCTCCCCGCCCGATCCCACCCCGGCACCGCCTCACCGCGCCGCAGCACCACCGCCGCCCCGTCCGGCCGCAGGAGCCGCTGCGCCCCGTACTCCCAACCCCCAGCAGCCGCCCGCGGCCGTCCTCGATGCGCGCTGGCGGCACGTCCATCCCCAGCGCCGCCGCCGCCTCCCACCAGACGCCGGCGTCCTCCAGACGCTCGGCCCCCAGCGCCCCCGTCTGCTCGAGACACGCCCGCAGGGCCGCCCCCACCGCGCCGGAGGTCCTGTGCGCCCCCGCGACCACCACCCCCGAGTCGCAGACGCAGCGCCCCTCGACCGCGCCCCACCTCAGCGCCGTCACGAACAGCTCGCCCCGGCAGCGCGAGCACGGCGCCACCAGCTCACCCCGCGCCCACGCCTCGGCCACCGGCCCCAGCGCGACATGGTGCAGATGCGTCCACCGCGCCAGGACGCGCAGCCAGGGCCCCCGCAGCGTCCACACCCCAGCCTGCCGCAGCGCCGCGCCCCCCAGGCGTGCCAACTCCGGCACGCACCCCCAGAAGCTCTCCCATTCGGCGCGCTCCGCCCGCGCGTCGGCCTTCGACAGCTCGTCCCAGCGGACCTCCAGCGCCCGCCGCGCCGCCCGTCGCCGCCGGACCACCTCCGCCCAGGGCGCCGCCTCGGCCCCCACCGCGTCGCACAACCGCGCGACCTGCGCCTCGTCCGGGTCCTCGTCGCCCCGCGACCACGCACCGACCAGGAACGCCCCGCGCGGCACGTCCTCGAAGCCCAACCGCCGCGCCAGCGCCTCGTCCGAGCCGCCCCACCGCGCCAGCAGCTCACCCAAGCCGCGCGCCACCTCGCGACGCACCAACGCCTCATCCCTCAGCTCGGGATGCACCGACATCTCACCCATCTCTTTAGCTCCTTGTTTAACGTGGCGGCAAGCGGACCAAATCACCACGATGTCGGCTGTTGTACGGTGTCGCCTCAGGCGAGTCAATCTCTTGCGTCGCGCGACGCACGCCCTACACGCGCCCAGTCACCCCCCTCCTGCGACCATCACGCGCAGCCGACGGGCTGTGCGAGACAACGTCCCTGCGGACACGGTGGCCTGGACGGGCGTCCTCGGTGCCGGGGCCCCTCGGTGCTCGAGGACTCTGGACGTCCATTCCCAGAGAGGTTCTGGACTTCGGCACCAGAGCTGATACGGTCGGCCCGCTCCATCATCGGCCGCCTATGGTGCGCGGGCATCTCGTCGTCGGTCGCGATTGTCCCGCGTCGGCCATCTGCACTTCTTGCGAGCCCCCGGAAGGTGACGACGTACGTTCCGCGCCGTACTCCACCAGGACCTGGTGCGTCCCCCATGTGAGACAGCGCGGGCCGTTCACGGTCGAGGAGTCGCCGGCGCTCACGTCCTACCGTTCACGGATGAGTTTACTTTCGAGGCCCACGAGGATGAGTCTCTCGTGAGGGCAGCGACCCCCGTGGGTCACGGACGGCGACACGCAGAGCGGGGCCCATGCACGACGAAGTCGAGGACAGGCGGCAGTTTCTGGTCGCGTTGAGGCAGGGGCGGCCTGAGGCCTGGGAGCGCTATCAGGTCGAGCACCATCCCAAGGTCCGCGAGCTGTGTGGGCGCATGCTGCGGCGCTGGAGCATCCACTGCGAGGGCACGGCCGACGAGGTCGCCTCCGAGGTCTCGCTGCTGTTTCTCGGCAAGTACGTGCACCGCGACAGCGTGATGAAGACCTTTCCCGGCTACCTTCATTCCATGGCGCTCACCCGCGCCAGCAAGTTCGCGGCTCGGCAGCATCGCCACAACTCGCTCTCCCCCGAGGTGGTCGAGTCGTCGCCGTACACGCAGCGCCCCCCACCCGAGCGCTGGAACCCCGAGGCCGTAGCGTTGCAGAGACAGATGCTGGAACAATTGAGCCAGGGCCTCGAAGAGTTGACCGATGAAGAGCGCGAGATCCTGCGGCTCGTGTACTGGGAAGGCCTGAAGAAGGCCGACGTCGCGCGGGCGCTCGGATGTTCCAAGCAGAACGTCGGGCAGCGCCACGACAAGCTGATGAACCGGCTCCGGGCCTGGCTCGGCGTCCCGCCCGGCGAGAAGACGCGCCGGAAGAAGGTGCCCCATGACCCGTGATCTCCGCAGGCTCGAGCCGCCGCTCGGGCCCTTGCTGAAACAGCACTTCGACGAGCAGGCGCTGGAGACTTGCTTGGAGCTCGGCCGACTCTCCGAGCTGCTCGGTGACCCCACGGGGGCCACCCTCGACGACGAGACGCGGCGCCGGGCCGCCGAGCATCGGATGGCGTGTGAAGCTTGCCGTCTGGCCTACGAGATCGCCGTCGAGTTGGCTGACGGTGAACCCCAAGCTCCCGCGACTGACGGTGCCGCCTCAAGCTCGGCCCGGCTCGTCCCTCTACGGCCGCGGCCGCGACGCCGCGACGCGGCCCTCACCCGCTGGCTGGCGATCGCGGCGGCGCTGATGCTGATTGGGGCGACATCCTTGATCGTCGACCGCACCCAGTCGGGGCCGCGGCTTGGGGAAGGCGAGCCTGGGGCCGCGCTGCTGCCCAAAGGCGGGACGGCGGCCAGCGCCGGCGGTGAAGCGGCGCAGGAAACCGAACGGCTCGAGGTCGCGATCGCCCGGGACGGCCTGCGATTCGCGGCGTCGCCTCACGATCGCGTGGAGACGGGCGATCGGCTCGGCCTGTTCTATCACGCGACCCGGCCAGGCCATCTCCTCGTGGTCGGGCTCGACGCCGAGGGGACGATGGCCGTCCTTCACCCGGCCGAAGGCGCCGCCAGCGGCCCCATCGAGCCGGGCCATCAGGTCCCACTCCCTTCCGGCGCGATCGTCGGTGACGGCCAGCGCTGCGAATGGATCGTGGCGGTCTTTTCAGATGCGGCGATACAGGCCAGACTCGTCGAGGACCTGCTTCGGTCCGCGGAGAGGCCCAGTGATTCCGAATGTTCGCTATCGACTCCGACCATCGAGGGGGCGCGGTCGGTGTCCATCTTCCCCCTGCGACGCTGAACCCGCGCTCGCCCCGGCCCGCTTGGATCGGCTCTGGCGAATCCTGGCGCTTGCCGCCGTCGTCGGTTCGGTGCTCGCCGTCACCGCCCCGGTGCATGCGGCGCTGCTGCGTTACGCGCTCATCGTGGGCAACAACACCGCGGTCGATTCCGACGCGGACGCGCTCCCTCCCCTCCTGCACGCGCAGACCGAGGCCGCCCGGCTCCGGGAGGTGCTCGTCTCGCGCAGCAACTTCCACCCTTCCAGCACGCGGACGGTCCTGCTCCTCGACGCCACCAGGGCCGAGCTGTCGCGTGCCGCCGACGCGCTCGCGAGCCAGATCGCCCACGACCGCGCCCGGGTCCCCAACGCGCAGGTGCTCTTCGCCTTCTTCTTCACCGGCCACGGCCGGCCCGATGGCTTGCTGCTCGCCGACGGGCGGTTGTCGGCCAACGGGCTGGCCGGAGTCTTCAGGCAAATGCAGGCCGACCTGTCCGTCGGCATGGTCGACGCCTGCCACAGCGGGACGCTCGATCCGCGCCGGCTGCTGGCCAAGGGGCTCAAGGCGACACCCGGCGTCAACCTCTTCTCCGAGATGCCCAAGGAGATCCTGCACGCCAAAGGCAGCGTGTGGTTCCTGTCCTCGGGCGCCGGCGAGGACAGCTACGAAGACCCGCAGCTCGGGGGCGTCTTCACGCACTTCTTCATCGAGGCGCTCGAGAAGGCGCCGTCGCGCGGCC
Organism: Myxococcota bacterium; assembly: GCA_041687695.1. Taxonomy (GTDB): domain Bacteria; phylum Myxococcota_A; class UBA9042; order PHBI01; family JAWLBL01; genus JAWLBL01. The sequence goes on along the minus strand of JAWLBL010000015.1, from coordinate 9,498 downwards.
TGGGCATCACCGTCGACAGCATCTGGCTCTACGCGCGCGAGCGCACGGTCCGCTACACGGCCGGCCGGGGCCGCTCTCAGCACCCCAGGATCGTGAACCACTTCGAGGCCGACGGCCCCGTCTACCTCAGCTTCACTCGGCCGGCTTCCGCCAGCCTCATGCTGGGTCAGGCGACCGAGGGGCAGTTCGCGCTCCACTACGATGGCCAGCCGGTCATCACGTTCGACAAAGCCCGCGGCACCAGCGAGGTGGTGCGTGTCTTCCCCGGCCGGTCCGAGTTGGTCGTCACCAAGGGCGGCCGCGAGCAGAGTCGAAGGCAGCTCACGTTCGCGCCAGGACAGACGGTCTACCTGGACGAAGAGCCGGCCGCGGCTCCGCCCTCGCCCTTCGGCCGTGTCCACCGAACGCTGTGGAGCAAGGGCAGGGGCGACGACTTCGTGGCCGTCACGGAGGATGACGGCGTCACGATGTTCGCGGGCGTCGGCTACGAGCTCTCCGAGGCCACAGACGTTCAGGTCGCTCCTCGGCACCTCGTCGCGCTCTCGACGCGGGTCGACGTGGGCGCCTGGGTAGGGGACATCGGCGTCGCCTACGGCGTCGATCGGCGCCGCTTCGGCGGGTGGGGCTACGAGGTCCAAGGCCTCCAGCTCCGCGGCGCTGGAGGCTATGGCTGGGATCTCGCCCGCGCCCGGCTCACTACGCTGCTCGGCGTCGAGGGAGGCGCCCTGTGGCAGCGCTATGACGACGACGCGCAACGCGGAGGCTGGTCCTTCGGAGGCTTCGCGGCGACAGGCGGCGCACTCGCGCTCGACGAGCGATGGGTGCTGCAGGCCACGGTCAAGGTGGGCGCGCGCCGTGGGCTGGGTGTCGGCATGGGCGCCGGGCCCCTGTGGCGTCCCTACGGCGGCATCGGCGCTGGGGTGCTCGCGAGGTTGTTCTGAGCATGAGCAGGGGCCATCCATGGCGGGGTATGGCGCTGCTAGCGGCCGCGGTGACGTGCGTCGGTTGCGCCGCGGAACCAGGCAGCGCGTCGGCCGAGTGCTTCGATGACGATGACTGCGACCCATGCGCCCGCTGCGCCAACGGCCTCTGCGTCTTCGACGAGCGGGCCGCCGACCGTCCCATGTGCGTAGACCTCAGCGAAGATCCGTGCAATGGCGTCGACGACGATGGCAACGGGGTCGTCGACGATCCAGCGGCCTGTTGGACACACATCCATCGCTTCACCGACCCCACGACTGGGGCCTTCTGCCTCGGCCCACATCCGGAAGAGCCTCCGTCGACGTGCGCCGGCTATCGACCGACCGCCGATCGCGAGGCCTTCGTCCTCGCCAGCGCTCCCTGGACCGACACGGTCGAGTTGCGCCAGTGCTCGCTCGAGCACGACCACGTCCTGGTGCCCGCACAGGGGCCGCCCACGCGGCCCGTCGACCCTCAGCGAGCCGCGGCCATGGTGGCGCGGGGCGAGATCCCGGTGCACCTTGAAGACGACGAGCTCGTCGCGCGAGAGGCGCTGGGCTACGACTGCTCGCTCACCCTTGGTCATGCGATCTCCGTCTCGGCCCAGGCCCCACCGTCAACACCCTGGGCGAACTCGTGTCAGTTATGGCGCCACTGGACGCCACTCGGCGTGCTCCGTCCCCTGGGAGGGCACTTCCATTCCATTCTGGACGATGCCCCTGCCGAGGCCCGCTGCCAGCCCCAGCACACCTACCTCGCCTACGCGGCGGACGCTTGCGCGACGGCGCCACCTCCGAGCTGCGTCTTGCCAGAGTGCCCCGAGCATGACGAGGCCTCTTTGCTCGACCAGCTCGTCCCAGAGGACGCGGTGCTGACCCCAGGGAGTCTGGTCCCGCAGGCCTGGACCCTACAGAACACCGGGACCCGCATATGGAGCACCGACTACCAACTCATCCGCACCGCCGGGGACCTGGCCACGACCGATCGCGTGCCGCTGATGGCGCCAGTGGCGCCCGGCGAGCGGATCACGCTCGAGGTCGTTCTCGAACCACCCGACCTCGGCGTCGATCTGGTCGAGAAGTGGGCGCTCGTCGCTGACACGGATGAGGCCACGCCGCTCATCGAGGTGGGGAGCAAGATCGACGTCGAGACCCCCAGGTCGGCCGAGCTGATCGCCATGGTGCCGGCCCTGCGCGCCCGGCTCGAGCCGGGCACGGCCTTCAACCAGACGTTCACCTTGCGCAACGATGGCCAGACGACCTGGACCACGGCCTGGCGATTTCGCCACACCTTCGGTGGCCTGGCACTCGACGGACAGTTCTCGGCCTCCCCCGACGGCCCCGTCGCCCCCGGCGAGACCTGGCTCGTCAGCGCCCCCTCGGCCATCCCCCTTGGGGTAGTGGGCGGCTTCAACGGCCGCTGGGAGCTGGTCGACGACGCCGGCATCGTCGTGCCGGTCTCAGGCGCGGCCGAGGTCCGCACCCGCATTCACGTCGTGGGACTCGACTACGCCGAGTATCTGGCCGAGAACCTGCCCGACTGGACGCGCGTGGCGCCAGGCGAGCCGTTCATCAAGACCTGGGTGTTCCGCAACGCCGGTGTCGTCACTTGGGATGAGCGGTGGCGCATGGCCCAGTTCTCCGGGCACATGGGCATCGTCCGAACGGTTCCGGTGCGCGGGACCGTAGCGCCCGGCGAGAGCTACCGCTTCGCAGCGGCGTTCACCGCTCCACCCGAGCCGGGCAGCAGGCACCTCGACCAATGGGCGCTGTACAACGCCGGCGGGGGCCGGATGGCCTTCACGGCCTCCGTAGACGGCAACGACATGATCGGCACGCTGGTCTGGGCCGCCATCGAGGTGGCCGATCCCTGCGCCCCCTGAGCGACGATTCTTCCGGACGGCCGTTTACTCTCGGCGTCGTCGGGATGCTCGTGATGGGCTCGTCATTTCGGCGGCCGACCTCGAAGGCGGAGAGCCGTGCGCATCGCCCTGGCCAGCCTGCTCACCCTCTGCGGATCGCTCGCGCTCGCGTCGGGCTGCGCAACCGCGGCCTCCAAGGATTCGGAGCGCCAGCCAGACTACCGCTACGAACCGGTGATCGCGCCCTCCGCCGAGACCTCATTGACGGTGACATCGCTGCCCCCGGTGTTCGTTGGCGACGGCGAGCGCTACTGGAACGCCCTCCGGCACGATGACGTCGTGTCGGGGCTCGTGGGTGCCGTTCACGCGAGCGTTCGGGGCGTCTTGAGCCGCCTTGGTCTGGCCGTGGTGCCTCCTCAATCGAGTCCGGTCCTCACGTTACACACCGCGCTCGACATCCAGGTGCGCTATGGCATCACCGACCGGCGGATGCGACGCGCGTTGAACGTCCCCAGGGGAGACCACGCCGTGACAACCTGCACCGTGACCCTGACGCCGGCGGGGCAGGTCACCTTCTCGTTCACTTCGCCGACTGCGCTGGGGCCGGTGTGGTCGGCCCAGGTCGATGTCACGGGAAGCCCGAGCGCCTTCGCCGCCCAGGGCGAAGTTTGCACCGCCCGGGCGGTAACCCCCGCGCTCCGCGACGCCTGGATCGCCGCCCACGAGCACCTCTTCCGGGCCGCGCTCGACGGGCTGACCACCGCCTTGACACTCGACGTGCTCCTCGCCGTGGGACGACGGACGAGGACGGCGTCTCCGCCCCGGTCCCCTTGACCGCCGGTGGGGCGCGAAATCCGGGGGCCCCGCGGACCCGACCACCGGGCCCGGTTGGTCGTCGTCGACGAAGTAACCGCGAGCCATTCTCGACGAGCGCGAGTCGTGTCACGCTGGCCCTGACGGTGGACGGGACCGGGGAGACAGCGAGTGGTCGCGATGAACAGAGGCCGATGGCGGGCAGTCCTGGTGGCGTGCAGCCTCTGGGGAATGGGATGCGGGAGCCTCGGGTCGGAGGCCGAGCGCGACTCCGGCCGCCCGGGACATGATTCGGAAGGCGAGGCCGAGAGCGATGACGGCGACAACGCCGGGTCCGATGCGACGCCTGGGCCGGAGTGCGGCGCCGATGAGGAGTGCTCGGTGGGCTGGGCCTGTCGGGACGGCGGCTGCGTGCCGCCCGCCGGCTTCACCGCGGGCCCCTCGGCGGACGAGCTGATCGCCATGGGGATGGTCACCGTGGTCCCGCCCCCTTCCGAGCCCCCCGAGATCGGCGCCGTCATCGACAGCTTTTGCGGCGTGACCGCCCATCAGAACGGGCCGGTGCCCTCACAGGCCGCGAACCTCAGCGGGCCCTTCGGCATCCATTATCAGTCCACCGAGCTGGCCTACCGCTTCCTGTGTCAGCACTACGAGCTGTGTGACTCGCTGGCCGAACCCTATGGCTCCGCCCGAACCTGGTTCACCGACACGGCCCATCCGGTGCTGGGAGGTTTGCAGCGCTTCAAGAGCCGCAAGACCGCCGTCCCACCGCGCGCCGGTGATCTACTCGTCTTCGACGTGGGCGAGTGGGGACACGTCGCGGTCGTGAAGGACGTGCTCAGCTGGGGCTCACGCTGGGCTGTTTCGGTGATCGAGCAGAACGTCCACGATGGGACGCACTTGTATGAGCTTCAGGTCTCGGGCGGTATCCACACGATCCAGGGGGCCATCGGCTGGATGCGTGTCCCCGATGCGCAGGCGGCTTGCGGCTGCGCACCGGACGCCGAGGTGCGCTGCGTGGATGGTCAACTCGTCGGCTTCGACGCGTGCGGGAGGCCGGGCGCGGTCGTAACCGGTTGCGACGATGGGGATCCCTGCACCGCAGACGGCTGCGTCGACGAGGCCTGTACCCACACGCCCGTGGCCGACGGTGCGCCGTGCGGCGGCGGGCGCGAGTGCCACGGAGGCGCCTGCATGTGTCCCGAGGGATCGACGAGCTGTGAGGACCTGCCGCCCGCGCGATGCCCAGAGGGCGAGTGCACCGATCCCTGCGTCGACGCCGACGGCGACGGCTTCTACGCCAATTGTCCGCCTTTCGACTGTCCCGGCCATGACAATGATCGCTTCATCCACCCCGGCTCCGAAGAGGTCTGGGACATCCGGGACAACGACTGCGACGGGACGCACGATGACGTCGGTCACGTCGTCTATCGACGGTATTTCAAAGCCTGGACTGAGGGCGACTGGGAGCACCGGTTCTCGGCAGCGCCGATCCCCGGGTGGGATACGGAACCCTTCTGGATCGCCCTGTATCCGATCGATGTGTGCACGGGAGCGTTCGCGCCGAGCGACGGCTGCACGATCAGGGATGGTGGCGCGACCATCGAGCTGTGGGGCGGGCTCGTCCTCGAGGCCGTGAGTCAGTGTACGGGCGCCACGGTCGGCAGTCGGTTCACGCTGCTATTGGGCGAGGAGGGCGGCGAGTTCAGGGACTACGACGCGCTGCCAGGCTTCACCTGCACTCGGCTAGGCTACTCGCCGGCCGAGGCTGGCCATGTCATGCCGAACACCAAGAGGCTCTATCGACACCGCAGCCCTTTCCACGCTTTCGGTAAACGCGACAACATGTGGAGCACACTGCCCGACGAGGGCGAACCGATCTACGACGAGCATGATCTGCACCACTTCATCCTGGACGGCTACTGAGTCGGTAACCCCAGAGTCCATTCACCGCTGGACATTCCTGCCCTGCAGTGCTCATGTCGCCGGACGCGATCCTGCGAATGTCGGTCACGGACTCTGGGAGAGACAGCCATGTCGAGGGCTACACCAAGAAGCGGTTCGAGATATGCACGCTGGCTCTTCGCCGGCATCGTCGGCCTCGTCACGACTCTGCAGGGCCAGGGCGCCGAGGCGGCGGACTTCTGCAACGGCAAGGCCAGCGGCTACTGGTGCGACGGCGATGACCTCGTCCTGTGCCAGAGCGGCGCCGTCGCCTCCTCCGAGCCCTGCACCTAC
>JAWLBL010000015.1:0-3526 GCA_041687695.1 Myxococcota bacterium | reverse complement strand
CCTACGGCTGCACGAGCGCTCCCGCGGGCCAGAACGACTACTGCGCGGCCGCGCCCAACGACTTCTGCAACGGCAAGGCCAGCGGCTACTGGTGCGACGGCGATGACCTCGTCCTGTGCCAGAGCGGCGCCGTCGCCTCCTCCGAGCCCTGCACCTACGGCTGCACGAGCGCTCCCGCGGGCCAGAACGACTACTGCGCGGCCGCGCCCAACGACTTCTGCAACGGCAAGGCCAGCGGCTACTGGTGCGACGAGGACGACCTCGTCTACTGCCAGAGCGGCGCCGTCGCCTCCTCCGAGCCCTGCCCCTACGGCTGCTTCTCGGCCCCACTCGGGCAGAACGACGCCTGCAACCCCGCCCCCGACGACTTCTGCAACGGAAAGATGAGCGGCTACTGGTGCGACGGGGACGACCTCGTCTACTGCCAGAGCGGCGCCGTCGCCTCCTCCGAGCCCTGCCCCTACGGCTGCTTCTCGGCCCCACTCGGGCAGAACGACGCCTGCAACCCCGCCCCCGACGACTTCTGCAACGGAAAGATGAGCGGCTACTGGTGCGACGGAAACGACCTCGTCTACTGCCAGAGCGGCGCCGTCGCCTCCTCCGAGCCCTGCCCCTACGGCTGCTTCTCGGCCCCACTCGGGCAGAACGACGCCTGCAACCCCGCCCCCGACGACTTCTGCAACGGAAAGATGAGCGGCTACTGGTGCGACGGAAACGACCTCGTCTACTGCCAGAGCGGCGCCGTCGCCTCCTCCGAGCCCTGCCCCTACGGCTGCTTCTCCGCGCCCATGGGGACCCACGACTCGTGCGTGGCCCCGCCGACCGAGTTCTGCGCGGGCAAGCCCAGCGGCTACTGGTGCGACGGAGACGACCTGGTGCGGTGCCAGGGCGGCCAGGTCGCTTCGACCGAGGCGTGCCCCGATGGCTGCTTCTCGGCGCCGTTCGGGGTCGATGACGCCTGCGAGCCGCCTGCGCCGAGCGGCTGCGACACGGCCTGTGTCCCGGGCAGCCAGGTTTGCTTGAACGCCAGCACCCTAATGACCTGCTCGGTAGGTGACGGCGGCTGCCCCGAGTGGTCGACCGCGCCCTGTGGAGTGGACAGCGCCTGCTTTGCTCACGCCTGCGTCGCCTGTGAAGTGCCCGATGTGGCCTGTGGGCTGGACGCCTGTGGACAGCTCATCGCCGCCTGTCCCCAGGGGACGCTGTGCGACGGGACTCAGTGCGAGGCCGTCGTCCAGGGCGAAAATCCGACGCCGGCCGAGATCCACGCGGCCATCGCCCAGTTCGTCCTCGACTATCCCATCTCCTGGACCGGCAAAGACGGCGTCGCGCGCACCGGCTACATCCCGACCCGCATCGTCAAGGCCGTCATGTGGCAAGAGAGTGGCTGGCGCCACTACGGATCGGACGGTCAGGTGCTGACCCATGGCAATGGCACCTCCACCGACTACGGCCTCATGCAGGTCAACGGGCCCAACGAGGATCCGGCCATGCTCGCCATGAGCTGGATGGACAACCTGCACAAGGGCCTCTCGACGCTGCGCAGCAAGTGGAACCAGCTCGCCTTCGACTTCGAGGACCCCTCGATCCTCGAGAACTGGTACTACCCACTGGCCGCCTACAACGGGCTGTCCCTCGACGGCGTGAACGATCCCTCCAGCGTCGGCCCCAAGGGCGGCGCTCCCTATTACGTCGTCCATCCCGAGCTCCTCGCCAACCGTCTGACCTACCAGGACCGCATCTACGGCATCCTCGAGGCTCCCAGCGCGTGGCCCGTCGCTGCCGAGGTAGCCACGGCGGGCAAGCTTCCCGACCTCGACACGGTCCTGGTGCGCCCCTATAGCATCCCCGCCTGGATCGTGCCGGGCACGAGCTGGTCCGAGCAGGGGCGCACGGCTCTGCGCGGCTACACGACCGAAGCCGATGTCCCCGGGAAGCCGGCTACCGTTCCGGCCCTGCACACCTACGGCTACGTCCTGCACCGCTGGGTCGAGGACGCGGACGGCGGCCACGTCGAGCACGTCGCGCCTCCGGTGGGCGGCGGCGACCCGAACCTGCTCGCGCCCAAGCTGACGGGCTGGCAGCCCGTCCTGCAGACCTCACCCGTGCAGCCCGTCGTCTATCAGGGCCTGATCGACGCCAGCGCCACCGGCGGCCTCACCTGGGTCCGCTTCGTCATCGGCGGACCCGACGGCGCCGAGCACGTCGACGAGTTCGCGTTCGCGGCGCCGCTCGTCAAGCTCGCGCTCGAGACCTATGCCTTCAACCCGCTGCAGGTCGGAGGACTGCAGGGGACCTACACCGTCGGCCTGTGGGTCGGCACCGCCGAAGGGACGGGCATGCTGCTGGCCTCCGCCACGGTCACAGTGACCGACGCCCAGTTCGTGCTGCTGTTTCCCATCGCCGGATTCACTGCCTGGAACGCGCCCATCAACGCCGTCTTCGACCACGACACGACCGCGCCCTACGCCCGCAACGGACGCGTCGTCGCCTACACCGGCGAGGAGGCCTCGGCCCCGTCCCCCTGTGCTTCGGCGTACTGCTCCTACCCCAGCGCCGACGGCAAGCCGTTCAAGATCAACGGCAACTACACGGGAGCCTGGCAGCCCACGGTCTTGTGGTACGAAGGCCACCCAGGCGTCGACTATCGCGCCGCCGCCGGCACCGTCTTGCGCGCCACGGCCGCGGGCGTCGTCTCCAAGCCGAACGCGGCGCTCAACACGCTGCAGATCGATCACGGCAACGGCTACACGACGCGCTACCTGCACTGCCAGTCGCACCTGGTCGAGGCCGGGGCGCACGTGGTCGCCGGCCAGCCGGTGGCGACCGTCGGCAGCGAGGGCGCTGGCGCCGCCCACCTGCACCTCGAGATTCGCAAGGACGGTGTCCCGGTCGACCCCTACGGCTGGCAAGGTGAGGGCTCGGACCCGTACACGGCGGCGGCCAACGTGAACCTCTGGGGTCCACCGCAGGCCATCGGCGGCGGCGCGGTCCCCTGCCTCACGGCCTGCCTGGGCAACACCGTGTGTCAGGGCGACCAGTGCCTCTTGCGATGCAAAGAGGACGCCGACTGCTCCGGAGACGGCGTCTGCAAGACGGGGCTCTGCGCGCCGGCTTGCGCAGCCGACGGCGGCATGGCCTGTCTCGCCGAAGCGGATCCCCACGAGGTGGAGCCCGAGCCCGGCCCCGAGGCCAACGAAGGGGACCTCGCGTCGAGCGACGATCTCGGGGGTGGCGACACCTACCAGGGTGACGCCGCCTGGGGCCTTGACGCCGGAGGCGACACGACAGGCGCCGACATCGGCCTGAACGACACCGAACCGGCCTCGGCCCGAGGTCGCAAGTCGGACGGGTGCACGGCGTCCGGCAGCGCCGGGTCGCTCGCGTCGGCGCTGTGGCTCCTGTTGGCAGGGGGCTGGTTGCTGCGGCGTAACTCCTCGCCCCGCCCCGTCCTGACCTCGGGCGCGGCTCCGACGATGCTCGCCGCCGTTGGACTTGGCCGGGAGGTGAAGCATGGAGCGCGCGT
>JAWLBL010000014.1:0-204954 GCA_041687695.1 Myxococcota bacterium | reverse complement strand
CTTCAACGCCGTCCTCGCCAAGCCCTTCAAGTGGACCTACGCAGGGAAGCCGTTGTGCGCATAACCGGATCGCCATTCCCGCCGAGGTCATCTAGGAGGCTCGGCCCGCCTGTAAAGGGCCAGGCAGCGAATCGATCGCCGACGGGCTGGGCCGCTCACCGCGCCGCAGCGCTGTCGTGGGCCCGCCCGGCCGTGTAGGGTGCGGCCCAGCGGCACCCAGGAGCCACCATGTCCACCCTCGACGCCCCGTCCACGCCCCCACGGGATCTCGGCCTGACCTTCGCCGGCGGCGGCAACCGCGCCTTCTACCAGCTGGGGCTGATGCACCGCTGGGGCGACGCGCTGCTGCCGCGGGTCGCCGCCATCGCCGCCTGCAGCGCGGGCGCCTGCGTCGCGGCGCTCATGCTCTCGGGCCGCCACGCCCAGGCCGCCGAGTACTGGCGCTGGCGCGTCCGCGACCTCCGCCGCAACCTCGACTGGACCAACCTCCTGCGCGGCCGCTCGCCCGCGCCCCACGGGCCCATCTACCGCGACACCCTGCTCCACGCTGCGGCCGACGGCGGCCTCGAGCGCCTGCGCGCCCAGCCCTTCCCGATCCTGGCCCTGACCGCCGCCTCGCCGCGGCTGCTGCCCGTCGCCGCCGCCGTCCCGCTGGGCCTGGCCGCCTACAACCTCGAAAAGCGCCTCCGCAAGGCCATGATGCACCCGACCCTGGGCCGCCGCCTGGGCTTCCGCCCCGTCGTCTTCGATCTCCGCGACTGCTGCACCCCCAGCGAGCTGGCCGACGTCGTCATCGCCTCCTCGTCGACCCCGCCCTTCACGCCCGTCGGCCGCTGCGGCCCCCACCGCTCGCTGCTGGACGGCGGCATGATCGACAACGTCCCCGCCGACGTCGCCGACGCCGCCGCGGGCGTCTCCCGCAACGTCGTCCTGCTGACCCGCCCCTATCCCGCCGCCCTCACCGGCGTCCACGGCACCCGGCTGTACCTCGCCCCCAGCCGCCCCGTCCCCGCCGACCGCTGGGACTACACCCGCCCCCACCTGGTCGACGCCACCATCGCCATGGGCGAGGACGAGGCCGCCCTGCACGCTCCGGCCCTCGAGCGCTTCCTCGGCGACCTCGCGCCCCGGCGGACCTCACACCCCGTCGCCGAGCCGGCCTGAAGCCCCGCGCCCGTCACGGCGCCACGATCCCCGACCAGCACGGGAGCTGCCCGCTCGCGTCGACCAGCGAGGTCACGACACCCGCCGGCAGCTCCACCTCGGCCACCTCGCAGAAGGTGTGCTGGCCGATCCCCGGGACGCTCGTCTCGACGACCAGCGATCCGGCCACGAACACCCGCACGTCCGCGACGCTCTCGCCGTGGCCCCCGTCGTCCACACCGTGAACGGCCACGCGCCACGTCCCGGTCACCGGCGCCGCGCTCGCCTCGAGCGCCCAGAACCCGCCGCTGACGGCGTCCCCCGGCCCGAACCAGCCGTCGGCGCCGCCATCTCCATCCACGTCGAGCCCCCCTGTCGCCTCCGGAGCCAACGCGTGCAGCTGCAGCTGCGCGTTGGGCTCCATCCAGGCGTCCGGGTCCCCGGGGGTGTTCCAGATCATCTCGACCGCCAGCGGCCCCTCCGTTCCCACATGAACGACATATTGGGCCGTCTCGCAGGACTTCTGGCCCGTGTCGTCCCACAGGTCCAGGTAGAACACGTAGGTGCCGGCGACGTTCACCTCGAAGATCGGATTGGGTGCCGAAGCCGAGGGAAGAAAGAGGCTCGCCGACCCCGGCGGTTGGCTGACCGACCACTGAAACTTCGCCAGAGGTCCTGCGGCCGAGAAGCTGTGATCGCCCGACAGGTGCAGCTTGGTCTGCGGCGTCACCTCCTCGCCCTCTTTCACCTGGATGACGGCCGTCGGGCAGTCCGTCGACGCGCCCACCCCCGTGACGGGGACCTCCACGGGCGCCTCGCTCGCGTTCGAGGTGATGACGATGGCGGCCACGTCGGCGGGGCCGATCTCGTCGGGCACGAAGGTCACGGTCAGCTTGCGTACGGTCCCGGGCTCGAGCACGACCTTCGCGCCTGGATCCGTAAAGAACCCAGACAGATCGAGGCTGAAGTCCTCGGAGTCCCCAGGCGCCTGCCGCAGGCCGATGGCCTCGACGACGAGGTCGGCGTCTCCGCACGACTCGACGGCCAGCTCGATGCTGAACGCGCCTCCGAACGGCTTGAACCCGAAGTCGACGGCCTCGGGCGCAAGGCACAACGCCGGCTCCGGCGGCGCTACCACGACCTCTTGACCGTCCTGGTCGCTGGCCTCCGTGTCCCAGTCCCCGACGTCCGCTTCGCCCTGAGCGTCCACCTCTTCGGCCCGCAGGTCGTCGGCGCCCGCGCCGACCTCGGCGTCGACCAGGCAGCCGCCCGTTCCCAACGCGAACCCGACGATCATCAACTGGGCTGGCATCAACAGGGCAGGGCGCTTCATCCACGGTCCTCCGGCGGTCGTTCACTCCCTCGTTCCCGCCGCGGCCCCCGACCTTCGGAAAAAAGCGCCCCCGCGTCGAGCCCCCATCACGGCACCCGGTCCCGGCCACGGCCCCGGCTCCCGGCCACCGCACCCGGCCACGGCCCCCGGCGACGGCCCCGGCCCCGGCCACGGCATCGGCGACGGCCACGGCCACGGCCACGGTGTACGGCCACGGCCCCGGCCACCGCCTCCGCCACGCCCCCGGCCGCCGGCCTCCGTACCGCCCCCCCCCGCATCGCCACGGCCACGCTCTCGGCATCCGCCTCACATCCCGCTAGACCCTGCCGCCCCCACGGCGCTAGCCTCCCGCGCCGATGTCCGCCTCCTCCCTGCTCGCGCCGCTCCTGCCGCTGCGCCTGGCCGCCTTCCGCCACCTCGCCGCCTTCCGCGACACGCCCAGCGGCCGCCGCGCCGTCCGCGAGCACCTGGCCACCCAGCTCGACCGGGCCGAGCGCACCGGCGAGGTCGAGGTCCTCCGCCGCGCCGGCGCCCCGGTCGCCTTCGCCCTGTGGGCGTTCGACGAGGACAGCTGGTTCCGCACGCCGACCACCCAGGTCACCTTCGACCTCGATCCCGGCGACGCCCAGGCCCGCGCGTGGCTGCTCGAGCGGCTGGACGCCTGGGCGCCCGATCTCGACGCCTCCACCGATCTGATGATGGATCCGCGTCACACCGCGCTCCTGCCCGACCTCGAGGCGCGCGGCTTCGGCCTGACCTCGGCCCTGCTGGTCGGCCAGGTCGCGCCCGCCCTGGACCGCCTCGTCGCCCGCTACGACCCGCCGTCCGACCTGGCCCACCTGGGCCTGACCCTGCGCCCGGTCACGACCCCAGCCGACGTCGACGCCCTGGTCGCGCTCAAGCGGCGCGTCTTCGCCGAGGTCCCCGACCACTGCTGGTTCTACCTCAACCCCGGCTTCGCCGAGGCCGAGCGCGAGGGGCTGCTGGCGGACCTGGGCGGCGGCGCCTACTGGCTGGTCGCGCGCCCCGACGGCGCCGTGGTCGGCACCTTCGGCGCCAGCTTCCAGCTCGATGGCGTCCTGTGGGGCCCCTGCGCCGGCGTCGACCTGGCCCTCGACCCGTCCGTCCGCGGCCAGGGCGTCGTCAAGACCGCCTACCGCCTGCTGCTCGAGGCCGCCGCGGCCCACGGCTGCGTCGCCTTCAAGGGCGGGACCTCGCAGCCGGCGGTCATGCACCTGTCGCGCGTCATGGGCCGCGAGCCGCACGCCCTCGAGCTGCGCCGCGCGCCCAAGTTCCCGCGCCAGCACTTCGCGCCCCTACTTGGCCCTTGACGCCGCCCGCGCCGGTCGCCACATTCCGGACCCACGAGGTCCGATTTAACGGAGTTGACCGCCCATGCACCGTCCCTACGAGCCCGTCACCTTCACGCGCGACGTCGACTGCATCGTCATCCCGGACGGGTTCCCCATCCTCGTCCGCGAGGGGACGCAGGGCTTCGTCACCCAGGTCCTGGGCGGCAACTACACCATCCAGACCGATCTCGGCTACCTGGTCCGCCTGGCCGGCAAGGAGGCCGAAGCCATCGGCCTCGAGCCCCTGGTCGACGAGAACGCCCCCGCCGAGGACGCGCCGCTGTCCGAGCGCGTCTGGGGCGAGCTGCGGACCATCTACGACCCCGAGATCCCGGTCAACATCGTCGAGCTGGGCCTGGTCTACGCCTGCGAGCTGAACGAGGCCGAGGGCGAGGGCACCCGCGTCGACGTGCAGATGACCCTGACCGCGCCCGGCTGCGGCATGGGCCAGGTCCTGGTCTCGGACGTCGAGAACAAGCTGCGCGACCTGCCCGGCGTCACCGAGGTGGCCGTCGACCTCGTCTTCGACCCGCCCTGGGGCCCCGATCGCATGAGCGAGGTCGCCCGCCTCGAGCTGGGCTGGGACTGACGCGCCGGCCGCCCCGCGCCCGTTGCCAGGGCGGTCGCAAAGTCGCCAATGGGCTCGCCGCGCCTCGCATTCAGCGCGGCGAGCCGCGCTACGCCAGAGCACGAGCGAGCTCGTGCAGTCCGCTCGTCCGGCTCCGAGGTGGATTCATCGCGGCGACTCTCGACGGACTGCCCCAGCTCGCTGGGGCTCGTGGGTCGCGCAGCTCGCTGCGCGCAACGTTCGACGGACTTCGCGATGACCTCGCGCCCGTTGCGCGCCGGCCGCCCCTTCTCGCACGATGGGCCGCATGTCTGGCCCGCCCGTCGTCGTCGTCGCCCCGATAGGTCCCAACCCGGCGCCGCTCACCGAGCTGCTGTGGGCCCTGGTGCGCCAGCGGGGCCTGACCGTCGCGCACGTCGTGGTCGTCGTCGACCGCGAGGCGCACGGCTTCCTCGTCGACGAGGTGCTGGCCCCCGGCGAGGCCCTCGACGACCTCCGCCGCGTCCTGGGCGACGCCGTGCCCGATCGTCTCGAGGTCCGCACGGCCACGCTCCCCTCGGGCGCGCTGCTCGACGACGACGACCACCCCGAGGCCGCCAGCGCCTACAACGCCGCAGTCTGGAGCGCCGCGCGCCACGCCGTCGCCCTGGCCGGCCCACGCCCGGTCGTGTTCGGCGTCCTGGGCGGGCGCCGCCGCACCCTGACCGTGATGGCCAGCACCGTCGCGCAGCTGCTGGCGCGCCCCGGCGACCTGTGCCTGGACGTGCGCGTCTCGCGCCGCGCCGCCGAGGGCGGCTCCGGCTTCTTCTTCCCCGAGCAGCGCCGGCAGCGCATCCCCACCCGCCGCGGCGAGCTGGTGGCGCGCGAGGTCGAGGTGAAGCTCGTCGACCTCCAGCTCCCGCGCCTGGGCGGTCTGCTCACCGAGGCGGATCTCAGCACCTGGCAGGCCGCGCTCTCGGCCGGCCAGCGCGGCATCGACGCGGCCGCGCCGCCGCGCCTGACGATCGATCTGCATGCCGGACGCGCCAAGATCGATGAGCGGCCGCTGAAGTTGAGCCCGGGCGCGCTGGTTTGGCTGGCGGTCCTGGCTCACGCGCGCGTGGAGGGCGAAGGCTGGGTCGCGGCCTCTGATGACAGGCCCTGGGCCCGCCTGGGCCGACGATTGGGTGAACCCGAGTGGCTCGAGCGCGGCCGCTCTGAGGCGCTGCGGCGGGCGCTGGCCAGCGAGGGCGTGGACATGCAGGACCTGGGCTCGACGCGCTCGCGCGCTCGCAAGGCGCTGCTGGACTGGTGCAGTGCACAATCGCCGTCGCTCGCGCGCTGGCTGGTCCCCGAGCGCGACTCGCGCAAGCACGACGGGGCCAAGGCCACGTTCCAGCGCCTGCCGCTGCCGGGCGACCACATCGACCTCCGCTGGCCGTCCGACTGAGGGCCGCCAGCGCGTCGGCCGACCGCCAGCGCAAGGTTGCGCTCGCCCCGCTCGCCGCCGCGCCGTGCTGAGATGGGCTCATCCCTCACCAAGGAGAGCCCCATGAGCGACTCACGCGCCGTCATGACCTCGGCCACCCACCCCCTCCGCGTCGACTGGATCGTCCGCGACCTGCCGGGCGCGGTCGGCCTGACGCTGGCCCCCGGCAAGCACGCGCCCAGCCTCGAGGGCGGCTCGTGGCGCCGCGATCTCCAGGCCGACCTCGACCGCCTGGTGGCCGACGGCGTGGGCCTGCTGGTGTGCCTGCTCGAGGACCACGAGCTCGAGCGGCTCGGCCTGGGCGGCTATCTGGAAGCCGCCGCCGCGCGCGGGCTCGAGGTGCTGCGCCTGCCCATCGCCGACGGCGGCGTCCCGGACGACCCGGACGCCCTGCGGCTGCTGGTCGAGGACGTCGTAGCGGCCGCGCGCGCCGGCCATCGGGTGGTCGTCCACTGCGCCGGCGGGCTGGGCCGCGCCGGGTTGGTCGGCGGCTGCGTGCTGCGGGCGTTGGGCGCGTCCGCCGACGAGGCCCTGGACACGCTGCGGCGGGCGCGCTCGCCCCGGTGCCCCGAGACCGAGGCGCAGCGGGCCGTCGTGCGCGCCTTCGCCGCGAGCGCGCCCGGCGCCCCGACCCGGCGCGAGCGGCTGCTGGGCGCGGTGCTGGGCGCGGCCGTCGGCGACGCGATGGGGCACCCGACCGAGTTCATGGGCATGCAGGCCATCCACGCGCGCTTCGGGCCGCGGGGCGTGCAGGGCTTCGAGCTGTGGTGGACGCGCGGCGGGCAGCGCTTCGCGCCCTACACCGACGACACGCAGCTGGCCGAGGTGGTGCTGCGCGCTTTGTGCGACGCACAAGAGGCGGGCGAGGACCTGGACGCCGCCATGCGCCGCATGGCCGAGGGGTTCGTGGCCTGGGCGCGCGACCCGCAGGGCGGCCACCGCGCCCCGGGGCGGGCCTGTTTGGCCGGGTGCCGCGCGCTGAGCGAGGGCGTGCCGTGGGATCGGGCGGGGGCCCCCGACGCGGGCGGCTGCGGGTCGGTGATGCGGGCGTACCCGTTCGGGCTGCTGTTCGCCGAGGACGAGGCGCGGGCCGAGGCCTGGGCCGTCGCGCACTCGAAGCCGACCCACGGCGACCCCATCGCGCTGGCGGCGTGCGCGGCGATGGCGGTGGGGGTCGCGCGGTCGGTGCGCGGCGTCGGAGTGGCCGAGACGGTGGGCGCCATGGTGGACGCCGCCCGGCGCTACAGCCCGCGGGTGGCGGCGATGATGCGGCGGGCCTGGGACGAGGCGCGCGCGGGCGTCGGGCCCGAGGTCACGCTGGACCGCCTGCGGGCCTGGGGCGCGCACGAGGCGATCGCGGCGGCGGTGTATCTGCTGGCGCGCCACCCGGACGACGCGCGGGCGGCCATCCTCGAGGGCGCCAACACGCCGGGGGACAGCGACTCCATCGCGACCTTGGCGGGGGCGCTGGTCGGGGCGCGGGTCGGCGTGCGGGGGCTGCCCGCCGACTGGGTGCGGGACGTCGAGCGGTCGAGCGAGCTGGCGGCGCTGGCGGACCGCGCGCACGCGGTGGCGACCGGGACGCGAGTGACCACCTGAGCGACAGAGTGTAGAGGATCTCCACAGGTTCGGGCGCCGTCGTGACGGCCACGCCTGGGCCTGTGGGTGGCTTCGATCTTGCAGCGCAGGTATCCATCCACACAGCGCGAGGGAGGTGGAGCATGGGCTGGCGGAAGCGGACGACGGTGGGCGCCCTGGCGGCGGCGATGATCCTGGGCGGGTGTCAGGGCGGCGGAGGCGCGGGGAAGGAGCCGATCCCCGACCCGCCGAACCCGGTCGAGCCGGGCGAATTGCCACTGCCGAGTGGGGCCGAGACCTTCTTCGCCGCGTTCACGGACACGCTGGCCGCCTCGTCCCAGATGACGCCGGCCGAGTTCGTGGCGCTGTACACGCCGGCCGACGCGCCGACCGCGGCGCCGCTGTCGTACGACCCCACGGCGTCGACGTACTTCGCGGAGATCGACGCAGCCCTGAAGCTGACGGCGGCCGAGAAGGCGCGCATCAAGGACGTAGGCTTCATGGTCAGCGAGCGGCTCGAGCACCCGACCTTCGCCGAGGCGCTGCTGAAGGTCTACGAGCTGGACCTGCCGGTCCTGGTCACCACGGACATGCTGCTGCAGGCGCTGCACGCCTCGTACGACGACATCCTGATGGGGCTCGAGGAGAGCGTCTTGACGGGGCTCTTGACCGAGGTCCTTCGCGACACGCACGAGGCGCTGGGCGCGATGACGGTCGGGGACGACGCCATGGCCAAGGAGGCCCTGGCCGACATGGACTTCTACCTGGCGATGGCGCGGAGCCTGCTGACGGGCCAGCAGGTCGGCGGGCTGACCGGCGGTGACGTCGACGCGCGCGTCACGGCCTTCCTCGACCACGTCGCGTCCCGCGCGATGCGTGAGGTGGTCGTCTTCGGGGCCGAGCGCGTCATGGACTTCAGCCAGTTCGAGCCGCGCGGGCACTACGAGGGCTACCCGGATCTGGAGCGCTACTTCCAGGCGATGATGTGGCTGGGCCGCGTCGACCTCCGCTTCATGGAGCAGGTCGAGGGCGCCTGGCAGCTGCGGCTGCGTCAGGTCGCCGGGGCCTTCCTGCTCGAGCGCGCCCTGAAGACCGCAGCGGCCGAGGCCGGCTGGCGGCAGATCGACGACATCCTGACGATGATGGTGGGCGAGGCCGACTACGTGGCCTTCCCGCAGCTGGCCGAGCTCATCGGCGACTTCGGCTTCGACGCCGTGGGCGACGTCACCGGGCTGGCCGCAGGCGATCAGAGCAAGCTCGCGGGCGCGCTGCTCAGCGGCACCTACGGCCAGCAGCGCATCAACAGCCACTGGCTCGAGACCAACCCGCACTCGGCCGAGGTCACGCCGCTGCCGGCGTCCTTCGCCTTCCTCGGGCAGCGCTTCGTCGTCGACAGCCACGTCATGGCCAACGTGGTCTACGACACCATCGTCTACCAGGGCCAGAAGGTGCAGCGCGTCCTGCCCAACCCGCTCGACGTGCTCTTCGCCCTCGGCAGCGATCAGGTGGTCGAGCACCTCGCCCCCGAGCTCGAGGCCTTCCCCTACCAGGGCAACCTCCACAACCTGCGCTTCCTGGTCGACTACTACGACCAGGACTTCTGGTCCTCGAACCTCTACAACCTGTGGCTGAGCGCCCTCCGCACGCTGAACGCCCCGACGACCTCGACCGCCTTCCCCGAGCCGATGCGCTCGCCCGCCTGGCGTGACCGCGTCCTGCAGACCCAGCTCGGGTCCTGGGCCCAGCTGCGCCACGACACGCTGCTGTACGCCAAGCAGTCCTACACGGGCGGCGTCAGCTGCGAGCACCCCGACGGCTACGTCGAGCCGTACCCGGCCTTCTACGCGGCCCTCGAGCAGCTCGCGCGCGTCGCCGGCCACACCCTGGCCAACGTCGACTTCCCCGCCGACGCCAGCTGGATGCGCCAGCGCCTGACGACCTTCTTCGACAACTGGGCGTCCATCATGGTCAAGCTGCGCGTCATGGCCGACAAGGAGCTGGCCGGCGAGCCCTTCACCGAAGACGAGATCGCCTTCCTCAAGACCACCATCCAGTCGCAGATGGGCTGTGGCGACCCGGTCTTCTCGGGCTGGTACCCCAGCCTTTACTGGGGCGGCTCCGAAGAGGTCGACGAGTGGGCGCCCACCATCGCCGACGTGCACACCAACCCGAACCAGGGCCCGCTGCCCGGCCCCAACGTCCTGCACGTCGCGACCGGCAACGTGAACCTGATGGTCCTCACCGCCGAGACCTGCGAAGGCCCCGAGGCCTACGTCGGCCCGGTCTTCAGCTACTACGAGCTGGACCCGGGCAAGATCGAGCGCTGGGCCGACTCGGACTGGGAGGACATGCTGTCGACCGGCGACGTCCCGGCCCGCCCGACGTGGACCCAGTCGTTCGTTGTGCCGGCTCCGTAGCCCGGAGCGCCCAGCCCGCGTCCTCCGCCAACGACAGAGGGCCGGCCCGCGCGCGCGGTGACCGGCCCTCGTCGTCGTGGAGCTGCCAGCGGCCGGGCAGGGCGGCGCGCCCTGGGCACGTCAGCGGGGCCGCAGCTCTTCGAGGAGGCGCCTGGCGCCGTAGATGCGGTCGAGGGCGTGGAGGATGGCCTGCGAGTGGACCGCGACGGCGCGGTTGAGGCGCTCGTCGAAGCCGTAGTCGCCGCCGAGCGAGTGGATGTTGCCGTCGAAGATGAGGCCGACGACGCGCGCCTCGCGGTCGATGACCGGCGAGCCCGAGTTGCCGCCGATGATGTCGTTGGTGGTGACGAAGTTCAGCGGGGTGGTCAGATCCAGGTTCGGCCTGGCCTTCAGCCACGAGGGCGGCAGCGCGAACGGGTCGGCGCCGGTGTGGCGCTCGAAGGCGCCGGCGAACCGGGTGAACGGCGCGATGGTGCGGCCGTCCTCCTGCCAGCCGGCGACCTTGCCGTAGGACAGGCGCAGCGTGAAGGTCGCGTCGGGGTAGGTGTCGGTGCCGTAGATGGCGAACAGGGCCTGCGCCACGTGCTCGCGGTTCTTCTTGAGGACCGCCTCGACCTCGGTCTCGTACTGCTTGCGCACGCGGCGCGCCTCGGGGTCGGCGGCGCGGGCGAGCGCGATCATCGGGTCCTTCGAGGCGGCGACCGCGGCGGCGCCGCCCTCGTAGAGGGCGCGGCGGAGCTTGACGTCCTTGAGCTTCGAGCCGCGCACGGCGGCGGCGGCGACCTGCTCGGGCGAGCGGCTGCCCAGGATCTGCTTGACGAAGGGATCGTCGGGGCCGAGGGCCTCGCGCATCTTGGTCAGGCTGAAGGTCAGGGTGGCGATCTCGAGCTCGTCGTGGATGGGCGCCGTGCTGAACAGGCGCTGCTCGAGCGCCGGGAGCTGGGCGTCGGTGTACTCGCGCAGGCGCTCGGTGTTGGGGCGCGTCCGCTCGTCGCTGGCGCGGACCAGGTGGCGGGCGATTCGGAAGAGGTCCGAGTGGAAGCCGGCGCCGCGCTCGATGAAGGTGTAGCGGTGATCGAGGGCCTTCTGGGCGGCCATGGCCTGGGCGATGGCGTCCCAGGCGCCCGCGTGCTCGGCCAGCTTCGGGTCGGCCGCCACGCGCTGGCGCAGCGCCTGCTCGGCCTTGGCCTTGGCCTGCATCAGCGCCGGGTCGAGCAGCGCCTCGTGCATGCCGCGGTAGGCCTTGACCGCGTTCTCGATGCCGAAGAGCAGGCCCTTGGCGATGCGCGCGTGCTCGGGGCTGCGGCGCGAGAACTCGGTCAGCAGGCCGCGCAGCTCGGAAAAGCGCATCAGGCGCCGCGTCAGCAGCACGTCGCGCTCGTAGGCCAGCTCGGCCATCGTGTACAGGCGGCTGGTCGAGCCCGGGTGTCCGGTCACGAAGGTCAGGTCGCCCTCGGCGGCGCCGCTGGGTGACCACGGGAAGAAGTGCTGCATCTTCGCTGGCTTGCCGCCGTCGTAGGCCCGCAGGAAGGCGGCGTCCAGCACGTAGCGCGGGAACATGAAGTTGTCGGGGTCGCCGCCGAAGAAGGCCGAGGCCAGCTCGGGCGCGAAGACCAGGCGCACGTCCTGGAAGCGGCGATAGCGATACAGGTGGTACTGGCCGCCGTGATACAGCGTCACGACGTCGCAGCGCACGTCGGCCGAGGTCGCGCACTCCTTCTCGATGGCGGTCATCGCGCCCTTGAGGGCGGTGGCGTAGGCCTCGCCGGTCTGGCCGCGCGTGGCCTGGCCGATGCGGGCGGTGACGTCGGTGATGGCCTGCAGCTGGTTCAGCTCGACGTCCGGGCAGCGCAGCTCGTCGGCGGCGGTCTGGGCGTAGAACCCTTGCGCGACGTAGTCCTTCTGCTTGGTCGACAGCTGCTCGATGCAGTGGTGCACGCAGTGGTGGTTGGTCAGCACCAGCCCGTCGGGCGACACGAAGCTGCCCGAGCAGCCGCCGGCCAGCCGCACCGAGGCCAGGCGCACGCGCTCGAGCCACGCCGGCGTCGGCGTGAAGCCGTAGCGCTCGGCGAGCTGCCGCGTCGGCGGGTTGTCGAAGGTCCACATCCCCTCGTCGGCGCGCGCGTCGGCGGCCAGCGGGGGAGCGCACAGGAGCAGGGCCAGGGCGGCGAGGCGGGTGGCGGTGCGTGTCATGTTGCGCTGCATCATCGGGTCGTCGCGCGCGGGAGTGCGTCGCGGCGTGGACCCTACACCAGCCCGCCGCCGGCCGGCCAGCCGACGGTTGTCGGAGAGGCCGGAGCCGTGGCCGCAGCCGAGGCCGTGGCCGTGGCTCCCAAGCTCTAGCGTTTGAACTCGACCTCGGTGCGGCCGGGCTCGACGAGCTGCAGCAGCTCGGCCGCGTGCCAGTTCGTCAGGCGCACACAGCCGTGGCTGACCGTGTGGCCGATGGTGCTCGGCGACGAGGTGCCGTGGATGCCGAAGCCGTCACCCGACAGCTCGATCCAGACGTTGCCGGTCGGCAGGTTCGGCCCCGGGGGCAGGAAGACGACCTCCTTGTCGTCCGGGATGGACTCGAACATCTCGGGGTCGAGCCGGTAGCCGCCGTCGACCGCCAGCCCCTCGACGCTCATGCCGCCCTCGTAGTCCGCGAAGTCCTCGCCGACCACGGTGGGATACTGCACGAGCAGGTTCCCCTCCGCGTCGTAGGCCCGCAGCGTCAGGCGCTCGGTGTCGACCTCGATGCGCGTCGCCTGGCCCTCGATCTTGCGGGCGGCGACGGGATCGGGCAGGACCAGCAGCGTCCCGGCCTCGAGGCTGTCCCAGTCCACGCCCGGGTTGAGCCGCCGCACCAGCTCCTCGGTCGTCTGCGCCTTCTCGGCGAGGAGCTCGAGCGGCCCCGTGTAGCACATGCACTCCAGCTCGTGCGCCATGTAGAGGTCGCCGGGCAGCTCCGAGAACGGCCCGTCGACGTCGTCCTCGGTGACCTCGTAGGGGATGAGGTCGGGCCGGCCGTCGGCGCCCGCGGCTTCGGCGAGTCTCGCGCGGGTCTCCTCATCGAATTCGCCGGTCACCTCGAGCTCGTGCTCCTGCTGGAAGGCCTCGAGCGCGTGGCGCGTGTTCGAGCCCATCCGTCCGTCGATGACGCCCGGCTTGAACTTCGTCCGCGCGAGCCAGATCTGGGCCGAGGCGATCTCGCGGCGCGGCGCCTCGCGGAAGAGCATCATCGGTTCGCGCGGCACGTCGTCGGGCCAGCGAGGGGCCATCCGCAGCGCCCCCGGGTAGTACTTCGCGTCCGCGCCGGGCAGCTGCTCCGCCAGCGGCGGCGCTTGCGGGCGCTCGATCCGCGCCGGATCGGGAGGGCTGGACTCGCCGGCCTGCTGTGCCCAAGCAGGCGACCCGGTCAGCGCGATCAGCCCGCCCAACGACCAGGCCAGCCCAGCGCGGGATCGGCGGCGTCGCGGTCGCGCGCCCGGGCGCTGCGGCGGCGCGGTGGTCCGCCCCATGGGCGTCGTCGATTTGTTGCGGTGCATCATTCCCTCCTGGCTCCCCGGTGCCCCGACACCTTAGACACGGCTCGCGGGCGCTCCGACCCGGCGCGACGGCCGCGCGGGCCCCTCGACACCCCTGCCTCGTGGGGGCGCGGGGTGGGCGACGACGCCAAACTGTGGCCTGCGCGCATCGGGGCTTATGATCTGTCGCAGGCCCGGCGCGTGAACCCGGGGCCCGACCGCAGCGATGGAGGACGGCATGGACCGAGACCGGCTCGAGGCGAGCCTCGACATCGATCGGGCGTCGACGGACGAGGTCGTGCGCCTCATCGGCGAGCAGGACGCCACGGTCGCGCAGGCGGTCGCGGCGGCGCGTCCCGCCATCACCGAGGCGGTCGAGGCCATCGTCGAGACGCTGCGGCGGTCGGGGCGGCTGTTCTACGTGGGCGCCGGGACCAGCGGCCGCATCGCCATGCTGGACGCGGCCGAGGTGCCGCCGACCTACGGCGTGCCGCACGATCGGGTGCAGGTCATCATGGCCGGCGGCGCGGGGGCCTTCCTGGCCGCCGCCGAGGGCGCCGAGGACGACGCCGAGGACGGCGCGACGCAGGTGCGGGCGCGCGTGCGCCCCGGGGACGCGGTGGTGGGCATCGCCGCCTCCGGGACCACGCCCTTCACCGTGGCCGCCGTGCGCGAGGCGCGCGAGCTGGGCTGCCCGACCGTCGCCGTGACGTCGGCGCCGGGCTCGCCGCTGGCCGAGGCGGCCGAGATCGCCATCGTCGTCGAGACGGGCCCCGAGGTGGTGATGGGCTCGACCCGCATGAAGGCAGGCACCGCCCAGAAGATGGTGCTCAACACCCTGTCGACGGCCGCCATGGTGCGGCTCGGGCGGGTGTACTCGAACCTGATGATCGACATGCCGGCCACCAACGCCAAGCTGCGGCGGCGCACGGTGCGCATGGTCGAGTTGGCGGCGGGGGTGCCGACCTACGTCGCCGAGCAGGCGGTGGAGGAGGCCGACCACGTGGCCAAGGTGGCCGTCGTCGTCGCCGCCAAGGGCGTGTCGGCCGTGGCCGCGCGCGAGCTGCTCGCGGCCCACGGCGGCCGCCTGCGGGCCGTGCTCGGCCAGGCGTGACCGCGAACGCGCGGGGGAGGTTCGGATGAAGCGTCAGGTCGACCGCGTCGCGCGCTTGCGCGCCCTCACCGAACGGCCGAGCCGCCGGGTCGTCGGGCTCATGTCGGGGACCAGCGTCGACGCCATCGACGCGGCGCTGGTCGAGATCACCGGCGCGGGCGCGGGCGCGCGCGTGGAGCTGCTGGCCTTCGAGAGCTTCCCGTTCCCGGCCAGCGTCCGGGCGCGGGTCTTCGAGGCGTTCGACGCCGAGCGGGCCCGGGTGGACGCGCTGTGCCAGCTCGACTTCGTGCTGGGCGAGCTGTTCGCCGAGGCCGTCCTGGCCCTGCTGCGCCGCCACGGCCTGAGCCCGTCCGACGTGGATCTCGTCGGCGCCGCCGGTCAGACCGTCTGGCACGCGCCCGACCCGACGACGCTCGATCTCCGCGACGAGGCGGCCTGGATCGAGCGGCCCTTCACGACGCGCGCCACGCTGGCGCTGGGCCAGAGCGCCGTCATCGCCGAGCGGACGGGCTTGCCGGTGGTCGGCGACCTGCGCGTGCGCGACGTGGCGGCCGGCGGACACGGAGCGCCGCTGGTGGCCTACGCCGACTGGGTGCTCTTCGCCGACCCGACCTGCGGCCGCGCCGTGCAGAACATCGGCGGCATCGGCAACGTGACCTGGCTGCCGCCGGGCGCCACGCTCGAGACGCTGGTCGCCTTCGACACCGGCCCCGGCAACATGCTCATCGACGCCTTCGCGGCCCTGGCGACCGGCGGCGTCCAGACCTTCGACGAGGACGGCCGGCTGGCCGCGGCGGGGACGGTGGACGAGGGGCTGCTGCGCGAGTGGCTGTCGGACCCGTACTTCGCCGAGCCGCCGCCCAAGACGACCGGGCGCGAGCGCTTCGGCGCCCAGTTCGCGCGGCGCGTGGTCGCCGATCACCCTGGCCACCGGCCGGTGGACCTGGTCGCGACCGCGACGGCCCTGACGGCGCGCAGCATCGCCGGGGCCTACCGAGACCACCTGCGCCCCCGCGGCCCCGTCGACGAGGTCGTCGTCGGAGGCGGCGGCGCCGCGAACCCGACCCTGATGGCCTGGCTGCGCCGCGAGCTGCCCGGCGTGCCGGTGCGCACGCACGAGGAGCTGGGGATCCCCAGCCAGGCCAAGGAGTGCCTGGCCATCGCCCTCATCGCCAACGACGCCCTGCTCGGGCTGCCGACCAACGCCTCGGGGGCGACCGGCGGACGCCCGACCGTGCTCGGGAAGGTCTGCCCATGAGCGCCTCGGACACCGGCGGCCGGACCTTCCGCGGCCGGGCCTTCCTGGACGGGGGCTTCGTCGACGACGTCGAGGTCCGCCTCGCGGGGACGCGCATCGCCGAGGTGCGCCCGGGAGCGGGGTCGCGCGGCGAGCGGGTGCCGGGCGCGATGGTCCCCGGCTTCATCGACGTGCACGTCCACGGGGCCGGCGGCGCCGACTTCATGGACGGCACCGAGGACGCCGTGCGGCGGGTGCTGACCGAACACGCGCGCCACGGGACGACGGCGCTGGCCGCGACGACGCTCTCGGGCGCCCGCGAGGACGTGGCCCGGGCCATCGACGCCATCGCGCGCACCTGGCGGCAGGGGCGGCCCGGCGAGGCCGAGATCGCGGCCGTCCACCTCGAGGGCCCCTACGTGAACCCGGCCCGCGCGGGCGCCCAGGACAGGGCCTCGCTGCGCCCGGCCGACCCCGCCGAGCTGGCGGGCTGGCTCGAGGGCGCGCCGGAGCTGGCCTGGATGATGACGGTCGCGCCCGAGGTCGAGGGCGTCCTGGCGCTGCTCGAGCGCTTCGCGGCGCGTGTGACCTTCTCCATCGGCCACACGACCGCCGACTTCGCGCTGGCGACCGAGGCCCTCGCGCGCGGCGCGCGGCACTTCACGCATCTGTTCAACGCGATGACCCCCCTGGGCCACCGCGAGCCGGGCGCCGTGGGCGCCGCGATGGCGCACCGCGCGGCCACGGCCGAGCTCATCGCCGACGGGGTGCACGTGCACCCGGCGGTCCTGCGCATCGCGCACGCCGCGATGCCGGGGCGGGTCGCGCTGGTCACCGACGCCATGCGGGCCTGCGGCATGCCCGACGGCGTCTACGCGCTGCACAAGCACGAGGTCCACGTCCGTGGGGGCGCCGCGCGCCTGCCCGACGGGACCCTGGCCGGCAGCGTCCTGACCATGGCGGGCGCCGTCCGCACCATGGTCGAGGCCGCCGACGTCCCGCTGGCCGAGGTGGTGCCGCTGGCGACGGCGGTGCCCGCGAGGCTGCTGGGGCTCGAGGGCCGCAAGGCACGGATCGCAGCGGGCTTCGACGCCGACCTGGTCGTCCTTGGCGACGATCTGTCGGTCGCGCGCGTCATCGCCCGCGGCGAGGAGGTGAGGGACCGATGAGACTGCGACAGCGCCAGAGCCCGCTCCGTTGGGAGACGGTGAGCGGCTACGATGCGCTCAGCGAGCGCGCGGCCGAGCGCGTCCTGGGCGCGATCATCCACCAGCCACGGCTGGTGCTCGGCCTGCCGACGGGGCGCACGCCCGAAGGGATGTACGCGCACCTCGTGCAGCACTGCGTCGGGCAGGAGCGCTGCTTCGACGGCGTCAAGACCTTCAACCTGGACGAGTACGTGGGGCTCAAGCCGGACCACCCGGGGAGCTACGCCCGCTACATGCAGCAGCGGCTGTTCGACCACGTCGGCCTCTTCGAGGGCGACATCTTCATCCCCGACGGCCTGGCCGAGGACGTGCTGGCGGACGAGCCGGATCTGCCGATGCACCAGGCGCTCGAGCGCGAGTGCGAGCGCTACGAGCGCGCCATCGCCGACGCGGGTGGCCTGGACCTGACCGTGTTGGGGCTCGGGCGCAACGGGCACATCGCGTTCAACGAGCCAGGGTCGCCCTTCGACTCGCGGACGCGCGTGGTCCGCCTGGACGACGAGACGCGCCGCGCCAACGCCCAGTACTTCGGCAACGGCGACGTCCCCGAGTGGGCCATCACGATGGGCCTGGCGACCATCCTCGCGTCGAAGTCCATCGTCCTGCTCGCGAGCGGCGCCTCGAAGGCCGAGGCGGTCGCGCGGCTGCGCCACGGTCCCGTGGCCGAGTCCTTCCCGGCGTCGCTCCTGCACCTGCACGACGACGTGACCGTCCTGGTCGACCGCGAAGCGGCGCGGCTCCTGTAGGCGGGAGCGGCCGATGGCTGGACGCGTCTACGTCGGCACCAGCGGCTGGGTCTACAAGGCCTGGGTGGCCAGCTTCTACCCATCGGAGCTGCCGGCCCGACGGCACTTCGGCTACTACGCCGGGCGCTTCCCCACGGTCGAGATCAACGCCACCTTCTACCGGCTGCCGACCGAGGCCGCCGTCGCCGGGTGGCGGGCGCAGGCCCCGCCGGGCTTCGTCTACGCGGTCAAGGGCAGCAGGACCGTCACGCACTACTTCAAGCTGAAGCCGGGCGCGAAGTCCTTCGATCTGCTGCTCGAGCGCGCGCGGGGCCTGGGCCGCCACATGGGGCCGCTCTTGTGGCAGCTGCCAGCCGGCTTCGCGCGCGACGACGCCCGCCTGGCGGACTTCCTGAAGCGACTGCCCCGGAGCCGGCGCCACGCCGTCGAGTTCCGCCACACCAGCTGGCTCGACGCCGAGGTCTTCGCGCTGCTGGCGCGCCACCGCGTCGCGCCCGTCTCGCTGAGCGCGGCCTGGTTCCCGCGCGACCTGACCGTGACCACCGACTTCACCTACGTCCGCTTCCACGGCCTCGAGGGCGGCGTCGCCCACGACTACACCCGGGACGAGCTGCGGCCGTGGGCGCGGCACCTGCGGGCGGTCGCCCGGCGCGGGGTCGACGCCTACGTCTACTTCAACAACGACGTGAACACGCGGGCGCCGCTCAACGCGCTGGCCCTGATGGACATGGTCGGCGAGTTCGCGGTGCGGCCGGGCGGCTCACCCGGGGCGGCGGCCTACGCCTGAAGCGCGTGTCAGCTGGGCGCCCCGGCCGTCATGGCCTCGAAGGCGGCCTGGTCGGGGCCCATCCAGGCGGGGGCCTCGCGCGCCGCGGCCAGGTTGTCGAGCAGGGCCTGGTTCAGGCCGCGCGCCGGGGGCAGGTGTGTGCTGAGGACCAGCGCGGGCTCCATCTCGGCGATGGGCTTGAGGCGCTCGGCCAGGGCCTCGGCGGTCAGCCAGCGGACCCAGGGTGCGTCCACGACCGCCCAGCGGTGCATGCCGGCGCGGAGGGTGTCCGGCGGGATGTCGTAGGCCGAGTCGACCGGCTGGGGGACGGCGCCGCCGAAGCAGTCGGAGCTGAACAGGGCGCGCGAGCTGCGGTCGAACAGGGCGGTCGTCTCGGGGGCGTCGAAGGTGGGCGGCTGCAGCGCGTGCATCACCCGATCGCCGAGGTCGAGCGTCTCGCCCGGGTTCATCAGGCGCACGCGATCGGGCGGGTAGGGGTGGCGCAGGTTGAGCTTGGCGAGGCCCAGGAAGGTGGTGACGACCCGGGCGCGGGGCGCGCGGGCGAGCAGGGCGTCGAGGGCGCCGATGTGGTCGGGGTCGACGTGGGTGAGGAAGATCCAGCGTAGATCCGGAGGCTCGATGATGCGCTCGAGCGCGTCGACGAACGCGTCGCAGGTCGCGAACAGGCCCGTGTCGACCAACACGGGCTCGGCGGCGCGCACCAGGAAGGCGTTGGAGGGCAGCCAGCCGAAGGTCGGGATGGGGATCCAGGTCGGCAGCACCCAGGTGTCGGCGGTGACGCGGAGCGGCGGCGAGACGAACGGCGCGGGCGGCGAGGGCGGCAGATCGGTCATGGGAGGCCTCCGGGATTCGGCGACGCTCGCACGGCCGGGCCGGGGGCCCAAGTCGCGGTGCGGGTCGCGTCGGAGGCTGCCGTAACGACGGGGGTTCGAAGCGCCCGCCGGGGCGCCTGAGCCCGCGGCCTGGGATCGGGCGCGTGCCGCGACCGGAGCTCAGGTCCGGAGCAGGAACCACCAGACGGCGGCGGCGGCCGCGGCGAGCAGCGCGAGGGTCACCCAGAGGCCGGCGCCGCCCCCCTTGCGTTCGGCGGGCGGCTTGGCCGCGGCCTTGGCGGCGGGCGCCGCACCCTTTCCGGCGGGGGCCGGGGGCTGCGGGCCCTTGCCCTGCACGACGGCGGGCGCCTGGGCCTTGGCGGGCGCGGCCGGGGCGGCCTTCGGCTCGGGAGGCAGCTCCTCGCCCTCGGGCAGGGCGTCCTCGGGGACCTCGACCAGGCTCGGGATGCCGGCCATCGGGTCGTCGTCCTCGTCCTCGCCGGCGCTGGGCGCGCTGGGCGTGGGCGCGACCCCCATGCTGGACATCAGGGCCGCCAGCTCGTTTTCCCAGTCGGCGTCGTCGCCGTCATCGCCGCCTGCGCCGGCTCCCTCGGGCTCGGGCGCGGGGGACGGTCGCGCGTTCGACACACCCGAGACGTCGCGCCCTTGGTAGGTGGCCGTGAGTCCCGCCGGGCCAGCGTCCAGGTCCGTTGCTGGCGCCGTCGGCAGCTCGGCCAGGCGCGCGCGGACGTCCTCCAGGCGCTCCTCGAGGGCGGGAAGCAGGGCGTCGAGCCGACCGCCGTCGCTCTGCGCCTCGGCGATGTCGCGCTCGACGGCGCTCGCGGCCTCGAGGGCCCGCGCCTTGCGCTCCTGGGCGGCGCGCGCCAGCTCGGGCCGGCCGTCCGCCTCGCTCTTGGCGACGATCGCGTCGCACTTGGCGGCCGTGGTCCGCTCGGCCTCGAGCCGCGCCTCGAGCGCCTCGAGCCGCTCGGGCAGGGCCACCACGGCGGCCTCGGCCTCGGCCAGGCCGGCCTCTAGCTTGCCCTCTAGCGCCCGGAGCGTGGCCCCGGGGTCGCTGGCGCGTTCGACGAGGGTGCCGACGCTGGCGCTGGCGAGCAGCTCGAGCTTCTTCACGTCCGCCATGGGCAGCCTCGTCGGGTCGGTGTCGGTGCGCGGGGGGGGGGCAGGGTACGGGCCAGCCTACCGCTACTTGAGGTGCTTCTCGAAGAACTTCGTCTGCATCATGGCCGTGCTGCTGGGCGTCTCGGGCACCATCGTGTCGAGGTACTCGAGGACGCGGCCGTGGTTCGCGTTCAACCAAGGCCCGGCCGTGGCGGCCGTGAGCTGGCCCATCTGCTGGAACATCCGGTCCCAGGCGTCGAGGTCCTTCTTGGCCTTGGCCAGCTTGACGCAGCCCTCGGCCTTGGGGTCGCTCTGGCAGCCCATCCACTGGTTGGGGACGGTGTTGCGCCAAAAGCCCGTCGGCCCGGTCACCTGGACCATCAGCTCGACCAGCACCTCGATGACCTCGACGTGCGAGGTGGCCGGCTTGGACAGGGGCTCGCGCCACTTCTGCAGGTAGGCCGGCGCGTAGACGCCCAGGCGGCCCCAGAGCTCTTGCGCGCGCCCGCCGATGGGCTTGGGGGCGTCGGCCGGCGCCTCGGTCCCCACGGGCACCGGGTTGGTCAGCGGCTGCGTGACGCCGCCGTTCGCGGGGGTCGGCTGGACCACCGTCGCCGGCCCGATGGCGCCGAGCCCTCCGGGCGCCTCGGCCGTCCGGACGCACTGGCCCTGCCAGTGGAAGACGGTCGTGACGATCGGCTTGGCGTCCTTCTTGTTCTGGACCCCTGCCGTCTGCGAGCGGGTCTCGGCCTTGACGGTCATGCCGCTGACCGCGTCGCAGCCGTAGTGCGGCGCGTGCTGCTTGAAGATGGCGGCCGCCTTGTCGCGCTGCTCGTCGGCCGACGAGAAGGACACCTTCAGCGTGCCGACCACCGCGTTGGGCTGCGGCAGATCGGCCGTCGTGTCGACCACCTTGATCTCGTAGCCCGGCGGCAGACGCTTGTAGGTGGGCACGCCGTCGTTGCGGACGAAGTTGGCGTTGCCGCAGCCGACCGCGAGCGACGCCGCGAGGCCGGCGAGGGCGAGGCGGACGTAGCGCGAACGGAGCCGAGCGAACGACGGCGCCGAGGCCGTCTCGATGAAGCGCATGACTGTAGACCCCCTCGGATGGCGCACGTGTGGTGTGCAGGGAGGGCGTGGACCCTAGCCGGACCGCCCTGTGGGTTCAAGGCTTTTCAAAGCCGAACTCCGCGTCATCGTTGAGAACCCGAGCGGCCGAGCGGGCGCTCGCCATCCAGCGTCTCGAGCAGCGCGAGCACGTGCGCGCGGGTCTCGGGGTGGTCCATGATCCACGTGTGGCTCGCGGGGACGGTGGCGAAGGCGATCTCGGTGGGCAGGCGGGTCTCGCAGACCGCGACCGTGCCGTCGTGGGGCTCGTCGGGCGGCAGCAGCCGCATGAGGCCCTGGGAGAGCCAGCTGGTCGGGTTGCCCACGGTGGCGCCCGCGGTGCCGGCGATGACCGCGACCGGGACGCCCTCGGGCAGCGGCCAGGCCGTCGCGTCGCAGACCTGCTGGCCGGCGGGGCCGAAGTACCAGCGGAACAGGCCGTTGTCGCGCAGGGCGCGGGCGACGCGGCTGCCGGCGTTCGGCGGGGCCAGCATGACGACGCCGCGCCAGGGCAGCTCGGGCATGTGCCGCACCAGGATGCCGCCCAGCGAGTGCGTGACCGCCACGAGGGGCTCGCCGGGCAGCTCCTCGGCGATCCACCCCGCCACCGTGCGGGCCAGGTCGTCGATGGACCGTCGGCGCGACGGGTAGGTCCGGGCCCAGGTCCGGTACCCCGCCTGCTCGACCGCCTTGCGCAGCCCCGCCATCGAGCGGTGCGTGCGCCCCAGGCCATGCAGGAAGACCACCGTCGGCTTTTCGGGCTCGCCCATCGCCTCCCTCATACCACACGGGGCGGCGCCGCCCATCCCTGACCCCGTGGTTACGGCCCCGGCCCCGGCCCCGGCCACTGTCACGGCCCCGGCCCCGGCCCCGGCCCCGGCCCCGGTCACGGCCATCGCCACGGCCACGTCATGCCCCCGGCCTCGCCCCCGCCCTCGTGCTCCTCCGCCCGCCCCGACTATGCTCGGGCTCCGACCCGCGCCCCGGAGGCCCCGATGCCCGCCGCCCCGCCGCCGCCCAGCCCCCTCGCGGCCCACTGGACGCTCGACCCGGCCGTCACCTTCCTCAACCACGGCTCCTACGGCGCCTGCCCCATCCCGGTCCTGGCCGCCCAGTCCGAGCTCCGCGCCCGCCTCGAGCGCCAGCCGGTCCAGTTCTTCCACCGCGACTACCAGGGGCTCCTCGACGCGGCCCGGCAGCGGCTCGCCGCCTTCCTCAACGCCGACCCCGCCGGCCTCGCCTTCGTCCCCAACGCCACCACCGGCGTCAACACGGTCCTCGCCTCGCTGCCCCTCGCCCCCGGCGACGAGCTGCTCACGACCGACCACGTCTACGGCGCCTGCCGCAACGCCCTCGCCCGCGCCGCCGCCCGCGCCGGCGCCCGCCTCGTCGTCGCGCGCGTCCCGTTCCCGCTCTCCGGGCCCGACGCGGTCGTCGACGCCGTCCTCGGCGCCGTCGGCCCCCAGACCCGCCTCGCCCTCATCGACCACGTGACCAGCCCCACGGCCCTGGTCCTCCCGGTCGAGCGCCTCGTGCCGCTGCTGGCCGAGCGCGGCGTCGACACCCTCGTCGACGGCGCCCACGCCCCCGGCCAGCGGCCCCTCGACCTCGCCGCCCTCGGCGCCGCCTACTACACCGGCAACGCCCACAAGTGGCTGTGCGCCCCCAAGGGCGCCGGTTTCCTGCACGTGCGCGCCGATCGCCGCGCCGACCTGCGCCCCCTCGTGACCAGCCACGGCGCCACCGCCCCGGCCACGCGCGCCTCGCGCTTCCACCTCGAGATGGACTGGACCGGCACCGCCGACCCGACGCCGTTCCTGGCCATCCCCGCCGCCCTGGACTTCCTGGGCGGCCTGCTCGACGGCGGCTGGCCGGCCCTCTACCACGCCAACCGAGCGCTGGCGCTGGACGCGCGCAACCTGCTCTGCGAGGCGCTCGCGCTGCGCCCGCCCGCGCCCGACGCGATGCTCGGGGCGATGGCCTCGCTCCCGCTGCCAGCCGACGCGGGCGCCCCCGACGGCCCCCTGCCCAACGACCCGCTGCAGGACCGCCTGCTCGCCGAGCACGCCATCGAGGTCCCCGTGACCCGCTGGCCCTCGGGCCGCCAGCGGGTCCTGCGCGTCTCGGCCCAGGCCTACAACAGCCGCGCCCAGATGGAGGCGCTCGCCGCCGCCGTGGCCGGCCTGCTGCGCGCCTGAGGGCTCAGCCGGGCGGCCGCACCACCCCGACCATGCCCTCGACGGCGGTCAGCCCTATGCGCCCGTACAGCCGGGCCGCCGGCGATCCCAGCTCGGCCGTGATCACCATGGTGCGCGCGCCCAGCGCCCGCCCGGCCCACGCGCCGGCCGCCCGCAGCACCCGACCCGCCAGGCCCCGCCCGCGGTGCTCGCGGTGCGTCACCACGGCCTGATAACGGGCCAATCCCTCGGCCCCGAAGATGCCGCAGGCCGATACGAGCCGCCCCGCGTCGAAGGCGCCCCAGACCGCGCCCAACCCGCCCTCAGCCAGGCTCCGGAAGCGCGCGAAGCGCCGAAGCGCCAGATCGCGGAAGGCGTCGACGCCGGCGAGGTCGGCGGGGGCGCCGTGCGCTTGCAGGGCCACGGCGGCCGCCCAGTCCGCGTCGCCGGCGAGCGGACGCAGCGCGACGCCGTCGGCGACCTGCCTGGGCGGCGGCAGCGAGCGCGCGACATGGACGCTGCACTGCACAATGGCGAAGCCGGCCTCGCGGAGCGGCCCCAGGGCCCCGAGCCGCCCCGTCGGGCTGTCCCACCCGAAGGCCAGGTGGCGGGTGCCGCGCGGCCCGCCCAGCTCGCGCTCGAAGGCGACCACCCAGCGCCCCAGGTCGCCCCGGCGAGGCGGCCGACGCATGACCAGCAGGTTGTGCCAGGCGTCGTCGGGGAGGGCGGGCCGCGCCAGGGCGACGTAGCCGCGGCGCGCCCGCACCTGACCGTCCAGCGCGACCAGCATGGCCTCGGAGCGCCAGCCGAGGCTGCGGAGCGCGCCCCAGGCGCCCGGCCTCAGCGCCGCAGCCACTCGAACCAGACCCGCAGCCCCCGCGTGTCGCCCTCACCCTCGAAGGCGAGGCCCGCCGAGACCCGCGCGAGCGCGTCGACGAGGCGCGTCAGGGGCGCGTCGGGCACCGGGACAGGCGGGTAGGCGGGCGCGATCTCGGAGCCGTAGCGAGCGTGGGTCGCGAACCCGCGGGGATCCATCGCGAACTCGCCGCCCTGGGCGAGCATCGGCTCGTACCCCAGGTAACCCAGGGCGGCCGCCCGACGCGCCGCCGGATCGGTCGGCAGGCCGCCCAGCCCGCGGGCCAGCGCCTCGGTATCTCGCAATGCAGCATGGAGCCCCCGCCGCAGCGACGCCTCGGCGAGCCCCAACAGCACGCGCCCCAGATAGCCGCCGGCGCGCGGCGCTACCTGCAGCGCAGCCTGAGGAGCGTCGGCGTCGCCCGTCTCGACACGGCGGGTGGCCTGGCCGTCCAGCACCCGGTCGATCTGCTGCTCGAGCGTCGGCCGATCGAGGGCGGCGACCCAGACGTTCTTGGCCGTGGCGTAGTGCAGGACCACGTCGGCCGCCCCGGGCGGCAGGTCCGACGCGGTCTTCGCCGCCTGGATCCCGACGATGGGGACGTCGCGGTGCTTGCCGACCTCGCCCCAGTCGATCAGCCCGGGCGCGGCCCCGCTGGCCATGGCGCGCAGGGCCGTCAGGGTCGACGCCAGCGCCAGCGGGTTGCCGACCTCGGCCGCGACGTGGATGGGCAGCCGCGACAGGGCGCGCCACGTGTTCGGGTCGTCCTCGTCGAAGCGGCGGCGGTCGTCGCGCAGCTCGGGGACCGCGCCCGTGGCGAGCGCCAGGTCCCACAACCCCGCCCGGTCGGCCGCGCCGAGGGCCACCCAGCGGCCGAGCCAGCCGAAGCCGACGTCGCGGGCGCCCATCAAGCCTCCGATGCGGTCGAGCTCGCGGCGGAGGCGCGCGTCCTCGCCGATGGCCAGCGTCCATTCCAGGCCCGCGCCGGCGGGGCCCTCGGCGTCGAGCCGGGCGGGGCGGACGCGGGCCTTGCCCACCGTGTCGACCAGCTCGTCGTAGTCGCTCTGGGCGATGAGCGGCAGCATGCGCGCGTCGGCGGTCAGCGAGCGGCCGTCCTGGCCGCGGACCAGGCGGACGGCGATGGGGTCGATGAAGGTGCGCCAGTAGCTCTGGTAGCTGTCGCGGAAGGCCGCGTAGGCGTCGCGCTCGGCCGGCGTCACCCGATCGAGCGTCAGCTCGGCCAGCGGCGTCAGCGCGGCCGGGCGGCCCCAGGTCGTCGAGCGCGGGCCGGTCGCGGGGTCGAGGGTGATGGGCGTGCCGTCGGCGTGCTTCAGCTCGGAGCGGTCGAGCAGGCCCGCCGCGACCAGCGCGTCGGCGCCCGCCGCGGGGCGGCCCTCGAGCCAGCCGTACAGCAGCGCGGCGTAGCCGACCGCGGCGAGGTCGGCCGCGGCGTCCATGCGGCGCGCCTGCAGGATCTTGGTCCGCGGCGACACGGCGTCGGCGACGAAGCGGTCGCCGATGAAGAGGAAGCCGTCCTCGGACTCGGGGGCGAACGGATACGAGGCGCGCATGGCGCGGAAGTCGCCCGCCGCGGCGAGCGAGGGCGCCTGGCCGTCTGCGACGGCGACGAAGCGCTCCACCATGGCGCGGCTGTTGGCGAGGACCAGGCGGTCGCCCAGCTCGAGCCGGTGCTGGTCGATGGCGCGGTCGGCGGTGGCCACCCGGCGGACCGTGCGGCCGGCGAGCGTGTAGGTCGTCTCGGTCGCGTCCGGCCGGGTGGCGCGGGCGCGGGCCTCGTAGGTCTCGAGGGCGCCCACCAGCAGCGGCCGCTGGCGGACCTGGAAGACCAGCGCCACGTCGGTGCCCTCGCGGAAGAAGGGGTCGCCGGCGACCAGGGCGAAGCCCGACGCGGCCAGATGGCCCAGTCGCTCGGCCAGCCCCAGGCGCTCGATCATCAGCTGCCGCTCGTAGCGCTCGGTGAGGTGGGTCGTCCCGGCGCGGCCCTCGGCGGCCTGCGCGAAGGGCGTCAGCCACTGGTCGACGTCGGCCATGAGCTTCACGGCCGTGCGCAGATCGTGGAAGTGGGCGTAGAGCAGCCCGTCCGGAATGGCCGAGGCCATCGGCTCGACGACCGGCTGGCCGAGGCCGGCGATGATCTGCTCCCACGGGTGGGGCGCCAGGGCGACGCCCGGGACGTCGGCCAGCGGGACGGTCCGGGCGGCGGCGGGATCGCCGCGCAGGCGCAGGCCGCGATCGGCCTGCAGCGCCTCGTCGACCGAGGTGACGCCGGTGTACAGGCGCATCATGTCGGCCAGCTCGCCCCGCCGCGTGGGGCGCGGCTCACCGGCGGCGGCCCCGGCGTCGCCGGCCATGAGCCGCGCGCGGGCGGCCGCGAAGGCGTAGAAGGGCCGCGCGCCGTCGAACCAGCCCTGGTCGCCGAGCCCCGTCAGGTCGGCCGCCAGATCGCGGAAGAAGGTGCGGCGGGCCTCGGCGGGGTCGCTGGCGGGCGTCAGGGGCGAGAGCGTGACGGCGCGGGCCGTGAAGGCGCCGTGACCGTCGCCGGTCTCGGGCAGGTAGCCCTGCAGGACGACTCGGTCGGGCGCCTGGTCGGTCACCAGGCGGACGCCGACGCGCCGCACCGCCGCGCCGAAGTCGCCGTCGCGGCCCAGGGCGGCGGCCCCGCGCGTCGGGCCGTCGACGAACAGCCGTCCGCCCGTCAGGGCCGGGTCGCCGCCCGCGCCGGAAGCAGCGAAGGTGCCCGCGGGCACGTCGGCGACGACGTAGGCATGCCCGTCGGTGACCGTCACGCGGCCCGGCAGGGTCACGGGCTCGCCGCGCAGCACCTCGCGCTGCCCGGAGGCGTGCTGGAAGACCGGGCCGGGGTCGGTCGCCGTGCTGGCGGCCTTCGACGGGCCGGCGCCGGTCGAGCCGCTGGCCACCGATCCGGTGGGCGGGCCGCTGGCGGCGCTGGGGGGCACGGCCTTGGGCTGGCTCGACGCCGGCGCGGGCGCCTGGTCGGAGCGGCCGCAGGCGGCCAGGACGAGGGCGGCGCAGAGCAGGACGCGCATGGAGGGCCTCACGAGCGCCCGACCGATTGCCACAGGTCGGGCAGGATGGCGCCGGCCGGGCCGGCGAGGTGGACGTCGGCGGCGCGCGACAGCTGGGTCGCGTCGGGGTTCACGTCGACGAGGAAGGCGCCTGAGCGCTTGGCGTGCAGGGCGAGGGCGACCGGCGGCCAGACCTGGGCCGAGGTGCCGACGACCAGGGCCACCTCGGCGCGCTCGGCGGCTTCGGTGGCGGTCTCGAGGACCCCGGGCCAGTAGGTCTCGCCGAACCACAGGATGTGCGGGCGCATCATCGCGCCGCAGTGGGCGCAGCGCGGGACGGGGTCGCCCTCCGCCGGGGCGTCGGGGAAGGGCGCCAGGCGCTCGCAGCGCGTGCAGCGCATCTCGGCGATGGTGCCGTGCAGCTCGACCAGGCGCCGGTTGCCCGCGCGCCGGTGCAGGCCGTCGACGTTCTGCGTCGCGAGCAGGAACTCGGGGTAGGCGGCCTCCATGGCGGCGATGACCGCGTGGCCGGCGTTGGGCGGGCAGGGCGCGTACTGCTCGCGGCGCCAGCGGTACCAGCGCCACACGCGGGCCGGGTCGGCCTCGAAGGCCTCGGGCGTGGCCAGCTCCTCGGCGCGGAAGCCCTCCCACAGGCCGCCGGCGCCGCGGAAGACCGGGATGCCGGACTCGGCGGAGATGCCGGCGCCGGTGATGACGAGGACGCGCGAGGCGGCGCGCAGGCGCTCGGCGGCCTGCGTCAGGGCGTGGTCTGGGGCGGGCATGTCGGCTCCGAACGGGCGGGGGCCGGGGCCGATTCCGTGGGGCGGTCCGTCCGGCCCGTCGGCGCGGCTACTTCAGGGGGCTGGGCGTCAGGATGAAGTCCTTTCCGGCCGAATGGCAACCCGTGCACAGCCCGGCGCCCGCGGCGTCGGCGTAGGTCGACCCCTGGTAGCGCTCGTACCAGTGCCAGCCCTCGCCCAGGGCGCTCGCGGCCTGCAGCTTCACGGCGACGGCCCAGCCCGCGACGGTGTCGCCGCTGCCGTACAGCTCCTTGACGGCGGCCGCGCCCGCGGGGTGGGCGGCGGCCCCGGCGGCGAGCGACGCCTCGAGCGGCGCGTTCACGAAGGTGCGCACCTTGCCGAAGTGGGGGCCCGTCGAGGCGTGCGGGGCCGACTCCGCGGCCCAGGACAGGTAGTGCCCCGCCTCGAGCCAGGCCTGCAGCGCGGCCCCGCCCTGGGGCGGCGGGGGCGGCGGCTGGGCGTCCGGCGCGACGTCTTGGGCGTCCGCGGCGTCGGCATCGACGGTGTCGGTCACGGCGTCGGCCACATCGGCCGCAGCGTCGGCCCCGTCGTCGCCGCCGACGTCCTGGGGCGCCCCGTCGTCGGTCACCGTGTCGGCCGGCGCGGGCGCGTCCGTCGCGACGTCGTCCGAAGCGTCGTCCGCCGGGCCCGGGTCGGCCGCCACCTCGACGTCGAAGGTCTTGGCGTCGAGCGCGTCGAGGTCCAGCGGCCGCCCCTGGTCGGCCTCGCAGGCCGCCATGGCCCCGACGAGCGCGAGGCTCCACCCGATTGTCCGCCCTGGCCGCCGCATCGCGTCCTCCCGGTCCCGTGGCGCCACGATACTGCGCCACGGGACCGGAGTCGAACGGCGACGGCCGCGCAGTCACGACTCCTGCGGGGTGGTGTCGGCCACGTATGCGTCGCGGCGGCCCATCGGCTCCTCGGGGCCGGTGGTCGTGTCGCGCTGCGTCTGGTGCTCCATCTCGGCGTTCAGCTCGGCCCCCAGCAGCACCACCCAGGCGGTGATGAGCAGCCACATCAGCAGCACGATGACGGCGCCGAGCGAGCCGTAGGTCTCGGAGAACGAGCCCAGGTTCGTCACGTACAGCGAGAACCCGAGGGACGCCAGCAGCCACAGGCCGGCCGCGAGCGCGCTGCCCCAGGTCGCCCACGCCCACTTCGGCGCGTCGCGGTCGGGGCCGTAGCGGTAGGCGATCGACAGCGCCACCATCAGCCCGAAGACCAGCAGCGGCCAACGCGCGACGCCGATGATCCACGCGCCGGTCGACCCTAGCCCCAGCGCCCCCAGGACCGACGGCGCCGCCGCCAGCAGCGCCACGGCCAGCACGACGAAGACCACCGCGCCCAGCGTCAGCAGCAGCGCCACCGCGTTGAGCTTGAAGAACCCGCGCGTCTCTCTCTCGTCATAGGCGATGTTGAGCCCCGAGATGAGCGCCTTGGTTCCCTTCGAGGCGCTCCAGAGCGCGAACAGGATGCTGCCGACGAGGCTCAGGCTGAGCGCGGTCCCGGACGCCGACGCGATCTGCGACAGCTGGCTCATCAGGATGTCGCGCACGGCCTGCGGCATGGCGCCCGAGATCGAGTCGACCTGGTTCTGCACCTGCGCCGGGTCGGCGACCAGGCCGTAGATCGACACGATGGCCGTCAGCGTCGGCACCAGCGCCAGCATGGCGTAGAAGGCCACGCCCGCGGCGACGATGCTCAGGTTGTCGCGCTTGGTCTCGTCTTTCACGCGCTTGCCGACGGCCTTCCAGTCGCCCTTGGACAGGTCCGACGGGCGCTCCGCCTCACCAGCGCCCCTGCCGTCATGTGACCTACGGTCGTCCATCCGTCCCCCCCTTGGTCCATGGTTGCCCGACGAACCGCGGGTGCCCGCGCGCTCGTCGGCGCCGTGTCACGACGGCTCGTCCTCGTCGCCCTGCTCGACGAGGCTGTCCGGGTTGCGGCCGGCCTCCGACAGGGCGCGCGGGTTCTTGCCCGTGCGCGCCAGCTCCCGCGGGTTGGCGCCCACCTGCCCCAGCGCACGCGGCTCGCGGCGCGTCGACGCCAGCTCGCGGTTGACCCGCGAGGTCCGCGCCGGGTCCAGCGCGGGGACGTCGCCGTGGCTCGCCTCGGGCGCCTCGGGGAAGAGCGGCTCGAACTCGGTCGGCAGCGCCTCGGCCGCCGGCGCGACGGCGTCGTGCCCGAGCCCCTCACCCAGCACCAGCAACACCCACCGCGCGTACACCACGGCGTCCTCGCGGGCCAGCCCCGCCCGGTGCGCCACCCGCTCGTCGAACGCCTCACGCCCGAAGCGCTCGGCCTCCACCCGCTGGCGCAGGTGAATCGACAGCTCGGGCGGCAGCCGCCGCGCCATCGGCTCGGCGGCCTCGGCGGGCAGGCGCTCGCCCAGGGTGCGCAGCACGGAGTCTACGACGGCGCGGGCGCGCTCGTCGCTCTCGTGCGACAAGCGGGCCACCTCCTTGACGATCTGACGCGTGTTCATGGCTCTCCTCGGCTCGCCTCGACGCGAGGCCACCCAAAGCACGTAACCACGCGCCACCGTTCGTGAAAGTTGCTCGTGTCGGGTGTCGTCGCGGGCGCCCCGCGGCCTGGACCGGCGGAGGGCGCCCGCGCGCTGGCCTCGGCGTCCGCGCCGCTGCAAGCTGCCGCGCATGATCCCCATCAAGGACGACAACCCGACGCTGCGGCGTCCGGTCGTGACCTGGACCCTGCTGGGCCTGCTGGGCGCGATCTGGGTGTTCCTGCAGGGCGCGGGCCTGGACCCGTGGGCCCTGGCCGCCAGCGTGTGCAACTGGGGCATGCTGCCGGCCGAGCTGACCGATCTCCAGCCGGTGGGGACCGGGGTCCAGCTGGGGCCCAGGACCATGTGCCTGGTCGACGACGAGCCGAACACCTGGCTGACCCCCATCAGCTCGATGTTCCTGCACGCCAGCTGGGGTCACATCCTGGGCAACGCCCTGTTCCTGTGGGTCTTCGGCAACAACATCGAGGACAGCATGGGGCGCGTGCGCTTCGTCGTCTTCTACCTCGTCTGCGGCCTGGCCGCCGCGGCCGCCCACGTCGTCAGCGCCCCCGCCTCTCCCGTGCCGACCGTGGGCGCGTCGGGCGCCATCTCGGGCGTGATGGGCGCCTACCTGGTCCTGTACCCGCGCGTGCGGGTCTACATGCTCTTCATCATCATCATCTTCATCCGCATCATCCCGCTGCCGGCCTGGCTCGTGCTCGTGTGGTGGTTCGCCTGGCAGATCATCGCCGGCCTGCCGGCCCTGACGCAGCTCGAGCACGAGGGCGGCGTCGCCTTCTGGGCCCACATCGGCGGCTTCGTCGCGGGCGCCGCGCTCATCAAGCTGTTCGACAACCGCGAGCGCGTCGCCGAACGCCGCGTCATCCGCGAGCGCCTCCACCCCGACCTGCGCCGCTGACGCGCCTCACCCCATCGCGCACCGCTGGCGCCCCTCAGCCCATCGCGGCCACGATGGGCACGCCGACGGCCAGCGTCGCGACGGTCGAGACCGCGCCGAAGCGCAGGTACTCCCAGTAGCCCAGATCGGCCTCGGGCGCCGCCTGCTCGGCGACGATGATGTTGGCGACCGAGCCCAGCAAGGTCAGGTTCCCCGCGACCGTCGTGACGAAGCCCAGCAGCACCCAGCCGGTCGCGCCGGCGTCCAGCGTGGCCAGCCACGGCCCCGCCAGCAGCGTCATCGGCACGTTGGAGACCACGTTCGACCCGGCGACCAGCAGGCCGGTCAGCCCGGCGAGGCCGGCGGCGTCCGTGGGCATGACGAAGGGCTCGGCGGCGGCCCAGGTCGCGGCGACCAGACCCGTCTTCACCAGGCCCCCGACCACGACGAACAACCCGGCGAAGAAGACCAGCAGCGGCCAGTCGACGCGCGCGAAGGCCTCGCGCGGGTCGCGGCGGTCGGCGACCAGCATGACCAGCGCGCCCGCCAGGGCCACGTAGCCCAGGTGCAGGCCCGCCAGGAAGGCGACGGCGACCCCGGTCAGGACGAGGGCGCCCAGCCGAGCGTGCCGGGTGGGGGGCGCCGGGGGCGGCGGGGCGGCCGGAGGCATGCGCGCCGGGAGGCGGCGGGCATAGTAGAGGTGGAGCAGGCCCAGGTTGACCACCAGGGCGGCGGCCGTGGGCGGGGCGGCCCGGGCCAGGAACTCGGTGAAGGACAGCCCGCTGAGGCTGCCGATGATCATGTTCTGCGGGTTGCCGACCAGGGTGGCCGCGCTGCCCAGGTTGGCCGAGGTGGCGAGCGCGACCAGGTAGGGCACGACCGGCAGGCCGGCGCGCGTGGCGACGCGGACGACGACCGGGGTCATGAACAGGCACACCGTGTCGTTGACCAGCAGCGCCGACAGCACGGCGGCCAGCAGCGAGACCAGCACCATCAGCCGCCGGGGCGTCGGACAGGCGGCCAGCGCGCCCAGCGCCAGGCGGTCCAGGAGCCCGCACTGCGAGAGATAGGCCGTGAGCAGCATCATCCCGAACAGCAGCACCAGCGTGTCGGCGTCTACGGCGGCGAAGCTCTCCTCGGGGGTCAGGACGCCGGTCGCCACCATCAGGACGGCGCCCAGCAGCGCGCCGGAGGGGCGGCCGATGGGCAGCAGGGCCAGGCGCCGTGAGGCGATGAGGGCGTATGTGAGGGCGAAGATGGCGACGGCGATGGCGGTCAAGCAGGCCTTCGGTCAGCGGGCGGGGGCGGCGCGTGGGCGCGGGCGCGCCGGGGGCCGGGCGGTGAGGCGGTACAGGGTCTGGCCGACGAAGTGGTCGGTCTCCATCTGGCGCATCGCGTAGACCGACCAGGTGCGCCGGTGGCGCAGCCAGGCGCGGAAGTTCTCGCCCGACTGGACGACGTACTCCCAGTCGCGCGGGCGGCCGGGCAGGGTGCGCAGGACCTGGGTGCGGCGGTCCGTGGGCAGGGCGAGCATGCCCTCGCGGTAGGGGGCGCGGTAGTAGAAGTACTGCTCGGCGTTGGTGAGGTAGAGCAGGCGCACCGTCTGGCCGTGCGCGGCGAGGGCGTGGCCCAGGGCGGGCAGGGCGCCGCCGGCGGTGAGGTCGGCGCGCAGGGCGAGGACGCGGCCGGCGCGGAACAGGGCGGCCAGATGCGCGTACTGGCGCGGGTCCTCGAGGAAGGTGGGGGCGCCGGGGGCGATGTCGCGGGAGATGACCTGGAGGCGCCGCGCGACGTCGGGGTGGGCGGCGTGCCAGGCGGCCAGGGCGCGGGGGCGGTCGGCGGCGGGGAGGGTGGCGTCGAGGGCGGCGACGACGCGGGGTTCGGCGTCGGGGCGCCAGAAGGCGGCGAAGGCGGCGGCGTCGGGGGACGACAGGAAGGCGGCGCGGTAGGTGGCGTGGAGGTCGACGACCAGCTGGTCGAAGTCGAGGGCGACGAGGAGCGTCGGGCGGGACCAGCCGGCGAGGAGGTAGGGCTGGTCGGAGCCGACGGCGACCAGGGCGCCGCGGAGGTCGCGGGCGAAGGGGGCGAAGAGATCGAGCCGGCGCTCGTTGGAGACCAGGTAGTGCTGGTCGTTGGTGAGCGCGGGCGGGGGCGGGTCGGGGGCGATGGCCGCGAGGGCGGCGGCGAGGGCCGGGTCCAGCGGCTCGAGGGCGTGGGCGGGCCCCGCGGCGGAGGCGGCCAGGCAGAGAGCGAGCAGGATGGCCCTGATGGGCGTGAGCCGGAGCGCCCTCATGGACGGGCCACGACGAGGAGCCAGCGCGTCTCGAGGGCCAGGCCGGCGGGAAGGCGCGCGCGCAACGCCGGGATGAGGCGCGCCCGCGCGTCGGGTGGGGCGCCGGGCAGCAGGCCCGAGGCGACGACGGGCATCGCCAGCCAGGCGAGGGCCTCGTCGAGCGGCCAGGGGCGCGCCCAGCGGGTGATCTCGACCTGGGCGAAGCCGGCGTCGGCGAGCATCGCGC
Organism: Myxococcota bacterium; assembly: GCA_041687695.1. Taxonomy (GTDB): domain Bacteria; phylum Myxococcota_A; class UBA9042; order PHBI01; family JAWLBL01; genus JAWLBL01. The sequence continues at coordinate 170,650 of JAWLBL010000014.1, read as the reverse complement.
GGCGGGCCTCGAGGTCGGCGGCCGCTGGCGGGGGGCTGGCGTCGAGCGCAGGCGCGGGGGCGAGCTCGGCCCGGCAGGCGCCCAGCGCGGCGGCGAAGGCGACGGCGTCGGGCGTGAGCAGGTGGTCCGCCTCGCCGGCGTACTCGGCGGGCAGGCTGAAGGCGAAGGCGCCGCTCGGGGACAGGGCCTCGCGCGCGGCGCGGCAGGCGGCCGCCGGGTCGTCGTCCAGCCACAGGGCCGAGTTGCACAGGATCCGGTCGAAGGCGCCCCCGGCGCGCGCCAGGTCCGGCAGGTCGCGGGCGTCGCCGACGACGAAGGCGGCCCGCGCGTCCCCGCCCAGCGCCGCGGCGGCGGCGTCGATCATGCGCGCCGCCGGGTCCACGCCGACGAGCCGCCCGCCGGGACCCAGTCGCTGCAGACAGGCCCGGGCGGTCTCGCCGGTCCCGCAGCCCAGGTCCGCCACCCGCAGGTCCCCTCCCACCCCGGCCGCATCGGCCAGCGCCCCCGACGTGTCCGCGTACAGCGTCCACCGCGCGCAGAACTCGGCATAGGCGCGCGCCTGCTCGGCGTCCTGCCACGGCCCGCCCGCGCTCACCGCGCGCCCCCCGCCGCCGCCAGCTGCTCGGGCCACGGCGCGGCCGGCAGCGCCAGCTCGAGCAGCCGCCACGCGCCGTCCTCGCGCACGAACACGAAGCGCCCGCTCGTCGTCGCGCTGCCCCAACGCAGGGTCGCGAGCACCTCGCCCGTCAGCCCCGAGGCGCCCAGGCCCAGCGTCACCTCGTCGACCGACTCGATCCGCTGGAACCCGTCCAGCCCCAGATCCCGCTCCAGCCACCGCAGGCGCAGCGCGTCCGCAGGCGTCGCCTCGCGAAAGCCGCGCGCCGCGTCGCGCCAGAGCGCGTCCGCCTTCCCGGCCACGAGGTGCTTGGTCAGCAGCTCCGGCAGCCGCTCCAGCCCCCGATGGGCCCGTCGCCGTCCCTCCCACAGCCCGGCTGCGCCCACCGCCACGACCACGATCAGCCCCACCACCCGCCACCGCTTCCTCACCGCGCCTCCCCCGCGCCCAGCCGACGCACGCGCGAGCATTTCACGGTCGGCGCGGGCCGTGTCAAGGCCGCCATCGCGCGGCCGCGTTCGCCGGGGTGGGTCGTAAGTGCCGGAAAACGTGATTACTTTTCGCGCGTCCGGCCACGGACACTCAGGACACCTGGAGGAAGGGATGAAGCGTATCGACCACCCCATCACCAAGGTTCTCTTCGCCGTGTCGCTGGCGGCGCTCCTCGGGGGCGCCGGTTGTCAGGAGGACGAGCCCGAGGGCTACGGCTCCGAGTACCTCGAGGGCTCCGAGCCCGCGCCGACCGCCGAGCCCGGGCTGACGCAGCAGCCGCTGGGCGGCGAGACCGACGCCACGCAGCGACAGGGGATCGGGGGCGAGGACCCGATGCTCCAGAACCAGGCGGCCATCCAGCAGCTGGTCGAGGCCCGCTGCCAGCTGGCGCAGCGCTGCGGCGACATCGGCGCCGACGGTGACTGGGCCAGCGCCGACGAGTGCCGTCAGGAGAACCTGCGCGAGTACACCGAGGATCTCAGCGCCGAGGAGTGCCCCGGCGGTGTGAACGCCACGGAGCTGCGTGAGTGCATCCAGGCGATCGGCACGCAGGAGTGCAACGCGCCCTTCGATCAGCTCGATCGGGTGATCGAGTGCCGCACGAGCGACATGTGCAACGCGATCCCGTGACCTGAAGCCGCGAGCCCATGGCTCGCAGCTTCGGGCGCACACTGCGCGCTCTGGAGGCCGTCGACGTTCGCGTCGGCGGCCTCGCCTCGTTCGAAGACCGCGCTGACGCCTCTCCTGGTTTCGGGGCCCCCTCGGATGTGCCATGCTGGCGCCCATGGTCACCTCCGCCGACCGCGCCGACGCCGTCGACCCCGCGGCCCTCGAGCGGCTGCTCGCCAGCACGTCCGAGCAGCTCGAGGCCTACGTCGACCCGGCCCACCACACCTTCCTCGACGTGTACCTCGCGCGGGCCCACGCCCTGCACGCCCTGGACGGCGATCCGGCCGAGGTGTTGCGCGCGCTGTGGGGCGCCTCGGGCTGCTACGCCGCCCACCTCAGCCTCTACCTCGAGCGCTGGCCCCCCCACCGCATCCGCTCGCGGCGCCTGCTGCCGCTCGAGATCGCTCTCATCGTCCGCGACGAGGCCTCCCTCGCCGTCGCCCGCGGCCCCGCCGGCCTCGACGCGGTCGAGCTGCTGGCCGGCGTCGAGGCCCAGGCCGTCAGCGACGAGCTGTACGAGCTGACGCCCTGGTTCCGCTACCACCGGCTGGGCTCGGCCGCCGACTTCGCCGGGGCGCTCGCGGCCCTGTACGCCTGCGGGCTGACGGCCATCGCGCGAGCCGACACCGACGCCCTGACCGGCTACCGCGCCGCCATCGGCACGCTCATGGACGCTGGCGCGCGCTACGCCGCGAGCGCCGCCGGGGGCCTCGCCCGCCTGCTCGCCGCCCACCGCGCGCTCGGGGCGCTGCTCCCGGCCGACACGCCGACCTTGCTCGACGCCCTCGCCGAGCACGGCCGCCTGCACGCCGCGGACTTCGCCCAGCGCCTGGCCACCGACGCCGAGGTCGCCCAGACCGCCGCGGGCGCCCTCGACACGACCAGCCTCGCCCTGGCCAGCGCGGCCGCCGCCTGCGGTCACGATCTGACGGCGGCTCTGGCGCAGGCCACCGCGCCCGGCCTCGCGCCGCTGGCCCGCTACGCGCCCGCCCTGCTGGGCTGAGCGGCGCCACCGTTCTCTGCACGCGCTCCGTGTTTATTGCGGTCACTGGTCCCGCGGGCGCCCGCCCGCGGTGGACGACGCGACGGGATTTTCGCCCGCCGTTTCGCGTTGTTACGTGTGAGGGTCAGGGCGATGTCAGGAGGACGGACCGTGTCCGGCACGCTGCCCCACGTCGTCATCCTCGGCGGCGGCTTCGGCGGGCTCTCGGCGGCGCGCGCGCTCGCCAAGGCGCCCGTCCGGGTGACGCTCGTCGATCGCCGCAACCATCACCTGTTCCAGCCGCTGCTCTATCAGGTGGCGACCGCGGCGCTCAGCGCGCCGGACATCGCCGTCCCGATCCGCCGCGTCCTGCGGCGCCAGGCGAACGCGACCGTCTACCTCGCCGAGGTCGAGCGCGTCGACGTCGCCGAGCGGCGCGTCATCCTGGACGACAGGCTGGACCATGGCTCGCTCTCCTACGACTACCTGGTGGTCGCGACGGGGGCGAGCCACACCTACTTCGGGCACGACGAGTGGGAGGCCTGGGCGCCCGGCCTCAAGACGGTCGACGACGCCCTCGAGATCCGCCGCCGCATCCTGCTCGCCTTCGAGGCGGCCGAGCGCGAGCCCGACCCCGCGCGTCGCGCCGAGTGGCTGACGTTCGTGGTGGTCGGCGCCGGGCCGACCGGCGTCGAGCTGGCCGGCGCCCTCGCCGAGATCTCGCAGCGCACGCTCGCGCGCGACTTCCGCAACTTCGACCCGCGCACGGCGCGCGTCGTGCTGGTCGAGGGCATGGACCGCGTCTTCCCGGCCTTCCCGCCGGACGTCAGCGAAAAGGCCCTCGAGCACCTGCGCGAGCTGGGGGTCGAGGTGCGGACCAAGGCCATGGTGACGCGCGTCGACGCCGGAGGCGTCGAGATCGGCGACGAGCGCCTCGCCTCGCGCACCGTCGTCTGGGCCGCGGGCGTCAAGGCCTCCCACCTCGGGGCGAGCCTGGGCGCCCCGACCGACCGCGCCGGCCGCGTCGTCGTCGAGCCCGATCTGAGCGTCCCCGGGCACCCCGAGGTCTTCGTCATCGGCGACCTGGCCTCGGTCGCGCAGCCCGACGGCGAGAACGTCCCGGGCGTCGCCCAGGGCGCCATCCAGGCCGGCAAGCACGTCGCCCGCAACCTGCAGCGGACGCTGCGCGGCGAGGCGCGCGAGCCCTTCGTCTACAAGGACAAGGGCTACCTGGCGACCATCGGCCGCTCCAAGGCGGTCGGCCTGGTCGGGCGCACCCAGCGGCGCGTCTCGGGGCTGGTGGCCTGGCTCCTGTGGGCCGTCATCCACGTCACCTTCCTCATCGGGTTCCGCAACCGGCTGATGGTGCTGCTCGAGTGGGCCTGGGCCTACGCGACGTGGCAGCGCGGCGCCCGGGTCATCGTCGAAGAGCGCGATCATCACGCCAGCGGCTCCGCGCACGACGACGCGCGCGCCCGCGCGGCCCGCCTTCCGGTGCCGCCTCCGGAGCACCTCGAGCTGCGCCCCGAGGACGCCGAGCCTCGCGTCCGGGCGCAGAGCCAGCCTCCTCCTCGCGAGTGAGCCGATTCGACGCGTGAGCCGATTCGACGCGTGAGCCGATTCGACGCGTGAGCCGATTCGACGCGTGAGCCGATTCGAAAGGACGAGGGCCACCCGGTGACGGGCGGCCCTCGCGGTCGAGCTCGCTTCTCCTCGCCGGGTCAGCGCGGTGGCCGGCCGGCGTGGGGTTCGGCCGCGATCCGCGCCCGGATCGCCACGCCATCCGCGCGCTTCTTCCAGTTCGGGAAGTCGAAGTCCGATCCGTAGATGCGGCGGTAGTTGCGGTCGTAGACGTCGATGATCTCGCGCTTGATCCCCCGCAGGGCGAGGTTCAGGTCCGACGTGCCGGCCTCGGCGGCCGCGCGCAGGGCGACGTAGTCGTCCGACAGCTCCTGGATCGAGTTGCGCTCGTAGCGATCGACGTCGTCGAGGCGGTTGCCGTAGCTGTGTCGGTACTCGGACTCGGTCAGGTACGCGTTCATCTCGGTCTCGTACGCGTACATCACGTCGTCCTGGTCCTCGGGCAGCGGGCTCTCGCGCGGGTTCAGGTCGTCGGCGGCGTGCACGGCTTCATGGACGATCTGCGAGCGCAGGAACAGGCGCCGGATGTCCATCTCGCGCACCTCCATGGTGTTGGATTGCCAGGAGTAGCCGGCCTTCATGCCCGCCGGGAGGTCGGCGTCGACGTCGATGAAGAGGCTGCGGCCGTCCTTGACCAGGTCGGCGACCCGGCGGAGGTCGTCGGCCCGGTGAACGCCCCGGTTCGCGGCGTCCAGCAGGATGATGTAGGTCTGCACCGCGCCGAGCCGGTCGGCGTCATGGAGCAGGCCGTCGTTGGACAGGTAGGCGTGCTGGTTGCGCGCCACGACGGGGAGATCGACGAGCGGGACCCCCTTCGCCTCGGTGAGGGTGAAGAGGACGGTGTCCATGGCGGGGCCGCGGACGTCGGGGTCATTGAAGATCTGCCACATCTGCTCGACGGCGAGCGAGTCGCGGGCGTCGAGTTCGAAGCGCAGGGCGATGCTGGAGGGCTCTCGGCCCGCGGCGGTCGAATCGGTGGAGACGCCCGTGGCGACCGCGACCGTGTCGCCGACGGCGTGCGCCTCGGCCTCCACCCGCGAGGGTGTGGCAGAGGGCACGGCCGCCGCGTTCGCGGCGCGCTCGTCCGGCTGGGCCGGAGGGGTCTCGCTTCGACAGCCGACGAGGCAGAGCCCGATGCCCTGCACGAGGGCGATCAGGACCAGGCCTTTCATCGGTGGAGCCTTCTTTCTGACGGGTTGCGGTGGCGAGGGCGGGGATGTCAGGAAGGCGAGCTTCGTCTACAGGGTGGGAACCGCGCGGAGCGGCGTCAACGCTCGGCCCCTTGCCCCGCGCAGGCGGCCTGATTCCTTGCAGGGCCGCCGAGGCGCCCGCCATGCTGGCGGCGGCCCTTCGTCCCCAAGGCGATCAGATGACCCACGCGAGCCCCTCCTCCTGCCGCTGCATCCAGTGGCGCCGCCGCAGCCTGTACGCCGCTCCCTTGCTGTCGGCCGGCGGCCAGGGCCCCCGCGCGGCCGCCGAGGACCGCCGCGCCGAGTCGCCGCGCGAGCAAACGCCCCGCCCGCTCCAGGGCCGGCGCCTCCTGGTCGGCCCGCGCTTCGTCGACGCCGCCGCCGGCCGCACCTACGGCGCGCTGCTCGTCGCCGCGGACGGCCGCATCCTGGCGCCCTTCGACGCGCCCCCGGCCCCCGATCCCGACACCGAGCTGCTCCGCCTCCCCGGCGCGCTCGCCGTCCCGGGCCTGCACGACGCCCACGTCCACCTCGCCTGGCTCGGCCGCCTCGACGATCAGGTCGACCTGCGCGACGCCGTCAGCCCGGCCGACGTCCGCGCGCGCCTGGTCGCCTGGCGCGACGCCCACCCGGACGCGCCGGCCATCACGGGCGTCGGCTGGAACGAGGCCCGCTTCGCCGACCCGCGCCTGCCCACCTGGCGCGACCTCGAGGGGCTGACCGACCGGCCCGTCCTGCTCGTGCGCGCCGACGGCCACGCGGTCTGGATCAACCGGCCGCTGATGGAGCGCGCCGGCCTCTGCGCCGCGCTGCCCGACCCGCCCGGCGGCCGCGTCGAGCGCGACCCCGACGGGGAGCCCACCGGCGTGCTGGTCGACGCGGCGCTCAACCTGGTCGCTCACCACCTGCCCGAGCCGTCCGACGACGATCTGGAGCGCTGGATCGTCGCCGGCGCCCAGCGGATGGCCGCGGCCGGGTGCACGTCGGTGCACGACATGGCGACCTCGCTGCGGGCGCTGGCGGCCCTCGAGCGGCTGGCGCGGCGCGGGGCGCTCCCGGTGCGCGTGTTCGCGTACCTGGACGCGGTCGAGGCCGGCGTGCCCGAGTGGCTGGCGGCCCACCCCGGGCCGGCGACCCTCGGGCCGCGCCTGTCGGTCCAGGGCATCAAGCTGTTCTGCGACGGCGCCCTGGGCAGCCGCGGGGCCGCGATGCTCGACGACTACCAGGACCGGCCCGGCGAGCGCGGCCTGCTCCTGCACGCGCCGGCCACGCTCGCCGAGCACGTCCGCCGCGCCCACGCCCTGGGTTACCAGGCGGCGGTCCACGCCATCGGCGATCGCGGCAACCGCGTGGCGCTCGAGGCCATCGCCCACGCCCAGGGGGACGACGGCACCCGCCGCCACCGCCTCGAGCACGCGCAGGTCGTGGCCGCCGAGGACGTCGCTCGGATGGCCGCTCTGGGGCTCGTCGCCTCGATGCAGCCCATCCACGCGACGAGCGACATGGCGTGGGCCGGGCAGCGCCTGGGCCCCGAGCGCTCACGTGGGGCCTATGCCTGGCGCACGCTGGCGAGCGGCGGCGTGCCCCTGGCCTTCGGGTCGGACGCGCCCATCGAGACCGAGTCCGTCGCGGCCGGCCTCCACGCCGCCATGACCCGCCAGCGCCCCGGCGGCGAGCCGCCCGGCGGGTGGTTCGGTGGCGAGCGCCTGACCTTCGCCGAGGCGCTGGCCGCCTACACCCGCGGCGCCGCCTGGGCCGTGCACGCCGAGGCTCGCCTGGGCTCGCTCCGCGCCGACGCCCTGTGCGACCTGACGCTGTGGACCGTCGACCCGGGCGTCGATCCCGAGGCCTGGCTCCGGGCGACGGTCGCCGGCCGCGTCCTCGGCGGCGCGCTCGCCTGACGGCCTCCTAGAACCGCCAGACCACCGACAGCTCGCCGCCCAGCAGCGACGGGAACCCGTCGGTGCGCACGGGCAGCCCGACGGTGAAGTCCTCGAGGCGCGTGCCGCCGCTGAGCGAGATGGCGAGCGACTCGTTCACGGTGAAGCCCAGGGACGGGACGACGTGGACGACCGTCCAGTCGGTGCCCGGGGCGGCGACCCCGTCGACCTCGACCTCGGCGCGCGAGGCGTAGCCGACCGTCAGGCCCGCGCGGAGCGAGTCGGTCAGCAGATAGCTGGCGCCCGCGGCGAACTGGAAGAGCAGCCCGTTGCGCAGCCCCGTGTCGCCGTCCTCGAAGGCGTGCACGACGCCGGCCGAGATCGTCACAGGGAGCCGCGGAGCCAGCGGCTGGGTGTAGCGCACGTCGAAGTGGACGCCGTGCTGCCCGTCGCTGACCCGCACCAGCGCGTCGTCCGCGCCGAGATCGAGCTTGAACGCGCCCTGCACGCCCAGCTGGCCCTCGGCGAGGCCGAGCGTGTAGCCCACGCCCGCGACCAGCTCGCGCGTCCCGAAGACGCTCGTGGCGTCCGCGCCCTCGGGTTCGACCACGCGGCGCACGAGGCTCAGCTCGGCCCAGCCCTCGAGCCGGCTCACGATGTCGACCGCGCCCCTGAGCACCAACGGGACCAGCGTGTCGTCCGTCTCGCGACCCGCGGCGTCGGTGACCGCGTCCCAGGCGGCGACGCCGACGGAGAGCGAGGCCTCGTGCGCGTTCGCCGTGCTCGCGCAGGCCAGGGCCGCGCCCAGCGCCAACGGCCACAGGGTCCGAGATGTCCTTGCCATGATCCCTCACTGCCTCATGGGTCGAAGTCCAGGCCCACCCGCGTGCCCGCGCCGATGAGGTGCATCGGCTCGTTCGGCCCGCGCTGCGGATGGTACTCGTAGCCGAGGTAGACGACGATGACCGGCATGAAGGCGCCCACCCTCAGCGTGGCGACCCCGCCGCCGAACGCGACCCGGTAGCCGACCGGCCAGGTGTGCTCGCCCACGAAGGTGGTCAGGCCGGCCTCGAAGTCCCAGATCCGCGTCCCGTCCACCAGCCTGACGAGCAGCGGGACCGCGGCCGTGAACGAGGCGTCGATGGCCGTGTCGCCGTCGCTCCCCTCGCCGAGCAGCCCGAAGCCGCCGACCTCGGCGCCGACGCCCAGCACCAAGCGGTCGTCGAGGCCCCAGGCGGGCATCAGCCGGCCGGCGCCCCCGCCACCCACCACCCAGCCGCCCTCTCTGCGGATGAGCGCCGCGGCCCCGCGGCTCTCGAGCAGCAGCACCAGCCGATCGGTGCTGGTGTGGACGCCGCGGAACTCGGGGTCCGGGTTGAGCCAGAACGGGCAGTCCTCGGCAGCGCGCGCGTGCGCGTATCCCAGCAGCGCGCGTGTGCGCTCGAGCGTCAGGAGATCGTCGATCTCGCGCCGGTCGCGACCTCGCCGGAGCCACGCGTCGCGCGCGGGCCCGCCCTCCGCCGCGATGAGGCCGTCGAGCCAGGCGGCCAGGGCCTCGCGCCGAGCTGGCTCGGTCTTGCAGACGCTGCGCATCGCGGTGGTCGAGGCCTGCTCGATCTCGGCGCGGTCGACCACCCACTCGGTGCGCTGTCGGGTCTCGACGATCTGCGTCAGGTCGCGGTACAGGCCGCGCTCGACCGGCCCGTCCGGCAGCGTGGCGCAGCCGCCCGCCACGAGGGCCGTGGCGAGGAGGCCCGCGACGCGGCCCTTGAGGGGATCGTGTGCGGCCCGGTGCCCGCGGGTCGTGTCCATCGGGTGGTCATAGCGTCAGGCCCACGCGCTGAACAAGCTTGTTCACGTCCCTCCGTGCGATTAGCTTCGACAAAGGTTCGACACCACGGCGACCACGGAGAGGGGATGGCACGCGAGCCGGAGTTGTTCCGCATCCAGGTCGTCGCCGAGATGACCGGCGTCCGCGCCCCTACGCTGCGCGCGTGGGAGAAGCGCTACGGCATCCCCGAGCCCGGGCGCAGCTCTGGCGCCTATCGGCTCTACTCGCCCGAGGACGTCCAGCAGATCCAGCGCTTCCGCGATCTGCGCGCGCGCGGCGTCGCGCCGGGGGCCGCGGCCGAGATCGTCCGCCACGAGGGCCCCGCGCCCACCCCCGTCGGGGTCGTCGCGCGCGACGAGGGCCTCGATCGCGCGGTGGACGCCATCGTCGACGCGACGCGCCGGCTCGACGCCGAGGCCCTCGAGCGCGCCGCGCGCGGCGCCATGGCCATGACGTCGGCGTCGGGGCTGGTGGCGGACGTGGTGACCCCCGCGCTGCATCGGATCGGCGCCATGTGGGCCTCGGGCGAGCTCGGCGTCGCGCACGAGCACCTGGCGACCCACGTCCTCGAGGGCCTGCTCCGCGACCTGCACCGGATCGTGCAGCCGCAGCACGCGCCTCGCACCATCGTGCTGGCCTGCGCGGCCGACGAGCTCCACGGCGTGGGGCCGCTCGCCGCGGGCATCCACCTGTCGACCTGGGGCTACCGCACGGTCCTGCTGGGGATCCGGACGCCGCCCGATGCGCTGGCCGCGGCCGTGGAGCGGCTTGGCCCCGCGATCGTCGGCCTGTCGGTCACCGTGCCGCCGACCTCGCGGCGGGCCGGGGCCGCGCTGCTGGACGCCTACGCCAAGGCGGTGGGCGCCGCGCCCCTGGTCCTGGGCGGGCAGGGCGCGCAGGCGATGCTGCAGGCGGCCGGGGGGGCGGTGGCCGGGGTCGAGGTCGCGCCCGTCGCGCTGGACGCGCTCCGCCGCCGCATCGACGCGCTGGCCGCTGGCCGCTGACCGCTACTCGGCCAGCTTCAGCAGCAGATCGGCGGCCTCGAGCCAGGCGCGCAGCTCGGGGTCGTCGCGGGTCAGCTCGCGGCCGATGTCCTTGATGAGGGCCCGCGGGTCGTCGTCGCCGGCCTGCACGCGCGACATGACGCGGCCGGTGGCGCCCAGCAGCCGGGCGAGCTCGGGGTCGTCGCCCTCGAGGAGCCGCGCCGACAGCTCGATCACGGCCCCGAGATCCGGCCCGGGGGCGCCGGGGTCGAGCGCCGCCGACGGGTCGAGCATCCGCTGCAGCTCCTTCATGCCGCGGTGGTCGAGCAGCTCGACCAGCCGCTGGCCGTCGGGGCCGAGATCGGCGCCCTCGACCAGGGTCCGCAGCAGGGCCGTCGCGTCGGGCGGGCCGATGTCCAGGTCGCCGAAGGCCTGCTTGAGCCAGCGGTCGGCCCGGGCCCGGACGTCGGCCGGGTCGGACGACGCCGCGGCCATCGCGTCGACCAGCGAGGCCGGCGTGGCCAGGCCGAAGGCGTGGCGGCGGTAGTAGTCGCGCAGGAAGGTCAGCCAGCGCTCGTCGCCCAGGCGCTGCCGCATGTGTTCGAAGAAGAGGCCGCCCTTGCCGTAGACGATGGCGGCGTACTCGTTCAGGTCGTCGAAGGCGTCGGTCGGCAGGTCGACCCGGCGGTCCTGGGCGCCGGCCATGCGGGCCATGTGGTAGGGCAGCTCGAGCTGCATCGCGCGCTGCTTGCGGGCGGCCTCGGGCCCGTACTTGCGGTCGAAGTACAGGACGGCGCTGTGGTTCGCCAACGCCTCGTCCAGGAACGGGTGGCGCTTGCTGTCGCTGCCGACCACGGCGTTCCACCACTCGTGGGCGACCTCGTGGGCGACGACGAACTCGAGCGTGTCGCCCAGCAGGCTCCCGACGTCCACGCCCGGCGGCGCCGAGCCCGGGACCAGCGCCGGGGGGCCGTAGAGCATCTTGCCGATGGTGACCAGGCCCGGGAACTCGACGCCGGCCGCGCCCCCGACCAGGGGCGCCTCGACCACGTCCAGCTCGGTGTAGGGGTAGGGGCCGAAGGCCTGGCCAAACTCGCGCAGCGCGTCGCGCGCGTGCTCGAGCACCCGGCGGCCGGCGTCGGCGTGCTCGGGCAAGTACCAGCTGGTGACCTTCACGCCGTCGACGACGGTCGACGTCGACGCGTACTCGCGCGACATCTGCACCGCCAGCTCGCGCACGGCGCCGGCCTCGACCCGCACGCGCTGGCGGTCGCCCTCGGCTTGCCGCCCCGCGGTCACCCCCGTGGTGATGACGGTCATGTCCCACGGCGCGGTGACCTCGAGCTCGTAGTTGGCGACGTCGAAGAAGCTCACGTCCCCGACCGCCGCGCCCGGCCGCGTGTCCCAGCCGCCCTCTTCGGAGAAGTTGGCCAGGATGGGGTACCACAGGCCCAGGCTGGCCACCCGGTCGCCGTAGCTGAAGACGCCGAAGCCGCCCTTTTCGTGCTCGCCGCCGACCACCATCTTCAGCAGCTGATCGAGCGCCACGCGCTCGGCGTCGGCCGCGCCCTCGGGCAGCCGGAACAGGACCCCTCGAAAGCGCATCTCCACCGTCAGGGGGCCGCCGTTCGCGACGCCGGCCGGCAGGGGCACCGTCATCAGCGGCCCGTCGAACGTCGGCTGGACCGGCCGACCGGCCACGCGCACCTCGGAGACCGACAGGTTCTGCGTCCCGGCGTGCACCAGCTCGGGCGAGTTCGGGTACAGCAGGAAGACCAGGCGCTCGCCGCCAGCCCGGGGCGTCAGCGTCAGGCGCGACGAGCCGTCGTAGGCCATCAGCCCGGCGTCGAAGTCGAGCGTCAGCTGGTAGTGCGGCGCGCCCTCGAACCGGGCGAGGTCGCCGGCCGTGGTGTTCAGGGTGCGCCCGAGCAGGGCGCGCACCCGCGTGAGCCGGTCGTCCGCGGCGGGTGGCGGCGTCGCCCCCTGGAGCGCCGTCGGCGCCTGGGTCGGGGCGGCGGGAGGAGCGCCAGCGGCCGTCCCGGCGCCGGTCGTCGGCACGCCGGGCGCCTGGGTCGCCAGGCCGGCGCGGGGGGCCGGCGCGTCGTCGGGGCGCGGCGGCTCGCCGCATGCGGTCAGCGCGAGCACCGCGGCGCAGGTCGCGCCGAAGAGCGGGCCGAGGCGCGCCGGGCGGCGGCGCGAGGATCGACGGATCATGGGCTGGCCTGGGCTCGGGAGAGGGGTCGCCGCGGCAACGGCCGACATCGTCCCGGCATTCCGGCGCGCTGTGAAGCCCGGGGCCGCGGGCGGGCAGGTCAGCCCCGGCGGCCCCAGTGCATGACCAGGCGGTGGTACAGCGGCGGGAGCTGCCGCGACTGCAGATCCACCTCGACGAAGGCCCGGCCGTGGTAGGCGTCGGCGGTGACCAGGCTGACCTGGCCGCTGACCAGGACGTGCCCCATCGCCACCGGGTCGGCCGGGACGGCCAGCTCGACGTGCGCCCCGACGGGCGGCGCGTCGACGCCCTGCATCACGAACATGCAGTGGGTCAGGCCGAGCAGCGTGACCTCCATGGGCGTCGTGCGGTCGCCCAGCGAGTAGGTCCCGGCGGCCGCCGTGCGCCGGTAGACGGGCATGGGGCGCGGCTCGGTGCGGCCCAGGGTCACGACCAGCGGCGACACGTGCGGCTGCGCGACCACCGGACGGCCCGTGTCCACCAGGATGCGCGGCTGCGTGCGGGGCCGGCCGCCGGGCAGGGACTGGCGCCGACCCGGAGCGGACGGGAGCTCGGGGGCCAGGGCGAGGGCCAGGTCGGGCCGCTCGGCGAGCGTCGTCAGGCGGACCTGACGGGCGACGGCGTCGTAGACGAGGACGCGTTGGCGCGACAGCGAGTCCTCGGCGCTGGTCCGGCGGGCCCGCAGGCCCAGGACGCGGTGCAGCGCGTCGATGAGCGTCTGTCGCCGCCCGCTGGCCGCCACCTCGGCCCACTCGACCGTCAAGCGCCGCACCGGCGACGAACCGCCGGCGCCCACGTCGGCCCCGAGCCCCGTCACCACCGCGACGAAGACCACGTCACCGAGCCCCGCGTCGTGCCCGGACAGGGTCAGCCTGGCGCCGATGGGGGGCGTGCGCCGGCCAGCCGGGGTCTGCAGCACCCCGCAGAAGGGGTCGGCCGACACCACCTCGAAGTCCTGCGCGCGCTCGCGGCAGGTGAGGACGACCGGCGCGGCCGAGGTGCGGCTGCCGGGGACGGCGCCCATGGCAGCAGTCGGCGCGGGTTCGAGCGAGAGGCGAGGCTTCATGAGGAGGACTCCATATGACGCGCTGCGTTATGACGCAAGTCCTTCGCTCTCATCCTGCAAAGCTCGTGCCTGCACCGCGAGACGCCATGGAGACGCCATGGGGGCGGCGCGCCGGGCCGTCCAGTCGCTCGCGCTCGCGGCGCGTCGCCTCCGCGAATCCACCGGGGCCATGACGCGCGTGTCATGGGGGCTGCCGCTCAGCGTCGCCGCAGCGCGCGCTCCGCGCCGCCCTGCGCCGCGGCCGCACGCGCTCGGAACGTAGCCGGTGAACCGGGCTTGGGGCACTCTTGCGGCGACCCCCTGCCGTCGGTTCAGGAACCGCCCATGTGCACGCTCATTCTGCTCCACGGCCTCTTCCCCGAGGCGCCCCTCATCCTCGCGGCCAACCGGGACGAGCGCCTCGACCGACCCGCCGAGCCGCCCACGCTCTGGGACAAGCACGCCATCCCGACGCTGGCGCCGCGCGACGTCGAGGCCGGCGGCACCTGGCTCGGGATCAACGCGGGCGGCGTCGTGGCGGCCGTCACCAACCGCATGGGGCAGGTGCGCCAGCCCCACCGCCGCTCGCGCGGCGAGCTGCCCTTGGCCGCGCTGACCGAGCCCAGGGCCCGGGTCGCCATCGAGCACGTCGCCGACCTCGACGCCATCGCGTTCAACCCCTTCAATCTGGTCATCGCGGACCGCGACGAGGCCTTCGTCGCCTGGAGCGACGGGGTCCGCTTCGCCTGGGACGCCCTCGAGCCCGGCGCCCACGTCTTCACCGAGGCCAGCTTCGGCGCCCGGACCCCCGCGCGCGAGGCGGCGCTCGCCGAGACGCTCGACCGCCTCGCGCGCGCCTCCGAGGCGCCCACGGACGAGGCGCTCCTCGAGCTTCTGCGGCGTCACGACCCCGATCCGCTGGCGGGGACGTGCGTCCACGCCGACGGCCGCAACTACGGGACGCGTTCGTCCACCCTCATCCGGCTGTCGGCCGACTACCGACGGGTGCGGTTCCTGCACGCCGAGGGGCGCCCCTGCCAGAGCCGCTACCAGGATCTCGGCGAGCTGGCCTCCAGCCTCCAGGAGCGCCCCCCGGACGTGGACGGCAACTGGAACCCCGACGACTGAGCGGCCGCCTCCAGGCGCGCTGCGCTTGAACGGCCGTGGGGCGGGCGCATGGTTGTCCGTGGACCTGGAAGGGGGGACGCCATGAACGCACAGGACGTGATGACACGTCATCCGCGGTTCGTCGGCACCGACACCTCGGTGTCGCAGGCCTACGAGCTGCTTCATGACCTGGACGTGCGGCACCTGCCGATCGTCGACGCCGGGCAGCTCGTGGGGATGGTCAGCGACCGCGACCTCCGGGCCATGTCGGCCGTGACCGCCGACGACGACCGCGCGCTGCGTGTGGTCGAGGCGGGCGGGCGCGCGGCGATCTCGGACGTCATGAGCGGTGACGTCCTCTACGTCGACCCGGAGACGGACCTCGGCGAGGTGATGGATCTGATGATCGAGCACCGCGTGGGCGCCATCCCGGTCGTCCAGGAGCACACCGGCGAGCTCGTCGGCATCGTGAGCTACATCGACGTGCTCCGGGGGCTGCGCGACCAGCTCGAGTAGGCCCCGCGCCCGGAGGACCACGGCGAACGTGCCCCGCCGGCGTGGCGGGGCACCTCGGAGCCCGCGCGCCTCGTCAGGAGGCGCGCGACGGCTGGCCCAGCTCGGCGCGCAGGCTGTAGCGGTCCATGCGACGCGCCACCAGCGCGCCCAGGACGGCGCCGAACAGCGCCACGTGGCCGGTCAGCCCCATGCCGCCGGGGCTCGTGGGGAACCACGGGAACAGGAGCGGCACGGCCAGCTGGAAGTGCACGGCCCACACCAGGGCCCCGAACAGCGGCCCGACGAGGAAGACACCCAGCCGGCTCATCCTCAGGACGGGCACGAGGGCGCCGAGCAGCCCGAAGAACGCGCCCCAGCCGGCCGACAGGGCCGCGTGGACCATCAGGCCACGGCGGATCACCTCGGCCTGTTCGGCGGCCGCCAGGGCGTCCGGGCCGTCCACGAGCGACGCGGCGGCGATGACGGGGGCGAGGAAGCCGGGCCCGGTCAGGCCGGCGACGATCATCTCGTACAAGCCCAGGGTCACGCCCGCCACGACGCCCATCGCGGCGCCGGTGGCGAGCCATTGGATGGCCCCCGAGCTCGGGTGGATTCGTAGGGGCAAGCCCCACCTCCTGGTCGGTGACAGGCGCGCCGCGGCCCGGGACCGGGTGCGGCGGAGGGATGTGTAAATACCCGTAATCGCTTGCGGATCGTCTTCAAGCCGCGCCGGTCAGCGGGGCCGGCCCTGGGTGATCCACGTCTCGACCAGCTGGATGTCCTCGAGGCTCAGCGGGGGCAGGCCCAGGGGCATGCCCAGCACGCCGTGGACGGGCCGCCCGGCCACCTCGGCGTGGCGCGCCATCAAGTGCGCGACGAGGCGCGGGGTCCCGTCCGGCAGGCGCGTGAACAGGCTGCGCCGGTGCCCCGCGTCGTCGACGCTGCCCGAGGCGACGGCGGTGTAGTCGGACAGCACGAGCCGGCGGCCCGCGTAGCCGAAGCCGCCCGTGTTGCCGGGCCCTCCGTCGCCGCGGACCGGGTCGGGCTCGCCGTGGCAGTGCCAGCAGGTGTCGCGGAAGACGCGGGCGGCGACCTCGTCCCAGGTGACGCGGCGGCTCAGCGGCGGCAGGCGGCTCGGCAGGGCGGCCACGGGGGCGGGCGCGAGCGGCGCGTGCAGGAGGTAGGCGGCGATGTCGCGCGCCTCGGCCTCGGTCAGCGGCACCTTGGGCATCGTCGTGTCGGGCTTGACGGCGACCGGATCGAGCAGCCACGGGACCAGGGCGGCCGGCTGGAAGCGCGCGCGGGTGTGGCGCAGGTCGGGGGCCAGGGCCATGCCGGCGACCATGGCCTCGGCCGGGACGGTGACGGGCAGCGGCGACGGCTTCAGGGGCGGCTCGGCGCCGGTCATGCGGTGGCAGGTGCCGCAGCCCTTGGTGTCGAGCAGGACGCGGCCGCGGGTGGGATCGCCGGCCGGGGCGGGGCCGAGGTCCTCGGTCGGGACCAGCCAGGCGGCGATGGCGCGCGCCTGCGCGGGGCGCAGCGGCAGGCGGGGCATCGAGGCGGGCAGGGCGGGGCGGAGGTCGTGCGGGGCCACGAGGAAGCGAGCCAGCCAGTCGCGGCGGAAGCGGCGCGCGGTGGCGTCCAGGCTGGGGGCGTGCCGCAGGTTGACGATGTGCCGGCGCCAGTCGGCCAACACGTCGGGCGGGGCGTCGTAGCGGCCGGCCAGGATGTCCTGATGGCAGCCCACGCAGTGCTGCTCGCGGGCAGGCGCGGCGAGGCGCTCCGAGACGTGACAGCGGGCGCACTCGAAGCGCTCGACCAGCGCCGCGCCGTGGGCGAGGGTGGCCTCCGCGTCCTCGCGGGCGAGCTGGGCGGTCGAGGCCTCGGCCCCGGCGTCGAGGGCGGCCGCGAGCGCGCCGAGGGCCGCATCCGGCGCGGGCGCGAGCCAGAAGGTGGCCAAGAGCGACAAGGCGAAAAGGGGCTCCATCCGTTCCTCCACCGACCAGGGGGCGCCGCGCCGTCGGGTGATGGTCCCTCGTCCGCGCCCGCGCGTCCACGGGTCGCGGGTCCTGCGCGCGTCACGGCCCGTGCACCAGGGACGACGGCGACGGCGGGAGGTTCCCGGGGCATGGACCGCGGCCGCCGCGTGTTGAGGCAGCAAGGCCGCTGCGAGCCACATGGCTCGCGCGGCGCCCGTCACCGAAGGCGCGATCGATGGAGACCCTGGTACTCAGCGCGGCCTGGGAGCCGATGGAGCGAGTCAGCTGGCAGCGCGCCATGACGCTCTGGGTGACGGGCCGCGTCGAGATCGTCGAGGAATACGAGGACCGGGTGGTGCGCACGGTCAGCGTGCAGCTGCCCATGCCGTCCGTGGTGCGCTTCGTCCGCGCGCTGCGTCGGCACCGCCCCGGCGTGAAGTTCTCGCGCGAGAACGTCTACGCGCGCGACAAGGGGCGCTGCCAGTACTGCGGCCACCGCGTCCCGCGTCACCTCGCGACCTACGACCACGTGGTCCCCCGCAGCCGCGGCGGCCTGACGCGCTGGGACAACATCGTCATCGCCTGCCTGCCCTGCAACCAGCGCAAGGGCAACCGCACGCCCGAGGACGCGCGCATGCGCCTGATGTCGGAGCCGGTCAAGCCGCGCTCGCTGCCCGACAGCTGGCGCCTGCGGTTCACGACGGACCGGTCGATGCCCCCGTCGTGGCGGCAGTACCTGACGGACATGAGCTACTGGTACGGGCAGCTCAGCGAGGACTGAGGCGACCGGGCGGGCGTCAGTTGGCCCGCGCCTGCGTCCCTTTGCGCCGGAACTTGCGCAGGCCGAACTTGTCGATGCGGTAGCGCACCTGGTCGCGGTTCATCCCCAGCAGCTCCGCCGCGCGGGTCTGGTTGCCGCCGGCGCGCTCGAGGGCCTGCACCAACAGATCGCGCTCGAGCTGCTCGAAGTCCACGCCGCCCGGGGGCAGCTTGTAGCCGGCGTGCAGGTTCGGCGCGGGCGACAGCATGATGAAGTCGTCCGCCGTCAACACCGAGCCCTCGGCCAGCAGCATGGCGCGCTCGACCGCGTTCTTGAGCTCGCGCACGTTGCCCGGCCAGGTGTAGCTGTGCAGGCGCTCGAGCACCTCGTCCGAGAGGCCCTGGACGCGCTTGCGGAACTCTCGGTTGAACGTGTCGATGTAGTAGCGCACGAGGAGCGACAGGTCGCCCGAGCGCTCGCGCAGCGGCGGCAGCACGACGGGCAGCACCAGCAGGCGGTAGTACAGGTCCTGCCGGAAGTTGCCCTCCTTGACCGCCTCCTCGAGGTTCACGTTGGTCGCCGCGATGACGCGCACGTCCACCGAGATGTCGACCGACCCGCCGACCCGCTTGAAGGCCTTCTCCTCGAGGAAGCGCAGCAGCTTGGCCTGCAGCCCCGGCGTCATCTCGCCGATCTCGTCGAGGAAGACCGTGCCGCCGTCGGCCAGCTCGAGCAGGCCCTTCTTCGTCTTCTTGGCGTCGGTGAAGGCGCCCCGCTCGTGCCCGAACAGCTCGCTCTCGAGCAGCGCCTCGGGCAGCGCCGAGCAGGTGATGTTCATGAACGGCGCCGCGGCCCGGTCGCTGTTGTAGTGGACGGCCTTGGCCGCGAGATCCTTGCCGGTCCCGCTCTCGCCCGTCAGCAGCACGGTCGACGCGGGGCTCTTGGCGATCTTGTTGAGCAGCCCCTTGACCGACGTCATCGCCGACGAGTCGCCGATGATGCGGTCGAAGGCGTAGGGCGCCTGCTCGGAGGCGCGCAAGGCCTTGACCTCGCGCCGAAGGCGCGTCGTCTCGAGCGCCTTCTCGACCATCAGCAGCATCTCGTCCATGTTGAGCGGCTTGTTCGCGTAGTGGTACGCGCCGCCCTTCATGGCCTGGACCGCGTTCTCGACGCTGGAGTACGCCGTCATCAGGATGACGAGGCTGTCCGGGTCGAGCTGCTTGATGTCCTGGAGGATGGTCAGGCCGTCGGCGTCCGGCAGCTTGTAGTCGAGCAGGACGAGATCCACGCCCTCACGGCAGCGGTCCATCGCCTGCGCGCCACAGTCGGCCTCGAGCACCCGATAACCGGCCTGGCTGAGGTGCTCGCGCAGCGACCACCGAACCAGCTTCTCGTCGTCCACAATGAGGAGCGTTTCCTGAGGCATGCGCGCCAGTATAGGGCGCCGCCTTCGCAGGGCTAGAGACGAGGCTTGGAGGTCGCGGCCGTGGACCTCCAACGACGTGTAATGACGAAGAAATGGGGCACTTTTCGGCCTGCGCGCCGGCCCTGGGATGGCGAGGGATTTTTCCCAGGACGAGGGGCGGGAAATTTCCCACCGGCCTCCCCGGTCCGGCCTGCGCCAGCCCCTCCGCGCGATCCGGGCGGCCCCGAAGCGCTCCTTTCCCGCCCTGGTCCCCACTGGAATGGGGAATTATCCCCGCGCCGCGCGCCGTCGAGCCCGCCAGCACCTCGTGATTTCAACGGGTTGCGTTGTGGTACGGCTGTTGCACCTGTCCCACCGGAGCCAACACGCCCGCCGTCCGGCCGGCGCAACCGCATCAGGGGAGTGGGGAAGCATGCAGAACGAACCGCGGAGAGCTTGGGCGGTCATCCTGGCGGGAGGCGAGGGCACGCGCCTGTCGCGCGTCACGATGAGCCCCGACGGCGTGAGCGTGCCCAAGCAGTTCTGCACCTTCCGCAGCGACCGCTCGCTGCTCGGGGCGACCTTGGACCGGGTCGCGCGGCTGGTCCCCAAGGACCGCATCGTCGTCGTCGTCGCCGAGCGCCACCGCCCCTGGTGGACGACGGAGCTGGCCGACCTGCCGCGCGCCAACGTGCTGGTCGAGCCGGTCGGCCGCGGGACGGCCGCCGGGCTCCTGCTCGCGTTGCTGCACGTCCAGCTGCAGGATCCCGACGCCGCCGTCCTGACCCTGCCCAGCGACCACCACGCCACCGACGAGGCGGCCTTGGTCCGGGGCCTCGAGGCCGCGCTGTCGAGCGCGCGCCGCGACGGGCAGTCGGTCCTGCTCGGCATGCGCCCCGACGCGCCGGACTTCGGCTACGGCTGGATCGTCCCCGCCGACGACGGCGAGGACGCCACCCGCCGCGTCGCCGCCTTCGTCGAAAAGCCCGACAAGCTGCTGGCCCAGCGCCTGTTCCAACAGGGCGGGCTGTGGAGCAGCATGACCTTCGCGGCCCCGGTCCGGACGCTGGTCGGCGCCTTCGAGCGCAGCCTGCCGCTGCTCGCGCGGACCCTCCGCGACCGCTGCCTGGCCGCCGGTTACCTGGATCGGGCCGCGCTCGCGCAGGTCTATCCGCTGCTGCCCAGCCACGACTTCTCGCGCGACGTCCTCGAGGGGGCGCCGGACCTGTTCCGCGTCCTGGCCGTGCCCTGGTGCGGCTGGTCGGATCTCGGGACCCCGATGCGCGTCCTGCGCTGCCTCCATCGCGCCGCGCCCGCAGCGACCCCGCGCCGGCGCGCGCCCCGGCTCGGCCCGAGCCGCGTCGATCTGTCGCGCGTGGACCGGCTGCTCGACGCGATGCCCCGCGCCTGACCGCCCCGGAGGACGTATGGCCCCGCCCACGACCCCGCGCACCCCGCCCATACCCGCCCCGCGCGGCCTGGTCGTCGACCTGCCCGAGCTGCGCGGTCGCACCGGCGTCTTCGCGGACCGCCCCGAGGCCGCCCGCATGCTGGGCGAGGCGCTGGACTTCTGTAGACGGCTGCGCGGCACGGTCGTGGCCGCGACGCCCCAGGCCAGCGAGCTGGCCTGCCTGCTCGCCGAGCGGCTCGGGTTCGCCGTGAAGACCATCCCCCTCGCCGTGTCCCCGGCGCCCCTCGGGTCCCGGGCGCGCCCGCATCGGCGCCGAGGCCCCCTGGCCGCTACCGTCCGGCGCCGCCGCGGGACCGCCCCGGTCCTTGGCCCAGAGGCCCTGGCCGTCGGCGCCGCGGCCGAGCTGGTCATCCTGGTCGACGAAGGGTTGACGCGCCCCGACGCGCTGGCCGCCCGGGTCCGCGCCCTCCGGGCCGGCGGGGCCGCCCGCGTGCTGGTCACCGCGCCCACCGGGAGCTGGGAGGCCGCCGAACGGGCCGCGACCGAGGCCGACGTCGTGCTGTGCGCGAACTTGCGGACCGCGCGCCGCTGCGGTATCGCCGACGCCTACCGACAGGCGCCCTACGCCCTGCCGGCGGCCCCTCCCTCGCTGCCCCGGCCCCTGCACGCTTGAAGCCCGCCGACGCACCACCGCCGCCTCGCCGGCTCGCCGCCCGCGAGGTCATCGTCACCCACGCCAACGCGGACTTCGACGCCCTCGCCTCGAAGGTCGCCGCCTCGCGCGTGTATCCCGGCGCCGTGATGGTGCGCGGCAAGACGGTCAGCCGCGGCGTCCGCGACTTCCTCGCCCTGCACAAAGACCGCTTCGAGCAGGTGCCCGTCGAGGATCTCGACCTCGACGCCGTCGAGCGGGTCATCATCGTCGACGTGCGCCGCGCCAGCCGTCTGCGCGACTACGGGCCGCTGCTCGAGCGCATGCGCGACCCGCCGCCCGGCTTCGAGGTCCACGTCTACGATCACCACGGGCCCTCGGCCGACGACGTCCAGGCCACCCACGAGGTGGTCGAGCCCATCGGCTCGGCGACGACGCTCCTGGTCGAGCGGCTGCGCGAGCGGGGCGCCGCGCTCGACTCGGTCGAGGCGACCCTGCTCGCCCTGGGCATCCACGCCGACACGGGCTCGCTGACGTTCCCCAGCGCGACGGCCCGCGACGCGGACGCGGTGGCCTGGCTGATGGGCCTGGGCGCCCGCACCGAGGTCGTCCAGCGCTACCTGCGCGAGCCGTTCTCGGGCGAGCACCTCGAGGTCCTGGTCGAGGTCCTGCGGCAGGTGCGGACCCTGACCTGCGGGCACGTCCCCATCGGCCTCGCGGCGATCGCGCTGCCCGAGCGGGTCGACCGGCTGGCCGAGGTGGTCTCGCACGCGTTGTCGCTGCTGGGGCACGCCGCCGTCATCGGCGTGTTCGGCTACGGCGAGCGCGTCCAGGCCATCGGCCGCTCGCAGGTGCCGTGGGTGGACATCGGCGAGCTGATGCAGGCGATGGGCGGCGGCGGTCACGCCGGGGCGGGATCGGCGCTCCTCAAGAAGGTCACCGTCGACGAGGTCCGAGCCCGGCTGGTCGCCTGGTTCGAGGAGCACCCGCCGCGGCCGAGCCGCGTCCGCGACGTGATGACCCGCGTCGTCCAGACCTGCGAGGCCGACCTGCCGCTCGAGCAGGCCGGGCGCATGCTCGAGGGCCTGGGCGTGTCGGGGTTGCCGGTGCTCAAGGACGGCGCCCTGGTCGGGGTCATCTCGCGCCGCGACGTGGCGGCGGCCGGCAAGGACGGGCGGCTGCACCTGCCGGTGTCGAGCTGCATGGCGCACCCGGTCGTGACGGCCGACTGCGGCGACACGCTCGAGGAGGCCCTCGACAAGATGGTGGACAAGGACATCGGGCGCCTGCCGGTCGTCGAGGGGGGCCGCCTGCAGGGCATCCTGTCGCGCACCGATCTGTTGCGCTTCCTCTACCCGCCGCCCGAGCCGCCGCCCGACGAGACCTGACGGCCGCGCCGCATCGTGGTATGAGCGCGGCTGTGAGGGTCATCGACGGTCACGTGCACGTGGGGCCTTGGCGGACCCCCGACTTCTCCGGCCGCGCCACGCAGCTGGCCGAGGCCGCGCGCCTGTACGCCGAGCTGGGCTACGCGGGCGCGCTCGTCATGCCGACCGACGTCGCCGACAACGCGGGCCTCCTGGCGACCCTGCGGGCGCAAGGGCCGTCGCCGGTCGCCTTCCGGTTCTGCGCCTGGGTCGACCCCGCGGACGCCTCGCTGCCCGCGTTCCTCGACGACCACGCCGCCGACGTGGCGGCCCTGAAGATCCACCCCAGCTTCCTCCGCCAGCGCTGCACCGAGCCCGTCTTCGACCCGTACTACCGGTGGGCCGCCGAGCGCGGCGTCCCGGTCCTGGTCCACTGCGGGCGATGGCAGGAGATGGCCTCGTTCCGCTTCCCCCTCGAGGTCGCCGAGCGCCACCCCGATCTCAACGTCATCCTTTGCCACATGGGCGGCGACGGGACGGATCTGGTCCAAGGCACCGTCGCGCACATCGAAGCGCGTGGCATCCCGAACGCCTTCCTCGGCACCGAGTCCGTCCGCCAGTACTGGATCGTCCAGCACGCGGTCGACCGCCTGGGGCCCGAGCGGGTCCTCTTCGGCAGCGACTATAACCTGAACCACCCGCGCAGCTTCCAGGCCGTGGTCGACGCGCTCGACGTCGACGACGCCGGCCGTCGCCGCATCTTCTTCGACAACCTCAACGGCCTCTTCCCCGCCCACCTGCGCCTCGGAGCCGGCGATGCACCCTGACGACCTCCGCCTCGACCCGACCCACGGCGGCGACGGCCGCGTCCAGCTGCGCTGGCTGGGCACCGCCGGCTTCGAGATCCGCGCCGGCGAGCACGTCATCCTCGTCGACCCGTACCTGACCCGCGTCGGCCTGTGGCGTTACCTGACCGGGGCCATCCGCCCCGACGCCGCCCGCATCGAGGCCGCTGGCATCACCCGCGCCGACGCGATCTTCGTCGGCCACAGCCACTTCGACCACGTCATGGACGTGCCCTACCTCGCCCAGAAGACCGGCGCCAAAGTCTACGGCTCGCGCAGCACGGCCAACCTGATGGCCTGCTCGGGCCTGCCCGAGTCCCAGTTCGTCGCCTGCACGGGCGAGACCACGGTCGAGGTCGGCCCGTTCAAGGTCACGCTCATCCCCAGCGAGCACAGCCGCTTCGCCCTCGGCCACAAGGTCCCCTACGCGGGCGACATCCCGTGTAGCTGCGAGCTGCCCATCCGCGGCAAGGACTACAAGTGCGGCGACGTCTTCGGCCTCGCCATCGAGGTCGACGGCCTGACCCTGTACCACCAGGGCAGCGCCAACCTCATCGAGGACGCGATCCGGCACAAGGACGTCGATCTGTTCCTGATGGGCATCTCGGGCCGCCACGCCACCGAGCGCTACATCCCGCGCATCCTGAAGCACCTCACCCCGCGCATGGTCGTCCCCACCCACTACGACGACTTCTTCCGCGCCGCCGACGCGCCCATGCGCCTTTTGCCCCTGACGAAGTTCGGACGCTTCTACGACGACGTGCAGGGCTTCGACCGCCAGATCCGAGTGGGGACCCTGGGCATCGGCCAGACGCTGTCGCTCCCCTAGGGGGTCGACACGGCCAGTCGCAGCGGGTAATGGGCCAAGGTCACCCCTGACCCGGAGGCCCCCTGTGACCCGCTCCACGATGCCTCGCGCCCTGTTCGCGGCCGTCCTGGCCACGCTCACGGCCTTCGCGCCCACCGACGCGGCCGCCGACATCGTCAACGTGCAGCCGCTGCTCGCGCCCGCCGACGACGACGGCTTCGCGGGCGAGCTGTCGGGCGCCATGAACTGGCGCACGGGCAACGTCGACATCTTCCAGGCGCGCGCGAGCGTGCTGATGCGCTACCGCGCCGGGATGCACCGCTTCATCTCCAGCTCCAGCTACGAGCTGGGCATCAAGGGCGGCGCCGACTTCCTGGACCGCGTGTTCACGCACCTGCGCCACCAGTGGCTGCTGACCGAGACGCTGACCTGGGAGACCTACACCCAGCTGGCCGCCGACCAGTTCAAGCGCCTGCAGATGCGCGTGCTCGGCGGCACCGGCCCGCGCCTCGAGATCGTCAGCGGCCCGGCCGTGAGCCTGGCCGTGGCGCTGTCCTACATGGTCGAGCACGAGAAGTTCGGCAGCGGCGACTACGTGGACGCCGGGCAGACCGAGACGAACCACCGCGCCTCGAGCTACGTCACCGGCCGCTTCGCCATCGACCCGCTGCTGGCCGTGGTCCACACCACCTACTTCCAGCCGCGCCTCGACGCCTTCGCCGACTTCCGCCTGCTCAGCCAGAGCGGTCTGTCGATCAAGCTCTCCGAGGGCTTGGGCGTTCTGGTCGGCTTCACGCTGGCCTACGACGCCCGCCCCCCGGCGACGATCGACACCCTGGACACGACCATGGACGTCAGCTTCGCCTTGAAGCTCTGAGCGGGCCCGACGGCGCGACGCAAATCGGACCGTTTTGGTCCGTGACAAGCTCCGAGGCCGTGCATACACTCCGCGACCGACCGGGGCCGCCGCACGGGCGGAGGGTCCCGCCGAACGTCCAGGAGGCGAGTCATGATCACGGCCGACGAAATCCGAGGGCTCATCCAGCAGGCGATGCCCGACGCGCAGGTCGACCTCGAAGACCTGACCGGCGGCGCCGACCACTGGCGCGCCGTCGTGGTGTCGCAGGCCTTCGACGGGCGCAGCCGCATCGAGCAGCACCAGCTGGTCTACGCCTCGCTCGGCGACGAGATGAAGGGGCGCATCCACGCGCTGCAGCTCAAGACGCTGACCCCCGCGCAGGCGGCCCAGGCCGGCCTCGCCTCCACCCCCTCGAAGGAGTGAGCAAGATGTCTCGCGACGTCCACAAGGAAATCGACGATCTCGTCAAGAACAAGCGCGTCGTCCTGTTCATGAAGGGCAGCAAGATGATGCCCCAGTGCGGGTTCTCGGCGCTGGCCGTCAACCTGCTGAGCCAGTACACGCACGAGTTCGAGACCGTGAACGTGCTGCAGGACTGGGAGGTCCGGCAGGCCATCAAGGACTACTCGAACTGGCCGACCATCCCGCAGCTCTACGTCGACGGCCAGTTCGTCGGAGGCAGCGACATCCTGCGCGAGCTGCACGAGGCGGGCGAGCTCGAGACGCTGCTGACCAGCAAGGCCACGGCCTGAGCGAAGGTGCCCCTGGCGGTGGGCCCGCGACTCCCTGAAGGGGAGGGCGGCGGGCCCCGCCCCACGTCCCGCCGCTACATCTTGTAGCGGTAGTAGTGGTCCAGGACGGCCCGCACGTAGCTCTCGGTGGCGTCGTACGGGATGCCGCCCTTCTTGTTCACCGCGCCCGAGCCGGCGTGGTAGCCGCTGAGCACCTTGACCATGTCGCCGCCGAAGCGGTTGGCGAGGCGGCGCAGGTACTTCGTGCCGCCCATGATGTTCTGGCGCGGGTCGAACGAGTCGTTGACGCCCATCTGGCGCGCCGTCCCGGGCATCAGCTGCATCAGCCCCTGGGCGCCGGCCGAGCTGACCGCCTTGTAGTCGAAGTTGCTCTCGACGCGGATGACCGCCCGGATGAAGGCCTCGGGGATGCCGTACGCCTCCGACGCCTCGGTGATGTAGGGCTCGTACAGCTTCATCCGCGCGCGGACGGTGTCGCCGTCGCCGGCCACCCGCGAGGGGCCGATGGACGGCGGGCGGAAGTCCTTGGCGCGCTTGGGCGAGGCGGTCGCGGTGGCGTAGCCGCCCGAGGGCCGCGACGAGGACGACGAGGACGCGCCGACGGCCTGGCCCTCGAGGAGCATCTTGACCTTGCAGCGCGCGCCGGTCATCCGCTCGTTGGTGATCCAGCGGCGGCCGTCCTTGACGCACTCGTAGATGTTGGCCTGGGCGGCGGTCGCGAGGCCCAGCGAGGCGGCGAGGGCGACGGCGACGGCGAGGGGTCTCAGACGCATGGCGGGGGCCTCGCGGGAGCGGGGTTCGGCCCGACTATAACCGCAGTCGCGGCCAAGCCCAAAAACCGCGCTTCGCGGCTCCGAGGCCGCCTGCTATGGTCGCGGCATGCGTCACGTCTTCGACACCCTGGTCCTCGGGAGCGGCGTCGCCGGCCTCTCCTACGCCCTCAAGATGGCCGACCGCGGGACGGTCGCGGTGCTGACCAAGCGCGACCGCGTCGAGTCCAACACGCGCTGGGCGCAGGGTGGCATCGCGGCCGTGATGGACGCCCACGACACCTTCGACGCCCACATCCAGGACACCATCACGGCCGGCGACGGCCTGAACAACGCCGAGGTGGTGCGGATCTGTGTCGAGGAGGGCCCCGCGCGCCTGCAGGAGCTCATCGAGCTCGGCGTCGCCTTCACCCGGCGCGGCGAGGACGGCCGCGGCGAGCTGGATCTCACCCGCGAGGGCGGCCACTCGGCGCGCCGCATCGTGCACGCCAAGGACATGACGGGGGCGGCCGTCCAGGCGGCGCTGGTCGACGCCGTGGACCGCCACCCGAACATCCAGGTCTTCGAGGACCACCACGTCATCGACCTCATCACCCGCTATCGCCTGGGGATGGGCGGCGAGGACCGCGTCCTGGGCGCCTACTCGCTCGAGGCCGACAGCGGCCGGGTCGAGACCTTCCTCGGGCGCGTGGTCATGCTGGCGACCGGCGGCGCCGGCAAGGTCTACCGCTACACGTCCAACCCGGACATCGCGACGGGCGACGGCGTGGCCATGGCGTGGCGTGCCGGCGCCCACATCGCCAACATGGAGTTCTTCCAGTTCCACCCGACCTGCCTGTACCACCCGCAGGCCAAGAACTCGCTCATCACCGAGGCCTGCCGCGGCGAGGGCGGCGTCCTGCGCCGGCTGGACGGGACGGCCTTCATGGAGGCCTACCATCCGCTGCGGGACCTGGCGCCCCGCGACATCGTCGCCCGCGCCATCGACAGCGAGCTCAAGCGGTCGGGTGACCCGCACGTGCTGCTCGACATGACCCACCTGCCGCCCGAGATGCTCGAGGACCGCTTCCCGGGCGTTCACGGGACCCTGCTGGGCTTCGGCATCGACATGCGCGTGCAGCCCATCCCGGTGGTCCCCGCCGCCCACTACTGCTGCGGCGGCGTCCACACCGACGCCTGGGGCCGCACCACCTTGCCGGGCCTGCTCGCCTCGGGCGAGGTCAGCCACACGGGCCTGCACGGCGCCAACCGCCTCGCCTCCAACTCGCTGCTCGAGGCCCTCGTCTTCTCGCATCGCGCGGCGTCCGTCTCGCCGCAGATCCAGGCCGCCGCCGACACCGACCTCGACCCGGCCGTCCCGGACTGGAACACCGGCTTCGCGACCGACCCCGACGAGAACGTCCTCATCGCCCACGCCTGGGACGAGATCCGCCGCCTGATGTGGAACTACGTCGGCATCGTGCGCTCGAACAAGCGCCTGATGCGCGCGCGCCGGCGCCTGGACGTCCTGGGCCAGGAGATCAAGGAGGACTACTGGTCCTTCGTCCTCACGCGCGACCTCGTCGAGCTGCGCAACATCGCCTCGGTGGCCTCGCTCATCGTCGACAGCGCCCTCATCCGCCGCGAGAGCCGCGGGCTGCACTACACCATCGACTTCCCGCAGCGCGACGACCACTGGAAGCGCGACACCTTCCTGGTGCGCGGCCGGCGCAGCTGAGCCCGACGGGGCTTCGGTCCGGCCCGAGCCCCGTGTAGGCGTCCGAGGCGCTCTACAGGTCGCTGAAGACGAAGTCCTCGCCGTCGGCGAGGCCATGGCAGCCGACGCAGGCGGTGGTGTCGTCGGTCAGCTGGGTCTTGGTCTGCGGGTCGAAGGACAGGAACGTCCAGCCGTTGTGCGGCGTGTCACCCGTCTTGCGCATGACGGCGATCTTCTGCATCGGGCCGACCTCGCCGCCCGCGAGGACGTACTGCTCCTTGACCAGGACCTCGGCGGTCGGGCTCGCGAAGAGCTCGCGGGCGATGCCCTCGTCCTCGCGCACGATGGTCTGGGCGTTGATCTTCTGCCAGCCCTGGTACCCCTGGGGGAACGCCGGGTCCGCCTGAGGCTCGGGCGGCCGGTCGGGCACCGGCTGCGGGCAGCCGGTGAGGCTGGCGAGGGACAGCGACAAGGCGGCGAGGGCGAGCAGGCGCATGGATCCTCCGGGCGGGGGGCGGGGGGGGCAGGCCCGTAGCAGTCGCCCACCCGGGCCCGTCTGTCAAATCCTTCCGGGTCGTCGCCCCGGGCGACGGGGCGCGCTCAGAGCTCGGGCTTGAAGATGGTGCGGCGGTAGAAGCGCAGCTCCTCGATGGACTCGCGGATGTCCTCGAGCGCGCGGTGCGTCTCGTGCTTGGGCGGCGGCACGATGCCGTACCAGCGCTTGGCCAGCTCCTTCATCGTCGAGATGTCGATGACCCGGTAGTGGAAGTGGCGGTCGAGGCGCGGCATGTAGCGCCTGAGGAAGCGCCGGTCCTGCCCGATGGAGTTGCCGCACAGGGGCGACTTGCCGGGCTCCGTCCACATCTCGAGGAAGTCGAGCGTCATCTGCTCGGCCTCGCGCATCGTCACGCGCGACTGGCGCACCGACAGCGTCAGGCCGCTGTCGCCGTGGTGCTGGGTGTTCCAGGCGTCCATGGCCGCGAGGACCTCGTCGGACTGGTGGATGACGATGTTGGGACCCTCGGCGATGATCTCGAGGGCGTTGTTGGTGACCAGGGTCGCCATTTCGAGGGGGCGACAGACCTCGGGATCGAGGCCTGACATCTCCATGTCGAGCCAAACGAGGTTGTCGGCGCGTCGGGCCAAGGGGTCCTCCAGGGGGGCCAGGGGCCAGGGGAGCCGCAGCATCGCGGGGAGCGCGGCCCGGGTCAACCGCTCAGGCGCCTCGATCGCCGGACGGGCGGGTGTCGGCGCGTGCCGGCGCGTGCCGGCGTGGAGTTGACCGCCCAAGGGGGCGGCGGTAGACCGGACGCCGCGCCGCGCGGGCCGCTCGCCTGCCGCGACGCGCCGCCCGTGCCGAGCGCGAGAAGGGGCCCATGACGTTCGTCCATCTGCACACCCACAGCGAGTTCTCGATGCTGGACGCGACGATCCGCATCAAGGATCTCGTCGCCCGGGCGACCGCCGACGGCGCCCCCGCCATCGCGCTGACGGACCACGACAACATGTTCGGCGCGGTCGACTTCCAGAAGGCGTGCAAGAAGGCCAAGGTCAAGCCCATCTTCGGCGCCGAGGTCAGCCTGGTCCCCGACGGGCGGACCGATCCCGAGCAACGCAAGACGTGGACGCTGGTCCTGCTGTGCCGGACGATCGAGGGCTACCGCAACCTCTGCTACCTGCTCAGCCGCGCCTACATGGACACCCCCACCAAGTGTCCCAGGCCGCGCATCGACCGGGCGCTGCTGCGCGAGCACGCCGCCGGGCTCATCGGGCTGTCGGGCGGGCTGTCGGGCGAGATCGCGCAGGCCCTCGTCCGCGGGCGCTACGAGGAGGCGACGCAGGTCGCCCGGGTCTATCAGGGCCTGTTCGAGCCCGGCTGCTTCTTCCTCGAGGTCCTGCGCAGCGGCATCAAGGAGCAGGACGAGGTCAACCCGGCCATCGTCCAGCTGGCCGAGGAGCTGTCGCTGCCGCTCGTCGCCGGGGCCGACGCCCACTACGCCAAGCGCGAGGACGCGGCCGCGCACGAGATCCTGATGTGCATCCAGATGGGCAAGTCGCTGCCCGATCTCGAGACCAAGGCGCGCATCACCGACGACCTCCACCTCGCGCCCGCCGACGAGATGGCCGAGCGCTTCGCCGACCTGCCCGAGGCGGTCGAGAACACGCGCCGCATCGCCGAGATGTGCTCGGTCGAGATCGAGCTGGGCAAGACCTACCTGCCGACCTATCAGGTCCCCGAGGGCTTCGACGCGAACAGCTACCTGCGGCACCTGTCGCACGAGGGGCTGAGCAAGCGCCTCGAGCACGCGCGCGAGCTGGGCCTCGACGCCGACGAGCCGGTCTATCGCAAGCGCCTCGACGTCGAGCTCGACATCATCATCCAGATGGGGTTCCCGGGGTACTTCCTCATCGTCTGGGACTTCATCAACTACGCCAAGGAGCACGACGTCCCGGTCGGGCCGGGCCGCGGCTCGGGCGCCGGCTCGCTGGTCGCCTACGCGCTGCGCATCACGGACATCGACCCCATCCGCTATTCCTTGCTGTTCGAGCGCTTCCTGAACCCCGAGCGCGTGTCGATGCCGGACTTCGACATCGACTTCTGCATGAACAAGCGCGACCGGGTCATCCAGTACGTCACGCGCAAGTACGGCGAGGACAACGTCGGCCAGATCATCACCTACGGCACGATGAAGGCCAAGGCGGTGGTGCGCGACGTGGCGCGCGTATACGGCCTGAGCTTCGCCGAGGCCGACCGGGCGGCCAAGCTCATCCCCGACGACCTCGGGATGACGCTCGACAAGGCCTTCGAGGTCGAGCCCCGCCTGACCGCCCTGTGCGACGAGGACCCGCGCTACGCGCGCCTGTTCGAGATCGCGCGCGTGCTCGAGGGCCTCAACCGCCAGCCGGGCATGCACGCCGCGGGCGTCGTCATCGGCGACAAGCCCCTGTGGGAGTACGTGCCGCTGTACGCGGTCCACGACGAGAACGGCCGCGCGACCCTCATCACGCAGTTCGCCAAGAACGAGGTCGAGGAGGCCGGCCTCGTCAAGTTCGACTTCCTGGGCCTCAAGACCCTGACCGTCGTCGACCACGCGGTGCGCCTGGTCAACGAGACCAAGGCCAAGCGAGGCGAGGCGCCGCTCGACATCGCGGCCATCGATCTCGCCGACAAGGCCGTCTACGACCTGATGAGCGGCGGCAACACGACCGGCGTGTTCCAGCTCGAGTCGTCGGGCTTCAAGGAGCTGCTCCGCAAGCTCAAGCCCGACTGCCTCGAGGACGTCATCGCGGCCGTGGCCCTGTACCGCCCGGGCCCGCTGCAGTCGGGCATGGTCGACTCGTTCATCCGCCGAAAGCACCGCGAGGAGGTCGTCGAGTACCCCCATCCCAAGCTCGAGCAGACCCTCAAAGAGACCTACGGGGTGATGGTCTACCAGGAGCAGGTCATGCAGGCCGCCAGCGTGCTGGCGGGCTTCTCGCTCGGGCAGGCGGACATCCTGCGGCGCGCCATGGGCAAGAAGAAGCCCGAGGAGATGGCCAAGCAGCGCCAGGTCTTCCGCGAGGGGTGCGAGGCGCGCGGCGTGTCGGCCGAGCAGGCCGACACCATCTTCGACACCATCGACAAGTTCGCCGGCTACGGCTTCAACAAGTCCCACTCGGCGGCCTACGGCCTCATCAGCTACCAGACGGCGTGGCTCAAGACGCACTGGCCGGTCGAGTTCATGGCCGCGCTGCTGACCTGCGACGGCGACAACACCGACAAGGTGGTGCGCTTCATCGCCGAGGCGCGCTCGATGGGCATCCAGGTCCAGCCGCCCTCGGTGACCGAGTCGGCGGCGGACTTCACGACCAGCGAGGGCGCCATCCGCTTCGGGCTCGGGGCCGTCAAGGGCGTGGGCGGGGGCGCGGTCGACAGCATCATGGAGGCGCGGGCCGAGGGCGGGCCCTTCCTGCACCTGTTCGACTTCTGCGAGCGGGTCGATCTGCGGCGCGTGAACCGGCGCGTGATGGAGGCCCTGGTCAAGTGCGGCGCCTTCGACGACTGGAACCTGCCGCGCTCGACCCTGTGGGACACCCTGGACCGCGCCATCGAGCGCGGGCAGCAGATCCAGCGCGACCGGGAGGCCGGCCAGTTCGATCTGTTCGGCGCGCTCGAGCCGGTGAGGTCGGCCGACCCCACCCCGCTGGTCGAGGTGGGCGACGAGTGGCCCGACAAGCTGAGGCTGGCCTACGAGAAGGAGTGCCTGGGGTTCTACGTCTCGGGCCACCCGCTCGACCGCTACAAGCCCGACATGGACAAGCACGGCTGCGTGCCGCTCGAGAAGGTCGACCAGCTCGAGCCCCGGACCCGGGTGCGCGTCGCTGGCGTCGTGACCGAGATGCGCGAGCGACCCCTCAAGAGCGGCAACGGGCGGATGGCCTTCGCGACCATCGAGGACTTGACGGGGCGCGTCGAGCTGCTGGTCTTCTCGTCGGTCTTCGGCGACGCCGAGGCCGCGCTCAAGAGCGACGAGCCGCTGGTCATCGAAGCGATGGTGCAGCTCGAAGGCGAGGAGGAGGCCAAGACGGTGCGCCTCAAGGCCGAGAAGGTGCAGACCTGGGGCCAGCTGCGCCAGGAGGAGACGCGCCGCATCCGCCTGCGGATGGACGCGAGCGTGGCGACCGATCAGACCTTGGTGCGTCTGCACGAGCTGCTCGTCACGAGCGTCGACGGCGTCCCGGTCGAGCTGGTGCTCGAAGTCCCCACCTGCGGCGAGGCCTTCGTCTCGCTGGCCGAAGGCTTCCGCCTGGGGACGGACGACGAGACCATCACCCGCGCCGAGCGGGTCGTCGGCAAGGGCAACGTCTCGTGCCACTGAGCCGTCCGGTCCCCACGGCTGGGGTCTGCGGACCCCAGCCACGGGCGGTCGATGCCGTTTTCCGGTAGACAGTGCGCGAGGCGGACCTATCCTTCGGGCCGCGCCGCCGCTGGTCGCGGCGCGCTGGAGGAGATCATGGCCGAGGCCCATCGGGACGCGGCGTCCGACACCTGCCGCTGTGGTTACACGCGCGACCACGCGATGGTCGAGAAGGAGCCGCACTACTCGTTCTTCGGGTGGTGCACGCTGCTGTTCGGCATCTCGACGCTGCCGACGCGCATCGACTACCGCTGCCGATCCTGCAAGCAGTCGCTGGGCGAGACGACCGATCTGAAGGTCCGCCGCGCGCACATGTAGCGGTGGCCGGGTCTGATCCCAGCGTCACGCGCCGCTGTGCAGCGATTGCGGACCGACCACGGAGTCCTTGCGCGCCGCCGGGCCGATCGCGCGCTGGAGCGTGCGTGGCATACCTATTGCATCGTATTCCGGCCGAACACGAGCCGGAGATGATGTCATGCGACGCCTTGCCTTCGCTAGTTTCCTCGCGCTTGCCACCGTAACCGCCGGGCCCGCCCTCGCCGGCGCGCCCGCCAAGGCGCCGCTCGCCGTGACGCTGCAGGTCTCGCGGATCGACGCCGACCTCGACAAGCTGCCGCTCGGCCAGAACAAGGACGCGGTGTTCTCGTGGGTCCGCGCCCGGATGGAGCGCGAGCTCGCGCCGAAGCTCAAGGCCTGCCTCGACGACAGCGAGCGGCTCGCCCTGCGCGCCGCCTTCGAGCGGGACCTCGAGGCGCTCGAGGGGTCGGTGATCCCCTTCGACGGTCGCCAGACGGGGTTCGAGACCAGCCTGGTGGCCAGCGAGTTCGCCGCTGGCGGCAACGAGAGCCTGCTGGTCTTCCGAGAGGCGAGCGGCGTGCACTACTTCTTCTTCGCGGGCGATCGGCTGTGGAAGTACGCGCGGCCCCTGACGGCCGATGTGCCCTTCGCGCAGCGCGTGGCCACCCTGCGCGCCGACCTCGGGCCGGTCAGCGGCCAGAGCACCATCGCGTCGGCCACGGCGGACGGCAGCGTCGTCACGCAGGCGACGTGGAACGGCCTGAACGCCACCGTGCGGGTGGCCGACCACCGCCGCGTCTTCCGCAGCGATCTGCTGGTCGTCGAGAGCCCGACCCTGGCGCGCGAGGTGGTCCAGGCCCGCTCGGGCGTCGGGCTGCGCGGCTCGTACGAGCTCGACCCCGAGACGCGCGCCCTCCTCATGGGCGCGGACGAGCCCGAGGAGATCGAGGTCACCGAGGAGTGACGGGCCCGGCCGTGGCTGCGCCCGCAGCCACGGCTCCGGCTCCGGTCCCGGCCTCGGCCACGGTCCCGGCCTCCGCCCTGGCCCCGGCCCCGGCCTCCGCCACGGTCCCGGCCCCGGCCCCGGCCTCCCCCCGGCCTCCCCCCGGCCTCCGCCCTGGCCCCGGCCCCGGCCTCCGCCACGGTCCCGGTCCCGGCCGCAAACGTCCCCCGGTGACGGCCGCGCGCGAGATCGCTATCATCCGCGGCGATGCGTCGCGCCTCGCGTTCGGCCTCTCTACGTCTGCGGCCCATGGTCCTCGGCCTCCTCGTGGCCCTGGCCGTCGTCTTCACCCACCGGCCCTCCGCGGCCCAGGAGCCGGCGCCCTCGGCGGCCCGCGTGCTGGTGCTCGGTGACTCGAACATCTTCGAGCACCTGGGCAAGCAGCTCGAGAAGCGCCTGCGCGCCTCCGGCTTCAACGTCCTGCGGCGCGGCAAGCCGACCAGCGGCCTCGCCCGGCCGGACTTCTTCGACTGGCTCACCGAAGGCGTGCGCCTCGTCGACCACTACCGCCCCGACGTCGTCATCATCCTGTTCGGCGGCAACGACGGGCAGCGGCTCGAGCCCTACGCGGGCGAGCGGCGGGTCTGGTGGAAGGACGAGGCGACCTGGCGCGAGGCCTACCGCAGCCGCGTGACCCGCCTGGCGATGGCCCTGTCGGGCGGGGGGCGGCGCCTGTTCGTGCTGGGGCCGACCAACCGCCTGCCCAGGATCGCGCGCGAGAAGATGCTGAGGGTCCGCCAGGTGCAGCGCGAGGCGGTCGAGGGCCTCACCCGCGTGACCTGGATCGACACCTTCGCCCTCACCTCGCGGGAGGACGGCCGCCCGGAGGCCGAGGGGCGCGACCGGCGGGGGCGGCGCGTGCGGCTGCGGCGTCCCGACGGCATCCACCTGACGGCCGAGGGCGCCGCCGTCCTGATGGACAAGCTGTGGCCGGCGCTGCAGGCCGAGGGGCTGCTCAGCTGCGAGGCGCCCGGCTCCCTTCAGAGAGATCAACACCTTACGGTGACGTCGCGGAAGTTGCGCGCGGCCCCGGAGCGCGCTTCAATCCGGCGCACGCGGTGAGCCGCGGCGCCCCCATCCATCGTGGATGTGGCGTCGGCCCCGCCGGAGCGCGATGCGTCGTTGGTTGGCTGTCCTGGTCCTCGTCGGGGTCGGAACGCTCCTGGGGGCGCCGCGCGCGGCGCTCGCCGAGGACCTGTGCCTCGTGGTCCCCGAGCGGCCGCGCGCGCTGCTGCTCGGCGACTCGAACATCTACGGCAGCCTGGGGATCGAGCTGGAGCGCGCGCTGGCCGAGCTGGGCTTCGAGGTCGAGCGCTTCGGCAAGAGCGCCTCGGGGCTGGCCAAGCCGAGCTTCTTCGACTGGCGGCGCGAGGGGCCGGCGCTGGCGTCGCGCTTCGACCCGCACGTCGTCATCATGCTGTTCGGCGGCAACGACGGTCAGGGGCTCGAGCCGACCGACGCCGCCGGCGAGCGCGTCGCCTGGAAGGACGAGGCGCGCTGGAGCGTCCACTACCTGCAGCGCGTGCGCGAGCTGCTCGACGGGCTACGCGGGCCGCGACGCCAGGTGTTCCTGTTGTCTCCGACCAACCGGCGGGCGCCCAGCGCGGCCGCCAAGGTCAAGCGCATCATGCGTCTGCAGCGCGAGGCGGCGCGCGAGCGCGGCGACGTGACCTGGATCGACACCTTCACGCTGTCGTCGGACCCGGCCGGGCGCTACCTGGCCCTGGGCACCGACGGCCGCGGCCGCAAGGTGCGCTTCCGGCGCTCGGACGGCGTCCACCTGACCCGCGCCGGCGGCGCGGACCTGTCGCGCCGGCTGGTGCCGGCGCTGCTCAGCGAGGGCCTGGGCGTGTGCCGCTGAGGCGAGGTCCGCGTCGGCGGCGGACCTCGGCGCGTCAGCGCGGCTCGGGCGGGCGGACCACCAGGTTCTGCTCGCGCAGCATGGCGCGGATGGCCGTGACGCAGCCCTCGGGGTCGGTCTGCGCCGGCAGGACCAGGTCGGCGTTGTGGGGTGGGTCGTCGCCGATGTGCACCAGGACGACCGGCGCCGGCGCGACAAGGGTGCTGATCGTGCCGTGGTCCGCCAGGGCGAAGGTGTTGGTGGTCGAGACGACCAGGTGGCCGGCGTCCAAGAAGAGGTGCGCGACCTCGGCGTAGCGGCGGACCAGCTCGCCCGAGTCCATCGTCGTGGCGATGTCCTGGTCGAGGCCCAGCAGCACGTTGCGGCCGTCGAGCAGGTAGGCGACGCGGCCGGCGTCGAACAGGGCGCGCTCGAGCTTGCGGGCGATGAGCGCCTTGCCGACCCCGGCGCCGCCGGTCAGCAGCACCAGCGCCGCGCGGTGCCCGAAGCGGGCCGCGCGGTCGTCGCGGCTGACGTCGCCGCCGACCCACTCGAAGTCGCGGCGGCGGGCGTCGGCGCGCGCGCCCTCGAAGCTGTCGCTGACCACCTCGCGGATGATGCCGCCGCCGGCCACGTCGTAGTCGTCGACGATGACGAAGCGGCCCGTCGCCTCGAACTCGTGCGTCAGGTCGAAGGCGACCGGGCGGCGCGTCTCGAGGATGACGTCGGCGACGTCGTGGCGGCCGACCTCGTCCTTGTCGAGGCTCGAGTCCAGCTCGGAGGCGTCGATGACGTTGAGCAGCTCGTGGATGTGGACGCCGACCTCCTTGGTGGTCAGCTTGAGCTTGTAGCTCTTGCCCTTCTGCATGGGCTTGCGGCCCAGCCAGAACAGGTTCGCCCGAAAGCGCGTCGACACGCGCGGGGCGCTGTCGACGTGCGAGGCGATCTCGCCCCGCTCGACGAAGATCTGCTCGGTCAGCGTGAAGCCGACGCAGTGGGGCGCCTGCATCGACTCGGTCGCCGGGGCGTTGAAGACCTCGACGCTGGCGACGGTCGAGCCCTTGCCAGAGGGCGAGAAGACCACGCGGTCGCCGACCTTGATGCGGCCGGACTCGATGCGGCCGGCGACGATGCGGCGGTCGTCGCCGCGCGTGTTGAACTTGTAGACGTCCTGCACGGGGACGCGCAGCGCCTTGTCCTCGCGGGGCGGCGCCTTCTTGAACAGATCCACCGACTCGAGGATGGTCGGGCCCTTGTACCAGCGCATGTGGGCGCTGGGTTCGGCGATGTTGTCGCCCTGGCGCGCGCTGATGGGGACGAAGCGCTGGGGGACCAGGCCGCAGCCGGCCAGGAAGGCGCGGTACTCCTCTTCGATGCGGTCGAAGACGGCCTGGTCGTAGTCGACCAGATCCATCTTGTTCACGGCGACCGTGACCTGCCGGATGCCCAACATCGACAGGACGTAGCCGTGGCGGCGCGAGTTCTCGCGGACGCCCTCGTTGGCGTCGATGAGCAGGATGGCCGCCTCGGCGCGGGCGGCGCCCGAGATCATGTTCTTGAGGAACTCGATGTGGCCGGGCGCGTCGATGATGATGTAGTCGCGCTCGTCGGTCTTGAAGAAGCACCGCGCCGAGTCGATGGTGATGCCCTGGTCGCGCTCGGCCTCGAGGGCGTCGAGCAGGAAGGCGTACTCGAAGAGCTTGCCCTGGCGCTTGCACAGCGCCTGGACCGCCTCGAGCTTGCCGTCGGGCAGGCTGCCGGAGTCGGCGAGCAGGCGGCCGACCAGCGTGGACTTGCCATGGTCCACGTGGCCGACGATGACGATGTTCATCTGCTCGCGCGGGGCGAGCTGGAGCCGGTTCTGGGTGTCGGCAGCGACGGAGGTCATGCGGTCCTCGGAGGCCGGGAGGGGCAGGGCAGGGGACTCGACGGGGGCCGGGCGCCCAGGCTCACATGTAGCCTTCGCGCCGCAGCTTCTCCATCGCGTGCGGGTCTTCCTGGTCCTGCGCGCGTCCGGCGCGCTCGGCGATGGTCGTCACGCGCAGCTCGGTGATGATCTCGGTGGGCGTCCGGGCCGTGCTGCGGATGTTGCCGGTGCACGGCCCGCACCCGAGCGAGCGGTATCGGATGCCCTCGCCTCGGTCGAAGTACAGGTCGATGATCGGCATGTTCTCGCGCTCGATGTACTCCCAGATGTTGATCTCGGTCCAATCGAGCAGCGGGTGGATGCGGACGTGGGTGCCGGGCGCGAAGTCCGTCTTGAACTGGCTCCACAGCTCGGGAGGCTGGTCCGCCACGTCCCAGTCGCTGTTGTGGTCGCGCGGCGAGAAGTAGCGCTCCTTCGAGCGCGAGCCCTCCTCGTCGGCGCGGGCGCCCACGATGACGCCGGTGTACGGCTCGGGGTTGTGCTCGGGCTCGTACTCACCCTGCGCGTTCATCACCA
Source organism: Myxococcota bacterium (assembly GCA_041687695.1). Lineage (GTDB taxonomy): Bacteria > Myxococcota_A > UBA9042 > PHBI01 > JAWLBL01 > JAWLBL01. The sequence continues at coordinate 131,701 of JAWLBL010000014.1, read as the reverse complement.
TCCGCGGCCACGTCCCGTCGAGGGTGTGGCGCAGCGCGTCGGTCTTGAGCGCCTTGCAGCACGCGAGGCGCCCGCGCGTGTGGTTCATGCCGTCCGCGAGCGCCTCGCGGTTCTGGCCGACCACCATGCGCAAGCTCCACTCGCGCGCGAGCCGATCGCGGTAGGCGATCATCTCGGGGATCTTGTAGCTCGTGTCGATGTGCACGAGCGGGAACGGCACATGGCCGAAGAACGCCTTGCGCGCGAGCCACAGGAGGACCGTCGAGTCCTTGCCGATGGACCAGAGCATACAGAGGCTCTTGAAGTGCTTGTAAGCCTCGCGAAGGATGTAGACGCTCTGATCTTCGAGTTGCTGCAGGTGGTCCATCCAGCTCCTCTCCCGGGGCGGAAGTGCACGAATCCCTAACGTATCGGGGTCCCGGAGGCAAGCTGCGGTGCAGGCTCGACAATCCCACGGCGCGGCCTCGGCCGCCCCGATGATCCCGCCCGAGGCCCCCATCCGCGAGCGCCTCGCCTGGGCCCTCAACGACGTCGCCAACTCGGCCTACGCGCTGGTCATGGTCACCGCCGTGTACGCGCTGTACTTCTCGAACGTCGTCGTCGGCGCCGACCAGCCGGGCCGCGGCGACCGCCTGTGGGGCAACGCCCTGGCCGCCTCCATGGCCGTCGTCGCCCTCACCTCGCCGGTGCTCGGCGCCCTGGCCGATCGCCGCGGCTGGCGCAAGCACCTCCTGTTCGCCTACACCCTGGTCGGCGTCGCAGGCACCGCCGCCTGCGCCCTGGTCGGCCCCGGCGAGGTCGCCCTGGGCCTCGCCTGCATCTTCCTGGCCAACGTCGCCTTCGAGGGCAGCCTCGTCTTCTACGACGCGCTCCTGCCCGGCCTCGTCCGCCCCACCGCCATCGGCCGCTGGTCCGGCATCGGCTGGTCCATGGGCTACCTCGGCGGCCTCGCCTGCCTCCTGCTCGCCCTGCCGCTGGCCGAGGCCGGCCAGGTCCGCCTGGTCTTCCTGGTCGTCGCTGCCTGGTGGCTGGCCTTCAGCCTGCCGCTGTTCTTCCTCGTCCGCGACCGCGCCCCGCGCCTCGACCAGCGCGCCGGCGACGTGTTCGCCCAGGTCGGCGCCGCCTTCCGCCGCATCCGCGGCAACCGCGACCTCTTCCGCTTCTTCATCGCCTACTTCCTCTACAACGACGGCGTCGCGACCACCGTCTCCTTCGCCGCCCTGTACGCCTCCAAGACCCTGCGCATGGAGACCGGCGAGATCATGGCCATGCTGGCCGCCGTCCAGCTCTCCGGCGCCGTCGGCGCCTTCGGCCTGGGCTTCGTCGCCGACCGCATCGGCCACGCCCGCACCCTGGTCCTGACCCTGTGCGTGTGGTGCCTGGTCATCCTCGGCGCCTTCTGGGTCACCGAGAAGGACACCTTCTGGTGGCTCGCCCTCGCGGTCGGCTTCGTCATGGGCGCCACCCAGAGCGCCAGCCGCGGCCTGCTCGCCAGCGTGGTCCCCCCGGCCGAGGCCGGCGAGCTCTTCGGCTTCAAGGCCATCGCCGGCAAGTTCAGCGCCGTCGCCGGCCCGCTCATCTTCGGCTTCGTCAGCGAGGCGACCGGCAGCCAGCGCTACGCCCTGCTCGCCGTAGGCGGGCTGTTCGTCGCCGGCCTCCTCCTGATGCTCGGCGTCGACGAGCGCCGCGCCCGCGCCCACTTCGCGCCCCCGCCCGCGCCGTGATTGCCGCAACCGGCCGTAACCGTTAGGGTCGCCCGCCATGTCGACCACCCCGCCCGCGGCCCCGGTCCGCCTCTCCGACGCCGTCGCCCTCGCGACCACCTCCGCCGCCCTGGTCGCCGTCCTCGTCGGCTGGACGCGCCTGGCCGCGCCCGCCGTCGAGCTGTCCCTGTTCGGCGCCGCGCTGGCCCTGCTGCTCGCCGCCGTCCGCCTGGGCCACACCGGCCGCCCCAGCCGCGACAACGCGGTCCGCATCCCGGCCTACACCGTCTGGTTCTACGTCTTCCACCGCGGCGCCGGCGTGCTCATCGGCGAGCTCGGGCTGCCCACCTGGGAGCGCGAGCTGAGCGCCCTGGACCACGCCGTGCTCGGCACCGACGTCTCGCTGGCCCTGCAGCACCTGCACTCGCCGGCCCTGACCGAGGTCATCCAGCTCTGCTACTTCTCCTTCTACTTCGTGCTGCTGGCGCTGCCGGTCTACCTGTGGACACGCGGCCGCCACGCCGATCTGCGGGTCGTCATGACCATGCTCGTCGGCGTCCACGGCCTGGTCGTCCTGGGCAACGTCCTGCTGCCGGCCCGCTGGCCGGTCCTGCTGGGGGACGACCCGGCGCTGGCCGACCTCATCGTCTACCCGTTCGAGATGAAGGGGCTGTGGCTGGCCGAGACCCTGCGCGAGTCCATCGTCGCCGGCACCCGCATGTACTGGGACAGCTTCCCCAGCGGGCACACCTCGCTCACGCTCACGGTCACCCTGGCCGCCGCGCGCTTCGTCCCGCGCCTGCTCTGGGGCATGGTCCCGCTCGCCCTGGCCATCGTCTTCGCCACGATGTACCTGCGCTATCACTACGGCGCGGACATCGTCGCGGGTGTCCTGGTCGCCGCCGTCGCCGCGCGCTACGTGCCGCGCTGGGTGCACGCCTGGGACCGCCGCTTCGCCCGCCCGGCGGCCGCGGCCGACCCGGGCCTCACGGGATCGTGACGACCAGCTCGGCCTCGGCGTCCTCGACCACGGCCTGACAGGCCAGGCGCGAGCTCAGGCGCAGCCCGGCGGCGCGGTCCAGCATGTCCTCCTCGTCCTCGCCGGGCGCGCTGAGCGCGTCGCCGCCCCGCTCGACGTAAACCATGCAGGTCGTGCAGGCGCACACGCCGCCGCAGTTGTGGTCCAGGGCCACGCCGTGCCCCAGCAGCACGTCCAGCAGCGAGCCCGGCCGCCCGTGCTCCTCGAAGGGGGCGTCGGCCGGGTCGAAGTCGATGCGGCGACCGTCGTGGGTCAGGGTGATGCGCGCCATGGGCCGCGAAGGTAGTGGCTCGCCGCGGCGACCGGCAAGCCCTGAGCGGCGCGGCGCCCGCGGCCGGCCCGATTCGCGCGCTCGCGATTGACGGCGCGCGGAGCGGCCGGTAAGCACGGCCCATGCGAAACCGCGCCCGGGCCAAGGTCGAACAGCTCCAGGACACGATCTGCGCCGCCATCGAGCGGCTCGACGGCCGCGCGCGCTTCCGCGAGGACCTGTGGCAGCGCCCCGGCGGCGGCGGCGGCCGCACGCGCGTGCTCGAGGGCGGCGAGGTCTTCGAGAAGGCGGGCGTGAACGTCTCGGCCGTCCACGGCGAGCTGCCCGAGGCGCTGCAGACGGCCCTGCATGGCGAGGGCGCCGAGTTCTTCGCGACCGGTGTGTCGCTGGTGCTGCACCCGCGCAACCCGCACGTCCCTACGACCCACGCCAACTTCCGCTACCTGGAGCGCGGCGACGCGGGCTGGTTCGGGGGCGGCGCGGATCTCACCCCCTACGTGCTGGTCGACGAGGACGCGGCCCACTTCCACCGCGTCCTGGGCGAGGCCTGCGACCGCCACGACCCCGCCTACTACCCGCGCTTCAAGAAGTGGTGCGACGAGTACTTCTTTTTGCCGCACCGCAAGGAGGCGCGCGGCGTCGGCGGCCTGTTCTTCGACTACCTGAAGCCCGACGCCGATCGCGATCTCGAGAGCCTGTTCGCCTTCTGGAGCGACGTCGGCGACAGCTTCCTGCCGGCCTACGCGCCCATCGTCGAGCGGCGCGTCGACACGCCCTGGGGCGAGCCGCTGCGCACCTGGCAGCTGCAGCGGCGCGGGCGCTACGTCGAGTTCAACCTGGTCTACGATCGCGGGACCCTCTTCGGCCTCAAGACCGAGGGCCGCATCGAGTCCATCCTGATGTCGCTGCCGCCGCTCGTCCGCTGGGACTACGCCATCGAGCCGTCGCCCGGGACCCCCGAGGCGCGCCTGCTCGAGGTGCTGCGCGAGCCGCGCGACTGGCGCTGACCCCGCCCGCGCTCGGTCGAATTCCGGGAATCGGGGGAATGCCCTTGCTCCGGGCTTGCTTTTCGAAAACCGTTCTCACTAAGAAGTCGGCTGGACTCACGCAGGACGCTTCGAGGGGCTCATGTCCGATCCGAACCAGACCGCGCAAGAAACCACCCTCGAGCGCCTCGCGCCGGGCGCCACCGGCCGCGTGGTGCGCGTGCAGGGGGACGACGTGGTGGCCAAACGCCTGACGGATCTCGGCCTGTGGCCGGGGACCGAGGTGGTCGTCGTGCGCCGGGCGCCCTTCGGCGACCCGACCCAGTACGCCCTGCGTGGCTTCCGGCTGGCCCTCCGGCGCGACGAGGCCGCCCGCGTCGTGGTCGCCACCCCGAGCGCCCCGGCGGCCGCAGCGTGACCGCCTCGGCCCCGCAGCCCCAGTCGCCCGCGGCGCCCGCGCGGGTCCTCGTCGCGCTCGCCGGCCGCCAGAACGCCGGCAAGACGTCGCTGCTGATGCACCTGACCGGCTCGGCCCAGCGGCCGGTCAACTTCGCCGGCTCGTCGGTCGAGCGGTGCGAGAGCTCCGTCCGCGTGGGGGCGACCGAGCTGCGCGCCGTGGATCTGCCGGGCATCGCCTCGCTGTCGGCGGTCAGCCGCGACGAGGAGGTGGCCCTGGGTTACCTGCGCGGCGAGGCCGGCGAGGTGCCCGACGTCCTGTGCGCGGTCGTGGACGCCGCCAAGCTGTCGGTCGAGCTGCATCTGCTCGACGCGCTGGTCACCCTCGGCCGGCCCATCGTGGTCGCCCTGAACAAGAACGACGTCGCCGAGCGCGAGGGCCGGCCGGTCGACGCGGCGCGCCTGTCCGAGCTGCTGGGCATGCCGGTCGTCGAGACCAACGCCCTGGCCTGTCGCGGCATCGACGCGCTGCGCCAGGCCCTCGTCGCCGCCGCCGGCGCGCCGCCCGCGCCCGCGCTGACCGACACGCCGGACGCGCTGGCCCAGGCGGCGCTGCGGCCCGTCCCGCCGTCGCCCCGCGGCCTGACCGACCGGCTCGACGCCGTCCTGCTGCATCGCGTTTGGGGCCTGCCCATCCTGGCCCTGCTGGTGCTCGGCATCTTCCAGGCCATCTTCACCGGGGCCGACCCCTTCATGGGCCTCATCGAGGACGGGCAGGGCTGGCTCACCGGGCTGGTCGAAGACGCCCTCGAGCCCGGCGCCCTGCGCAGCTTCCTGGTCGACGGCCTCATCGGCGGCGTCGGCTCCATCGTCATCTTCCTGCCGCAGATCGTCCTGCTGATGACCCTGGTGTCGCTGCTCGAGGCCAGCGGCTACATGGCGCGCGCCGCCTTCCTGCTCGACCGCGTCCTCAGCCGCGTCGGCCTCAACGGCCGCAGCTTCGTCCCGCTCGTCAGCTCGTTCGCCTGCGCCGTGCCGGGCATCCTGTCGACCCGCATCATCGACAACGAGCGCGACCGCATCGCCACCATCGTGGTCGCCCCGCTCATGAGCTGCTCGGCCCGCCTGCCGGTCTACGTGGTGCTCATCGGGGCGTTCTTCCCGGTCGCCTGGGCGGGCGTGGTCCTGTTCGGCATCTACCTGCTGGGGATCCTCACGGCCGCGCTCGTCGCCTGGGCCCTCAAGCTCACCGTGCTGCGCGGCGGGCACTCGCTGCTCATGATGGAGCTGCCCGTCTACCAGCGCCCCAGCCTCAAGGTCGTCCGCGCCCAGGTCTGGGGCGCCGCGCGCGACTTCATGGTGCTCGCCGGCACCATCATCTTCGGCACCGCCATCGTCATCTGGCTGCTCAGCTACTACCCGCGCCCGGCCGAGATCCACGACCGCTACGAGGCCCAGCGGACCACGCTGGTGGCCCCCCAGGCCGACGACGAGGCCGCCACGGCGGCCCACGATCAGGCCCTGGCCGAGCTCGACGCCGCCGAGCGCGCCGCCTACCTCGAGCAGAGCTGGCTCGCCCGCGGCGGCAAGGCCATCCAGCCGGTCTTCGCGCCGGCGGGCTTCGACTGGCGCATCACGGTCGGCATCCTGGCCGCCTTCCCGGCGCGCGAGCTCATCGTGCCGACCATGGGCATCCTGTACAGCCTGGGCGACGTCGACCCGGGCGACTACGACGTCGACTCGCTCGAGGCGAGCGCCGCCGGCGAGGGCGACGGCCTGCGCGACAAGCTGCGCGGCGCCGTGCACCCCGACGGCACGCGGGTGTTCTCGCCGCTGGTCGCGCTGGCGCTGATGGTCTTCTTCGCCCTGTGCAGCCAGTGCGCGGCCACCCTGGGCGCCATCCGGCGCGAGACGCGCTCGTGGAAGTGGCCGACCTTCACCTTCGTCTACATGACCGCCTTCGCGTGGCTGATGGCCGTCCTGGTCTACCAGGTCGGCTCGGCCGCCGGCCTTGGGTGACGCCGCCGATGGACTTGCGATGAACTGGCACCTGACCTGGCAGGATCCCGTCGCCCTCGCTCTGGCCGTGGCGGGCATCGCGCTGGCCCTGTGGCTGCGGCGTCGCTTCGACGGCGGTCACGACTGCGGGTCGTGTTCGAAGACGCAGACGCCGCCCAGACCGGACGCGCAGGGCGGCGGTCGGGGCGGCGTCACGCAGGTCTCGCTGGGGAGCCTGCGGATGGGGCGGCGGCCAGGCGCCGGGCCCCACGGGTCGAATCAGGGCGCGTAGAGGCCCGTCAGGGCACGTTGACGATCCAGTTCGGGGTCGGGGCCTGGGCGGTGTCGCCGGACAGGGCCACGGCCGCGCCGGCGCCTGCGGCCGCCACGCCGATGGCGGTCCAGAACCACCAGGTCTCGTAGAAGGCCGCGCTGCCCGCCGCGCCGCCGATCGGGCCGGCGTTGGGCAGGGCCTCGAGCTGGAAGTCGAGATCGTAGGCCTTGCCGGGCGTGACCTCGACCGTGCGCGTCTGATCCTTGTAGCCCGGCATCGAGACGTTGATCTCGGCCGTGCCGACCGGGACGTCCTGGTCGAACGGGGTGACGCCGACGACCTTGCCGTTGACCTTGACCGTCGCGCCCGGCTGCGGGGTGACGATCTTGACGATGCCCGCGCTGGGGATGAGGTCGATCTCGAGCTCGACCTCGTCGCCGGCCGGCACCGTGAAGGTGTCGATGTGCTCGGTCCAGCCGCGCAGGTGCACGCGGATGGAGTGCTGACCCGGCTCGAGCATGATCGGGTCCTTGAGGGGGATCGTGCCGACGGGCTTGCCGTCGATCTCGACCGTGGCGCCGGTCGTCGTCGAGAAGACCACGACCGAACCCGGGGCGGCGGCGGCCGGCTTGGCGGCGCCGCGGGCCGGCGGGCGGGCCGAGGCCGACAGGGGCGCGACGACGAACGCGGCGGCGGTCAGCACCGCGAGGGTGCTGCGGCGGGGGCTGAGGCGAAGGACCATGGCGAGACGGACTCCTTGTCGCGAGCGGGTGGAAGCATGGCACCGGGGCGCCTCCGTCGCAAGGGGGGCAGGGACCGTCGCGGGTCCGGCCGTGAGCGTGGCCCGTTCGGAGCGGGTGGGGCGGCGGGGGAGGGGCGCCATGATGCGGCGCGTCGGAAACTTGTCCGGGCGGGAGCCGGGCCGCAGACTGCGCGCGCGATCCGGTGGGTGAGCCCCCGAGCGGACCCCTGGGAATGGGGCGCGGGGGCGGTCCGTTGGCGCGGCGATCGACGTCGGGAGGGCCGAGGTGCAAGGGATGACGGGGCGAGTGGGCGGAGCGCGGTTCGGAGCGGCGGTGGCGAGCCTGGCGCTGGCCCTGCTCGTGGCCGGGCCGGCGCGGGCGCAGGAGGCGACCGGGGGCGCGGTGGGCGAGGCCGAGGACGGCATCCACGTGATCGTCGGGCCCGGCGCGAGCCAGCTCGAGCCCATCGCCATCCCGGACGCGCTCTGCTTCGGCGCCTCGCCCAAGGCGTGCGGCACCGTCAGCGACGTGCTGCGCCGCGACATGCTGCTGTCGTTCTTCCTGCAGGTGCTGCCGCCGCGCAGCTACCTGGCCGACCCGGCCGAGGGGCTCAGCGACATCAAGTGGGGCGACTGGGGCAACATCGGCGCGCGCTTCCTCATCAAGGCCGAGGTCCGCGGGCAGGGCAGCCACACGGTCGAGTTCCGTCTGTACAACGTGACGCAGCAGAAGCTGATCCCGGTCGAGCAGCAGTCCTTCAAGAACGTCAGCGACAAGGATCTGCGGCGCGTCACGCACAAGTTCGCCAACGGGGTCATGCTGGCGCTGACCGGGACCGCCGGCGTCTTCGACACGCGCATCGCCTACGCGGTCAAGCAGGGCCCCGGGGTCAAGGGCATCGGCGTCATGGACATGGACGGCGCCAACCGGTCGGGGCTGGTCGGCAACGGGTCCATCAACCTGCTGCCGTCGTGGGGCTTCGGCGGGGTCCTGTACACGTCGTTCAAGGACGGCAAGCCCGATCTCTACTTCGGCACCCGCAAGCTCTCGAGCGACGCCGGGCACTACCGCAAGGTCGCCGTCAGCCCCGACGGCTCGCAGATGGTCGCCTCCATCAGCTACGGCGGGCAGTCGGATCTCTACCTGCTGGGCAAGGACGGCAAGGTCATCCGCAACCTGACCAACTCGGACGCGGACGAGGTCGCGCCGACCTTCTCGCCCGACGGCAGCAAGATCGCCTTCGTCTCGTCGGCCGCGGGCGGGCCGCAGATCTACATGATGAGCGTCTCGGGCGGCGGCATGACGCGCCTGACCCACGCGGGCAGCTACAACTACGCGCCCGACTGGGGCAAGAACGGCCTCATCGTCTTCGCCGGGATGGAGGAGGGCGTCTCCGACATCTTCACGGTGACCGAGAGCGGCACGATGGCGCGCCTGACGCAGGACCAGGGCATCAACAAGGACCCCTCGTGGAGCCCCGACGGCCGCTACATCGCGTTCATCTCGTCGCGGCGCGAGGGCACCGGCCTGTACCTGATGAGCGCCGACGGCCGCTACCAGTACATGGTCGCCAAGGGCGGCGGGTACGGCAACACGGCCTGGGAGCGCTGAGGGCGGCGTCGCTCAGCTGCGGCGCAGGGGTGAGTTGGATGTCCGGCTCGGCGTCTCTACGGTATCGGTCGACCGTCGACTCGCGGGAGGGAGCCATGTCCATCGACCTGACGGCGCAGGAGATCGAGGAGATCCGCGGACTCGTGCGCATCCGAATGGGTGAGCTGAACAACGAGATCCACCACACGATCCTCTCGGAGTATCGGGACAAGCTGAAGCTGCGCCGGGCGTTCCTGGCGGATCTGCTGGCCAAGCTGGAGCGCGCCGAGCGCGGCTCGGAGCACGGCTTTGCCTGACGAGGGTGAGGCGCAGGCCGGCGACGGCCCGGAGGTGGTGCGTGGCCGGCCCCCGGTCCTCGAGGCGAGCCCCGAGGACTTCGACGCGAAGGTGCTGGCGCCTCGGGGCGAGCTGGTGGTGGTCGACTTCTGGGGGCCGCGGTGCCCGAACTGCGAGGTGTTCGCGGCCCACCGGGAGCGGCTGCTCGACGCGCTGGCCGGGGCGGCCATGCGCCTGGTGACCGTGAACGCCTACGAGCACCCCGCGCTGGCGACGCGGTTCGCCGTGCACGGCATCCCGACGTTCGTGCTGGTGCGCGACGGCAAGGTGCTGGGGCGGATGAGCCAGTTCCACGGGGAGGCGTACTGGCTGGCGGTGGTGAGGGAGCGGCTGCCGGAGGGTTGAGCGGGGCGCGGCTGTGGGCCGTGGCGGAGGCCGTGGCCGTGGCCGTGGCCGTGGCGGAGGCCGTGAGCGTGGCCGTGGCGGAGGCCGTGGCCGTGTCGGAGGCCGTGGGCCGTGGCGGAGGCCGTGAGCGTGGCCGTGGCGGAGGCCGTGGCCGTGGCGGAGGGCGGGGGGCGTGTCCGGCGTCAGGCCGTGCGGGCGACGTCGGAGGGGCTGGCGTCGGCGAGGCGGGCGATGAGGCGGTCGCCGGTGGTGGTGATCTCCTCGTGCAGCCAGCGGGCGCGGGGCTCGGCGCGCTCGAGGTGGCGGTCGAGCAGATCGCGGCGCTCGGGGAAGCGCTGGGTCTGCTCCCAGAGCAGCTCACCGATCATCTCGTCGGCGAGCAGGCGTGTCAGGCGCTCGGCGTGGAGCATGGCGTAGGCGAAGTCGCGCTTGGGGTTCCAGTCCTTGAGCACCGCCTGGCTCCACTCGGGCAGCGGGCGGCGGGTGGCCGAGCGGAGCTTGTCGACCGCCGTCTTGGTGATGAGGTGCTGCTGGGCGGCCAGGCTCAGGACCTGCACGCGGGCGAGGCGCCGCTCGAGCGGGTCGCGGGCCGACAGCGAGCGCCAGCGCGCCTGGGCGACGTCGCGCAGGAAGCGCTGCGGGTTCTTCATGATGGCCGACAGCTTGTCCTTCATGGCCATCAGCGCCTGGATCTGGCTGGTGCCCTCGTAGATGGGCATCACCATCGCGTCGCGCAGGAGCTTCTCGGCGCCGTACTCGGTCGTGTAGCCGACCCCGCCGTGGATCTGCACGGCGCGTCGCGCCATCTCGACCGCTTTCTCGGCGGCCAGGTACTTGAGCAGCGGCGTCACGCGGCGCGACCGCCGGGTCCAGCGCTGCTCGTCGCGCTCGGAGCGCTTGGCCTCGAGGCTGCCCGGCGCCATCGTCAGCAGGCGATACAGGCGGGTCTTGTGGGCCATCTCCTCGCAGTAGGCGCCGTGCACGGCCATGGCCCGCAGGCCGGCGACGTCGGTGCGCATCTCGTCGAGGTAGTCGGCGATCATCTCGTGCCGGTCGATGGTCTTGCCCATCGACGGCCGCTCGGCGGCGTAGGCCTCGGCCATGCGGATGGCCGCCTCGCACAGGCCGATGGACTCGAAGCCGACGCCGATGCGGGCGTTGTTCATCAGCGTCAGCATGTGCTTGAAGCCCTCGCCGCGCTGGCCGACGAGCAGGGCCGGCGTGCGGTCGAAGGCGATGGTGCAGGTCGCCGACCCGTGGTGGCCCAGCTTCTCCTCGAGCCGCTCGACCGTCGCGAGGCGCTCGCGTTTGGCGGACTTGCCCTTGCCGGTGTCGCGGTAGGTGGGCACGAGGAACATCGACAGGCCCTTGAGCCCCGCCATCGGGTCGTCCGAGCGGGCCGGCGCGGGCTCGGTGCGCGCGATGACGAAGTGGTACTTGCCGTGCCCCGAGGTGATGAAGATCTTCTGGCCGGTGACGGTCCACTGGCCGGCTTCGTCCTGCTCGCCGCGGGCCCGCAGGGCGGACATGTCGCTGCCGGCGTCGGGCTCGGTGATGTCCATGCAGCCCCAGGCGTCGCCGCGCCCGATCTCGCGGATGAAGTCCTCGAAGCGCGTCTTGGCGATGGTCCCGGTCGCCTGGTCCCAGGTGGTCGTGCCCTCGTTGATGGAGAAGAGCAGCATCGCCATCGCCATGCCGCCGTGGAAGCCGTGGTGCGTCATCACCGACACGTCGGCCCGCGCGAGCAGCTCCGACGAGAGCATGTACAGGAGCAGCGGCGCGTTCATGCCGCCCAGCTCCCGCGGCAGGCACATGCCGTGCAGCTCCAGATCCTTGATCTTCTTGAAGATGGCCTCGAGCTGCGGCGGGAAGACGACCTCGCCGTCCTTCAGCGTCAGCCCCTGCCGGTCGATGGCGGCGGCGTGGGGCGCGACCTCCTCGGCGACGAACTCGCCCACCATCTCGAGGATGTCCCGATAGAACTGGGTCGCCTCGGCGGCGTCGCCAAAGCCCTCGGCGTGCCGGAAGCCCTGCTCGGTCAGCCGCGCCAGCGGCTCCCAGTCGATCCAGCGCTCGACGTAGAACTGCAGATCGGCGTTGTCGCGGTAGAAGCTGGACACGGCGGCACCTCGTGGGCTGGCGGCAGGTGCCCGAGGTTCTACAACACGGACTCGGCGGCGACCAAGGGGCGAGACGCCGCGGCGGCCCGGCGCCGCCCGGCCCCGGAGCGAGTGGCGCGGGGCCCCGGCTGCTGCTAGGCTCCGCCCGACCTTGCCCCGGGAGCCCTCGATGCGCCGCCTCTTGTTGCCCCTCGCCTGCGCCGCCGCCATCGGCTGCGGCGACGATCCCAAGCCCGCGCCCGCCGACGCGTCCCCGGACGTGGCCGCCGACGCCGCGGACGCCACCGGAGAGGACGCCGACCCCGACGCGGGCGGCGAGGACGTCGACGCCGCCGCGCCCGACGCCGAGCCCGAGGTGGACGCCGGGCCGACCGCCCTCGACAAGATCGTCGGCGTCGCCGAGAGCGAGCGCTGGGCCCTCGAGGGGCTGTCGGCGCCCGCCCATGTGGTGCGTACCGAAGGCAACGTCCCGCACGTCTACGCGAAGAACCGCCGCGACCTGTCGTTCATGTACGGGTTCGTCGTCGCGCGCGACCGCTACTTCCAGCTGGATCTCACGCGTCGCTTCGGCCTCGGCCGCGTCTCCGAGCTGCTGGGCGACGCCGCCCTGTCGACCGACCGGGAGGCGCGCGGCAACGGCATGACCTTCGTCGCCGACAACATGATCGCGGACCTCACGCCGGCGCAGGCCGAGCTGTTCGACGCCTTCGCCGAGGGCATCAACGCCTACGCCAAGCTGGCCAAGGAGGGCAAGCTGCCCGTCCCGGCCGAGTACGACATCGCGGGCCCGCTGGTCGGGGCCGAGCAGCCGTCGGATCTGATGGTGCCGTTCACGCGGCGCGACGTGGCCGGCATGGCGGCGGCCATCATCTACAACCTGGGCTACGAGACCGGCGACGTGGGGCGCGCGGCGGCCGCGGCCCAGCTGGACGAGCTGTTCGAGGGGGCCCCGCTGCAGGACCTCCGCCGCGCCGGCGCTCGGCACGACATCTGGGAGCGCGTGGCGCCGGTCAAGCCCATCAGCTCGGCCGCCGGCTTCGGCGTCGAGACCGCCGAGGGGCTGCAGCCGGGGCCGACGCCCACCCAGGCCAGCGACGCCTCGAGCGGGGGCAAGGCGGCCGAGTTCGCCGGGGCGGCCTCGAGCGCGGCCCACCGCCGGGTGCCGGCCAGCCTGCTGACCCAGCTGGCCGAGGACCTCGACCGCTTCCAGAAGCGCATGCGCCGCGACTGGTCGGTCGGCTTCGGGTCGAACGCGTGGGCGGTCGCGGGCGACGCCAGCGCCGACGGCTTCAGCTGGCTCGCGGGCGACGGGCACCTGCCTCTGACCATCCCGAGCCTGTTCTATCAGATCGGCCTCGACGACGCGCTGCTGGGCGGCGGCGACACGCAGCAGCTGGGCATGGGCATCCCGGGGATGCCGACCATGGCGGTCGGCACCAACGGCAAGGTCGCCTGGTGCCAGACGCAGCTGATGGGCGACATCACCGACTGGTACGCCGAGGAGGTGCAGCTGGGCGACGACGGGCTGCCGTCGCACACGCGCTTTCAAGGCGAGTGGAAGCCGGTGCAGCGCTTCGACGAGGAGATCGTCGTCGCGGACGTGCCGCTGCTGGGCAGCGAGGGCCGGACCGAGACTATGGTGCGCCTGACGACCTTCGACGGGCGCTGGCTGACCGCGGTCGAGGGGCGCAAGCACAAGAAGGACGAGGTGCTGGGCGAGGGCGAGGGGATCCTGACGTTGATGTCGGGCGACATCGTGCCGGGTGACCAGGACGGCGACGGGGTCGTCACGGCGGTCAGCTTCGACTACGCCGGCCTCGACGGCGGGGCGGCCGTGATCGCGGCCTCGGACGCCTTCGGCCACGCCGGGGACGTCGAGGAGTTCCGCCAGGCGACCCGGGGGCTGGTCGCGTACTCGCAGAACATCGTCGCCTCGGACGCTGCGGGCGACATCCTGTACACGGGCTACCAGCCGGTCCCGTGCCGCGGCTACCTCGAGCGCGACGCCGAGGGCCGCTGGGCCGACGGCGCCGACCCGAACCTGCTGCTGGACGGGACGAAGTACGGCGGCTTCACCATCCCGCTGAAGGACCAGCTGGTCGACGAGGCGGCCGGCGAGGCGGATCCGTACGAGTGCGTGGTCCCGCTGGCCTCCTACCCGCAGGCGATCAGCCCGGCGCGCGGCTTCGTGCAGACCGCCAACAACGACCCCGGCAACATCAGCATCGACGGGTCGCTGACCGACGACCCCTGGTACATCGGCGGCCCCTGGACCGAGGGCTACCGGGCCGACACCATCCACCACGCGCTCGAGACGCAGGTAGCCGCCAACTCGGCCGACCTCGCGGCGATGGCGACCCTGCAGGCCAACGTGCAGTCGCGCCTGGGCGAGCAGCTGGTGCCCTTCGTGCTCGAGGCCATCGACGCGGCCAAGGCGGCGCACGAGGCCGAGGCCGCCGAGGGCGCGGACGGACGCCTCGCGGCCCTGTACGCGGCGGACGCCGAGGCCGTCGACGCCGTGCGGGCGCGCCTGGCCGCCTGGGGCGAGCGCGGCTTCTGGGCCCGCTCGGGCGTCGAGACCTTCTACGCGCAGCCGACCGAGGACGACCGCGCCGACGCGGTGGCCACGACGCTGTACAACGCCTGGCAGGGCGCCTTCATGGGGCGCCTGTTCGACGACGAGGGCCTGCCGGGGTTGTGGCAGGGCGGCGGCAACACCGGCCGCATCCGGGCGGTGACCGACTTCGTCGAGGGGCGCGGCCCCGACAACCCGGGGCAGCTGGCGTCCTGGAACCCGGACACCCAGGAGTCCGCCTTCTTCGACATCAAGGGGACGGCCGAGGTCGAGACCAGCGACGAGCTGGCGATGCTGGCGCTGCAGGACGCGCTGACCTTCCTGCGCTCGGCCCCGACCGGCCCCGGCAAGGGCGGGTTCGGCGACACGCCGATGGAAGGCTGGCTGTGGGGGCTGCGCCACATGGTCCGCTTCGACTCGATGCTGCTCGAGTTCCTGGGCGACCAGCCGGGGATGTCGCTGCTGGCCGACCAGTTCTCGATCACCCCGGCGCGCCTGCCGCTGGCCAGCAACATGCCCGCGGGGGACCCGCGCGCCACGCTGCCGCACTTCCCGCGCGACGGTGACCAGTTCGCGGTGGACGCCGCCAACCCGGGCTTTTCCGGCAAGAACTTCTCCTACGGCAGCGGCCCGGTGTTCCGCATGGTCATCGGCCTCAAGGACGGCCAGGTGGTCGGCCAGAACGTGCTGCCCGGCGGCCAGTCCGGGCTCCCCGACTCCGAGTTCTTCGACGACCAGGCCGCGCTGTGGCTGGGCAACCAGACCATCCCGCTGCGCTTCCACCTCGACGACGTCGTCGAGGGCGCCATCGGGCGCGAGATCTACGAGCCGGCGCCGTGAGCGGACGCCGCATCCTCGTCGTCGGCGCGGGCGCCGTGGGGCAGGTCTACGCGCGCCACCTGCAGCTCGGCGGCGCGCGCGTCGCCCTCATGGTCAAGGACAAGTACGCCGACGAGGCGCGGCGCGGCTTCACGATGTACGCCCTGCGCAAGCTGGGCGGTCCCAGGCGCGTCCGCCTCGAGGGCTGCGACGTCCTGACCTCGCCCGACGCGGTGGCCCGCGAGCGCTGGGACCAGATCTGGCTGTGCATGTCCTCGACGGCCATGAAGCAGCCCTGGCTCGACGCGCTGGCCCCCGTCAGCGGCGACGCCACGATCGTCGGGCTGACGCCCGGGCTCGAGGACCGGGATCACCTGATCGCCCGCTTCGGCGCCGATCGCGTCGTGTCGGGCGTCATCACCTTCATCAGCTACCAGGCGCCGCTGCCGACCGAGTCGCTGCCCGAGCCCGGCGTCGCCTACTGGCTGCCGCCGATGACCCCCGGGCCGTTCAGCGGGCCGCCTGCGCGGGTCGACGACGTCGTGAGCGCCCTGCGCGCGGGCCGCTACCCGGCGCGGCGCGTCGACGACGCGGCCTTCCAGGGGACGGTCGGCAGCGCCATGATGATGCCGGCCATCGCCGCGCTCGAGGCGGCCGGCTGGTCGTTCACGGCGCTGCGCAAGAGCGAGCTGCTGCCCCTCGCGGCCGCGGCCTCGCAGGAGGCGGCGCGCATCGTGGCGGCCTACCACGACCGCGGCGTGCCCTTCGCGGCGCGGCAGCTGCGGGCCTGGGTGCTGCGTGGCCTGCTGCGCGTCGCGCCCTGGGCGGTGCCGCTGCCGCTCGAGCCGTACCTGGCCTATCACTTCACCAAGGTGGGCGACCAGACCCGCGCCTTGTTCCAGACCTGGTCCGCCCGCGGCGCCGAGCGCGGCCTGCCGGTGTCGGCGATCCAGCGCCTGGGCAACGCGCTGGACGCCCCGAAGGCCGCCTGACCTTCAACCCCGGACCTTCGACCGCCGGACCTTCGGCGGCCAGACTTCGAAACGACGCGCGCCGGCCCGCGGGGACCGGCGCGTGGGATCGGACGTTGCGGCGGGTCAGGGATTGCCGTCGGGGGACAGGGCGCCCGAGCGCTTCAGCGCCCGCAGCTCGCTGTCGATGATGAGCTCGAGCTCGCGCCGCTCCACCAGGCCGGCCACCGGGTAGCCGTTGACGAAGAACGCCGGCGTCCCCTGGACCCCGGCCGCCTCGCCGTCGGCGCGGTCGCCCTCGACCAGGATGGCCATGCGTCCGCTCGACAGGCACTCGTCGAACCGCTCGGCGTCCAGGCCCTCGACGCTCCGCGCGTGGCGGCGCAGGTCGGAGGGCTCGAGCGCGTCCTGATGCGCGAACAGCCGCGCGTGCAGCGGCCAGTACAGCCCCTGCTCGTCGGCGCAGCGCGCGGCCTCGGCAGCGGCCTGGGCGTTGGGGTGCGAGGCCAGCGGGAAGTCGCGCACGACCAGCCGCACCCGGCCCTCGTACTCGTCCACGAGATCGTCGACGAGCTCCGCCGCCTCGGCGCAGTAGGGGCACTGGAAGTCGCTGAACATCACGATGGTCACGGGCGCGCTCTCCGGGCCCATGGCGGGGCCGATGGTGCGCACGCGGGCCCGCGGCCGCGGCAGATCGATCTGGATGTCGGCGCCCTTGCGCAGGCGCTCGACGATCTCCAGCAGCCGGGTCTGCTTGGCCTCCATGTGCAGGTGCTCGCGGACGTCGCCCTCGAGCTCGACCAGCTCGGCGCGCGGCACGCCCTCGAGGTGCTCCTCGAAGAAGCGCTCGACGTCGGCCTTCGACGGCGCGGGCACCGTGTCCTCGATCTCCTCGCGCAGGTAGTCCTCGAGGGTCAGCATCCCCTTGCGGTGGGCCTCCTCGCTGAGCAGGTGCATCGCGACCTGGGCCTCGATGGCCTGGCGGCGCAGCATGTGCACGTTCTGGACGTACTCGGTGCGCGCCTGCCGCAGCTCGGCCTCGATCTCGGCGTCGACGGACGACAGGCGGATCGCCTTGCCGTTGACGCGCGCGACGACCGTCTCCGGCGGCAGCGTGTCCTCGATGGTCGACAGGTCGTCGGCCGGCGCCACGGCCTCGTCGGCGGCGGACGCCGCCGGGTCGGGCGCGGGTTCGGACGCGTTCGTGGGGTCGCTCGTCGTCGCCGCTCCGGGTGCGGCGGGCTGCCGCATCGCCTCGGCCTTGTCGGGGCGGCAGCCGCCCAGCGCGAGGGTGAGGGCCAGGGCGAACGGAGCGAGGTCGAGACTCCGGCGGAGCATGCGGGCCTCCTCGGGCACGGGCAGCGGTTCGGGACCCGCTCGCCGCCGTCGCGGCCGTCACGCGTGCGCCGGCTCGTGGCGCGCGGCCCTCGTGCCGGTCGGTCGCGCGGTGGCGCCGCCGGGTGGGGCCGGGGGTGACTGGAGAGCGGGTGTCATCCCCTGCAACCCGGCTGGCCGCGCGAACATGCCGAAACCACTTGGGAGACCTGGCGTGGCCGCCCAGGCGCCGAGGCTTCGAAACGACGCGCGGGACCGGGGGGGCGTGCCCTCGGTCCCGCGCGTCGGGACAAGCTTCGATGCGCCGGCTACTTCTGGCCGAGCCGGTCGAGCTCCGCGTCGATGACCTCCTTGAAGCCCTCGAACGGGATGGCGCCCGACAGCGGGATGCCGTTGATGAAGAAGGCGGGGGTGCCCGTGACGCCGGCGTCGTGCGCGGCCATCGTGTCGGCCTGGACCAGGGGCTTCTTACGGCCGCTGTCGACGCACGCGGCCAGCTTGGCGGTGTCGAGGCCTTCGATGCCCTGGGCGTAGCCGGCGACGGCCTGCGCCGACAGGTCCTGCTGGTTGGCGAACAGGGCGTCGTGCAGCTCCCAGAACTTGCCCTGCTCGTCGGCGCACTTGGCGACCTCGGCGGCGTGCGGCGCGTTCTTGTGGAACGGCAGCGGGAAGTCGCGGAAGACGAAGCGCACCTTACCCTCGTAGGCCCGGGCGACCTCCTGGACGGCGATGTTGACCTGGGCGCAGTAGGGGCACTCGAAGTCCGAGAAGATGACCATGGTCAGCGGCGCGTCGGCGGGGCCCTTGGACGGACCGACCGCCTCGACCTGGATCCGCGGCGGCGGCAGCAAGATCTTGACGCCGGCCTTGTCACGCAGGCCCCCGAGGACCTCGATGAACTTGTCGCGCCGGGCGTTGCTCACCAGGAACTCGACGATGCGGGGCTGCACCTCCTCGAAGGCCGCGCCGTTCATGCGGTCCTTGTTCTCGTCGTAGAACCTGCGGACCTCCTCGTCGCTGGGCGCCGGGAGCTTGTCGTCGACGTGCTGCTTGAGGTAGGCCTCGTCGTCGGCCAGGCCGAGCCGCTTGGCCTCCTGCTCGACGAGGTGGCGGTCGACGTACTCGTGCAGGGCGCGCGAGCGCGCCTCGTGCGCCTTGGTCAAGAACTCGAGGCGGGCCTGGTTGACCTGGTCGCCGGCCCGCTCGTCGAGCTGCGCGAGCGTCATCGTCTGGCCCGCCATCTCGAGCACGACGGTGGACGGGTCGGGCTCGCCGGGCAGCGGCACCACGGCCGGCGCGGGGCGGGCTTCGGTGGCCGGCGGGGTGGCGGGGGCCGCCTCTGCGGCGGGGGTGGTCGGCGGGGTCTCGGCGGCCGTCGCCTTGGGGTCGGCGGGCTGGGTCGGCGCGGCGGTCGGCGCGGCGGTGGGCGCCGGTTCACCCTTGGCGCAGCCGGCGAGGCCCGTGAGGGCGACGGCGGCGAACAGGGCGCCGCGGAGCGGCGAGGACGTCAAACGCTTGGACAAGGCTCTCTCCTGTGGGCGCACGGGCCGCAGAGGTGATGGGCGGTCGATGGGCGGCGAAACAGGGCAGGACCGCCGAATATGCCTTCGCGCGCGACAAGTCCAGCGAGGTCGTGGCGTGTGCGCTGCACCCGACCGCTTGTGTCGCCGTGGACCCGCTGGTACACGGGCGAGGAACCGAACGGACTCCATGGAGCAGCACACGATGAGGACCCATCAGACCCTGCGCGCGCTCGGCGCGGCGTTGATCGCCGTGGCCGGCCTGGCCGCCTGCGACGACAACGGAACCAACGGAGGCCCCGGCGTCGACGTGACGACGGACGTCGGCGCCGAGACGGGCGAGGACACGACCACGGGGACGGACGAGGGCGGGGGCGAGGACACGACGACCGGCGAGGACGCCGACGTGACGACCCCGGACGTCACGCCGGACGAAGGCCCCGACGTCTGCACGCCCGACTGCGCCGGCAAGGAGTGCGGCTCCGACGGCTGCGGCGGGACCTGCGGCGACTGCACGGGCGGCGACGTCTGCGAGGCCGGACAGTGCGTCGCAGCCGGCCCGTGCGGGGCCATCACCTTCGAGGGCTGCTGCGATGGCGGCGTCGTCAAGTTCTGCGACAACGACGAGGTCACCTCGATCGACTGCCAGGGCCAGCCCTGCGGCTGGCGTGCCGACCAGGGCTACTACGACTGCGGCTCCGACGCCGGAGCCGAGCCCACCGGAGCGCACCCGCTGGAGTGCGGCGAGTGCACGCCCAACTGCGACGGACGCGAGTGCGGCTCCGACGGCTGCGGCGGCTCGTGCGGCACCTGCGGCGAGGGCACGACCTGCGACGCAGGGACGTGCGTCGAGGTGGTGGCCTGCGGCAACGTGACCTTCGAGGGGTGCTGCGAGGGCGACCAGCTGAACTACTGCCTGGACGGCGCGCTCGAGACGCTGGACTGCCCGGCCGGCACCTGCGGCTGGGACGCGGAGGGCGAGTTCTACGACTGCCAGACCGACGGCGCCGAGGACCCGAGCGGCGTCAACCCGATCAGCTGCGAGTGCACGCCGGACTGCGACGGCAAGAGCTGCGGTGACGACGGCTGCGGCGGGTCGTGCGGGGAGTGCGAGGGTGACGCGACCTGCGGCGGCGGCGGCACGCCCTTCGAGTGCGGGGTGTGCAACGCGGGCGAGGCCTGCAGCGTCACGGGGGCGGCCTGCCTGAGCGGCGCCATCTCCTGCGACAGCGGCTTCCCGGTCTGCGAGGCGGGCGCGCCCCTGCCCGACGGCACCGAGTGCGGCACCGACAAGGTGTGCTCGAACGGCCTGTGCAAGGCCTGCGTGGCCGGCGCGGCGTGCGCCATCGAGGGCGAGGCCTGCGCCATCGGCGAGACCGACTGCTCGACGGGCGACGAGGTCTGCGTCGACACCGGCGCGTCCCAGCCGAACGGCACCCCGTGCGGCGACGACTTCAGCTGCTTGGACGGCGAGTGCCAGTGCGTCGTGTCGGCGCCCTGCCAGTTCGAGGGCGACCCCTGCCAGCAGGGCGCGGTCGCCTGCGACAACGACGGCGCGACCTGCGTGCTGGTCGGCGCGGCGCCCAACGGCACCCCCTGCGGCGAGGGCGCCGTGTGCTTCGACGGGGCCTGCGCCGCCTGCGACGAGGGCGCGCCCTGCACCCCCGAGGGCAACGAGTGTGTGATGGGGCAGACCTCGTGCGCGTCGGGTCAGCCCGTGTGCGTGGCCTCTGGCGCGGTCGCGGACGGCACCAGCTGCGGCGGCGGCGACTCGGCGTGCGTCGGCGGGCAGTGCGTGGCGTGCGACGCCGCGTGCGTGCTCGCGGGCGATCCCTGCGCCGAGGCCACGCTCGTGTGCGGCGAGGGCGAGCCCGTCTGCACGGCGACCGGCAACGATCTGCCGGTGGGGACCGTCTGCAACGACAAGGGGTTCGAGTGCGACGCCGAGGGCCAGTGCAACCCCCCGGTCCCGGCCTGCGAAGAGGGCGCCTCGTGCGCGGTGCCGGGCGAGGTCTGCAAGACCGGCACGGCGACCTGCGTCGACGGCGAGACGGTGTGTGAGCCGTCGGGCAACAAGCCCAACAGCATCCCCTGCGGCGTCGACGCCTTCTGCTGGGAGGGCACGTGCGCCGACTGCGATGCCGCCTGCACGACCGAGGCGACCGAGTGCCGCGAGGCCACGGGCACCATCGTGTGCGGCGAGGGGACGGGCACCTGCGTGGGCACGCCCGTCGCCGACGACACCGGCTGCGACGCCGGGACGGGGGCCGACACGGGCACCTGCCAGGCCGGCGAGTGCGTCGCCAACTGAGCTGAGCGACGACCACGACCTCCGGAGCGGGCCCACGCGGGTCCGCTCCCGGTCGACCGCGTGACGCCCGGGGCCGGCCGATGAGGCTACCCCGGGCGTCGCCGTTTCGAAGCGCCGTCAGCCTTGGCGGCCTGCCCTCAGCGGCGTCGTCGGCCGTGGCCTCCGCGCGGGTCGTCGCGGCGGGCCTGGCCCTCGCCGCGGGACGCCGGGAAGAGATCGTCGAGCTCGCCCCGCAGCAGGTGCTCGCGCATGTAGCGGACCTGCTCGCCGGTGATGGCGCGGGACAGGGCGGCGAACACGGCCGAGACGTGGCGCTCGGCCTGGTCGGCGCTGACGTTCTCGCGCCGGCCGACGCGCTCGACGAAGGCCTCGCGGTCGAGCGGCACGCCGCCGCGCCGGACCTCGCGCTCGGTCTTCGAGATGCCCAGCCCCTCGCGGACGGGCACCCGCCCGCCCTGCTGGTCGCTGAAGTGCGGCGTCGGCCCCGTGGTCTCGTTGACGATGTCGTCGATCTCGGTCCCCCGCAGCCCGCGGCCGAGCGGCTGCTGCAGGATGCGCCGCAGCTCCCGAGGCAGCATCAGCGCGATGTCCTTGGTGTCGTCGGCCGGCACGCGCTCGGCGAGCGTGGTCAGGGTCGCCTCGATGGCGCGCTCGGCCTCGTCCGCGGAGCCCAGCCCGCCGTGGCCCTTCACTTCTTCCACGAACTCCCGATACTCCATACCCGTGCCTCCCAGCGCAGCGCGGCCCAGCTCGTGGGGCCGCGGAAGTCATCGAAACCAGTACAAACCCGAGCGCTCGAGGCCAACTCGGGCCGAGGAGGAGCGGGCGAGCCCATGAACGTCACCCTGTACCAGTACCCGGCCTGTGGGACGTGCCGGAAGGCCGCGAAGTGGCTGGCCGCGCGCGGCGTCGCCTTCGAGTCCGTCGACATCGTCGGCAATCCCCCGAGCGCCGAGACGCTGCGGCAGGCCCAGCAGCGGGCGGGCGTCCCGGTGCGCAAGCTCTTCAACACCTCGGGGCAATCGTATCGCCAGGGCGGTTGGAAGGACCGGCTGGCCACGATGAGCGACGACGAGGCGTTCGCGGCGCTGGCCGCCGACGGCAAGCTCATCAAGCGCCCGCTGGTCTTCGCGGGCGATCGCGCGCTCGTCGGCTTCGACGAGGCGGCCTGGGCCGAGGTGTTCGGCGGCTGAGCGCGTCGGGTCAGGCGCGGGCCGAGGGGGTCGGCGCGGGGCAGAAGCGCTCGACCAGGCCCAGCAGGGCGTCGAGGGTCACCGGCTTGGCCAGGAAGGCGGCGGCGGTGGGGGGCAGGGCCTCGCCGTCGGGCATCCGAGCGGCCGTGAAGACGACGACCGGCACGTGGGCGAGGCGTGGCTCGGCCTTCAGGTGGGCCAGGACCTCGAGCCCGCTCATGGTCGGCATCGACAGATCCAGCAGGATGAGGCGCGGCGCGCTGGCGCTGGCCAACCAGGCCAGGGCGCGCTCGCCGTCGCCGTGCGCGGTGACTGCGTATCCTTCGCTGGTGAGCACGTCCTGCAAGCACATCCGGATCTCGGGATCGTCGTCGATGACGACGACGTCCACGGCGTCTCCGGGCGCGCGGACGGACGGAGGGTCGAGCGCCAACGGGTGTAGTCCTGGCATGGGGCCCCTGCTAGCGGTCCGTGGGCGAGACGTCGCCCGGGGAGCGTCAGCTTCGTCCATGCGCCCCGCGATGGCCACGAGGCGGTCCCCAGGGACGGCGGGGCGGCCTCAGAAGGCCACGAAGTCCCAGCGGAGGCGCGCGAAGAGGCGATCGTGGCGGTCGAGGCCGGTGAACGGCCCGGTCTCGTCGCCCGGCTGGTAGGTGATGTAGCCGACCGTGGCCTTGAGGCCGTCGGCGATGGTGTAGCTGCCTTCCCCGCGCACCAGGAAGCCGTACTCGGCGGTCAGCCCGAGCGCGGTGGCCGCCAGGCCGAGCTGCAGGCGCTGGCGCAGGCCCTGCCAAGAGGCGCGCAGGGCGCCGGTGGGGGCGTCGGGCGGGAAGAGGAAGCTCAGGCCGTCGTCGAGGGAGGACAGGCGCAGGCTCTTGGACAGCTCGACGGCGACCTGGGTGTCGCTCAGGCCCGCCCAGGTGACGCCGAGCAGGCCGCCGACCAGGGTGGCCTCGGTGGCTACGAGCGCGAGCGGGCCGGCCTCGGACTGGGCCGTGAAGGGACGGTCGACGTCCAGGCCCAGCTCCCACTTGAGCAGGAAGTCGCCGGTGGGCATGGCGCCCGAGTGGCCCAGCATCGCGAAGCGGCGATGGTCGAGCGGCACGGCGACGGTGTCGCTGGCGAAGAAGGCCGCCGGGTCGAGGCGGATGAGGCCCTGCTGGTCGAGGACGCTGGCGGCGTACAGGCCGAGGTCCAGGCCCTCGCCGCGATAGAGCCAGCGCGCGAACAGCTGCTGGTCCTCGAGGGCGAAGGCCGGCTGGACGTCGTCGTAGCGGATGGTCTTGTCGGCCAGGAGCGCCTCGGCCGCCGGCATCTCCTGGCGGACGATGCCCGGCAGTGGGCTGAAGGGGCCGAAGGGCGGGCTGCGGTAGCCAAAGTGGGCCTCGTGGACGACCATCAATTCGACCCGGTGCGGGCCGTGGAACCAGCCGAGGCGCGTGGCCGCCACCGGCAGCCGGATGTCGTCGAGGTCGGCCAAGCCCGGCTCGCGCATGTCGCGCGGGTTGACGACGTCCAGCAGGCTGACCACGTCGCCCTCGCCCCAGGGGACGATCTGGCGCCCGACCGTCAGCTCGAAGTCGCCGAGGGAGGCAGCGACGTAGGTCTCGCGGAGATCGACCAGCCACTCGTACGTGTCGCGGGTCGGCGCATCGAAGTCGTCCCCGACCACATAGGCGAGGTCGATCTCGGCGTGTCCCGAGGCCACCGCGCGGAACACGCCCTTCTTGTAGCGCAGGGCCAGGTCCAGGCTCTGGCGGCCCTGCGCGAAGGCGCCCTCGCCCAGGCGCTCGGACCACACGGCCCAGTCGCTGCGCGTGAAGCCCGACAGTGACCAGGGCGACAGGCGCGCCACGCCGCCGACAGCGCCGGGCAGCTCGGGCGCGTCGAAGGCGTCGTCGGGCACGTCGAAGCCGTCGTCCGGCGCGTCGAAGGCGTCGTCGCCGCCCTCGTCACCCCAGTCGTCGGTCGCGTCGTCGGGCGCGGTCGGCTCGGCCGGCGGGTCGGCCGCCGGCGCTTCGGCCTCGGCCGCCCAGCCGCCCGAGGGCAGGGCGCCCAGGACCACCGCCAGCGCTGCGGCCCCTACGCGCCAGCCTCTCGGACCCAACCCGCGGTCGGCCATGACCCTCAGAGCCCCTGCTCGAGGCGGCGCTGCTCGAAGTCCGACGCGGAGACGCTGGGGTCGCCGTACTTCAGGCTCGAGTAGACGATGACGGTCATCGACTCGGTCTTGCCGCCGCGGGTCGTCCAGGCCGTGATCTTGTGCGGCGTCCACAGGCCCGAGACCTGTCGGATCGCGTCGAACTTGATGAGCTTGATCTTCTTGCCTTCGCGCACGAACAGGCGCGTCTGCAGCGGCAGGAGCTTGCTCTTGCTGATCCAGATCTCGCTCTTGACGTAGCCCGTCTCCTCGCGCTCCTTGGCGTGCTTGGGCCGCGCCTCGATCTTCCAGCAGGCCTCGTCGCCGACCTTCGCGTCCGCGTCCAGCATCGTGTAGTCGTAGTTCTTCGGGTCGCGCTTGGTCATGTCCGCGTAGGTCAGGTCGGTCCCCAGGAACGAGCCCGACTTCTCGCCCGATGAGATGCGCGTCGTCTTGCGCAGGCTGGGCAGGTACAGCCACTGGTCGTCGTCCTTGGCGCCGTCGTCGTAGTCGACGCTGAGCAGGCCGGTGTTGCGGACGTCGGCCGGGCTCTCGAAGAGCATCAGCGTCTTCGTCCCGCCCGTGAACTCCATGCTGCGCGTGCGCACGATGCGCTCGCGCTTGGCGCCGGCGCCGTCGCTGATGACCATCTTCATCACGCCGACGGACTTGTCGCCGCGCTCGCGGGCCTCGACGGCCTCCATGATGGCGCGCGCGTCGGTCGTCTCGGGCGGCAGGGCCGAGGCCGTCGGGGCGAAGGCGAGGACGGACAGCGCCAGGGCGCTAAGCAGCTTGCGGGGAACCAGCGACATCGGGAGCTCCTGTCTTGGCGGTGGGCGTGTCGGCGCCGGGGGCGGCGCGGGGGCGGTCCTTGAACACGGTGCGCAGCAGCGCGGGGGCGAAGACCAGGTCGAAGATCAGCGCGAAGATGACGGTCAGGCCGATGAGCATGCCGAAGCGCTGCAGGCTGTACATGTTGGCCGCGAGGTAGACGAAGAAGCCGACGACCAGCACCGCGCTGGTCGACACCAACGCGCGGCCCGAGTGGTTCATCGAGTAGCGGATGGCGTCGTCCACGACGCCGTGGGCGCGGTAGTGTTCACGGTAGTGGTGCAGGAAGTGGATGGTGTCGTCGACCGCGATGCCGATGGCGATGGAGGCGATGAGCAGGTTGCCCATGTCGATGGGGATGCCGGCAAAGCCCATCAGGCCCAGGATGGTGGCGATGGGCAGCAGGTTCGGGACCATCGAGACGAGCCCGAGCTTCAGGTCGCGCAGCAGCAGGATCATCATGGCGCTGATGAGCAGGAAGGCGGTGCCGAAGCTCTTGATGAGGTCGCCGATGAGCGCCGAGACGACCTCGAAGAGGGTGTAGGCCGAGCCGGTGATCTGGACCTGGGCCTTGGCGCCGTCGGGGATGAAGCGGGCCACGCCCTCGTTGACGTACGCGGTGAGCGGGCCATAGGCGGTCGCCTCGAGCCACTTGACCCGGAACGTCACCTGGGCCCGCTTCAGATCGGTCGAGGCGAGGCGCTTGAGCTGCGAGGGGCTCGCGTTCTCGAACATGAAGAAGGCGTCGCTGACGCCCTGCTGGGTGTCGGGCAGGCGGTACTCGGACGCGGCGCCGCCGTGCAGGGCCTGGTGGGTCTCCTTGACGATGTCGAGCAGGCCCGTGGCGTTGGCGATGACGGCGTCGCCGGACTCGGGATCGCGGTAGGCCAGGACGTGGGCCTGCAGCTGCTCGAGGCCGCGCAGCAGCTCGAGGTCCTTGACCCCGCGCTCGCCCCCGGCCTCGATGAACAGCTGGACGCTGGAGGTGCCGCCGAGGTGCGTGTCGACCTCGTCGAAGGCGACGCGGGCCGGGTCGTCGATGGGGATCCAGTTCATCGGGTTGTGGAACACGCGGAGCGTGCTGGCGCCCATGATGGCGACGCCGCCGATGGCGAAGGCGACCAGCAGGACGAGGCGTCGCTTGCGGCGCGCGACCTCGGGCGAGCCGGCCTCGCCGCCGCGCAGCGAGCGGGTGCCCGACAGGCGGACGCACAGCTCGAGGAAGCCGTCGATGAGGTCCGGGGCCCCGGCCTCGCGGGCGCCCAGCAGGCTGCGCGCGTTGAAGCTCAGAGCGATGGGCAGCAGCACGACGGACCACAGGAAGGCGACGAAGACGCCCCAGGCGCCCATCGTGCCCATCTCGCCGATGGCGGTGGTGGTCGCGAAGCGGAAGCTGAGCAGGCCCACCATGGTGGTCATCGTGGTGAAGAGGATGGGCAGACCGGTGGTGGCGACGGCGTGGACGATGGCGTCGTGGTTGGCGACGCCGCGGCGGCGGGCGTCGCGGTAGACCGACTGCAGGTGGATGGAGTCGCCGAGCCCGACGCAGATGAGGAAGGCCGGCAGGATGTTGGACAGCATGGTCATCGACCAGCCGAGCAGGGCCATGCTCCCGAAGGTCCAGACGGCGGCGACGACGACGACCGCGGCCGGCCCGACCACGCCCAGGGGGTGCCGGAACAGGATGACCAGCAGCAGGAACATGGCGCCCAGCGCGATGCCCATCATCCGCTGGAGATCCGAGAGCATCAGGGCGTTGAGCGAGGCGTTCATCGCCGGCAGGCCCGAGACCGACACCCGGAAGTCGTCCGAGGCGTGCTTGGCGCCGATGGCGACGACGGCCTGATAGACCTTGGCCGAGTCGGCTTCGCTCATGAACTGGGTGCGGATGGCCAGGACCGAGTGGCGGCCCGCCTTGCCGACCACCTGGCCGACCAGGGTGGCGTCGCCGAGGACCTCGTCGCGCAGGGCGGGCAGGGCCTCGGCGGCCGGCCACGGGTCGAGCAGCTTGCCGACGGCGATGCCGTCGGCGGTGGCGCGGGTGCGGCGGACGTTCACGAGCGAGGTGATCTCGTCGACGATGGACCCGCCGGCCTCGTCGCCCCAGGCGTCGGCGGCGCCCGCGGTGGCGTCGCCGTCGTCGAAGTCGGGCGGGGCGAAGGCGTCGTCCTCGAAGGAGGGCGCCTCGAAGGCCTGATCGTCCACCTGCGCGGTCGCGGGCTCGTCGCCGGGCGCGGCGGTCGGCGCCGGGGTCGCGACGGCCGGCGCGAGGTCGCCGCGGAGCTCGGCCCGCTTGCGCTCGCGGTCCGAGCGGCGCTCGCCGAGGGTCTTCAGCTCGAGATCCAGGCCGGCCAGCTCGTCGTGCAGCGCGCGCAGGCGCTCGAGGTAGGGCAGCGAGAAGACGTCGCCTTCGACCAGGACCAGGAAGAGGTCGTCGCGGCCGAACTGGTCGCGCAGCTGCTCGAGCACGGCGTGGGCGCGCGAGTCGCTGGCGGTGAAGGCCTCGACGCTGTTGTCGAGCACCAGCCGGGTCGCGGCCGAGTAGCCCATGAAGCCGGTCGCGGCCACGATGAGCGCCAGGATGAGGAGGCGAAAGCGCAGCACGGCGCGGCCCCAGGCGGCGAAGAAGGGGCTGCCGGTGCCTTCGTGGGCGGGCTCGAGGGGATCGGGAGGGCTCATTGGGCCTCGCGGTGGGGCGTTGGGGCGGCGGCGCGCGCGCGTGCGCCGCGGACGGCGGTGTCGATGACGAACTCGACGTAGGCGTCGTCGTCCACGTCGCTGGAGCCGAGGCGCAGGACGCGCTCGTTGATGAGGCGCAGGACGATGGCGTTGATGGCCAGCTCGGCGAGCGGCGTCGCGTCCTGGGGGCGCAGATCGGCGGGGCCGGCGACGCAGCGCAGGAGGGCGGCGACCAGGCGGATGGCGCGCTCGGTGTAGTGGTCGCGGAGCAGCTCGCGGAAGCGGGGCTTCTCGATGGCGACGGCGAACATGAAGCGGACGAAGTCGGCGTGGCGCGGGTCCTCGTAGACCGCGCGGACGCGGCCGATGGCGAAGCGCAGCGCGTCCTCGAGCGAGCGGATGGGCGGGAGATCGGCGGGGGGCTCGAAGAGCTCGGCCGAGTAGGCCTCGACGATCTGCTCGATCAGCGCCTCCTTGCTGTCGAAGTAGTGATACAGGCTGGGCTGGCTGATGCGTACGCGGCGCGCCAGCTCGCGCAGGGAGGCGGCGGCGAAGCCCCGCTGGGCGATGAGCTGCATCGCGGCGAGCAGGACCTCGCGGTGCCGATCGCCGAAGCGGCGGGCCGCGAGCGGCTCGACCAGCGCCTCGACGAGCGCGCGCAGCCCGGCCGGCGCGCTGGTCGCGGCGGGGGCGGCGGGCTGCAGGACGTCGGCTTCGGCCATGGCGGGTATATCGTCCGATAGGGGCGGCGGCCGATGGTCTACCCTATCGCGCGATAGCGTGCAAGCCCCTGAGCGCGGGGGGCGCGCGCGCTGCGGACGATGCTGCGGCGCCGTGGACGCCGGGAGGGTTTGATCCGAACGAGCGCTCGGCCTAGGCTCCGCGCTTCCGCACGAGACGAGACGAGGCGAGGTGGGCGATGGCGCGGGACGCGGTCAGTGGGCGTTGGGCGTGGGTCTTGGCCGCCGCGGGGCTGGCTCTGGCGGCGGCGTGCTCGGACGCGACCACCGGCGGGGCCGGGGGAACGGAGGCCGGCGCGGCCGCCTGTAGCGACGGCCTGGACAACGACGGAGACGGCTGGACCGACTGCGGCGATCAGGACTGCTGGGGGCAGGGCGTGTGCGGAGACGGCGGCGACGCCGAAGGTGACGGCAAGGGCCTCGACGACGCGATGGTCGAGGACGTCGCCGATGTCGCCGAGGACGTCGTCCAGGACGCGACCGCGCCCCCGACCGACGCGCCGGCTCAGCCCGAGACGCCGCCCGCGACCGGCACCTGCGAGCCCTGCGGCTACGGCGCCGTCAAGGGCGTGGTCTGCGCGCCCAACGAGCAGATCTACGTCAACGACGCCAAGGTCACGATCCAGACCTTCGACTGCGACGGCAAGCCGATCACGCTGTCGGTCAAGAGCGACAAGGACGGCCGCTATCAGTTCGACCAGGTGCCCTGCGGCCAGCACACCCTGGTCATCCAGAAGGGGTCGTTCTCGACCCAGGCCGCGGTGCAGGTGAAGACGGGCCACACCACCGACACCAGCGGCGCCGCCTACAAGCTGTGCTTCCAGGCGACCAAGACGAAGATCGCCGTGCTCGACGGCAACTGGGACGATCTCGGGGGGATCGTCGCGCAGCTGGGCTTCGGCTACGATCTCTACACCCCCGAAGACACCGGCGAGGGCGAGGGGACCATCCTCGCGCTGCTGGCCGATCCGATCGCCCTGGGCCAGTACGACATCGTCTTCGCGGCCTGCGGCACCTACAACGGCTGGATGCCGCAGGATCACCCCGAGGTGATGGACAACCTCGTGCAGTTCGTCGAGGGCGGCGGATCGCTGTGGATGAGCGACTACGCCTGGGTCTACGGCGAGTACGGGTTCCCGGACGCCATCGAGTACTTCGGGTCGGACGACGTGATGGACATGTACAAAAAGGGCAGCCCGCAGCAGCTCCTGGAGCAGTCGCTGACCGGCGAGATCCTCGACGGCGCGATGGCCGCCTACCTGGGCAAGCAGACCCTGCAGGTGCACATCGACAAGGGGCCGCAGATCGCCCCGCAGGCCGCCGGGACGGGAACCATGGTCCACGTCCAGGCCAAGGTCGTGCAGGGGCCGCTCTCGCAGTACCCGCTGAACGCGACGATCCCGCTGGTCCTGTCGTACAAGCCGGGCCCCGAGGCCGGCCGCGTCATCTACACGAACTTCCACAATGACGCCCAGGCCACTGAAGACATCGTGAAGCTGATGCACTATCTCGTCTTCACCCTCTGACAGGAGCGCCCCGTGGCCCGCCGTGACGTCCCCCTCCGCGAGCTGCTCGACGTCGCGACCGAGGCCGCCCTGGTCGGCGGTCGCCGCACCCTGGCCTGGTTCGGCGAGCGCCTCGAGCCCGAGCGCAAGGCCGATGGCAGCCCGGTCACCGCCGCCGACCGCGACGCCGAGCGCGTCATGAGGCAGATCGTCGAGCGGGCCTTCCCGGACCACGCGATCCTGGGCGAGGAGCACGGCGAGCGCGCCGGGGCCGCGCCGTATCGGTGGCTGCTGGACCCCATCGACGGCACCAAGACCTTCGTGCAAGGCGTGCCGCTGTACGGGACGCTGGTCGGCGTCGAGCGCGAGGGCGAGCCGGTGGTCGGCGTCGTCTCGATGCCGGCCCTGGGCGAGGTGGTGGCCGCTGCGCAGGGCCTGGGCTGCACCTGGAACGGGCGCACCTGCCGCGTCTCGGGTGTCGACCGGCTCGACGAGGCGCTGGTCGTCGTCACGGACCCGCGCGAGGCGGCGGCGCGGCCCGGCGGCTGGGCGGCGCTGTCGGACGAGGCCGGCCTGGTGCGCACCTGGGCCGACTGCTACGGCTACGTCTTGGTGGCCACGGGGCGCGCCGAGGTGGCCGTCGACGCCCGGATGAACGCCTGGGACTGCGCCGCCGTGCTGCCCATCGTCGAAGAGGCCGGCGGCAGGTTCACGGACTGGACCGGCCGACGCACGATCCACGGCGGCGACGCGGTGGCGACCAACGCCGCGCTCGACGGGGCGGCGCGGCGGCTGCTCGCGGGCTGAGCGTCAGTCGGCGGCGGTCTCGGCGGGCGTAGGCACGGGCGGTTCGGCCGGCGTCGGCGCCTCGGGGGCCGCCTGGGGGGGCGGCGGCGTGGCGGCCCGGGCCTCGAGCGGGGCGTCGAGCTTGAGCGGCACCCGGCCCATCTCCTCGTCGACCATGGTGCGGTAGGTCCCGACCGACACGGCGCCGGCGACCACGCGGCCGTTGACGAAGACGGTCGGGGTGCCGTCGATGCCCAGGCGCTCGGCGGCGGCGACGTCCTTGCGGATGGCGTCCCGGTGGCGGCCACTGTCGAGGCAGGCCTCGAGGGCCGCGACGTCCAGGCCGCGCACCTGCCGCGCCAGGGTGGTGACGGGCGTGAGATCGAGGCGCGCGGCGAACAGGAGCGGCGACAGCCCCCAGAACTGGTCCTGCTCGGCGGCGCAGCGAGCGGCCTCGGCGGCGCGGGCGGCGTTGGGGTGCGAGGGCAGGGGGAGGTCGCGGACGACCAGGCGCACATCGCTGGGGAAGGAGCGCTGGACCAGCTCGAGGGCCTTGAACGACTTGGCGCAGAACGGGCACTCGTAGTCGAGGAAGACCACGATGGTGACCGGCGCCTCGGCGGGCCCGCGCGCGGGGCCGACGGCGTCGACGTGGACGCGGGGCTCGGGGATGCGGACGCGGACGCCGGCCTCGGCCTTGAGGCGATCGATCCAGGCGGCGAAGGCCTGCCGCTTGGCGCGGTCGTGCAGCATCAGGACCAGGCCGTCGCGCATGGCCTCGAAGGGCTGGCCCTGCATGCGGTGGCGGTTGTCCTCGTAGAAGGCCAGGACCTCGGCGTGGCTCGGCGGCGGGACGGCGTCGTCGATCTCGCGGCGCACCAGGGCGTCGATGCCGTCGAGGCCGCGCTGGTCGGCGAGGCGCTGCAGCAGGATCTCCATGACGAGCATGTCGAGCACCTCGCCCCGGACCTGGTGCAGGCCGAGCGGCGAGCGGCCGACCGAGCGCCGGGCGTCGGCGGGGACGAGGGCGTCGACCTCGGCGAGGGTGACGCGGCGTTCGCCGATGATGGCCACGACGGTGTCGGCCGGGGCGCGGGCCTCGAGCACGTCGCCTTCGCGGGCCGCGGGCGCGGCGGGGCGGTCGCTGGCGGTCTCGGTCGCCTCGGAGGCGATGGGCGCCGCGGCGGGATCGCCGGGCGGGGTCGCGAGGACGCCGGCGCCGCCGAGGACGACGGCGAGGGCCAGCGCGGAGGATGCCAACCTGCGTGGCTTCATCGGGCGAGCTCCTGGAGGGCGGGGTGACAGCCGGCGTGGCGGTTCCCGAGCGAGCCGAAGGGCGGAGGGCGCCTCGGGGCCGTGCACGGCGGGCTGCTACCAGAGCAACAACCGCCGCCTCGCGGTCATGCCGGCGCGCGGATGGCGCGCGGTCCGGGCGCCAGAAGTGACGGATCCGCCACCGCCAAGTCACACACGAGCGGGCGGCTTGGGCTATCTTCGGGGCGCCGTAGGCAGGAGGGGACGATGTCGGACGAGCGCAAGCCGGGGGCCCAGGGGCTGAGCCGGCGCGAGTGGTTGCAGCGGGTGGGGGCGGCGGCGGGAGCGGCGGCGGTGCTGGGCCAGCTGCCGGGGTGTGACGGGGAGGCCGCGAGCGCTGGCGTCGACGCCGGTCCCGACGACGCGCACGACGTCCAGCAGGATGCGGCCAGCGGGCCCGACGAAGGCCACGGGCCGGACGTGTCGCTCGACGAGACGACGCCGCCCGAGCCGGGCCTCCAGCCCCTGCGCGGCGACGGCTCGAGCCCGCTGCACTACATCGACACGGTCGTCGTCGTGCAGATGGAGAACCGCTCGTTCGACCACTACTTCGGGGCGCTTGCGCTGCTCGAGGGGCGCAAGGACGTCGAGGGCCTCGTGGCCGGCCTGTCGAACCCGACCCACGCGGGCCAGGCTGTCGCCATCCGTCACGAGACCAAGCAGTTCGCGCTTCAGCCCGACCCGCCGCACGGCCGCAAGGCGTGCCTCGCCCAGTGGGCCCAGGGCGCCTGTGACGGCTTCGTGCGCTCCTTCGAGGAGGAGCTGGCCGAGCTGAACGACACCGAGAGCCCGCTCGATCTCGTCATGACCTACTACGGGCGCGAGCAGCTGCCGGCCTTCTATGGCCTCGCCGACGCCTTCACCGTCTGCGATCGCTGGCACGCCTCGCTGCTGGCGCCGACCTGGCCCAACCGCTTCTACAGCCACTGCGCCACCTCGGAAGGCCTCCTCGGCAACTCGAGCCCGATCTCGGCGCCGAACCCGTACACCCTGCTGAGCCAGCACGGCTACACCTACGCCCACTACCACGCCGACATCCCCGTCTACTTCGCCCTGACCCTGGAGTCGCTGCCGCTCGAGCAGCACAACGCCGCCCCCTGGGAGCAGTTCTTCATCGACGCGGCCGCGGGCGCCCTGCCCAACGTGTGCGTCGTCGAGCCCAGCTTCGTCGGCGGCGACGACCACCCGCCCGCCGACATCCGCGAGGGGCAGGCCTTCGTGCAGTCGATCTACGAGGCCCTGCGCCAGTCGCCGCAGTGGGACCGCTGCCTGATGGTGGTGTTCTACGACGAGCACGGCGGCTTCCACGACCACGTGGCGCCGCCCAAGGCGCTGGGCGACGCGCGCGCGGCCGAGGGCTTCGACCAGCTGGGCTTCCGCGTGCCGGCGCTGGTGATGGGGCCGCTGGCGCGCCGCGGCGCCGTCTGCCACACCGTGCTGGACCACGCGTCGGTGCCGCGGCTGCTGTGCGACGTGTTCGACCTTCCGCAGCTCAACGAGCGCGCCGCCCTGGCGGGCGACATCGCCGACGCGCTGACGCTGGAGCTCGTGCCCGACGCGGCGCGGCCGGCGCCGCCGGCGCTGCCGCCCGTCGAGCTGCCGCGCGGCGCCTTCGACAAGGGGATGAACCTGCCGTTCGGACAGCCCGAGCTGCTGGCGCTGGCGCAGCGTCGCGGCTTCATCGAGCGCATGCCGACCCGGCGCGAGCGGGTCGCGAGCCGCGAGCGCTACTTCGCCTGGGCCCAGCAGCTGGGCGCGGTGCGCTGGCGCTGAGGCCGCCTCACAGGCAGACGGCCGCCCCCGAGGGGTCGCCCAACGGGGCGGATCCGGCCTCGCAGGCGCCCTGGCACGGCGGCAGCCCGCCCGCCCCGCACAGCGCGCGGCAGCGGTAGCCGCCCCCCAGGCTGAGACAGGCGAGCCCGGGCGCGCACGCGTCGGCGGCCTCGCAGGGGGCTCCCTGGGGCACGACGCCGCGCCGGGCGCACACGAAGCCGCCCATCCAGGTGCAGGCCTCGTCGGCCCCGCAGGCCGCCGGCCCGTCCAGGCACGGCGGAGGCAGGCAGGCGCCGAGGCCGCCGACGTCGAGCCAGCCGTGGACGCAACGATCGCAGGCGCCGTGGGCCGCGGCCGAGGTGTCTGGGGTGCAGACCGGGGTGCAACGGGCGCCCAGGCAGGTCAGCCCGGCCGCGCAGTCGTTGGGGACGCCGCAGGCCTCGCCCTGGGCCGCGGCGCCCGTGGGACGGCACTCGGGGCCGCCCGGGCCCGGGTAGCAGGCGCGGCCCAGCCCGCAGCGGTCGCTCGCGGGGTCGCAGCGCTCGGGGGCGGTGGTGAAGGACCAGCGGTGATCGAAGGGGACGCCGTCGGCGAGCCCGCGCAGGCGCACGTCGTAGGTGTGATCGGGGGCGAGCGGGGCGTGGGGGACGAGGGCGGCGACGCCCGGGGGCAGGTGGGGGTCGTTGGCGGCGGTCAGGGCCTGGGCGGGCAGGGCGGCCGCGGCGCCGGCCGGCGTGAGCGTGGCCTCGAGGAGGGTCAGCGCGGTCGCCGGGGTCTGGAGCGTGATGACGGGGCCGCTGGGGAAGCCGGCGGGCGGCGCGGGCGGGCGCGGCAGCTCGTTGCCGTCCCAGGCCGGGGCGACGTCGTCGGCGCCGGCGGGCGGATAGACGACGTGCGGCGCGGTGCCGGCGGGGGCGGCGGAGGCGGTCTCGAGCACGTGGAAGCCAGCGTGGTCGCCGGCGCCCGCGGTCGCGTGGGGCGCGAGCAGGGGAAGGCGGTGGTAGAGCGAGTCGAGCCAGTCGCGCAGCGCGGCGGCCGCGTGGGGGCGCGCGGCGACCACCTCCTCGGGGGCCGGGCCGGCGTGGCCGAAGTGGGCGGCGCGGTCGGCCGGGGTCTCGCCGGTGTAGCCCGGCAGGTCCTCGCGCTGCAGGTGCCACGACAGGCCGGTGGCGTCATAGACGGGGGCGTGGGCCGCCAGGAAGCCGGCGTGCGCCGTCGCGGCGGCGGCGAGCTCGGGCGAGCGACCGAGCGGCGGCAGGCCGAGCTCGGCGCGGCGCTGGTCGAGCAGGGCCACGACGTCCACGGGCGCCAGGGGCGGGGCCGACTCGCCGGCCTGGCTGACGTGGCCGGCCTCGGGGAGGCGGGCCTCAGCGAAGGCGTCGAGCGACAGGTCGCAGCCGGCGAGCGCCGCGGCGAGGGACAGGGTGACGGCAAAAGGGGAGGGCCGGATGGTCGCCGCACGACAGCTTGGGAGTGGGGGAGCTGTGCGTGGGGGCGCATGTGCAGGCGAGGTCATCCGGCCCTCCGGGTCACGCCGGAGGGGTGTGCAGACCTCGTGCCAACTTGCGGCGGGCCAGCGGCGGCGGCCTCGTGGCGCTAGCGCGCCGTGAGGGGGTCACACATTGCTACGGATGGGTGTCCCGTCCCGAGACGCCGTCTCGGGGTGCGACGCCGGCCTCGCGGCGGTAGCGGACGAAGATGACGTTGAGGCCCAGGGTCCAGGCGACGCCGAAGGCCCAGCCCGCCAGGACGTCGCTGGGGTAGTGGACCTGC
Source organism: Myxococcota bacterium (assembly GCA_041687695.1). Lineage (GTDB taxonomy): Bacteria > Myxococcota_A > UBA9042 > PHBI01 > JAWLBL01 > JAWLBL01. The sequence continues at coordinate 95,614 of JAWLBL010000014.1, read as the reverse complement.
AGGTAGGCGCGCGACAGGCCCATGAGGGCGACGACGGCGAGGGCCGCGGGCCAGACGCCCCACCGGTAGCGCGGTCGGAAGTGGTGGAGGGTCAGCGCCAGCGCGACCAGGAAGGCGGCGGTGACCATGCTGTGGCCGCTGGGGAAGGCGTAGCCGCCCGATTGGGTGATGGGCGTGAACGGTTCGGCGGGGCGTGGCCGAGCGAAGGCCAGCTTGGTGATGTGGTTGAGCAGGCCCGCGCCGAGGGTGGCGAAGGCGATGAACAGGGCCTCGCTGCGGCGGCGCGGCCAGGCGACGAGGACGGCGGCGACGGTGAAGGCGAGGATGAACAGGCCGGAGCCGAGCTGGGTGAAGACCAGGAAGAAGCCGTCCAGGTGCGAGCCGTGCAGCGCGCCCAGGCGATGGAGCCAGCGGGCGTCGAAGGCGCGGAGCTCGTCGGCCGCGACGCCTTGGGCCATGTAGGCGAAGAGGAAGGCGCAGACGGCCAGGACGGACCAGTAGGCGGCGGTCTGGACGACGCGCCGGGGCGCGTTCGGGAGCTGAGGGTGGGTCATGGGGTGCGCGGCGCGGGGAGGGGCCAGGTGGGCAGCCAGCCGAGCTCGAGGGCGGCCCACACGCCCAGCAGGATGGCCTCGGCGGCGTCGTGGCCGAGGCGGGGCGGGCGCGGCGCCCCCGACCAGGCGATGACGTCGCGGGCGTGACGGATGGCGGCGGCCTTGGCCTCGGCGCCCGAGCCGCGCTCGCGGGGGAGCAGCAGGCGCTGGCGCCAGACCTCGGCCCCGATGAGGCGCGTCTGGGCCCCGCGGCGGGCGGCCTCGCCGAGCCAGGCCTCTCCGATGGCGCGGTCGCCCTCGGCCACCACGACCTGCGGCCACCCGGCGTCGGCCAGGATGTTGTGGGCCGCGCGCTTGAGGCGGGCGCGGTTGCCCAGGTTGTGCGAGCGGGTCCAGCGCAGGCGGCCGTCGCGCCCGAACAGGGCCAGGCCGGTGCGCAGCCCCAGGTCGATCGCCAGCAGGCGGGGCTCGGCCGCGTCCGCCTTGGTGGTGGCGTGGGGATCCTCGGTTGCGTTTGCCAACCCGAGCGGGCTCCACGTATCGTCCTGGGAGCCGCCGGAAGCGACGAGGCCGTCCGCATGAGCGAAGTCGAAAAACGCCGTCACCCGCGCGTGACCTGCCGCGCCCGGGTCGACTTCGGCTCGCCGCGCGAGGTCGTGCTGGATCACGAGGTCCACAACCTGAGCCTGGGCGGCGTGTGCCTGCGCGTGCACGAGATGCTGGACGTAGGCGCGCCCGTGTACCTGACCCTGACCTTCCCCGAGCTGGGCAGCGCCAGCGTCGACGTAGACGGCGAGGTGGTCTGGGCCGACGCCGGGCCGCCGCGGGACATCGGCGTGCGCTTTGTGCGCATGACGCCCGAAGACCGCGACCTCCTGCGGCGCTACGTCCAACTTCACCTCACATGAAAGGCTAGTCGCAGGTGTAGGTGGCCGGCAGGCACTGGCGGCCGGTGATCTGGTGGCCCTCGGCGATCTCGGCGCAGACGTAGCCGTCGGGGCAGCCGTCGTCGGCGGTGCACTCGGCCCCGCACACGCGGCCCCACGAGAAACCGACGCAGCGGTTGCCCTCGCCCGGGCAGTCGGCGTCGCGCGCGCAGGCCTGACACAGGCTGGCGGTGTCGGTGTAGGGGTTGAGGTGCGCGTTGTCGTCGAGCCCGTGGACGCCGTAGTAGACGTTCCAGTTGTTGGCGCGGTTGATCTGGCTGAGGATCTCGAGCCAGGTGCGCGGGTCGTGGGTCCCCGAGCGAGTCGCCAGCAGCTCAGAGAGCAGGCCCGACGTCGTGAAGGTCTGCTGGCTGAGCCACGAGAAGCTGACCGTCGAGATGACGTCGAGGTTGGCGGTCGACTTGGTGGCGTTCTGGTAGACCGCCTCGGGGTAGGCGCTGTAGGTCTTGCAGCCGTTGAAGACGTAGACCTGGTACTTGTCGGGCAGCTCGAGCTCGGCCAGCTCGTTGGCCGACAGCGCCCGGCGCGGGTTGTAGTGGTAGACGACGCCGGAGTAGTCGGGGTCGAGGCCGGCGTGGCCGTCGTAGATGACCACGTCCATCTGCTGGTAGGCGGCCACGATGGCGGCGCGGAGCTGGTCGAGCTGCGCGTCGGGCACGATGTCCGGGTGCACCAGCGTGATCGCGACGTCCACCGAGCGGCCGCCCGCCTTCAAGGTCCTGGTGAACGGCCCCGACTCGAGGGTCAGGTCGGTCCACACCTTCGCGGAGTGCTTGAACCCGGCGCTCTTGAGCCACTCGAAGTGGCTCTCGGCCGAGCGCAGGTCGTAGCGCTCGGCGTTGTAGTCGCCGCCGACGACGATCATCACGTCGAGCGTGCCGTCCTCGAACAGGCGGTCGTAGGCCGGCCACGCGTCGATGGACTCGCCCACGGGGTCGATGAGCACCTCGAGGTCGTCCATCGCGCCCGTGTACTTGGCCGGATCGAAGTCGCGCGGGTAGCTGCCGGCGACCAGCTGCGACTCGGTGAGCTTGGGCAGCGGCAGGACGAAATACTGGCTGCCGTCCCCGCGCACCTGCATGGGCAGCCGATCGAGCAGATCGCGCGGCCCGCCCATCTCGATCTCCCAGATGAACGTCCACAGCAGCCCGGCCTCGTCGATGGGCTCGTAGACCCAGTCGGCGGTCGTGCCGCGGACCAGGCCCGAGAACCCGCCGTAGCCGTGGGTGGCTTCGCTGCTGGTCTTGTCGGTCACGAAGGCGTTGAGGAAGTGCGAGTAGGCCTTGAGCTGGTAGCCGAGCAGCTCCTGGACGCGCTGCTCCTTGGCCCCGAGGTCGGCGTCGGCCCAGGTCTCGTCGAGGGTCAGCTCGCCCAGGCCCCACAGGAGGTACTCGCGCGAGGTCGGTGACAGGTAGTCGTCGGCCTTGCCGGGCAGCACGGCCTGGGCGGGCGTGCCCTCGGTGGCGGCGCCTTCGTCGGCGGCGTCACAGGCGGGCAGGGCGACGAACAGGGACAGCAGGAGCAGGAGCGCGCGACGCACGGGCGACCTCGGGATGCGTGAACGAATGCGGTTCGGGGTCGCGTGCCTTACCACGCGACCCCGCCGCCGCCAAGTCGACGTCAGTTGAAGCTGCAGGCGCCCAGCGCGCCGTTCGCGCCGGCGGAGCCCGGGTTGCCCAGCGACAGGCCGCCGGCCCCGCCCGTGCCGCCCGCGCCGCCCGCGATGCTGTTGGAGCCGCTCGAGCAGTAGGTGGGCGATCCGACGCCGCTCGTGTAGATGCCGTAGCTCACGCCGCCGCACCCGCCGCCGCCGCCGCCGCCGTGGCCGCCGTTGCCGCCCTCGCCGCCCTTGCCGGCGTCGTTGAAGCAGAAGCAGTTGCCCGGGCACTTGCCCGCGTCGCCGCCGCGTCCGCCCGTGCCGCCGGCCCCGCCGTTGCCGCCGTTGCCGCCGCCGCCGCCGCTGCCGCGGAAGATGAGGTTGTTCGTGATGGCCGGCGCGCTGCCCCCCGTGACGAACACGCCGAAGCTGCCGCCGCCCGCGGTCCCGCCCAGGCCGGCGCTGCCGCCGCAGCCGCCCGAGCCGCCGCCGCCGCCGTGCCCGCCCAGCCGGTCCTTGGCCTCGGCGCAGCTGTAGCAGTACCCGCCGCCGCCGCCGCCGCCGCCGCCGCCGCCGCCGCCGTTGCGCCCGGCGACGCCGCCCGAGCCCGCGCCACCCGACCAGTGACCGCTCGCGACCGAGCCCGAGTTCGACGTGCACCCGGCGCCCGCGCCGCCGTTGGTGCCGTGCCCGCCGTTGGTCCCGCTCGAGCCCGTCATCGACGCGCTGGGCAGGTAACAGGTCGACCCCTCGATCTCGCCGTCGTCACCCGCATCGCCGCCGCCGCCAGCGCCGCCGCCGCCCGTCCCGGCGCCGGCCTGCCCGGCCACGCCGTCGATGCCGCTGTACTCGGCGCCCGGCGAGGGCGTGCAGCGGTTGCCGCCGCCGTTGCCGCCGCTGACGTCGTCCGACCCGCAGGTGCGCGCGCCGCCGTTGGCGTGCTGGCGGTTGTTGCTGGCGTTGCAATACCCGGAGCCGGTCGCGATGAACGCGTCGTAGGTCGAGGTCGTCACGCCGGGGCTGTTGCGCCCGATGCCGTCCACGCCCACCAGGCCGTTGCCCGCCGCCGCGCGGTCCTGGCCGCGCCCGCCGTTGCCGGCGTAGATGACATTGTGGCGCAGGATCAGGTTCGCGTTCGACCCCGAGACGTAGATGGCGTAGCTGTTGCCGCCCGCGACCGAGTTGTCCTGGCCCTCGACCACGAAGCCCTCGAACACCGTCGACGACGTGATGCCGCTGGCGACCACCGTCTGGCGGTGCGAGCCGCTGGCGCCGGTGCCGCGGATGGTGGCGAGCGTCGTGTCGAGGTGCCGCTCCCACGTGTCGGAGCGGTAGCCGCCCAGGACGCTCTTGCCGTTGGCCAGCGTCACCGTCTCGGTGTAAAGGCCGTCGGCGACCAGCACCTTGGTGCGCCCGCTCGAGACCGCCTCGGCGATGCCCTTGGTGATGGTCTTGCAGGGCCGGTTGTTGGCGCCCGTGCCCACCGGGCCCCGGCCGCAGCCGTTCGCGTCGTCGGCGTTGCCGTCGGTGGCCGAGACGTAGATGGCCAGCGGGTCCAGGTACAGCTCGCACCCGTCGTCGGGCACGGCGTTCATGTCGAAGTAGCCGCTGTTACACTTCATCACGCAGGTCGGCGTGCCCGTCGCGTCGCACTGCCCGAAGGCGTTCGGCTTGGCGAAGATCGTCGTGCAGTTGGTCTGGCAGTTGCCGCAGGCCTGGTGCGAGTCGTACTTGCCGGTCGAGGCGTTCTTGAAGCCCTCGTCGATCGCCCCGTCGCAGTCGTTGTCGACCTGATCGCAGACCTCGGTGGTCGGCGTCCCCGCCGTCGCGTTGCACGTCAGCCCCGTCCCGCCGGCGTTGCACACGTTGACGCCCGCCCGCTCGCACGCGCCCGTGCCGGTCGTGCACACCGTGCCCTTGGCCGGCCAGTTCTCGTCGGTCTGCCCGTCGCAGTCGTCGTCGACGTTGTTGCACAGCTCGGTCACCGGCGTGCCGGCCGTCGCGCTGCACACCGTCGCCCCGCCCGGGTTGCCCGCGTTGCACACCTTGACGCCGCTGTTCTGGCAGGCGCCCTGGCCGACCGTGCAGACGGTGCCCTTGTCGGCCCAGGCCGCGCCCTCGTCGGTCTGCCCGTCGCAGTCGTTGTCGAGCCCGTCGCAGACCTCGGCGCTCGACGGCCCGGCCGAGACCGAACACACCGTCGCCCCGCCCGGGCTCGACGCGTCGCAGATCTTCACGCCCGCCCGCTGGCACACGCCCTGGCCGACCGTGCAGACGGTGCCCTTGTCGGCCCAGGCCGCGCCCTCGTCGGTCTGCCCGTCGCAGTCGTTGTCGAGCGCGTCACAGACCTCGGTCTGCGGTGTCCCGGCCGTCGCGCCGCACACCGTAGCGCCGCCCGGGTTGGCCCCATTGCACTGGTAGACGCCCGTCGCCTGGCACACGCCCTGGCCGACCGTGCAGACGGTGCCCTTGTTCGCCCAGGCCGCGCCCTCGTCGGTCTGGCCGTCGCAGTCGTTGTCGAGGCCGTCGCAGACCTCGGTCTGCGGCGTCCCGGCCGTCGCGCTGCACGCCAGCGCCCCGCCCGGGTTGCCCGCGTTGCACTGGTAGACGCCCGTGGCCTGGCACACGCCCAGCCCGACGGTGCACACCTTGCCCTTGTCGGCCCAGGCCGCGCCCTCGTCGACCTGCCCGTCGCAGTCGTTGTCGAGGCCGTCGCACACTTCGGTCTGCGCCGTGCCCGCCGTCGCGCTGCACGCCAGCGCCCCGCCCGGGTCGGCGGCGTTGCACTGGAACACGCCCGTGGCCTGGCACACGCCCTGGCCGACCGTGCAGACGGTGCCCTTGCCGGCCCAGGCGGCCCCCTCGTCGGTCTGGCCGTCGCAGTCGTTGTCGAGGCCGTCGCAGACCTCGGCCTGCGGCGCCCCGGCCGACACGCTGCACACCAGCGCGCCGCCCGGGTCGGCCGGGTTGCACTGGAACACGCCCGTGGCCTGGCACACGCCCTGGCCGACCGTGCACGGCTGCCCCTTGCCGGCCCACGCGACGTCCTCGTCGGTCAGCCCGTCGCAGTCGTTGTCGACCCCGTCGCAGACCTCGACGCCCGGCTCGGCCGCCACGGCGTTGCAGTGGGTCGCCGACCCGTCCGCCAGGCACTCGACGAAGCCGAAGCGCTGGCAGGCGCCCTGACCGGCCGAGCACGACTGGAACAGCCCCGCGAAGCCCTCGTCCGTCTGCCCGTCGCAGTCGTCGTCCAGGTAGTTGCAGCTCTCGGCCGCCGGGGTCTTGCCGACGCAGGTCAGCGCCGCCTGCCCCGTGGCGCAGTCGAGCACGCCCGGGCAGGTGCCCGCCGCGTTGGTGATGCTGCAGACCGCGCCGCGGTCCGGCACGTCGTCGGTCAGCAGGTTGCAGTCGTTGTCGACCCCGTCGCAGACCTCGGCCGCCGGCGTTTTGGCCGTGCAGCCCTGCCAGCCGGCCGCGCCGCACGTCTCCTGGCCGTAGCAGGTCCCCGCGTCGTTGCCCACGACGCAGGTGCGGCTCTTGCCGACGTCATCGTCACCCAGGCACGAGCACGAACCCGTGACCGGCTGACACTGGTGCACGCCGTCGCCGAGGTCGGCGCAGGTGAAGCCCTCGGGGCAGTCCCCCGCCGGCAGCCCGTAGAGGTTGCCCTCGGCGCAGCTGCGGCCGCAGTAGGCGCCGCCGTCCAGGGCCAGGCAGCGGTCGCCCGGGTTGGCGCAGTTGGCGTCGGTCTGGCACGGCGTGCACAGGCTGTCGCCCAGCGGCAGGCAGGTCAGCGGGCCCGCCTTGTAGTAGCCCAGGTCGCACTCGGCCACCTCGCAGCGCGCCGTCGCGCCCGTGAGCACGCAGCCCGCGGTCGCGTTGGGGATGGCGCCCGCGCAGCCGACGCCGCAGGCGCCGCAGTGCTCGTCGTGCACGTAGGGGCCGCCCGGGCCGCTTCGGAAGTCCTCGTCGACCGTCCCGTCGCAGTCGTTGTCCTGGTAGTCGCACACGTCGTCGGCGGGCGTCTTGGCGCTGCACCACCAGCCCACGCCCTCGCCGCCGTCGCTGCAGAACCACGTCCCCGTGCAGGTCCCCGCGTCGTTCGCCACCTGGCACGGCTCGGCAGGCGGCGTCACCGCGTCGTCCACCGCCCCGTTGCAGTCGTCGTCGACGCCGTTGCACAGCTCGGCCTGCGGCGTCTGGGCCGTGCAGCCCTGCCAGCCTACGGCCGCGTCGCACGTCTCCTCGCCGAAGCACGTCCCCGCGTCGTTGCCGATCTTGCACGTCCGCGTCTGGCCGTGGGTGACCGCGCTGCACACGCACGAGCCCGTGACCGGCACGCAGCGGTCCTCGCCGCCCACGTCCTGGCAGGCGTAGCCCTCGCCGCAGCTCTGGTTGGCCTTGCCGCACGGGCTGACGCAGACCTTCTGGCCGTCCAGCTCGACGCAGGTCCCGCCGTAGCAGGCCTCGTCGCCGCTGCACGGCTGGCACGACACGTCCGGCGGCAGGCTGCACTGGAACTGGTTGATGGCGACGTAGTCCTCGTCGCAGCTGTCGACCACGCACACCGGCGTCCCGGTCGACCCGCCGCACTTGCCCGTGCCGTTGGCGATCTTCGTCGCGCAGTCGTTGCCGCAGGTCCCGCAGTGCTCCGGCAGGGTCCAGGCGCCCTCGGCGTCCTTGAAGTCCTCGTCGACCAGCCCGTCGCAGTCGTTGTCCTTGAAGTCGCAGACCTCCGCCTCGGGCACCGGGCCCTGGCAGATGAAACCCTGCGAGCCGAAGCACACCCGCACGCCCGCGCAGCTGCCGACGCCCTCGACCTCGTTCACGCAGGGCTCGCCGTCGACGATCCCGTCGTCGATGAGGCCGTTGCAGTCGTTGTCGACGCCGTCGCAGATCTCGACCGACGCCTCGGCGGCCGAGCACCCGCCCCAGCCCACCGCCGGGTCGCAGGTCTCGACGCCGTAGCAGGTGCCGACCTCGTTCGAGACCGAGCACGTGCGCTGCCCCAGATCGAACTGCTCGGTGCAGTCACACGAGCCGCTGACCGGCTGGCACCACGTCCCGCCGTCGTCGCCGCCCGGCGCGCACGCGTACCCCGAGGGGCACTCGTCGTCGTCGGCGCAGGCGTAGCCGCAGCGGCCGACCCCGTCGATGGTCAGGCACTTGCCGCCCTGGCACTGGATGTCGGCCGTGCAGGGCGTGCAGACGCGCTTGAGGCGCGGGCTGCACAGAAAGACGATGTCCTGCCCGGCCAGGACCGACTTGCAGTCGAAGCCCTCGGGGCAGTCGGCCTGACACGTCTTGGTGCAGATGTAGCCGTCGGGGCCCTCGACACACCAGCCGCTGTAGCAGTCCTGGTTGCCGCTGCAGGGCGCGCCGAACTCGCCGGGCTCCGGGGCGCCCGCGTCGCCCTCGGTGTCCTCTCCGCCGGGATCGCTCGTCCCCGGGTCGGCCGTGGTGTCGGACGTCGCGACGTCCTTGACGACGTCGTCGCCCTTGCCCGCGTCGTCCGCGTCCTTCGAGACCGTGTCGACCGCGACGTCGTCGCCCGTCTGCCCCGGGCCCTCGTCGCCGCCGCAGCCCACCGCCAGCAACAGGCCCAGCGCGCCCATGGCGCACGTCAGCCACCGCCCCCACCCGCGCGTCGTCATCCGCATGTCTCCCTCCGGTGACGCCAAGCTAGCAAATCGCGACCTTCGCACCAATGGGCGTGCCTTCGATGATCGCGCCGAAGCGGCGCGCGGCGCGCCGGTATTGGACTCGCGGCGCTTCGGCGTCGTAGGCTTCGCCCGGCGCGGGCCACCGCGCACCCACCAGGGCGTCGCAGCGGGCGGGCAGATGGCCGAGGACATCCCCCAGGACGATGAGGCCGGCGGGCGCGACCCGCTCGTCGGGCGGCTGCTCGACGGCAAGTACCGGGTCGAGTCGGCCATCGCGCGCGGCGGCATCGGGCAGGTCTACCGCGGCACCCAGGAGCCGCTCGGACGCTCGGTCGCCATCAAGGTGCTGGCCCCTCGCGAGCGCGACGCCGACACGCTCGCCCGGCACGAGAAGCGCTTCTTCCGTGAGGCCAGCGTCAGCAGCAAGCTGGCGCACCCGAACACCGTGACCATCCACGACTACGGCGCGCTGCCGGACGGCGCCGGCTTCTTCCTCGTGATGGAGTTCCTCGACGGGCGCACGCTGGCCGACCTCATCCGGGCCGAGGCGCCGCTCGAGGTGGACCGGGTCCTGCACATCGCTCGCCAGATCGCCGGCTCGCTCGCCGAGGCGCACGCCGCCGGGGTGGTCCACCGGGATCTCAAGCCGGGCAACGTGTTGCTCGTGCCGCGCGGCGGCGACCCCGACTACGTCAAGGTCGTCGACTTCGGGCTGGTCAAGACCCTCGACGACCGCATGGGCGAGGACGTGACCCAGGAGGGCGCCATCGTGGGCACCCCCCTGTACATGCCGCCCGAGCAGTTCGTCGGGGCCCCGGTCGATCTGCGCAGCGACGTCTACGCCCTGGGCGTCGTGATGTACGAGATGCTGACCGGCCGGCCGCCCTTCGTGCGGGCCGAGGGCAGCCAGGATCACAGCGACATCATCCTGGGGCACATGACCAAGCGGCCGCCGGCCTTCCGCTTCGTGCGGCCCGGGCTCGAGCTGCCGGGCTCGCTCGAGGCGCTGGTGATGCGGTGCCTGCACAAGAGCCCTGCCGACCGCTTCCCCTCCATGGAGGCGCTGCTCGAGGCGCTGGCCAACGCGAAGACCGACCGGACGGCGGCGCCCTGGACGCCGCCGCAGGCCCGCGAGCCGGACGAGGCGACGACGGGCATCGCGGGCGCGTCGCGCGTGACGCCGCCGGCCGCGGCGCGGAGGACGCCCTGGGCGCTGGTCGCCGCGGGGCTGCTGGCGCTGGGCGGCGGGGCGGCCTATTGGGCCAGCACGCGGCCCGCGGCCGAGGCCACCCCGTCGACGCCGGCCGAGGTGGCGCCGCCGACGGTCGCCGAGGCGCCAACCGCTGCGCCCGAGCCGCCCACGGCCGCGATCGCGGCCCAACCGGACCCGCCCGCGCCCGAGGCCGAGGCCCGGCCGCTGGTGGTCGTCTTCCACACCACCCCCGAAGGGGCCGACGTCTACGAGGGCGAGCGCAAGCTGGGCCCGACGCCGCTCAAGCACCCGGTGGAGCGCTCCGCGCTGGCCGATGGCGCGCGGTTCACGCTGCGCAAGGAAGGGTTCCTGACCGAGACGGTCGTGCAGCGCGACACCGAGGGCAGCGAGGTGGTCGTGCGCCTGCGGCTGACGCCGGCGCCCCCGCCCGAGCCCGAGGGCGAGGCGGCCGGCGAGGCCAGCGCGACGGCCGGGGCCGAGGCCGACAAGCCGGCGCGCCCGAAGACGCCCAAGCGACGGCCCAAGGGACCGGGGCTCGAGATCAAGGGAGACCGCTGACGGGCGTGGGCCGCGGCCGCCACGGCCACGCTCACGGCCTCCGCCACGGCCACGGCCACGCTCACGGCCTCCGCCACGGCCACGGTCTCGGCCACGGCCACGGTCTCCGCTACGGCCACGGTCTCCGCCACGGCCACGGTCTCGGCCACGGCCACGGTCTCCGCCACGGCCACGGCCACGCTCACGGCCACGGCCACGCTCACGGCCTCCGCCACGGCCACGGCCACGGCCCCGGTCTCCGCCACGGCCTCGGCGGCCGGGCTCGAGGCGGTCGGGCCTGGGCGTTGACTCCGTGGGGCGGCGCGGGATGCTGCGCGGATGGCGCAGAAGGACGATGGGAGCACCGAGCGCTTCTTCGCGGTCGGGCAGGGGCGGCCGGAGCTCGTGCTGGCGCTGGCCGAGCGAGCCGGAGGGCGGGCGACGGGGCGGTTTCTGCCGCTCGGGGCGCTCGAGAACCGGGTCTACATGGTCGAGCTCGAGGGCGAGGCGCGCGGCGATGAAGACGAGGACGAGGCGCCGGGGCGCTGGGTCGTCCTGAAGATCTACCGCCCGGGGCGCTGGTCGCAGGCCGCGCTCGAGGCCGAGCACACCTTCCTGGGCGAGCTGGCCGCGCGCGAGCTGCCGGTCGTGGCGCCGCTGCCGCTGGTGGGCGGGGGCACGCTGGGGCAGCACGAGGGCCTGTCCTTCGCCGTGTTTCCGCGGGTCGGCGGCCGCAGCCACGAGGAGCTGACCGACGAGCAGCTGGGCGTCGTGGGCCGGCTGATGGCGCGCGTGCACGCGGTCGGCGCGCTGCGCGACGAGCCGGCGCGGCCCCGGCTGACCCCGGCCGAGTTCGTCGCCGACGAGCTGGCCTGGGCGCGCCACACCCGGGGGCTGCCGCGCGAGGTCCGCTCGCACTGGCTGCCCGCGGCCCAGGCGCTGACCAAGCGGGTCGAGCCCCTGTTCGAGGGCGTTCCCACCCTGCGCCTGCATGGCGACTGCCACCTGGGCAACCTCTTGTGGGCGCCCGACGGCGTGCGGCTGCTGGACTTCGACGACCTGCGGGTCGGGCCGGCGGTGCAGGACCTCTGGATGCTGGCGCCCGCGCCCGACGCCGAGGGGCGGCGCCGCCTGGACCTGGTCGTGCGGGCCTATCGGCAGTTCCGCGACTTCGACCCGCGCTGGCTGCGGCTGGTCGAGCCGCTGCGGGGGCTGCGGATGCTGCGCTACGCCGTCTGGGCCGCGCGGCGGCAGGGCGATCCCGTCTTCCAGGAGACCTTCCCGCAGCTGGGCACGCCCGGCTGGTGGCAGCGCGAGGGCGACACGCTGCGGCGTCAGCTGGCGCTGGTCGGCGACCTGGGCGCCGGCGGCTGAGGCGGTCTGGCCTCCCGTCGCCGTCCTGGCCGGCGCGCGCCGTCACACGCGCCGGCCAGGACGGCCCGCCGCCTCAGCGCGGGAGCTGGAGATCGAGGCGCAGGACCACCTCGTCGCGGATGAGGTCGTCCTGCATGCCGGCGTAGTTGATGCCGAAGTCCTTGCGGTTGATGGCGAACTCGCTCTTGGCGGTCACCTTGTCGCCCGCCACCGCGATGGTCGCGGGGAAGGTGATCGACTTGGTGACGCCGCGCAGGGTCAGGTTGCCCGTGACCGTGTGCGTCGCGCCGCCCTCGCCGCCGGCCTTGACGGCCGTCGACTGGAAGGTCGCCTTCGGGTGCGTCGGCACCGAGAAGAAGTCGTCGCTCTGCAGGTGGCCGGTCAGCTTCTCGCTGTCGGTGAACACCGAGGCCATCTCGATGGTGAGGTCGATCTTGGCCGTGGTCGGGTCGTCGCCGGTCAGCTCGACCGAGCCGCTGAACTGCTTGAAGCCGCCGTCGTGCTTGCCGGTGACCTTCGAGCCGGTGAACGCGATCTCGCTGTTGTCGGGGCTGACGGCCAGCTTGGTCGCCGCGGCGGCCTTGTCGGCCTCGGGGGCCTTGTCGACCTGGCCGGTCGGGGCCTCGGCGGGCTTGTCCGCCTCGTCACCCTCGGCGGCCTTGGGATCGACGGCCTCGCCGACCTGGGCCTTGGGCTTGTCGTCGGCGGGGTTCTTGGCGCAGCCGGTGGCGGCGGTGAGGCCGGTGAAGCCGAGGGCGGCGGCGAGGAGGACGTGACGAACGCGCATGGTTGCTCCTGGATGAGGTCGCTCGGGCCGCCGCGCGCGGATCCCCCGGTGGGTATCGGCGTGGACGATGGTGGGCGGCCCCGATGTCGTGGGCCCGTGACGGGCCATTGGCCAATGCCGGTGCCGGCAACGGCTCACTCTGGACGAGCCTGGAACACCCGTGAACCCACGAAAGTTCAGCGAATCCCATCGAAAAGTTCGATGGTTTCGATCAGCTGGCCTGGTGGGAAGGCGGCGGCAGGTCCGAGAGACGGTCGATGAGCCAGCGCGCGGCCGGGCCGGGCGGCGCGTCGGAGCGGTGCAGGACGTACAGCGGCGTCGGCAGGTCGTCCGCGTCGGCCAGCGGCAGGCGGACGAGGGCGCCCGAGGCGAGATCCGCCTCGATGAGGTGGTCGGGCATGAAGCCCCAGCCCAGGCCGGCGCGCAGCAGGGCGTGCTTGGTGTGCAGGTCGCCCAGGCGCCAGCTGGCCCCGCCGGCGAGGCCGGGGCCCTCGCTGCCGCGCGCGAGGCGGCTGGGGTCCGACAGGACGAGCTGGATGTGGCGGCGGGTGTCGGCCAGCGGGAACGGGCCGGGCGAGACGCTCAGCGGGTGGTCGGGCGCGGCGACCGGCAGCATGCGGAAGCCGGGGATGCGGCGGCGCACCAGCCCCTCGGGGAGCTGCGGGACCGGGCCGGAGATGCCCGAGACGCAGGCGCCCTCGGCGACCAGCTCGGCGACGGTCCACATCGTCTCGACGCGCAGATCCAGGCGCACGCCCGGGAAGAGGTCCTGGAACTCGCGGAGGCTGGCGGCCAGGCGGTCGGTCGGGAAGACGACGTCCACGGCCAGGGAGACCTCGGGCTCGACGCCGGCGCGGAAGGTGCGGGCGAGCGCGGACAGGCGGCTCGCCTGGGCGCACAGGACGCGGGCCTCGGCGAGCAGGGCGTGCCCGGCGTCGGTCAGGGTGGCGCGCTGGCGCGAGCGGTCGAAGAGGGTGACGTCGAGCAGGCGCTCGAGGTTGGCGACGGCGTAGCTGACGGCCGACTGGGCGCGGTGGAGCTCGCGCGCGGCCGCGGCGAAGCCCCCGGCGTCGGCGACGGCGACGAAGACGCGCAGCTGGTCGAGCGAGAGCGGTTCCATGGGCGGTCGTTGTAGCGCGGGGGCGGTCAGGACACCACGCGCCCGTCCTTGAGGACGACGTGGCGCCTGGCGCGCCGGGCGAAGGCCAGGTCGTGGGTGACCATGACGATGGTCATGCCGCGCTCGCGGTTCAGGCGCTCGAACAGGGCGATGACCCGCTCGCCGCTGTCGCTGTCGAGGTTGCCGGTCGGCTCGTCGGCCAGGACGATGAGCGGGTCGGAGGCGATGGCGCGGGCGACGGCGACGCGCTGCTGCTGCCCGCCCGACAGCTCGTCGGGGCGGCGGCGGGCGTACTCGCTCATGTCCAGGAAGTCCAGGGCCTCCTCGGCGCGGCGGCGGGCCTGGGCCGGCTCGAGGCCGCCGCGCAGCATGGGGATCATGACGTTCTCGGCGGCGTCGAACTCGGGCAGCAGGAAGTGGAACTGGAAGACGAAGCCGAGCTTGCGGTTGCGCAGCGCGGCGCGGCCGTCGTCGTCGAGCCGGTCGATGTCGACGCCGTCGACGAGCACCTGCCCCGAGGTGGGCCGGTCGAGGGCCCCGAGCAGGTACAGCAGCGTGCTCTTGCCCGAGCCGCTGTGGCCGGTGATGGCGACGAACTCGCCGCGGCCGATGACGAGATCGAGCCCGTGGAGGACCTCGGTCTTCACCTTCTCGCCCAGGACGCGGACCAGCTGGCGCGCCTCGAGGGCGGGGCGGGGCTGGGGCTCGGGCTGGGGGGCCGCCGTCATCCGCCGCGCCCTCGCAGCACCTCGACCGGCTCGACGCGCGAGGCGCGCCAGGCGGGGACCAGGCTGGCGACGAGGCCGGTCAGCAGGGCGAAGGTGACGCCCCACACGTAGTACATCGGGTCCTTGTTCACGAGGAAGGTCGTGCTCTTGACGAGCCCCTCGGAGCGGACCTCGAGGGTCGAGAGGAACTCGAGCAGGCGCCAGCCCAGCACGGCCCCGAACAGGGCGCCGACCAGCGAGACGACGAGGCCCTGGAGCAGGAAGACGCGCAGGATGTCGCGCCGCTCGAGGCCGACGGCGCGCAGGATGGAGATGTCGCGCGTCTTCTCGAGGACGATCATGATCTGGATGGCCAGGATGCCGAAGCCGCCGACGACGAGGATGGCGCCGATGACCAGGCGGATGATGATGTTCTGCATCTCGAACAGCGACAGGAAGTTGGCGTTGGCCTCCTGCCAGCTCTCGGCGTCGTAGCCGGTCATGCGCTCGAGGCGGGCGGCCACCTCGGGGGCGGCCTCCGGGTCGGCCAGGCGGACCTCGAGGGTGCCGACGACGTTGGGGCGGTCCAGGTAGAGCTGGGCGTTGGCGAGCGAGACGTACACGCGCGTGGCGTCGAGCTGCGGCAAGTCGGTCGCGAACAGGGCGACGACCTGCAGCGCGTAGGTGTCGCCCTCGGGGGCGACCAGGGTGAGGCGGTCGCCGAGCCGGGCGCCCAGCTCCTCGGCCAGCTCGAGGCCCAGCGCGGCCCCGTCGGCCGAGGTGTCGAGCCCGCGCCAGCGCCCCTCGACCACGAACTGCTCGAGCGGCGTGCAGGCCTCCTGCGTGGCCGGGTCGATGCCGCGTAGATCGATGCCCTGGCTCTTGGCGCCGAAGGTCACGACCGCCTGGCCCGACAGGGTGGGGCAGGCCCCGGTGACGACGGGCATGCGCTCCAAGGCCGCGATGATGTCGCGCGGGCGCTCGATGCGCGTCTCGCGGTCGGTCGGTTGCTCGCGGCGCACCTGGGCGGCGAGCGGCCCCGGGTAGACCGCCTCGAGCATGCGCGGCCGGTCGCGCAGCTCCTTGTCGAACAGCGTCACGTGGGGCGACACGCGCAGGATCTCGCTCAGGAACTTCAGCTGGAAGCCCTGCATCATGCCGCTCATCCCGATGAGCACCAGCACGCCCAGCGACACGCCGGCCACCGCGATGCTGTTGAGCAGCTTGCGCTCCCACAGCTGGCGCAGCGCGATGAACAGCGACAGGCGACGGCCGTTCACGGGGCGGCCTCCGGGCGGTCGGTCATCGGGTCGGTCGCCCCCGGCGCCCCGGGCGTCGACGACAGCGGCCGCGGCGGCGTCGGCGCCGGCACGCCCTCGACCCGATCGCCCTCGGCGGCGTCCTCGGGCACGGTCACCGCCACGCGCTCGCCCAGCGCCAGGCCGCGCCGCACCTCGACCCAGTCCAGGTCGCGCAGCCCCAGCGTCACCTCGCGCCGCGCGAGCCGCCCGCCGTCGACCACCCACACCCAGGCCGTCTCGTCACCGTCGCGATCGACGTCGCCCCGGATCGCCGCCGCCGGCGCCAGCAGGGCGCCCGGCCGCTCGGCCAGGATCAGGTTCACCTCGCAGGTCATGCCCGGCCGCACCCCGAACGGGGGCGCCCGCAGGTCGACGTCGACCCCGAAGGTGCGCCGCCGGGCGTCGGCCGCCGGGTCGATGTGGACCACCGTCCCCTCGAGCACCTGGTCCTCGAACGCATACAGGCGCACCAGCGCGCGCGTCCCCAGGTGCACCCGCGGCACGTCGGCCTCGTCCACCTCGGCCACCACCCGCATCCGCTCGGTGGACCCGACGCGCATCAGCGCCTGCTGGGCGCCGACCACCTCGCCGGCCTCGACCGCCAGCGTCAGCACCTGCCCGCCGATGGGCGCGCGCACGAAGCGGTCGTCCGCCCTCGCCGCGGTCGCCAGCGTCCCCGCGCGTGTGCGCTGCGCCTCGGTCTCCAGCGCGATCGTCAGGTCGCGGCGCTCGGCCACGTTCGCCTCCAGCTCGGCCTGTAGCGACCGGACCTCGACCCGCGCGCGCTCGGCGTCCTGGGGACTTGCCGCCCCGTCCGAGACCAGCGCCGCCAGCCGCCGCGCGTCCCGCCGCGCCTGCGCCAGCCGTGTCGCCAGCGCCTGTCGCACGGCCTCGAGGCGCTCGCCCTGGGGCGAGCTGCGAAGGCGCTCCTCGGCCGCCTCGAGCTCGGCCTGCCGGGCCGCCACCTCGTGCCCCAGCTCGGGCCGGTACAGCTCGGCCACCACCTGCCCCGGCGCCACGAAGTCGCCCTCCTGCACGTACAGCGCGCCGATGGGGCCCGACACCAGCGCTCGGACGTCCGCCGCGTCGACCGGCGTGACGGTGCCGCTGGCCCAGGTCGCCTCGACGGCGGTCCCGTGCGTCACCGGGAGCACACCGACCTCGGCCGGACGCAGCCACCACCACAGGGCGGCGGCCGCGACCACCAGGGTGGCGAGCAGGACGAGCACGCGGCGACGGGTCATCGCGTTCCTGGACGTCTGGTTGGGGGAGCCTTCCGGGGCGGCGCTCGCGAGGGCAGGGGAGGGGCCCCGTTCGCCCGAGCGCACAGGACCTGAGCATTGGCCGCCCGGGGCTGCGCGGTCAAGGTAGGAGCGCCCCGATGCGCCCCCCGTCCGCCCCCACGCGTGGTCCATCCCTTGCGCGCCCTGTCCGTCATCGTCTGCGCCGCCGCCCTCGGCGCCGCCCGCCCCGCCGCGGGACAGCAGGCGCTCCCCCCGGAGCCGCCCGCCGCCGCCGTCGAGCGCCTGCTCACCGGGACGCCGGGCGGCCTCGACGCGGACGCGGCGGCGCTGCGGGCCCGGCGGCGGGCGCCGGCCCTGGCGGGGGCGCGGGCGGCGGCCGAGCGGGCGCGCGCGGCGGCCGAGGAGGCGCTGGTCGCGCTGCTCCCGAGGCTGACCCTGACGGCGTCCTACACCCGGCTGAGCGAGGTCGAGTCGCCCTCGTTCATCGAGCCGCCCGACCCGGCCGCCGTGGCCGAGACCCGCGCCCTGGTCGCGCAGGTGCAGGACCCGGCCGTGCGCGCGCTGCTCGAGGCGCAGCTCGATCGGGAGCTGGCCCAGACGGGCTTTCGCTTCCCAGTCATCTTGAACCAGCGGGTCGTGCGGGCGGCGGCGCGCTGGAGCCCGACGGACGCCTGGCTGCGCCTCGGGCCGACGCTGCGGGCCGCGCGGGCCGAGGAGGCGGCGGCGCGCGCCCGCGAGGGCGCCGAGTCGCGCGAGGTCGGGCTGGCGGCGGTGGAGGCCTTCTACGCGCTGGCCACCGCGCGGGCCGCCGAGGCGCTGGCCGCGCTCGAGGTGGCCGAGGTCCGGTCCCATCGCGACGAGGCGGCCCGGCGCGCCGCCGAGGGCGTGCTGGCGCGGGTCGAGGTCGAGCTGCTGGAGGTGCAGCTGGCGCTGGCCCGGCTGGCGCTGGCGCGCGCGACGGCGGGCGCCGATGCGGCGGACACGGCCCTGCGGGTGCTGCTGGGCATGGACCCGGACGAGGCGCTGGCCTCGGGCGAGGACTTCACCGCCATCGCCGCGGCCGACGTCACGCCCCGAGCCGAGCTGGAGGCGGCCGCCCTCCAGGGGCGCGCCGAGCTGCGGGCCCTACGCGAGGGGCTGCGGGCCGCCCGCGCGCGCGCCGAGGCCGCTCAGGGCGGCGCGTGGCCGGTGCTGGCGCTCGAGCTCGGGGCGGACCTGGCCAACCCCAACCCGCGCATCATCCCGGCCCAGGAGGAGTGGCGGGCGACCTGGGACGCCAGCGCGACCCTGTCCTGGTCGCCCAACGACGCGGCGACCGCCTCGGCCCAGGCGGAGGCGCGGCGCGCCGAGGCCGAGGAGATCGCCGCCGAGCTGGCCACCCTGCAGGACGCGGTGCGGACCGAGCTGGGGCAGCTGCGGGCCGAGGCCGTCGGCGCCCGCGCCGCCGCCGAGGCCGCTCGCGAAGGCCTGGCCGCCGCGGACGCCGTCTACCGCGCGCGCGCCGCCGCCTTCCGGCAGGGCACCATCAGCGCCCGCGATCTCGTCCAGGCGCAGCTCGAGCGCGCCCAGACCCGCCTCGAGCTGGCCCGCGCGCTGGTCGACGTGCGGCTGGCCGATGCGCGCCTGAGGGCCGCCGTCGGGCCGTGAGCCGCGCGTCGGGCGGAATGCGCCGCGGCCGGCCGCGGTTGAGCGGCGGCGCGGGGGTGGTGGATTGACGGGGCGGCTCGCGCGCCGCGATAGTCCGCGCTCCCGACCCGACGACGCCTGGGAGCCCGCCGTGACCCTGCTGACGCGCAGCCTCGCCGCCCTCATCGCCCTCACCCTGCCCGCGCAGGCCCTCGCCCGCAGCGAGGCCCGGACCCCGCCCGCGCCCGAGGCGCGCGAGGTGGTCCCCGAGCTGTTCGCCTCGGGCATGCCCGACCTGCCGCCCGCCCTGACCGAGCGCCTGCTGCAGTACCAGAACACACGCAGCGCCTCGCTGCAGGACTGGAGCCCGCGCGGCGGCCTCCTCATCACCACCCGCTTCGGCGACACCGAGCAGGCCCACCGCGTCGCCAGCCCGCTGGGCGCCCGCACCCAGCTGACCTTCGAGCGCGAGCCCGTCCGCGAGATCCTGGCCGCCACCTGGGCCGGCCGCGACGGCTTCTTCTTCTCGAAGGACGAGGGCGGCTCCGAGAACTACCAGGTCTTCTTCTTCGACCAGGCCAGCGGCCGCGCCGAGCGCGTCACCGACGGGCGCTCGCGCCACATGAGCAAGCGGGCCTCGCCCGACGGCCGCTGGCTGGCCTGGGTCGGCACCGCCCGCAACGGCCGCGACTTCGACGTCTACGTCCTGGATCTGGCGACCGACGCGCCGCCGCGCCTCGCGCTCGAGGTCCAGGGGATGTGGGAGCCCATCGCCTGGGCGCCCGACGGCCGCGAGCTGCTGGTCCGCCACTATGTCTCGATCAACGAGTCCACCCTGCACCGGCTCGACCCCGCCACCGGCCAGACCCGCCCGCTGGTGCCCGCCGGCAAGGCCAAGGTCGCCCCCAAGGTCGCTCACGGCCCCGCCGCCTACGACGGCCGCGGCGGCGTCCTGTTCGTCACCGACGCCTTCGGCCAGTTCCGCGAGCTGGCCCGCGTCGATCTCGCCACCGGCAAGGTCCAGCGGCTGACCCAGCGCATCCCTTGGGACGTCGAGGCCCTGGACGTCTCGCGCGCCGGCGACCGCCTCGCCTTCAGCGTCAACGAGGGCGGCCTGTCGCGCCTGCACCTGTGGCAGCTGTCCACCCTCCGCCCGCTCCCCGACCCGCTGCCGGAGCTGCCCGCCGGCGTCCTGACCGGCCTGCGCTTCGCCCCCGACGGCCACGCCCTGGCCTTCGGCCTCAGCGCCGCCGCCACCCCGGGCGACGTCTTCACCCTGTCCGCGGACGGCCGAACGCTCACCCGCTGGACCGAGAGCGAGGTCGGCGGCCTCGACCCCTCGGCCTTCGTCGCCCCCGAGCTGGTCGACTTCCCGACCTTCGACGAGGTCGCCGGCAAGCCGCGCCGCATCCCGGCCTTCTATTACCGCCCGGCGACCGGCTCGGGGCCTTTCCCGCTGGTCGTGATGATCCACGGCGGCCCCGAGTCGCAGATCCGCCCGTGGTTCTCGTCGGTCGTGCAGTCGTGGGTGCGCGAGCTGGGCGTCGCCGTCGTCGCGCCCAACGTCCGCGGCTCGTCCGGCTACGGCAAGGACTACCTGCTGCTCGACAACGGGATGAAGCGCGAGGACTCGGTCAAGGACATCGGGGCGCTGCTCGACTGGGTGAAGACCCGCCCCGAGCTCGACGCCGGCCGCGTCGCCGTCTACGGCGGCTCCTACGGCGGCTACATGGTCCTCGCCGCGATGGCGCGCTACCCCGACCGGCTGCGGGCGGGCGCCGAGATCGTCGGCATCTCGAACTTCGTGACCTTCCTCGAGAGCACCCAGGAATACCGCCGGGACCTTCGCCGCGCCGAGTACGGCGACGAGCGCGACCCCAAGCTGCGCAAGTTCCTCGAGGCCATCAGCCCGACGACCCTGGCCGACCGCATCACCAAGCCGCTGTTCGTCACGCAGGGGCTCAACGATCCGCGCGTGCCCGCCAGCGAGTCCGAGCAGATCGTGCGGGTCGTCCGCGGCCGCGGCGCGCCCGTGTGGTACCTGCTGGCCCGCGACGAGGGCCACGGCTTCTCCAAGAAGAAAAACCGCGACTACTACACCGGGGCGCTGGCCCTGTTCTGGCAGCGGCACCTGTTGGATCAGGCGACCGCGACCGGTGAGGCAGAGGGTCGATGAATCGCAAGGTCCTTCTCGGCGCCATCGCCGCCCTGCTCGTGGCGGCCGTGGCCGCCCTCCTGTGGCTGCGCGCGTCCTCGGGCGCGACCGGCGCCCCCGTCCACCTGCTGCCGGCCGATTCCACCCTGGTCGTCGCCGGGCGGCCGGGCGAGGTCTTCACCGACGAGGCGCTGCGGCGGCTCAAGGAGGCGACCGCGCGCGCCGGGCACGGCATGGCCGAGCTGACCTCCGACGAGGTCTGGAAGCAGACCGAGGGCGTGGCCATCGCAGCGCTGCCCGGCAACGACGCGGTCGCGGTCTTCCGCACCCGTGGGGCGCCGGCCGAGATCCTGGCCGCGCGGGCCCAGGCCTTTGGCTTCCAGCAGGCCGAGGTCGGCGGCCGGCCCGGGTGGCGCCGGACGTTCATGGCGGGCGTGGCCTTCGACGAGCACCACTTCGCGGTCGGCACCATCCGCGGCGTCAAGGCCGTCCTGGCCGTGCACGCGGCCGAGGCGCCGTCGACCCTGACCCACGGCGCCGGGCGCGCGCTGGAGAGGGTCGACCGCGACGCGCCGCTGCTCTTCGCGTCGGCCGAGCGCCCCGCGCTGGGGCTGCGGCAGGGTGCGCTGTCGCTGCGGCTCAGCCCGCTCGAGCTGCGCGGGTGGGCCGAGGGCGAGGACGTCGACGCGCGCCTGGGCGCGGCGCTGGACGACGCGCGCAAGCTGGTCGCCGCGCTGTCCGAGGGCGAGGCGCCGGCCGGGGAGGGCGAGGCCGCCGCGCCCGGCGCCGGTCTGCCGCCCGAGCTGCGGCGCCAGGTGGGCGCGATGGTCCAGGCCTTCCTGAAGGACGCCAAGGTCGAGCCGGGCCCCGGCGGCGTCGCCCTGACCGCCCGCGCGGACGTGGACGCCAAGGCCCTGGTCGGGGCGGGCGCCGAGGTCATCGCGAGCTGGTTCGACGGCCGCGTCGACGAGGCGAACCGCACGCTGGTGGTCCAGCAGCTCACGGGCGTCGCCAACGCGCTCGAGCTGACGCGGCGCCGCACCGGGCAGCTGCCGCCGGATCTCGAGACCTTGGTCCGCGCCGAGGGCTTCGGACCGCTCGACGACGCCTGGAAGCGGCCGCTGCGTTACGCGCTGGTCGACGAAGCGCCGGGCTTCACGCTGTGCTCCGATGGCCCCGACCGCCAGACGGGGACCCCCGACGACGTCTGCGCCGCCCAGGTCGCCCCGGTCCCGCCCCCCGAGCCGCCGGGCGAGGCGCCGCCCGACCTCAGCCTCGAGCCGCCCCACCCGGGGCACTGACGCCCGATCGGCCCGGCCGCGGCGACCGCGACCGGGCGCGCCGCGGCGCGTTCCGCTACAACGGGCGACGACCGTCACCCCATCGAGGAACGCCGTGCCCGCTCTGCGCCCTGGCCGTTGGCTGCTCACCCTGCTCGTCGTGATGACGCTGGCCGCCCCCGCCGCCGCCGCCGCCCAGTGGCGCGAGGTCGCGCCCGGGCTGGCCTACCGCGAGCTGTCCGCCAGCCCGTCGCTGTTCGGGTTGCCGTGGAAGCTCCACGCCTTCCGCGTCGATCTGAAGCGCTGGCGGCCGCGTGTGCTGGACGCCCGCCAGCAGGCCGGCCGCGCCACCGCCACCGTAGAGGCCCTGGCCCGCGAGGCCGGCGCCGCCCTGGCGGTCAACGCCTCGTTCTTCGACGAGCACGCCCGCCCGCTGGGGCTGCTGGTCGACGAGGGGCGCCAGCTGAACCCCCTGCGCAAGGCCGACTGGGGCGTCCTGTCGTTCAAAGGCCATGAGGCGCGCCTCGTGCACACCCGCGAGTGGGAGCCGGACGCCAAGGTCACGACCGCCGTCCAGGTGGGCCCGCGCATGGTGGTCGCCGGCGAGGCGCTGTCGCTCAAGCCGCAGACCGCGCGCCGGGCCGCCATCGGCCTCCGGGCGGACGGGCAGCTGGTGGTCGTCGTGTCGGGCTCCGTGCCGCTCGAGTCGAACCTGCTCGCGCGCATCTTCCGCACCCCCGAGGCCGACGGGGGCCTCGGCTGCGCCTGGGCCCTGATGATGGACGGCGGCCCGTCGGCCCAGCTCTTCGCCGCGATCGGCGACCTGCGCGTCAGCGTCCCCGGCGGCACCGAGGTGCCCGTCGCGCTCGGCTTCCTGCCGCGCTGACGGACCTGCGGCGTGGGGGCGCGGCCTGTGCGGAGTAGGTACCGGACCTGGTCTGAGTAGGTGCCAGACCAGCTCTGAGTAGATGCCAGACCAGCTCTGAGTAGATGCCAGACCAGGTCTGAGTTGGTGCCAGACCAGGTCTGAGTACGTGCCAGACCAGCTCTGAGTAGGTGCCAGACCAGGTCTGAGTAGGTGCCGGACCAGGTCTGAGTAGGTGCCAGACCAGGTCTGAGTAGGTGCCAGGCCTGGTCGGAGCAGGTACCAGACCTGGTCGGACCAGGTGCCAGGCCCGTGCGGCGTGGGCGATCGAAGGCACGAGACTTGCGCTCGACCCCGCTTCGGGGCGAGCTTGCCCGTTCCGGCCGCCTGACGCGGCCCGCACGCCCCCGCCAGGACCCCCGATGACCCGACCCGAGCCCTCTACCGAGCCCCTGACCACGACGACGCAGCAGCTGACGCCGCCCCCGCGCGGCCGCGGCATCTTCTGCAACCGGACGCTGAACCTGCGCGCCATCCGCGCCATCGGCTACGACATGGACTACACGCTCATCCACTACCACGTGGGGGCGTGGGAGCGGCGGGCCTACGAGTACCTGCGCGAGAAGATGGGCGAGCTGGGCTGGCCGGTCGGCGCGCTCGAGTTCGATCCCGACCTGGTCATCCGCGGGCTCATCCTCGACACCGAGCTGGGCAACGTCGTCAAGTGCGACCGCTTCGGCTTCGTCAAGTCGGCCACCCACGGCACGCGCCCGCTCGAGTTCGAGGCCTACCGCGAGCTGTACGCCCGCACGGTCATCGATCTGCGCGAGCCGCGCTGGGTCTTCCTCAACACCTTCTTCTCGCTGTCCGAAGCCTGCATGTACATGCAGCTGGTCGATCTCCTCGACGAGGGGCGCCTGCCCAAGGCCATCGGCTACGCCGACCTGTACGCCCTGGTGCGCCGCAACATCGACGAGACCCACATGGAGGGGCGGCTCAAGGCCGAGATCATCGCGAACCCCGAGCACTACGTCGACCTGGACCCCGATCTGCCCCTGACCCTGCTCGACCAGCGCGCCGCCGGAAAGAAGCTGCTGCTCATCACCAACAGCGAGTGGCACTACACGTCGGCCATGATGACGTGGGCCTTCGACCGCTTCCTGCCCGACGGCATGACCTGGCGCGATCTGTTCGACCTGCGCATCGTCTCGGCGCGCAAGCCCCTGTTCTTCTCGCAGCGCAACCCCATCTACGAGGTGGTCAACGAGGAGGGCCTGCTGCGCCCCGTCATCGGCCCGCTCGAGCCGGGGCGGACCTACCACGGCGGCGACGCGGCCATCATCGAGCGCCAGCTCGGCCTCAGCGGCTCCGAGATCCTGTACGTCGGCGACCACATCTTCGCCGACGTCAACGTCACCAAGAGCGTGCTGCGCTGGCGCACGGCCCTGGTCGTGCGCGAGCTCGAGGCCGAGGTCGAGGCCATCGGCGGCTTCGAGGACGACCAGCGGCGCCTGTCGGAGATGATGGTCGACAAGACCCGGCTCGAGCACGCGCTGTCGCTGGTCCGCATCGCGCTGCAGCGCAAGCGCGCCGGCTATGGCCCGCAGCCCGACGAGCCGGCCGAGCGCCTCGAGGCGAGGTTCACCGAGCTGCGCGAGACCCTGGTCGCCCTCGACGCCCGCATCGCGCCCCTGGCCCAGCGCTCCAGCCAGCTCAGCAACGCCCGCTGGGGCCTGCTGATGCGCGCCGGCAACGACAAGAGCCACGCCGCGCGCCAGATCGAGCGCTACGCGGACATCTACCTGTCGCGCGTGTCGAACTTCCTGCACCTGACGCCGTTCGTGTACCTGCGCTCACCGCACTCGAGCTTGCCGCACGACGCCGAATAGGGCTGTTCCGGCCGCGGCGCGGCGAAGACTATTCCCTTGTTGGCGCTGCCCGAGTCGATTAGACCTCGGGGCGACTCCATCTCGGTGAGGACGCTCGGGGCGCATCAGGCTCCGTGCGGGCGCAGCGCACGCAGTGCAGGGAGAGGCGATGGCCGAGCCCAAGGTTCCCAACAGACGCTTGACCAAGCTGACCGTGTCGCTCGGCCTGGTGGTCGCCGTGGTCGCTGGCAGCGCCGTGGGCGTCGGGACCTACACCTTCGTCTACGCCGAGGGGGCCTCGTACCTGACCAACGACCCCGCGGCCTGCGCCAACTGCCACATCATGCAGCCCTATTACGACGGCTGGCAGAAGTCGACCCACCACGCGGTCGCGGTCTGCAACGACTGCCACGCGCCGCACGACTCGTTCTTCCACAAGTACTGGGTCAAGGCCGAGAACGGGTTCTGGCACTCGTACGCCTTCACCACCGGCGACTTCCACGAGCCCATCCAGATCCGCGGCTCCAACCGGCGCGTCACCGAGCAGACGTGCCGGAGCTGTCACGCCGACGTGACCGACATGATCGAGCACCCCGCCCTGGCCGGGGGCCAGGGTGACCCCGACGATCGGATGAGCTGCATCCGCTGTCACGGCACCGTAGGCCACCCAGACTTCAATTAGGAGAGCAGGCCATGCGCTTTTGGCAATCCCGACGCTTCATGCTCGTCGCGGCCGCCGCGGCGGGCGCGCTGGCCGCGGCCCTGGTGGCGATGCTGCTCGTGAACATCTTCGAGCGCCGCCAGGAGGCGCGCAACCCCTTCTACCGCGTGGTCGAGCTGGACGACGAGACGGTCGACCCGGCGGTGTGGGGCAAGAACTTCCCGCGGCAGTACGACGACTACCGGCGCACGGTCGACCAGCAGCGCACGCGCTACGGCGGCAGCGAGGCCGTCCAGCGGACCCCGACCGACGCCGATCCGCGCTCCATCGTCGCGCAGTCGCGCCTCGAGGAGGACCCGCGCCTGAAGACCATGTGGGCCGGCTACGCCTTCGCGACCGACTTCCGCGAGGAGCGCGGCCACGCCTACATGCTCTCGGACCAGGTCTTCACCGAGCGGCAGGGGGTGACGCAGCAGCCGGGGACCTGCCTGCACTGCCACGCCTCGACCTACGTCGCCTACAAGAAGGCCGGCGACGGCGACCTCATCAAGGGCTTCGAGGTCCTCAACCAGATGCCCTACCAGCAGGCGGTCGAGCACGTCGAGCACCCGGTGGCCTGCATCGACTGCCACCACCCGCAGACCATGCAGCTGCGCGTGACGCGCCCCGGCTTCATCGAGGCCATCCGCCTGGTCAAGAATGACCCGGACTACGACGTGAACACCCAGGCGACCCACCAGGAGATGCGCGCCTTCGTCTGCGGCCAGTGCCACGTCGAGTACTACTTCAAGGGCAGTGAGAAGCGCCTCACCTACCCGTGGCACAACGGGCTGCGCGTCGATGACATGTACGCCTACTACCAGGAGGTGGGGTTCAAGGACTGGACCCACGCGCTGACCGGCGCGCCGGTCCTCAAGGCGCAGCACCCCGAGTTCGAGATGTGGAACCAGGGCATCCACGCGCGCGCGGGCGTCACCTGCGCCGACTGCCACATGCCCTACAAGCGCGAGGGCGCCCTCAAGCTCAGCGACCACCACGTCCGCAGCCCGCTGCTCAACATCAACCGCGCCTGCCAGACCTGCCACAAGGCCAGCGAGGAGGAGCTGCGCGAGCGCGTCTACACCATCCAGGACCGCACCTACGCCCTGCGCAACCGCGCCATGGACGCGTTGGTCGCGCTCATCGGCGATCTCGAGCGCTCGCGGGCCGCGGGCGCCGCGGCCGTGGGCATCGCCCAGGCTCAGGAGATGCAGCGGCGCGCCCAGTTCTACGTCGACTTCATCGAGGCCGAGAACTCGATGGGCTTCCACGCCCCCGAGGAGGCCGCGCGCGTGCTGGCGCAGGCCATCGACTACGCCCGCCAGGGGCAGCTGGCCCTGCGCGGCGTCCCGCCGGCCGATCTCCAGGACCGGGCGGGGCAGCCGACCGTGCCCAGTCCGCCCGCCGGCGCGCCGGTGCAGCCGCCGGGCAGCGCGCCGGCCGTCCCGATGCCGCCCCAGGGCGTCGAGCCGCCGGCCGCGCCCGCCGCGCCCGAGGCCCCGCCCGAGGCCGTCCCGGGGGCGCAGCCGACGCCTGGCGCCGCGCCCGATGCGCAGCCGGCCCCGGCGCCGTCGCCGGACGCGGGCACCCAGCCGGCGCCCGGCGCTCAGCCGACACCTGGCGCCGCGCCCGGGGCCCCTGCCGCGCCGTAATCGGCAGGGGGGCGGGACGCCTCGCTGAGCGACCGGGGGCTCAGGCCCTCTCGACCAACCGCACAGGGCTCAGGCCCCCTCGATGACCGGCCGCGGGGGTAGACCGTGGCCGTGGCCGTGGACCGTGGCCGTGGACCGTGGCCGTGGACCGTGGCCGTGGACCGTGGCCGTGACCGTGGCCGGCGGTGGCCGTGACGGTGGCCGTGGCCTTCGCGATGACCGTGGACCGTGGCCGTTGGACCGTGGCCGAGGCCGTGGCCGTGGCCCTCACTGGGATGCTGCTTCCGGACTGCACGAGCTTGCTCGTGCTCGTGGGTCGCGCAGCTCGCTGCGCGGTGGGTCGGGCGCTCGAAGCCAGACCGTCCGGGCCAGCCGCGGCCACGGCGGAAGGGCTCGGTGCGCCGACACAGCCACGGAGCCGGGCCACGGATTCGGCCTTCGGACTCGGGAAAGGTCTACCGCCACCGCTGACCGATCGGGTCTGCTCAGGCCCCCTCGACCAGCTCGCGGCGGCGCTTGAACGCCCACCAGGGCAGGCTCGCGGCCTCGGCCAGGCGGGCGTTGCGCGCCTCGAGGTCCGTCACGGTGGACTGGGTCAGGCTCAGGGCCTGCTCCAGCGACCCCACGCGGGCGGTCAGCGCCTTGGCCCTGGCCTGCGCGGCCTGGGCGATGCGCCAACCCTCTTCGGCCTCTTCGCGCTTGTCGTCGAGGCGCCGCTCGAGGTCCGCCACGTGCTCGGCGTAGCGCGTGGCCAGCGTCGCCAGGTGCTCGCGCAGCGAGGCGATGACGGCGTCGTGGGGGGACGGGCTCGCCTCGACGAGCACGACCGAGCTCAGCTCGTCCGAGGTCCGGACGACCTCGAGGCGGGGGCGCGCGGTCTCGCGGCGGAGCGGGTTCGGGCGGCGGTCGCTGGGCGAGCCGGCGGGAGAGGCCTCGGGGTGGGGCAGGGCAACGCTCATGGCAGCACCGTGGGCAGCGCGGGGCCCGGGCCGTCGAGGCCGGTGCGGCCTCGCGGGAGCCGTGGGTCCGGCGATGGGGCGAACGCGCGCGAGGGTGCCGCGAGGACGCGGGCGCGTCCAAATTCCTGGCGTCCGGGGGACCCGTCGCGGGGCGCGGGCTGGGTGGAGCCTTAGCGATTAGTGCATAGGATTTCGATACATAGCTGCGATCGGCGAGGGCGCGAGCGCCGCCGCCCCCTCGACGTCATCCGAGTTGCAACAGGAGGTTGGCCATGGATGAACGAAACCCGAGCTGGCAGTCGTCCTCGGGGGGGTTCGAGACGCCTCCCCAGCGAGGACAGGACAACCTGTCGGACGAGGCGCGTGAGCGGGCGAAGAAGCTCGGCTCGTCGGCCATGCACAAGGCCGCGGGCATCGCCGACAGCAAAAAGCACGACATCGCGAGCGGGCTGCGGGCCATCGCCGAGCACCTCGAGGAGGCTTCCCACGAGGAGCAGGTCGACGAGCGCATCGAGTCGCTGTCGTCGATGGCGGCGGGCTGGGTGCGCAGCGCCTCGGACATGCTCGAGAGCCGCTCCGCGGACGAGCTCATCGAGCGGGTGCAGCACGAGATGCGCGCGCACCCGGGCTTCTCGATGGCCGGGTTCTTCGCGCTCGGCTTCCTCGGGGCGCGCCTGCTCCGCGAATGAGGAGGTGACCCGTGGAGAGACAACATTATCAGGGCATCGGAGGCCGAGGAGGCCGCGACCTCGAGGGGCGCACGCAGACGTTCGGACACGAGGGCGGCCTGGAGGTCGGCCACGGGGCGGGCCTCGAGGGGCACGGCCCGAGCCGCGCGGAGATCGCCCATCGCCCCACGTCCGAGCTCGTCAGGGACGGGCTGGACCAGGCCAAGCGGCTCCTCCGCGAGGAGGCGCACCTCATCACGGCGGACCTGAAGGTCCAGGCCAGGACGGCGGCCAAGGGGCTCGGCACCGCCGCGGCGGGTGGCGTGGTGCTCCTCGCCGGCTTCTTCACGCTGGTCGCGATGGTCGTCATGGCCCTGGCGAACGTGATGGCGGGCTGGCTCGCCGCCCTCATCACGGGCGTCGCCTTGCTGGTCGTCGGCGGGATCATGGCCTGGGGCGGCGTCAAGCGGGCCCGGGAGGCCCGGCCGGACCAGTCCATCCAATCACTCGAGGAGGACAAACGATGGGCGAGCGAGACGATGCACGCCATGAAATCGAGGACGCGCGCGAACGCCTGAGCCTCATCGCCGAGGAGCTGTCGCGACGCGCCTCGCCGAACTACATCCGGGAGCGGGCCAAGGAGGCAACCGTGAGCAAGGTCAACGAAATCAAGACCCGGACGACGACGAGCCCGCTGGCCCTCGCCATCCTGGGCGGCGCCGTGGGGGCCGGGCTGGGGGCCATCCTCGCCAGGAGCCAGCGCCAGAAGCACCTGGATCGGCGCGTGTATGGCGAGTGGGACGACACCGGACGGTCGTCCCAGCGGTGGCAGGGCTCGGCGGACGTCGGCTACGGCCGATCCGACCGTTGGAGCGAGCCCGCCTGGCAGGGCAGCCCGCAGGGCTCCATCTCCGACCGCGGGTACGGCAGCGAGCTGGACCGGCGCTCGGGCATCCAGGGCTCGGACACGAGCGGCCTGGGGTCGGGCACGGGCGTGTCGGGGGGCTACGGCGCCGAGGCCGGCTACGGAGGCATCGAGCGCTCGGGGTACGGGTCGCAGGGCTCTCTCGGGACGTCCAGCGGCCACGGCACCGGCACGACCCAGGGCTCGCTGGGCGCGATCGGGACCGAGGGCCTGACCCCGGGGCGCGAGCACGGCGAGCACCACGGCCGCAAGGAGCAGATCAAGGAGCGCGGCCGCGAGATGAAGGAGCGCGGCCGGGAGGCGAAGGAGCGCCTGTCGCACAAGGCGGACGAGCTGAAGTCGCGCGCCTCGAGCAAGTTCGACGACATCAAGGGGCGCGCCAGCAACGTGCGCGACCGGATGCCGTCCTCGGACGAGGTGCGGATGCGCGCTCGGAAGGGTTGGGACCAGCACCCCATGATGCTGTCGATCGTGGCGCTCATCGTGGGCTCGGTCCTGGGCATGCTCATCCCCATCTCGCGCAAGGAGCGCGAGGCCCTCGAGCCGGCCAAGCGCCGGCTGCGTGAGGGCGTGCGGGACGTGGGGGACACGCTGGACCAGCGGCTGCAGGGTGAGGGCGAGCCGTCCTCGCGTCAGCCGTCCGAGCGCCAGGGCGGCAGCTTCGGCGGCCAGGGCGGCAGCTTCGGCGGCGGCCAGAGCGGCGGCTTCGGCACGTCCGGCACCTCGGGCGGCAGCCTCGGCGGCGGCACCGGCTCGTCGCCGGGCGGCGGCACCACGCCGGGCGCGACCGGCTCGCGAGGGACGTCGTCGACCTCGACCACGCCGGGCTCCAAGCTGGGCCCCTCGGTCCCCATCCCGGGCAGCCGGACCTCGGGCACCGACCGCGACATCGGCGGCGGCACGAACGTCGGCACGTCGCGGGGCACGCGTTCCGAGGATCCCAGCCGGGGTCGGGCCCCGGAGTCCAAGCCGGGCCTGGGCGGCGGTAAGTCGCTGAGCGGTGACCGCGACGAGAACGTGACCGACAAGGGCACCGACGTCGGCAAGGGCACCGACATCGGCAAGCCCACCTGGCCGGACAACAAGTACAAGTCCTGAGCCCGGAGGGCGCCGCCCGCGCCCAGCGATGGACCCCCGAGGCCTTGGCGCCTCGGGGGTCTTCGCGTTTCGAAGGTGTGCCGCGGCGTGGCTGCAAGTTGTCGTCACGATTGAAGTTTTTTTCTCCTGGTCGGAATGGTGGGGCAGGCGCCGAGGTTCTAGCCGGACGTTTGCGGACACAGCGTGTCCTCACCCGAACCACGTTTGGCTTCGAGCCATCCACGTGCAAGCGGCCGCCGCGACGGTCCCCTCTCTCTGGGGGGGCGCGGGGCGGCCCCCCAGACGCCAGGAGACTCGATGAAGTCCTTCTTTCTGTTCTTCGCGTTCGCCCAGCCGCTGTCCTCGGTCCCCGCGGCCCAGCCCATCGCCAGCCTCCAGCCGGCCGCGATCGAGGCAGCCGGTCAGCAGGCGGTCGCGCCGGAGGACCAGGTATGGGTGGCGGGCGCCGGTGACCGACGCGTCGTGCTGTCGGACGTAGCCAAGCCTGCCGAGCCCACCACGCGCATCTTCCTGTCGTCCTCGGCCGCCGCCCGTAGCGGCGTGGCCAAGACCAAGCTGGTCGAGGCCAGCGGGGACGATCAGGGCGACGCTCGGCAGGAGCTGTCCAAGTACGACGCGGAGATCCAGGCGGCCGCCGAGAAGTACCGCCTCCCCGAGAACCTCGTGCGGGCCGTCGTCCGCGTCGAGAGCAACTTCGACCCCAAGGCCCGCAGCCACGCCGGCGCGCGCGGCCTCATGCAGCTGATGCCCCACGTCTGGCCCTCGCTGGGCGTCAAGGATCCCAGCGACCCCCGCCAGTGCGTCGAGGGCGGCGCCAAGCTGCTGCGTGAGTACGCCGATCGCTACGATGGCGACCTGGCCCTGGCCCTCGCCGCCTACAACGCCGGCCCCGGCAACGTGGCCAAGAAGGGCGGCATCCCCTTCCGCCAGACCGGCAAGTACGTCGCCGACGTGCTCCACCACTACGACCGCTACGTTGCGGCCCAGTCGGCGGAGCGTCTCGCGCTGGTCGTCCGCTAGCGCCAGCTGGCCCAAAGCCTGAAGAGGCGCCGTTCCTGATGGGGCGGCGCCTCTTCGTGTTTCGAAGGGCCAGCGCGGCTGGGAGCGCAGGGGACAGTGGCGGAGGCCGTGGTCCGAGGCCGTGGCGGTGGCCGTGGCGGAGGCCGTGGCGGTGGCCGTGGTCCGAGGCTGGGGCGCCGCGACCCGAGGCGACCCCGCCCGCATTGACGAGCCCCCCGATCTGTCGGCTACCATCCGGCCACACGTCTCGTCACGGTCGGGAGGACGCCATGCGCCGGTGGTTGGAGCGGTTGGGAGCCGCGGGGCTCGCCCTTTGCGTGTTCGGGTGCGGCGAGATCGTGGTCGAGCAGTCAGCCGACGCGGTCGATGACACCGCGTCGGCCGACGTCACCGCCGAGGACAGCAAGGCCGAGACCGGCCCCGACGCGGTGGTCGCGCCGCTGCTGGACGGGCCCTGCCAGCGGCTGTACGGGGTCGAAGAGGCCGAGGCCCGGGGCGGCGAGGTCCACCTGTTCGGTACGCTGTTGCCCTTGGCGACGCCGAACGGCCAGGGGCGCGACCGGGCGGTCGAGCTGGCCGTGTCCGAGATGAACGACAACGGCGGGCTGCTGGGCAAGCGGGTCGGCGTGCTGGCCTGCGACGACGGCGGGACGGTCGAGGGGGCCAAGGCGGCCGCCCAGCACCTGGTCGCCGTGGCCGAGGTCCCGGCCATCATCGGCGCCGCCTCGAGCGCCAACACCATCGCCGCCTTCACCGAGGTCGCGCGCCCCGCCAAGGTCCTGATGATCAGCCCCTCGGCCACGGCCGCGGCGATGACGCACCTCGCCGACGACAACCTCCTGTGGCGGACGGCCACCAGCGACACCACGCAGAGCGCGGCCATGGTCCAGTACATCGCCGACCAGGGCTTTCAGCGCGTCTACGTCGCCAACCGCGACGACACCTACGGCAACGGCTTCCGCGACCGGCTGCAGGAGCAGCTGTGCGACGTGCTGCCCGACTGCGCCGCGGGCTTCGAGACCCAGAGCTATCGCGTCGAGGCGGCCCACCTCGAGGACGACCAGGCGGCCATCGTCGCCGACGTCGAAGCCTTCCAGCCCGACGCCCTGGTCATCGTCGGCCTGCACGATGACGGCAAGCGCCTGCTGGAGCTGGCCGACGGCAAGGCCAAGCGGTTCCTGCTCAGCGACGGGCTCAAGAGCGACGATCTGAAGGCGCTGCCGGCGACCCTGCTGCGCGTCGTGGTGGGCTTCAACGCCGGCTCCCCGGGCGGGGCGGCCTACCAGGGCTTCAAGACCCGCTACGAGGCGAAGTTCAAGGACGACGACGGCCCCGTGTCGTACGCGGCTCACGCCTATGACGCCATGTACCTGGTCGGGTACGCGGTCGCGGCGTCGACCCACCTGGGCGGGCCCGTCACCGGCGAGCGGCTGGCCTATGGCCTGGGCCGCCTGTCCGAGGGCGACCCCGTGAAGGCCGGCGGGTCGGCCTTCAACGAGATGACCCAGAAGCTGTCGACCAACCCGGACCAGACGCTGGACTTCGAGGGCGCCTCCGGGCCGCTCGACTTCGACCCGGCGACCGGCGAGGCGCCTGGGCCCATCGAGTCCTGGTGCGTCACCAGCGCCGGCCTGCTGTCGCTGGGCGTCGTCCTGGACACCGACGGGACCTTCACGGCGCCCGACACCTCGGGCTGCGTGAACTGACGCCGCGTCGCGGCTGGGTCGGGCGCTACGACGAGGCGAGCTGGCGCGTCAGGCCCATCAGCGGGATGACGAGGCGCTGGTGCTGTTCGCGCTCGAGGCCGCCGCCGATCTCTTGCAGCAGCCGCTCCATCTGGAAGACGTCCAGCAGCACGGCCAGCTCGCGCTCGTCGGTGGGGACGAACGGCGCGTCCCCCGCGGCCGCGAGCCAGGCGCCGAGATAGGTGGCGCCGACCCAGTCGAGCCACAGGTCGGCCCAGCCGGCCGCCTCGCCGCGGTCGCTGTCGCGCACGACCGACTCGTCGAGCAGCGCCGAGTAGGCGGCGTCGTGGAACGAGCGGATCATGCTGGCCGCGTCGCGCAGGGGCGAGCGCTTGCGCCGGCGATCGGTGCCCGGCCGGGAGCGGTCGCCCTCGAAGTCGATGACGACGAAGTCGCGGCCCGTGTACAGGAGCTTCTCGAGGTGCAGATCGCCGTGGAAGCGCGTGCGCGCCGAGGTCATGCGGCGATCGAGCAGCGGCGAGAACCGCTCGTAGAGCGCGTCCCGCGCCGCGAGCACCCGTCCGGCCAGCTCGGCCGCCGGCTCGGGCAGCCCGCGGACGCGCTGCTTGAGCGAGCGCAGCACCGTGCCGGCCAGGTTGCGCATGCTCTGGTAGACCGAGCGTTGGTCGAAGCTGGAGAAGGGCTCGGGTGCGAAGGCCGGCGTGTCGGGGGCGCACAGGGCGTGGTGCAGCTCGGCGGTGCGGCGGCCCAGGAGATCGGCCACGTCCAGGTACGACCCGATGAGGTCCTGGACCTCGGCCGGCGGCTGGATCCGCGCCCGCTCGACCAGCGTGCCGCGGCTGGCGGCTCGCGGCGCGTCGGCCGACAGGGTCAGGGCCCGCTCGAAGTAGCGCTCGAGCTCGCCCAGGGCGTGTAGCCGCGCGTTCGACTCGTGGGGCGAGAAGGTGTGGAGCACCGCCAGCGAGGTCGGCGCCTCGTTGCGCCGCGTCCGGTACTCGAGGGCTCCCGCCAACCGCGCGGTCGGGGCCTCGTCGCCCTTGGCGGCCAGGAAGCGGCCCACCTCGATCTCGGGCCCGAGCCCCTCGGCGACGCGGCGGAAGACCTTGAGCACCCAGCGCTCGTCGACGACCACGGCGGGGCTGACGTGCTCGCCGCGGATGAAGCGGGCCTCGAGCGGCTCGGCAGGGCCGGGCAGCGGCACCAGCGCCGACGCCAGGATCTCGCCGCGCAGGCCGCGTGACGTCGCGCCCGAGGCCATCGCGTCGAACAGCGCCTTGGCCGAGGGCGGGTCCGCCAGGACGTCGTACAGGCAGCCGGACATCGGCCCGCCGTCGCGTGCGAGGTAGGTCACGTCCGCCACGACGCCCCCGCCGGCGCGCGCATGCACCTCGCGCGCCGCCTCGCCGACCGCGAAGGCCAGCGGCAGGATGTAGGTCTCGGGCTCGTGCAGGTGGGGCTCGACCTCGACCACGGCGACGCTCACCGGCGTCCCCCCCTCGGCGCTCCGCAGCGGCACGACGTCGGTCAGCGTGGCGCGCGTGATCTCGCGCCACGGGTCGGGGAACCACCGGCGCGACGCGATGAAGGCCGGCAGCACGTCCTCGAGGGCCTTTTGCGCCTCGCCCGTCAGCAGCGTCTCCCACGGCCCGCGGATGGTCAGGTGCGGCGGCTCGTAGGCGGCCGCGCGGGCCTCGTCCTCGGCCGACTCGGGCGCCTCGAGCGAGAACCAGTAGAAGGCGTGGCCGCCCAAGGTCAGCAGGTACGGCAGCTCGCCGATGCGCGGGAAGGTGCTGCGTCCGAACAGCTCGATGGGGGTCATGCCCTCGTACTCGGACAGATCCAGCTCGACGTACTGCACGTGGCGCGACAGGTTCGCGACGACCAGGATGCGCTCGTCCTCGTGCTCTCGGATGAAGGCCAGCACCCGGGGGTTGTCGGGGCTGAGGAACGCGATGGAGCCGCGGCCGAAGGCGCGGAAGCGCTTGCGCAGGGCGATGAGGCGCTTGGTCCACCACAGGAGCGAGTTGGTGTTGTTCTGCTGCGCCTCGACGTTGACCGACTCGAAGTGGTACTCGGGGTCGATGATGACCGGCAGGATGAGCTTCTGCGGGTTGGCGCGCGAGAACCCCGCGTTGCGGTCGGCGCTCCACTGCATGGGCGTCCGGACCCCGTTGCGGTCGCCCAGGTAGACGTTGTCGCCCATGCCGATCTCGTCGCCGTAGTACAGGACCGGCGTCCCGGGCATCGAGAAGAGCAGGCCGTTCATCAGCTCGATGTTGCGCCGGTTGTTGCCGACCAGGGGCGCGAGGCGCCGGCGGATGCCCAGGTTGATGCGCATGGTCGGGTCGTGGGCGAAGGCGCGCCACATGTAGTCGCGCTCCTCTTCGGTCACCATCTCGAGGGTCAGCTCGTCGTGGTTGCGTAGAAAGAGGGCCCACTGAGAGCGGTCGTCGAGGGCGGGCGTCTGCTCGAGGATGTCGATGATGGGGAAGCGGTCCTCCATGTGAATCGACATGAACAGGCGCGGCATGATCGGGAAGTGGAAGTTCATGTGGCACTCGTCGCCGTCGCCGAAGTAGGCGGCGGCGTCCTCGGGCCACTGGTTGGCTTCCGCGAGCAGCATGCGGTTGGGGTGCCGCGCGTCGACGTGGGCGCGCAGCTCCTTCAGGAAGGCGTGCGTCTCGGGCAGGTTCTCGCAGTTGGTGCCCTCGCGCTCGTACAGGTAGGGCACCGCGTCGAGGCGCAGCCCGTCGACCCCCATGTCGAGCCAGAAGTCGAGGACCGACAGGACGGCCTCGTGCACGGCGGGGTTGTCGAAGTTGAGGTCGGGCTGGTGGGCGTAGAAGCGATGCCAGAAGTAGGCCTTGGCCACCGGGTCCCACGACCAGTTCGACGGCTCGAAGTCTTTGAAGATGATGCGCGTGTCCTTGTAGCGCTCGGGCGTGTCGCTCCAGACGTAGAAGTCGCGCTCGGGCGAGCCGGGCGGGGCGCGGCGGGCGCGCTGGAACCACGCGTGCTGGTCCGAGGTGTGGTTGATGACCAGCTCGGTGATGACGCGCAGCCCGCGGCGGTGGGCCTCGTCGAGGAACTCCTTGAACTCGTCCAGGGTCCCCAGCTCCGGGTGGACGTCGGTGTACTCGCCGATGTCGTAGCCGTCGTCGCGCCCGGGCGACGGGTAGAACGGCAGGAGCCACAGGGCCGTCACGCCGAGGTCCTGCAGGTAGTCGAGCTTGCTCGTCAGGCCGACGAAGTCGCCGACGCCGTCGCCGTTGCCGTCCATGAACGAGCGGACGCGCAGCTCGTAGAGGATGGCGTCCTTGTACCAGGTCGGATCGTCCGACAGGCCGACGGCGCGGACGGGGCGCTTGCGCAGGGGCATCGATCGCATGGACGGGCGCATGGACGGGCTCATGGGCGGGGGCCTCGAGGTGGGGTCGCGTCCGCGGCGCCGGACGCGGCGGCGTCCGTTCCTCGGTCGTACAGGCGGGTCAGGTGGCGGAGGCGGGCGGCCAGCTCGGGCGTCAGGGCGCCGGGCCACAGCCGCCACTCCCAGTTGCCGGACGGCTGGCCCGGGCGGTTCATGCGCGCCTCGGCGCCGAGCCCGAGCAGGTCCTGGGCCGGGAAGATCGACACGTCGGCGACCGACGCGGAGGCGGCGCGGATCATGTCCCAGTGGATCTCGGCCCCGTCGCTGGGCAGGTAGGCCATGGCGAAGCGGCGCTCGAGCTCGGTCTGCGCGGGGGTGCGGACGCTGTCGCCGCCGCCGGGGTCGGTGAACCAGCCGACCGTGGTGTCGTTGTCGTGGGTGCCCGTGTAGACCACGGTCCGGCGCGGGTAGTTGTGGGGCTTGAAGTCGGGGGCCGAGGGGTCGTCGCCGAAGGCGAACTGCAGGATGCGCAGCCCCGGCAGCCCGAAGCGGTCGCGCAGCGCCTTGACCTCGGGGGTGACGGCGCCCAGGTCCTCGGCGATGAGCGGCAGCTCGCCCAGGGCGTCGCGCACGGCGTCGAACAGGGCGGCGCCGGGCCCGGGCTCCCACACGCCGTGCTCGGCCGTGGGTTCGTTGGCGGGGATCTCCCAGTAGCGCTGAAAGCCGATGAAGTGGTCTAGGCGCACCGCGTGGAAGCGCTCGAGCGTCACCCGCAGCCGGTCGATCCACCACGCGAAGCCGCGCTCGGCCATCGCCGTCCAGCGGTACAGCGGGTTGCCCCAGCGCTGCCCGGTCGCGCTGAAGTAGTCGGGCGGCACGCCGGCCACGACCGTCGGCTCGCCGGCCGCGTCGAGCTGGAACAGCTCGCGCCGCGCCCACACGTCGGCGCTGTCGTGGGCGACGAAGATCGGCACGTCGCCCACGAGGGCCACGCCCAGCCCCTCGCAGTCGCGCCGCAGCGCGGCCCACTGGCGCGCGAACTGCCACTGGACGAACCCGTGGAAGGCGATCTCGCCGCGCAGCTCGCGCCTGGCCCGGGCCAGCGCCTCCGCCTGGCGATCGCGCACCTCGGGCTCCCAGCGCGTCCACTGGACCTGCCGGTGCGCCTCCTTGAGCGCGACGAACAGCGTGAAGTCGTCGAGCCAGCCGGCCTGCTCGGCCACGAAGCGCTCGTGCTCGGCCCGCGCCGCCGCGTCGGCCCGCGCCTCGAAGGCGGCGAAGGCCTGACGCAAGAGCCCCTCGCGAAAGCGCCGCGCCGCCGGGTAGTCGACCCGTCCAGACGGGAAGGCGGGCGCCCGCTCGAGCGCCTGCCGCTCGAGCCAGCCGTCGCGGACCAGCCCCTCGGGGCTGACCAGCAGCGGGTCGCCGGCGAAGGCCGACAGGGCCGAGTAGGGCGAGTTGCCGTAGCCCGCCGGCCCGACCGGCAGCATCTGCCACCAGCGCTGGTCGGCGGCGCGGAGGAACTCGATGAAGGCGCGCGCCGCACCCCCGAGGTCCCCCGAGCCGAAGGGCCCCGGCAGGCTCGTCAGGTGCAGGAGCACGCCGCTCGCGCGCGTGTGCAGGGTCGGCAGGCCGGGCGCGGACCCGCGTGACGCCGCCGTGGTCATCGGCTCACCTTCCGTTCGTCGGGGCGGTGCAGGGATGCCCGGACCTATAACAAAGCCCGGGGCGCGAGTCCCCGAACCGGGCGCGACGCGACGCCCCCGCCGCGTGGGCCCGGCCGGTCGGCGCGGGGGGCTCCGTCAGGCGCGGGGCAGGTCGGGGCCGCCCTCCTCGAACAGCCGCGCGATGTCGGGCGGCAGGTGGTCGCGCAGATCGCTCAGCTCGCGCTCGTCGACCGCCCGCGTGAGCACTTGGAAGACCGCCTTGACGTGCGCCCGGGCCTGCGTCTCGTTCGTCCCCTCGCGCTCGGCCACGTGGTGGACCATGCGCGGCAGCCCCTCGGGCTCCTGCAGCTCCGTCGGCTGCGCGCCGACCTCGTCGGGGCCAGGCAGGCCGACCTGGCGATCCCCCACGTGCGCGCTGATCTCGTTGTCGCTCGGCGGCGCCTCGGCGAGCTGGGAGGGGCCGGCGGTGCGACGCGTGATGTCTTGGTTCATGCCCTCGCGGTGGCCGACCCCCTCGGGCCGCTCGGCGTCGAGCAGCACGTCGCGCCGGCGCTCGAGGCCCGTCTGGTCGAGCGAGCCGCGGTCGCGCGGCACGGGCTCGCTGCCGGTGCGGTCGCGCGTGTCGGGGCCGCGCCGCGCCCGGGCCCGCTGGCGGGGATCCGGCTGCCGCAGGCACTCGGCCAGCTCGGCCGGCAGCTGCCGCGCGAGGTCCTCGGTGTCGCCGTCGAACAGCGCGTCCGAGAGCGCCTCGAGCGTCGCCTGGAT
The DNA here is from genome assembly GCA_041687695.1 of Myxococcota bacterium. Classification (GTDB taxonomy): domain Bacteria; phylum Myxococcota_A; class UBA9042; order PHBI01; family JAWLBL01; genus JAWLBL01. Next base: position 56,249 of record JAWLBL010000014.1, on the reverse strand, counting down.
GGCGCGCTCGGCGTCGCGGGCCGAGTCGATCTGGGCCCGGCGCTGCACCTGGCCCACGAAGTCCTTGTACTTCATGGCTCTCCCCTCGTCCTTGGGTCCACGGGACAACCCTATGGACGGCGAGGGGAGGGCCAAGGCACCCGGCCGGCCGGCGGCGCGCTACTCGAGCTGCCCGTCGACCTGCAGGTAGCCCTGGTTGCGCACGATGGCGTTCACGCCGACGCCGATGACCGTGCCCTCGGGGATGTTCTCGTCGAGCGAGGCGAGGTCGAAGGCCGGCAGCGTGAAGGCGAGGCTGCCGTCGGTCAGCGACTCGAGCGCCATCGGAAGCAGCGCGTCCTGCAGCAGCGCGACCAGGGCGGCGTCGTCGCCCTCGAAGGTGCCCGTGTTGGTCACGACGTCGGCGCCCAGCGCGATGTCGCCCAGGGACAGGCCCAGGGCCGTGGCGCCCTCTTCGTCCTTGGTCGCCTCGAGCGCGAAGGGCGCCTCGAGGTGGACCCACAGCCCGATGTGCGACTCGGTGCCGAGCAGGGTCAGCTCGACGTCGACCCAGAAGTCGCCCATCTGCAGGACGCCCGCGTCGTCGCGGCCGCACGAGTTCAGGACCGGCGGCAGCAGCGGCGTCGTGGTCAGCGACTTCAGATCGATGCCGTACTGGCTCAGATCCAGCGACGCCGCCTGCTCGGCGTCCATGGCGATGGCCAGGGTGCCGCCGGCGTACACGGCCAGCAGCAGCTGGTTGACCAGATCGTCCTGGAGGCCCGCGGCGATGCGGTCGGTCGGCGGGGCCGTGACGGCGCCCATGGGCCCGCAGCCGAGGTAGCCGAGCGACCCGGTGGCGACGTGGACCGGGTCGAAGCCCTCGGGCGGCGTCGAGACGCTGAGGGCGCCCGCCGCCAGCTCGAGGCGCATGAACTGCGGGTTGATGTCGATGGCCGTCATGGCCGTGGTGATCTGGAGCGTGTTGGGCGAGGCGCCGTCGACGACCGCCGGGATCTCGAGCTCCTGCTCGATGTCGAGGGCCTCGAGCACGCCGCCGAGCGCGCCGGCGACCTGGTCCTCGACGATGAGCGGGACGGCGACCTCGAGGGCGGTGACCAGGCCGGGCTCCATCCAGCCGACCACGCTGTCGATGACGCCCTGCGTCGCCGGGCCGATGACCGGGATGGAGGCCAGGGTGTTGGCTATGGTGACCGACAGGCCGTCGACCTCGACGTCGGTGTTCTCGGCGGCCAGCTCGGGCGTGCCGTCCGCCGCCAGGGTCACCTTGATCTCGGTGGACAGGATGACCGTCTGGGCCCCGAAGGTGCCGGGCATCACGATGGGATCGCTGGGGCACAGGAACGAGTCGCACGGCACCTCGAGCTGGATGGTGCCGGCCAGGTTGGGCAGCGACACCTCGAGCCGGATGGCGTTCGAGATGAGCTTCATCGTCACCACGGGCGTGTCGTAGGTGACCTGGGACACTCGGATCTCGCAGTCGCCGCCCAGGCACGAGAAGCCGACGAGCGGGTCGGGCAGGAAGGCCGCGAAGTCCATCTGCTGGAGCATCAGGGCGACGATGCTGGCGAGGTCGTCGGGCTGCGTCAGGTCCTGCACCCCGTCGTCGATGGTCTCGGGGGCGAGGACCAGGACCACCGCCTTGTCGAGGCCGGCCGGGGCGGGCGCGTTGAAGGTCGACGAGGCGAGGACCGACCGGGTCGCGTTCGAGGTGAGGTCGTAGGGGTCGGTGGCGACGAGCTCGAGCACGTTGATGCCGTAGGCGAGCGGGGCCTCGACCGTGAACGAGCCGTCGGCGGCCACCGGGATCTCGGTGTCGCCCAGGGTGAGCGAGGCGATCTCGCCCAGGTTGTCGACCACGGTCCCCGTCACGGTGACCGCCGCGTCGGTCGTCGCCAGGCCGCGGTCGGGCGTGAGCAGGGTCAGCGTGGGCGGGGTCTGGTCGACCACCAGCGGCAGTGACGCGGTCAGCGCGGGGTCGTCCTGGGCGGCGGCCTCGGCGACGTACTTGCCCTCGAGGTTGAAGCGCAGCTTGCCGTTGGCGAGCAGCTCGTGGTGGCCGTCGGGGGTGACCGTCGGCTCGCCGAGGGCCACCGGGAAGGTGTTGCCGTACACGTCCTCGCCCTGGCCGACCAGGGTGATGGCCTGGCCCAGCAGGTAGGCCTTCTGGTCGGGCGTGGCCGACAGGGTCAGCGAGACGGCGGCCGCGGGCTCGACGGTCAGCGTCGCCGGGACCTGCTCGAGCGCCTCGGCGCCCGCGACGGCGCAGGTGACGTGGAAGCTGCCGGCCGTGGTCGGCGTGGCGGGCAGGGCGCTGGCGTCGCCGCCGTCGGCGGGCGCCATCGCGAAGGTCGGCGTCGCGTCGGCGATGACGTTGCCGTAGGCGTCCTGGACCTCGCAGGCGGCGGCGACCGACTCGCCGGCCGTGACGGTCGGCGGGGTGAGCGACGCGAGGGTCTTGGCCGGGGCGCCGGCGACGACGGTCACGGTCGCCGGCGTGGGGTCGACGAGATCGGCTCCCTGGCCCTCGCAGGCCAGTTCGACGGAGCCGGCCACGGTCGGGGTGACGTCGAGGCCGTCGACGGTGACGCCGGCCGACGGCAGGGCCACGACCTCGAACCCGGTCAGGCCCGGGACCTGGCTGACCGGCACCGAGGCGCCGTCCGCGTCGACGGCCGAGCAGGTGACGGTGACCGAGGCCCCGGCGGTGACCTGCGCGGCGGAGACGACCGTCTCGAGGGCGACCGCAGTGGGGCCCACGGCGTCCGGGTTCGTCGTGTCGCCGTGGGGGACGTCGCCGCTGACGGCGTCGGTGTCGATGAGCGACTTGGTGCCGCCGCTGGTGCTGTCGCCACAGGCGGCGAAGGGGAGCGCGGGCAGGGCGAGCCCCAGGGCGAGGAGGCTGACGAGGCGCATGGGACCTCTCCGGGCGTGGGCGTGGGTGCCGTCGGGCGCGGCGATCGCGCGGTCGGGCATCCTACGGAGCCGGGGGAGCGGTCACAAGGGGTTCGAAACGACGAAGGCGCCGGGTGACCCTGCCTCGCGGTGGGGTCATCCGGCGCCTCTTCGGCCGACGCGGCGCGTCAGCTGGTCGCTGCGTAGATGCCCAGCAGGGCCGCCAGCGGCAGCACGAAGTAGAGCAGCGCGTACTTGAACGCGTCCTGGGACGGCGGCCCCGGGTCGCCGGGCGCGGGCCCATCGGAGCGGGGGTCGGGCGTCGGAGTGACGGACGTCTTCTTCGGGTCGGACATGGAGTGAATGACCTCAGACAGGCGCGCGCACGCGCCCGGCGGAGGTGACGAGGGTTCCTCCGCCATGCAGCCATGGACTGCCGCTCCCGGTGCCCTCGAGCAGGAGCAGCAGCAGCAGCTCTGGATGCTAAGCCCCGCCCCTTGGAAAGCAATGACCTCGGCGCGCGGCGGCCTGGCCGGCGCTCGGGGCCGGTGCCACGCCGCTCACGCCGATCGGCGCCGCCTCAGGGCGCCTTGTTCATGGCTCCGCCGATGCCGGCGCCCAGGAACAGCCCGAGGTCGCTCAGCAGGACCAGCAGGCCGAGCGTCGCGCCGGCGACCAGCCCGATGAGCGGGGCGTCGAGGACGGCGAGCAGGATCCACAGGCCCGCCGCGACGACGATGGCCGGCAGGATGGCCGCCATCAGCGCGCGGCCGACGCCGCCGACCTTGTAGCCGCCGACGAGGCCCCCGACGAAGCCGTTGATGAGCGGCAGGAAGAACAAGAGCAGCGACAGGCCCACCATCCACAGCGAGCCGATCACGATGGACTTGCGGTCGCGGGTGTGGGTCACGGCGCGGCCCTCGCCGCCAGCCAGGTAACGGTCGCGGTAACCTTCCATGATGCCTCCTGGGCCTCGGTTGACCCCGAAACCCTAGGCACGGGCCGTGTTCTGGCGTCTCGGACCGCCCCACCGCATGCTGGCCGCCCACCCCCCGACGATCCCGCACCGCCCCGCGCCCGGAGGCGCGCCGCTCCATGCAGTTCCTCTACGAGTACGGCCTGTTCCTCGCCAAGGCGGTCACCGTCGTGGCGGCCATCCTGTTCGTCGTCGGCGGCATCGCGCGCGCCAGCGGCCGCGGCCGGGGCTCCCGGGAGCCCGGGCAGCTGACCGTGACCAACCTGAACCGTCGCTACCGGCGCCTGCGCGACACGATGCGCCGCGCCCTGGGGCCGCCGCTGTCGCGTCGCGCCCTGCGCAAGGAGCGCAAGGCCGCACGGGCCGCCGAGGCCGGCGAGCGGGATCGCGACGGCCGCAAGCGCGTCTTCGTCCTGACCTTCGAGGGCGACGTCAAGGCGAGCCAGGTCGAGTCGCTGCGCCGGGAGGTGACGGCGGTCCTGTCGACGGCCCGGCCCGGCGACGAGGTGATGCTGCGCCTGTTCAGCCTGGGCGGGCTGGTGCACGCCTACGGCCTGGCGGCGTCGCAGCTGGTGCGCCTGCGCGAGCGGCAGGTGCCGGTGACCGCGGTGGTCGACAAGGTCGCGGCCAGCGGCGGCTACATGATGGCCGCGGTGGCCGACCGCATCGTGGCGGCGCCCTTCGCCGTCATCGGCTCCATCGGGGTCGTCGCGACGGTCCCGAACGTGCATCGGCTGCTCAAGCGCCACGAGGTGGACGTCGAGCAGCTGACCGCGGGCGAGCACAAGCGGACGCTCACGGTCTTCGGCGAGAACACCGACAAGGGCCGCGCCAAGTTCCAGCAGGATCTGGACGAGACCCACGCCCTGTTCAAGGACTGGGTCGGCCGCTACCGGCCCGAGCTGGACGTCGCGCGCGTCGCGACGGGCGAGCACTGGTACGGCGCTCAGGCCCTGTCGCTGGGGCTGGTGGACGAGCTCGCGACCAGCGACGACTGGCTGGTCGCGCGGTTCGACGAGGCGGACGTCTTCCACGTCCGCTACCGCATCCGCAAGTCGGTCAGCCAGCGCTTCACCGAGGCGCTCGAGCGCATGGGCGTCCGGCTGTTCGGGCGCGCCATGGCCGAGCTCGACGAGCGGAAGCTGGGATGAGCGGGCGCCCCTGGGTCTTCGTGTGGCGGTCGGTCATCCCAGCGTCGCCCGAGGCGGTCTTCGCCTGGCACGAGCGCCCCGAGGTCCTGGCCGAGCTGACTCCGCCCTGGGCGCCCGTGCGCGTGCTCCAGCCGCCGCCCAGCCTGCGCGACGGCGCTCGCGCCGTGCTGCGCATGGGGGTCGGCCCGCTGTCGGTGACCTGGGTGGCCGAGCACCGCGACTACCAGGCCGGGCGCCAGTTCCGGGACGTGCAGATCGAGGGCCCCTTCCGCGCGTGGGTGCACACGCACCGCTTCATGCGCGAGGGCCCCGACGCGTGCCTGCTCGAGGACCACATCGAGATCGTCCCGCCCGGCGGCGCGCTGGGGCGTGCGCTGGCGCCCGCCGCGCTGTGGCCGCAGCTGGCGCTGTTGTTCCGCTACCGCCACCGCGTGACCCGCGCGGCCTTCGAGGGGGGCTGAGCCCGGGCGGCCGCCTCAGGCGCGCGTGGCCTCGAGGTCGGCGCGGAAGGCGGCGGCGGCGGCGATGGCCTGGTCGGCGTCGGGGGCGTAGGTCAGGAAGTGGCCCATCTTGCGCCGCGCCTGCGGCTGCTCCTTGCCGTACAGGTAGACCTCGACCACCGCGGGGTGGTGCCGCCAGGCCGACAGGTCCAGGACCCGGCGATCTTGCGCCAGCCAGACGTCGCCCAGCAGGTTGCCCATGCAGAAGGTGCCCGGCCCGAGCAGCCGCGGCTCGGTGAGCGGCAGCCCCACCAGGATGCGGGCCAGCGCGTCGAACTGGCTGAAGGTGCAGGCGCGGCGCGTCACGTGGCCCGAGTTGTGCGGGCGCGGCGCCAGCTCGTTGACGAACAGGGTCAGGCCGTCGACCGTCAGCCCCGGGCCGCGGGCGGGCGTCCGCGTCAGGAAGAACTCGACCGTCAGCAGCCCCACCAGCTCCAGGGCGCGGGCCGCGCGCAGCGCCTGATCCCGCAGGGCCGCGCTCACGGCCTCGGGCACGCGGGCCGGGATGACCGTCACGTCCAGGACGTGCTCGCTGTGCGCGTTCTCGAGCAGCGGGAAGGCGATGACGTCGCCGTCGGCCGAGCGACCGACGATGCAGCTGACCTCGAGCGCGATGTCGAGCACCTCCTCGAGCACCCAGCCCGCCGAGGTGGCGCGCGTCGTGTCCGGGTGCGCCAGCACGGTCGCCAGATCCTCGGGCGAGCGCACGAGGTGTTGGCCCTTGCCGTCGTAGCCGCCGCGCGCGGTCTTGAGGATGAACGGGTAGCCCATCCGTTCGGCGGCGGCGGGCAGGTCCTCACGCGCGGTGACGGCCTCGTGCAGGACGTGGGGCAGGCCCGCCCGCGCCAGGAACTGCTTTTCGACGATGCGGTCCTGCGCGGTCTCGAGCACCTCGATGGACGGCAGCAGGCGCCCTTGCCGCTCGAGCACGCGGAACGGCTGGCTGGGGACGTTCTCGGACTCGTAGGTGACCACGTCGCAGCGGTCCATGAAGGGCCCGAGCGCGTCGAGATCGGCCCAGCCGTGGGTCTCGACGCGGGGCAGCCGCGCGCGCGCCGGCGCGGTCGGGTCGGGGTCGAAGACGTGGACCTCGGCGTCGAGGGCGTGCAGCGACTCGGCCAGCATCAGGCCCAGCTGCCCGCCTCCGAGCAGGCCCACCCGCCGCTGGGCGCGCGTCCCGTTCACCGCTCCGCTCCCGCGTCGCCGCCACGTCCGGCGACCGACCGGGCCTGGAGGTCGTCGTTGCTCACCAGGACCTTCTCGACCTGCGCGGCGACATAGGCGTCGAGGCGTCGCCGCAGCGCCCGGTCGCGTATCGCGAGCATGCGCGCCGCGAACAGCCCCGCGTTGACGGCGCCCGCGACGCCGACCGCGAAGGTCGCCGTGGGCACGCCGCCGGGCATCTGGACGATGGACAGCAGGCTGTCGACGCCGCTGAAGGTGCTGGAGCGGACGGGGACCCCGAGGACGGGCAGCTGCGTCATCGACGCCACCATCCCGGGCAGGTGGGCGGCCCCGCCGGCGCCCGCGATGATGATCTCGAGGCCGCGCGACTCGGCGAGCTTGGCGTACTCGACCATGTGCTCGGGGGTGCGGTGGGCGCTGACCACGGCCACCTCGAGCGGCACCTCGAGGCCGGCGAGCACCTCCTCGGCGTGCCGCATCGTCTCGTAGTCCGAGATGCTCCCCATGATGATTCCGACCAGCGGCGCAGGCATCCAGACTCCTCGGGGCGGCGGGTTGCCGGAAGTGTACCGACGCCCCGCCGCCTCGCAAGCCTTACCGGCCGCGCCTCCCCTCGGGCGTCAGCCCTGGCCCGCGGGCGCCCCGCACACCGCCCGGGCCGCGTCGCCGGCGATCGCAGCGCAGCGCTCGCGCGCCGCCGAGGCCGCCGCCTGGTCGCCGTGGGCCGCCTCGAGGCGGGCCAGCGCCGCGAAGCCGTAGCCGCTGACCATCAGCTCGCCGTCGCGCAGGGCCTGCAGAAGCGCCAGCGCCTCCTTCTCGGACCCGGCCTGCCGCGACAGCGCCTCGCCCAGCGCCATGCGGACGGCGGGATCGTCGTACGAGCGCTTGAGCTCGGCCCGCAGCGTCGTCACGGCCCACGCCAGGTTGGCGGCGAGCTGCTTGGGCGTCTTGTGCAGGCGCGCCCGCTGGTCGAAGCGGCCCTCGAGGCGGACCACGGCGGTGGCGGCCAGGCGACGCGCCCGGCGCTCGATGGTAGAGCCGTTCCGCAAGCCCTTGGACTGATAGAAGTCGCGCACGAGCTTCAGCCCGGCGAGCGGCTTGTCGCCGTCGATGAGGCGCTCGGCGCGGACGAGCAGCTCGGAGTCGTCCAGGTTGACCTTGACGCGCATCGAGTGACCGCAGGCGGCGGCCGGCGCGGCGGCGGTGGCGACGAGGGACAGGGCGAGGGCAAGGCTGCAGAGCGTGCGGACCAGCATGGCGACCTCCGACTGGGGGATGGCGTGGGATGTCGCCTGTGACGCGCGGGTCGCTGGAAAGTTCCGTGGCGACGGCCAAAAAAAAATGCCAGGGCCCCGAAGGACCCTGGCACTCGGAAGAGCCTGGCCTCGCGGCTCAGTGCGCCGGCGGATCGCTGGCCGGGAACGACTCGATGGAGCCCTCGTCGACCCCGTCGCGCGACGGGTCGGGGTCCTCGCCGGTCGCGGGGCCGCCCTTCATCGGCCGCGCCTCGCCGACCGTCCCGAGGAGCTGCCGCAGGACGTACTGCAGGATGCCGCCGTGGCGGTAGTACTGGACCTCCTGCGGCGTGTCGATGCGGACGGTGGCCTCGAAGGTCGTGACCTTGCCGTCCTCGGCGCGCGCGCTGACCTTCACGGTCCGGCCGCCCGAGAACTCGGTGGCGACGCCGTCGGCGAGGCCCTCGATGTCGAAGACCTCGCGGCCGGTCAGGCCCAGGCTGGCCGCCGACTCGCCGGCCTTGAACTGCAGCGGCAGGATGCCCATGCCGACCAGGTTCGAGCGGTGGATGCGCTCGTAGCTCTCGGCGATGGCGGCCTTGATACCCTGCAGGTACGGGCCCTTGGCGGCCCAGTCGCGGCTCGAGCCCGAGCCGTACTCCTTGCCGGCCAGGACCACCAGCGGCGTCCCGTCGGCGATGTACCGCATGGCCGCGTCGTAGATCGACTCGACCTCGCCCGAGGGCAGGTGGGTCGTCACGCCGCCCTCGGTGCCGGGGGCGAGCTTGTTGCGGATGCGCACGTTGGCGAAGGTGCCGCGGACCATCACCTCGTGGTTGCCGCGCCGCGACCCGTACGAGTTGAAGTCCTTGGCCTCGACGCCGCGCCCGATGAGGTACCGGCCGGCCGGCGAGTCCTTCTTGATGGAGCCCGCGGGCGAGATGTGGTCGGTCGTGACGCTGTCGCCCAAGAAGGCGATGGCGCGCGCGCCCGTGATCTCACCGACCCGCGCCGGGGCCTCCTTGCTCATCGCCTGGAAGTACGTCGGCTGCCGCACGTAGGTCGACGAGTCGGCCCAGTCGAAGCGGTTGCCGGTCGGGACATCCATCGACTGCCAGCGCTCGTCGCCGGCGAAGACGTCGCTGTAGCGCCGCTCGTACTGCTCCTTGTGGACCGACGAGTGGATGGCGGCCGTGATCTCGGCCTGGCTGGGCCACAGATCCTTGAGGAAGACCGGCTGGCCGTCCTTGTCGGTGCCGATGGGCTCGCTGTACAGGTCGACGTCCATGCGGCCGGCCAGCGCGTAGGCGACGACCAGCGGCGGCGACATCAGGTAGTTGGCGCGCACGTCCGAGTTGATGCGGCCCTCGAAGTTGCGGTTGCCGCTGAGGACCGAGCAGGCGACCAGCTTGTGCTCGTTGATGGTCTTGGAGATCTGCTCGGGCAGCGGGCCCGAGTTGCCGATGCAGGTCGTGCAGCCGTAGCCGACGATGTTGAAGCCCAGCTTGTCGAGGTAGGGCTGCAGGCCCGCCTCGGCCAGGTAGTCGGTGACGACCTTGGAGCCCGGGGCGAGCGAGGTCTTGACCCAGGGCTGCCGGGCCAGGCCGCGCTCGACGGCCTTCTTGGCGAGCAGGCCCGCGGCGACCAGCACCGACGGGTTCGACGTGTTGGTGCAGCTGGTGATGGCGGCGATGACCACCGACCCGTCCTGCAGGGCGTCGGCCGCGGCGTTGGCCCGCTGGTCCATTGTGGCGGCGTCGTTGCCCATCTCGCCCCAGACGCCGATCTTCTTGCCGCCGTCGGTGTCGGCGGCCTGCTTGACCGAGCGCGCCGGGGCGCCGGCCGGCTTGAGGCCGGGCAGGGCGTCGAGGAAGGCCCGCTTGGCGTTCGTCAGCGAGATGCGGTCCTGCGGACGGCGCGGGCCGGCGATGCTGGGCACCACGGTCGCCAGATCCAGCTCGAGCGTGTCGACGAAGCGCGGCTCGGGCGATTCGGCCGTGTGGAACAGCCCCTGCTCCTTCATGTAGGCCTCGACGAGGCGCACGCGCTCCTCGCTGCGGCCGGTGAAGCGCAGGTAGTCGAGCGTGACCTGGTCGACCGGGAAGATGGCGCAGGTGGCGCCGTACTCGGGCGTCATGTTGCCGATGGTCGCGCGGTCGGCGAGCGAGAGGTTGGCGATGCCCGCCCCGTAGAACTCGACGAACTTGCCGACGACGCCCTTCTTGCGCAGCAGCTCGGTGACCGTCAGCACCAGATCGGTCGCGGTCGCGCCCTCGGGCAGGCTGCCGGAGAGCTTGAAGCCGATGACCTCGGGGATGAGCATCGACACCGGCTGGCCCAGCATCGCGGCCTCGGCCTCGATGCCGCCGACGCCCCAGCCCAGGACGCCCAGGCCGTTGACCATGGGCGTGTGCGAGTCGGTGCCGACCAGCGTGTCGGGGTAGGCCTGCGGCTTCTGCCCCGGCTTGCCGAGGGTCGGCGACTCGTCGGTGGTGAAGACGACGCGCGCCAGGTACTCGACGTTGACCTGGTGGACGATGCCGGTGTTCGGCGGGACCACGCGGAAGTTGTCGAAGGCCTGCTGGCCCCAGCGCAAGAAGGCGTAGCGCTCGAAGTTGCGCTGGTAGTCCAGATCCTCGTTGATGCCGAAGGCGTCCTTGGAGCCGAAGGCGTCGACCTGCACCGAGTGGTCGATGACCAGCTCGACCGGCTGCAGCGGGTTGATCTTGGAGGGGTCGCCGCCGAGCTCGGCCATCGCGTCGCGCATCGCGGCGAGATCGACGATGGCCGGCACGCCCGTGAAGTCCTGCAGCAGCACGCGCGCCGGGCGGAAGGCGATCTCGCGATCCGGCGGCGCCTTGGGGTCCCAGCCGGCGAGCGCGGCGATGTCCTCGCGCGTGACGGTGACGCCGTCCTCGTTGCGGAGCAGGTTCTCGAGCAGGATGCGGAGCGAGAACGGCAGCCGGGCGACGTCGTGCCCCTGGCCCTCGAGCGCCCGCAGCCGGAAGTACTCGTACTCGCGATCGCCCACCTTCAGGGTAGAGCGCGTCCCAAAGCTGTCCATCCTCGTCTTCTCCTGGTCCCGGGGGTCACGAATGGCGGGAACAAAAGACCAAACGCCCCCGAACGTCAATCGGGAGGTGGCGCGAGCGGGCCCCGGCCGCGCGGCGGGGCGGACGCGCTGGGGGCGCGCTCAGAGGGAAAAGCGCAGGTCCACGACGCCGGTGATCCCGCGCTGGTCGAGCGCCCGGTCCGCCACGTCGCCGCCCACGGGGTGCGCGTAGCGCCAGCCCAGCAGGTTGCGGAGCCCGGCGGCGTAGTGCATCGACAGCGCCTGGACCTCTCCGGAGAGCGTGAAGTCCCACAGGACCGCCGGCTCGGTGGCCGTCGCCCGCGTCAGGTCGCGATCGAGGCGCCCCGACTGTACGGCCAGCCGCGTCGCCAGCTGCAGCTCGCGCGCCACCAGCGGGACGACCAGCTTCACGCCGGCCAGGTGCTCGGGCGAGTTCTCGACGGCCTCGCCCTCGAAGAGACCGCCCTTGCGCGTGCGCTGGAACGAGTACTGCGCGGCCATCATCCAGCCGCGCCGGAACTCGCGGCGCAGCTCGACCTCGGCGCCGCCGGTGAACACGTCCTCACCCAGGTTGCGGTAGCGCAGCGGATCGTCGGACGTCGCCTGTCCGGTCTGCTCGATGAGGCTCGAGATCCGGTTGGCGAAGACCGCGCCCGTGGCCCAGAACGAGCCGGGCAGGCGGTGGGTGTACTCGACCTCGCCGGTCAGGATGGTCTCGGGGTCGAGATCGGGGCTCTGGATCTGGGTGGCGCCGCCGTCCGAGTAGGTCAGCTCGTAGAGCGAAGGGGCGCGGAAAGCGCGGCCGGCCAGCACCTTGAGGGTGCCGTCTTTGGACGGGTGGAAGAGCAGGCCGAGGCGCGGGTTGAGCGACGACAGGAAGCGGTCCTCGCGCGCGCTCGGGTCGGCGGCGCCCTGCAGGGCCAGATCCTGGATGACCCAGCCGTCGAAGCGCAGACCGGCCGAGACCGAGAGCCAGTCGGTCAGGCCCACGTCCCCGACGGCGTAGGCCGAGAAGACCTGGAAGGGGTGCGACTCGTCGTAGTAGGTCTCGCCCGAGCGCGTGTCGACGCCGCGCCCCTCGTGGCGGAAGTGGAGCTGGTAGTCGGCGCCGACCGTGAAGCGCGCGGAGTCCCAGGGCCGGAAGATGCTGCGCAGCTCGGCGCCCAGCCAGTTGCCGTTGAAGGACTCGCTGAGATCCTCGTCGAGGGCGCCCACCTCGCCGTAGGGCAGGCGGCCGTCGTAGGTGTAGTGATCGAGGTAGACGCGGCCGAGCAGCTGCGCGGACGGGCCCAGGCGCGGCTCGTAGCGCGCCTCGACGAAGGCGCGCTGGTCGTTCGAGGTCGCCAGGTCGGGGCCGCCGAAGACCGTCTCGAAGGCGCCGGTCGGGATCTGCTTGTCGCGATCGTGGAAGTACCACTGCAGGGTCACGTCCCCGAGCCACACCTTGCCCAGGGCCGAGGCCGAGTCCCAGGTGTCCGCGGCCTGGGCGACGCCCGCGCCCGCGTCGGACGCCTGGCGCGACGGCGACACGAAGTCCTTGGGCTGCGAGTAGACGCCGCCGCCGTAGGCCCAAAAGCCGCCGTCCTTGCCCAGGGGCGAGCCGACGGTGGCGTAGCTGCGGAAGGCGCCGAGATCGACCATCGACGCGCCCAGCTCGACCTTGTGGTCGGGCGCGCGCGACGGCGTGACCAGGTTGACGACGCCGAAGAAGGCGCCCGTGCCGTACAGGGTCGACCCCGGGCCGCGGACCAGCTCGATGCGCTCGAGCGGGTGGAGGCTGGAGAGGAGGTCGTAGCCGATGAAGGACGAGCCTATCCAGTTGTCGTTGATGGTGTGGCCGTCGAGCTGGACCAGGACCCGGTTGCCGTACTGCCCGAAGGGGCTGAAGCCGCGCACGCCGGGCGACACGTAGGTCATGTCGTCGGACAGGTAGGTGCCGCGGACGCCCTGCAGCGCGTCGGCGACGTCGGTGTAGGCGAAGGCCTCCATCTCGCGCTCGCCGATGAGGGTCACCGAGGCGGGCGCGTCCAGGATGGACTCGGTCTGGCGCGACGCGGCGGCGACGTCCTCGGCGACGGCCATGTTCGCCTCGACCAGGACGCGCTGGTCGGGGTCGAGGTCGACCTCGGTCGTGAAGGTGCGGAAGCCCTGGGACTGCACGCTGACGAGGTGGCGCCCCGAGGGGACGTCGTTGAGCACCGAGGGCGTGAAGCCCATCGGCTTGTCGTCGACGAGGACGAGGGCGCCGGGCTCTTCGGACTGGATGACCAGCGTGCCCGTCTGGCGCATCAGCCTGACCTCGACGCGCGCGTCGCCGTTGGGCTGCACGACGGCGGGCACCTCGACGGGCACGTAGCCGGGGTGGCTGACCACCACGCGGTGCTCGCCCGGCGACAGGCTCAGCGTCTGGCCCATGATGGAGGTGACGCGGCCCTCGGCGTCGTCGACCGTGACCTGGGCGCCGGCCGGCTCGCCGACGACCTCGAGGCGGCCCAGGATGCGCGCGAGGGGCGCCGTCAGGGTGGCCGTGTCCCCGATCTTCACCTCGACGCCGGTCGCCTGGAACGGGTCGTGGCCGGCGCGGTCGAGCAGTACGTCGTGCCGACCGGGGGACAGGGCGAGGACCCGCGGCGTCACGCCGTGGCCGCCGAGGTCGCGGCGCCCGATGTAGATGGTCGCGCCCGGCGGGTCGCTGGTGATGGACAGCAGGGCGACGTAGGGCCGGACGCGCGCGAGGGCGTCGTCGAGGGCCCGGCGCTCGTCGGGCGACATCTCGGGCGCCGCGAAGGCCTCGTAGTAGCGATAGGCTTCGACGTACTGCCGGAGCTGCTCGTAGCAGCGGGCGATGTTGAACTGGACGTTGCGGTTGGGCGCGAGGCGGTTCGAGGCGAAGTAGTGCGCCAGGGCCACGCGGAAGTCGGCGCGGCGGTAGGCGTCGTTGCCCAGCCGGAACTGGACCTCGGCCTCGTCGGCGCCGTCGGACTGCTGGGCCGCGGCGGGCGGCGGCTGGGCGGTGACGGTGCCCAGGGCGAGCGGCAGCGCGAGGAGCGGGACCCGGGCGAGGCGACGGAGGCGATGGAGCGTCATCGTGGGCGGGTCCAGAGGCTGCGGGTCACCGGTCGAGCTTGATGTCGAGCGGAGGTTTGGCGGGCGACTTCTTGCGCGGCGGCGCGGGCCGCTTGGGGGCGGGCGCCTGGGGCGGCGCGTCGGCCGCGAGCGGGGCGGGCGTGGCCGCGGGCTGCTCGGGCGCGGGCGGCAGCGGGGCGACGTCGGCGGGCGACAGGCGCTGGCGCAGCGTGACCTCGGCCTGGTCGGTGGCCGCGAGGGTCATGGTGGCGTTCACGTGGCCGGGCAGCTGGGCCACCCAGGTCCGCGGCGCGTCCGCGAGGGGGGCGCGCGGCACCTCGAGGGTCAGCGGGGTGGTGCCGAGGACGGTGTCGGCGGCGTCGTCGACGGCGCGCAGGGTGGCGCCCGGCGGATCGGTCTCGAAGCGGACCAGGACGTTGGGCGAGGGCGGCGGCGGGGCGCGGTCGTCGGCCACCTCGGCCGCGACCTGGGCGGAGGCGGTCGGGGGAGCGGCGGCCGGTGGCGCGTCGACGGGCGGCGCCGTGGCCGCGGCCTGGACCTTGGGCGGGGGCGCGGCGGGCTTGGGCGTCGAGGACGGCCAAAAGACGAAGGCCAGCCCCGCGGCGGCGGCGGCGGCGAGCGCGAGGGCGACCCAGCGGCCGCGTGGCGGCGCGGACGTGGGGCGGACCGGGGAGGGCGCGGCCTCGGTCTGGAGGTGCTGCGGGACGGGCACCGAGGCGAGGACCCGGTCCATGGAGAACGACGTCGTCGTCTCGGGCAGCGGCGCGGGGCGCGGGGGCGGCGCGGCGGCCGGCGGCGCGGCGGTCCGCGCGGCCTCGATGGCGGCGAGGCGCTGGTCGAGCGCCTGCATGGTCGGGGGGCGATCGTCGGGCGCCTTGGCCAGGCACTCCATGACGAGCTGCTGCAGCGCTTGCGGGATCGCGACGTCGGCCACCGGCAACACCGAGCGCATGGGCGGCGGCGGCAGGGTCAGGTGGCCGCGGATGACCTCGCTGTGGTCCCGACGCTTGCTGGTGCGGACGAACGGGGGGCGGCCGGTCAGCATCTCGTAGAGGATGACGCCGAAGGCGTAGACGTCGGTGCGGGCGTCGACGTCCTGGCTGAAGATCTGCTCGGGCGACATGTACAGGGGCGAGCCGATGATCTGCCCCTCCTGGGTGACGATGTCGGCGGCGTCCTCGTCGACGCTCTTGACGAGGCCGAAGTCGACGACCTTGACGAAGTCGCCGCCGCCGCCGTGCGAGGTCAGCAGGATGTTCAGCGGCTTGAGGTCGCGGTGGACGACGCCCTGGCCGTGGGCCTCGGCGAGCGAGCCGCAGATCTGGCGGGCGATGCGCAGGGTGCGCGCGGCGGGCAGCGGGCCCTTGTCGGCGATGACCTGGTAGAGCGAGGCGCCGGGGATGTACTCCATCACCAGGAACAGGCCGCGGGCCTCGGGCAGCGCGCCGTAGTCGTGGATGACCACGGTGTTCGGGTGCGACAGCCGGCTGGCGATGCTGGCCTCGCGGAAGAACCGCTTCTCGTGGACCTCGGCGCCCGAGGTGCCGGGGTTGACGGGCGCCAGGATCTTGACGGCGACGGGCCGGCCGAGCGGCTCCTGCGTGCCCTTGTAGACGCGGCCCATGCCGCCCGAGGCGATGAGCGACTCGATGCGGTACTTGCCGTCGACGAGCTGCCCGAGCAGCCAGTCCTCGTCGGGGGGGCCGCCGGGCGGCGGCTTGGGCAGGGGCGCGTCCATCGCGTTCAGGCTAATCCGAGGGCCCGGGGCCGCGCAACCTGGGCCTCGCGCCCCGGTCGGGTGGGGTCCGAACGCCCTGTAACTGCGCACGATCGGGCCCGACGTGGGGCGCCGTCAGAACCATTGCCGCCGTGACGCGTACAAAGGGCCCCGTAGCCACCAACCCACGAGTGGGAGCCCCGTCATGAGACTGCCCTGGTATCGCCTCCTCTCCCTGGCCGCCCTGACCGCCGTGACCGCGCTCGGCGGCCCGACCGCCTGCGGCGGACACGGCACCTACGTCAAGACCGACCAGGCCGCCCTCGGCCGCGTCGTCGTCTACCGCAACGGCATCGCCTACTACGAGCGGCGCGCCCGCGTGCAGGGCGACACGCTGGACCTGACGGTCCCCAACGACAAGGTCGACGACTTCCTCAAGTCGCTGACCGTGACCGACGCCCGCACCGGCAAGGCGCTGCCCGTGTCGTTCCCGACGCGGCCGGCGACCGAGAGCAGCACCGTCGAGATGACCATCCAGCTGCCGAGCCCCGGCCCGCACGACCTCGTCCTGACCTACATCATCGACGCGCCGGCCTGGAAGCCCAGCTACCGCGTCATGGTCCAGGACGACGGGCAGGTCGAGCTCGAGGGGTGGGCCATCGTCGACAACACCTCGGGCGAGGACTGGAACGGCGTGCGCGTCGGCGTCGGCTCCAGCTCGGCGCTGTCGTTCCGCTACGATCTCCGCAGCGTCCGCTCGGTGCACCGCGAGCTGCTCGGCCACCAGGAGCAGTTCGCCGTGGCGCCGCCCAAGGGCGGGGCGGTCCACCAGGACCAGACGCGCAACACGCAGCTGCTGGCCGAGGTGGCCGATCTGGACATCCCGCGGCCGCCCGGACACCCCGACGCGCCTGCGCGCCCCGCGCCGGTCGACGAGGCAGCGGCCCGGCCCGCGCCTGCGAGTCGGGCCCGCCCGGGCAAGCAGCGGGAGTCTCGCGGCGCCGGGTTCGCCGACAAGGCCGAGGCGCGGACGCGGCACGATCAGCTGCAGGCCCAGCGCGCGGCCGAGGCGCAGCGGCAGCAGCGCCTGAAGGCGATGGCGGCGGCCATCAACCAGCGCGGGGGCAACGTGGTCATCGAGGGCTTCGCCGATCCCGGCGAGCCGGACCCGATGGGCCGCGCGCTGGACCGGGCCAACACGCTGAAGAACCACCTGGTCCAGAACGGCGTCTCGCCGGCGCGGCTGCAGGTCGTGGCGCGGGGCGCGGTGGCCGGCCAGCGGGCGGGCGTGCGCGTCGTCGAGGAGCCGCTCGACCCGCAGGCGGCCAGCGCGGCGAAGGTGGACGAGTCCGGGCGGCCGGTCGGCGAGAGCCACTTCGAGTCCCAGACGGCGCTGACGGTCAAGCGGGGCACCAGCGCGATGGTGTCCATGGTCGACATCACCGCCGACGGCGCCGTGGTCTACCTGTACGACGCCGAGGCCGACCGCGGCAGCGACCGCTTCGCGTTCCGGGCGGTGCGGCTGCGCAACCCCACCGAGTCGACGCTGGAGTCGGGCCCGGTGACCTTCTACGGCGACGGCCGCTTCATCGGCGAGGGCCTGACCGACCCCATCCCGCCGCGCGCGACGGCGGTCATCCCCTTCGCGCTCGACCGGCAGGTGGTCGTCGAGAAGGACGCGACCAGCGGCGACCGCATCTCGAGGCTGGTCACGCTGCAGCGCGGCGTGCTGACGGCCGAGGTGCAGCACGCGCGCAAGACGAAGCTGAAGCTGACCAACCGCCTGCACAAGCCGGCCACGGTCTACGTGCGCCACACGGTGCGCAAGGGCTGGACGCTGACCCGCAACCCCAAGCTGTTCGAGCGGCTGGGCGAGGCCCATCTGTTCGAGGTCGCGCTGAAGCCGGGCGAGACCACGACGGTCGAGATCGAGGAGGCGACGCCGCTCGTCAGGACACTGGATCTGCGCTCGGACGTGGGCGTCGAGCTGGTCCGGGTGTGGCTCGAGGCGCCCGGCGAGCAGGGCGTGGTCGCCGAGCAGCTGCGCAAGCTGCTGGCGCACTGGAACGAGATCGGCAACCACGAGCAGGCCATCGACAGCCTGCGCGAGCGCGTCGCCGAGTACCGCACGCGCGTCGACGAGCTGCACGGGCAGATCCTGAGCCTGAAGGCGGCCAAGGCGGGCGGTGAGCTGATGCGGCACCTCCAGAAGAAGATGGAGGAGGTGTCGAGCCGCATCCAGAAGGCGACCATCGACATCGTCGACCACCAGCAGAAGGTGATGCTGGCGCGGATCCGGTTCCAGGACGGCGTGGCCGAGCTGAGCCTGGCCGACCGCACCGCCAAGGCCCCCTGAGTCCGGCGGCGGGCGCTCAGGCGCGGCGGCGGCGCGCGACCAGGGCGAGCGCGGCCAGCAGCCAGGCGAGGCGGTGGCCGGAGCCCGAGGCGCAGCCGCCGTCGTCCTGGCGCGGGGCGGGCGCGGCCGGTTCGGCCACCTCGGCCTCGGCCGTCGCGTCGGGCGTCGGAGCCGCGTCGGCTTCCACGACCTCGGGCATGGGCTCTGGAGCGGGCTCCGGGCCGGGCTCGGCCACCGGCTCAGCGACGGGCTCGGGGCCGGGCTCCGGGCCGGGCTCCGGGCCGGGCTCGGGACCGGGCTCGGGTGGGGCTTCAGGGTCTTTCAGGCACACCATGAGGTCTTGGTCCGGCACGTCGTAGCAGAACCAGCCGGAGGGACAGTCCACGTCCCCCTGGCACTTCGGCGCGCAGTAGCCGTCGCTGTAGTCCTCGGTCGTGAACGCGCAGATGGCCGAGCACTCGTAGAACGAGATGAAGCACATCCCCTCGCAGGCGAGGTCGTACTTGCTGCACGGCTCGCCCGTCTGGGCGAGGACGTCGCCGCAGACCTTGAGCCCCTCGGCCGCGACGCAGACGCCGCCGAAGCAGTCGTCGTCGGTCTCGCACTCGTCCTGACCCGAAGGGTAGGCGCCGCAGACACCCAGCTTGTCGTCGGCCGCGAGCGTGGCCTGCATCCCGTTGGGCAGCAGGGCCTGGTACATCGTCGCGAACTGGTGCTCGGAGTGGGCGAGGCCCAGGACGTGACCCAGCTCGTGGGTGATGACCGACATGGGGTCGACGACGCTGGTCTCCGTCGCGTCGCCGCCGCCCAGGATCCAGCTGTAGTTCTCTGCGTTGAGGCCGAGATCGAACTCCATCGGTTCGCCCTCGGCCGTGGGCCAGAACATCGTCGCGCCGGCCGCCGCGTCGTCGAATCCCCAGCCCTCCTCGACCCAGTAGATGGTGTTCTTGCCGTCCTTTGCGAGCTGCCCGTCCGTCTCGCCCATGTACTGGAACGAGATGGTGGCGCAGGCGACGCCCTCCCACACGCCGGCGGCCAGCAGGATGAGGTCGGTGCCGTCCTTGGCGCCCGCGAACTCGGGGGCGCCCGCCGGGTTCACCCAGATGGGGATGGGCATCTTGGGCCAGAGCCGGTCCATCAGGATGTAGGCTCGGCCCGAGAGCGGGGCCGCGAGCGTGCAGGCGGCGACCAGGCCGGCGGCGAGCGCGCGCATCAAGCGTCCCGGCGACGCCGCGCGGCCAGGGACGCGCCGAAGGGGATGAGCAGCCACAGCCACACGAAGCCGGGGTTCGCGCCCGCGCAGCCGTCGCTGGCCGAGCCGCCGCCGCCCGCGTCACACAGGCCGCAGTCCACCGGGCAGCTCGCGCAGGTCTCGCCGGCCGCGCAGGCGCCGTCGCCGCAGCTGCCCGCCCGGATCTCGAAGCCCTTGTCGACGAAGGCCGACGAGTCGTCCGGGTTGATGACCAGCACCATGTACTCGCCCGGCTCCATGCCCTTGGGGACGGTCGCCTCGACGAGGGTCGAGCCGGTGACCCGGACCGAGCCCAGCGTCGTCGCGCCGATCTTGGCGGTCAGCCCCGCCTGGAAGCCCTTGCCGGTGATGGTGATGGGCGTCTCGCGGTCGGCGAAGGCGAAGTCGGGGGACACCGCGTCGATCTGCACCGGCGCCGGCGAGACCCCCACGGGCGCGCAGGCGCCCGCGTCGCAGGCCTCGCCCGCGCCGCAGGTCCCGCACGACCCGCCGCAGCCGTCGCTGCCGCACTCGACCCCTTCGCAGCTGGGCTCGCAGTCGCTGGCGCACGCGCCCGCGCTGCACACCTGGCCGGCCGGGCAGCTCCCGCACGACCCGCCGCACCCGTCGTCGCCGCACACCAGCCCCACGCAGTCCGGGGTGCACGTCGTGACGTCGTCGCACATCCCGGCCGCGCACGTCTGGCCCTCGCCGCAGGTCCCGCACGAGCCGCCGCACCCGTCGTCGCCGCACTCCTTGCCGTCGCAGTCGGGCTCGCAGACGACCTCGTCCTCGCACTGTCCGGCGTTGCAGACCTGCCCGGCCCCGCACGCGCCGCAGCTGCCCCCGCAGCCGTCCGGACCGCACGTCTTGCCGTCGCAGCTGGGCGCGCACGTCGCGACGCAAGCCCCGGCGCTGCAGGTCTGCCCGGCGCTGCACGTCCCGCAGCTGCCGCCGCACCCGTCGTCGCCGCAGGCCATGCCGTCGCAGCTGGGCGCGCACGTCGCGACGCAGGCCCCGGCGCTGCAGGTCTGCCCGGCGCCGCACGTCCCGCAGCTGCCGCCGCAGCCGTCGTCGCCGCACGCCTTGTCGCCGCAGGCGGGCGTGCACGTCTCGGGCGCGTCGACCACGAGGCGCAGGATGAGGTCCCCCGTGACGCCGACCGACTCCATGAACGACCACTTGTTGGCCGTCCCGCTGCAGCTGCCCGCCGGCGAGATGTAGTGCATCACGTTCGCCTTCAGGGTCGAGCTCTGGTCGTGCATGCTGCCGACCTTCTGGCATCCGCAGGCGAGGCCCCCGAGCGTCGAGCACTGGAAGGTCCCCCACTCCTCGGACAGATCCTGCGAGGGCTGGTCGAAGCGGATGACGAACCAGATGTTGCCCTCGGTGACCATCGGCGGGTGCCCCTCGGCGTCGTCCCAGTCGAAGGTCACCTCGAGGGCGGTGTTGCCCTTGAGCTCGAGCCCGAAGTTCAGCGTCGCCGGGTTGAGCAGCTCGGAGGTGTGGATCTTCCAGTCGGGCGTCGCCTTGCCGGGGTCCGGCCCGTCGCTGTCGGAGAAGTAGAACTCGAGCCAGGCGTGGGTGGTCAGGTTCGGCGCGTTGGGCGGCGCGGCCAGGAACATCTGGGCGCCCGTGATCTTCACCGGCCACGCGGTGGGCCGGTAGAGCTGCCCGAGCGCCTCGCCCTTGACCCAGCCCGGCTGGGTCGCGAGCGGCGTGCCCTGGATCTGCGACGCCGCGGTGCCGAGATCCTCGTGGAACTGGTCGTACTTCCAGACCTGCTCGGCGCCGTGCGCCGTCGTCGCGGCGAGCAAGAGCGCCAAAGCCGGCGCGAGTCCCCTGTTCATGCCGTGCCCCCGTGTCGGTGTTGGGAGCAGCCTAGCGGAGGCGGGCGGCCGCGACCAGACGGCTGAAGACGGCGCTGAAATCGAGGCTCACGCGGCGCGGGGGCGGGCGGGGCGCGCGCGGGGCGGCAGGAGGGCCTCGGCGTCCGGCAGACGTCCGTCGGGGCGCCAGGCGGCGACCCAGTCGCGCCAGGGCAGCGGCCGGAGATCGAGGCGCGCCGCGGTCGGGTCGAGGGGCGGCAGGGGTGGGGTCGGGTCGTCGCCGGAGATGGCCGGGGGACGTGGGCCGGGGGGCGTCAGGTCGTAGACGGCCTCGGTGCCCCAGGTGCCGTCGGGCCACACGAGCAGGCCCGCGTCGGCGACGTCCCAGGCGGCGCCGTCCGGCAGCAGGACGGCGATCTCCTCGCGCGCGAGATCGACGCCGGCCAGGCGGTACAGGCCGGCGAGGGCGGCGGCGAAGGCGGCGCGGCGCGCGGGGTCGAGGGCGTCGAGCCAGCCGGCGTCCGCGAGGCCGGCGACGAGCCAGCCGGACTGCTCCTCGAAGGCCAGGATCACGGGACGGGGGCCCACGTCGGGGGCGTCCAGCGCCACGCACAGGCGGTTGGAGGCCAGATGCACGGCGCCCGCGGCGGGCAGCGCGCCCGACCAGCGCCCCGAGGCCGCCAGCACGGCGACCAGCTCGCGGGCGACGAAGGCGCGCGTGGCGTCCTCGACGTGGTGGAGCTGCGCCTGGACCTGCGCGACGCGCTTGGCGTGGCCCTGCTGCTGGGCGCGCCGCAGGCGGGCGAAGAGCTTGGGGACCGTGCCCGAGTGGACGCCGGGGCGGAGCAGCCGCGCGAGCGTCTCGCCGTGCGAGCCCATCGGGGTCGGGCGGAGGGCGCGCGGGCGGTTGCCCTCGTACAGGCGCCAGTTGGCCATCAGCTCCCAGGCGAGGAAGCCGAAGACGCCGGGCAGCAGGAAGACGGTGGCGCCCGCGATGGTGTTGGCGATGACCGCGCCCAGGGGCTCGAGGGGCGCGGCGAACAGGGCCGTCAGCTGCGGCGTGAAGGGCAGCATCAGCTTGTGGGCGACCGTCACCACCGGGAAGTGCTTGATGGGGTTGACCTGCGGCTCGATGAGCAGGTTGACGTACAGCCGCGCCAGCCAGGCGACGACGGCCCAGAGCGCGGCCAGGACCGCCTTGGCGACGAGGACGGCGCGACGCTCGCCCCGCGCGAGGCGCAGCCAGGCCTCGACGGCGTGTAGGCCGCGCTCGACGGACTCGCTGAGCGCCTTGAACCCGTCGAGGATCAGGCGGA
Organism: Myxococcota bacterium; assembly: GCA_041687695.1. Taxonomy (GTDB): domain Bacteria; phylum Myxococcota_A; class UBA9042; order PHBI01; family JAWLBL01; genus JAWLBL01. The sequence goes on along the minus strand of JAWLBL010000014.1, from coordinate 33,698 downwards.
CGAGGCCCGGGAGCAGCCGATGACGCAGCCCGAGCCACAGGCGCGTCAGGCCATCGACGGCCGCGAGCTCGGCCGCGCGCCCGAGCGGCGTGTTGAACAGCAGCGTGGCCGCCGCCCAGGTGGACGCGGCCACGACCAGGCGCGTGACGCCGTCGAGCTCCGCCAGGCTGAGGGGGGCCGTGACGAGGGCGGCCCACAGGCAGGGCTTGGCCGCGTATCGCCACGCGAAGCGCGCGGGCGGGCTGCGGAGGACCCGCTGGACCGCCGGCCACAGGAACACGCGCCGCGGGAGATCCCAGGCGACGGCGCGCAGGCCACGCCACGTCGCGCGCGCCCCCCGGACGAGGGCGTCGCGGAAGCTCGGGACGTGGATGGCGCCCAGCGCGACGAGGCCGACGAGCAGGATGGCCAGGGGCGTGGCCAGGGCCGGCGGCGTCCCGCCCAGGAACCCGACGACCGGCCCGACCATGTGGTCCAGGCCCGACAGCGCAAGGGCCGCGCCGCCGAAGGGCAGGGCGACGAAGCGCACGAGCCAGCGGCCGACGGCGGTGCCGAAGCCCAGGGAGCTGGCGCGCTGCAGGCCTCGCAGGTAGACCTCGCCGCGGTGGTAGACGCCGTCGAGGGCGCGGGCGAGCGCGCGATCGGCCGCGATGAGGGCGTCGGCTCCGACGAGCTGCTCGGCCTGCTCGATGTCGGGCAGCTTCAGGTGGCCGCGGGCGAGGCCGTCGCGGAGGTCGCCCATCGTGAAGAAGCCGCGGGCCAGCGCGCGGTCGACCAGCTCGGCGACCAGCTTGGCGCGCGCGACCTCCTCGGGCACGTCGCGGGGCCGCAGGCCGACCTCGTCGAGGGCCGCCGTGATGGCCGGGCACAGCCGCTGTCGCGTCAGGGCCTCGGCGCGCTCGGTGGCGTGGGCCAGGCGCGTCGCCAGCGGAGCCAGCTCGGGTCGGGAGGCGGCCAGGCGCTGAGCGCGCGAGGTGGCGCCGCGGAGCTGACGGGCCAGGCGGAGCTCGCGCTGGGCGGGCAGGCCGCGCCGCAGCGGCTTGCGGCCGAAGGAGAGCAGCCAGGCCCAGGGGTCGAGGGCCTCGACGGGGCGCTCGTGGTCGGCGGCGACGCGCTCGAGGTGGACCAGGACGCGCTGGGCGGCGTGGTCCGGGGCCACGGTCAGCGGCGCCAGCGCGTCGGCCCAGGGCCGGGGGTCGGCCTCGTCCAGGGCCGCCGAGAGGCGCTCGGCCAGCCGAAACGCCCCGGGGCCGGGCCGGGTCGTCGGGGGAGGGGCGAGGGGCGGGGCGGCCGGCGCCGGAGTGATCGGGTCGGGGGCGCCACTCGGGCGCGTCCGGGCGAACAGGGCCGCCGCGTCCAGGTCGGCCTCGAGCAGGGCCGAGACCCGCGCGACGTGGGCGGGCGCGGCCAGCGAGGGCAGGGTGGCGGCCAGCTGGGCGGGCGCGAACAGGCGGAGCTCGAGCCACAGGGCGGTCAGCTCGCGCAGGACGTGGGCGTCGTCGCGCGGTGGCACGAGGCGGCCCTCCTCGCGCAGCACGGCGCGCACCTCGTCGAAGGCGGTCTGGCCGATGGCGTCGATGCGGCGCCGGAGCTCGGCCGGGGGCAGGGCGGGGGCCTGCTCGAGCGCGGCGTCGACGTGGCCGTGGAACAGCTGCCGCCACACGTAGAGCAACGCCGCGTCGCGGCCGCCTGCGGAGTCACGCGCGAGGGCGGCGTCGGGGCGGGCGATGAGGACGAGGCGCTCGGGCAGCGCGCGGGCGCCGACGACCCGGGTGAGGTCGTCGAGGGCGTCGGCCTGGGCGAGGGCGGTCGCCGAGGTCGCCAGGATCTCGGCGTGGGGCACGCGCAGCTCGAGGCGCGTCTCGGGGTGCAGCGCCTTGACTGTCCGGCGCAGCATCCACCCCGGGACCAGGACGGCCCCGGGGTCGAGCTCGGTCAAGCGTTCCTGGAGCTGTCTCGAGTCCACAGGCGGCGCCCCGGGCACGTTGCGGCGAAGGGAGGTGGCGGCCTGTGAACCGGGGCTCGGGGCCGCCTATTCCGTCGCCGCCGCGGCCGGGAGCGGGGGGCCGATCAGTGGTGGTGGCCGCCGGGCCCGTGGGGGTGGCCGTGGGCGACCTCCTCGCGGCTGGCGTCGCGGACCTCGACCACGGTCACGTCGAAGTGCAGCGTCTCGCCGGCCAGCGGGTGGTCCACGTCGACGTAGACCACGTTGTCGTCGACGTCGGTGACCCAGATCGGGATGGACTCGCCCTCCTCGGTCTCGGTCTCGAACTGCATGCCCGGCTGCAGCGGCATCTCGGGCGGGAAGGCGGTGCGCGAGATCGCCTGCGGGCCCGGGCCGACGCGCTCGCCGTAGGCCTCGGCCGGCGGGATGGTCACGTTGAGCTTGTCGCCCGCCGCCTTGCCGGTGAGCGCCTGCTCGAGGCCGGGGATGATGTTGTCGGCGCCGTGCAGGTAGGCGAGCGGCTCGTCGTCGGAGCGGTCGAGCACTTCGCCCGCGCCGTTGGTGAGCACGTAATGGATGCTGACGACCTTCTCGTCGCCGACGACGGACTGGCTGGATTGGGGCACGAGAGCCCTCCGTGAGGTTGGAGTCGCGGGACGCTAGCCCCTGCCGTTGGCGCGTGCAAGCCGGGCATGAGGGCGGGGTGTCCGGGGACTCCAGGATCGGCCGAGCGGGGGCTGATGTCGAACGTCGAGCCCCGAGGGTTCGGCTCAGAGGAGCAGCATCGCGGTAAGGCCGGCGGCGAGCGGGATGGTGAAGTTGTCGTCGACGCGGTGGCTGAACAGCTCGGTGACGGCGCCGACGACGGCCGAGGCGCCCGAGATGGCGAGCACGGTCGGGGGCGCGAGCGAGGTGAAGGCCGTCAGGAAGCCGAAGGTGGCGAGGGCGGCGGTGGCGGTGAAGGCGAGGCTGCCGGTGAGGCTCTTCTGGCGCCAGAGCTTGATGCGGCCCCAGCGCTTGCCGGCGAGGGAGGCGGCCGGGTCGCCCAGCGCGAGGACGATGGCGCCGACCTGGATGGCCTCCTTGGGCATGAACGTGACGCCGACGACCAGGGCCGCCAGGTACCAGGTCGCCGACGGGATCTGGTGGGCCTCGTGCGGGCGCACGATGCGGGCGAACACGGTGCCGATGAGGCGATCGTTGAACGCCCTGGAGTAGCGGCGGCCGAGGTCGAGCGCGACGAAGGCGGCGAGGAGCGTGCTGCCGACCGCGATCATCGGCCCGCGCGCCTGCAGCACCTCGTAGAGGAAGACGCCGAACATGCCGCAGAAGACGTGGAAGACGTTGCGGGCGTAGTTGCGCGGCTTGAGGTGGCCGGCGGCCGCGGGCGCGATCGGGACGCGGCGATCGCGGACGTAGGCGAACAGGGCCTCGTAGTTGGCGCCCAGCGCGTCCCACAGGGCGCGGACCTGCTCGGGCTGCGGGCGGTGCGAGGCCAGCTCGGCGGCGAGGGCGCGCAGGTTGCGCGAGGCCTCGCTCAGGGTGGCGGCGGCGCGCTCGGGGGCGGCGGCGCAGGCGGCGTGACAGCGCGTGGCGAGGGCGGCGGCGCGCTGGCACAGCGCCTCGACCGGGCTGTCGGGCATCCGAACGCTGGCGACGGCCTCGCTGGCGAGCATGAACTCGTACAGCGCGCTGGTCAGGGTTCCAAGCTCGGCGGTCACGTCAGGCACCTCTTCACGGATCGTTTCCACCATAGGCCCGGCGAACCGGGCTCGACAAGCGTCAAGCGCGCTAGCCACGCGCGCGGCGCTCGGCGTTCCTACCTTGATCACGTCCCCCGAGGCCAGAACACGACGGAGGATGACCCTATGGCACACGGACGACAGACCCTGTCCACCGGAGGTTTCCACAGCTTCGGCCAGCGCCTCAAGGGCGCGGCCCTGCTCCGCTCTGGCGCCTACGAGGCCGTCGAGCACGACCGCTCCGCGACGACCCAGGCCGCCCTGGTCGTCGCCCTGGTCGCCGTCTGCGCCGCCATCGGTGGCGCCCGCGCCGGCGCGGGCGGCATCATCACCGGGCTCATCGCGGCCTTCCTGGGGTGGCTGCTCTGGTCGGCCGTGACCTGGTTCATCGGCGACAAGCTGCTCGGCGGCCGCGCCACCTGGGGCGAGCTGCTGCGGACCCTGGGCTTCGCGCAGATCCCGGGCGTGCTCTTCATCGTCGGCGTCATCCCGGTGCTCGGCGCCATCGCCATCCTGGCCGCCAGCATCTGGATCCTCGTCGCCGGCGTCGTCGCGATCCGCCAGGCGCTCGACTTCGGCACCGGCCGCGCCCTGCTCACCGCCTTCATCGGCTGGCTCGTCTACCTGGGCATCGCCCTGGTCTCGCGCTGGCTGCTGGGCGTCGGCCCGCAGGTCGTCTGATCCGGCGCCCGGCGCGGCCCCGGACGGGCGATTTCCCCCTGTCCGGGGCTTTCCGGGCCCTCGGGACGGTGTTATGGACGCGCCCTTCACCGGGCGCGCCCTCCTCCAGGGAGGCCGCGGCCTCTCGCCTGGAGGAGCCCCGTGGCTCAGAGCACCGCCCAAGCCCACGCCGCCCCCGCCGTCGCCCCCGCCGAAGCCGGCCCCGAGGAGGCGGTCTTCCCGCCGGTCGACCTCACCGCGCCCCAGCTGACGGTCCGCGCCATCGTCACCGGCATGCTGCTCGGCGGCGTGCTGTCGCTGTGCAACGTGTACAGCGGCCTGAAGATCGGCTGGGGCTTCAACATGTCGATCACGGCGGCCCTGCTCGCCTACGGCTTCTGGAACGGCGCCGGGTCGCTCTTCGGCGCGCGCCGCTTCGGGCTGCTCGAGAACAACATCAACCAGACCGCGGCCTCCTCGGCGGCCTCGATCTCCTCGGCCGGCCTGGTCGCCCCAATCCCCGCCCTCACCATGATGACCGGGCAGGAGCTCGGCTACCTGCCGCTCGTCCTCTGGGTCGTGGCCGTCTCCCTGGTCGGCGTCGTCGTCGCCATCGGCCTGCGCCGCCAGATGCTGGTCGTCGACAAGCTCCCGTTCCCCAGCGGCATCGCCACCGCCGAGACCGTCCGCGAGATGTACGCCCGCGGCAAGGAGGCCATGGCCCGCGTCAAGATGCTGCTGCTCGGCGCCGGCGTCGCGGCCGCCCTCAAGGTCCTGGGCATCGTCTTCAAGTGGTCGATGGCGGCCATCCCCGGCTCGGTCCCGGTCGGCGGCGTCCTCACCGCAAAGGGCGTCAGCTCGCTGACCATGGCCAACCTCGGCTTCAAGCTCGACCCCAGCCTGCTGCTCGTCGGGTCGGGCGCCATCATCGGCATCCGCGCCGGCGCCTCGCTCCTGTTCGGCGCCGTCCTCGCCTGGATCGTCCTCGGCCCCTACCTCGCCAGCCAGGGCGTCCTGCCGGCCGGCAAGCCCGATCCCGAGGCCGCCTGGTACGGCGTCTGGATCAAGGACTGGTTCCTGTGGCCCGGCGTCTCCATGATGGTCCTGGCCTCGCTGACCTCGCTCGCCTTCTCCTGGCGCTCCATCTGGAACGCCATCACCCGCCGCGCCGGCCAGGCCGCCGACGCCGTCGGCTCGGACACCCACGAGGTGCCGCGCCGGATCTTCCTCGCGGCCCTGTTCGTCGCGCTGGTCATCGCCGTCGTCCTGCAGGTCGCCCTGTTCGAGATCGGCTGGGCCATCGCCACCTTCGGCATCCTGCTCACCTTCGCCCTCGCCGTCGTCGCCGGCCGCGTCTCTGGCGAGACCGGCGTCACCCCGGTCGGCCCCATGGGCAAGGTCACCCAGCTGGCCTTCGGCCTCATCAGCCCCGCCAACGCCACGGCCAACCTCATGGCCGCCAACGTCACCGGCGGCGCCGCCAGCCAGTGCGCCGACCTCCTGCACGACATGAAGACCGGCGCCCTCATCGGCGCCTCGCCCCGCTACCAGGCCTACTCCCAGTTCTTCGGCGTGCTCGCCGGCGGCCTGGCCGGCTCGGCCGCCTACCTCGTGCTCATCCCCGAGCCGCAGAAGCAGCTCCTGACCGAGGAGTGGCCCGCCCCCGCCGTCCTGCAGTGGAAGGCCGTCGCCGAGGCCTTCACCAAGGGGCTCGACTCCATCCCGTCCACCGCGCTCTGGGCCGCGCTCTGGGCCGGCCTCGCCGGCATCCTGCTCGCCATCCTCGAGAAGACCGTGCCCAAGCGCGCCGCCAAGTGGATCCCCAGCCCCGCCAGCATCGGCCTGGCCTTCGTGCTGCCCGCCCACTACTCGCTGTCCATGTTCCTGGGCGCCTTCGCCGGCGTCGTCTCGGGCAAGTTCGCCAAGGCCTGGACCGCGCGTTTCCTCATCGTCCTCGCCGCGGGCCTCATCGCGGGCGAGAGCCTGGTCGGCGTCGGCCACGCCATCATCCAGGCCGTCGAGGGGCTTGCCAAGTGAGCTCGCCCCGCCTGCGGGTCCTGACCCTCAACACCTGGCACGGGCACCTGCCCCGGACGCCCATCACGGTCGAGCGCATCGAGCCCGAGGGCCACAAGGACCGCCGCCGCGCGGCCCTGGTGGCGGGGCTGCGCGCCTTGGCCCCGGACGTCCTGCTGCTGCAGGAGTGCATGCCCCAGCCCGACTTCTCGAGCCGCCTGGCCCGAGAGCTGGGGCTGGTCGAGGTCAGCCAGATCTGCAACGCGGGCGCGCGCCTGCTGGGCCACGGCATCCCCCGCGGCATCGGCGCCGGCGAGGGCCTGGCCATCATGGCCCGCCCCGAGCTGACGCTGAAGCAGCTCGGCGTCAAGCGCCTGTCGGGCGTCGGCTTCGTCTCGCCCTACGCGGCGCTGCAGCTCGGGCAGCTGCGCTTCGCCCTGGCAGCCGAGGTGCGCGTGCAGGGGCAGCCGGTGGTCGTCTTCAACACCCACCTGCGCTACGCCTACCCCGAGGTCGAGGCGCTACACGCCTCGTGGCGTGCCCTGGCCGAGCGGGGCGAGGTCACCGGCGAGCCGCACCGGGGCCTGCTGCGCGACGTCGAGGCCGCCATCCGGGTCCGCGACGGCGAGCTGGCGCGGCTGCGCGACTGGATGGCTCGCTGGGTCACGCGCGGGGTCCCGGTGATGCTGGGCGCCGACCTGAACCTGGACCACGACGCCACGCAGGTGCGCGGCTTCGCCGAGCGCCTGGGCCTGCTCAACGTCCTGCCGACCGTCAGCGACTCGGTCGTGACCTGGGATCCGCAGGGCAACCCCAACGTCGCCTTCTCGGTCGCGCCGACCCACACCGACGGCGCGGACAAGGGCCTCGTCTACAAGCTGGTCGCCCACTACGACGGCCTGCCGCAGTCGCCCGATCACCTGCTGCTGGGGCCGACCTTCACCCGCCAGCACCTGCTCGACGGCGGCCGCGCCTTCGACCGGCCCTTCGAGACCCCCGCGGGCCAGGTCTACGCCTCCGACCACTACGGCGTGTGGGCCGACGTGGCCCTCGCCGGCTGATTCCGACCCCGGGGAGCCCCATGGCCAAGGAAAAGGCGCCCGTCACCCCCGCCGTCCGCGCCCTGCGCGCCGCCGGCGTGACCTACACCGAGCACCTCTACCCGTACGAGGACAAGGGCGGCACGGCCAGCTCGGCCCGCCACCTGGGCGTCGACGAGCACATCGTCGTCAAGACCCTGGTGATGGAGGACGAGGACAAGCAGCCCCTCATCGTCCTGATGCACGGCGACAAGCAGGTCGGCACGGGCCTGCTCGCCAAGGCCATCGGCCGCAAGAAGATCCAGCCGTGCGCGCCCGCCGTCGCCGAGAAGCACACCGGCTACCAGGTCGGCGGGACCTCGCCCTTCGGCACGCGCCGCGCCATGCCCGTCTTCGTCGAGGCGACCATCCTCGACCTGCCGCGCATCGTCATCAACGGCGGCAAGCGCGGCTTCCTGGTGGGGCTGTCGCCCGCCGCGCTGGCGCAGGTCCTGTCGCCCACCCCGGTGCGGGTCGCCGTCGACGGCTGAGGCCGCGCGTCAGCCCCGGACGTCTTCGGCCAGCGGGTCGCCCGTCATCAGCCGCGCCAGCCGCTCGCCGCGCTCGAAGGCGCGCAGCCGCTCGCGCGCGACGTCGTAGAAGCGGATCTTCTGGACGAGGTCCTTGACCTCCTGGGGCAGCAGCGGTCCGAGCCAGCGGTAGTAGCGCGGCAGGTGCTCGCGCGGGATGCGCTCGGTCAGCCCGGCCGCCGCGCGGCGGAAGATGGTCGTCATCGACAGGTAATCCGCGCGAAAGCGCGCGTAGTCGCAGCGCCCGGCGTAGTGGCGCGTCCACACCTCGGCCAGCGCGCGCGGCAGATCCTCCTCGATGTGCGCGCGCACCCCCTGCAGCAGGCCGTAGAACAGGACGAAGGCGGGATCGCGGTGGCGGCCGTCGCCGGTCTCCATCGCGCGGAAGGCGCGCCGCCAGTGCGCCTCGGGCCAGGGCTCGCCCGCGGGGTGGGCCGGCTCGCGCGCCATCGCGCGCCTCAGGTTCACCACATAGTAGTCGTGGAAGCGCGGGATGAGCCTCAGGACCCAGCCCGGGTGGCGGATGGCGCCCGCGCGGACGGCGGCCAGCTGCTGGGCGGTCACCAGCTCGTAGACCCGGGTGAACCAGCGCTTGGGGTCGTCGCCTCGCTCGAGCTCATCCGCGAGCCCGGCCTGCTCGGCGTGGATGGCCTCGGCGGCGGCCATCAGCGCGGGCAGCGCGTCGGCTTCGTCCAGGCCCGGGCAAGCGGGGCCGGGGACCTCGGGCGCGCCGACGACCACGCGCGCGAGGTGGCGCAGGCTGGCCCCGAGCTGCCGCTCGAGCAGCAGGCGGGTCGCCGTCGCGGCCCCCGGCAGCGCCATCTCGAAGGTGACCTCCCAACGCAGGCGGGCGCCCTCGGGCGCCGGGGCGAGCGTCATCACGCCCCGATGCTCGCGCACGCCCGGTCCCTCGATGACGCGGTAGACGAAGCGCTCGGGCGGGAGGGCCTCCTCGACGACCTCGCGCAGCACGAACGACCGCCCGGCCGCGCGGACGGTGACGCTGCGCAGCGCGCCGACCGTGCCCGGCAGGCCGCCGTCCCCGAGGGCCAGCGCCTCGACCCGCGCCAGCGACCAGCGGTTCATCCGCTCCGGCTCGGTGATGAAGGGCCAGACGGCCGCCGCGGGGGCGGGCAGGGCCTGCTCGACGACCAGCTGCATGCCTCGACGTTAGGCGCGGCCGCGGCCGCTGTCAGGCACGAGGGCGCGTTGCTCGCGCCCGGGCCGATGGCTACACTGGCCGGGTTCAACGGAGCGCGCCCATGGTCACCCGCGTCGACATGATCCCTTGCCCGTCCTGCCATGCCCACCTGCGGGCCGCCGAGGCCAGCTGCCCGTTCTGTGGCGCGCTGCTGGCCGTACCGGCGTCCCGTCGCGGCGGCGCGTCGGCCGGCGTGCGCCGCGCCGTGGCTGCGGCGACCTTCTTCGGCGTCACCGCGATCGCGGCCTGCGCCTACGGCGAGCCTCCCGACTTCGACGACGTGAGCCCCGACGTGGTCGAGGACGCCGCCGGTGAGGTGACCCCGGACGCCGAGGCCGACGTCACGGGCGACCTCGAGGCCGGGGACGGCGCCGACGCGGCGGAGGCGGACGCCGCAGGCGACGAGGGACGATGACCGCGGCGCTCCCGCGCGCGACGAGCGAGGCGGACGCCGCGGCGCCGCACCCGATCTACTGCGTGTGGGAGCTGACGCTGCGCTGCGATCTGGGCTGCCGTCACTGCGGTTCGCGCGCGGGACGCGCCCGCCCCGGCGAGCTCGACACCGCGGCGTGCCTGGACGTCGTCGACCAGCTGGCCGAGGCGGGCGTCCGCGACGTCGTGCTGATCGGCGGCGAGGCCTACCTGCGCGAGGACTGGGACGAGATCGCCCGCGCCATCGTGCAGCGCGGCATGCGCTGCGCCATGACCACCGGCGCGCGCCAGCTGACGGCCGAGCGCGTCGCCCGCGCCGAGGCGGCCGGCCTGTCGACCATCTCCGTCAGCCTCGACGGGCTCGAGCAGACGCACGACGCCCTGCGCGGCGTCGATGGTTCGTTCCGCGCCGCCATCGCGGCGGCCCGCAGGATCGCCGCCAGCCGGGTCCGCCTGGCCGTGAACACGCAGCTGAACCGCCGGTCGCTGCCCGAGCTGGCCGCCCTGGCCGATGTGGTCGTGGCGCTGGGTGCTCGCGCCTGGCAGGTGCAGCTGACCGTGGCCATGGGGCGCGCCGCGGACGACCCCGAGCTGCTGCTTCAGCCCTACGAGCTGCTGACGCTCTTCCCCGTCCTGTCGCGGCTGCAGCGCGAGGTCCTGCGCCCGAACCGGGTGCAGCTGTTCCCGGCCAACAACATCGGCTACTTCGGCCCCTACGAGGCCGAGCTGCGCCCCGGCGGCGCCCAGGGCGTCCACTGGACGGGCTGCCCCGCCGGCCTGTGGGCGCTGGGCATCGAGGCCGACGGGACGCTCAAGGGGTGCCCGTCGTTGCCGACGGCTGCCTACGCCGGCGGCGACCTGCGCCGGCAGCGCCTGTCCGAGCTCCTGGCCGCGCCCGGGGCCTTGCAGGCGCTGCAGGGGCGCACGCCCGACGACCTGTGGGGCTTCTGTCGGACCTGCTACTACGCCGAGACGTGCCTGGGCGGCTGCTCGTGGACGGCCCACAGCCTGCTGGGTCGGCCCGGCAACAACCCGTACTGCGTCCACCGGGCCCTGAGGCTCGCCGAGGCCGGCCGGCGCGAGCGCGTCGTGCGGGTCGAGGCCGCGCCCGGCCGTCCCTTCGACCACGGCCGCTTCGAGCTGGTGGTCGAACCCGTCCCCACCTGAGGAGCGCCATCACGATGACCACCGCCACGACCGACCGCCCGAGCGTCCCCATGACCCCTGAGCAGCGCGCGCTGCGGCTGTCGCGCATCAACGCCAAGGGCTTCGAGGTGGCGACGAAGCTGGCCGAGCTCAAGGCCGGCAAGGACGTGTCCCTGGGGGAGATCGACGTCCACGGCTTGCCCCTCGACAAGCGCCGGAAGGAAGAGCGCCTGCGCGCCTTCCTCGAGACGGTCAACCTCGCCCGCCGGCGCTTGAACGAGGGCGGCTACGGCCACTGCTTGCGCTGCGGGGAGGCGCTCAGCGACGGCCAGCTCGACGAGATGCCCTGGGTCGAGCGCTGCGCCGGGTGCGAGGCCGCATGACGAGGGCGATGCGCGCGCTGCTGGTCGGGCTGCTGGCGCTCGCCGGCGCCTGCGGTGGGGACGGCGTCGGGTCGGGCGCAGCTTGCACGGGCGCCGCCTGCGACGCGGTGGGCGCGGACGCGGCGCTCGACGGCAAGGCCGGGGGCGGGGACGCGGCCGCCGACGTTTCGGGCGACGCGGACCCTGACCACGATGGCCGGGACGCCGAGGACGCCACCGCGGAGACTACCGAGGACGCGGCCGAAGACGCGGTCGGTGACGCCGTCGAAGACGCGGCCGAGGACGTCAGCGTCCCGCCGGACGAGGGGTGCGCGCCGCAGTGCGCGGGGCGCGCGTGCGGGGACGACGGCTGCGGCGGCAGCTGCGGGGCCTGCGGGGCTGGCGAGTCGTGTGGCGCCGACGGGCAGTGCGTGTGTGCGCCGGACTGCGTGGGCAAGAAGTGCGGCGACGACGGGTGCGGGGGCGTCTGCGGTAGCTGCGGCGTGGCGCAGGCCTGCGTCGAGGGGCAGTGCAAGGTGTCGTGCACGCCGGCGTGCGCGGGCAAGGCCTGCGGGCCGGACGGGTGCGGCGGTGTGTGCGGGGCGTGCCAGGCGGGGCAGACGTGCCAGGCCGGCGCCTGCGTGGCGCCCTGCGCCCCGAGCTGCGCGGGCAAGGCGTGCGGCGACGACGGCTGCGGCGGCTCGTGCGGCGGGTGCTCGGCGGGGACCTTCTGCAACGCGGCGTTCGCCTGCGAGTCGCTGGGGGGCTCGTCGTGCACCGGGCACTGCGGCGGAGCGAACCCGAACTTCCCGTGCAACTGCGACGCGACCTGCGCGTCGGCGGGCGACTGCTGCCCCGACGTGTGCGAGGCGTGCGGCGACCTGCCGTTCTGCCCCTGAGGGCGCCGGGGCCTGCGCCGCGCGGAGGCGGACGACAGGCGAAGAATGCTGTGATTGGAAAGGGTTGGCCGCCGTGCCTCTAGTTTCGTCTGGGGCCCGCCGTCCCGCGGGCCCGGACGCGAGAGAGGTACGCCCATGTCAGCACCCAATCTGGTCTACGCCCTGTTCCCCGACCGCGCCCACGCTGCGCGGGCCCTCGATGTGCTCCACGCGCGCGGGGTCGCGTCCGAGGCGTGCAGCGTCGTGGGGACCGAAGCCGAGCTGGACGAGCTGGCTCAGAGCAACGTCCCGCTGCACGCCACCGACTCCGCCGGACACGGCCTGTGGCAGGGCGTGCTCGTGGGCGGCGCGACCGGGGCCGTGGTCGTGAGCCTGCTCGCCGGCCCGCTGGGGCTCTTCGGCATCGGGCCCATCGCGGCGGCTGCCTTCGGGGCTGCGGGCGGCGGCGTCTACGGGGCGCTGGCGAACGTGCTCTGGGGCGCGGGCGTGCCCGAAAAACGCCTCCGCGACCTCGCGGCGCAGCTCGAGGGCGGCAAGGTCCTGGTCATCGTCGACGCGCGCGGCCAGGGCCTGGAGCCGGAGGGCGTGGCCCAGGTGCTCGCGGACCACGAGGGCGTCGGCGAGCGCAGGGGCAGCGAGCGCATGCGCTCGTTCTTCCGACCCCACCCACAGCCCCAGTGACGGGGCGCCGGGCGGGCCTCAGCGCCCCGGCCCGTCCTCGTCGCGGCCTCGCGCGAGCACCTCGGCCCAGTCCGGCGGGCCCAGGAGGCCGTCTCGGTCCTTGTCTTCGAAGAGGCGGAAGGACTGGCGCAGGCTGAGCTTGAACTGATTGAAGAAGGACGGGTGGCTGGCTCGGTCGATCTCGAGCGGGGCTTCGTCACCCAAGGCGGTCAGGTCCAGGCCGCCGAAGAGCCCGTCGAGCGCCGAGGTCAAAAAGAGCGCGCCGCCGGTGAGGGCGAATGACGTCTGGTCCGCGCGCACCACCAGCTGCTCGTCGATGCGACCGCTGATGGTGAACGCGACGCCGTCGGCGCGGGTCCCGCGGACCAGGACCGAGACGTCGGCCAGCTCCGCGGGCGCCCCAGCCGGGAGCGCGTTGGCGGGCATGGCGCCGAACTTCACCTTCATCTTGCAGTAGTCCGTGTTCGGGCGCGTGAAGGTCGGAGCGGCGGGCAGCTCGGCGCCGGAGACGAGCTCGACGACCCACGGCGCGGAGATGTCGACCTGGGCGTCGTCGTCGCACCGGGCCAGCTCGTAAAGGCGCACCTCGTCGATGATCAGCCAGAACTCGTCGAGGGTGGCGCCGGGGACCGCGGTGGGCTCGGCTTCCGGATCGGCCTCGAGGAAGCCCGCGAGCTCGAGCGTGCGCGTCTCGCGCATCGGGTTGCCGACGTCGGTGCCCGTGCAGCCCACCACCAGGCCGCAGGTCGCAAGGGCGACGAGCGCCAGGGCCCATCGGAGCGCGTGCGCCAGAGCGCCGTCGCGCGGCGCGGTCGAAGGGGTCGTCGGTCGGGTCGTCCGAGCGCTCATTCGTTCAGGTCGTCCTCGGGCACTGGCGGCGGCGCCGTCAGTGGAAACAGTTGGATGTTGAGCTGATACACCACATTGGGCTCCAAGTCGCGATCGCAGCGATCGAGGAGGCGCTCGCGGAACTCGTGGATGCGGTCCTTCAGCTCGGCGGCGGTGTCGGCCGCGATGCAGACCGTGAGGGCGCTGAGGTCGCGCTGCTCGCGCGCGACCAGCTCGATGGACTCCCCGGCGCGGGTCAGCATCTGACGGTGATAGTTGCCGATCGCGAGCGATCTGACCTCGTGACCGGTCGTCAAACTGGCCTCGCCCCGGCGGAGGCTGCCGTCGGGCGCGCGCACGAGCAGCCCGAGTTCGAACAGGACGTCGAGCGCCTCGCGCGCCTCGGACGGGCGGATGGGCGGGAGCAGCTGCGCGGCGATCCACTCGGGGTCGGCCCTGAAGTCTTTGCGGGCGGCCATCTCGCGGATCGCGGGGTAGTACCAGCGCGACAGGTAGGTGAAGTAGGCGCTGTCGAGGCGCCGTGCGCTGCGAAAGCGCTGGCTCGCCCCCACGCGCTCGAAGGCGGCGCTCTTGTCCTCGGAGGTCTTGGCCTGGTTGAAGGCGACCAGATCGCGGAAGAAGCGCGTCTCGTCGCCGTCGAGCTTGAGGGCCCGGGCGAAGCGCTCGACGCTCTCGGCGCCCAGGCTGCGCTCGCCCATGATGACCAGCTTGAGGAAGTTCGGGCTCGAGTAGCCCGCACGCCGCGAGAAGTAGCGGTACGAGAAGGCCCGGTTGTTGGCCTTGGCGGCCTCGTAGTAGTCCGCGAGGAACTCGCGGTAGTCCAGGTAGCCGAAGATGTCCGGCTTCCAGTCCGTCTTCACGTCCGTCATGCGCCTCCCGCCTCGGGGGTCAGAATACGGCCGGAGGCGGGCTGCGAGCAATCAACCCCTTGGAACATGCGTATTCTCAAGGGATGCTGGCGGCGGGCTGCGTGAGGGAGGTGTCACCCGCGGTATACACCCCTGGCCTTGCCACGCCGCGTCATGGCCTGCTACCGTCGCGACCTCATCCCCACAAGTCCGGCATCTCGCTCGCGCCAACGCGCGCGCCGACGTGCGTCACCGTGCGTCCGGCCGGCTCGTGGGTCCACACGCACACATCCGAATCGAACACCACACGCCCCGGGCGCGGGCCTCTCCGCGCCCGGAGGTCGACCTGCGGGTCCCGGGGGGGAGCCCGCGAGGGGAGGGGACCGTCATGCATTCAGGTTGGATCCTGGGGCCCGACGAGCAGGGGCGCGCCTATGTCCTCGAGGGCAGCTGCGTCACGCAGACGCCGCTCGACGAGGCGGAGGATCGCGGCTTCGACCGCCTGCACTGCCGCGGGCTGGGCATCGGCCCGGGGCACGTCAACAGCCACACGCGCCTGTACCGGACGCTCGCGCGGCTCGGGGCCCCCGAGCCCAAGCTCGCGCCGCCCGGCTTCCTGTCGATGCACGAGCACCTGTGGTGGCGGCTCGAGCGGGCCCTGGACCCGCGGGCCATCCGCGCCGCGGCCCGCTTCTACGCCGCCGAGGCCCTCCTCGCCGGGACGACGGTCATCATGGACCACCACAGCTCGCCCGGTTGCATCGAGGGCTCCCTCGACGTCATCGCCGACGCCTGCCAGGAGGTCGGCATCCGCGCCGTCCTGTCGTATGCAGCGACCGAACGCAACGGCGGCCGCCCCGAGGCGCGCCGCGGCCTGCTCGAGAGCTATCGCTTCATCCAGGACAACCACCGTCCCCTCGTCCGCGGCGTCGTCGGCCTCGACGCGGCCTTCGCGCTGTCGGACGAGACCCTCCACGAGGCCGGGCAGCTGTGTCGCCAGCTCGGCACGGTCGTCCACATGCCCGTGGCCGAGGACCCGATCGATCTGGCCGAGGCGCGTCGGGCCGGCTATGAGGGGCCGCTCGAGCGCCTGCACGAGATGGGGGCGCTGCCCGAGGGCTCCCTGCTGGCCCAGGGGCTTCACCTGAACGAGCAGCAGGTCCGCATGGCGACCCACCTCGGCTGCTGGCTCATCCAGAACCCGCGGTCGAACCGCCGCGACGAAGGCGCCTATCCCAAGGCCTTCTGCGAGGGGACCCGCATCGCCCTGGGCACCGACGGCTTCCCGGCCAACATGGTCGACGAGGCCAACGTCCTGTTTCAACAGGCCCGCAAGGCCGGCGAGAACCCGGCCATCGTCGTCATCCGGGTCGAGGCCGGCCTGCGCGTCGCGGCCGAGCGCTTCGGGCGTCCCTTCCACCCGGTCGGGCCCGCCGCGGTGGGCGACATCGTCGTGGCCGACGAGAAGGGCCGGGCCCGCCACGTCATCGTCGACGGGCGCCTCGTGGTGAAGAACGGCAAGCTCCTGACCGCCTCCTACGAGGAGCTCCGCGCCGAGGCCCGGGCCGAGGCGCAGCGGCTCCTCCGCGATCTGAACTGACCACCCTCGCCTGCGCCCGGCGCCGCCCCCAGCTCGGAGGGCGGCGTCGGCGCTGCGAAGCCCCTCGGGTTAGCGGAGATCGCCCGGCAGCCGCGGCGGGACCATCAGGCGCTCACGCTGCGGGTACAGCGGCACCGGATCGCCGTCGCCGTCCGGATCGGGCGGCACCACGCCGAGGTCGCGCCACTCGATGGTCTCGTACCGGGGGCGCGTCGTGGGCCGCGGGTCGGTCGTCGGGGCCGCTCGCGGCTCCGCCGTCGGGGCCGGCAGCACGGCGCTCTCCCACAGGTTGACCGGCTCCGCGTCGCGCGTGTCGGGCCACTGGATCTCGCGGAGCTCCCCGCCCACCGTAGGGACGCGTTGCGCCGGCAGCGGCTCGCGCGTGGGCTCGGGTCGCACCTGCACCGGCTCGTCGGCCAGCTCCTCCCAGGCCTCGATGACGCGGAGGTCGTCCGCGACCTCGTCGAGCACGTCGCCATCCCGCGCGGGCACCGTCACCCGGTTGCGCTCGACCCAGCGCTCGAGCCGCGCCCGCATCGCCGCCGCGTCCTCGGCCCGGTCGGGGCGGATCGTCACGACGATGCCCTGCTCGGTGTCGCGGACCAGCGCCTCGCCCTCGGGCAGGACCAGCACCACGCGGTCGCCGACCTGCAGCGGCTCGCCGTTGATGACCAACGTGCCGCGAGCGCGCGCGCCATCCTCCTCGCCGGTGTCCACGACACGCACGTCGGGCGTCGGCGTCGTCACGCGAGGCGCGGTCGCCGGGGCCGACCGCTGCGGCGCCCGCGTGGCCTGGCGCGCCGGGGCGGACGCTGGCGCCGGAGCGGCCCTGATGGGCTCGGGCGGGCGCCACGGCTCGTACTGCACCGGCTGCATCGGGCGATAGTCGGCGCCCTGCACGCCCGCGCAGATCTCGCGCAGCTCCGCCTCGCTCGCCTCGAACGTCACCTCGGCGCCTCGCCCGGTGCGCTCCACGTCGACCGGCCGGCACTCGCCCAAGCCATCGCCGGCCGTCGTGCCGGCCCAGGTGGTGCGCTGTCCGTTGACGGCTTCGATCTGGCTCCCCCCGAAGCCGCCCTCACCGGCGGCGCCGCCGCCGAACTGATCCTCGGCCTCGCCTTGGCAGCCGAACGCCCCCAGCCCCAGCGCCAGCGCCAGCCCGCTCGTTCTCCATAGCTTCCACATCGCTCACCTCCAGGCCCGGCTTGCGTCCGCGTCGCCGCGTGACGCCAGCGGGACGCGGACGCTCCCGCGGCCCGCCGAGGGCGTGGCCTCCCCAATCCTCTTCGCCGAAGCGCCGCGAAGCCGTGAGCGGTGGCCGCGGGCTCCCCCCACGCGGCCACGCCCGCGCGCTTCGCTTCGTCTTCGCCTCGCGGCCTCCGGCCGAGCCACACGCTCGACGCCGGCGTCTGCTTCTCGCCGCCCTTCGTGCTCCCTCGCGCGCGGCCCCAGCTCACTCCCCAGCCGGATCGTCCCCCGCCGGCGACTCGGGCGGCGCCATGCCCCCTGGCTGCGGCCCAGGCGCCTCCAGACCGGGCGACTGGGCCCCTGGCGGCTGCACGCCAGGCGGCCTCCCCAGCTCATCCAGCTCCGGCCGCTCGAGGCTCGGCTGCGCGCCGGGCAGGGTCTCGCTGACGCGGATGGGCGGACAGGCACGGTCGCGGCTGGTCACCAGCCACTGGTTCAGCTGCGTCTGGATGAGGCTCAGGTGCTGAGGGTTGCGCGGCTCGATGACCAGCCGCACGCCGCCGTCGACGGCTTCGGTGGTCACGGTCGAGGGCGGCATGACCAGCGGGCTCTCCGCCCAGCCCATCCGCTGCTCCGGCCAGACCTGGACCGCCCGCCGCGTCCGCGTCGGCTCCGCGCCGGCCGGCGTCCCGCGCCGCTGCTCGGGCTCGAGCGCCGTCGTGTCGCCGATGGTCTCGCCCACCGACGGGGCCTCGCCCTCGACCAGCTCGACCTCGCCCTGCAGCATCTCGCCCAGCAGCGTCGCCGACCGCCGCAGCGCATCCTCCTGGCCCTCGGCGGCCGTGAACGTCAGGTGGAGCGCGTCGCCCGCCACCGTGACGCGGCCCTGCGCGCCCTCGATCCGGGCCGGGCACTCCGCCAGGCCGCCGACCTGCGTACCGAGCTGCGTCCCGTTGGCGTCCGCGCCCTCCGGCGCCCCCACGTCGTCGCCCGTCGCCTGAGCGTCGACGCCGACGCCTCGCGGCGGCGCGTCGGCCTCCTGACACCCGATGGCGCCAGCCAGGCCCACGCCAAGGCTCAGGGCGAAAGTTCGTGCGTTCATGAGCGGCCTCCAGTCCAGGGTCGCCAAGAACCGTAGTAACATCCTTGGGTTGGGCACGCTCGCGGCCCGCCGGCGGCCCGGTGGAGCCGGCCTCCCCGACCGCGTATGATGGCCCCGCGGCCCGCGTCACGGCCGCCGTGCACCCCGAGGCCGCCATGCTCAAGCCCGCGCTGGTCGAGCACTTCCAGCTCTACGCCGACTACCACCGCCACCCGATGAACCGGCTGACCCACAAGGTCGCCATCCCGGTCATCGTCTTCCACATCATCGCGATGCTCGACTGGGTCGCCCTGGCCACCCTGCCCGTGGGCTCGGGCTTCACGCTGACCCTGGGACACGTCGGCTTCGCGGGCGCCATCGGCTGGTACCTGAGCCTGAACGTGCGGCTTGCGCTCATCATGGCGGTCGCCTTCGGCGTGTGCTTCCCCCTGGCCGCCGTCACGCCCACGTGGGCCGTCGTCGCCCTGGCCGCCGTGGGTTGGCTGGTGCAGCTGGCCGGCCACCTCGTGTGGGAGAAGCGCTCGCCGGCCTTCCTCACCAACCTGCTCCAGGCCCTCATCGGCCCCCTCTTCTTCGTGGCCCTGCTGACCGGCGACTGGCCCCAGCGCCCCGCCGAACGCGACCTCCGCGCCGCGGCCTGACCCGCCTCAACCGCCGCTCGCGCCGGCCTGTCACCCTCGGCTCCGGCCTCGGCTCCGGCCTCGGCTCCGGCCTGCGGCCCCGGCCCCGGCCTGCGGCCCCGGCCTCGGCCCCGGCCCCGGCCCCGTCCTCGGCCCCGGCCTGCGGCCCCGGCCTCGGCCCCGGCCTGCGGCCCCGGCCTCGGCCCCGGCCTGCGGCCCCGGCCTCGGCCCCGGCCTGCGGCCCCGGCCTCGGCCCCGGCCTCGGCCTCGGCCCCGGCCTCGGCCTCGGCCCCGGCCCCGGCCCCGGCTCCGGCTCCGGCGCTCGGCCTTCGAAACGGAAAACGCCCGGAGGAGAGGATCCCCCGGGCGTCGTCCTTCAGCCTGCGCCGAAGCGGTCGGCCTACTCGTCGTCGTCGACCTTGAGCTTCGACTCGAACTTCTTGCGCAGCTCGAGCCCGACCTCGTTCGGCACCGGGGCGTACTTCGAGAACTCCATCGTGAACTCCGCCGTGCCCTGGGTGGCCGAGCGGATGACCGTGGAGTAGCCGAACATCTCGGACAGCGGCACGTCGGCCTCGACGCGCGCGAACCCGTCCTCTTCGCCCGAGTTCACGATGATGCCGCGGCGCTGGTTGATGGTGCGCAGCATCTGGCCCTGGTGCTCGGCCGGGCCCTCGACGGCCACGCGCATGACCGGCTCGAGGATGACCGGCTTGGCGCGCGGGTAGACCTCGCGGAAGGCGCCACGGGCGGCCGCCTGGAAGGCGTTGTCGCTCGAGTCGACCGCGTGGGCCTGACCGTCGGTCACCACGAACTTCATGCCGACCACCGGGAAGCCGATGAGGCGGCCCTTCTTCAGGGACTGGCGGAAGCCCTTCTCGATGGAGGACTGGAACTCGGTCGGGATGGCGCCGCCGACGACGGACCACTCGTACTGGAACTCCTGACCCTCGTCGGCCGGCTCGACGTAGCCGACGACGCGACCGAACTGACCCGAGCCACCGGTCTGCTTCTTGTGCAGGTAGTTGAACTCGGCCTTCTGCTGGATGGTCTCGCGGTAGGCCACCTGGGGCTGGCCGACGACCACGTCGCAGCTGTACTCGCGCTTCATGCGCTCGACGTAGACGTCGAGGTGCAGCTCGCCCATGCCGCAGATGATGGTCTCACCGCTCTCGGGGTGCATGAAGGTCCGGAAGGTCGGATCCTCCTTGGTGAAGCGGTTGAGGGCCTTGGACAGGTTGGTCTGGCTCTTGGCGTCCTTCGGCGCGATCGACATCTCGATGACCGGCTCGGGCACGAACATCGCGCTCATCGCGGCCTCGATGTTGCCGTCGGTGAACGTGTCGCCCGAGGCGCAGTCGATGCCGAACAGGGCGACGATGTCGCCGGCCTGGGCGCCCTGGATGTCCTCCATCTCGTCCGAGTGCATGCGGACGATGCGGCCGACCTTGTTCTTCTGGGTCGTACGCATGTTGTAGATGGTGTCGCCCTTCTTCAGGGTGCCCTGGTAGATGCGGATGTAGGTCAGCTGCCCGTAGCGGCCGTCCTCGAGCTTGAACGCCAGCGCGATGAGCGGGTCGCTCGGGTCGACCGACACCGGGAAGCGCTTCTCGCCGTCCTTGAGGTCGTAGGCCTCGTTGACGACCTCGGGCGGGCTGGGCAGATAGTAGGTGACCGCGTCGAGCAGCCGCTGCACGCCCTTGTTCTTGTACGCCGAGCCCATCATGACGGGGACCAGCTTGAGGGCGACCGTGCCCTTGCGGATGGCGGCGCGGACGAGGTCCTCGGTGACCGCCTCCTCGAGCATGGCCTCCATGAGCTCGTCCGAGAACATGGAGACGGCGTCGAGCATGGCCTCGCGGGCCTCCTGCGCCTCGTCCAGCATGTCGGCCGGGATGTCCGTCTCGCGGATGTCCTCGCCGTTGGGGCCGTGGAAGGTGAAGGCCCGCATCTCCACGAGATCGACGACGCCCTCGAGCTTGTCCTCGAGGCCGATGGGCAGCTGGATCATCACGGCGTTGAGGCCGAGCTTGTCGCGCAGCTGCTGCGTCACGCGGCGCGGGTTGGCGCCGGCGCGGTCGAGCTTGTTGACGAAGGCGATGCGCGGGACGTTGTAGCGGCGCATCTGGCGGTCGACCGTGATCGACTGCGACTGCACGCCGGCGACGCCGCAGAGCACGAGGATGGCGCCGTCGAGCACGCGCAGGGCGCGCTCGACCTCGACCGTGAAGTCCACGTGTCCGGGGGTGTCGATGATGTTGACGTGGTGGTCCTTCCACGTCGCGTACGTCGCGGCGGACTGGATGGTGATGCCGCGCTCGCGCTCGAGGTCCATCGAGTCCATCTTCGCGCCGACGCCGTCCTTGCCGCGGACGTCGTGGATGGCGTGAATGCGGTTCGTATAGAACAGGATGCGTTCGGTCAGCGTGGTCTTGCCCGAGTCGATGTGGGCGCTGATGCCGATGTTTCGGACTTTTTCGAGAACGAAAGCCATGTCTTTCTCCACGTGACCCGAGTCACTGCGCGGCTTGAGCGGCGTGCGGACGGGCGACCGCATCGATTTGGGGGCGGACACATACCGATCGAAGATGCGCTCGTCAATCACCAAGTGCGCCACGCGGACGTGACGGAGACGAGCCCACCGAGCGAGCGTGACGCGCCCACAATGACGTCGGGGGACGCTCTATTCCCCACCCCCGACCGGTTAGATCGAAGCGCGCCCGCGACCCGCGACGTGCCCAGGGGAGGGGCGCGCCGGCAACGGGTTTGGTTCCGCGGACCTCGCGATGGCGGCCACGATAAAAACGGCACGACCCTTGTCAACCCGGCCGCGGATGTCGTACGGCGGACCCGGACGCGGCGCCCCGGCTCGCTGGACGCACCCACGCCGGCGCGCCGCGCGCGCGAACGCCTACCCCAGCCGCGCACCCCTCGTTCGAACGACGGAAAGGACCGTACCCCATGGCCAACCAAGGCAAGACGAAGATTGCGATCAACGGCTTCGGCCGCATCGGCCGGCTCGCGCTGCGCGCGGCCCTCGGGCGCGACGACCTCGAGGTCGTCGCCGTCAACGACCTCGCCGACAACGAGGCCCTCGCCTACGTCTTCAAGTACGACTCGGTGCACGGCCGCTTCCCCGGCACCGTCGAGCACGACGAGACGAGCCTGAAGGTCGACGGCAAGTCGATTCGGATGACGGCCGAGCGCGACCCCAGGGCGGCGAAGTGGGACGAGGTCGGCGCCGACATCGTGCTCGAGTGCACCGGCGTGTTCACCGCGCGCGACAAGGCCGCGATGCACCTCGAGGGCGGCGCGAAGCGCGTCCTCATCAGCGCCCCCGCCAAGAACCCGGACGTCACGGTGTGCCTGGGGGTCAACGAGGACCGGTACGACCCGGCGCAGCACAAGATCGTCTCGAACGCCTCCTGCACGACCAACTGCGTCTCGCCGGTCCTCAAGGCCCTGCACACCGAGTTCAAGGTCACGGCGGGTCTGCTCAACACGGTCCACGCCTACACCATCAGCCAGGGCCTGCTGGACATGCCGACGCCCAAGGATCTGCGGCGCGGCCGCGCGGCGGCCCTGAACCTGGTGCCGTCGTCCACCGGCGCGGCCAAGGCGGTCGGCGAGGTCATCCCGGAGCTGAAGGGCAAGCTCGACGGCTTCGCCGTTCGCACCCCCAACCCGACCGGCTCGCTGGCCGATCTCACGCTCACCTTCGAGCGCGAGGTGTCGGTCGAGGAGGCGCACGCCGTCCTCGAGGCCTACGCGGCGAAGCACCCGTCCGTGCTCGCCTTCTCCCGTGACGAGCTGGTGTCGAGCGACATCATCGGCGACACGCACTCGGCCATCGTCGACAGCCTGATGACCCGCAAGATGGGCCCCCTGCTCAAGGTCGTCAGCTGGTACGACAACGAGGCCGGCTACGCGACGCGCCTCGTCGAGATGGCGGCCTTCATGGCCTCGCGCGGGTAAGCCGCGCGGCTCGGATCGCCCCACGAGCGCCCGGCCCAACCGCCGGGCGTTCGTCGTTTCGAAGGCGCGGCGCGTCGCGGCGCCGCGTCAGGCGGCCTCGAGCGCGAAGCCGGCCTCGTCGTACATGCGGTCGAAGGTGGCCTGAAAGCGCGTCTCGAGCTCCTTGCGCTTGACCTTCATGGTCGGCGTCAGCTCGCCGCGCCCCTGGCTGAGATCCCGGTCCAGGATGACGAAGCGCTTGACCCGCTCGACCTGCGCCAGCGTCGCGTTGCCGCGGCGGACGGCCTGCGTGATGCGGGCGTGGAAGTCGGGGTGGGTCGTCACCTTGGCCATCGAGGCCTCGAGCTCGGGCGTCCTGGACGACGGGTCGGCCATGAGCTCGGCCGTGCGCGCGTCCAGCTCGTCCTGGGTCACCAGGCCCCGGTCCCGGCCCCACTCGAGCGTCTCGAGGGGGCTCGGCGCGATGAGGGCCACGACGAAGGGGCGGCGGTCGCCGTGCGCGTGGACGTGGCTGATGAGGGTGTCCTGGGCCTTGATGGCCTTCTCGATGTTCGCCGGCGTCAGGTTCTTGCCGCCCGCCGTGATGATGAGGTGCTTCTTACGGTCGGTGATGCGCAAGAAGCCGTCGGCGTCGACGCTGCCGATGTCGCCGGTGTGCAGCCAGCCGCCCTCGAGCGCCTGGGCCGTGGCCTCGGGATCCTTGAAGTAGCCCTTGAAGACCCACGGCCCGCGCAGCAGCACCTCGCCGTCCTCGGCGACGCGGTGCTCCATCGGGGCGATGACCTGGCCGACGGTGCCCAGGCGGACGGCGCCGGGGCGGTTGATGTGGGTGGCCACCGTGGCCTCGGTCATGCCGAAGGCCTCGTAGATGGGCAGCCCGGCGGCCCAGAAGAGCTCGAGGATGTCCAGGCCGATGGGCGCGGCGCCCGTCACGAACAGGCGCACGCGCCCGCCGAAGGCCTGGCGCATTTTCTTGAAGACCAGGGCGTCGGCGACGGCGTGTTGCAGCGCAAGGCGTTTGGGCACGGGGCGTCCGGCGTGAAGGAGTCGGACGCGCTGGCGGCCGACCTGCTCGGCCCAGGCGAACAGGCGCTGGACCGCCTTGGGCTTGCGCGACAGCTCACTGCGGATCTTGGCGTAGGCCTTCTCGAAGATGCGCGGCACGGAGCCGAAGACCGTCGGCTGCACCTCGGCCAGCTCCGTCAGCACGGCGCCGATGGTGGAGGCGTAGGCGGTCGGCATGCCCGCGTTGATGCGCGAGTAGAAGGCCATGACGCGCTCGGCGGCGTGCGCCATGGGCAGAAAGCTCAGTGAGATGTCGTCCTCGTACAGATCGAGGAAGCGGGCCTGGTGCTCGAGCAGGCTCAGGATGTTGCGGTGCGAGATCATCGCGCCCTTGGGCGGGCCGGTCGTCCCCGACGTGTAGATGAGGATGGCGGTGTCGTCGGGGTCGACGGCGGCGAGGCGCTCGTCCAGGGCGTGGTCGCTCAGCGGCGGCGAGCTGGCCATGCGCTCGGGCGGCAGCACGCGCGGGTCGCGGTGGGCGGCGCCCTGATAGACCTCGGGCTCCCAGGGGACGATGGCGACCAGGTGGGGGTTGTCGCGCGCCGCGCGCAGGACCTTGTCCAGCTCGTCGCTGGCCGAGACCAGGGCGACCTTGGCCTCGGAGTGGTCGAGCAGGTAGCGCAGCTGCTCCTCGGTCTGGTTCGAGTAGATGCCGAAGCTGACCAGGCCCGCCAGCTGCGCCGCCATGTCGAACATCGCCCACTCGGGCTGCGTGGGGCCCAGGATGGCGACCCGGTCGCCGGGGGCGAGGCCCAGCTCGACGAGGGCGGCCGCGCCGCGGGCGGCGGCGTCGTGGAACTCGGTCCAGGTGATCTTGCTCCAGGCGCCGGCACGCTTGCGGTACATCGCCGGACGAGGGCCGCTGCGGCGGGCGCGGAGCCGGAACAGGTCGGGCAGCGTCCGGGCCTCGGCGGCGAGGTAGTGGACGGGGACGTGCGGGCCGGTCTCCAGCATGGCGGGCTCCATGGCGGGTGGGGTCATCGACCCTAACCCGTCGCCGCGCGCAGCGGCAATCGCAGGCCCCGACGCGTCAGAAGCCCATCGATTTCGCGATGATCTCGCGCATGATCTCCTGCGTGCCGCCGCCGATGGGGAGCAGCCGGGCGTCGCGCGAGAGGCGCTCGACCACGGTCTCGCGCATGTAGCCCATGCCGCCATGCAGCTGCACGGCGTCGTAGGTGACGGACACGGCGGTCTCGGCGGCCAGGTTCTTGGCCATCGAGACCTCCTTGACGACCGCGTCGCCGCGCTCCATGCGCGCGGCCACCTGATAGACCAGCGTGCGGGCGGCGAGCACGCGGGTCGCCATGTCGGCCAGCTTGTGGCGCGTGACCTGGAAGCCCGCCAGGGGACGGCCGAAGGCCTTGCGCTCGCGGACGTAGCGCTCGGTGGCCTCGAGGGCCAGCGCGGCCGTGGCGGCGCCGTAGGCGGCGAGGGCCAGCCGCTCCGTCTGGAAGTTGCGCATCAGGGTGATGAAGCCGGCGCCCTCGGGGCCGACGCGGTTGGAGGCGGGGACGCGCACGGCGTCGAAGGCCAGCTCGGCCGTGTCCGAGGCCAGCCAGCCGGTCTTCTTGAGCGCCCGCGAGACGCTGACCCCGGGGCGGTCCTTCTCGATGACCAGGAAGCTGAGGCCGCCGTGCGGGTCGTCACCGGTGCGGACCAGAGTGGTCAGGAAGTCGGCGCGCACGCCGGAGGTGATGAAGAGCTTGGCGCCCGTCACGACGTAGGCGTCGCCGTCGCGGACGGCGCGCGTGCGGACGCCGGCCACGTCGCTGCCCGTGCCCGGCTCGGTGATGGCCAGGGCGGCGATGGCCTCGCCAGCGAGGGCGGGGCGCACGAAGCGGTCGATGAGGGATGGATCCTTGGACTGGACGAGGGGGGGCAGGGCGATGCCGAGCGAGCCGAGGCCGACCGTGACGCCGGTGGACTCGCCGCGCATGAGCCCCTCGATGGAGGCGACGATGTGCAGCGGCCCGCCTCCGGCGCCGCCGACCTCCTCGGGGAACCCTACGCCCAGGACGCCGGCCGCGGCGGCCTTGCGGTACAGCTCGCGCGGGAACTCGCCGGCCTCCTCCCAGGCGGTGGCGTGGGGCGCGATCTCGCGCTCGGCGAAGCGCCGGCAGGTGTCGCGCAGCAGGCGGTGGGAGTCGTCGAGGAGGTTGTCGAAGAAGGCGTCGGAGGTGCTCATGGACGAAGTCTCACGGGCCCGCGGCGGACGGTCAAATCACGAGCGCGGACGAGGCGGGACTGGCGCGTGGCCGCGGCTGGTCGGTTGCGCGGGTGCCAGCGCGGACCCTATGCTGCGGCGCGTCGCCGACCCCCCGCGAACGAGGTAGCCGCATGAGCCTGGACCCCAACAAGGCCGTCGTGACCTGCGCCATCACCGGCGTGCTGACCGACCCCAAGCAGCACCCGGTGCCGGTCACGCCCGAGGAGCTGGCCGCCGAGGCGCGTCGGGCCTACGACGCGGGCGCGAGCGTCGTGCACGTGCACTTCCGGCGGCAGGAGCCGGGGATGGGGCGCATGCCGACCTGGGATCCCGAGGTGGCCGGCGCCATCTGCGACGCGATCCGCGCCGAGGTCCCCGACATGCTCATCAACATGTCGACGGGCGTCGTGGGGCCCGACGTCTCGGGGCCCATCGCCTGCCTCGAGCGCGTGCGCCCCGAGCTGGCCGCGCTGAACGCCGGATCGCTCAACTATCTGAAGACACGCTCGAACGGGCAGTGGGCCTGGCCGCCGATGCTGTTCGACAACCCGATCCCGAAGATCGCGCAGTTCATCGAGGCGATGGACCGCCTAGGCGTCACCCCCGAGTGCGAGTGCTTCGACACAGGCATCGTGCGCAGCGTCGGGTTGATGCTCCACAACGGCATGTTGCGCCCGCCCGTGCACGTGTCGTTGGTGATGGGCGTGGCCTCCGGCATGCCCGCCAAGGCGAGCTGGCTGCCGCTGCTGGTCGACGAGATGCCCGAGGGCGCGCACTGGCAGGCCATCGTCATCGGGCGCGAGGACGTGTGGGCCGTGCACCGCGCGACCGCCGAGCTGGGCGGCCACCTTCGCACGGGGCTCGAGGACACCTTCTACCTGCCCAACGGCGAGCGGGCGACGTCGAACGGGCCGCTCATCGAGGCGCTGGTCGCGACGGCGCGCGAGGCGGGGCGCGAGATCGCGACGCCGGCCGAGGCGCGGGAGCTGCTGTCATGAGGCGGGCGGCCGTGGCGCTGGCCCTGGCGCTGGGCCTCGGGGGCGCGGCCTGTGACGGCGACGCAGAGGGCCGCGCCGACACGGCCGAGCAGGACGCGGCCGGCGACGCGACCGGCGACACCGGCCCGTCGACCGAGTTCGCCGAGGGGCGGTCGGCCTACCGGCTGGTCATCACGACCGAGCTGGGGCAGTCGCACACGGTCGAGTGGGACATCACCGACGACCCCACGGCCTTCGCCTTCGGCTCGACGCACATCGCGCCGGCGGTGTCGTTCGGGATGACCCACAACATCAACGAGCCCGCCACGATGGCCATCGGGGTCAACTTCGGCATCGTCGTGGGATCGGACGCGCACCCGGTCCAGACCGACGGCGTCGGCACGTACCCGTTCGGGGTCGCGGCGCCTGGCGTCGAGGTGTTCCTCAACCCGCTGCAGTACCGGTCGCGGATCGCCGGCAGCGAGGGGACGCTGGTGGTCACGGCGTTCGGGACCGAGCCGGGCGACGTGGTCGCCGGCCACTTCGAGGGGCGCATCCTCGCGGATGTGGACGGCCCCTCGAAGAAGTGGGCCGACGTCCAGGGCGCCTTTCACTTCATCCTGCCCGAGCGTCAGCAGGGGCAGTGATCAGGCGCCCGCGCCGCTCGGCCACCAGGTCGGCGGCGCGCTCGACGGGGCGGGCGATGAGGACGGCCCAGTCGTGGGACTCGGGGTCGGGGAAGTAGCTGGGCAGCAGGCGCACCGGCGAGAACCCCTGGGCCAGCTGGAACGACAGGGTCGGATCCTGCTGGCGGCCCGACAGGATGGCGTCGAGGTAGCGGGCGGCCGACATCTCGTCGGCGTGCTCGCAGTAGCCGGGGATTCGGGCGCCAGCCACGATGCGCCCCGCCCCGACGGAGCGGGCCAGGGCGAGGCGAGCGCGGTACAGGGCCTTGCCCAGGCCCTTGCCGCGCAGCTCGGGGCTGACGCAGACGTCGACGCCGTACAGGGCGTCGCCGTCCGGGCGGTGGGTCCGCAGCGTGCCGCGCCCGGTGAGCTCGGCCCACGAGTGCTCGGCGAAGGCGCGGTCGAGCTCGACGAGCTGCGTGACGGCGTGACCGGCGACCTGTCCGTCGTAGGTCACGACGAGCTGCCCCTCGGGGAAGACCTCGCGGTGCATGGCGAGGTAGCGGGGGCTCCAGCGGGAGACGGATTCGAAGCGCTCCGGGGGATAGACGAGGTGCTGGATGCGGATCACCTCGTCGATGTCGCTCCGCTCGAGCGGGCGTACGTCGATTCGGTCGTCCATGATGAAAGCTTCCTGGGCTGCCGGCGGGTCCGCCAGGCCGAGCATGGAAGGTCGGCGGGCGGCGCGGGGGCGGAGGTCGCGCGCGGGGCTCGGCAGGCTCGTCCCGGCGAGGCGGCGCGACGGAAGTCCGCGTCTTGGCAGCCCCCACAGACTAACACCCAGACCGGGTCGGGTCGAGGGCGGGGAGGCACGAAACGCTTTTGGCAGGCCCACTTACGGCTCCATGGGGCGTCCAGGGGGTTGGACAGCGCGCGCCGGTGGTCACTATAGTGGCCCGCGGCCGCCGCTCGGGCGGGCGCGTCCGGCCACCACCGAGGGGGACAGATGACGAGGGTCCGCATCGCGGCGTTGCCTTGGGAGCTGCGGCCCATCCGGGACTTCAGCGAGCTGACCGACCAGATCGATTTCTTCCTCGATATGGCGGTGGACTATCACGTCGATTTCGCGTTGCTGCCCGAGTACTTCAGCATGCAGCTGCTGAGCATGCTGGCCGTGCGCGACCCCGAGGAGGCCGTGCGGCGTCTGGCCGAGTTCGCGCCGCGCATCGACGAGCACTTCATGCGCCGGGCCGACGAGCACCGCATGTGGATCGTGGGCGGGTCGACGCCGCGGGTGCGCGGGGGCGCCGTGTACAACGTCGCGTCGCTGTACGGTCCCGGCGGCCGACACTTCATGCAGGACAAGCTGCACCTGACGCCGACCGAGCGGGACTACTGGAAGATGACGCCCGGTGAGGAGGTGCGCGTCTTCGAGACACCCAAGGCGGTGGTCGGGCTGACCATCTGCTACGACGTCGAGTTCCCCGAGCTGTGCCGGATGTTGGCCGACGCCGGGGCCATGTTGCTGTTCGTGCCGTTCGCGACCGACGACCGGCGCGGCTACCTGCGGGTGCGCTACTCGGCCCTGGCGCGCGCCGTCGAGAACCAGCTGTACGTGGCGACCGCGGGCAACATGGGGAACCTGCCGCGCGTGCAGTACATGTTCTCGAACTACGGCGGCGCGGGCATCTACACGCCCAGCGACGTCCCCTTCGCGCGCGACGGCATCGCCAGCGAGTCCTTCCCCAACCAGGAGACGATGATCTTCGCCGACGTCGACCTCGCGTCGCTCGACGAGGCGCGCCGCAGCGGGGCCGTGCGCAACTTCCGCGATCGGCGCCCCGAGCTGTACACGCGCCCGGTCGAGCGGCAGGGCTGATCAGTCGTAGATGGGCTCGGGCGCGAGGGCCAGCTGGCGGGTCGCCCGCTCGGACGGGACCTCGTCGAGCGGCGGCAGGACCATCGGCGTCTCGTCGGTGCGCTCGGCGGAGGCGACGCCGCCCGCGCCGTCCATGACGCGCCGCCACAGGCCGTCCGCGCGGTCGCGCAGGCGCTTGGCGTAGCGGCGATCCCCGTGCGCCTCGAGGAAGGTCACGTAGGCGGTCAGCGTGCGCATCAGCGTGATGACGTCGCCCAGGCGCTCGGCCAGCTGCTGCGCGGCGGCGAAGGCGGCCTCGACGGCCTGCACGTCGCGGGGGCCGGGGCCGGGGTCCTGCTTCATGCGCAGCTCGAGCGCGCGCGCGTCGCACTGCGCCAGCAGCCGCGCGCCCAGCGCCTCGAGGCGCAGGCTGCGCGTGTCCTGGCCCAGACGCACGGCGTCGGCGGCGTGCCGGCTGGCCTGGGCGACGTCCTCCCTGAGGAGCAGCGCACCCAGCCGCCAGCGCGCGTAGCCCTCGGCCAGGCGGTGGCCCACCTCGAGCGCGACCTCGAGCGCCTCGCGCGCCCGCTCGAGGGCCTCGCGCGGGCTCCCCGCGGCCGCATAGGCGTCGGCCAGGTTCACCGAAAGCAGCGCGTAGCGCCCACGTGCCCCCGTGGCCGCGGTCATGCGCACCGCTTGACGCCACAGATCCAGCGCGACCGCGTGCCGCCCGACCAGGTGCTCGATCGATCCGAGCAGGTTGAGGCACGCCATGGTGCCGCGCCCGTCGTCGTCCTGCTTGAAGCGCCCCAGGGCGTCCTCCGCGAGGCGGCGGGCGTCCCGGAGCTGGCCCAGCCCCATGGCCAGGCGGCCCAGGTGCAGCGTCACCCGCGCGACCGCGTGCAGGTCGCCGGTCTCCTGCCACAGGGTCCGCGCCCGCTCGTGGTGCTGCGTCGACTCGGCGAAGGCGCCCTCTCCGCCGGTCTCCTCGACCAGACGCCCCAGCTCCTCGAGCGTCGAGGCGCGCCCGGCGGGCAGCTCGAGATCGTCGAAGGCGGCCCGGGCCCGGGCCAGGACCTCGCCCGCGCGCGTCGCGTCACCCAGCCGCCGCAGCAGGCGCCCCTGCGCCACCATCGCCTCGGCCGCGAGCGGGCGGTCGCTGAGCACGCGGGCGCAGCGGAAGACGGCGTTCCAGTGCTCGAGGGCGCGCGCCAGCTCGCCCGTGTCCTCGTAGACGCGCGCGCGGCCGGCGTGGATGCGCCGCATCTCGCGGGCGTTGGTCGCGTCGAGGCGCGCCGCGGCCTGATCGAAGGCGCGCAGGGCCTCGCCGGGCTCGTACTGGCGCGCGGCGGCCTCGGCCGAGCGCACCCAGGCCTCGGCGGCCTCGCGCGGACAGCCGGCCGCGTCGAGCAGCTCGGCGGCGCGGCGGAACCAGGTCCGCGGGTCGATCGGGTGCACCTCGAGCATCCAGCGGCCGGCGCGG
Organism: Myxococcota bacterium; assembly: GCA_041687695.1. Taxonomy (GTDB): domain Bacteria; phylum Myxococcota_A; class UBA9042; order PHBI01; family JAWLBL01; genus JAWLBL01. The sequence continues at coordinate 2,605 of JAWLBL010000014.1, read as the reverse complement.
CGGCGCAGCGCGGTCAGCTCGTCGCCGGCCACGGCGTCGTGCAGCGCGCGGCGCTCGTGCATGCTGGTGAAGAGCAGCTCGACGACGCCCTGCACCTGCGATGACGGCACGTAACGGACCACGTCCTCCTTGATGAGCTCGAGCAGGATGCGGTGCAGCTTGCCCTCGAGGCGGTCCTCGTCGGGCTGTCCCTGGCGCTCGCCCCGCGGGCCGGCCCACAGCTGGCTGAGCACGCCGTCGAACCAGAAGTGATCGCCGAAGACGCTGGCGGCGGTCAGGACCTCGCGCTCGCCCTTTTCGAGATCGGCGAGGCGCGCCGTGGCGGCCAGCTCGGGATCGGTCGGGACGCGCTCAGGCGGCGTCAGGCGGGCCTCGTGCAGCGTCAGGCGGCCGCCGCCGACCTCGATGGCGCCGCGCTTGACCAGCAGGCGCACCAGCTCGTCGAGGCGGCGCGGGTTGCCGGCGGCGGCCTCGACCAGCCCGTCGAGGGCGTCGAGGCGGACGGCGCCCGACGGATCCGGGGCGCTGCCGAGCAGGCTCGACAGCAGGCTGCGGACGGCGTCGGGCTGAAGGGGGCGGACCTCGACCTGGGTCAGGGGCGCGACCCGGGCGGGCAGGGCGGGCGGCGCGCCGACGGCCTCGCGAGCGACGAAGACGACCAGGACCGGGGCGAGGGCCAGATCCTCGAGCAGCTCGGTCAGCCAGTGGGCGTGCTCGGGCTCGAGCTCGTGGACCTGATCGAAGACCAGGACCTGCATCGCGCGCTCGGCGTCGCGCTCGAGCACCTTGGCGAGGGTCTTGACGGCGCGACGGCGGAAGGCCGCCGGATGGGGGATGCCGCGGTAGAGCAGCACGGGCGGGATCTGCAGGCCCAGGAGGCTGCCGAGCTGGGCGACCGCCTCGGGATGGCGCGCGGGGCGGACGAGGCCTTCGAGGCCGGCGCCGAGCTTGCGGCGCACGACCTCGTCGCCGTCGCCCAGGGACAGATCGAAGCGGCGGCGCAGGATCTGGCCGCACAGCAGGGCGGCGGAGGTCGGGCCGTCGGCGGCGGCGGCCTCGTGGAACACCACCGGGCGCCCGGTGCGCTCGATGATTTTGCGCAGCTCGTGGACGAGGCGCGTCTTTCCGACCCCCTCGGGGCCGACCAGGGCCACCTGGCGCAGGCGCCCCTCGGCCATCACGGCGCGGGCGGCCTCGTAGACGGCCTCGAGCTCGGCGCGGCGTCCGACGAACGGGGTCGTCACGCCGTGGATGGCGAACTCGCTCGTCGTCGTGGCGAGCGACGCGAGGTGTCGGGGAACGGCCATGCGGGGTTCGGTCTGGGTGGGGCTGCTCATCGTCGCCAGCATACCCGGGTGCGTCGTCGGCGGCTACGGCGCCGGCGGACGCGGACGCTGGACGCGATGGGGCGTCGGTGTTAAGCCCCGAGCCGACCCCTCAGGGAGCTGCCCGATGCCCGAGACGATGACCCCGAGAGCGCGTTTCCTCGCCGCCTGCCACCGCCAGCCGGTCGACCGGCCGCCCGTGTGGATCATGCGCCAGGCGGGGCGGTACATGCCGTCGTACCAGGCCGTCCGCAAGAAGGTCAGCTTCATGGAGCTGTGCCGGACGCCCGAGCTGGCCTGCGAGGTCACGCTGATGCCGATCGAGCAGCTGGGCGTCGACGCGGCCATCCTGTTCAGCGACATCCTGGTGCCGCTCGAGCCGATGGGGCTGTCGGTCGAGATCGAGCACCGCGGGCCCGAGGTCACGCCGCCCGTGCGGTCGCGGGCCGATATCGATCGCCTGCGGGTCGACGGGGCGGCCGACGAGCTCGGCTACGTCTTCGAGGCCGTCCGCCGCATCCGGCGCGCCATCGGCCCCGACCGGCCGCTGCTCGGGTTCGCCGGGGCGCCCTGGACGCTGGCCAGCTACGCGGTCGAGGGCGGCACCAGCCGCAACCACCACGAGCTCAAGCAGCTGATGTACGCCGAGCCGGCCGCCCTCGAGGCGCTGCTCGACAAGCTGGCGCAGGTCGTGGCGCGCTTTCTGCGCCTGCAGGTCGAGGCCGGCTGCGACGCCGTCCAGCTCTTCGACACCTGGGGCGGCCTGCTGGATCTGCCGCGCTGGCGCCGCTTCAGCCAGAAGTACACGGCCTCGGTGATGACCGCGCTGGCCGACCTCGACGTCCCGATCATCCACTACGCCCAGGGCGCGAGCCACCTGCTGCCCGGCCTGGCCGAGCTGCCGTGCCAGGTCCTCAGCGTCGACTGGCGCCAGCCCTTGGGCGAGGTCCTGCAGGCGACGGGCGGCCGCTTCGCGCTGCAGGGCAACCTGGACCCGGGCGTGCTCCGCGCCCCCGAGGCGGTCATCGACGCCGAGGTCCGCGCCGTGCTCGAGAGCTACGGCCCCACGTCCGGCCACATCTTCAACCTGGGCCACGGCATCACGCCCGACGTGACCGTCGCCGCCGCGCGCGCGGTGGTCGCCGCGGTCGAGCGGCACGGACCCGACTTCGGCCACGGAGCCTAGATGACCTCGGCGGGAATGGCGATCCGGTTATGCGCACAACGGCTTCCCTGCGTAGGTCCACTTGAAGGGCTTGGCGAGGACGGCGTTGAAGTAG
>JAWLBL010000013.1:0-226273 GCA_041687695.1 Myxococcota bacterium | reverse complement strand
TAGGCCGGGGTCAAGGGCTTTGTCGTCCGCGAGGAATTGGCCGACCGCCAGGTCGGCCAAGGGGGACAAAGCCCTTGAGGCCGGCCGAAGCGGAGGCTACCGCACTTCACCGATACCCGAACCGTAAGCCACCGCACTTCACCGATGACCGAACCGTAGGCTACCGCGCTTCACCGAAGGCCGAGCGGAGGCTACCTGCACTCCCCACTCCTATTGCCCACCGACGCGTGGTCGGCCCGCCCCTACCGCGTCAGCTCATCGTCGATGATGATGCTGGGCAGGTCCTCGACCCGACCGCGCTTGGTGCTGGTGGCCTTGGACTCGCCGAAGCGGACCGGCAGGTCGTTGGCGTCGTAGCCTGCGATCGGGGCGGCGAGATCCTCGTCGCGGAAGGCGGGGCGGCCGGGCTCGGTGTCCTCTTCGCGGTCCTCGAGGACGTGCGGCGCCTGGGCCGGATCGAGCGCCTTCATGCTGGGCTGCGTGTCGAGATCGAAGGCCTTGATCCCGTTGGGCTGCGTCTCTTCCTCGTGGAAGGTCTGCACCTCGGGCACGGCCGTCGCGGCGGCGCGGTCGTCGACCCGCACCAGGACGACGGTGATGTTGTCCTTGCCGCCCCGATCGTTGGCCATGCGGATGCAGCACCGGGCCAGCTCGTCGAGGTGGTCGTGGTTGGCGTCGACGACGTTCTCGAGCGCCCAGTCGTCGACGAGGTCCGTCAGGCCGTCGGAGCACATCAGGAACAGATCGCCGGGCCGCCGCGGCAGGGTCTGGACCTCGGGCTCGACGTAGTCCTTGAGGCCGATGGCGCGGACGATGACGTTGCCCTGCTTGAAGCCGGCGATCTCCTCGGGGGTCCGCAGCTCGCCGCGATCGATCTTGTAGTTGAGCAGGCTGTGATCGCGCGTGACCTGCTCGAGCGTCCCCGAGCCGCTCCAGCGATAGATGCGACTGTCGCCGACGTGGGCGAGGACGATCTCCTTGTCGAGGGTCCAGGCGGCGACGACGGTCGTCCCCATCCCCTCGAGCTTGGAGTCCTTCATCCCCTCGATGTACACGCGGTCGTTGGCGTGCTGGATGGCGTTGGACAGGCGCGCCTCGGCGGGGCTCGCGCCCGGGGCGACCTTGTAGGGCAGCTCGTTCGGCGGCGTGTGGAGGTGACGGCGGAGGAAGTCGACCGCGTGGTCGACGGTCATCCGGCTGGCGACCTCACCGGACGCGTGCCCGCCCATGCCGTCGCAGCAGATGTAGAGGCCCAGGTCCTCGACGACTGCGAACGCGTCCTCGTTGTTGTCGCGCTGGCGCCCCACATCGGTGAGGCCGGTGCCCGTGATCTTCCGCATGTCTCTCGATCACCACGCCGTCGAAGGAAGACGGTCAGAAATCGGGGGTGTCGACGCCGCCCTTGTCCCCTTCGCCCTGCGTGGCCCGCAACGTGTAGCTCGACGACGCGCCCCCGGTCGCCTGGACCTTGATGAACACCCTGCCCGGGGCCGAGATGGGGACCGTGAAGGACACCGGCTCGGTGCGGCCGCTCGGGTGCTGAGCGGACGCGAGGGGCTGGCCATAGCGGTCGTAGACGCCCAGCTGCACGCTCGTGCTCTTTTCGTCCGCGTGGAACTGGACCGTCAGCTTGCCGTCGCTGGCGAGGTCGACGAAGCGCCAGTCGGTCCGATCGCCGTCGTCGAGCGACAGATCGTCCGTGATCCACTCGTCGAGGGGCATCGCCGCGGCCTGGTTCCGGTAGGCGTCGGCGCCGGAGTTCGCCTCGGGATCGGCGCCGCATCCGACCGTCGCCCCGAGGAGGAGGGCCATGCCGAGGCCCAGCCGCCAGGTAGCTCGAGCGATGAGGGTGTGAGGGCGCACCGTGGTCCTTTCCCTGCCCCGTCGGGCCGGTCATACGGGCCGTCTATCCCGCCGATTCGACCCAGCGACGGTAGCACCCGGGCCGGCGCGGTGTCAACCGGGCCACCGTGGCATTTCCCTATGTATTCTGCCCGGTTACGTCGGGTGCACAAAAACCGAAGGCCGCACCCCCGGGTGGGGATGCGGCCTTCGGCGGCGTGGTCGGGGCGACTGGATTTGAACCAGCGACTCCCTGCTCCCGAAGCAGGTGCGCTACCAGACTGCGCTACGCCCCGCCACCGGTTCGGGAGCGCGTATGTAAGCCCGTTGTCGGGGAGTGTCAACGGTTGATTCGCGATGCGCGCGCCTCGTCACCTGAGCGCGACGACGAGCGCCGTCACGAACACCGCCGCCAGGACGATCCAGCGCAGCGCTTCCGCCCCGCGGCGCAAGGCATAGCGGGCGCCGAGCACCGCGCCGGCCAGTGTCGAGGCGCCCAGGACGAGGCCCGGCCCCCAGCGGACCAGATCGTGCGCGATGAAGATGCCGAGGGCGACGACGGTCAGGGCGCCCACGACCAGCACCTTGATGGCGTTGGCGCGCACGAGATCGTAGCGGAGCCCGCCGCCGAGCACGGCCAGCAGGATGAAGCCGATGCCGGCCTGGATGAACCCGCCGTACAGGCCCGCGACGACCAGCCAGCCCATGGCCGCCCGGTTGGCGCGCGGATGCACCGGTGTCGTGGTCTCGAGCGGGGCCAGGCTGCCGGGACGCAGGGTCAGGACGATGCCCATCAGCACCAGGGTCCCGAGCAGGACCGGCTCGAGGATCTCGGGCGGCAGGGACGACGCGAGGGCCGCGCCGACCGCCGAGCCGAACAGGGTCGGCGCCACGATCCAGGGCAGCGGCCCGCGGTCGAGCCGCGCGGCCCGGTCGAAGGTGCGGACGGCGCCCAGCGACTGCAGCAGCACGCCCACGCGGTTGGTGCCGTTGGCCACGTCGGGCGGCAGGCCCAGCAGCATCAGCGCCGGCAAGGTCAGGAGCGACCCGCCGCCCGCCAGCGTGTTCACGAAGCCGGCGACGACCCCCGACGCGACCAGCGCGGCCAGGCCGAGCGGCGACCAGAGGTCTTCCACCCGGTCAGCGTCCGCCGGCCGACAGGTGGGCGTCGTAGCTGGCGATGACGTGCGCCACCGCAGCGGTCAGGCGCTTGCCGGTCGGCACGTGCAGGAACTCGTTGGGCCCGTGGGCGTTCGAGGCCGGCCCGAGGACGCCGGTGATCATGAACTGCGCGTCCGGGTACTTCTCGCCCAGCATGCCCATGAAGGGGATGGACCCGCCCTCCCCCGTCATGGCGGCCGGCGGGCCGAAGAAGGCGCGCGAGGCCTCGTCGATGGCGGTGGACAGCCACTCGGCCAGCGGCGGGGCGTTCCAGCCCTCGTTGGCCTTCTCGGGCTCGAAGGCGACCTTGGCGCCGTACGGCGGGTCCGAGGTGAGCAGGCGCGCCACGAAGTCCGAGGCGGCCGGCGCGTCGAGGGTCGGCGGGACGCGCAGCGACAGCTTGAGCGTCGTCTCGGGGCGCATCACGTTGCCCGCCTGCTCGAGCGGCGGCACGCCGCGCTGGCCGGTGATGGACAGCGCCGCACGCCAGGTGCGGGCCAGCAGCAGCTCGACCGGGTCGTCGGTGACCGGCCCCACCCCCTCGTGGAAGGGCATCTCGTCGGCCGTCGCCGAGCCCAGCACCTCGGCGGCGCGGCGCGCCTGCTCGACGCGGTCCTCGGGGATCTCGACCTGCAGCGCGTCGGGCAGGATGCGGCCGGTCTGCTCGTCCTCGAGCCGGCTCAGCAGCGCCCGCGCGACCCGGAAGCTGGACGGGACGATGCCGCTGGCGCGCCCCGAGTGGACGCCCTCGCGCAGCAGCTCGACCTTCAGGTTGCCGACGACCATGCCGCGCAGCGACGTGGTCAGCCACAGGCGCTCGTAGTCGCCGCAGCCCGAGTCCAGGCAGACCACCAGCCCCGGCGTGCCCAGCCGGTCGGCGTAGGCCTCGATGTAGGCCGGCAGGTCGGGCGAGCCGCTCTCTTCCGAGCACTCGATGACCATGGCGAGGCGCGGGTGGGAGGCGCCCTGCTCCCTCAAGGCCTTGGTCGCCGCCACCGAGGCGAAGACCGCGTAGCCGTCGTCGGCCCCGCCGCGCCCGTACAGCCGGTCGCCGCGCCGCACCGGCTTCCACGGCTCGAGGCCCTCGGACCAGCCGGTCATCGGCGGCTGCTTGTCGAGGTGCCCGTAGAGGAAGACCGTCTCGGGGCGGTCGCCCGGGACCTCGACGAACAGCAGCGGCGTCCGCCCCTCGAGCCGCCACACCTCGACGGTCGCGCCGGGGATGGCCTGCGCCTCGACCCACTCGCGCGCCAGCTCGACCACCTGGTCCATGTAGCCGTGGGCCTGCCAGTCCGGGTCGAACAGGGCCGACTGGTTCGGGATGGTGATGTAGCGCTCGAGGGTCGGCAGGATCTGCTCGTCCCAGAAGGCGTCGACGAAGGCCTGGGTCCGCTTGGCGTCCAGCGTCATGGGGGGACTCCCGGGTCGGTAGGTGGCCAGGGGACTTCCCATAGGGCGCCCCGGGCGTCAACGACCCTGTCGCGAGCGCCGGGATCAGCCGTCATTGGCTTGTGGGGGGGCCTCGGCGGCCCCGCGCAGCGCCTGGATGGTCGCGCCGTAGTCCTCGGTCGCGAAGACGGCGCTGCCCGCGACGAAGACGTCGGCGCCGGCCTGCCGCAGCCGCGCGATGTTGTCCAGCTTGACTCCTCCGTCGACCTGGAGGCGCACGTCCAGGCCGCGCCGGTCGATCCACTGGCGCAGGCGCTCGATCTTGGGCAGGACGTTCGGGATGAACTTCTGGCCGCCGAAGCCGGGGTTCACGCTCATCACGAGGACGTGGTGCAGGTCGTCGAGGACGTACTCGAGCACCTCGGGCGGCGTGTGCGGGTTCAGGACCGCGCCCGGCTTGGCCCCGGCCTTGTGGATGCGCTGGACCATGCGGTGCAGGTGTGGGCAGATCTCGACCTGGACGCTGATCCAGTCGGAGCCCGCCTCGATGTACTGCTCGACCGAGTCCTCGGGGTTCGAGATCATCAGGTGCGTGTCGAGCGGCAGGCGGGTCACGCGGCGCAGGGCGGCCACGACCGGCGGGCCGATGGTCAGGTTCGGCACGAAGTGGCCGTCCATGACGTCGACGTGGATGACGTCGGCGCCGCCGCGTTCCAAGGCGCGGACCTCGTCGCCGAGGCGCGCGAAGTCGGCGCTGAGGATGGACGGGGCGATGCGGACGGGGCCGCGGCCGGGCGGGGGCGTGGTCATCGAGGTCTCCGGGGCTGTGGGCGCGCGGAGCCTACTACCAGCGCTGCCAATCCGGGGAGAACAACGCGAGGTGCGAGGTCGCCAGCGGCCGGGCGCGCGAGCCGTCCGCGTCCATGACCCAGAGCTGGGCCGGACGGCCGGGATCCTTGCGGACGAAGGCGATGTAGCGCCCGTCGGGCGAGAAGGTCGGGCTCTCGGCGCTGCCGCCCTGCGGGCTGATGCGAACCGTGCGGCCGGTGTCGAGGTCGTGGCGCATCAGGGCGAAGGCGCCGCCGCCGATCTGCAGGGCGTAGACCAGGGTCTGACCGTTGGGCGACCAGTCGGGCGAGGTCGTGTAGCCGCCCTGGGTGACGCGCTGCAGCTCGGGGCTGTCCAGGGTCGCGACGTAGATCTGCGGGCTGCCGGTGCGGTCGCTGACGAAGGCGATGCGGCGGCCGTCGGGCGACCAGGCCGGGCTGGTGTCGACCGCCGGATGGTCGGTCAGCCGCACGTGCTCTTCACCCGTGTCGCCGTACAGGACGTACAGGTCGCTGTTGCCGCCGTCCGTCAGGCTGATGGCCAACCACTGGCCGTCGGGGGACCAGGCGCCGGCGGCGTTCAGGCCGGGGCGCGTCGAGACGGGCTCGCCGTCCACGACCCAGTCGGCGTTGCCCGACCGGTAGCTCATGTAGCCGATGCGCCCGCCGGGGCCCCAGGCCGGGCTCAGGTTCAGGCTGCCGTTCTCGGTCACCAGCGACAGCGCCTGCCCGTCGGCGTCGAGGACACCGATCTCTTTCACGCCCGGCCGCGTCTCGACCGCCGCGACCAGCCGCGTCCCGACCGCGCCCGGCAGGCCGGTGTCGTAGGCCACCAGCTGGTTGACCCAGGTCGCCGCCGCCCGGCGCGTGCCGCCGGCGCGCACCAGGACGTCCCCGCCCGGCAGGTCGATGACCCGGTCGCGCTCGAGCTCGACCAGCCGCAGCCGCGCCCGGTAGCTACCCGCCTCGACGTCGGGCCGCGCCGAGACCTGCAGGACGCGCCAGGCCCCGGCCAGCTGCCACGCGACCCGGCGCACCTCGGACGGGCTCGCGCCCTCCTCGCTCCACCCGGGCGGGCGCCGATCGGGGGGCAAGACGCCGTACAGGCCGGTCCAGGCCAGGTCCTGGCGCAGCTGGGCCACCAGCCGGTCCGCCTCGGCCCGCAGCCAGCCGTCGTTGGTCGTGACCACCGCGTCGGGGACCCCCAGCGTGTACTGCGGCGTGACCAGGCTGCGCTCGGAGCCGACCCGGCACAGCCCCGACAGACAGACGCCCCCCTCGCCGCAGTCGGCCGGCACCTCGCAGAACGGCGGCGGCGCGGCGGCGGCGGCCTGCGCCAGCGCGAGCGCGGCGAAGACGGCCCCCGTCATCGGTTCATCAGCCGGCCGTCGAGGTCGATCTTCATGCCCTTGGCGTTGATGTAACGCAGCACGTCGGCGTCGGGCTCGGGGAGCGTCTTGCGGCCGCCCTGCGAGGGCACGTACAGCTTGACCGCCGCCAACGCCGCGTCGTCGAAGCCGCGGTTGCCGCTGGTCTTGCTGACGCGGTAGCTGACGATGCTCCCGTCGAGCGACATCCGGTCCACGATGACGCGCACGCGCAGGCCCTTGAGGGTGTCGGCGTCGATGGGCGGCACCTCGAAGTCCTTGCGGAGCTGGCGCGCGACCTTGGCGGCGTACAGGTTGCCGGCCTTGGCCTCGTTGCCCTGGCCGCCGACCTCGCCCTCCTGGTGGCCGATGATGTTCTGCAGCTGGGTCGGCCGCTTGCGCGGGTCGTCGTCCTCGAAGTCCTTGAGGATGTCGTCGAGCTTGGCCTTGTTCTTCGGATCCCGCTTGGCCTTCTCGGGGTCGAAGGCCTTCTTCTTCTCCTCCTCCGGGGGCTCGTTCTCCTTTTCGAGGTTGACGCCTTCCTCGACGATCTCGTGCTGCTCGTAGGCCTGGAGCTTGGGCATCTCGGTCGGGTCCGGCTCCTTGAAGCCGAGCGCCGGCATCAGCGCGGCCTCGAGGATCTCGAGCTCGTCGACCGGCGGCGGCTCGGGCTCGAGGCGCGGCTGCGACACCTCGGGCAGCGAGCAGCGGCGCAGCCCGCACAGCCCGTGGCGCACGCTGCCGGAGGGGGCCGTCACCAGCCGCGGCGTCATGGGCGGCGGCGGGTCGGCCTCGTAAAGCAGCAAGAACGCCACGAGCGCGCCGTGCACGGCGAGCGTCAGCAGCGCTCCGGCCGTGACGGCGGGTCCCTTCACTTCAGCTCCGGCTCGGAGCGCTCGACGGTCGCCTCGCCGAGCAGGCCCGGCTCGGCGACCAGACCGAACTTGGTGATGCCCGCCTGGCGGACCGCGGCCATGACCCGCAGGACCTTGCCGTAGTCCAGGCTGCGGTCGGCCAGGACGTACAGCTCCTTGTCCTCTTGCAGCTTGGCGTTGTCGACCAGCTTCTCACCCAGCGCCTTCAGGCACGGCTCGAACGCCTTCTGCTCGGCGTCGCTCATGGCGCCGCTGGTCACCGCGCCGCGATAGCGGCCCATGTCGGGCGACAGCTTCAGGCAGTCGACGATGGTCGTGCCGTCGATCGAGAAGACCAGCTCTCTGTCGACCTGCAGCTTGAGCTTGCGCACCTCGGTCAGGTTGACCGCCTCGCTGTTGAGCTTGGGCAGATCGACGCCGACCTTCTGGTGCTCGGGCGGCGGCTCGACCTTGGCCTCGAGCTTGCGCGCCTCCTCGAGGATCTCCTCGGCCTCCTCGAGCATGCGCTGGCGCTCGCTCTCCATCTCGACGGTCTGCACGCCCGCCGCGACCATGAAGATGATGAGCAGCACCAGCATGACGTCGACCAGCGGCGTCACGTTGATCTCGCTCAGCACCGTGCGCGGTCCCTTGCCGCCTCCCGTCGACATGCCCATCGGGCCCTCCTCAGCTGAAGAAGTGGCGGCGGAGGATGTTCAGGTAGTCGGTGCTGAAGTCCTCGAGGTCGACCTGCAGGCGCTTGAGCCGCCCGACCAGGAAATTGTACGCCATGACGGCCGGGATCGCCGCCAGCAGGCCGATGGCCGTGGCGACCAGGGCCTGCGCGATGTGCGGGGTCACCGTCTCGAGGATGGGCCGCGACGGATCGATGAAGGCGAAGGCGTTCATGATGCCCCACACCGTGCCGAACAGGCCGATGAAGGGGGCTGCGCTGCCGACCGTCGCGAGGAAGCCGATGGTGTTCTCGAGGCGCGCGTTGGCGTTGTTCGCGGCCTGGCCGAGGGTGCGCTCGATGTTCTCGAAGGCGTGTCCCGGGCTGCCGGGGGCGGCGCCAGGGCCGTCGCCGGGCGGGCGGCCGCCGCGGCCCTCGCGCTCGCGCAGGATGAGGTCGAGCTCCTCGTAGCCGGCGCGGAACATGTCGCGGGCGGGCGAGGCCGGGAAGCTCTCGGAGACCTCGTACAGCTCGGCGAGGCGGCTGGCGGAGCGGAAGGTGCGGATGAAGGCCCGGCTCTGCTTGATGGCGCGCCCGGTGGCGAGCCACTTGTAGCCGATGATGAACCAACACCCGACGCTGAGCGCGACGAGGGCGATGAGGACCGCGAGGACCATGCCGCGCGACTCGAGCACCTGGGCGAAGACGTCGGACTCGGAGGTCGCGGCGGCGAGCCACGAGGGCGGGAGCGGGATCATGGACGGGACCACCTGGGCGGAGGGTCTAGTCGGCCGTGCCGTGGCCGCTTTTTTGCAGCGAATTCGGTATCATGCGACCCGAGGCCTGTCAAAATCCGGCGACGGCGCGGGCGACGGCGCGGGCGACGGCGCGGGCGACGCGCAAGGGACGCGGGGCACCAAGACCCGTGAGGGCGGCCGTCTATTCCTGGCGAGCGGAGCGCCGGCCGCGGACGCGCCGACGTCGGACCCAGGCGCCGCGCGGGCCATCGCGCGTTGACAACCCTGGCCCGCCGCCTAGAATGGCCGGGCGCGAAGCGCCATGTTTTCGCGGTCTTCCGATCGGGAGAAGCAGTGGCCAGGGACCAGGAAGGCCGATTCGGCTTCTCCGAGCGCACCGCCGTCGACGGCGGCGCCGGGGATGCGCGCGCCAGGACGCTCGGCGACGAGCACGCGAAAGGGGCTGTAGGCGTGGAAAAGACGCAGGCATTCAACCCGGACGAGCTCGCGGGCAAGGCGAGCGGCGTCGAGGCCGAGAAGACGACCGCGTTCAATCCCCAGGATCTGGCGGGCCAGGGCGGCGCGCCGGCGGCCCCGCCCGAGCGCACGATGGCCGTGGACCCGCGCAAGCTCGAGTCGATGGGCTCGGGGTGGTCGGGCGAGGCCGAGAAGACCGGGGCGATGAGCCTCGACGACCTGCGGGCGCTGGGCGCGTTCGACGACGAGCCCGCCCCGGCGCCCGCGCCCCAGCCGGCGCCCGCGCCCCAGCCGGCGCCCCAGGCCGCGCCGCTGCCGGCGCCGGCCAGCCAACGCGGGCCCAGCTACGAGGAGCCGCCCGCCGAGGCGACGATGATGCTCGACAGCCCGATCTCCAAGCCGGGCCCCACGGCGCAGGCCGGCAAGGCGCCGCCGCCGCGGCTCGAGGTGAGCGGCGGCGCGGACGCCGGGCGCGCCTTCGAGGTCCTGGGCGAGCAGACGATGGTCGGCCGCGGCCTCGACTGCGACGTCGTGCTCAACGACGCCAGCGTCAGCCGCAAGCACTTCAAGATCGTCAAGGGGCGCGGCGGTTGGCGCCTGGTCGACAACGGCTCGGGCAACGGCACCAAGGTCGGCGGCGTGCGCGTGAGCGAGGTCGAGCTGGTCGACGGCGCCAAGATCGAGGTCGGCACGACCGCGATGATCTGGCGTCAGGTGGCCGCGGCGCCCGCGCCGGCGGCGGCGCCGGTCGAGCCGGCGGTCGAGAAGACGATGGCCATCGACGCGGCGGCGATGGCGGCCCACAAGTTCAAGAGCGTGGGCGACGACGACAACGAGCGGACGCGCGTCGGCGACATGGCCGCGATGGAGCTCATCCCCGACTGGAAGCCGCAGTACCAGGCGCAGGAGCCGCCGGTGACGCAGGCGCCGCCGGCGAAGTCGGGCGGCGGGGCGAAGATCTTCGCGCTGGTGCTGGGCCTGCTGGCGGTGCTGGGCGGCGGCTTCGTGGCGGCCGACAAGTTCCTGGGGCTGGGCATCCTCTTCAAGAAGGGGGCCGCCACGGCGACGGCCAGCGCGGACGACGGCGGCGAGGGCGAGGGCGCCGAGAAGGCGAGCGCCAAGGGCGGCGCCGACGACCGGGACAAGCGCGCGCAAGCGGCCGAGGCGCTGGCGCTCATGAAGGACGGGCTCGGGGACTTCAAGGAGAAGCGCTGGTTCGAGGCGCGCAAGAAGTTCAAGGAGGCCATCGCGCTCGACGAGGAGGTCGAGGGCGGCGAGCAGGGGCTGGCCAAGGTCGAGTCCGAGATCAAGGCCTGGAAGGCGCTCGAGGACGGCAACAAGTCCATCGAGGACAAGGGGTTCAAGGCGGCGATCAAGAGCCTGGGCGCCATCGGCGACACGTCGGTGTACTACCCGGACGCGCAGCGCCTGCTCGAGCAGGCGAAGAACGGCTTCGTCGAGGAGGCGCTGGGCCGGGCGCGTGAGGCCGAGGAGAAGAAGGACATGGCGGCGGCCGTCGCGGCGGTCGACGAGGCCCTCGAGGTCGCGCCGAACGACCCGGACGCGCTGGCCATGAAGCAGTCGCTCAGCGTGGCCGGCGCCGACGAGGCCGCGGCGGAGCCCGACGCGCAGGTCGCGCAGGTCGAGCCCGACGCGGCCAAGCCCGACGCGGCCAAGCCCGACGAGTCCGGCAACACGCCCGAGGTCGCCAAGCCCAAGGCGGCGGCGACGGCGCCGGCGTACAAGCCGGTCAAGCTGGACGTGCCGCTCGGCAAGTACGCCTCGGGCGACTTCTCGGGCGCCATCGCCGAGCTCGAGGGCATCGCCTCCGGGCGCGTGACCAAGCGCGACAAGACCAAGGCGACGCAGCTGGCCTCGTCGATCCGCAACTTCAAGGGCGCCTACGAGCAGGGCATGGCCGACGCCAAGGCCTTCAAGGCCTCGAGCGCCATCTCGAATCTGCTCAAGGCGCGCAAGCTCGACGCGAGCGTGAGCGGCGCCTACCAGTCGAAGATCAAGGCCGAGCTGGCCCGCCAGTACGCCTATCAGGCCAGCACCGCCTACGCGGCCGAGGACTTCGGCAAGGCCGGCGACAACGCGCGCAAGGCGCTGGCGCTGGACTCGTCGCTGACGACGGCCAACAAGATCTACACCGAGGTGACCGCGAAGGCGGCGACCTGGCTGAACGACGCCAAGGCGGCCCGCGGCAGCAACCCGACCAAGGCGATGAGCCTGTGCCAGAAGGTGCTGGCGGTGTTCCCGAAGTCGGACCCGCGCTACGCCGAGGCCTACAACATGCTCAACGAGCTGGCCGCCGCCGAGGAGTAGACCGGCGGCCACGGGCGCGCGCGGCGCGGTGGGCTCAGGCCACGGGCGCCGCCGCGCGGGTCGCGGGCGCGTCGGCCTCGCCCTCGTCGGGGCGCTCGAAGGTGGCGAGCAGCGTCCCCGCGCCGACCGGGACGAGCAGCAAGCCGGCGGCCAGCAGCGTCATCACCTTCAGGGGCTCGAGCACGTCCTGCCAGCGGTCCATCCGCGCGACGAAGAGCGCGAGCACCAGGACGGGCGCCACGACGCTGGCCCAGAACAGGGCGCCCGCCAGACGGCCCATCGCGCGGGAGCGCCGCGGCAGGAACGTCAACAGGCCCACCAGCGCCACCAGGGCCGGCAGCAACGCCACCCAGGCCGCGACGCGATCGCCCATGAAGGGCGCCGTCCGCCCGGCGTCGACCAGGGCCGACAGGGGTGTGGTCGCGCCCAGGCCGAGGGCGTGCAGCCCCAGGTACGCGAAGGCGACCAGGACCAGGGCCGTCCCGGCGACGATGCGCGCGCCGACGCTGGCCGGCCGCAGGTAGCGCCAGAACATGGCGGTCGGCAGCGCGACGGCGGCGAGCAGCAGGACGACGCGGGGCGCGCCCGGGCCGCGCAGGAGCAGCTCGAGGGCCGGCTGGCCGTCGAAGACGTCGGCGGCGACGGCGGCGCTGGCGACGACCATGGCGTAGCCCAACAGCCCGACACCCAGGCCGGAGAGGAGCCCCGCCCGAGCGCGCATCGAGATGGGGACGGCGGCCGCGACCAGGATCAACACGAAGAAGACGGCGGCGACGAAGGTCGCCGTGCCGGGCGTGGCGAGCAGGCGCAGGGGCGACACGAGGCCATCCGAGCCGCCGATGGGCAGGACCGTGGCCTCGAAGAGCAGCAGCAGCACCAGCGGGACCAGGGGCCGCATGACGGCGCCGGCGGGGTCGGACGGCCCGGCGGTGTGCCGGAGGTCGTTGGCTGGCGCGGGGCGAGCCTTGGGCCGGTCGACGGCGGGCCGGTCGACGGCGGGCCGGTCGATGGCGGGCCGGTCGATGGCGGGCCGGTCGACGGCGGGCCCGCCGGAGCGCGAGCCGCGGGCGAAGCTGAGCGTCGGCTCGCTGCGTGCCGGCCGAGGGCCGCGGGCGCCGACGGGCTCGTCGCGGCGGCCGCGGATGGGCGCCCAGCGCGGATCGGCGTCACGAGGATCGGCCGAGGCCGACGCCGCCGGCGCGCCACGCTCGACGGACGGGCCCGCGGTCGACTCGGCGGTCGACTCGGCCTCGCCGTCGCCCTCTGCGTCGATGGGAGCGAAGCCCAGGGCGCGATCGAGCGGAACGTCCCGGCTGGGATCGCTCGCGCGGGGGCGAGGGACCTCGGGCTCGGCGTCGCGCCGGTGCGCCTCGAAGGACAGCGTCGGGGCGGCGGGGCGCCGGGGCGGTGACGCGGCGTCGCGCAGCGGCAGCGGGCCGGGCAGGGTCCCGCTGCGCGAGGCGGGCGGACGCGGCGGCGTCGCTGGCTCGGTCCCGCCGGCGGTCTCGGGCGCGGCGGCCTCGTCCTCGGGCGCGGGCGCGGCGTCGGCTGGACGCTTGGCGTCGTGCGCGGCTTCGCCAGGGGGCCGGGGCGGGGTGGGCGCGGACGGGTCCGCGGCCTCGGGGCGGTGTTCGTCGTTCGGATCGGCCATGGGGCCCGTTTGGCTTGGCGGCCGCCGGCTGTCAACAAGGCGACGCCTTGGAGGAGGTCCCGACGAGGGGGCGCGCGTCGCGACGATCGCGGCCGATCGCCGGCCCCGCGTCGAGCGCCGGGCTTGCCAAGCCGGCGCGCCGCGTGCTAGCGCACGGGCGGATTCGAACACGCGAGGGACACCCGGATGGCGCGAGCGCGCATTGTGTACGTCGACGACGATCTCGAGCTGACGACCCTGGTGCGGACGTGGCTCGAGAACGCCGATTACGAGGTCATCACGGCCAACGACGGCGAAGAGGGCCTCGAGACGATCCTCGTCGAGCAGCCCGACATGATCATCCTCGACGTCATGATGCCGGGCCTCAACGGGTGGCAGATCGCCAAGTACATCCGCAGCAAGCCCGACTGGAACGACACGCCCATCCTGATGCTCACGGGCATCGGCCCCGGCGTGAACGACATGACGGCGCCGCTGTACGGGGCCAACGACCACCTCGACAAGCCGTTCGACTTCGACGACCTCGTCGCGACGGTCGATCGCCTGCTCGGCGCGGTCTGACGCGTCAGTCGCCCAGCAGCGCGCCGACCCGGGCGAAGGCCTCTGCGCGCGCCGCCTCGAAGCGATGGCGCGCCTGATCGCTCTCGTCGTGCAGGCAGGCCTCCAGCGCCTGCCGCATCAGCGACAGGTCGCGCGCGGCGGCTGCGAGCGCCTCGACCCACGCCCGATCGGTCTCGCCGAGGGTCTCGACGCGGGCGGCGGCGCGGGCCTCCTGCTCGATGAGGGCCTGAAGGCGCAGCTGCTCGGCCAGCAGCGAGGCGCACGCGTCGTGCGCGTACAGCCGGCGAGCGTTGGCGTCGCTCACCAGACACAGCAGGCGGTAGGCGGAGTAGGCCCAGGCGGCGCCGGCCGCGCCCGTGAGCCGGAGCAGCGGTTCGTCCACGAGGTCCTCCTGCGCAAGCGCCCCCACGGCGGCGGCCGAACGGGTCAGAATAGGATGAGCGCGATGACGGGCAGCGCGAAGATGAGCCCGTCGACGCGGTCGAGCATACCGCCGTGCCCCGGAAGCAGCGTCCCCGAGTCCTTGACGCCGACCGAGCGCTTGAGCGCCGACTCGGCGAGATCCCCGAGCTGCCCCGTGGCGCCGCCGGCGACGCCGACCAGGACGGCCATCGCCGGGGTCAGATCGGGCACGAACGCGGCCATCGCGATGAACGCGCCGCCGACGCTCGAGGCGAGGCCGCCGATGGCCCCCTCGACGGTCTTCTTGGGGGAGATGCGCTCGTAGAGCTTGTGGCGCCCGAAGGCGCGCCCGGCGAAGTAGGCCCCGGTGTCGCCCAGGAACACGACCAGCGACGCGAGCCCGATGAAGGCGGCGCGGCGCCCCTCGGGGACCAGCATGACGAAGGCGAAGGTGCCGCAGACGTAGATGAGGCCGCCCCACAGCGCCATCAAGCGGTAGGCCGCCGTGGGCAGCGGCTCGGGGCGGATGAGGACCAGCAGCGGCGGCCCCAGCACGACGGCCGCGAGGGCCCCGCCGAGGCCGGCCTCCCAGAACGCCATGGCGGCCAGCAGCTGCGCGCCGAGGAACACGCCCACCACCCGCTCGACGCGGCGATCGGGCATCGTCATCGCATAGACCTCGCCCAGGCACAGCCCGGCGACGAGCACGAGCGCGCCGGCGATGAGCGCGGGGGGTCCGTACGAGAGGACGCCGAGCACGACGGCGGCGAGCAGGAGGCCGGTGACGATGCGGACCAGCATGCGAGGCCTTTTCTCCAGGGGGTCGGGGCGGGGCTCGCCAGTTAGCACCGGGCTTCGGGAGTGGTCAATCGTTGTCCGACGGCGCCAGCGGCCCGAGCGAGCCCTGGCCGGCCGGACGACGCCGTCGCGGCGCCTGCTGGGGGTAACCCGACGTAGCCCGGTGCGGTTGCAAGGCCAGCGTCCGCGCGCCTATGCTCGACGGTGCATCGGTGGGCGGCCGCCCCAGGGCGCTCGCCCAACGCGTCGCTCACCCCCGGGCCGACAGGAGCCAACGCCGCCGTGGTAGCCGCATCCTCGAGACAGGCACGACTACAGGCCGTGGTCCGGCACGGTGAGCGCTGGACGGCCATCCGCCTGTCGGGGGTCATCGACGAGCACAACGGGCTGCCCGATCTGACGGCCCGCATCCGTCACGACACGCTGCTCGTCGACCTCGCCGGCATCTACCGCATCAACTCGGTCGGCGTCCGCGACTGGGTCAACTGGATGGCCGAGCTGCACAAGCGCAGGCTGCGCGTCGTGCTCTTCGACTGCTCGCCGGCCATCATGGACCAGGTCAACCTGGTCCGGAACTTCGCCGGCGCCGCCACGGTCTTCACCTTCTTCGCCCCCTACTACTGCGACAAGTGCGGCAAGGAGGGCGACGAGCGCCTCAACGCGCTGGATCTCCGCGGCCCGGGCCGGCGCGCCGCCCCGCAGTTCCCCTGCGGCAAGGCCGCCTGCGGCAACGCCCTCGACGACGTCGAGGAGAACTACTTCGGCTTCATCGAGGACCAGCCCCGCGAGGTCGACCGCGAGCAGCTCGAGCCGATGGTCGCGGCGGCCCGCGTGGCCCTGGACGCCGGCGCCTCCGACGCCGCCCCGCTCGTGTCGGGCCCGGGCGCCGGCGGGGCGCGCACCATCGCGCAGCTCGGCGTCACCCCCGACCCGGAGCGCTCGCAGTCGACCATCTCCCAGGTGGCGGCCCGCCTCGGCGCCGCGGCCCCACCCTCCCAGGCGACGGGTCGCCGCGGCGGCGACGTCGTCTTCGTCGGCGTGCTCCTCGTGATGCTCGGGCTGCTCGGCGTCATCGTCTACCTCATCGTGACGCTGGAGTGACGCGATGAGACTCACCCTCGGCGTCAAGCTCACGCTCGCGTCCACGCTGCTGGTCGCGCTGGTCGTCGCCTTCCTCGGCTACGTCAACGCGGTCGAGATCCGGCGCCTGCACGACGAGCGCGCGAGCGACATGCAGGCGACCTTCTCCGACCTGGCCAACCGGCGCGCGCAGTCGACCGCGACCGTCCTGTCGGTGTCGCTGCGCGAGGCGCTCGAGGGGACGGAGCTCGGCACGCTGGGTTCGGTGGTGCGCGGCCTGGTCGCGCACGACCCGCAGGTCGTCTTCGCCCTGGTCGCCGACCGTGACGGCCGCATCCTCGCCGACTCGCGCCGCGCCATCGACGCCGCCGAGCTGCCGCGCCTCGACGCGCCGGTCGACGGCCTGCTCGCCGCCTCGGCCCGAGAGGACGACGAGGACGGCAAGCGCATCCTGCGGGTCCAGCAACCCATCGTGGTCGACGGCGAGGGCGGCGAACAGGTCGCCCGTGGCATCGTCGCGTTTGGCTACGATCTCGAGCCGCTACAGGCCTCGCTCGCCTCGGTCGAGACCGAGCGCGCCGAGCGCACGCGCAAGGCGCTCCACTCGACCCTGCTCGTCGGCGCCGTCGCCCTCAGCCTGGGCGTGCTGCTGAGCCTGCTGCAGGCGTTCCGGTTCGCGCGCCCCATCCAGCGCCTCGAGCGGACCGCCTCGCAGATCGCGCAGGGCGACCTGGGCGCGCGCGTGCGCGTCGAGTCCAACGACGAGGTCGGCAGCCTGGGGCTGCAGTTCAACCACATGGCCGACCGAATCCAGACGCTGCTGGTCGAGGCCGTGTCCAAGGCCGAGCTCGAGCACGAGCTGAGCCTGGCGCGCCAGATCCAGAGCGTCCTGGTGCCCGGCGAGGGGACGCACACGGCGCCGGGCCTCGAGGTCGCCGGCTACTACGAGCCCGCCACGACCTGCGGCGGCGACTTCTGGGACTTCGCCGCCCTGCCCCGCGGCTGCAGCGCCCTGCTCGTCGGCGACGTCACCGGCCATGGCGTGCCGGCGGCGATGCTGACCGCCACGGCCAAGAGCTGCCTGGACACGCTGCGGCACCTGCAGGGCGACAGCCTGCAGGTCTCCGAGACGCTGCGGGTCCTCGATCGCGTCATCCGCGACGCCGGCGCCGGCTCGTTCTTCATGACCGCCACCGCGGCCATCCTCGACACGCACCAGAGCACCCTGTTCTTCTCGTCGGCCGGCCACCCGCCCGCCCTGCTGCTGCGCTGGGCCGAGGACGGCGTCAAGCTCACCCGCCTGGTCTCGCGCGGCAACCGCCTGGGCGACGGCGACCCGGCCGGCTTCGAGGCGCGGCGCACCAAGGTGCAGTCGGGTGACCTCATCGTCTGGTACACCGACGGGCTCATCGAGTCGGTGGGGCGCGGCGGCAAGCAGTACGGCATGCGGCGCCTGCTGCGCGTCCTGAGCGAGTTCGACCGCGCCATCGGCCCCGAGGAGGCCATCCGTCACCTGGTGACGGACTTCGACCAGTTCCGCGACCAGGTCCCGCTCGAGGACGACGTGACCGTGGTCATCGGGAGGATCACGTGACGCCCCGCCTCGCCGCACGCCTACTCGCGGCGGCGATGGCCGTCGCGCTGTCCCTCGGCCCCGCGCTGGGGGCGCAGGATCTCGACAAGCGCGAGAAGCAGCGCCTGCTGCAGGTGGGCGACGACGCGCTCGACTCGGCGCGGACGCTGACCGCGCGGGG
The DNA here is from genome assembly GCA_041687695.1 of Myxococcota bacterium. GTDB lineage: Bacteria > Myxococcota_A > UBA9042 > PHBI01 > JAWLBL01 > JAWLBL01. Next base: position 208,372 of record JAWLBL010000013.1, on the reverse strand, counting down.
CGACACCAAGGCGGCCAAGCAGCGCGTCGCCGAGGCCGAGAAGGCCTACCGGCGCATCCTGGCGGGAGAGCCCGGCAACAAGCAGGCCAACCTCGGCCTGTCGCGAGCGCTGCTCATCGACAAGCGCTTCCAGGAGGGCGTCGACCTCCTCGAGCCGCTGCACGCCAAGGCCCCGGACGACCCCGACTACACGCACCAGCTCGGCCTGCACCAGTTCCAGAACGGCCGCCCGCAGGACGCGGCCAAGCTGCTCGAGCGCGTCGCCGACGACCCCAAGCGCTTCGACGCCATGTGGCTCCTGGCGACCTATCACTTCCAGCAGTCGGGCTGGTTCGAAGGCCTGCCGCACATCGAGCGGTACGTAAAGGTCCGTCCCGACGACAAGAAGGCGCTCGGGCTCCTCGGCACCTACTACCTCAAGCTCGATCGCTTCCAGGAGGCCGTCGTGGCCCTGGACGCCTTCCTCGTGGTCGAGCCCAAGAACCTGGCGGCGCGCATCAACCGCGCCAACGCCCTGTTCCGCTCGTCGCGGCTGGTCGAGGCCGGCCGCGCCTACGAGGAGCTGCTGGGCGAGGAGGGCGACCGCCCGCGCCTGCTCTACAACCTGGCGTCGGTGCGCATCAAGCAGGGCCGCTGCGACCAGGCCGTCGCGCTGCTCGACCGCTTCCTGAAGCTGCAACCCGACTACGCCACCGCCCTGTACTTCAAGGCGGACTGCCAGCTGCAGCTCGGGCGCCTCGCCGAGGCCCGCCAGACCTTCGAACTCGCCGGGACGGGCGCCGCCAACAACCCGTGGGTCTACTACGGGTTGAGCCAGATCGCCTTCCGCGAGGGCCAGCTCGACGAGGCGCTGACCCAGGCCGAGAGAGCCGCCGGTCTCGACGACTCCTTCGAGATCACGGGGTGGCTCGGGACCTTGCTGCGCCGGGCCGGCCGGCCGAACGAGGCGCTGGCCTGGCACGACAAGGCCCTCCACAAGGCGCCCGAGCGCGCGCCGCTGCACGTCGAGCGCGGGCGCGATCTGTGGGCGCTGCAGCGGCTCCAGGAGTCGCTCGCCGCCTTCGAGCGCGCCGCCACGCTCGACCCGGCGCTGACCGACGCGACGCTGGGGCTGGTCACCGTCAAGACGGCGCAGGCCGCCGCCGCGCGCGCCACCGGGGACGACGCCGCGGCGCGGCGGGGGCTGCAGGAGGCGCTGGACCGGATGCCGACCTACGAGCCGGCGCGCGTGAACCTGGCGCTGCTCGAGCTGGCGGCGGGCCAGGTCGAGGCGGCCGAGCGAGCCATCGGGCCGAGCGGCCGCGAGGACGCGCCGTCGGGGCCGGACGCGCGGGCCGTCCGGGCGATGCTGCATCTGCTCGCCGGGCGTCACGAGCCGGCGCAGGCCGAGATCGAGGCCGCCACCGCGGCCGGGACGCAGCTGCAGGGCCTGGCCCTGACGGTCACGGGGCACCTGGCCGCCCACAAGGGCGAGTGGGCGCGGGCCTCCGAGGCCTTCGACGAGGCCGCCGCGCTGGCGCCGGGAGACGCCGCGGCGCAACGCAGCGCCGCGATCGCGGCCCTCGAGCTGGGGCTCGACCGGCTGGCCGCGGGGGACGCCGGAGGCGCGCGGGCGGCCCTCGAGCGGGCGCTGTCCGCCAAGGAGGGGCTCGAGGCGCGCGATCGCACGCTGGCCCAGCTGGGCTCCGCGATGGCCGCCGTCCTGGCCGCCCCTGGCAGCGAAGGCCCGCTGGGTGCGCTGCGGCAGATGGCCGAGGGACGGGCGCTCGCAGGCCCCGCCTGGGCCTCGGCGCGCGAGCTCGCGCACGCGTGCGTGGCGTGGAGCCTGCTGCGGAAGGGCGACGCCAACGGCGCCCTCAAGGCGCTGGCCAAGGTGCGCGACGGCGGCCCGACCGCCGCCGCCATCACCGCCGCCGCCCACGAGCAGCTCGGCCACGCCGCCTACGCGGCCAAGGCCTGGGCCAAGGCCATCCAGCACTGGACCCAGGCGGCGCAGGCCGCCCCCAGCGCCGCCATGGACCACAACATCGCCGCGGCGCGCCTCGCCTCCGGTCAGGCCGGCGAGGCCGCCCGCACCTGGCTCCGGCAGACCAGCGACGGCGGCCCGCCCGAGGCGCTCTACAACCTGGCGCTGATCCGCGACCGCGAGGGCGCCTATCGCGAAGCCTGGGATCTCTTCCGGCGCTACGCCACCTCGGGTCGCCCCGACGCACAGCGCGCCCGCGAGCGCGCCGAGCGCAAGGAGCGCCTCTTCGGCTTCGTCGCCGGTCAGGGGGTGAACTGATGCGCTCGCGTCGCCTGCTCGCCGTCGTCCTGCTCGCCCTGACGCTGCTGGCGCCGGGCCTCGCGGCCGCCCAGACGGTCAGCGTCGGCGTCTACCTGCCGCAGGCCTCTTTCGCCTCGAACACCGAGCGCAGCGCCTACGCCGACGCCCTGGCCAGAGCGATGAGCCAGGCCGCCGGGGGCCAGCTGACCTTCGAGGCCCGCGCCTTCGCCAAGCGCGCCGACCTGCTCAGCTTCCTGGCCGCCGGCAAGGTCGACGTGCTTGTGACCGACGGACTGTTCCAGGTCGGCCGGACGGGCGTCATCCTGGCCCACGCCGTCGACGGCCGGGGCGAAGAGGGCCCCCTCGCCGCCCTGTACGCCGCGCCCGACGTGGCGAACCTCATGAGCCTGCGCGGCAAGGTGCTCAGCGTCCCCGAGGTCGGGGCCGACAACGCCCGCTACTTCATCAACGCGGCCCTGGCCGGCGAGGTGTCGGGCCAGGGCTTCTTCGCCGAGGTCCGGCCCGCCAAGGACGCCGAGGCGGCCCTGGGCGCCGTCAAGGCGCAGGTGACCCCGGCCGCCTTCGCCCCGCTGGACCATCCGGCCGCCGCGGGCCTGCGCCTCGTCGGACAGGGCGGCCGCATCCCGCTGGCCGTCGTCGTGGCGCCCCAGGGCGCTGCCCTGTCCGCTCCCATCAAGGACGCCGTCACCCAGGCCCTGCTCGGCGGCGCCGGCAAGGGCGGCGGCATCGCCGGCTGGCGCGCCGGCACGGGCAAGGCCTTCGCCGCCGCGGCCCGCGCCATGCAGAGCGCCCCGCTGGTCGAGCGGGCCCGCCCCATCGTCGTCCCGGCGAGCGCCGCCGACGTCAAACCCCCGCGCGCCCGCCTCGAGGCCACGGGCCAGCTGCCCCGGCCGTCGGTGGGCCAGGCCGCGATCGTCCCGACCCTACCGGAGTAGCCCCGATGCCGACCCCCGCCGGGACCGCCAAGCTGAACGCCGCCCCCGCCGGGGTGACCCGACGCGCGCTGGTCTTCGTCGGCACGCTCGACGAGCCGCGGGTCGCCGGCGTCCTGAGAGAGGCCGGCCTGGACCCGGTGGCCGCGGTCGACCCGACGACCTTCCCCGCGGGGCCGCTCTCGGTCGCGGTCATCGACCCCGAGCTGCTGGGCGCGCGCCCGACGCAGGCGCTCGAGGCGGTCGTCGGCCGCCTCGCCGGCGCGCCGGTGATCTTCTTGTGCGGCCCCTGCGAGCACGACCGCCTCGCCGCCCTGATCGGCCTGCCCACGACCCTCGCCATCGTCCCGCGCGACCACTTCGCCAGCGACCGCGAGCTGCGCCACGCCCTGCGCTGCCGCCTCGCCGGCCCGTCGTTCGGCTGGGACGGCCTGATGGCCCCGGGCGCCGCCACCTGCGAGGTCCCGCTGCGCGGCAGCGACGACCGCGACGGCGCGCTGGACGTGGTCGCCGACTTCTTCGGGCAGCGCGGCCTGCGTCGCCGCCTCGTCTCGCTGCTGCAGGACGCCGCCGAAGAGCTGGTGACCAACGCCGTCTACGACGCCCCGGTCGACGCCAACGGCAAGCCCCTGTTCGCCTCGCTCGACCGCCGCCAGCGCGTCGAGCTGCCGGCGCGCGGCGCGGCCGTCTTGACCATGGCCGCCGACGACCAGCAAGCCGCCGTCGCCGTCCGCGACCCCTACGGCAGCCTGGTGGCCGTCACGGCGCGCCGCTTCGTCTCCAAGGGGCTACGCGGCGGCCCCGACCAGATCGACACCAAGCAGGGCGGCGCCGGCCTGGGCCTGACCCGCGTCTACCAGATGGTCGATCACCTGGCGCTGCGCATGAGGCCGGGGATCGGCACCGAGGTGGTCGCCCTCATCGAGACGGCCGGCGCCCGACGCGACATGGCCTCGCGTCCGTCCAGCCTGCTCCTGGCCGAGGCCGCGCGCTGATCCGCCGCGGGCGCCCGCGTCAGTCCGGCAACCCGTCCTGCAGCGCGCGCGCCAGCAGCTTGACCACCACCTGGTTGTCGCCGTGCCCCGGCACGACCAGGTCGGCGATCTGGCGCGTCGGCGCGACGAACCGCTCGTGCATCGGCCGCACGGTCGACTGGTACTGGTTGAGCACGCTGTCGACGTCGCGCCCGCGATCGGCGATGTCGCGCCGCATGCGCCGCGCCAGGCGCACGTCGTCGGCCGTGTCGACGAAGATCTTGATGTCGCACAGCTCGGCGACCTCGGGCCACACGAACACCAGGATGCCCTCGACCAGCACGATCGGCCGCGGCTGCACCTCGCTGCCGCCGCTCATGCGCGCGTGCCGGCTGAAGTCGTAGCGCGGCGTGTGCACGGTGCGCCCCTGGCGCAGGGCGACCAGATCGGCCGCCAGGAGATCCGCCTCGATGCTGTCGGGGTGATCGAAGTTGACGTGCGATCGCGCCTCGAAGCTGAGATCCGACAGATCGCGGTAGTAGTTGTCCTGCGAGACCATCGCGCAGCGCTCGGGCCCCAGGGCGCGCGCCAGGCGCCGGGCCAGCGTGCTCTTGCCCGAACCCGTCCCGCCCGCGATGCCCACCACCATCGAGCGTCGCGCGTCCGAGGCCGATGGCGACTCCGAGCCCCCACGCGCGTCCGGCGAGGCGCCCGGCCGCCCGCCGCGCACCTCCAGCTCCGCCTCCGCCATCCCTCGCTCTCCGTCCAGCAACCTGACCGACAAGCTACCCTCGCGTCTGCGTCGGCTCGCGGTAGGCCCTCAGCTCCGCGGTCGTCTCTCGATAGGCTCGCACCTCGGCGGTACTCTCGCGCCGCGGGTGGGACTGTTGCAAGGCCGCGATGTGCGCTTCGACCTCGGCGCGCTGCTCGTGGGCCCCCGGATCGTTCACGTAGGCCAGGTAGTGGTGGATGGCCTCGCGCACGCGGCCGACCGCCTCGAGGGCCCGCGCGTAGGCCAGATGGCACTCGGGGAACTCGGACTTGCAGCCCAGCGCCTCCTGGAAGCTCAGCAGCGCCTCGGCCAGCCGGCCGCGCCGCACCAGGGCCTGCCCGATGGCGAAGTGGGCGCGCGCGTGGCGCGGCTCGAGCTCGAGGATGGTGTAGTAGGCCTCGAGCGCCTCGGCGACCTGGCCCTTCTTCAGGTAGCAGTTGCCCAGGTTGTAGTGCGCCTTCACGTAGGTCGGCGAGGCGTGGATGGTCAGGCGATACTGCTCGATGGCCTCGTCGTTCAGATCCATCAGGGCGTAGACGTAGGCCAGCATGAAGCGCGCCTTGTAAAAGCGCGGCTCGACCGCCAGCGCCCGGCGGAAGGCCTGGGCCGCCTGGCGCAGCAGGCCCTTTTCCTTGAAGGCGTGCCCCAGGTTGAAGTAGGCGCGGGCGTAGTCGGGGCGCAGCCGGATCGCCGCCTCGTAGGCGCGCACGGCCAGCTCGATCTCGGCGCACTCGAAGTAGATGTTGCCCAGCGCGAAGGCGATCTCGGGGTTGGTCGGGTCCAGGCGGCGGGCGCGCGCGAAGGCGATGCGCGCCTCGGGCAGGCAGCCCAGGGCGGCCAACGTGGTCCCCAGCGCGAAGTGGCCGCGCGCGTCGCCCGGGTGCAGGTCGACCGCCGCCGCCAGCGTGGCGTGCGCCTCGGCCATGCGCCCCAGATCGTGCAGGGCCTGCCCCAGACGCAGGTGCGCGGGCAGGCTGTCCGGCGCGAACCGCAGCGCCGTCCTGGCCAGCAGCGCGTGGAACCGTGAGAGCAGCGCCTTCATGCACCTCCTCGATCGCCGCCGCGTCGGGCCGGGCCAGCGCCTTAGAGCAACGCGAACCAATGTAGCATGGCGGCGCCTTCCCTGGTAGCGTCCGCGGCTCCAAACGTCCCCGAGGCGCGGCCGGCGTGCGCCGACGCCCAGGTCGGGGCCCTGGAGGTAAGCATGGCCGAGGACACGATCGCGCTCGCGGTGTACGGCGCCACGGGCGCGCTCGGGACGCAGGTGCTGGTGGCCCTCGAGGGCGAGGGGCTGCCCGTCCACCACTTCGTCGCCGTGTCGGGGGCCCGCTCCGCCGGCGCCGAGGTCCGCTTCCGCGGCCGCGCGGTGTCGGTGGTCAGCCCGGCCGAGGTGGACAAGGACGCGCTGGACGTCGCCATCCTGGCCATCCCCGCCGAGCCCGCCGAGCGCATCCACGCCGAGCTGGTCGCCGCCGGGGTCCTGGTCATCGACCTGTCCGCCTACGGGCGCCGCGATCCGGCCGTCCCGCTCATCTGGCCGACCCTCAACCGAGAGGCCGCCGAGGAGCACTCCGGCAGCCTCGCCATCCCCTGCGCGGCCGCCGCCACCCTGGCGCCCATCGTCCAGACCCTGTCGACCTTGGGCGATCTCACCGGCCTCGACGTGGTCGCCCTCCTGTCGGCCACCGACGCGGGCCGCGAGGGCGAGCAGGCCCTGTCGCGCCAGACGGTCGCCCTCCTGCAGTTCGGCATCCCCGACCCCGGCCCGTTCGGCGGCGTGCTGGCCTTCAACGTCCTGCCCGGCTCCAGCCGCGCCAGCCACGGCGAAGACCCCATCGAGCAAGAGCTGCTGATGGAGCTGCCGCGCCTCGTCCCCGCCGTCGCGGGCGTCGACCTGCGCGTCGCCTCGGTCCAGGTGCCGCTCTTCGCGGGCATCGGCCTGGTCGTCACCGCCCGCTTCGACGGCGAAGGCCCGCCCCTCGAGCAGGTCGTCGCCGCTCTGGACGCCCGCGCCGAGATCCTGCGGGTCGAGGAAGGCCCGGCCGTCCGCGACAGCCTCGATCTCGACGAGGTGTCCATCGGCCAGCTCCGCCGTGACTCCGACGGCGTGCTGCGCTTTTTCGCCTGCGCCGACGGCCTGCACCGCACCGCCAGCGCCGTCGCCACCCTGCTCGACGACGTCATCAAGCGAGACCTCTGGTAGCCCACGGGGCGCGCCGCCGCCCGCGGCGTGCCAGATTGTCACGTTTGTTCGCCGCCCCGCCGCCGCCGTGCCAGAATGGCACCGCACTCCCCGGGACGACGCACCCAACCCATTGAATCCATTGAGCCTACACGCTGGCACGCCGCTTGCTGCGATGCCGCGAGGCCACCGACCTCCACGATCCCGCGACGACGCCCGAGGAACGACCACGCCATGACCGGACCCACCCTCAGGAGGCTCCTGACCCTCGCCCTCACGGGCTGGCTCGCCTGGGGCGCCGCCCCGCAGGCGCTGGCGGACATCACGAACTTCCAGCTCCAAAGCATCCGGGGCGTGAGCGGGCTGACGTTGAGCGACCGGTTCGGGCTCACCGTGGGCGAGCAAGAGCACCTGGTGAACATCGAGGACTGCGAGCGCTACCAGGGCGGACGGGCGCGCTTTCAGGCGCGGCTGCTGAGCACGGCGCCGACGGCCGTCCTCCCGGCCCAGTACGGCGTCGCCTACACGAGCCCCGGCGGGACCTGCACCGCCACCAACACGGCGCCGGTGTCCGAGGAGGACTGCTTCGTGGTCGCCACCGACGTCGACCTGACCTCGACCGAGATCGAGTTCGACGTCGAGCTGTCCAAGCTCGTCGGCACCGACTGCGACACCGAGATCGAGGCCACCTCGCGCGTCTACATCTACCTCGCGGTCTCCGGCGCCGCGACCCAGGAGGAGGTCATCGACATCGAGATCGATCTCGACCCACCCGAGGCGCCCGAGATCACCAGCATCACGCCGGGCGACCAGCGCCTGAACGTCGACTGGTCCGACGAGATCAACGAGAGCAGCGAGGTCACCTACACGGTCTACTGGTCCGAGGCGCCCTTCGGCGAGGACGACCTGGGCACGGTGCGCAGCCGCTCGGGCCTGACGGCGACCAGCTTCGCCATCGACGACGCCGGCCTAGAGAACGACGTCACCTACTTCGTCGCGGTGGTCGCCGTCGACGACGCGGACAACCGCAGCCCCCTGTCGAACCTCGAGGAGGGCACGCCCGTCCCGACCACCGACTTCTGGGAGCACTACCAGGAGAGCGGCGGCCAGGAGACCGGCGGCTTCTGCTTCATCGCGACGGCCGCCTACGGCACCCCCATGGCCGGTCAGCTGCAGCCGCTGCGGCGCTTCCGCGACTCGGTCCTGATGACCACGGGCGTCGGCCGCGCCTTCGTCGACACCTACTACACCTGGGGCCGCTACGCCGCGGCCTTCATCGCCGAGCGCCCCGTCCTGCGCGGCGCCGTCCGCGTGGCGCTCGTCCCGCTGGTCTGGTTCGCGGATCTGGCCACCCGCTTCGGCCTGCCCTGCGTCCTGCTCGCCCTGGCCCTGGCCGCGCTCCTGTTCCGCCGCGCCCGCCAGCGCGCGGTCCGCGGCGCCTTCGGCCCTGCCCCGCTGTCCCTGTCCGAGGTGGCCCGATGACGCTCCGCCTGGTCCCGCCCCTCCGCGCCGGGCTCGCCCTGGCGCTCGCCGTCGCCGTCGCCCCGACCGCCGCCCACGCGCAGTCGCCGCGCTCGATGATGCTCGAGCTCCACGTCGGCAGCTACGAGCCCGACATCGACACCGAGTTCTCGGGCCCGACGCCCTACAACGACATCTTTGGCAGCGACAGCGTCCTGCTGTTCACGGCGCACCTCGACCGCCAGATCTACCAGGGCATCGGCAGCTTCGCCATCGGCGGCAGCCTGGGTTACGGCTGGGTCGACGGGCAGGCCCTGTCGGACCAGGACCTCGAGACCGACGACGAGACCTCGCTCAACCTGCTGCCGCTCAAGCTGACCGCCACCTATCGCTTCGACTGGGGCGCGGTGTACCACGGCGTCCCGCTGGTGCCGTACCTCAAGGCGGGTCTGAACTACACCCTCTGGTGGGTGACCAACGCCCAGGACGACATCGCCAACACCCGCGACCCCGAGGGCGTCGCCCGGGCCGGCCAGGGCGGCACGATGGGCTGGCACGTCGGGGCGGGCCTGCAGCTGCTGCTCGACTTCTTCGCGCCCTTCATGGCCACCGAGTTCGACGAGGAGGCGGGCGTGAACAACAGCTACCTCTTCGCCGAGTACAGCATCAACCGGGTCGACGACTTCGGCTCGGACGACAGCTGGAACCTGGGCGACGACACCCTGTCCTTCGGGCTCATGTTCGAGTTTTGAGCGAGCCGACGCGCAACGTCCTGCTGCTCGTCCAGTACGACGGGACGGACTTCGCCGGCTGGCAGCACCAGCCGGGCCTCCGCACCGTCCAGGGCGTGCTGGGCGAGGCCGTGCGCGCCATGGTCCACCACGACGTGACGCTCTACGGCAGCTCGCGCACCGACGCCGGCGTCCACGCTCGCGCGATGCCGGTGAACTTCGAGACGCACCGGACCATCCCGGCCGAGGGCTTCTTGCGCGGCCTCAACGGCCACCTGCCGCCCGACGCGGCGGTCGTCGAGGCCCGCGACGTGCCCGCCGGCTTCCGCGCCCGCGACGCGGCGGTCGCCAAGACCTACCGCTACCTGTTCCAGACGGGCCCGTGCGCCCTGCCCTTGCACCGGCGCACCGCCTGGTGGGTGCGCCGCCGCGCCCTGGATCTGGGCGCCATGCGGGACGCGGCCCAGCGCCTGGTCGGCGAGCACGACTTCGCCGCCTTCCGCTCGTCGAGCTGCGTGTCGAAGACCACGATGCGCCGCATGTACCGCCTCGACCTCACCGAGCTCGGCGCCGACGGCCTGCTCGCCCTCGACATCACCGGCAACGCCTTCCTGCACAACATGGTCCGCGTGATCGCCGGCACCCTGGCCGAGGTCGGCTGGGGCCAGCGCGCGCCCGAGTCGCTGGACGCCCTGCTCTCGGCCGGCGCGCGCGCCGCCGCCGGCGTGACCGCGCCCGCGCACGGCCTGACCCTGGTCCAGGTCCACTTCGAGGGCTACCCCCGCCTCGGCAAGCGGCCGCGCCCCGACGACGCGCCGGCGCCCGAACCGGCTTGACCGCCTGCCGAGGCATTGCTACAGCCGCCTCGGCCCCGGGACCCCCAGCAAGGAAGTCGAGCCCATGCCGAGCCTCGCGCGCCTCGTCGACGACAAGCGGACCCTCATCGTGGTCGGCTCCGGCGGCGTCGGGAAGACGACCACGGCCGCCGCCTTCGCCGTGCAGGCCGCCCGGATGGGCAAGAAGGTGCTGGTCCTGACCGTCGACCCGGCCCGCCGCCTCGCGACCTCGCTGGGCCTCGCCGAGCTGGGCAACGAGGAGGTGCGCGTCGCCCCCGAGCTGTTCGCCGAGGCCGGCGTCGCCCTGGGCGCGGGCGAGCTGTGGGCGATGATGCTCGACACCAAGAGCACCTTCGACGCGCTCATCGATCGCCACGCGCCCAACGAGGCGGCCAAGCGCCGCATCATGGCCAACCCCTTCTACAAGCAGACCTCCACCGTCCTGGCCGGCAGCCAGGAGTACATGGCGATGGAGAAGCTGTACGAGGTCCGCGAGCAGCGCGACTACGACCTCATCGTCCTCGACACGCCGCCCACCCCCAACGCGCTGGACTTCCTGCACGCCGCCGACCGCCTCGAGGACTTCCTGGACTCGGCCTCGTCGCGCCTGATGATGGCCGGCGCGCGCACGGCCGGCCGCGTCGGGCTCGGCTTCGTCAAGATGAACCGCCTGCTGCTCAAGGGCCTCAACCGCTTCATCGGCGCCGAGACCTTCCTGAACCTGCTCGAGTTCATCGAGTCGTTCCACGAGATGTACGCCGGCTTCAAGGCCCGCGCGGCCAGGGTCAAGGAGATCCTGCGCTCGCCCGACGTCGCCTTCGTCGTGGTCGCCTCGACCGACCTGGTCGCCATGGACGAGGGGCTGTTCTTCCACGCGCAGCTGCGGCGCGAGGCCATGCCCTTCGGCGCCTTCGTCGTCAACCGGGTCCGCGAGCCGTTCCTGCCGCTCGACGTCGACGAGGCGACCCTGGACGGCCGCCTGCGGCAGGCCCTGACGACCACGCCGGCCCTGGGGTACGAGGACCCCGATCTCCTCGCGCGCCTGGCCGACCGCCTGACCGCCGCCTGCATGGACTACGCGACGCTCACCCGCATCGACCGGGCGCGCATCGCGTCCCTGTCGACCGCCCTGGGCGCCGACGCGGCCCGGCTGTGGCACGTCCCGCTGTTCCGCCGCGACGTGCACGACATCGGCGGCCTCGCGGCCTTCGCCGACACGGTCTTCGCCCCGCCGGACGCGTCAGCCGCCTGAGCCCTCGTCCGAGCTTGCGCCCGCCTGCGCCAGCGCGCGCCGCTCGCACACCAGCGGATCGTCCGGGTTGAGCGCGTGCGCGATGTCGAGCAGCTCGGGCGGGAAGTCGATGAAGGTCACGCTGCCGTCGGCGTTGATGACCAGCTCGAAGGAGGCCAGCAGCTCGGGGTCGAGCCCCTCGAGCGCGGCGTCGATGTCGGGCGGCGCCGCGGCGCTCGGGGTCTCGTCGGTCGCGTCCTCGGGGGTCGTCATGGCGACATCACCACCTGCTCCAGCTCGCCGCGGTCGGCCCCGGCGTAGGGCGTCTTGCCGTCCCGGTAGTCGCGGTCGAATTTGTAGATGTCGATGAAGAACATGATCTTGCCCGTCTCGTGCACGCCGACCGTGTTGTAGTCGATGGTGATGGGGATCTTGTTCTTGAGCGCGATCCCGTACTCCTCGCGGCTCCTCAAGATGGCGTCGAAGCGGTCGTTGGTCATGCCCTCGACCTCGACCAGGATCCAGCGCGCCAGATCGAGCGGGTCCTCGGTCCGCATGCAGCCGTGGCTGAAGGCCCGGATCTCGCGGTTGAACAGGCTCTTCCTCGGCGTGTCGTGCATGTAGATGGAGAAGCGGTTGGGGAAGAGGAACTTCACCAGCCCCAGGGCGTTGTTGGGCCCCGGCATCTGCACGACCTCCTCGGTGCCGTCGTCGAGGATGCGCACCTGGTAGTTGTGCTTCTCGTAGTAGTCCGGCTGCTCGAGCAGCTCGCGGTCGAGCTCGGTCTCCTTGATGCGGCGCGGCACCTTCCAGGTCGGGTTGAGCACGATGGTGCGCATCTCCTCGGAGAACATGCGCGTGCGGTTGAAGTGCCCACGCTTGCCCGTCTGCTCGTCCACCTCGATGGCGTTGTTGCCGACCACGACCCTGTGGCGTCGCGCGACCTCGCCGTCCTTGTAGAAGCGGGCGACGAACTCGGGGATGTTGATGCGCGCCTGCACCGGGTGCTCGCCGAAGCGCCAGGTGCCCTGGTGCAGCTCGCTCTCGCGGTGGCGCATGAGCCCGAGCGCGATGTCCTCGGCGCGCTCGGCGTAGGTGCGGTTCATCGAACGCAGGGTCCCGGCGTCCATCTCGCCGGTCTCCTTCATCTGGTGCGTCTCCTGATACCAACGCACCGCCTCGGCCAGCTGGTCGCCGTACTTGCCGTCCGCCTCGCCCTCGAAGTAGCCCTCCTGGAACAGGCGCCGCTGCAGCATCGTGACCGTCTCGCCCTTGGAGCCCTTGCGCAGCCGCTCGGCCGCCTTGGGCAGCTGGGGCTGCTCGACCTCGGCGGCGAGCGTCCGGTAGAACGCCAGCCCCTCCATCAGCTTGCGATAGTCCGGCAGGCGCGGCTCCAGCGCCGCCAGCGCGTCGTCGAGCTTGCCGAAGTCGGTCTCCTCGAAGGCCGAAAAGAGCGCGTCGGCCGTCCGCTCGACGCCGGCGCCGTCGTTGGCGTCCGCCAGGAACGGATGCGCGCGCCGGGCGTAGCGCATGTCGTAGACGTACCGGAAGTACGCCCCCAGCAGCGCCAGGTCGGCCTCGCGCAGCGCCGTGTTCAGCGCCCCCTTGGCCGAGAGCGTGGCCTCGACCCGCTCCTCGATGCGGGCGACCAGCGGCGCGTCGTCGTCGCTCAGCCCGGTCGGCGCGAGCAGCGCCTCGAGCGCCGGCCCGTCCAGCGCCACCATCGTGCGCGCCTTGTCGACCACCTTCCACAGCGCGGCCTCGCGCGGGTCGCTGACCCCGGCGATCGCGGCCTCGTAGGCGGCCCGCCTGTCGGCCACGTCGCCCACCAGCTGCCGCAGCCGCTCGCGGTCGTAGGGCTTGGGGTCGACGCCGTGGGCCTCGAGCGCGTCGAGCCTGGCCAGCAGCTGCTCGGCGGCCGGCAGGAGCCGCTCGCCATCGTTGAAGATGGCCGACTGCTCACGCGCCTCGTAGGCCCTCGTCGACAGCTTCTTGAACCAGCGCAGCTGCTCGAGCGCCTTTGTGAAGGCCTTGGTGTGCTCGGCGACGAAGGTCCGCTCGCGCTTGGCCCAGCGGTCGAGGAAGCCGCGCACGTCGCGGGCGAGCAGGGCGCGCTTGACCTTGGGCGCCGGCGGCGGGTCCGTCACGGCGCTGGGCTCGTCCGCCGGGTCGGCGCCCGGGCCGGGCGTGCCGGCCGTGAGGCCGTCGGCCGAGCCGGGGCCCCGCGGGGTCGGTGCGGGCGTGGGGTCGTCCGAGGCGCAACCCGCGACGAGCGGCCAGGCGAGCAGGGCCGCCAGCAGGCGCATCGTCCACGGAGTCCTCGAGAGCGTTCGCATCACCATCGTGTTCATCCAACCTGGGTGGGCGCGACCAGGGGCCGCGGCTCGTCGCCGGGGGGCGCGCGTCCAGAGAGTGTTCAGCAAGCGGCGTGCCAGCCGCCGCGCTTCGTGATCGCCAGGTCCGACAGGCGCGGGGCCTGCGGCTGGCCGGGCCCGAGCATACCAGCCGGCCCCCCGCCAGCAAGCAAAGCAGCGTGTCACGCTTGCCACACCGAGCGCCCCGGCGGGAGACGATTTGACACGATGACGCGCCGCGTTACATTGAGCGCCGCACGACCCGCGCGCCCCACTCGCCCAAGGAGAGGCTCATGACCAGCCTGCTGACCGACCCGCTGCGCCGCCTCGTCCGGGGCGACTCTCGTGGCCCGCTCAAGGGCACGCACCAGGCGCAGGTCATCGCCGTGTGCGCCCAGAAAGGGGGCGTCGGCAAGACGACCACGGCCGTGAACCTGGCGGCGGGCCTGGCGATGTTGCGCGGCAAGCAGGTCCTGCTGGTCGACATCGACGCCCAGGGGCACTGCTCGTCGGCCCTGCACGCCCAGCTGCGCGGCGCCACGGCCGAGTCCCTCAGCGGGGTCCTGCTGGGCAAGCGCCGCGACGTCCACGAGGTCGCGCTGCCGACCGCCATCGCCGGCCTGTCGGTGACCCCGGCCGACAAGGATCTCGGCGCCACCGAGGGCGTCATGGCCGGGCGCATCGGCAAGGAGTTCCTGCTGAAGAAGGCGCTGGAGACCGCACGGACCCATTACGACGTCATCGTCGTCGACTGCCCGCCCAACCTCGGCAACCTGACGGTCAACGCGCTGGTCGCGGCCGACTGGCTGCTGGTCCCCTGCGACATGAGCGTGCTGGCGCTCGAGGGCGTCGACGACATCTTCGAGACGGTCGACACGCTGACCGACACCCTGGGCCACCAGGTCGGCGTGCTGGGCGTGCTGCGCACGCGCTACGACGCGCGCAACCAGAAGGTGAACGACGCGGTCGAGGCCGGGCTCGAGGCGCGCTATGGGCGGCACCTGCTGGCCACGCGCGTGCCGGTCAACACGGCGCTCGCCCAGGCGCAGGCCGAGGGGGCGCCCATCTTCCAGTTCGACGCCGGCTGCCGCGGGGCCAAGGCCTACGAGGCCGTGATGGCCGAGGTGATCGAGCGGCTGGGGCTGTAGCCCCGGCGGGTCAGAGCGGGACGCGGCCGTCGGTGCCGGTCGACAGCGGGAAGGCCGGGGTCGACACGGTGGTTGCGGCCACATCGGACGAGGCGCGGGTGCGCCCCGCCGCCGAGTCGTCGGCCACGAAGGTCAGGGTCACCTGCCCCTCGGGGACGGCGGTCACGTCCCACGAGATGAGGTGTGGTTGGCCATTGGGGTCCCCAGCGCCCTCGAGCGTGGTCAGGCCGACGAGGCCGTGGCCGCCCGGCGCGATCGCGATGGGCGTAGGCGCGCCGCCGGGCGCCGACCACGTCACGTCGAGGCTGACGGGGTCGCCCTCGAGGTCGCGCACCCAGACGGTGATGGCGGCGACGCCGTCCTCGGCCGGCGCCACGTCCACCCAGGTGACCCGCGGCAGGGCGTTGGCCAGCACCAGCTCCTCGTCACAGCCGCCGAAGGCGCCGAGCGCCGTGCCCCCGAGCAGCCCCACGAGGGTGAGCCTTCGCCAAAAACGCGTCCTGCTCATCGCGACACCTCACACCAGCCTGGTGTGCGTCCCGGCGGGTCGAAGACCGCCGCGTCACCTTGCTGGGCCGCGCCCGAGGCCTTTTCCCGGGAGCCGCCCTTGACGATGAAAGAGCGCCTTGCTACCTCGGAACGGCGCTACAGACAAGCAACCGTCTGCCCACCAGCCACGGAGTCGGAGCACCGATGGACCGTCCCGAAACCCTCGAAGGCTACCTCATCCGAAGCGGACTCGAGTACGAGTCCGTCGAAGAGGGGTTGTGGATCATCCACGACGAAGTCGACCACATCGACAACATCGTCATCCGTTACAGCCCACCCATCGTGGTCTTCCGCGTCAAGCTGATGGAGGTCCCGGAGGACCCCGAGGCGCAGCGCGCGCTGTATCGCCGCCTGCTCGAGCTCAACGCCACGGAGATGGTCGCCGGCGCCTACGGCCTCGAAGGCAACGCGGTCATCGCCAGCGAGACCCTCCAGTCCGAGAACCTCGACTACAACGAGTTCGAGGCGGCCATCGACAGCCTTTCCCTGGCCATCAGCGAGCACTACGAGCTGCTGAGGGGCTTTCACCAGCGGGCCGACGAGACGGCCACCGAGGAGGCCTGACCATGAGCATCTTCGCCCGGATGTCGACGCTGCTGAAGTCGAACATCAACGCGCTCATCAGCAAGGCCGAGGATCCCGAGAAGATCCTCAACCAGCTCATCATCGACATGCGCCAGCAGTTCCTCGAGGCGCGCAAGCAGGTCGCCGTCGCCATCGCCGACGAAAAGCGCCTCAAGCGCCAGTACGAGAGCGAGCTCGAGAAGGCGCGCGAGTGGGAGAAGAAGGCGATGACGGCCATCAAGGCCGGCCGCGACGACCTCGCCCGCCAGGCGCTGGCCCGCAAGGGTGAGCACGACACCCTGGCCGAGCAGTTCCAGCAGCAGTGGGTGGCGCAGAAGCAGGCCGCCGACCAGCTGCGGGACGCCCTGACGGCGCTCAACAAGAAGATCGAGGAGGCCTCGCGCAAGAAGAACCTCCTCATCGCGCGCCAGAAGCGGGCCGAGGCGCAGAAGAAGATCCAGGACACCATGGCGGGGATGAAGGACAACAGCGCCTTCGACACCTTCTCGCGCATGGAGGAGAAGGTCGACCGCGCCGAGGCCGAGGCGCAGGCCGCGCTCGAGCTCTCGGGCGACCTCGACACCGACTCGCTGTCCAAGCAGTTCGACGCCCTCAGCTCCTCGGACGTCGCGCAGGACGACGCGCTCGCGGCCCTCAAGGCCAAGATGGGCGTGGCCCCCGCCGCCCAGCCCGCGGCGCTGCCGCCCGGTCAGCAGTCGGCCTCGGTCGACGACGTCGAGGCCGAGCTCGAGGCGCTCCTGCGCGAGCGCTGATCCGGAGCGCCGCCCTGACCACGGGACCGCTCATCCTCTCGGGCGCGCCCGCCCCCGTCCTCGCCGAGCGCCTGTTCGCCGGCGAGGACGCGTGGCGGGCGTCGCCGTTCTGGGCCGACGGCGGCGACGCCCTCCCGGCCGCTGGGCCGACCGTCGGCTTCACGCGCCCCGGGCACCTGCTCGCCGCGCTCCCCAGCCGCGTCCAGCGCCTGCGGGTCGAGGACCTGCCCCTCCGCGGCCTGTCCGACTGGCTCCGGCGGCACGTCACGCGCAGCGGGCAGCCCGCGCCGCTGCACGTCCTCGGCTTGTCCTACGACCTCGGCCGCAACCTCGAGCGCCTGCCCGCCACCGCGCGCCGCGACGGCTCGGTCCCCGACCTGGTCCTTGCCACCTACCCCGCCTTCCTGGCCTCGGACGGGCCGACCGGGCCCTGGCGCCTGCACGCCACCGACCACGCGGCCCGCCGGCGACTGCTGACCCACCTCGAGCGCCCGCCCCGCGCCCTCGCCCAAGGCACGCTGCCGACCCGGCTCGACAGCCACCTCGACCGCGACGCCCACCGCGCCGCCCTGGCCGACGTCCTGGACGGCATCGCCCGCGGCGACCTCTACCAGGCCAACGTGGCACGGCGCCTGTCGGCCCCCATGGACCCCGCGCTGGCGCCCGCCCTGCACCGCGCCCTGCGCGCCCGCAGCCCGGCCGCGCTGGGCGCGCTGTGGGCCTTCGGGCCGGACCAGTGGCTGGTCTCGGCCTCGCCCGAGTGCCTGCTCACCTGGGACCCGGCGACCCGCGCGGCCCACAGCTACCCCATCAAGGGCACCCGCCCCCGTGGCCCAACGCCTGCCGAGGACGCACGCCTGGCCGACGCGCTCCGCGCCGACCCCAAGGAGCGCGCCGAGCACGTCATGATCGTCGACCTCGTGCGCAACGATCTCGGCCGGGTCGCGGTCCCGGGCGGGGTCTCGGTGCCCCAGCTGCTGGGCGTGCAGCCGCTGCCGACCGTCCACCACCTGGTCAGCGACGTGGCCGCCCGCGTCCGCCCCGACGCCGACCTCGCCGACGTCCTGACGGCGCTCTTCCCCGGCGGCAGCATCACCGGCGCGCCCAAGATCGCCGCCATGGCCCGCATCGAGCGGGTCGAGGGACTGCGACGGGGCCTGTACACCGGCAGCCTGGGCGTCGTCGACGGCACCGGGCGCGCCACCTTCAACATCCTCATCCGCTCGTGTGTCGTGGCCGACGGCCAGCTGAGCTACCACACCGGCGGCGGCATCGTCGCGGACAGCACGCCCGAGGCCGAGTGGGCCGAGACCGAGGCCAAGGCCGCGGCCCTCGTCGCCGCGCTCAGCGCAGGGCCCCCGCCGCCGCCCGCGCCATGACCTCACGCGGGGCCGGCTGGCCCGTCCACAGCGCGAAGGCCAGCGCCGCCTGCTCGACCAGCATCGGCAGGCCGGCCTCGGCCCGGCGTCCCAGGGCCTCGGCGGCCGCGCACCACGGCGTCCGCGCGGGCCGATAGACCAGATCCATGACGCAGGCCTCGGCCGACGTCGCGGCCAGGGCCGTCATCGCATGGACCCGTAGCTCCTCCCACTCGGGCGAGGCCGGCTGCGTGCCCATGCCCGCGCTGGTCGACTGCAGGACCAGGGTCGCCCCGGCCAGCGCGTCCAGCGCCGACGCGACCGGGACGACCCGCGGGTCGGCCAGATCCTCGGTGAGCTGGCGCGCGCGGCTGGCGGTGCGGTTGTAGACGCGGACCTCGCGCGCCCCGACCTGCAGGGCGGCGGCGGCGGCGGCGCGGGCGGCCCCTCCGGCGCCCAGCAGGGCGCAGACGCCGCCCACCCAGGGCGGGTCGGGGAAGGCCTGCCGCAGGGCCGCCACCAGCCCCGGCAGATCGGTGTTGTGCCCGACCACGAGGCCGTCGGCGCTGCGGACGAGCGTGTTGACCGCGCCCAGGGCGCTCGCCTCGGCGGTCGCGCGGTCGCACAGACCCAGGGCCGCCTGCTTGTGCGGGATGGTGACGTTCAGGCCGTCGAGGTGGCCGAACCTGAGCCGTCCGACGAGGTCGGCCAACTCGACCTCGGTCGGCGTGTCCAACAGCGCATAATCGCCCTGCCGGCCGACGGCCTCGAGCGCCGCGCGGTGCATCACGGCCGACAGGCTGTGGGCGACCGGGTGACCGACCAGGCCGAGCCGCAGGGGCGTCGCGGTCACGCCCGCGGGACGCCCAGGGCGCGCCGCGCCTCGATGACGTCGCGCTTGATCTGCCGCTTGAGGGGCTCGACGCCCCCGAACTGCTGCTCGCCGCGCAGGTTGCGCACCAGGGCGAGCGCGACCTCCTGGCCGTACAGGTCGCCCTCGAAGTCCAGCAGGTGCGCCTCGACGCTGACGGGGCCGCCCTCGGTGAAGGTCGGCCGCACGCCGATGTTCACGACCGCGGGCACGCGGGTCGCGCCGTCGTCCAGCAGCGCCCAGGCCGCATAGACCCCGTTCGGCGGCAGGACGCCGCCGTCGGTCTCGAGGTTGGCGGTCGGGAAGCCCAGCTCGCGGCCGCGCTTGTCGCCCTCGACGACCGTCCCCACGACGCGGTGGTTGCGGCCCAACAGCCGCGCGGCGACCTCGAGCTGCCCCGACGCGACCGCCTGCCGGATGAGGGTGGACGAGACGCGATAGCCCTCGACCAGCACGGGGTCTATGACGCCGACGCCGTAGCCCAGCCGTCGCCCCTCGGACTCGAGCAGCTTGACGTTGCCCTGGCGCTGGTATCCGAAGGTCATCGCCGCGCCGACATAGATGCCGCGGATGCGCAGCGCGTCCCAGAGCACCTCTTCGATGAACTCGCGCCCGGTCATCTCGGCCATGTCGTGGTCGAACGGCAGGATGAGGGCGTGGTCGATGCGGAGATCCCACAGCCGCCGCATGCGCTCCTTGAGCGACATGATGGGCGTGAAGGGCTCTTCGGGCCGCAGCACCTGCCGGGGGTGCGGGTGGAAGGTGATGACCATGGTGGGCGCGCTCATGCGCGAGCCCTCCTCCTGCACGCGCGCGAGCAGGGCCTGATGTCCCCGGTGCACGCCGTCGAAGTTGCCCATGGTCACGACCGGCTCGAGCGGCTCCTCGGGCAGGTCGTCCAAACCGAAGTACATCTGCATCGTGCGCGGGTTATGGCCCGCGCCCGCCGAGGCTGTCAAGGTCGGGTCGGGCCCCGCCCTCGGCCTGCGAAACGACGGAGCCCACCATCGGGGGTGGGCTCCGTCTCGACGTCAGCGGTCCATCAGGTCCGCGAGGACGCCGGGGCGGACGGACGGGCCTGGCCCTCGGTCTTCGAAACGACGGAGCCCACCGTCAGGGGTGGGCTCCGCCTCGACGACGTCAGCGGTCCATCAGGTCCGCGAGGACGCCGTGGCGGACAGCTCCTCGAGGCGCCCCTCGTGGCACTTCTTGAACTTCTTGCCGCTGCCGCAGGGGCACGGATCGTTGCGGCCCACCTTGTCGTACTTGCGGGTGAAGGTCCCGCCCTGGTGGGCGATGCGGGCGGCCTCGGCCTGCTGCTGCGCGGCGGAGGCGCTGGCCTTGGCCTCGGCGGCGGCCTGCGCGGCCTCCTGCTGCTGGCGCATGAGCAGGATGCGGTTCTCCTCCTCGAGGCGCCGCTCGCGCATGCGCTGGATCTCCTCCTCGGTCGGCCCCTCGGCGCGGAAGAGCACCTCGGTGACGTTCTCCTTCACCTTGTCGACCATCATCTGGAAGAGCTCGTAGCCCTCCTTCTTGTAGGCCAGCTTCGGGTCCTTCTGCGCGTAGGCCTGCAGGTTGATGCCCTCCTTGAGGGACTCCATCACCTTCAGGTGGTGCTTCCACAGCGTGTCGATGGACCGCAGGTAGCGCTCGCGCTCGAAGAACCGCCAGCGCTCGCGCGCGATCTCGGGCGTGATCTCGGAGCCCTGCGCGACCGCCGCGCGCTGCAGCGCGTCGATGATCCCCATCTCGCGCTGGTCGTAGAAGGCCTTCATCTGCTGCGCCGCGGCGTCGCGGTAGGCCTCGAAGCTGGGCGACTCGACCTTGGAGAAGTCGGCCTTGGCCGTGAACTGGGCCTCGAGCGCCTTGACCAGCTCGGCCGCGTCGAAGTCGTGCGGGTCGAAGCCCTCGGGCATCGCCTCGTCACAGATGCGGTCGACGACGTCCTCGATGGCCTCGCGCACGAGCTGCGGCGTCTCCTCGCCCGACAGGACGCGGTCACGCAGCTGGTAGATGGCCTTGCGCTGCAGGTTCATCACGTCGTCGTACTCGAGGACGTGCTTTCGCATGTCGAAGTTGCGCGCCTCGATCTTCTTCTGCGCGTTCTCGACGGCCTTGTTGATCCACTTGTGCTCGATGGGCTCGTTGTCCGGCATCCGGAGCGCTTCCATGACCTTCTTGATGCGCTCGTGGCCGAAGATGCGCATCAGGTCGTCGTCGAGGCTCAGGAAGAACCGGCTCGAGCCCGGGTCGCCCTGGCGCCCCGCGCGGCCGCGCAGCTGGTTGTCGACGCGCCGGCTCTCGTGCCGCTCGGTGCCGACGATGTGCAGCCCGCCCGCGTCGAGCACCTGTTGCCGCTCGTTGGCGCACTGCTCCTTGAACTTGGCGATCGCCGCCTCGAAGTCGGGCCCCTCTTCGGTGCCGGCCTCGGCGCGCGCCATGAACTCGGGGTTGCCGCCCAGCAGGATGTCGGTGCCGCGGCCGGCCATGTTGGTCGCGATGGTCACCGCGCCACGGCGGCCCGCCTGCGCCACGATGGACGCCTCCATCGCGTGGTACTTGGCGTTCAGGACCGAGTGCGGCACGCCCTTGCGGGTCAGCACGGTCGACAGGTACTCGCTCTTTTCGACGCTGGTCGTGCCGACCAGGACCGGCTGGCCGCGCTCGTGGGCCGCGACGACGTCGTCGGCCACGGCGAACCACTTCTCCTGCTCGGACTTGTAGATGAGGTCGTTCTCGTCCTTGCGGATGACGGGCTTGTTGGTCGGGATGACCACCACCGGCAGCTTGTAGATCTCGAGGAACTCCGACGCCTCGGTGTCGGCCGTACCGGTCATGCCGCCGAGCTTCTCGTACAGGCGGAAGTAGTTCTGGAAGGTGATGGTCGCGAGCGTCTCGTTCTCGGCCTCGATGCGCACGCCCTCCTTGGCCTCGACCGCCTGGTGCAGGCCGTCGGACCAGCGGCGGCCCTTCATCTTGCGGCCCGTGAACTCGTCGACGATGACGACCTTGCCCTCTTCGATGACGTAGTTGACGTCCTTCTTGTAGAGCGTGTGCGCCTTGAGGGCCTGGTGCACGTGGTGCAGGATCTCGATGTTCTCGGCGTCGTAGAGGTTGTCGAGCTTGAGCCGCGACTCGACCTTGTCGACGCCGCTGTCGGTCAGCGTGGCCGAGTGGCTCTTCTCGTCGACGAGGAAGTCCTCTTCGCGCTTGAGGAACGGGATGACCGCGTTGATGCGGTAGTACCAGTCGGACGACTTGTCGCTGGGCCCCGAGATGATGAGCGGGGTGCGCGCCTCGTCGATGAGGATGGAGTCGACCTCGTCGACGATGGCGAAGTTGCGCCCGCGCTGCACCCGGCGGTCGAGCGAGAACTTCATGTTGTCGCGCAGGTAGTCGAACCCGAACTCGTTGTTCGTGCCGTAGGTGATGTCGGCGCCGTAGGCCCGCTGCCGCTCGGTGTCCGACAGATCGTGCACGATGACGCCGGTCGTCAGCCCCAGCCAGCGGTAGACCTGCCCCATCCACTCGGCGTCACGCGAGGCGAGGTAGTCGTTGACCGTGATGACGTGCACGCCGTTGCCGGACAGCGCGTTCAGGTACACGGGCAGCGTCGCGACGAGCGTCTTGCCCTCGCCCGTCTTCATCTCGGCGATCTTGCCCTGGTGCAGCACCGTCCCGCCGACGAGCTGCACGTCGTAGTGGCGCATCCCGAGCACCCGCTTGCCCGCCTCGCGCATCACCGCGAACGCCGACGGCAGGATCTCGTCGAGGCTGGCGCCGTTGGCCAGCTTCTGCTTGAACTCGCCGGTCTTGCCCTGCAGCTGGGCGTCGCTGTACCCCGCCATCTTGGACTCGAGCTGGTTGACCTGCTCGACGAGCGGCTGGATCTGCTTGAGGGTCCGCTCGTTCGCGGTCCCGAACATTCTCTTGAACCAGTTGACCATCGGTAAGCCTAAGGGGCTGGGGAGCGGGAGGGCTCGAAACGATAGCAGAACGTGGGCACCCTCCCAAGGATTTCAAGCCCGGCGCGGCACGTCGTCGTGGCGTCGCGGAAGGGCCGCGGATGGGCTGCACCGGGGTCGGCCGGCCCCACCCTTCGCGCGCGTTCCGTTGACTCGCGGTCTGCGGCGAGCCTATCAGAGCCGCGGTCACTCGACCCCACCGCGTGCGGTCGCCCGACCCCCTCCCGCGACCTCGCAGAGCTGGACCGGATGTTGCATTGCATACCACCGAGCGGGCGCGACGACCACCCACCCAGGAGCGCGGGGCCCAAACGGTGCACGACGACGAAGTTCACGAGATCCAGCCGGCCGAGAGCGGCGCCGGCGCCGCGGTCAAGCCCGCGCCCCGTGGCCGCGCGCCCGCGGTGAGCCCGCCCCCCGACGCCCCGCAGGGACACGCACCGGAGAGCGCGCTTCGCACCCCGAGCGCGAAGCCGCGTTCCCGCATCCTGCACGGCCGCGTGAGCACCGGCGTCGCCTGGTTCGGGCTGCCCCTGGTGGTCGCCATGGCCCTGCAGGCCATGTTCAACCTGGTCGACATGTTCATCGTCGGCCAGCTGCCCGAGGGCACCGAAGCGCTGGCCGCCCTGGCCATCTGCGATCTGGTCGCCATGGTCGCCTCGATCGTCGCCAACGGCGTCTCGAACGCCACCGTGGCCATCATCGCGCGCCGCCGTGGCGAGGGCGACGACCGGGCCATCTCGACGACCTCGGCCCAGGCGATGGGCCTGACCCTCGCCCTGTCCATCGTCTTCGGCGCGATAGGCCTGCTCCTCGCCGAGCCGCTGACCGCCGACGTCTTCGGCGCCAAAGGCCCCGTCCAGGAGATGGCCGCCGAGTACATGCGCATCATCGTCGGCGGCTCCTTCACGGTCCTGGTGCTGTTCCAGATCACCGCCATGATGCGCGCCGTCGGCGACTCGGTCACCCCGATGGTGCTGCTCGTCGGCGCCAACGTCCTCAACCTGTTCCTGTCGGTGACCATGGTCTACGGGCCCGGGCCGGCGCCCGAGCTGTTCGCGTGGGGGCCCCCGCTCGCCGAGGCGCTCGACCTCCCCCGCATGGGCGTCGCCGGCGCGGCCTGGAGCACTCTGTGGTCGCGCGGCCTCGCCATCGTCCTGGGCTTCGCCCTCCTCTTCGCCGCCCACCGCGACCTACGCTTCAGCCCGCTGGCCATGTGGCCCCGCGCCGCCGACGTCCGGCGCCTGGTCCGCATCGCCTGGCCCAGCTCGGCCCAGTTCGTCCTTCGCATCCTGGTCATCCTCTTCTTCACCGCCCTCATCGGCCACCACTTCACGACGGCCGAGGACAGCACGGTCCTGACCGCCTACGGCATCTGCATCCGCCTCGACACGGTCGCCCTGTTCACCGGGATGGGCTGGGGCGCCGCCGCCAGCACCTGGGTCGGCCAGAACCTCGGCGCGCTCCGGCCCGGCCGCGCCAACACCGCCGCCTGGGTCGCCGCCCTGTACAACGCGCTGGTCATGATCGGCGTCCTGGCGATCTATCGCGCCTGGGCCCCCGCCATCGTCGGCCTGTTCGACGACGACCCGCGGGTCGTCGCCACCGGCGTAGAGTATCTGGGCGTCGTCGGCCTCAGCTACGCGTTCCTCGGCGTCGCCGTCGTCCTCTCGCAGGCGCTCGCCGGCGCGGGAGCCACGCTCTCGAGCCTCGTGCTGGACAGCCTGGTCCTTTTGGGTCTCGTGATTCCCATTACGCTGTTGACGGTCCTCCTCTCGGACGTGACGCCCGAGCGCACCTGGCTGCTCATCGCCCTCGGCAACGTCCTCAGCGGCATCGCCTACGCCCTCTGGTTCGCCACCAAACGCTGGGTCCACAAACAGGTCTGAGGTCCATGCGCCAACGCACCCATGCCGGCACCGTCCCGACGGATGACGCGGTCAAGAGCCCCGTCGTCGAGGAGCTCTATGATCTACACGTGAACCGACGCGTCGCCGCGCTGGTGGTCCAGGGCCTCGTCCATACCCCGGTCACGCCCAACCAGGTGACCCTCGTGTCCGCCTCCCTGGGCGCCCTCACCGGCTGGTTCATCGCCGTCGGCACGCCCGGCTCGCTCGGGTTCGCGGCCATCTGCCTACTGACCTCCATGGTCCTCGACTGCGTCGACGGCCAGCTCGCCCGCCAGCGCGGCGGCGGCACGCGCCTTGGCCGCATGATGGACGGCATCGCCGACTACTCGACCGCCCTCGCCGTGCACCTGGGCATGTGGAGCTACCTCGCCTACACCGGCGTGCTGTTCCGCGACCGCCTGGTCGACGGCTGGGGCCTGTTCGCCTGGATGCTCCTGGCCGGCGCCTCCATGGCGCTGCACTCGGGTCTGTTCGACTTCCGCAAGCAGTGGTTCCTGGCCCACGTCGCGCCCGCCAAGACCGAGATCGACCCGCCCGATCAGCTCCGCCGCGAGTTCGCCAACGCCGAGTCGGCTTGGGAGCGCATCGGCCTGTGGCTCTATCTGCGCTACACGCTCTTCCAGCAGCGCCTGGTCATCGAGTCGCGCCCGCGCTTTCTGGCCGACGAGGCCGAGCGCGAGGCCTTCGTCCGACGCACCAGCCCCTTCCTGCGCGCCGCCAGCTGGATCGGCCCGACGACGCACAACGTGCTCATCGTCCTGGCCATCATGGCGGCTCCCTTCTTCCCGCAGTCGTTCTGGTGGTACTTGCTGACGGTCACGGTCCCCATGAACATCGCGTTCGTGGCGATGATCACCTGGGGCCGCCGGCTAGACGCCAGCCTGGCCGCCGAGCGGGCTCAGTAGCCGCCGTCGCCAAGCGCGCTCAGGGCCAGCACGGCCGCCGCGATGACCGCCGTCTCGGCCCTCAGCACCCGCGGCCCCAGCCACGCCGCCTCCCAGCCCTGCGCCACCAGACGGTCGGCCTCGGCCTGCGCCAGCCCACCCTCGGGTCCCACCAGGACACGCAGCGGCCGCGCCGCGTTGTACAGGACCTGCCGCGCTGGGCGCCCGCCGCCCTCCCACAGGAAGACGCCGGGGCCCTCGTCGGGCAGGCCCGCGACGTCCTGTACGGACGGCTCGTCGCTGCGCCCGCACTGCCGGGTCGCCTCGATGGCGATGCTCTGCCAGCGCTCGCGCTGGCGGGACGCGCGCTTGGCGTCGGGCCGGGCCACCGTCCGCTCGGAGACATAGGGGACGATGCGGGTCGCCCCCAGCTCGACCAGCTGCCGGACCAGATCGTCGCTGCGGCCTCCCTTGAGCAGCGGCAGCCAGATCTCCAGGGGCTCGACCGGGTTGGCCGGCGCCGCCCCGAGCGGCTCGCCCACCTCGAGCGCGACCGGCTCCGTGGCCACCAGCCGCGCCGCGAACCGCACGCCCTGGCCGTCGACCAGCTCGACCGCGTCGCCAACGCCCTTGCGCAGCACGCGCGCCAGGTGGTGCCCCTGCCCCGGGTCCAGCGTCAGGCGCTCGCCCGGGGCCGCCGGGCCCTCGACGCGGACGCGGGTCACGCCCGCGCCAGGTCCAAGCGCACCCACTCCCCCATCTGGCGCCGCTCGAGGAGCCGCGCGCCAGCCGCCTCGAAGGCGGCCACGACCTCTTCGGCCTGGTGCCACAGGACGCCCGACAGGACCAGCAGACCGTCCGCGCTGGTGCGCGCGAGCAGCGCGTCCCGCAGCGCGATGAGCGTGTGTGCCATGATGTTGGCCAGGACCAGCGGGAACTCGCCCGGCACGTCCTCGACCGGCGTCGTCGACAGCTTCACCTGGGCCTCGACGCCGTTGAGCGCGACGTTCTCGGCGGCGACGGTGACCGCCTCGGGGTCGTTGTCGATGGCGATCACCTCGGCCGCGCCCATCAGGGCCGCGCCGATGGCCAGGATGCCGGTGCCGCAGCCGACGTCGAGCACGCGCGCCGGGCCCTGCCCGCCGGCGTAGACGGCGTCGACGGTCTCGAGGCACAGCCGCGTCGTCTCGTGCTGCCCGGTCCCGAAGGCCATGCCCGGCTCGATGACCACGACCGCCTGGCCCGCCGGCGCCTTGTCGGCCTCCCACGGCGGCCGGACGGCCAGCCGCGGCGAGATCTCGAAGCCCTTGAACCAGGCCTTCCAGCG
Source organism: Myxococcota bacterium (assembly GCA_041687695.1). Taxonomy (GTDB): domain Bacteria; phylum Myxococcota_A; class UBA9042; order PHBI01; family JAWLBL01; genus JAWLBL01. The sequence goes on along the minus strand of JAWLBL010000013.1, from coordinate 181,263 downwards.
GTCCTGCCAGCCGTCCTCGAGCGGCGCGCTCGACAGCTCGGCGCCCTCGAAGCCGGCCAGCACCGCCGCCAGGTGCGCGCGCGCGGCCTCGGCCTCCTGCTCGGTCACGTAGACGCGGACCCGCACGGTGCCCGCCGCCGGCACCGGCTCGTCGCCCGGCGGCGCGTCGGCGCCCTCGATGACGACGCCCCCCGGCGCCACCTCGAGGCAGGCGTCGGTCAGCGGCGCCAGGAAGGCCTCGGTCGCCCACTCGGACGCCTGCGCGGCCTCGGTCAAGGGCACGATGGCCCGCAGCTCGGTCCAGGTCGCCGTTTCCATCGTCCACTCCCGCCAAACGAAAAAGACCCGCCGGCTTGCACCGACGGGCCTGAAAGGGACGGCTCCGCGCCGCACCGCGCGCCCCGAGGGCACCCGGCGCGGCAGGCCGCGTCAGTCCGCGACCACCCAGACCTTGATCTGGGTCTTCACGTCGCGATGCAGCTTGATGTCGACCTCGTACACGCCGAGCGCCTTGAGCGGCTGATCGAGGATGATCTGCCGGCGATCGATGCGGATCCCCTCGTTGGCCAGGGCGTCCGCGATGTCCTTGGTCGTGACCGAGCCGAAGATCTTGTCGTCCTCGCCCACGAGCCGCGTCAGGGTGACGCTGAGGCCCTTGAGCTTGGACGCAGCCTGCTGCGCGTCGGCGCGCTCGCGGGCGATCCGCGCCTCGATCTGCCGGCGCTCGTGCTGAACGCGCGACATGTTGCGGCTGGTCGCGAGGACCGCGTGGCCCTGCGGGATGAGGAAGTTGGCGCCATAACCCGGCTTGACGTCGACGATCTCGCCCGCCGCGCCCAGGTTCGGCACGTCCTGAGTCAGGATGACCTGCATGGGTGTCTCCGGTCCGCCTGGGCTATTCGCCCGCGGAGGCGTAGGGGAGGAGCGCGATGGCACGGGCGCGCTTGATCTCGCGGGCCAGGATGCGCTGATAGAACGAGCTCACGCCCGAGATGCGGCGGGGCACGATGCGGCCGCGATCGGTGATGAAGCGCTTGAGGAGCTCGGGGTTCTTGTAATCGAGCTGGGCCGCGAGGTTCTTGTCCGCCAGGAACGGGCAGACTTTACGGCGGCCGCCGGTACGACGCTTGCGCATGGCTAGTCCTCCTCCTCGTACTCTTCGTCATCCGACTCGTCCTCGTCGTCCTCGAACAGGGGCGAGGCCGCCTCGGACCGGGCGTGCTGCGTCGACTCGCTCTTGGCCTTCTCGAAGTCGAACTCGTCGGCCTTGACGCGGGGGTCGAGCAGCACCGTCTGGTACTTCATCGCCTCCTCGGTGATGCCGAGCAGGCGCTCGAGCTCGGCGACCGTCGAGGTCGTGCCGAGGTAGAGCAGGTACAGGTAATGGCCCTTGTTCTGCTTGGCCATCTCGAAGGCCAGGCGACGCCGGCCCCAATCCTCGAGCCGCGCCTCTTGGCCACCGGTCTTGGTGATGGCCTCGCGCATACGGTCGAGCACGCGCTGGACGCCGTCCGTGCCCGCATCCGGGTTCACGATGGCGACCGTCTCGTACTTCCTGAGATACATCGGTTCTCCCTTTGGACTTCGGGCCCCGGCCGACCTTCGGCCGGAGCAAGGAGACGAACGGGGGCGGGAGAATGTCTCACCCGCCCCCGTCATGCAAGTCCCAAATCACGAGGACGCGGCGCCCGTGGGGGCACGCCGCGTCCCGGTGCTCACTCGGCGACCTTGATGTCGCCCTCGACGGCCGGCTTGACGGCGGCAACCGCGGTGGTCTCGACGGCCTCGACCTGGGTGGTCGTGGGCGCGACCTCGACCGGCTCGTCGGCGTGGAAGCTGACCAGCACCGGCGCGATCACGACCGCGACCACCGAGATCAGCTTGAGGAGGATGTTCAGCGAGGGGCCGGCCGTGTCCTTGAGGGGATCGCCGACGGTGTCGCCGGTCACCGCGGCCTTGTGGGCCTCGGAGCCCTTGCCGCCGTGGGCGCCGCCCTCGATGTGCTTCTTGGCGTTGTCCCACGCGCCGCCCGCGTTCGACTGGAAGATGGCCATCAGCACGCCCGAGACGGTGACGCCGGCGAGCAGGCCGCCGAGGGCCGGGATGCTCCACAGGCCCACGAGGACCGGCGCCGAGATGGCCAGGACGCCCGGCAGGATCATCTGGCGGATGGCCGCCTGGGTCGAGATGTCCACGCAGCGGGCGTAGTCGGCCTTGGCCTTGCCCTCGAGCAGGCCCGGGATCTCGCGGAACTGGCGGCGGACCTCGTCGATCATCGAGCCGGCGGCCGCGCCGACGGCCAGCATGGCCAGGGCGCTGAAGACGAACGGCAGCGTCGCGCCGATGAAGAAGCCGGCGAGGATGATCGGGTCGAGGATGTTCAGGCCGCTGACGGCCAGCCCGGCCTTGGCGGTGAAGGCCGAGAACAGGGCCAGGGCGGTCAGCGCGGCCGAGCCGATGGCGAAGCCCTTGCCGATGGCGGCGGTGGTGTTGCCGACGGCGTCGAGGCTGTCGGTGCGCTTGCGGACGTCCGGGGGCAGCTCGCTCATCTCGGCGATGCCGCCGGCGTTGTCGGCGATGGGGCCGTAGGCGTCGACGGCCAGCTGGATGCCGGTCGTCGAGAGCATGCCGAGGGCGGCGATGGCCACGCCGTACAGGCCGGCGAAGTAGAAGGAGATCAGGATGGCGATGATGATGAGGATGATGGGCAGCGCGGTCGACAGCATGCCCACGGCCATGCCGCCGATGATGTTGGTCGCCGAGCCGGTCTTGGACTGGTTGACGATGTAGCGGACGGGCTTGTAGTGGTCGCTGGTGAAGTACTCGGTCGCGATGCCGATGAGCGTGCCGGCGATGAGGCCGACGATGGTGGCGATGAAGATGCCCCAGTTGGCGGCCTGCAGGCGGACGCCCTCGGCGGCGGCGCCGGAGTCGAGCACCAGCTGCGCGGCCAGGTCACCCGTGCGGAACTGGAACATCAGGCCGTCGGGGACGTAGGCGCGGATGGTGAACCAGCCGAGGACGATCATCAGCACGGCGGCGATGAGCGTGCCGGTGTGCAGGGCGGTCTGCGGGTTGCCGCCCTCGCGGGTGCGGACGAAGAAGGTGCCGATGATCGAGGCGCCGATGCCGACGGCCGCGAGGTACAGGGGCAGCCAGGTCAGCTGGATGGTGCTGCCGTCGGCGACGTTGGCCGTGGCGTGCAGGCCGAGGCCCAGGATCATGGCGCCGAGGATGGAGCCCACGTAGGACTCGAAGAGGTCCGCGCCCATGCCGGCGACGTCGCCGACGTTGTCACCGACGTTGTCGGCGATGGTGGCGGGGTTGCGGGGGTCGTCCTCGGGGATGCCAGCCTCGACCTTGCCGACGAGGTCGGCGCCGACGTCGGCCGCCTTGGTGTAGATGCCGCCGCCCACGCGGGCGAACAGGGCGATGGAGCTGGCGCCCAGGCTGAAGCCCGCGAGGACGTTCAGGATGCGCATGTAGTCGCCGGGGTTGTTGGTCCCGAACAGGCCGGACTCGGTGAAGATGAGCAGGAAGGTGGTCATGCCCAGCAGGCCCAGGCCGACCACGGCCATGCCCATGACCGAGCCGCCCGAGAACGCGATGGCCAGGGCCTGCGCGAGGCCGGTGCGGGCGGCGGCGGTCGTGCGGACGTTGGCCTGGGTGGCCACGCGCATGCCGATGTAGCCGGCGAGGCCCGAGCAGACCGCGCCGCCGACGAAGGCCACGGCGATGAGCCAGTGGCTGTCCGCCATGGAGGCGTTGCTGACGCCGAGGAGGATGGCGACGCCGAGGACGAACCAGGCGAGGACCTTGTACTCGCGGGCCAGGAAGGCCATCGCGCCTTCGCGGATGTGGGCCGCGATGGTGCGCATGTTCTCGTTGCCGGGGTCCGCCTTGTTGATCCCGCGGCTTCGCACGAAGGCGAAGATGAGCGCCACGACCGCCGCGAGCGCTACCAGGATTCGCGGATCATTCAAGAAGTCCATCGACTTTGCTCCTCGTCGTGAGGGGTCATGTCCCCAATCAAGCCCTTCCACCCTTGCCCTTGTCGGCGTGGAAGGTGTTCATCGCCGGCCCCGGACCGACCCGGAGCACGCTCTCCACGGCGTCCGCGGCCGTGTCGATGAGTTGGGCGAGGTGCGGTCGCTCGTCCGCGGAGAAGTCTCCGAGGACGTACCCCGTCACGTCTCCGTGGGCCGGGCGGCCGATGCCGCACCGGATCCGAACGAAGTCCTGGCCCAGATGCTGAAAGATCGAGCGGAGGCCATTGTGACCCCCGTGTCCGCCCCCAACCTTGATTCGGAGGGCGCCGAAGGGCAGATCCAGCTCGTCATGGATGACGATGACCTGCCCGATGTCGACTTTGAAGAAGGTCGCCGCGGCCGCGATCGAGGTGCCGCTGCGGTTCATGAAGGTCAGGGGCTCGAGCAGGACCGCGTCCTGTCCCGATAGCTGCCCCCGCGCCATCCGGGCGTTGAACTTGTCACGGAAGGTCTCGCCCGCGCGGCGCGCGAGCTCGTCGGCCACCATGAAACCGATGTTGTGTCGGTTCCCGGCGTACTGAGGGCCCGGATTTCCCAGACCGGCGACCAGCCAGGGCATGTCCAGGCCCTCCATGATCCTTTGCTTGCGGCCCCGACCGCCCGGCCCGCGCCGAAGCGAGGCCGGACGAACGGCGCTGGCGACGCGGGGCGGCGAGCCGCCCCGATCGCTACTTCTTGCCCTTGCCCTTCTTGCCCTTCTCGGGCGCCGCCTCGGTCGCGACGACCTTCGGCATCTTGATCTGGATGAGGCTGAAGTCGTGCTTCCACACGGCCTCGATGCCCTCGGGCATCGGGATCTGCGAGACCGTGATGTTGGCGTTCGCCTCGGGCATGGCCGTCATGTCGAACTGGATGGACGCCGGGATCTTGCTGGGCACGCAGCGGATCTTCAGGTCCTTGCGGGTCTGGCGGACCTTGCCACCGGCGCGCTCGGGCGCCGAGCGGCCCACGCGCTCGAAGGGGACCGTGACGGTCACGACCGTCTCCGGGGTGATCTCCCAGAAGTCGATGTGCTGCAGCGTGCGGCGCCAGGGCTGCAGCTGGTGGTCCCGGATCATCGTCAGGCGGGGCGTGGCCTCGCCCTCGACCGTCAGCTCGATCGGCGTGTTGAAGCCGCGCGGGCCGTTGAGGATGGCGACGACTTCCTTGGGCGACACCGCGATGGGCGCGTTCTCGCGCTGGTAGCCGTAGACGACGGCCGGGATCTTGCCGCCGGCGCGCAGGGTGCGGTTGGCGCTCTTGCCGGCCTCGGGGCGCGGGGTGGCGCGGAGCTGGGCAGTTTCCATGACGGATCCTCGATGGGCATGTGCCGCGCGCCTGGTGTCGGCGGTCGGCAGGTCCTACAGCGCCGGCCCCGACGGGCCGGTCACCTTCGGAATCGATGGTGGATGTGGAGGCGACTTGGGGCGGTAGGATTCGAACCTACGAATGCGGGTACCAAAAACCCGTGTCTTGCCACTTGACGACGCCCCAGCAAGCCGCTTGGGCATCCCGCTCGAAGGTCCCCGGGGACCCCCGGAAGCGAGGGTGCGGATGCCTAACACGCCCCCCCAGAGGTGTCAACGCTACTGTCGACGCCAATTTCTTGCGCCAAATCGCGGCCATCCGCGGCTCTTCGGGGGGTCGACGCAGCGCTGCGGCCCCGGCCACGCGCTCAGTCCGTGAGCAGCTCGCTCGGGTGATCGATGATGCGCGTCGCCCCAGCCGCTAGTAGGACCTCCCGGCCGTGCTGCCCCCAGGTGACGGCGACGCACGGGATCCCGGCGCGGCGCGCCACCTCGACGTCGATGACGCTGTCGCCGACCATCGTCAGCGACTCGAGCGGCGCGCCCCACAGGCGGGCGACGAAGCGCAGCGTCGACGGATCGGGCTTGCGCGTCGGCAGGCTGTCGCCGCCGACGACCGGCCCCAGCAGCGCCCGCAGGCGCAGCTCGCCCAGGATGCGCAGCGCGAAGGCGCGCGGCTTGTTCGTCAGGACGGCGCCGCGCTCGGGCCCGAGCGCGGTCAGCAGCGCCGGGACGCCCTCGTAGGCGCGTGTCTTGGCGCTGCAGTGCCCGCGGTAGGCGGCCTTGAAGAGGGCGTAGGCCTCGTCCACCGCCTCGTCCGGCAGGCCGACCAGGCCGCAGCTGCTGGCCACCAGGTGGTGCGCGCCGTGGCCCACGCGCTCCTTCAGCTCGGGCATCGTCAGCGGGCGGCCGCCCAGCCGGGTCAGGGCGTGGCCGAGGGCGTCCAGGAGGTCGGCGAAGGCGTCCACGAGCGTGCCGTCGAGGTCGAAGACGTAGCGGGTGGGCGTGGTCACGGGCGGGCTCCTCGGGTCCGATGCCGATTGCGGCCAGGCGCATGCCAACCTATGCTAGCGCCGCTTCATGCGCCACCCCTGCCCCATCGCGCGCGTCCTGTTCGCCGCCCTGACGCTGACGGTCGCCCCGAGCGACGGCGCGCGCGCCCAGCCGGCCGACCCGCTCCCCATCCTCGACGAGCGCGGCGGCGCCTCGCGCCTGCACCCCGAGCCGGGCGCGCTCGGCCCGGCGCCGACGGTCACGCGCCGCGCCCCGGATCCCGAACCCGAGCCGGGCCCCGAGGCCCCGCGCGAGTCGCTGATGGGCGTCTACAGCCGCTTCGTCAGCATCCCCGACGCCATCCTGAGCGCCTTCTACACCGACCACCCGTCGGTCGACGGCGTCGCGGCCGGCGTCACCTTCGTGACCGGCCGGCGGCTGGACTACCAGATCGCCGTCGAGGTCGACTGGATGCGCCTTTCCTTCCCCGACGGCAACTGGCGGCTGACCGGGACGCCCACCTTCGGGGCGACCTACGCCGAGATCGATCTCGACATCCTGTCGGTCGACGTCGCCTACCGCGGCTTCGTGCCCTTCGGCTCCGGCACCTTCGCGTTGCATTACGGCGCCGGCCTCGGCCTCGCCGCGCTCATCGGCCCCGCCCGGACGGCCGAGGTCCTGCCCACCTGCGAGGAGCCGGTCGCGACCTGCCCCCACTGGCGCCAGGTCACCTACGACGACGCAGAGGTCCCCCGTGTGTTGCCGGTGCTGCACCTGTTCAGCGGCCTGCAGGTCGAGCTGGGCGCCGAAGGTGTCCTGCGCCTGGATGTGGGTCTGCGCAACGTGCCCTACGTCGGGCTCACGGGCGCCGTTCGCCTCTGAACTTGGCGCCGGCCGCCTACTTGCGGACGTAGATCGGGTTCAGCGCGTCGCCCAGGACCTCCTCGACCATCTGCCACGGGCGCGGACGGCGCGCCGGCAGCACCTCGTCAGGCAGCGCCAGATCGGCGTCCTCGGGCAGCGCCTCGGGCTTCATGGTCAGGGTCAGCGTGAACGGCGCCTGCTTGCCCTCGACCGTGGCCGTGCCTTCGATCTTCAGCTCGAGGGCGACCACCTCGCTGGACCCGACCCGGTGGGCCACGCTGCCCACGACGCGCTGGGGCCGGTGCGTCGCGCCGAGCCACTGCGGCCAGGCGCGCTGGTTGTCGCGTTGGGCGGCGAGCGCGGCCGGCGTGGCGCTGGGCGGGGCGCCGCCGGGGTCCAGCTGGGCCGACGACCAACGGACCGGCAGGCCGGCCAGCTCGGGCTCGCCCGCGACCGGGACCCACCTCAGCCACGGCTCGTAGGCCGTCAGGACGGGCTCGGCCAGCCCGTAGGCCTCGCGGATGGCGGTCGCGTGGCCGCCGTACAGCGTGTCCCGCTCGATCCAGGGGCTCCACTTGCGCCGGGTGGCGAAGCGGCGACCGTCGAACACGGCCTCGCGCCCGTCCTCGTACTCGCCGTCGGTCAGCTGCGGGTGCGCGAGGGCGTGGCGCTCGTCGATGCGGAAGGCGTCGCCGCGGCGATCGATGCGCCGCGCGATGGTGACGGTCTGCGTCTCCTTGTCGCCCACGCGCAGCGAGAAGCTGGCCTCGACGGTCATGCGGTGCGGGCTGGCGCCGGCCAGGGGCGGCGGCTCGGCGCCCCAGACCCTCGCCTCGGGGGACACCTCGCCGCGGCTCGTCGCGAGCGCTTCCTCGAGGGCGCGCTCGCCGCCACCGACCGGGTCGGTGCCACAGGCCACGGCGAGCAGCGCGGCCACCACGCCCGCCCAGGGCGAGCGGGCCCGGACGGCGCGCGCGGTCGTGCGATGTGCGTTCATGGGTCGAACCGGGTGCCTGGGGGGAGCGGATGGCCGGCCAGGAACGGGCCCGCGTCGAGCGGCTTGCGGCCGGGGGCCTGCAGGCGCATCAGCCGCAGGCGGCCGCCGTCACCGGTCGCGACGTCCACGCCGTCGGGGCCGGCCGCGACCACGGTCCCGGGGGACGCGCCGGCCGTGGCTTCGTCGGGCGGCAGGGCCGCGACCGGCGGGAAGACCTTGACGCTCTGGCCGCCGAGCCGGGCGCGCGTGCCGGGCCACGGGTGCAGGCCGCGCACGCGCCGCGCCAGGGCCTCGGCGGGCTGGGTGAAGTCGAGGTCCGCGTCGTCGCGGCGCAGCGGCGACGCCCAGGTGACGCCCTCGGCCGGCTGCGCCTCGGCCGGGACGGGGCCGGCCTCGAGGCGGTCGAGGGCCTCGAGCAGCGCCCGGGCGCCGAGGGCGGCCAGGCGGTCGTGCAGGGTCTCGGCGGTGTCCTGGTCGGTGATGGGCGTGGCGAGGCGATGGAGCACGGGGCCGGTGTCGAGCCCGGGCTCCATGCGCATGATGCACACTCCCGACTCGGGGTCGCCCGCGAGCAGCGCCGCCTGGATGGGGGCCGCGCCGCGCCAGCGCGGCAACAGGCTGGCGTGCACGTTCAGGCAGCCGCGCGGCGGCAGGCCCAGGACCTTGGGGCCGAGGACGTGCCCGAAGGCCGCCACGACGCCTATCTCGGGTTCGCGGGCGCGGAGCCAGGCGCGGAACTCGCGGGTGCGCACGGCCTCGGGCTGGATGAGCGGCAGGCCGTGCTCGCGGGCCACCACCGCGACCTCGGGAGGCTTCATGGCGTTGCCGCGGCCGGCGGGGCGGTCCGGCTGCGAGACGACGCCGGCGACGGTGTGGTGGGAGCCGAGCAGCGCGCGCAGCGACACGGCCGCGAACTCGGGCGTGCCCATGAACACGATGCGCACGAAGTGCTCCTACTTCTGGTGCACCGAGCGGATGGCCTCGAGCGTGTCGTCCTCGCGGTCGTCCTCGCGCATGCGCAGGTAGTCGCGCAGGACGAGCTTCTTCTGCACCGGGTTGAGGCGGTCGACGAAGGTCACGCCGTTGAGGTGGTCGAGCTCGTGCTGGATGCAGATGGAGAGCAGGCCGTCGGCCTCGAAGTCGAGCTCGCGGCCGTTCACGTCGTAGGCCTTGACGTGGATCTTGTCCTTGCGCCGGACCTCGGCCGAGATGCCGGGGAACGACAGGCAGCCTTCCTGGTAGGTCGTCTTTCCGTGGCTGTCGGCGATGACCGGGTTGATGAGGTGCATCAGCGTCGCCCCGCCGCGGTCGGGCTCGACGTCGACCGTGACGAGCCGGATGTTCTTGGCGACCTGCGGCGCGGCAAGGCCGATGCCGTGCGACAGGTACATGGTCTCGCCCATGTCTTTGACGAGGTCCACGAGCTCCTGGTCGATCTCGGTGATGTCGCTGCAGCGCGTCTTGAGGACGACGTCGGGATAGTAGACCAGGGGGAGGCGTGCCATGGATTCTCTCTGTGCTGGCCGGCGTCAGCGTCGCAGGGGCTCGAGGCCGGGCGCGCTGGCCTCGGTGAGGGCGCGCTCGTAACGGGTCCTGAGCTCGGGGTCGCCCAAGATACCGTAGGCGTCCCGGAGCCCGCGACCGATTTCGACCAGCATGTCAATGTCTTCCGGGCTCAGCCGACTCGGCCAGCCCGCCGGGCTGTACAGCCGCGCCAGGTGGACGAACTGCTCGCGGACCTCCCACGCGGAGGCGGCTGCGGTCGTCTCGAGGACTGAGTGGTAGTCACCGAAGCGGACCTGAGCAAGCTTGGAGGCGATGTTCGGCTGGCCGGGCTGCGGGGCCGGGGGCGCGTCGTTCAGCCATGGCTCGGGCTCGAGGGCACGAGGCGGCGGATCGGGTGGCCGCGGCGGCGCCGAGGGGACGGCGGGCGGCGCGGGCGCAGGGCGCGCTGCCGGCGCGGGGCGCGGCGCCGGCTCCGGCGCCATCGGGGTGACGCGGCCGGTCGTGACGCGCGGGGGCGCCAGGGCCGTCTCCGGCGGCTCGCCGGGCGCCAGCGCCACCAGCGGCGGCACCGCGTCCAGGTCGGCCAGCCACTCGGCCACCAGGACCTCGCCGTCGCCCGCCGGCGCCAGGACCCGGTCGGGCCCCACGGCGCGCACCAGCGCCCGGCAGCTCTCGCGGCCGGTCACGCCGACGACGTGGTGCCCGGCGGCCCGCAGCGCCACGGACAGCCGCTCGGTCGCCGCCTCGTCGAAGCCGGCGACCAGGACCTTCACGCGCCCTCGCCCGCCGCCTCGGCGCCCTCGTCGGGCACCTCGTACACCGGCTTCCACTCGGTGCCGCGCGGCGTGTCCATCAGCTGCACGCCCTGCTCGGCGAGCACGTCGCGCAGGCGGTCGGCCTCGGCCCACTCGCGCCGCTCGCGGGCGGCCGCGCGCTCGGCGATGCCGCGCGCGACGTCGGCCTCGGTCAGGCCGCGCCGGCTCAAGGCGATCTGGCGCATCTCGGCCTGGGTCGCCTCGGGCGAGGCGTCCCCGAAGCCGAGCACGCCCAGCAGCGGCCGCAGGTTGTCCCGCAGGGCCGCCAGGGTCTTGAGGCGCCCGGCGCGCTTTTTGCCCTTCTTGCCGTGGATGAGCTCGTTGACGAGCTTGAGCGGCTCGGACAGCTCGGCCAGGGCCAGCGCCGTGTTGAAGTCGTCGTCCATCGCCGCGGAGAAGCGCTCGGGCAGGCCCTCGACCAGCTGGGCCTCGAGCAGCGGCCCGTCGTCGTACTCCCCGTCCGGCCCGACCGCCTCGGCGAGATCCATCAGCGTCTGCTGCAGGTACCAGACGCGGGCGGAGGCCTCCTCGATGTTGCGCTCGGTGTAGTTGATGGGCGCGCGGTAGTGCGTCGAGAGCAAAAACCAGCGGATGGCCAGCGGGTGGTAGAGCTTCCGGACGTCGCGGATGGTGAAGAAGTTGCCGAGGGACTTGGACATCTTCTCGGCGTCGACGTTCACGAAGCCGTTGTGCATCCAGGTGCGGACGTAGGGCTGGCCGGTGGCCGCCTCGGACTGGGCGATCTCGTTCTCGTGGTGCGGGAAGACGAGGTCCTTGCCGCCGGCGTGGATGTCGAAGGTGTCGCCGAAGTGGGTGCAGGCCATGGCGCTGCATTCGATGTGCCAGCCGGGGCGGCCGGGGCCCCAGGGGCTGTCCCAGGTGGGTTCGCCGGGCTTGGCCGCCTTCCACAGCGCGAAGTCGAAGGGGTTCTTCTTGCGGCTGTCGACGGCGACGCGCTCGCCGGCGCGCATGTCGTCCAGGTTGCGACCGGACAGCTTGCCGTAGCCGGGGAAGCTGTCGATGTCGAAGTAGACGTCGCCGTCCACGACGTAGGCGTGGCCGCGCGCGATGATGCGCTCGATGAGGGCGATGATCTCGCCCATGTGCGTGGTCACGCGCGGCTCGAGGTCGGGGCGCAGGCAGCCGAGCGCGTCCATGTCCTCGTAGAAAGAGCCGATGTAGCGGTTGGCGAGCCCGGTCGGGTCCTCGCCGCGCTCGTTGGCGCGGTTGATGATCTTGTCGTCGACGTCGGTGAAGTTGCGCGCGTAGGTCACCTGCAGGCCGAGGTGGCGCAGGTAGCGGTAGACGGCGTCGAAGGCGACGTAGACGCGGGCGTGGCCGATGTGGCTGTAGTCGTAGACGGTCACGCCGCAGACGTACATGCGCACCCGCCCCGGCTCGAGGGGCTCGAAGGGCTCCTTGCGGCGGCTCATCGTGTTGTAGATCTGCAGGGCCAAGGCTCGCTCCGCTCGCTCCGGGTTTGGAAGCGCGGGACGCTAACGCACGTCGCCGCTCGGGACAAGGTCGCCGACGGCGTCCGGCGCGTCGACCTCGCGCGCGGCGGAGCCGCAGGCGGACCGCGTGAGGACGGCCCCGCGGTCGGTCAGCTCGACGGCCACCGGCTCGTCCGCCGTGGCGCCGCTTTCGGGATCGAACGGTGTCACGAGGTGGCGCCCCGCCGGCAGCGAGACCGTGAAGGCGGCGCCCGGCTCGATGCGCAGGCGACGGCCGGCCAGCACCACGCCCACCGGCGCCGGACGCTCGCAGCCCTCGGCGGTGGCCCACACGGTCAGCGGCAGCAAGCGCCCCCCGGCGCGCGGGCTGTCGTCGCAGCCCAGGACGACCCGGCGCGGCTCGTCGGCGTCCGCCGCGGGCGGAACGATGACGCCTGCGAGGTCCTCGGGCGCTCGGCCCGCGAGGCCGACGGCCAGCACCAGCTCGGAGAGGGGCAGCCAGCGCGTCACCGAGGCGCCCGGCCGCGTCACGGCCACGGGCGCGTCCTCGAGACGCCAGGTCGCGACGCCGTAGGGGCCGTCGTCGCAGGCGTGCTCGCGCTGGACCAGCGTGACCGGCGCGGCGCCGGGCGTCGGCCGCCGAAACACGGGGTGCGCGCACCCCACGAACGCGACGTCCCCGTCGCGCGGCAGCGGCACGGCCCGATCGGGGCGCCCGGCCCACGTCGCCGACAACGCGTCGGTCGCCGTGGGGACGGTCACGCGCGCCTCGCCGCCGGGCGGCACCTCGACGACGCCAGCGTCCGCGCCCGTGCGAAGCGTCACCGGCGCCGCGACGGCGCACTCGTCGGTCGTGTTGTAGAACGTGACGACGCGCTGCGTGGGGGTCACCGGCGGCTTGGGCGGCGGCGGCGTGGCGCACCCGGCCACGCCCGCGCTCAGCGCCCCCACCCAGATCCCTGCCCGCCACCGTCGCCCCATCGCCTGCCTCCCGCGCGCCTCGCGCGCCCAGTTGCGCTAGGATACCCGCCGTGCAGGCGCCCGTCGAAACCCCAGGCTCTCCCGTGCCCGACCTCTCGGTCGGCGTCGATCCCCAGCGCCTGCGAGACGCGCTGGTCTGGACCCGGGAACGCTACCGCGCCTGCGACGTCTGCGCCGTCCGCTGCGGCGTCGACCGCCTCTCGGGCGCCCTGGGCCCCTGCGGCGTCGGCGTCGGCGGCCGCGTCTACAAGGAGTACCTGCACCTCGGCGAGGAGCGGTGCCTCCTGCCGTCGCACACCGTCTACCTGACGGGCTGCAACTTCCGCTGCGTCTTCTGCAGCGACGACCGCCAGGTGCGCGAGCCGCTCGCCCACGGGGCGCCGCTGCCGCCCGCCGCCCTCGCCCGCCGGATCGCGCGCCGCCGCGCCGAGGGCGCCCGCAACGTCAACTTCGTCGGCGGCCTGCCGGACGTGAACCTCCTGTACGTCCTCGAGACGCTGGCCCTGTGCCGGCCCGACACCCACGTCGTGTGGAACACCAACCTGTGGACCACGCCCGAGGTCGTCGGCCGCCTCACCGGCGTCGTCGGGACCTGGCTGGTCGATCACAAGTTCGGCAGCGACCGCTGCGCGCTCAAGCTCTCCGGCGCGCGCGACTACCTCGCGACCCTCGAGCCCCTGCTCGCCCTCGTCGCCCGGTCGGGGCAGCTCGTCGTGCGCCACCTGCTGATGCCCGGCCACCTGTCCTGCTGCACCGAGCCCGTATTGACGTGGCTGGCGGCCCACCACCCGAACGTCCCCGTCAACCTCATGACGGGCTATCATCCCTTCCACCTCGCGGGTCGCGCCGGCCCGCTCGGACGCGTGCCCACCTCGGACGAGCGGCGGGCCGCCGTCGCCCTCCTCGCCGCCTTGCCGTTCGCGCGACCTCTGCTCGACGGCGAGGAATACCGCCCCTGAACCAACGGTTCCCCCGGCAGCCGATCGGCCGGCGTGACGCTCGGCCCCTGCGTGCCCGTCGGGCGCCACGGCCGCCCCGCGACGACCGAGACCAAGGCTTCCCATGCGCCAGCCCCGACGCCCCCTCGCCCTGCTCCTCGCCGCCCCCGTCGCCCTGATCGTGCTCGTCGCCACCGCGGCGGCCCACGCGTTCCCGTTCAACCTGCCCGGCCTGACGAACGCCGCCGCGCCGCAGGCCAAGCCGCGCGCCCTCGTCTTCAAGCTCTCGGGCCGCGTCGCCGAGGCGAACAACCCCTGGGACATCCTGGGCCTCGACAAGACGCTGGTCTTCTCCGAGCTGCTGGCCGCCCTGGACGACGCCGCCGCCCGCGACGACGTCGGCACCGTGGTCCTGCGCCTGGGCACGACGCAGATGGGCCTCGCGCAGCTGCAAGAGCTGACCCACGCGCTGCGGCGCGTCCGCGCGGCCGGCAAGCGGGTCGTGACGCACCTCGACGCGGCCGAGAACGGGATGATGCTGGCCGCGACGGCCGCCGACGAGGTCCACGCCACCCCCGAGGGGCTGATCCTGCTGACGGGCCTCCGCGCCGAGCTGGCCTTCTACAAGGACCTGCTCGACAGGCTGGGGATCCAGGCCGACGTCGAGGCCATCGGGCGCTACAAGAGCGCCGCCGAGCCGATGACCCGGTCGGACATCTCGGACGCGGCGCGCGAAGCCTTCGACGCCCTGGTCGGCAGCCTGTTCGACAGCCTGGTGGCCGAGCTCGCCAAGAACCGGCGGCTGACCCCGGCCCAGGTCACGGCGCTGATGGACCGCGGGCTGCTCACGGCCGAGGAGGCCCGAAAGCGCGGCCTCGTCGACCAGCTCACGACGTGGCAGGACCTCAAGCGGAGCCTCGAGGCCAGCCACCGCTCGCTCGAGCTGGCCTACCCCAAGGCCGAGCCGCTGCCCGACGTCGGCTCCTTCATGGGGCTGCTGCAGCTCCTGACCCGCCGGCCGGACCGGGCGCCGGCGGCGGAGGCCAAGATCGCCCTGGTCACGGCCGAGGGCCCCATCGTGACCGGGCGCGGGTCCGACGACCCCTTCGCGAGCGAGGCGGTCATCGCGTCCGAGACGCTGGTGCAGACCCTGCGCGACATCGAGGACGACGCCTCGGTCAAGGCCATCGTCCTGCGCATCGACAGCCCGGGCGGCTCGGCCCTGGCGAGCGACCTCATCTGGCAGGAGCTCCGCCGCGTCGGCAAGTCCCGCCCGGTGGTCGTCTCGATGGGCAACATGGCGGCCTCGGGCGGCTACTACATCGCCTGCGGCGCCCAGAAGATCCTCGCCGAGCCGACGACCATCACGGGCTCCATCGGCGTCTTCGGCGGCAAGGTGGTCTTCCGCGGCCTGCTCGGAAAGCTCGGCGTCAACACCGTCGTGGTCAGCCGCGGCAAGCACGCCGGCATCTTCTCGCCGCTCGACGCCTTCAGCGACTCCGAGCGCGCGACCGTGCGCGCGTGGATGCAGCGCACCTACGACACCTTCGTCAACCGCGTCGCCAAGGGGCGCCGCATGTCCTATGACGCCGTCCACCGGGTCGCGCAGGGCCGCGTCTGGAGCGGACAGCAGGCGCTGGCCATGGGCCTGGTCGACGGGCTCGGGGGCCTGGACGAGGCCGTGGCCGAGGCCGCCCGGCTGGCCAAGATCGACCGCGCCCAGGCGCGCCTGGTGACCTATCCCGAGCCGCGCTCGATCCTCGAGCTGCTGCAAGAGGACCAGCTGCAGCTCGTGGCCCCGCGGCTGCTCCTGCGCGGCGCGACGCCCACGCTGCCGGCGCTGGTGGGCCTGCCGGCGCCCCTGGCCGAGCGCCTGTCCCGCGCGGTCAGCCTGGTCGAGACGCTGCTCGCCCGCGAGGGCGCCGTCGCCCTGATGCCGTTCGTGCTCGAGATCCGCTGACCGACGACGTCACGGGACCAGGTTGGCCGGCACCGTGTTGACGGACATGCCGAGGCTCGCCGACTCGAAGACACCGTCGCCGTCCACGTCGATGTCCGGCTCGATGATGCTCTCGAGCAGGTCGACGACGACCTCCTTGTCGAGCGGCAGGAGATCCTCGTCGAAGGCCTCGATGGCCGCGATGAGCTGCGTCTTGGGCAGCGCGCCCGCGATGACGCCGTTGAGGCCGATGATCTTGGTGCCGTCGGGGGTCGTCGAGACGTCCCCCTCGATGACCGCGTCGGCCAGGGTCAGCGGCAGCGAGCTGGACCCGCTGAGCGGGATGACCATGGTGATGACCGACCCCTTGCCGCCGCCCCGCAGGCGCCCGGCCTCGATGACGGCGTTGTCCATGGCGAAGTAGGGCGTGCAGTCGCCGTCGAAGCTGACCTGGCGCGCGCGGTAGTTGCACGTCGCCGCGGTGAAGTCGCACCAGGGCTGCATCAGATCGGCGTCGTAGACCACGAGGGGGAACGGCTGGCCGTCGAAGGTCGCCTGGGAGAGGTCGATGACGAAGTGCAGGCCGCCCTCGGCGATGCTCTGGTTCATCGACGGGTTCACGATGGGCGCGAGCAGGCCCAGGTTGTTGTCGATGCCCTCGCTGCAGTCGCCCGCCGGCGAGCAGGTCGAGAGCTTGCCGTCGACGTCCAGCCCGTCGCCCGGCTGCCCGGCGTCCCCGATCTGCAGGCTCGCGACCCGGACGGCCATCGACGACGACGGGGTCGCGCACAGGGGGCACGTCTCGGTCTTGCTGCCCAGGCACACGCCCGAGGCGCAGAAGTCGCTCGTCGTGCACTCGAGCCCGTCGTCGCAGCCGCCGTCGTCGAACAGGTGCAGGCACCCCTTGGCCGGGTCGCACGAGTCGACCGTGCAGGCGTTGTCGTCGTCACAGACGACGGGCTCGCCGCCGGCGCACGTCCCCTCGGCGCACTGCTCGCCGGTCGTGCACAGGTCGCCGTCCTCGCACGGCCCGTCGAACGGCGTGTTCACGCAGCTGCCGTCCACCAGGCACGCGTCCTCGGTGCACGGGTCGCCGTCGTCGCACTGGCTGCTCGGGTCGTAGACGCAGCCCTCGAACACGTCGCAGCTGTCGACCGTGCACGGGTTGGCGTCGTCGCACGTGATGGGCTTGCCCACGCACACGCCGTCCTTGCACTCGTCGTCCGCCGTGCACGCGTCCAGGTCGTCGCAGGCCGCGACGATGGGCGTCTCGACGCAGCCCACCGCCGGCTCGCACGCCACCTGCATACACGCGGTGCTGGGGGCGCACGTCACCGCCGTCTTGCCGACGCACACCCCGATCTCGCAGCGGTCGTCGGCCGTGCAGGCGTCGCCGTCGTCGCACAGGGCGCCAATGGCCGCGTTCTTCCACTTGGGCCCGCCCTGCGCCTCGGCGTCGCACAGCCGGCACCCGGCCGTGTCCTTGCCGTTGTGGGCCACGCAGCTGGGCGCCTCGCCCTCGGTCAGGCAGAAGCCGGCGACCAGCGTGTGCTCGCACGCGCCCTGGTCGCACGTGTCCGCCGTACACGCCAGGCCGTCGTCGCACGTCGCGCCGCCGCCGACGCACTGCCCGGCCGCGTCGCACGCGTCGTCGGTCGTGCACGGGTCGCCGTCGTCGCAGGGCGTCCCCTCGGCGCACGCGGGCTCGGCGTCGGGCTCGACCGCGTCCTCGGCCACCTCGTCCGCCGCGTCGGCCTCGCCACCCACGTCGTCGGCGGCGTCGGCCTTCGGCGCCACGACATCCGCGTCCGCGGCGCCGCCCGGCTCGTCGTCTCCGCACCCCGCGGCCCCCAGGCCGACGGCGCAGGCCGCCCACATCGCCGCGACCCACCCGCTCGCCGTCCTCCAGCTCATCTCGCGCTCCCTCGTCGTTCCACGCCGGCGGCGCCGGTCACTGACACCCCACGTTCGGCACGCACACCTTCGGCGCGACGCACGGCAGCCCGCCGTTGCAGTGGCACCCGAAGGCGTCGCAAGAGTCGCCGTGGGCCTTGGTGCACTGCATCCCGACGCACAGGCATCGCTGCTTGGCCGGCGCCCCCGGGTCGTAGCACTCGCTGTCCGGCACGCAGCCGTAATCGCCCTGGCAGCTCATCTGCCCGCCCTGGCACGTCCACTCGCCCGTCTTGCAGCTGTCCGCGTCGGCCGCCGAGTCGCACGGCTGCCCCGCCTCGGGGAAGCTCTCGTCGGTCTGCCCGTCGCAGTCGTCGTCCAGGCCGTTGCACAGCTCGGTCGTGCTCTGCGGCGTCGTCCCGTTCGGGTTGGTCGAGCACGTCGCCTGGCCGCTGCTCACGTGGCACACCACGACGCCCATCCCGCAGGCGCCCACGCCGTCGCACGGCTGCCCCACCGGGATGTCGTTCCAGGTCAGCCCCTCGTCGGTCAGCCCGTCGCAGTCGTCGTCCTTGCCGTTGCACACCTCGGCCGTCACCTGGCTCTTGCTGCCGTCGGGGTTGGTCGAGCACGTCGCCGCCCCCTGCCCGTTGCACTCCACGCGCCCCAGCCCGCAAGCGCCCACGCCGTCGCAGTACGCGCCCATCGGCAGGCCCTTGTAGGTGAAGCCTTCGTCGATGAGGCCATCGCAGTCGTTGTCGATGCCGTCGCAGGTCTCGGGGCTGCCCTTGCCCGTCTCGGCGCCGCACACCAACCCGTCTCCCGTGGCGTTGCACTCGAGCTTGCCCGTCGGACACTGGTCGGGGTCCGGGCCGTCGCACAGCTGCCCCTTGTCGGGGAAGCTCTCGTCGACCAGGCCGTCGCAGTCGTTGTCCTGGTCGTCGCAGGTCTGCTCGTCGGGCTCGTAGTCCGGCAGCAACTCCATGTGGCACATCCACACGCCGTCGGTGCAGGACACGAACTGGTCGAGCGCGGCGCACACGCCGAAGGCCGGGCACCCCGAGACGGTCAGGTCGAGGTCCGCCGTCTCGTCGGTCTGGCCGTCGCAGTCGTCGTCGACGGCGTTGCAGGTCTCGGGCTGGCCCTGGTCGGCCGACCCGCCCGCGCCCGTGCTGCACAGCGCCGCCATCCCCGACGGCGCGCACTCGACCACGCCCTCGCCGCACGGCCCCGACGGGTCGCAGGCCGCGCCGACCGGCAGGTCGTTCCACAGGAAGTCGTCGTCGGCGACCCCGTCGCAGTCCTCGTCGAGGCCGTTGCACACCTCGGGCTTGTCCTGCGGGGTCGCGCCCCCGGGCATCGTCGAGCAGATGATGCTGCCCCCCGGCCCGCACTGCACCTTGCCGATGCCGCACTCGCCCCAGCCGTCGCAGTCCTCGCCGAGCGCCGC
This sequence comes from Myxococcota bacterium, assembly GCA_041687695.1. Lineage (GTDB taxonomy): Bacteria > Myxococcota_A > UBA9042 > PHBI01 > JAWLBL01 > JAWLBL01. The sequence continues at coordinate 162,098 of JAWLBL010000013.1, read as the reverse complement.
CCCCTCGAAGAGCAGCTCCTCGTCGGTCTTGCCGTCGCAGTCGTTGTCGAGCCCGTCGCACAGGGTCTCGTCGGCCTCCCAGCCCTGAACGCCGGAGTAGTCGCACGCGTAGCCGACCTCGGCGCAGGTGACGACGACGCCCTCGCCCGACGCGCACACGCCCTTGCTGGCGCACCCGGCCTCGGCGGGCGAGACCTCGACCTCGTCCACGTCGCCGTCGCAGTCGTCGTCGTAGTTGTTGCAGACCTCCTCGATGTCGACCTCGGTCTCGTTCAGGCACTCGAGGCCCATCCCGTCCGGCGTGCACGTCCAGGTCCCGTTCTGGCACAGGTCCGTGTCGTCGCCGTCGCACGCCAGGCCCACGTCCCAGCCCTCGTCGGTCAGCCCGTCGCAGTCGTTGTCCAGCCCGTCGCAGAGGGTCTCGTCCTCCTCGTAGCCGGCGACGCCCGTGTAGTCGCACACCCACTCGCCGTCGGCGCACATCGCCCCGACCCCGCCGGCCGCGCACTGCCCCACGGCCTTGCACGGGCTGTCCGCCAACGTCAGCTCCTCGTCGGTCAGCCCGTCGCAGTCGTCGTCGAGCCCGTTGCACACCTCGACCGAGCCCTGCGGCGCCGACCCGTCGGGCTGCGTCGAGCAGGTCGCCCCGCCCGCGCCGTTGCACTCGACCACGCCGACGCCGCACTCGCCCCAGCCGTCGCAGGCGCCGCCCACCGGCACGCCGTCGAACAGGAAGTCCTCGTCGATCTCACCGTCGCAGTCGTCGTCCAGGCCGTTGCAGGTCTCGGCCTTGCTCTGCGGGAAGGGCCCGTCCGGGTTGGTCGAGCACGTCACCGTGAAGCCCGCCGTGCACACCACGACGCCCTTGCCGCACACGCCCGTGCCGTCGCAGATCTGCCCGAGGGCGACGCCCTCCCAGGAGATCCCGTCGTCGGTCTGGCCGTTGCAGTCGTTGTCCACGCCGTCGCACACCTCGAGGATGTCGACCACCACCTCGTCGCCGCAGGTCACGCCCAGCCCGTCCTCGGAGCACTGGAACACGCCGTTGGCGCAGCCGTCCGCGTCCGGCCCGTCGCAGGGCTGGCCGAGGTCGTAGAACGTCTCGTCGATCTCGCCGTCGCAGTCGTCGTCGAGGCCGTTGCACAGCTCGGTCGCCTGGAACTTGTCGTTGATGCACAGCTCCTTGACCGAGTAGGTCTGCGCGTCGTGCACGCACACCCACGCACCCGGGTCGCAGCCGGGCGTGCCGGGCCCGCAGGGGCCGCTGAGGGTCGACGGGTTGCCGTTGTCGATGACGCCGTCACAGTCGTCGTCGATGTAGTTGCAGACCTCGGTCGCCCACGGGTGGACCTTGTTGTCGTTGTCGTTGCAGTCGATGCCCGAGTGGAAGCCGTCCTTGTCCTTGTCCTGGACGAGCGCGCAGTTGGTGTCGACGCCGTCGCAGTCCTGGTCCTTGCCGTCGCCGCACTTCTCGGGGGCGCCCGGGTAGGTCCGCGGGTCGTTGTCGTCGCAGTCGACGCCCGCCGGGTAGCCGTCCGCGTCGGCGTCGTTGAAGCCACACGGGACGATGATCCCGTCGCAGTTCAGGTCGCAGATCTCGTAGGCGGCCGGCCCCAGCTTGGGGTCGCAGCACGGCTCCGCGGCGCCGGGGTACACCTCGGGCCGCCAGTCGTCGCAGTCGCCCTGGGCCGCGGTGTAGCCGTCGCCGTCGAGGTCCTTCAGGTTGCAGACGAACTCGTCGGTCGCCCCGTCGCAGTCGTCGTCGAGGCCGTTGCACTCCTCGACCAGGTTGGACACGGCCTCGTCCGAGCACTCGACGCCCTGCCCGTCGCCCGAGCACACGAGCACGCCGTTGGCGCAGAAGTCGCTGTCGGGCCCGTCGCAGGGCTGGCCCAGCTGGGTGAACGTCTCGTCGGTCTGCCCGTCGCAGTCGTTGTCGACGCCGTCGCAGGTCTCGGGGCCGTACTTGATGGCGCCCTGGCACTGCAGCACCGCGCCGTACCCGTAGTGGGTGCAGACCATCTTGCCCGACTGGCAGTACTCGGCGGTCGTCCCGCAGTTCTGCCCGCCCTGCGGGTTGCCCTCGTCGATGAGGCCGTCGCAGTCGTTGTCCAGGTTGTCGCAGAGCTCCTCGGCGTAGGGGTAGACCGACGGGTTGCCCTCGTTGCAGTCGGCCGGCGGGATGAAGCCGTCGCCGTCCTTGTCCTGGGCGGCCGAGCACAGCAGATCGCCGCCCTGGCAGTCCTGGTCGATGCCGTCGTTGCACTTCTCGGCCGCGCCCGGGTGGATCTTCGGATCGTTGTCGTTGCAGTCCTCGGGCGGGCAGAAGCCGTCGAGGTCCTTGTCGCAGCTCGCGCAGGGCGTGACCTTGCCGTCGCAGTTGGTGTCGCAGGCCTTGTTGTAGCCCAGGGCGGGGTTGCAGCACTTCTCGGTCGCGCCCGGGTAGGTGCTGGCGTCCATCGGCGCGCAGTCCTTGTCGTTGGGCACCCCGTCGCCGTCCCAGTCGTCGGACTCGCAGCCCTCGTTGACCTGCCCGTCGCAGTCGTTGTCGAGCTGGTCGGCGCACACCTCGGGCCCGGCCAGCGCGTTGCCCGAGCAGGTCACCCCGCCGTCGGGCGTGCAGACCACCTCGCCGCCCGCGCACACGCCCAGGCCGCAGGGCGCGCCGAAGGGCAGGCTCTTGCCCTTCTCGAAGTACTTGGGCTCCTCGTCGGTGATGCCGTCGCAGTCGTCGTCCTTGCCGTTGCACAGCTCGACCGAGGGCGCCGCCGCCGAGCAGGTCGACCACCCCTTCTGGAGGCAGGTCGTCTGGCCCTTGCACACGCCGCCCGCGCCGGCGTTGTCGCAGGGCAGGCTCCAGCCGAACAGGTCGGGCGTGCACTCGCACGAGGTCGTCTGCGGGCGGCACTGGCCGTCGGTGCACGAGAAGCCCGAAGGGCAGTCGGCCGGGGTGCCGCAGACCGCGCCGCAGAAGCTCTGTCCGTCCGGGAAGCTGAGGCACTGGGCGCCCGGCGTCGGGCAGTCGGCCGCCGACGCGCAGGGCAGGCACACGCCCTTGGGGAAGGGCTTGCAGCGGGCGACGCCGTCGACCTGCGGCAGGCACAGGTAGCCGGTCGGGCAGTCGCCCTCGCACGGCTCGTCGGGCCCGGGTGGCCCCGGCGGCACATCGATCTCGACGTCCTCGGTCGCGTCGGGCGTCTGGGCGGTCTCCTCGCCCGCGTCGGCGTCGGCGACGTCCCAGATCGGGTCGACATCGGGGTCGTCGGGCGTGTCCGTGGGCACGTCCGGCGTGACGATGACCTCGGGGGTCCCGGGGTCCGTCACCTCGAGCACGTCCTCGGCGTCGACGGTGGTGTCGTTCGAGACGTCGGGGACGTCCTCGGGCGGGGGCACGTCACCCTTGCCGCCCTCGTCACCCGAGACGTCGGTGAAGGGCAGCTCGGTGTCGACGGCGCAGCGTCCCTGGACGCACGTCAGGCCCTCGGCGCACTCGCTGGGGCGCTTGCAGGTCTCGCCTTCGAGCCCGGGGACCAGGGTCACCTCGGTGCACCCCGCCGCCAGCAGCGTCAGGGCCGCCACCGCGGGCAGCACCCCACCAAAGAGCTTGCGCATGATCGGACTTCCCCCCATCTCCGAACCCCGGCGTCGAAGAGGTGCGGAGTATAGGCGGGCGACCCCGCTGCGCTCAACGGTTCCCGGTCCGAAGCCGTCCGATGGGGGGCGTCGACGCGGACGCTCCCCGCCGCCCGGGCCCGGTCAGGGGCACAGGCCGTCCTGTCCCTGACAGAAGCCCAGCACGCACGCGTCGTTCGTGGTGCACGCGTCGCCGTCGTCGCACAGGTACTTCGCCGTGACCGCCACGTCGTCGAGCAGCAGGCTCACGGCGCCTGCGTCGGCCGCCTTGGCCGAGAACTCGAAGCTCACGGTCGCCAGCTGGGTGGCGAAGGCGGCCAGATCCACGGTGCGCTCGGCGAAGGCCGGCACGTTCGCGCAGACGGTGTCGACGACCGTGCCGTTGACCTTCACGCGCAGCACGTCCGTCGTGCAGCCCTGGTCGCCCCAGGTGCCGCGGACCCAATAACGCAGCGTCCCGCCGTCGGGCGGCAGCGACACCGCCGGCGCCGTGACGCTGACCGTGGCGGCCGCGTAGGCGCTGGCCGGGCCCATCAGCCCCAGCGCGGTCGGGGCCGAGTGGCTGGCCGTGGTCGTCGACTTCCAGCTCCACCCGGGGCTCTCGGCGTTGTCGGTCCACTCGGCCGGCAGCTGGTTGGGGGCGAGCGAGTCGAAGCCCTCCTCGAGTTCGAAGCTCCCGTCGTGGTTGATCGAGAACTTGCAGCTGCCGTCCGAGCAGTAGCCCGAGGCGCACGAGCCGCTGGCGCACACGACGGGCGAGCCCGCGCAGGTCGAGGCGCTCGTGCAGGTGTCGTTGGTCGTGCACGCGTCGCCGTCGTCGCAGGCGAGCGGCTTGAACTGGAAGACGCACTCGCCCGAGTAGTCGCACCAGTCGTCGGTGCAGGGCACGCCGTCGTCGCAGACGATGTCGTCGCCGAGGCACTCGCCCTCCTCGTTGCACACGTCGTTCACCGTGCAGGCGTCCTGGTCGTCGCAGGCCCCCGTGATGACCGTCTCCTCGCAGAAGCCGTCCGGGCCGCAGGTGCCCTGCAGGCAGGGGCTGAAGGTCAGGCAGTCGAAGTCGCTCTCGCAGCCGCAGTTGACCTGCAGCTTGTACTGGCACTTGCCGGTGGTCGCGCTGCAGGTGTCCAGGGTGCACGGGTCGCCGTCGTCGCAGACCAGCGGCCCCGCGTTGCAGGCCCCCGCCGTGCACGACCCGATGGTGCACGGCCCGTCGGTGCAGGTGAACAGGGCCGAGACCTCGACCTCGTCGATGGCGGCGCCGAAGCCGCCGTTGTCCTCGGCGTCGGCGTGGAAGACGAAGACCAGGCCGATCTCGCGGTTCTTGAAGAACGACAGGTCCACCTGCAGCTGCACCCAGTCCGGGGCGTCGCCCGAGACGCACTCGACCTGCTCGAGCAGCCCGTAGTTGTCGACGCCCACCGACAGGTAGTCGTTGGAGGCGAAGCACTTGTCCGCGCCCACGGTCGGCGACGCGAAGCCGGTCTTCATCTTCAGGCGCAGCTGCACCGTCTCGCCGTAGACCCAGAACTTGGGCGAGCGCAGCGTCGCCGTGACCGCCCCGTGGTCGTACACGCCGCTCGGACCGGTCGCCACCAGGCCGAAGTCACCCTCGGCGGCGTACTCGGCCGAGACCTTCCAGCCCACGCCCTCCGTGGTCGTCTCGGCGGTCCAGCCGTCCGGCAGGCCCGCGTCGAAGCCGACGTCCAGGAAGGTCATGCTGCCGCCCAGCGGCTGGTTGCTGCACACGCCGCCGCTGCACAGGTCGCCCGTGCAGGGGTTGCCGTCGCTGCAGTCCATCGCGTTGCCGACGCACACGCCCGACGAGCAGATGTCGCCGGTCGAGCAGGCGTTGCCGTCGTCGCACGGGGTCGCGTCCGGCTTGGGCTGCGACTTGCACGTCCCGGTCGCCGGGTCGCACTGGTCGATGGTGCACATCGTCTCGTTGGCCTGGCACGTCACGACCGTCGCCGGGTCGGGCACGCACTTGCCGCCGGTCACGCTGGTGTCGCACAGCCACGCGCCCACGCACAGGTCGTCCGGCGCCTTGTCCTGGCACTCCTGGTCGCTCGAGCACCCGCACAGCTTCTCGGTCCCGACGCACTGCCCGCCCAGGCACGCGTCGCCGCCGGTGCACGGGTCGCCGTCGTCGCAGACGCCGAACACGTTCTGGTGCGCGCAGGTGACCTCGCCGTCGTCGCCCACCTGGCAGACGTCGGCCGTGCACGGGTTGCCGTCGTCACAGGCCACGCCCGCGCCCTTGCACACGCCGGTCGAGCAGCTGTCGCCCGTGGTGCACGGGTTGCCGTCGTCGCAGGGCTCGTCCGACGCGGTGTGGCTGCACTGCCCGGTGACGGGGTCGCACGCGTCGACCGTGCATGGGTTGCCGTCGTCGCAGCTGGCCGCCGCGCCCTGGCACTGCCCGGCCTGGCAGACGTCGGGGCTGGTGCACGGGTCGCCGTCGTCGCAGGGCAGCCCGGTCGCCGGCTCGTACACGCAGCCCTGTCCCGGCACGCACTCGTCGGTCGTGCACGGGTCGCCGTCGTCGCAGGCGACCGCCTCGCCCGCGCAGGCCCCGTTCGTGCACACCGCCTGCCCGGTGCAGTCGTCCGCGGCCTCGCCGCAGGGCTGCCCCTCGTTCGTGGCGGTCAGCACGCACCCGCCGGTCGCCGGGTCGCAGACCGCCCCGGCGCACTCGGTGTCGCCGCTGGTGTCGCACTGGATGACCGTCGCCGGGTCGGCGTGGCAGGCGAAGTCGTCGCCGCACACGAAGGTGCCGGCGCACTTGTCGGTCTCGGCCAGCGCCGCGCAGTCGGCGTCCTCGGCGCACTGGCAGGTCGCGGACGGCTGCCCGAGGCACTGGCCGTCCAGCTGGCACACGTCCTTTTCGGTGCAGGCCACCCCGTCGTCGCAGGGCTCGCCGGGCGCCGGCGTGGTCGTGCAGCCGCCGGTCGCCGGATCGCAGGCGTCGGTCGTGCAGGGGTCGCCGTCGTCGCACACGACCGCTTCACCGACGCAGAGACGGTTGGCGCACACGCCGCCCGTGACGCACGCGTCGCCCTCGCCGCAGCTGCCGCCCTCGTTCACGGCCGTGAAGACGCAGCGGCTGGCGTCGCAGGTCACGGTCGTGCACTCGGCCGCGTAGCCGCGCGTCGCCAGCGTCGCCTCGCAGTCGGCCGGGACCGTGCAGGTCTTGCCGGGCAGCGGCGTCTGCGTCACCTCGTCGCCGCAAGCCACCAACGCGAGCGCCACCACCAGCCCCAAGCCTGTCGCACCGATCTTCCGCATGACCGCTTCGTCCCCCTGGAGCCCTGGACGGGCCCGCGCGTGCGGAGCTTACCGGGCCGGCTCCGACCCGGTCAAAAAGGGGCCGCCCGGCGGTGTATTCAGCCAGAATTCACCCGCGATCGCGGCCGCGCGTTTGGTGCGCCTGCGCCCAGGCTGCGGTACGGTGCGCGGCGGTGAAGCGCTCGTTACGAGATCGGCCGTCGCCCGACGCGTCGCGGCACCCGCCCCGGCCTCCCCGCGGGCGCCGGGGCGGTCGCGCCCATCTGGGCCCCCGCGATTGGCTCGCCGGGATCGGCGCGGCCGCCTGCCTGTCGTGCGCGCCCCCATCGCCCGTCGCGGGCCCCGCCGAGGGCCGCGCGCTGGCCCGGCTCGACCTCGGCGCCGTGCAGCTCCTGCCGGCCGCCAGCCTGTCGGCCCCGCCCCCGCCGGCGCCGTCGCACCAGGCCTCCATCCCGGCCTTCGACCGGGCGCACCTCGTCGGGCTCAGCGCCCAGCGCAGCTACTCCATCGGCACCGCGTCGCGCGGCTACCTGGTCGGGGCGCGCCGCCTCACCGACACGGGCCCGCTGCGGGCGCGCCCGATCTCGGTCCGGCGCGGCGCCGTCTGGGGCACCGACGAGCTGGTCGGCGCCCTCGAGCGCGCGGCGCGGCGGGTCGCGGACCAGTGGCCGGGCAGCGTCCTGTGGGCGGGCGATCTCAGCGCGCGCGACGGCGGCGACCTGCACGGCCACGCCAGCCACAACAGCGGGCGCGACGTCGATCTGGCCTTCTACGTGCGCGACGGCGCCTGGCGCATCGCCGATCAGCCGGAGCTGGTCCCGTTCGGCGCGGACGGGCGCGCGCGCTGGGGCGGCGATCTGTGGTTCGACGACGCGCGCAACTGGGCGCTGGTCGAGGGGCTCTTGCGCGACCCGCGCGTGCAGATCCAGTGGATCTTCGTCTCGAACCCGCTGAAGGCGCGCCTCATCGCCTGGGCCCGCAGCGCGGGGGCCGACCCGCTGCTCGTCGAGCGCGCCGAGGCCGTCCTGCGCGAGCCGCGCGACTCGTCGCGCCACGAGGAGCACTTCCACGTGCGCCTGTACTGCGCGCTCGAGGAGCGGGTCGAGGGCTGCGTCGACCAGGGCCCGACGCGGCCGTGGGTGGACACGTGGGAGGCGGCGCTCGCCGAGCGCGTGGCCGAGGTGGTGCCGCTGCTCCGCGCCGGCGGCCCCGACGAGCTGCGCTACGCCATCACCCGCCTCGTGCGCCTCAAGGCCTCGCAGGCCACGCCCCACCTCGAGCCGCTGACGGCCCACGCCGACCCCGAGATCCGCGCCCTGGCCGCCGACGCCGTCGCCTTCCTGCGGGGCGAGCGCACGCCGCCCGCATGGGCCCACCTGACCGGCGAGGACGTCGGAGACTGACCGCGCGCCTGGCCGAGCGGGCCTTCGAAAGGACGAAGGCGGCCTCCGGGTGGGGGCCGCCTCCGCGTCGTGGCGCCGACTCAGGCCGGAGCCTTCAGCTCGTGCCAGGAGCCTTCAGCTCACGTCTGAGCCGTCACTCGTCGCACTTGTTCTTGGCGATCTCCTCGGCGGTCTTCGCCCACCACTCGGCGTGCTGGCCGCCGGTCAGGATGGAGTAGGCCGTGTTGAAGTCGTCCTTGGTCTTGAAGCCGTTGCGCAGGCGGATGATCTCGAAGGCGGACTCCTCGACCAGCCCGAGGCTCTCGGGGTCGAGGCCCTTGGCCTTCTTGTTGTCCTTGAGCGCGCAGTGCAGCTGCCCCATCGCCTTGGCGAAGTTGGCCATCAGGGTCTCGGGCTTCGGGATGAGGTCGAGCCCCTTCCAGTCGATGATCTCGTTGCCCGGGCCGACGCGCTGCCAGTCGTCGATGCGGTAGGTGAAGGTGCGCGGCTCGTAGCCCTCGCGCTCGAACTCGAGCTTGTACTCGTAGGTGAAGACCGTGGTGACGTCGCCCTGCTCGTTCTTCTCGGACTCGAAGATCGGCAGGTTGAGCAGCGGCAGGCGCTCGATGGTCTGGCCCGGCTTCAGATCGCTCGTGGCGTTCTTGATCTCTTCCTCGCCCGACTTGGTGGGCGCGCCGCTCAGGCCCTCCTGGGTGTAGGTGGTCTTGGTCACCTTCACCTTGGCGTCCGGCGGGAAGTAGACCAGCGTCACGTCGCCGTAGCGGTTGCGCGCCTTGAGGTCCTCGTCCTTCCACCGGGCCTCGAGCGCGCGCTTCTCGGCGCCCTTGCACTCGTCGAGGCGCTGCTCGAGGAAGCACTGCACGTCGGTCTTGAGCCGCTCGTTCGAGGCGATGACCGCCCCGCCGCCGACCGTGGCCAGCAGCACGACCGCGAAGGCGCCGATGGCGACCTTGCTGCGCCCGCCGCGGAAGGGCTCGTCGGGGATGAACGACTCGGCGGCCTTCTCGTCGACCTTGCCCTCGAACAGGCCCTCGGCGCTGGGCTTGATGACCAGGATCGGCTCGGGCTCGGGCTCGGGCGCCTTGGTCGCCGCCGCCTTGGCCACGTCCTTGGCCTTGTCGCCGCCGCCCTTGGCCTTGCCCTTCTTGCCCTTGCCCTCGGCCGACGCCTCGACGGTGTCGCTGGTCGCCGCCTTGACCTTCTCGGCCTTGGCCTTGGCCGCCGCCGCCGCTGCCGCCGCCGCCGCCGCCTTGGCCGCCGCCTCGGCCGCCGCGGCCTCGGCCTCGGCGATGGCGAGCGCCTCCTCGGCCGACAGCTCGGCGCCCGCGTCGGACGACGCCTCGGCCTGGGTCTCCTCGGCCGCGGCGGTGGTGTCCGCGGCGTCTTCGGCGCCTTCGGTCACGATGAACTCCGGGAGGCCCCCCTCGGGCTCGCCCGTGGAAGCATCCTTCTTCGACTTGTCGGCGCCTTCGCCCATGCTAACCCTCGATGATGACTGACACTCGGTCCCGTCGAGCCGGCGCATCATAGACACCGGCTTTTCCCAGCGTCAAGCCAGGGTTAGGGGCGCGTCCCGACCCGCGCGCCCTCAGTCGAGCCAGCCGTGCAGGAACCACCCCCCCGCGCGGCGATCCCGGTAGACCCACAGCGCCCCGGCCTCGGCCGTCAGCAGCCAGAAGTAGTCGCGGTCCCAGGGGTCCTCGCCCCAGGCCTCGCCCGACAGCCGCTCGGGCCCGCGCCAGGCCGTGACCGTGACCGGCCCCCGCGCCCGCGCCCCGAAGACCTGCCGCCGCTCGGCGTCGAGCCGCACCGGGGCCGGCTCGGGCAGCAGCCGCACGCAGGCGCTGACGTCCCCGTCCGCGGCCTCGGCGGGGGCCTCGGACGGCGCCGCCCCGGTCGCCGCGGCCGCCCCCGCCTCGGCCACCGGCCGCCAGATCCCCGCCCGCTCGGGCCGCCAGGTGTCCACCGCGACCGGCACGGCCACCGCGCCCTCGCCGAAGCGGCCCGTCAGCCGCGCCAGCGCCGCCTCGAGCGCCACCGGGTCGCGCCAGCGCGCGGCGAACAGGTCGCCCTGCAGCGGGTTCAGCGGCGCGCCCTCGCCCACCTCGACGACGACGTCGGTCACCGGGTGGGCCGTCCAGTCCGGCGCCCCCTCCTCGCCGTCGGGCGACTCGGCCAGGCGCGCCCGGACCAGCTCGAAGAGCAGCGGCCCCTCGGCGCTCGGCCGCGACGGCGCCAGCTCGAGCCGCGTCGCCTCGCCCCGCTCGCGCACCAGGGTGACACGCAGCCGCGCGACGGCCGCCCCCGCCCCCGCCATGGCCCGCGCCACCCGATCGATGGCGCCCCGCAGCACGAACAGGACCGGCTCGAGGTGCGCCGTCGCCTCGAGCAGCGGCACCTCGACCCGGTGCTCGGGCCGCCCGCGCGGCGTCAGCGGCCGCCGCCGCGTCTGCCCGCGCGCCCGCAGCCACAGGCGGCGCCCCTCGGGCCCGAAGCGCGCCTCGAGCAGCCCCGGGTCCATCGCCTGCAGCGCGGCCCCGGTGCGCACGCCCAGCGCCACCAGCAGCTCGCGCATCGCCGGCCCGACGCCCAGGAGCTCGATGGGCAGCCCCGCCAGGAAGGCCGCGTCCCCGCCCGGCGGCAGGCAGGTCACCGCCTCGCGCGCCGTCCGCGCCGCCGCCGAGGCCGCGACCGGCCCGTCCGCGATGGCCACGCGCGCCTCGGTCAGCCGCTCGCCACGCGCCGCCTCGAGCAGCCGCGCGGCGAAGGCCCGCTCGTCCTCGCCCCGCGAGACCACCGGCTCGAGCCAGAAGCACCCCGGCCCCGCGGGCGCCAGCCGCGGCGTCACCGCCTCGAGCCGCTCGCCCAGCGCCGCCATCGCCGCCGCGATCCGCGCCTCATCCCACGTCGTCAGCGCCAGATCGCGCGCCAGGGCCCGCGCCTCCGACGGGCTCTGCCCGGCCCGCACCCCAGCGGCCCTGGCCGCCGGGCTGGCCAGCGCGACCCGCGCGTGCGTGCCGGCGCCCCGGATCACCGCGATCGGCGAACCCTTCGCGGCGAGGCCGTCGCGCGCCAGGACGTCGATCGCGAACCACGGCGAGCGCAGGCAGGCGACGCGGGACGAGACAGGGGCGAGCATCGATGACGAGCTCCTCGGCGCCGGGGGGGCCGCCGCGCACGAGCGACACCCCCAGCGCGCGGCGCCCGGCCTCGAGATCGGCGGGGGCGGGCGCCCGGGGTTCGAGACGGACGACCTGGGTCGGCGCGGCGCGGGTGGCGGCCTCGCCGACCAGGAGCAGGGCCGCGGCGCCGTCGCGCGCCGCCCGACGCAGGGGCGCGGCCCAGCGGGTGGCCCCGCGCACGTCGAGGCCGGTCAGATCCAGCATCACCAGGCCGAAGGCGCCCGAGCGGGTCAGCACCTCGGCCGCCCACAGGCCCTGGCGGCCCGCCTCCTCGGGATCGCCGCCGACCGGTGGGCGCACGAACCACAGCCGCTCCTGAGGGGGCGCGCCGATCGGCGCCCAGTCCGCCGGGGCCAGCGTCCCGCCCGCGTCCACGATCGCGACGCGGTGGCCGTCGCCCAGCGCCCGGCGCGCCGTCGCGCGCATCAGCGAAGCCGAGCCGGCCCCCGGCGCGGCCAGCCAGGCCGCCACCTGCCCGGCGACGAGCCCGCCGCCGAGCAGCCGATCGAGCCGCGGCACCCCGGTCGCGACCCGCCCCGAGGGCGACGGGAGCTCCGCCTCGGGGATCGCCTCGGGGAAGGCCTGATGGAGACGAGCCTTGAGCTCGTCGATGGTCACGCGCTGGGCCATACACTGAACAAGTGTATCGCCATCGCGGCGAGGATCAAGATCGGGCTTCGCCCTCGCTCACCCGATCTGCCGCTCGGAGTCCAGGATCAGCGTCACCGGCCCGTCGTTGACCAGCCGCACGGCCATGTGGGCCCCGAACTCGCCGGTCTCGACGTGGCCGACGCGCTCGCGCGCCCGCGCGACGAAGCGATCGACCAGCTTCGCCGCCAGCTCCGGCGCCTGCGCGCGCACGAACGAGGGGCGCCGGCCCTTGCGGCTGTCGCCGTAGAGCGTGAACTGGCTGACCACCAGCAGGCTGCCGCCCACGTCGACGACGGACAGGTTCATCTTGCCCGCCTCGTCCTCGAAGATCCGCAGGCCGCAGATCTTGTCGACCAGGTAGTCGACCGCCTCGGGCCCGTCGCCCTCGCCCGCGCCGAGCAGCACGAGCAGCCCCGGCGCCCCCGCCCGCACCCGCCCCACCACGCGCCCGCCGACCGTCACGTCGGCCTCGCTCACCCGCTGAACGACCGCCCTCATCCGCCGCTCCAGTTGACAACATGCCCAAGGGATCGATTCGATCGGCCCCGCGGTCCGCCCGACCGACCGCTCGCCGAGCGGCGGGGTCGGTGGCCGCCTAGCCGCCGTCCGCCCGCGCGCCCTGGCGCGCCGCACCGAGGTGTCCGATGCCGGTCAAGCCCGTCGACGCCGTGCTCGAGATCCTTCGACGCGACTCCCGCCTGAGGCACAGCGCCTCCGACACGATCGCGTACCTGATGGATCTCATGTTCTACGGAGAGCTGCACATCTTCGAGCAGGTCTCGTCGAGCGAGACCGCCGACTTCGTCAACCTCGTCGGCCTCGGCCACGGCGAGCGCGTCGACGAGCCGCTGTGGCTCGTGTCGTGCGTGTCCACCGGCGCCGATCCGGTCCCGGGCGTCTGGCGCTCGACCGGCGGCGACCCCTTCGAGCCCCGCCTCGACCCGCGCACCGGCCTGCTGCACGGCCTCGGCGCCTGCAGCGGCAAGGTCGATCTGGTGCTGAAGATCCTGGCCGCCTCGCGCTTTCGCCACGAGCGCCTCGTCCGCCCCCTGCACGTCGTCGCCCTCTTCGGCGAGGAGGCCCGCGGCACCGGCATCCGGGCCCTGCTCGACGGCAACAGCGCGCGCCCGGCGGCCGCCCTGGTGGGCGCGCCGACCAACCTCGAGATCTGGACCGACCACCCCGGCTACGTCAGCTTCCGGCTGCAGATCGAGCGCCAGATCCGCCACCGCCGCATGCCGCCCACGCGCGGGTTCTTCGAGGTCGAGGTGCCCGGGCGCTCGGCCCACGCGCAGGTGCCCCACCTCGGCGCCGACGCCCTGGCCCGCGGCCTCGAGGTGCTGAAGCAGCTGCGCCAGGCGGGCGACGTGCGCGTCCTGTCCTTCGAGGCGGGCGAGGCCTCCAACCGCGTCCCGGCGCGCTGCACCATGCAGATCGCGACCAGCTACGACGACCTGCCGCCGCTGCCGCCGGACGTCACCGCCCGCGCCCTCGCGGACGGCACGCCCCTGCCCTTCCCCATCGACCCGATGTTCGAGGCCTGGCTGCGGGCGCGCGACGCCGGCCTCGCCGCCGTGGCCGAGGTGACCGCGCCCGAGCGCAACGCCCTGGCCGCCCGCCCGCGCCCCGCCGCGCACACCGGCTGGCTCGAATCGGACCGGGACACCGTCACCGGGGTCATCACCATGTGGACCGGGCCCGGCGTCGACACCCACGCCATCGGCGACCGGTTCGTCGCCGCCGTGCAGCGGGCCCTCGCCCGCGAGGACGAGCTCGACTTCACCGTCCAGGTGACGCAGGACCGCGCGGCCCTGGCCGCCGGCGCCGACGACTCCGGCTTCCTGACCGCCGCCCGCGAGAGCCTGCGCGCGGCCGGGGTGCCGCCGGTCCTGTCGGGCGGGCGCCTGAGCACGGACGCCGGCCTCATCGCCGAGACCGGCGCGGCGACGCTGGTGTTCGGGCCGGGGCGCGGCGCGGGCGACCTGTACCGCGACGACGAGGGCATCCCGGTCAGCCACCTCGAGGCGGCGCTGCGCTTCTACGAGGCCATGATCGCGCGTTGGTGCCTCGCGCGGCGGCCCGAGGAGGCCGCGGACGCGCCCACCTCGGCCAGCGACCACCGGATGGCGGGCGTCGGCGGACGCTGAGCGCGGCGCCGGGCGCCGGAGGCCGACGGCGGCGGCGCCGGCCCCGGAGCCGAGCGCCGGCCTTCGAAACGAAGAAGGGGCGCGCCGGAGCCGCCCCTTCTCAATGCGCGATGCGCCCTGCGCCGCGACTCAGGCCGTCTTCTCGAGCGGCTCCTGGTCGGCGAAGATCTCCTCGAGCTCGCGCTCGACGGCGTCCTCGGCGCTCTCGCGGGCGATGGACAGCTCCTTGACCAGCAGGGAGCGGGCCGTGTCGAGCATCTTGCGCTCGCCGAACGACAGGTTCTTGTCGTACTTGAGCAGGTACAGATCGCGCAGGACCTCGGCGACGTCGTAGACCGAGCCGGTCTTGATCTTCTCGAGGTAGCGGCGATAGCGGCGGTTCCAGGTCTGCTGGTCGAACTTGCCGGGGCGCTCGCGGAGGATGCCGTAGACCTCGTCGATCTCCTCGCCCTGGATGACCGAGCGCAGGCCGACCGAGCTGATCTTGTTGACCGGGATGCGGATCGTGCGGTTGGTGTCGAGCACCCGGAGGACGTAGACCGTGTGCTGCGTCCCGGAAATCTCCATGCTCTCGATCCCCATGATCTCCGTCACTCCCTGCGCGGGATAGACGGCCTTGTCGCCGATCTTGAAGGGAAATTGCATTTAGACTCCTTGGGGGCTCGATCCTGGCAATCGCGTCGGCGGCCGACTGAGACGCGCCCGAAAGGCCTATGAGACCCGGCTTTTGGCGTCGAACAAGCCGCTCGCTCCGTTGGTCGGAAGCGCGCTGCATCGTCGCAAGCGGGACGCTGTGTGTCAATGGTCGGGGCCGAAGCGCAGCCAGACAGCCCCCGGCGCCCGTGGCGTCACGGGGCAGGCGCTGGCCCAAGGCGCGGAAGCTAGGAACGGCGGCCCGGCGGGCAAGCGTGGGCCGTGAGATCTCCGCCCGGAGGGAGGGAGGTGGGCGGGAGGAGCGGACGGAGGACGCGGGCTGGGAGCCCGCGCCACGATCGAAGCGACGAGCGCCGGACGCCGCACGCGCGGCGCCCGACGTGAGGGCTCAGCCCTGGGTCGCGCCCTGGCCGGTCGTCTTGAGCTGGCGGTGCAGATCGAGCAGGCGCTTGACGGTGTAGCCCTCCATCTTCTCGCGCCAGCCCGCGTTGGGCTTGCCGGTCTTGAACTGCAGCTTGGCCATCGCGTCGATGAGGCCGGCCTTGCCGCCGAAGCGCTGCTGGACGGTCGTGGCGACCTCGTGGATGCGCAGCAGCTTCTTGTTGGTCGTGCCCATCAGGGCCGACTTGTTGGCCTCGTCGCCGAGCAGGCCGGCGATCGCGTTGACGAGGTCGGTGCGGCTGCCGAAGCGGGCGGTCACGATCTGCTTGGGGGTCTGGGTCGCCATCTGGGGTCTCCTTTGGTGCTTCCCTAATCGGAGGACAGGTGAGAGAGCGGGCGGAAGGCACCACGCCGGCCGCCCGAGGTCAAGTGCCTTATTCGTCTTCGGGCGCGTCGTCGGCCTCGGGCGCCTCGTCGGCCTCGGGGGCCTCCGGGGCCTCGTCGGGCTCGGGCGCCGGGGGCGTCGGGGCCGGCGCCTGGCGCAGGCGGAGGTCGTACTCGGCGCGGATGGCCTGCAGACGCTGCCGCGCCGTCTCGGTGCGCGGCGCGTCGGGGAAGCGCTCGAGGTAGGTCGCGTACATCCGCGCCGCGTCCGACGTGTCACCCGCCGAGGCGTAGGCCTGCGCGATGCGCCACAGGAAGGCCTCGTCCACGAACTCGGGGTAGGTCGTCGCGGCGTGATCGAGGCGCCAGGCCGTCGCGCGCCACTTGTCGCGATCGGCGTAGAAGTCGGCGATGTAGACCTCGTGGTCGAACATCAGGCGCCGCGCCTCGGCGCGCATCTGCCGCGCCTCGTCGGCGTAGGGGCTGGTCGGGAAGGTGTCGATGAAGCGGCTCAGCTCGCGCTCGGCCTGCATCGTCAGCGTCTGATCGAACTCGCTGGCGTCGGGCGAGGCGAACCAGTCCGTCGGGCGACGCCGGAAGTAGCTGGCCGCGATGCGGAAGCGCGCGTAGGGAACGTTGGGGTCGCCCTCGTGCTGCGCCAGGAACTGCCGGTAGGCCTCGATGGCCTCCTGGTAGCGGTCCTGCATGAACATGGCGTCGGCGATGCGCAGCCGCGCCAGGGCCGAGTAGCGCAGGTAGCGCGGCGTCCGCGCGACGCGGTTGAAGAGCTCGATCGCCCGGACGTAGTTGCCGCCGACCAGCTCCTCCATGGCGGTGAAGTAGGTCTGGCGCGCCGACTCGGCGACGTCGGTGGGGCGGCCGGTGGTCGCGGCCGTGGTCCCGCCGCAGGCCTCGGCGAGCCCGAGCAGGGCGACGAGGGCGGCGGTGGCCAGGGAGGACAGGCGCGAGCGCGGGGCGAGCTTCGACATGACCGGCGCGTGTTAGCAGCGCCCCCGAGGGGTGTCAATGCGCGGGCGCTCAGCGTCACGGCTCCACGGTCCCACGGCCACGGCTCACGGTCCTCGGCCACGGCCTCGGCCTCGGCTCACGGCCACGGCCTCGGCCACGGCCACCGCTCACAGCTTCGGCCTCGGCTCACGGCCACAGTCTCGGCTCACGGCCACGGCCACGGCCCTCAGCCCTCCGCGGGCTCCTCGGCCGGCTCCGCGGCCGCCTCGGGCTTCGGCTCTTCGGCCGGACCCTCGACCACCACCATCGCCGGGCGCAGCAGGCGCTCCTTCAGCCGGTAGCCGCGCCGGACCACGTCCACGACGGTGCCCGGCGACGCCCCGCCCGTGTGCACCTGCCGCATCGCCTCCTGGCAGGTCGGATCGAAGGGCTGCCCTTCGCCGGCGACACCCTCGAGGCCCAGCTGGCGCAGCTCGCCTTGCAGCTGCTTGAGGACCATCTCGAGGCCCTTGAACAGGCTGTCGAAGTCGCGGGTGCGCTGGGACGAGGCCAGCCCGGCCTCGAGCCCGTCGAGGATGGGCATGAGCATCCGGAAGACGTCCTCGCGCCCGCTCAGCCGCGCGGCGCCCGCCTGCTCCTCGAGCCGCCGGCGGTAGCTGGCCGTCTCGGCCGTCATCTGCCCCATGCGCTTGCGCCAGCCCTCGGTCTCGCTGGTCGCCTCGGTCAGGCGCCGCTCCAGCTCGCGCACCTTGAACGACTCGTCGACCACCTTGCCGCGGATGGGCGGCCGGCCGTCGGCGCCCGCCTCGGCCCGCGGCGCCCCGCTCGGGGCCGTCGGGACGCGGGTCCGGGCGGCCCCGGGCGTCGTCGTCACGCGCGCGCGGTTCGCCTCGTCGGCGGGAGGACGCGGACGGGCCGCCGCCGTCTCCTCGTCGAGCTGCTCCGTGACCTCGTCGAGCAGCGCCATCAGGTCGACGTCCCCGACCTCCTCGAGCTCGATGTGGTGGACGCGGCCGAGCCCCTCGGTCTCGTCCTGATCGTGTCCCTCGCCGCCCGTCATGCGCACGCTCCCGGTCATCCGACGCCCCGGAAGATGACACGCGATAACCCGGCGCGGCAAGCGCACGCGGCCCGGTTCGCGCCCCTTTGGTAACTGGCGCGCGGACGGCTGCCCGCGCTCAGTGCAGGGTCGGATCGCGCTCCGGATCGTCCGGGTCCGCCTCGGCGGCGTCGAGCAGCGCCCCGAGCCGACCGGCGACCAGCCCCACCAGCGGGATGGCGCGGCGGTAGTCCAGCCGCTTGGGCCCGAGCACGCCCACCAGCCCCGAGCCGGACGGGCCGCCATAGCCGGCGGCGACGAACGAGCACTCGTCGAGCGGCGCGCCGACCTCGCCCCCGAGATAGATCTTGGTGTCGTGGGCGTCCTCGACCCGGTCGAGCAGCCGCAACCAGACCTCGCGCCGGTCCAGCGTGCGCACCAGCTCGGCGGCGACGCCGGGCTCGGCGAACTCGCGGAGCTCGAGGATGCTCGCCGCGCCGTCGACCACCACCTCGGCGCCTTCGGCGTCGGCCAGCGCCCGCCCGGCCAGATCCAGGGCGCGCGCCTCGAGCTCGCCCAGCGTCTCGCGGTCGCGGCGCTGCTCCTCCTCGATGCGCTGGCGCACCTGGGCCAGCGTCTTGCCGCTCAAGAAGCTGTTCAAGTAGTTGTTGAGCGCCTCGCACATCTCGCGCTCGAGCTGCGGGTCGGCGGCCAGCAGGCGCTCGTGGACCAGCCCCGCGCGCGTGACCACGATGGCCAGGACCGACCCGCGACGCAGCCACACGAACTCGATGTGCTGCAGCACCGCGTGCTCGAGCCGCGGCGCGGCGATGAGGCCCGCGATGCCCAGGCGGTCCGACAAAAAGGACGCCGCCTCCTTCAGCAGGCCCAGCACGGTCTGCGAGGCGTGCCAGGCCAGGGCCTCGAGCTCGCTGCGGTCGGGCATCTGCAGCCGACGCGGGTCGAGCCCCTCGAGGTACTGGCGATAACCCAGGTCGGTCGGGACCCGGCCGGCCGAGGTGTGCGGCTGGCTGAGCACGCCGCGTGTGTCGAGCTCGTTCATCACGGCGCGGATGGACGCCGACGACAGGCGGCCGCCCAGGCGCTCGGCCACCACCTTCGAGCCGACCGCCTGGCCGGTCTCGATGTGGATCTCGACGATCTCCCTCAGGATGCGGCGCTCGCGCTCGCGCCGTCTCTGCTCGTTCGACATCGGGCTACCGGGCTTGAAGGAACTCTGTCTCGCCTACCGCCAACGCATCCTATTGGGCGGACGTTCCCGACGCGGGTCAATCGCCGCCGCAGGTCGGCGGCGGCACACGCAGCAGCCGCAGCTCGTGGTCCGGCGCCAAGGCGGGCGTGAAGCCGAGGCGCAGGGCCGACACGAAGAGCTGGCCGTCGGGCGCGAGCGCCAGATCGGGCGCGATCCAGCCGCCCGAGGACAGGACCTCGACCTGCTTCCAGCATCCGGCCGCGTCCCGCCGGGCGAGCAGCACGTTGGCGCGTGTGGCATCGGCATGAGCGAGGGTCGGTTGACCCCCGGCATCGTAGACGAGGGCCGGCCAGGCGCCCAGCGCGCGGGCGTCGACGCCGGTCGCCTCGTGCACCAGCGTCGCCTGCCAGGGGGCGAAGGCGGAGGCCTGCTCGGCGAGCCACAGGCGCCCGTGGGTGGCGTCGTGGTAGGCCACGGCGGCGGCGCCGTCCTCGCGCAGGGCCACGCGGACGTGGTGGCCCAGATCGGGCACGTCGTGGGCCGCCGCGGTGCCGTCGACGATCGCGATGGGCGCGCCGGCGAACGGGGCCCGCGCCGACTCGACCAGGCCGTGGTCCGCGTCGTACCAGGCGGCGACCACGCCCGCCGGCCCGGCGGCGCACGAGACGAACAGGCCCCGGCCGAAGGGCAGCCGATCGGCCGCGTGGGTCCGGTGGACGCGCGGGACGCAGGTGGGGGCGGCGCCGGCCTCGTCGGGGACGTGGCAGAGGTGGTGCGCCGGGCAGGCCTGCTCGCAGGACAGGCCGTCGAAGGCGGGGACGCAGCGATCGCCGTCGGGCAGGCGGCCGCACAGCTCGAGGGGCCCGCAGGCGTCCCCGCAGGGCGCCGGGTCGCGCGCGGGCAGCGGGCGCTCGAGGACGGTGACGACCTCCCAGTCGCCGTCGTCGTCGGGGGCGTCGGTGGTGGCGCGCAGGCGCACCAGGCGGGCCACCGAGTCGGTCGGATCGGCGGCGACGAAGGCCAGGCCGGTGAGCTGGCCCGTGCCGTGCTCGCGGACCAGGCACGAGTAGCGGCCCGCGTCGCCCGGGATCGGCACGCGCGAGCGGGCGACGACCTTGCCGTCGGCCGGGCGGACCCGCAGGTAACGCAGCGCGCCCTCGTCCTCGTCGCGGTACAGCACGTCGACCAGGACGCCGGTGGGCGTGGTCGCCCAAGCCACGGCGGGGCGGCGGCCGCGATCGGGCCCAGGGGCGGCCACGCCGGCGCGGTAGCCGGTCACGTCGCCGAGGGGTGGCACGTCGGGCACGCCGTCGAGGGCCAGGTCGTCGCGGTCCGGGTCGCCGACGGTCAAGCGCGACAGGACGAGGTCGCCGTAGGTGGGCTCGTAGCTGACGACGACGGGCTGGCTGGGGGTGGCGAGCAGGCGGCCCTCGAAGCCAGGGAAGCCCGGCAGCACGCGCGGCAGGGTCGCGCAGGCGCAGGGGTGCTCGGCGGCGCAGCGCAGGGCCGGGACCGGCGGGGCCTCGGCGACGGTGGGGACCTGGTCGGGGCCGCACAGCGCCGCGCAGGCGGGCGCCGGCAGGCAGCGGCCGCTGGCGAGGTGGCAGGCGGTGCCCTCGGGGCAGGCGCCGTCGCAGGGAGGCGCGCCCAGGCAGCGGCCGGCGGCGCAGCGCAGGGGGCTGGGGCAGTCGAGGTCGGCCTCGCAGGGCGCCGGGGCGCACTGGCCGGCTTCGCAGACGGTGCCCAGGCGCTCGCAGGGGCGCTGGGCGTCGCACTGGTCCGTGGGGCGACACCAGCCGCGGAAGCAGGTGGCGCCGGGGCAGCAGTCGGCGTCGGCGGCGCACGGGTCGGCGCCCACGCAGCGGCCCTCGGGGCCGCACAAGAAGCCGTCGGGGCACTGGTCGTGCCAGGAGCAGACGCTGGCGGGGGCGACCGCCTCGTCGGCGCAGGCGCCGAACGCGAGCGCGAGGGCGACGAGGCGGACGGAGCGGCGGCGGACCAGCCAAACGACGAGGACGAGCCAGAGGGTCGTCGGCGCGGCGTCGCCTCCCGAGCAGCCGTCGTGCGGAGCGGGCGCGTCGGCCTGGGGCTCGGGCTCGGGCTCGGGCGCCTCGGGTTCGGGCGCGGACGGCTCGGCGGGGGCGGGCGCGTGAACGTCGACCTGCCCGGCTTCGATGGCCGGGCCTGGGGTGCCGCCGGCGCGGCGCAGGCGGGCCTCGAGCGACAGGCGGCCGGTCAGCCACAGGCGCGGGTGGGTCAGGCGGTGCTCGCCCTGCGCGGGGAACCAGCGCGACCAGGAGCCGCCGGCCACGCGCAGCTGCACCTCGTGGCCGGCGGGGGCGTCGACCTGGAACCAGAGCTGGCCGGGGGTGGGCTCGCGGAAGCGGAAGGCCTGCGGGGTCAGCGGGGCGGGCGGCGGGGCGGGGTCCTGGAGGGCGACCAGGACGTGCAGCCAGCCGTCGTCGGGGCCGGCGGAGGTGATGGCGCGGACGACCGGCTCGACCGGGACGCCCAGCAGCTCGGGGGCGAGGCCGGTGGTGGCGAGATCGAGCTGGATGGGCATCTGGCCCAGGACGCCCAGGGCGAGGTCGACGACGAAGGGGGCGATGAGGTCCATGCGGGCGGCCGCGAAGATCTCGTTGTCGGGCAGGCTGAGGCCGGTCAGGGCGACGTCGGCGAGGCGCAGGCCGAGGCGGGCGTCGGAGAGGGCGTCGATGGACAGGCCCAGGGCGAGGTCGGCGCGGAAGGCGATGGCGCGGAGCCACTGGTCGGCGACCAGGAGGTCGAGGGCGACGGAGGCCTGGGAGAGCTGGACCTGCAGGGTCGGGGTGGCCTGGCCGTCGCCGAAGCGGACGACGGGCATGGCGGCGGCGTCGAGGCGGGGCTTGACGACGACGCGGACCGGGGCGTCGGGGCCGGCGACGTGGGCGGCGCCGGGGAGCAGGAGGTCGAGCAGGCGCGCGGTGAGGACGAGGCGGCCGCCGGAGAGGGTGGCGAGGTCGTCGGTGGTGAGGGCGATGCAGAGGGCGCCGGACTTGTAGGCGGCCCAGACGGCCTCGTTGACCAGGGCGGCGCTGGTGGCGAGGCCGACGTGGTAGGGGGCGGGGACGCCGTCGGCGCCGGTGGCCAGCTCCGGGAAGGCGGGGACCGGGCCGGGCGAGAAGATGGGCTCGGCGCCGACCGGGGCGACGCAGGGGTGGACCGGGGCGCTGTCGGCGCCGGCGTCGAGGGTGACCTGCAGGGCGGCGCCGCCGAGGTCGGGCAGGACCTGGAAGGCCTCGGCGCCGGGGCGGCCGAGGACGTCGAGGGGGCTGGCCGAGGCGAGGTAGGGCAGCAGCGGGGACGCGAGGGCGGCGACGTCGAGGCGGCCTTCGACGGCGAGGGGGCGGCCGTTGAGGAGGAGATCGAGCAGGAGGTTGGCGAGGTCGTCGGCGAGCCAGCCGACGAGATCGTCGATGAGCTGGTCGAAGATGTCGTGGAGGATGCTGGCCAGATCGGCGGCGAGGCCGGCGGCGCCGCAGGCGGTCTTGCACTCGCCGCACTCGCCCTCGGCGGGCGGGGTCAGGCCGTCGAGGCACTCGGGCAGGGTGCAGTCGGTGAGGACGGCGAGGGAGACGTCCTTGACGTCCGAGGTCAGGGAGAGGACCTGCACGTCGAGGACGCCGTCGTCGGTGGTGCCGAGGGCGAGCTCGAGATCGAAGGAGAGCACGGCGACGTGGCCGAGCTTGCCGTTGCCGAGGCCGCAGGCGAGGTCGCCCTTGAAGCCGAGGGCGTTGACCTCGCCGGCGACGGTGCCGGAGGCGAGGCCGACGACGGCGTCCTGGACCGAGATGCGCAGGCGGGCGGGCTGGGTGCCGGGGACGAGCTCGACCGAGAGGGAGGCGAGGTCGAGGGTGACGACGAGGTCGCGGACGTTGCCCTTGAGGGGGCCGAGCTCGGTCGAGAGGTCGCCGAGGCCCAGGGTGTCGAGGGGGACGACGGCGTGGCCGCTCTCGTCGGCGTCGAAGAAGGCGAGGACGAGGTCGCGGATGCGCTCGGTCAGGAAGTCGACGCCGTCCTGGGTGACCACGACCGACAGGGCGCCCTGCAGGACGCGCTTGAGCGGGAACTGGTAGCCCTGGCCCTGGTGGACGCGCACGCAGCCCTGGCCGCCGCCGTCGGGGGCGCCGAGATCGCAGGCGGCCCACAGGGCGAACAGGCCGATGAGCGCGAAGCGGAGGCGGCGGGCGGTCATTCGGGCGTCGTCGTCGTCATGGGGCGGGTCACGACACGACGCGGTTGCGGCCGCCGTCCTTGGCGCGGTGCAGCTTGGCGTCGGCGGCGCGGACGAGGTCCTCGGGGCGCCGCATGTCTGGCTCGAAGGCGGCGACGCCGACGCTGACGGTCACGGGGACCAACTCGTCGCCGTGGGTGAAGCGGTGCGCCTCGACGGCGCGGCGGATGGCCTCGGCCTGGGTCACGGCCTGGGCGAGCGGGACCTCGGGCAGGACGATGACGAACTCCTCGCCGCCGTAGCGCGCGCACAGCTCCTCGCGGCCGACGCCGGCCTCGAGGACGTGGGCCAGCTCGCGCAGCAGCTGGTCGCCGACGACGTGGCCAAGGCGGGTGTTGACCTCCTTGAACTTGTCGGCGTCGATGAAGAGCAGGCTGAGGTCGCGGCCGTAGCGGCGCGAGCGCGACATCTCGCGCTCGAGGAACTGCGCGAGGAAGCGGGAGTTGGGCACCGACGTGAGGCCGTCGGTGATGGCCATCTGGTAGATCTCCTCGTGGTAGGCCGCCTCGACGTCGCGGCCGGCGAGGTACTTGAAGACGACCTCGCCGATCTGGATGAGGTCGCCGGGGTGCAGGCGCTGGCGGTCGACCTGGCGGTCGTTGACCCAGGTGCCGTTGGTGGAGCCGAGGTCGCTGACGACGCGGTGGAGGGCGTCGACCTCGATGGCCGCGTGGAAGCGCGAGACGTGGTCGGCGTCGAGCACGACGTGGTTGTCGAGGTCGCGGCCGATGGTCACGCGGTCGGGGCCGAGGTCCAGCTTGCGGCCGAGGGTGGGCCCGCGGAGCATCACGAGGCACTCCGAGCCGGCCGCGGTCAGGCGGGCGGCGTCCGGGACGCGGCGGAACGGAGACGTGTTCACGGTCACACCCCCTGCGGCGTTTTCGCAGGAGCCCGATTGACGGTGGCTCAGTCGGCGGACTATAGCGGCGGCACCCGAACCCTGGCAACAGCCGCCCGCGGGCCGCGGCCCCGGCGGCCAAGAGTCTCCCGGAGCCCGCCCATGCCCCGCCTGTCCGCCCCCCTCGCCGGAGCCGCCCTGCTGACCGCCTCGCTCGCCCCCGCGCCGGCGGCCGCGCAGTCGATGAGGGACGGCCTGTACCTCAGCTTCGGGCTCGGCGGGGCGGTGGTCTCGGGCGAGCAGGGGACGCTCTTCGACGTACCCGCACCCTGCGGATACAGCCCCGAAGTCTTCCTGTGGAGCAAGGGCACGACGAACTGCAAGCCGATCCCTTCGAACATCCCCGGCTACACGGTCGAAGAGGCCCGCGCCGAGCTCGTCCGCACCGACTTCGGCAGCGGTCTCTCGTTCCAGCTGCGCATCGGCTACAACATCCTGGGTTACGCCTCGCTCGAGGCCAGCGTGCTCGGCCACGGCGACCTGGACGGGGACGCTGGCGCCGGCCACGTCGGCGGCGCCGTGCGCATCCACCCGGCCCAGTTCTGGATCCCCTTCCAGGAGCGGCCCTGGGACGTCGACGTCTCCTTCGGCTACGGCTACTCCATCGGCGGCTACCACCCGGCGCCCGAGGTGCAGCGCTTCATCGTGGGCACCGACGACGAGGACGACGGCAAGGGCTGGGACGGCACCAACCTGTCGACCGGCGTCGCCTTCAACTACATGGTGGCCCAGCGGGTGTCGCTGGGCGTGGACTTCAAATTCATGTTCCCGGACTGGAAGGAGTGGTTCGCCAACTGGGACAAGGGCTACACCGGGACGCCGGTCGAGTCGCCCGACGCCTTCATCTTCCTGCCGACCGCCCAGGTGACCTTCCACCTGTAGCGGGGGGCGGGGCCGTCAGCCGGCCAGGAACTCGACGATGGGTCCGTAGACGTCGCGCGCGGCCGACGGGGCCAGCAGGACGTCGGCGTGGGCGTAGTCGCGGCTGGCGCCGTGGCGGCGGCCGACGATGCGCAGATCCTTGTCGCGGCTGCCCAGGCGCTCGAAGGCGGCCTGGACGGCGGGGACCGGGATGAGGCCGTCGCGCGAGGCGGCCAGGACCAGCAGCGGGCGCGTGACGGCGGGCAGGCGCTCGTCGTAGCGCTGGCCGGCCGCGTCGACCAGGCCGTCGTGGGCGATCCAGCGCATGATCTGCGCCAGATCCCCGCCGGGCATGTCCTCGACGCCGTGGGCGAAGTAGGCGCGGCGCAGGGCGGCGTCCATCGAGCCGACCAGGATGTGCTGGCGGAAGGCGGCCAGGTGCGGGAGGGGGCCGGGGAGGCGCGCCAGGCGGTCGACCATCAGGCCGGGCAGGCGCGCGGCGACCGGCGACAGGGCGCGGGCGGGGGCGCGCAGGAGGGCGGCGGCGGGGCCGGCGAAGTCGGCGGCGCGCGCCGGGGTGCACACGGTGACGGCGCGGCCGATCGCGGGGGCGGCGGGGCCGCCGAGCAGCAGGTAGACGAGGAGGCCGCCGAGGCTGTGGCCGACGAGATCGAGGGCGGCGGCGCCCGTGAGGCGGCGGACCTCGGCGATGGCGCTCGGCAGATCGAGCACGAGCTTGTGGTCGATGCTGACCGGCGGGCGGCCGGCGCCGGTCCAGCGGCTCGAGCGGGAGCCGCGGAAGTCCAGGAGCCAGGCGTCGCGGCCCGCGGCGGCCAGGGCCTCGGGGAGCGTGGCGCCCGGGGCCACGCCGAAGCCGTAGCGGTTGCTGCCGACGCCGGGCAGGAGCAGCACCGGGCGGCCCAGCGCGTCGCGGTCGCCTTCGGGCGCGCAGCGATACAGGCCCAGTTCGAAGCCGTCGGGGGTCGTGAAGCGGTGCTCTCGGTAGGGGACGGGGCCCGGGCCCCCGCCCACCGGGGTGCGGTCGACGCGCGGTCGCGCTCTCAAGCGATGCCTCCTCGGGCTCGGTCGCCCGCGCCGACCTTGCCTCGGGCCCGTGGCCGTTCGCAAGGCTCCGCCTCGCGGTGGGCGCGGCGGACGGGTTGGAGTACAGTGCGCCCGTGGCTCCCGCGCGCTCCCTCGAGGCGGCCTCCGACGGCCGCTACCGGCTCATCGAACCCCTGGGCGAGGGGGCGACGGCGCGGGTCTGGCTGGCCGAGGAGGCCGACGGCAGCGCCTTGCTGGCGGCCAAGGAGCTGCGCCTGAAGTCGGCGCCCGACTGGAAGTCGCTCGAGCTGTTCGAGCGGGGCGCGCAGGTGTTGCGTGGCCTGGACCACCCGGGGGTGCCGCGCTTTCGCGAGCTGCTGCGGGAGGGCGACGACGACCCGCGGCTGTGGCTGGTCGAGGAGTTCGTCCCCGGCGACGATCTGCGGCGACGGGTGCGCGCGGGCGAGACGTTCTCGCGCGACGAGGTCTTGCGCATCGGGGCCGGCATCGCCGAGGTGCTGGCCTACCTGCACGGGCGGCTGCCGCCGATCGTCCACCGCGACGTCAAGCCGTCCAACGTCATCGTGCGGCCCGACGGAGGCGTGGTGCTCATCGACTTCGGGGCCGTGCAGCACGCGCTGCGGCAGCACACCCTGGCCGGCAGCACGGTGGTCGGCAGCTACGGGTACATGCCCCCCGAGCAGTTCATGGGCCGCGCAGAGCCGGCCTCGGATCTGTACGCCCTGGGGGCGACGCTGGTCTTTCTGACGAGCGGGCGCGAGCCGTCGGAGCTGCCGGTGCGCGAGATGCGGCTCGACTTCCGCGCGGCGGTCGCCGACGCGGGGCTGGTGGCCCTGCTGGACGAGCTGCTGGACCCGCGGGTCGAGCGCCGCCCGCAGCGGGCGAGCGACGTGCAGCGGCGCCTACTGGGCCTGCGGACGCCCACGGCGCGCCCGGTCGCCGCGTCCGAGGACGACGTCCACCAGGCGCTGTCCGCCTTGCTGGCGCGCGCCGAGGACGACGGCCCGGCCCCGGGGGCGCCCCCCACCCTGCCCTGCCCGGGCTGCGGCGGCGTGATGCGCGCGGTCGTCATGGGGACCAGCGACACCGAGGTCGACATGTGCGCCAGCTGCCACGGGCTGTGGCTCGATCACGGCGAGATCGACGCCCTGGTCACGCGCCCGCTGATGACGCGCGCCAACCTGAGCGAGATCCGCCGGCAGGTGGCGGCCCTGCGCCGCGCGCCCCAGGCGGTCGTCTACCGCCGCTGCCCGCGCTGCGACACGCCCATGCACCGCCGCAACTTCGGCCGGGTCAGCGGCATCGTGGTCGACGAGTGCACGGTCCACGGCATGTACCTCGACGCCGGCGAGCTCGAGCAGATCCGCACCTTCGTCGCGATGGGCGGCCTGGAGATCGGCGAGATCGAGCGGCGCGCCGAGGCCCGCCAGGCCGCGCGCCCCCGCGAGTCCTCCGTCCCGCCGGCGCTCGCGACCCTCTCGCAGCCGGTGAGCCCGATGGGCTCGCGCGCCGAGCTGCTCTGGGAGCTGCCGACGCTCATCGGCCACGTGGTCGACTGGCTGCGCCGGCGCTGACCGGCCGGTCACCAGCCGAAGCTGGTCCACCGCAGCGACACGCCGATCTCGTGGTAGCCCCGCACCCGGTCGTCGCGGTCGAGGCCCGGACGCTCGCCCCGAAAGCGCAGCCCCGGACGCCCGTAGGGCATCAGGACCAGGCTGCCGCCGCGCCCCTCGTCCAGGGTCGCGATGGGAAACGGCGCGCCGACCAGCAGCGTCAACGCCACCGCCGTGTCCGGCACGCCCGGCCCGCCGTCGCCCAGCATCTGCCCGACCTGCACGCCCGTGCCCAGCAGCAGGAGGTACCACCAGGTGACCTCGGCCAGCCCGGCGACGCGCCAGTCGAAGCCCTCTCGGTGCGCCCGCACGCCCAGGTGCGCCCCGAACAGTCCGTCCAGGTAGCTGGCGTCCAGCCCCAGCATCCCGCTGGTCGCCGCGTCGCGGCGGTCCTCGTCGAAGACGACGCCGCCCGTCAGCCCGAACGCGAAGTCGCGGTCGGGCAGCGCCATGTCGACCGACCAGTCCACCTCGGCCCGCGCCGACCCCGCGCCGGCCACGGCCACGCCGACGGCCACGCGGAGCCCCAGCGCGGCGGCCCGCCTCACGCGTCGACCGCCTCGTCGCTGGCCTCTTCCATCGCCGGCACCGCCGTGGGCGTCGCCTCGGACGGGCGCACCTCGTGCGAGCCTCGCAGCGCCTTGGCCGAATCGCGCGCCTGGGCCGCCTCGTCGTCCTTGTCGTCCAGCGCCAGCGCCTCGGCCAACCGCTCGAGCGCCGTGGCCGCCTCGAGGTCGTAGCCGGCCGCACTGAAGGCGTCGGCCGCCTTGCGCAGCGCCTCCTGCGCGTGCGCCAGCAGCGGCCGCGTCGTCGCCCCGCCCTGGTGCTCGGGCGCCCGCGCCTCGCCCAGCGCCAGCTCGCCGTACGCCCGGTCGACGGCCGCGGTCATCCGCGGCACGTCCAGCCCCGCCGTCGCCTGCGCGGCCTCGTCCAGGGCCGCCCGCGCCGCGTCCCACTGTCCCCGCGACAGCCGCAGCTGCCCCAGGTTCAGCCAGGCGTCCGCCAGCACGCGCGGCTGCGCGATGGACCGCGCCAGCGCGATCGCGCGCTCCAGCGTCTCCTCGGCCTCGTCGTGCTGCCCGAGCGCGGTCAATCCCTCGCCCAGGTTCGACGCCAGCGTCGCCTCGACCACCCGATCGCCGATGTCGCGCGCCATGCTCGTCGCCTCGCGCCACCCGGCGACCGCCCGCTCGACCTCGCCGCGGCTGGTCCAGACCAGCCCCAGATCGTTCAGCGTCCGCGCGACGCCCCGGCGGTCGTCCAGCGCGCGTCGCAGCGACAGCGCGTCGTTGTAGTACTCCTCGGCGAGCAGCACGTCGCCGCGGTCGTAGTGCAGCGCCGCGATGGCGTGCACCGCCTGCGCGATGCCCGCCCGGTCCTGGACCTGCCGGCTGATGCTCTCGCTCTTGCGGTAGCTGCCCAGCGCCTCGTTCAGCCGCCCCTTGAGCCACAGCAGCCGCCCCAGCTGGTAGCTGGTCGCCGCCACGCCGGCCCGATCCTCGATGGCCTCGTACAGGCGCAGGGCCTGGTGCAGGTGCTCGTAGGCCCGCGTGAGGTCCCCGCGGTCGCCCTCGGCCCGCCCGATGCGCGCCAGCGCGGCCGCGCCCCGCCCCCGGTGCCGCATGTGCCACGACGCCCGCAGCGCGTCCTGGTAGCACTCGAGCGCCGCCTCGACGTCCCCGCACAGGGCGAAGGCGTCGCCCAGATCGAAGTCGACCGCCACCCGCGTCGCGGTCGCCTCGGCCGGCACCAGCGCCCGCGCGTTCATCAGCAGGCGCCGCTCGTCGGTCGGGTGATGCTGCGCCCGCGCCAGCTGCGCCGCCTCGAGCAGCCACGTCGCCGCCCGCGCCGCGTCCCCGCAGCCCTCGGCGTGGCGCGCCAGCTCCTCGCAGTGCTCGCCGTGCTCGTCGCCCAGGTGCATCAGCAGCCACTCGAGGATGATGCGATGGTGCCGCTGGCGCGTGGCCTCGGGCAGCATCGTCTGCGCGACCTGCCAGTGCAGCTCGCTGCTGAAGACCCAGGCCTCCTCGCCGGGCAGGTGGGCCGGGCGGCGCTCGATGAACTTCAGGCCGGCCAGGCGCTCGAGGGCGGCCCGCACGAAGCCGGGCACGCCGTCGCGCGTGATGTCGCCGGGGGCCGCCGCGGCGGCCGGGGTCGCGTCGTGACGCTCGAGGGCCACCAGCGCGCCCAGCCAGAACTCGCGCCCGATGACCGCGGCGCGGCCCAGCACGTCACGCTCGGTCGCGTTGAGCGTCTCGAGGTGCGCCAGGACGACGCCCTCGAGGTCCTCGGGCAGGTCCAGGTCCCAGGCGACCGTCTCGTCCAGCGCCCACACGCCGTCCTGGAGCGCGATGGCCCCCGCGTCGCGCAGGTAGCGCACCATCGACTTGATGGCGTAGGGGCTTCCGTGGGCGCGGTCCAGGATGCGCTCGAGGATCTCGACCGGCGGCTCGCCCAGGCCGTCCAGGAACACCCGCAGCATCCGCTCGGCGTCGCGCCGGGTCAGGCGCCCTAGGCGCGTCGCGGGGAAGGCCTCCCAGCCGGGCAGGATGTCCGTCAGCGCGGGCGACCCGGCCAGCACCAGCATCACGGGCCGGTCGCGCAACATCTCCTCGAGGGCGCCGGCCAGCGAGAGGCTGCGCGCGGTCGCGTTGTTCGCCTGGTCGACGATGACGAGCAGCGGCCGCTCGACGCTCATCGCGCCGAGCAGACGCGACAGGGCGGCCGTGCTGCGCGCGACCAGCGCCTCCTCGTCGGTCAGCCCCGACGGGCGCGGCCGGCCGGGCGCGTCCCAGCCGGTCAGCCAGGCGACCAGGGCCGCGATCTCGGCGGCCTCGTCGGGCAGGACGTCCTCGACCGCGCGGCTCAGGCGTTCGCCGCACTCGACCGGGTCCGCGCTGTCGGGGATGTCGAGGGCGGCGCGCAGGATGGCGTCCCACATGCGGAAGGGGCCGCCCCAGGCCGGGCAGCGCGTGCGGATGACGCGCGTCGTCTCGTCGCGGCGCAGGGCGTCGGCCACCAGGGCGGTCGCGACGCGGGACTTGCCCATGCCGTATTCGCTGACCAGCAGGTGGATGCGAGCGCGCCAGTGCCCGACCACGTCGTCCCAGCCGGCGGCGAGCTGCTTCTGGGCCTTCTCGCGGCCGATCAGCGGGTCCGGCAGATCCGGCGGGTTCCAGGGGAAGGCCGGCCAGTCGGAGCGCCCGACGCGCGCCGTGGCCACGCCCCGATCGAACTCGAAGGCCGAGCCCAGGCCGCCCTCCGGCGGGGGCAACAGCTCGAGGCAGTGCTCGCAGAAGGGGAAGTCGCTGAGGTTCTCGTGGCCGCAGCTCGGACAGTTCATGATGTTCACGCGTGTGTGTGCGGCTGGCGGCCCCCCTCCGGGGAGGGACGGGACGCGCCGCGGGGGGCGCCCGGCGGGCGGAAAGGGCGCCTTGTAGCGAAAGGCCCCTGCCACTGCAAGGGCCGAGCCACCGCCGACCACCCCCACCAGCGTCTCGGTCGGCGCGCGCCCGCTCAGCTGCGCCCGTAGACCGGGACCAGGGCACCCCGGGTGACCGCGTTGGTGGGCGAGGCGAGGAACACCAGGGTCTCGGCGACGGCCTCGACCGTTGGCCACGCGGCGTGGTCGGCCTTCGGCATTGCCTTGCGGTTCGCGGGCGTGTCCATGATGGACGGGACGACCGCGTTGACCCAGATGCCCTCGCCCGCCAGCTCCTCGGCCAGGCTGACCGTCAGGTTCGCGACGGCGGCCTTGGACGCCGCGTAGGCCGCCATGCCGCCGGTCGGCACCAGGGCCGGCCGAGCCGCGACGTTGACCAGGCGCCCCCCCTCGCCGCCGCTGGCGCGCATGCGGCGGACCGCCTCGCGGCAGGCCAGAAAGCAGGTGGTCCCGTTCATGTCCTGCATGTGCCGCCAGGCCGCGAGGGTGGTCTCGGTCAGCGGCGCCATGGCGAAGCCGCCGGCGATCTGGATCGAGGCCCACAGGGTCGGCACCGCCTCAAAGAAGGCGCGCACCTGCGCCTCGTCCCCCAGATCCACGCCGGCGACGGCGCGCACGGATGGATCGTCGCGCCAGGGCGCAGCGTCGCGCTCGGAGGCGTGCAGGCACGGCACATGGACGCGCGCCCCTCGCGCCAGCAGCTGGCTGACGACGGCGCGTCCGAGCGCCCCGGCGCCTCCGGTCACGACGACCTCGCGGCCCTCGAAGTCGTTCGGTCGGGTCGTGAGGCTCGGTGCTTGCGGCGTGGTCACGGCATCCTCGCGGTCGGCTGGCTGGTGGCGGGTCTTGCTTTTCGGCGGTGCGTCAGCCGCTGTAGAAGACCCTCGCCGCCCGGTCAAGCCCGCCGCCGCGGTCGCCGTCGCCCGCCTGCCCGGAGCCCCTCATGATCGACATCCCGCGCGACCGTGTGACCGTCAGCTTCGCGCGCAGCGGCGGCCCGGGCGGCCAGAACGTCAACAAGGTCGAGACCAAGGCCGAGCTGCGCTTCGCGGTCGCCGAGGCCGACTGGATCCCCGAGGACGTCCGCGCCCGCCTGCGCGATCTGGCGCGCCACCGCATCACGCGCGACGGCGAGCTGGTCATCACCTCCTCGCGCTACCGCAGCCAGGCGCGCAACGTCGAGGACTGCTTCGCCAAGCTGGCCGAGCTGCTCGCGCGCGCCGAGGAGCGCGAGACGCCGCGCGTGCCGACCCGCCCCACCCGCGCCTCGCGCGCGCGCCGCGTCGAGGCCAAGCGCCAACGCAGCGCCGTGAAGAAGCAGCGCAAGTGGAAGCCCGAATAGGAGGCTTATACCTCTTCGCTTGGCGCGCGGCGCCCGGGAGCGCACATTGCGCGCCATGAACGCCTCGGACTCGCCGCTCTCCCCGCTGCTTTCGCCCCGCCACCTCGCCGTCGTCGGCGCCGAGCGACCGGGCGCCACCCGCGCCCGCCAGATCGCCGCCCTCGCGCGCGCCACCGCCTCGACCGCGCCGGTCGTCGAGGCCGCCCACCCGAACCAGATCGGCCCCGAGGCCGGCCCGCTCGACCTCGTCGTCGTGGACGTCCCGCCCGAGGACGTCCTCGAGGTCGCCGCGGCCGCCGCCGATCGCGGCGCGCGCGCCCTGGTCGTCGTGCCGCCGCTGGCCGGCGTCCTGCTGCTGGCCAGCGAGGACGACCCCGACGCCGTCGACGTCCCGGCCGAGGAGGCCCTGCTCGCCCTGTGCGAGGAGCGCGGCCTCCTGCTCGTAGGGCCGGGCGCGGCCGGCGTGATGCGCCAGGGCGCCGGCGAGGTGGTCGCGGCGCTCGCCACCTCGGCCCTGCCGCCGGTGGGTCACGTCGCCGCGTGCGCCCAGGCGGGCGCCGAGGAGGCGCTCCTCGCGGCGGCCTGCCAGGCCGGCGTCGGCCTGTCCGCCTTCGCCACCGCCAGCCCGAGCGGCGTGTCGGCGATCGATCTGATCGAGGCCTTCGCCGCCGACGCGATGACCCGGGCCATCGTCGTCCACGCCGACACCCTCGGCGACCCCGAGGGCCTCCCCACCCGCGTCCGCGCCGTCGCCGCCCGCAAGCCCGTCGTCCTGGTCCTCCCCGGCGCCCGCCCTCGCCTGCCGCTGGAGGACGCCGACACCCCGGCCGCCCCCGCCCTGGCTCGCCTGGACGACGTCGTCCGCTCCCTGGGCGTGCACCGCGCCGCCTCGCCCCGCGACGCCCTGCGCCTCGCGGACGCGCTGGCCCGCGGCCCCACCCCGAACGGCCCGCGCGTCGCCGTCGTCGCCAACTCCGCGGGCGCCGCCGCCCTGGCCGCCGCCGCCACGCGCGCGCAAGGCATGACCCTGGCGGCGCTGCCCCCCGAGACGAGCCGCGCCATCGCCAGCGAGGTCCACGTCCACGCTCGCGTCGACAACCCCGTCGACCTGCGCCCCGACGCCTCGCTGCGCCACCTGGGCGTGACCCTCGACGCGCTGGCCTCCGCGCCGACCGTCGACGCCATCCTCGTCGCCTGGGGCTTGCCCGTCGAGGCCTCGCCCGACGACGCGGCGACCTGGCGGGCGCTGGTCGAAGGCCGCGAGCGCCCGACCGTGGTCGCCTCGGCCTGGGGCGCCGGCGCGGCCGGGTCGCCCGAGGAAGCCGCCGCCGCGCTGGCGGCCCTGGTGCGGGCGCCGACCCTGCGCGCCCACGCCGCGGCGCCGGCGGTCGAGGTCTCGGTGCAGGCCCCGCTGGCCCAGGCCGTCGTCATCGGGGCGCGCTTGACCGACCGCACGCACCTGCAGCCCGACGAGCTGGATCGGATCCTGACCGCCTACGGCCTCCCGACCGGCCGACGCATCACCGTCGCCAGCCCCCACGCCGCGCGTCGCGCCGGCGCCGAGCTCGGCTACCCCGTGGCGCTTTCGGTGGCGACCCACGCCGTGGCCGCCGCCCCCCGCCAGGCCCCCCACCACCCGGCCCAGCGTCCCGTCGTGCTGCCGCTGACCGACGGGGACGCCCTCGAGGCGGCGCTGTTGCGCCTGTGGGACGACGTCTGCGGCGAGGACCCGCACGCCGCCTTCACCGTGCGCCCCGTCCCGCCGTCCGCGCGCACCTTCGTCGCCGGGGCCCGCCTCGATCCCCGGTTCGGGCCCCTGGTCCACCTCGCCCACGACGACCCGGACGCGCCACCCGCCCGCGCCGCCTGCGCCCCGCTCAGCCAGCGGGCCGCGATGCGCCTGACGGCGCCCTTCGCCCTCGGGCAAGCGCGTGCGCGGGTCGCCGACGTCCTCGTGCGCCTCGGCCAGCTCGTGGTCGACTTCCCCGAGCTGTCGCTGTTCCGGCTGTCGCCCCTGCTGGTGGCGGCCGACGGGACGGTCGCGGTGGCCCAGGCCGAGGCCCGCGTCGCGTTCCGGGATTGAGCCGCCCCTGGCGGGCCAGGGCTATCGAGTTCTAGCTACGGGCGTGTTGGAATGCCCGAGCTTGCTCGGGCTCGAGGGCCCGCGCAGCTAGCTGCGCGGGGAGGCATGGGACTGTAGCCTCGCGGGCGCAGCGAGCTGCGCCATGCCGGAGCACGAGCGAGCTCGTGCAGTCCGGTGGCCCGAACCAGAACTCGATCACCGTGCCTGGCGGGCCCGTCGCCATTGCTGCCCGTGGCGCCGCAAGTCTATAGTGCGCCGCGCGACGCGATGAGTTCAGTGGGCTGCGGCTGGGAGGTCGAGCGATGCGGTGGACCCGATGGGGGCTGGCGGCGGTGTTGTGGTTGGGGGCGTGCGGCGATGACCCGGCGCCGGCGAGCCCGGACGCCGACGCCGGCGCGGACACTGGCGACGAGGACACGGGCTCGGACGCGGGCGACGAGGTGAGCGCCGACGTCGGCGGCGACGAGGGCGGCCACGACGTGGCGCCGGACGTCCCGGACGAGGACACCGACACCTGCCAGCACGCCTGCCTGGACGAGTTCGGCAAGAACAAGAAGTCGCTGTGCCCGCAGCCCATCGCCGACTGGAACTGCGTGCAGGGCTGCTGCGTCGCCGTCTTCAAGTGCCAGACCGACGGGGACTGCCGAGCGCAGGGCTTCGCCGAGGGCCACTGCACCGACGAGCGCTTCGACTGTCGCTGCGAGACGTCGACCGGCGTCTGCGGCGTCTGGTACTGCGCGGCCGACGGCGACTGCGGCGCGGGCGAGGCCTGCGTGGCCGGCGCGTGCCAGGCGGCGACGGCGGTCGACGGGCTGGCGCTGCGGGTGGTCTCGGCCCCCACGGTGCTGGTGCCCGGCGCCACCACGGCCTTGCTGGTCGAGGCCTACGACCCCACCAATCCGGACGTCGTGACGGCGGCCGAGGTCACCTGGGCCAGCAGCGACGACGCCGTGATCGCCGTGGCGGACGGCGTGGCGACCGGCGGCGCCGCGGCCGGCGAGGTCACCTTGACGGCGTCGATGGTCGGCGCCCCGAGCCAGCAGGCCACCGTCACGTTGACCAACGTCGTGCCGGCGGCCGGCGAGACCGTGACGGTCATCGCGCGGGTCGAGGGCACGCTGGCGCCGGTCGCCGGGCACTACGCCCTGGTCGACGCCGGGACCGGAGAGGTCGTCGACAAGGGCGCCATCGCCGACGACGGCGTCATCCGCTTCGGCGGCTCGGTCCCGGCCGAAGGGCTGGACGTGCACGTCTTCGGCGACGCCACCGACTGGGTCAGCTGGCTGCGCTTCCAGGGCGGCGCCCTGCTCCTGCCCATCCCGGCGTGGTCCTGGGGCGAGGTCGAGCTGACCGCCGAGGAGGAGATCGTCCCCGAAGGCACCCAGCTCATCGGCGCCAGCCTGGTCCACGGCGTCCCCGACATGTCGCTCTACCCGCTGCCGGGCGAGTTCGAGCTGTCGCTCAACGCCTTCGCGCTGTCGAGCGCCCTGTTCGACTTCAGCCTGCCGTCGCTGCTGGGCGGCGACGTCAAGCGCTACCTCGAGGAAGACTCCGGCCTGCCCATCGAGACGGCCGACCAGGCCGAGATCCCCGGCGGCATCACCTTCGGCTTCGCCGGCAACCCGGTCGTGGGCGACTTCTGGCTGACGGCGGGCCCGGCGCAGCGCCGCCTGTGGACCCTGGGCGGCCGCATCGAGCTGACCGCCGTCGCCGAGTTCGCCGACGACATCTTCGACGCGGTGGGCGGCGGCAGCGTCGACTTCAACGTGCTGGTCAGCGCCCTGTTCCCCCTGTTCCGCAACTTCTGGTCGGGTTATCACCCCGATCTGGACGTCGCGACCGGCGACGCGCTCGACGTGACCGACGTCGACCCGCTGCTGCGCATCCCGCTGGGCCTGAAGACCCACGTGCTGGTGCCGGACCTGCCGCCGATGGCCACGGCCGGGTACGCCGACTCGGTGTTCATCCTGGGCGGCGCCCTGACCGCCGACGGCCTGTTCGTCCCGCTCGGGCTCAACGGCGGCAGCGACAGCAGCGACCCGGCCGCCGATCCCCTCGACGGCAAGGCCGACGCCGACCCGCTGACCCCCGCCAAGGACCCCTACCTGCTGCCGGTGGCGCCCCTGCACTCGGGCCTGGGCGGCCCCCACACCGCCTACGCCTTCGCCGTCGTCGCCGCCTCGCTGCGCGCCAGCAGCGGCGACCCGCGCCCCGAGGGCGGCAGCGCCATCCTGAAGCGCATGGCGCCCGGCGAGGCCCCGGCCGCCGCGCCCGACATGGGCGAGTTCCTGGGCTTCCCGATGGGCAGCGCCTGGGACCCCGACACGCGCGAGATCGCGGCGCTCCCGCTCGAGGGCGCCGACACCCAGCGCGTCCTCTTCAAGGGCAAGCAGGGCGCGAACTGGACGGTCTGGCTCTCGGGCGTCGAGACCTACACGGTCCCAGACCCGAACGCGCTGCTCGAGCTGGGCCTCGAGCTCGGCGATCGCACGACCAACGTGAGCCTGGTCCTGGTCAACAGCTTCGATCTGGCCGACGGCGTCGACCTCGACGATCTGGGCACGCCGGGCGGCTGGACGCTCGGCCACCTCTTGCACGTCGTCGATCGCGTCTCTTTCGTCGACGTTCGCCCCTGACGTCGTAGCCCCTTCGAAACGCGAAAGGCCGGGTCCAGAGCCCGGCCTTTCGTGTTCTGGAGACGCGAAGGCCGGGTCGAATGCCCGGCCTCCCTCGTTGGCGACCGCCCGGTCAGAGCTCTTCGGACGTGCGCTCCTCGGCCTCGATCACCGGGACGTACTTGGTGCCGCGCGCGCGGCCGACCACCGCGAGGCGGCCCTCCTCGACCAGCCACTGCAGATAGCGACGCGCCTCGATCTGGCTGATGCCCAGCGCCTCGGCGACGAACGAGCTCGTCAACTCGCCGTGCTGGACGGCGGCCGCGTACAGCAGATCGTCCAGCGACTCCGCCTGCGTCACGTCGGGGGCGCCTGGAGCCTCGTCCTCGGCCAGCTGCTCGAGCAGCTCCTCGAGCCGCGTCCGGGCGAGCCGGGCGATGGGCGCCAGCACCTGCGCGAAGGCGTCGGGGGACGTCTCGCCGGGGCCCGGGCCGAGCGCCCGCAGCACCGGCATGGTCTCCTCGCCCGCGAGCTCCTTGGCGTCGAACCGGAACGCCAGGTGAGGCACCACCCCGCGCTCCCAATACCCCTCGACGACCTCTCCCGCCGGCTCGAGCCCCGAGTCCGCGGCGCCCTCGGCCTCCTTGCCGCCCTCGGCCCCCTCTCCGGCGCGGCGCCGCTTGCGCAGCGCCTCGAGGATCTGGTCCTTGGACCGCCCACGGAACTCGAAGAGCACGAACGGGTCGGCCGTGAACGTGTCGGCCAGCGCGAAGTGCGCGGCCACCGCGTGCGTGCAGACCTGCGCGTCCTCGCGGCAGGTGCAGAAGTTGCTGACGTCGCTTCGCACCGAGTACCAGATGAGGTCGACGCCGACCTCGTCGAACACGTCGAGCATCTCGCCGGTGACGCGCCCCGCGAGCAGGTTCGCCGCGAAGCCGCCCTCTCCCGCGAAGCGGTCGAGCACCTTCTCCCACAGGGCGTCGTCGATGTGCGACTGCCGGATGCGGACGCTGTTGGTCCCCCCGATGTCGTTGCGCACATCCGCCGTGATGAGCCCGGGCCGCACCGTCAGGTTCTCGACCCAGTTCTTGCGCGCCATCACCTTGCCGCGGCGCACCTGCACGCGCAGCTCGCTCGAGGAGATGATGGGCTCGAGCCAGCGGTCGGCCAGGGAGGCCGACGTGCTCACGGCTCCTCCTCCTCGAGGACCGCGTCCTGCCCCAGCGACACCAGCTGCCCAAGGGTCTCGTCGTCGAGCTCCGATAGCCATGTCTCACCCGTCCCGATGACTTTGTCGGCCAGGTGTCGCTTCTCCTCGAGCAGCTGGTGGATGTGCTCCTCCAGCGTGCCCTGCGACACCATCCGGTGAACCGTAACGTCGCGCGTCTGACCGATGCGGAACGCGCGGTCGGTCGCCTGATCCTCGACCGCCGGGTTCCACCACCGGTCGTAGTGGAAGACGTGGTTGGCGCGGACCAGGTTCAGGCCCGTGCCGCCCGCGCGCAGCGAGACCACGAGCACGGGCGGCCCGTGCCGCTCCTGGAAGGCCGCGACCATCTCCTCGCGCGCGTTCCGCGACAGCCCGCCGTGCAAGAACGGCGCGGGCATCCGGAAGCGCTCGGTGATGACCGCGGACAGGATCTCGCCCATCTCACGGTACTGCGTGAACACCAGGGCGTGGCCCTGGCTGTCGAGGATCTCGTCGAGCAGCTCGACGAAGCGTGTCAATTTGCCCGACCGCCGCGGGCTCATATTGCCATCCCGCAGGAACTGCGCGGGGTGGTTGCAGATCTGCTTGAGCTCGGTGAGCATCTTGAGGATGCGGCCGCGCCGCTGCATGCCCTGGGCCAGCCCCTGAATCTCCTGCATGCCCCGGTCGATGGCCGCCTGGTACAGGCTCGCCTGCTCGAGGGTGAGCGGGCAGAAGCGCACGCTCTCGGACTTCTCGGGCAGCTCGGGGACGATGGCGGGGTCGGTCTTGAGGCGTCTCAAAATGAACGGCGCCGTCACCTTCCTCAGCAGCTCCGCCGCGTCTTTGTCCCCGTAGCGCTCGATGGGCACCGAGAAGGTGTTCTTGAACGCGTTGCGCGACCCCAGCAGGCGGGGATTGACGAAGTCCATGATGGACCAGAGCTCGCTCAGGCGATTCTCGACCGGAGTGCCCGTCAGCGCCACCCGCCGCCGCGCGGCGAGCCTTCGGACCGCCTGGCTCTGCGCGGTGTCGGGGTTCTTGATGTTCTGGGCCTCGTCGAGCACGACGATGTCGAACGTGATCTCCTTGAGCAGATCCTGGTCGCCTCGCGCGAGCGCGTAACTCGTCACGAGCACCCCGGGGCTCTCGGGATCCTTGCCGTCCAACCTGCGGTGTAGCTCTTTGAGACTGCCGGCGCGCGACGGGCCGTGATGCACCACGACCGTCATTTGCGGGCAGAACCGCCGGATCTCGCGGCGCCAGTTGCCGATGACGCTGGTAGGGCAGACCACCAGGAAGCGCGCCGGACCGCCCTCGTTGGCAATCTGCTGCATCTCGGCCAGGACCTGCACCGTCTTGCCCAGGCCCATGTCGTCCGCGAGGCAGGCGCCGAGCCCCGTGGAATTGACCTGATACAGCCAGCGGAAGCCGCGCAGCTGATAGGGCCTGAGCTCGGCGTTGAGCCCCTCGGGCGGGTCCATCTCGGGCAGCTCGCCCTCGATGCCCTCCTTGAGCGCCTCGAGCGCGCGCGTCACGGCCCCGTCGGTCACCACGTCCGCGGACACCTCGACGGCCTCCGGCACCGGCACCTGCCCGGCCAACGCCAGCCGCAGGGCCTCGGCCGCCTCGAGCGAGCCGCCGCCCTCCTTCATCAGGGCCTCGAGCCGCTGCACGTCGTCGGGATCGACCGCGACCCAGTGGCCACGGTGCAGGATGAGCGGGGCCTTGGACGCGGCGAGCTTGTGGAACTCCTCGGGGGTCAACGCGTCGTCGCCGAGGCTCGCCTCCCACTGATACTGGATGAGGCCCGCGAGCAGCCCCGAGCGCCCGTTCGGCGCCGCGGCCGCGTCCTTCGAGCGCTTGGGCTGCACTCCCAACCGCATTCTCGCGCGCACCCGGCGTCGCCCGACCTTCGAGAGCGCGGCGGGCACCTCGACGTAATACCCGGCGCGCTCGAGCTGGATGCTGGCCTTGGTCAGAAAGAGCCAGGCCTCGGCGGCATCGACGACGACCTCCCCTGGCAGCTTCTCCGACAGACACCGCTCGATGGGCGGGAAGACCCGGACGCACCGCGCCAGCGCCTCGAGGAGCGTCTCCTCGGGACGCGACATTCGCGCGGCAGCCTCCTTGGCGCCCGTGCGACCGGCCTTCAATTCGGACACGGGTATCCGCACATCGCCCGAAGCGCTGGTCAGATGGAAGGTGACCCGCCAGTCGCTCTCGCCGGACTTCGGCTCTTCGAGCCGGAAGCCGACCGCCGGCCGCCCGGTCCCCGACAGCGTGACGGCCGGGCCGACCCACTGCCCGATGGCGCTGGGCAGATTCCGCTCGGCCAGCCCCTGCAGGACGACCTCTCCGTCGGGGCCGTTGAGCGCCCGCGCCAGGCGCCCGATCCAGGCCGGCCCCTCTCCGGGCAGCGCCGCCGTCTCGGGCGTCGACGCGCGTAGCAGGCCGTCCACCGCGGCGTCCATGAACTCGTGGAGCGCCGCGCCAGCGCCGAGGACCTTGTCCCTCTTGGGGTCGACCGGGCAGGCCCGCGCCACGCCGGGCAGGCTGGCGGCGAGGCCGGCGAGGCGGCTGCGGTCCTCGGGGCGCACCGGCGCGACCCGCCAGCGGGCCCGACAGCGACCGGGATCGGTCTGCGGATCGAGCGTGAAGACCAGCTGCTGGCGGGCGATCGCCTCGACGACCCACTTCGACGCCAGCGTCCAGACCGACACCGACGCAGTCATCCCGCGCAGCTCACCGAGCGGCACGGTCGCGAGCGCGGCGGCGGCGCGCGAGGCGCTGAGCCAGAACCCGTCGACCGAGGCGACGCCCGGCTTGCCGTCCTTGCCGGGGGCGACGAGGTCGACGCCCTCGAGCCAGCGTCCGCGCGAGAAGGCGCTGCGCAGCAGGCGCGGCAGCGCGGCCTCGTCGTCGGCCCAAAGCAGCAGGCCGGTGTCCGACTCTCTTCTGACGAGCGTAATGTTCACGCGAGCATGACCCATGAACTACTGTTTCTAACAGAGACACTGGACGGGCGCTACACAATCTAGCGCGAAGTCGAGCGCAGTGCACGCGCGATGTAGGACCGATCGCTCGCTCGGTCCTCCGACACGCCACAACCACGCGTAACTACGAGACAACCTCCCCCAGGCGCTGACACTTCCCAGCGCTCGCGGAGCTCGTCTCAACTTGCAACACACGGCCGACGCCGATCGGACCTCCCCGATCGGCCGTGGGACCCATGTGGCTCAGTTTGCGACACACCGAGCGCCCGCCGACGCTCGGGCGAGGCGCGAGTGCCCCATCCAATACGGCGGAGTGACGGCCAGGCCAGACTTCGGCGGGCCGGAAGCCGCAAACCAGCCAGCGGCGACGCGCCGGATTGCGGCTGCGGGGCTCGCTAGAAGCGGTATCCGGCCGTCAGCGTGAGGCCGGCGTGGGTCGTGTTGTAGGCCCGGACGTCGAACGCCAGATAGAGCCCCTCGGGGGGGCCATAGGTCAGTCCGACGCCCAGCATGCCGACGACCTCGGGGCCGCTGGCGACCCAGCGCGGCGGCGGCACGGTGCTGCCGTCGGGGTCGAGGTCGTCCTCGGTGGCGAGCCCGAGGCCGACGAGCACCGCGGGCGCGAGGCCGGCGACGCCGGCGAGGTCGCGGAGCGGCCACCAGGTGCCTTCGAGGTACCAGGTGGCGAA
The DNA here is from genome assembly GCA_041687695.1 of Myxococcota bacterium. Classification (GTDB taxonomy): domain Bacteria; phylum Myxococcota_A; class UBA9042; order PHBI01; family JAWLBL01; genus JAWLBL01. Next base: position 120,088 of record JAWLBL010000013.1, on the reverse strand, counting down.
GAGCGCCTGCGCGCGGCTGTCGGGCAGCACGCCCGCTACGCCGAGCGCCACGCGGACGCGCTGCTCGAACGCGAGCCCCGCCGAGACGCCGTAGAGGTTGCCGGCCTCGTCCGCGGCGTCCCAGGGCATGAGCGTGCCCCCGGCGACGGCGAGGTCGAAGCCCACCTCGGCGAAGGCGGTGGCGGGCGCCGAGGCCGTCAGCAGCCCAGCCAGCAGCGCGGCGCGCCGGACGGTCCGTTGCGGCCGCGACGCGGGCGATCCGGGAAGGCACATCACAGGGGGCCTCCGATGTCGCTCAGGTCCAGGTAGGTGGCCGCCAGGCGCTCATAATGCAGCGCACTATCGGCGAGGTGGGCGACCTCCTCGGGGGTCAGGTCGCGTTTGACCCGAGCGGGCGAGCCCACGGCCAACGTCCGGGGCGGAATGACCGTCCCCGGGGTCACCAGGGCCCCGGCCCCGAGCATGGCCTCCTCGCCGATCTCGGCCCTGTCCAGCACGATGGCGCCCATCCCGATCAAGGCGCGCCGCCGCACGGTGCAGCCATGCAGCGTCACCCGATGGCCGATGGTCACCTCGTCCTCGATGATCGTGGCGTGGCGGCCGGACGTGACGTGGATCATGGTCATGTCCTGGATGTTCACGCGCGCGCCGACCCGGATGTGGTGCACGTCGCCGCGCAGGACCGAGCCGAACCAGACCGACGAGCCGTCGCCCAGGGTGACGTCGCCGATGACGCGCGCCGTGTCGGCGACGAACACGCGCGCGCCGAGCCGCGGGGCGACGCCATGATGGGTCAGGAGCCGGGAATCGCGCATGGGGCGTGCCTCGTGTGACGCCAGGATGAGGAAGGGACGGGCGGCCCCGCGGCCCCGTGTCGGGGCGACGCGACGTCCGTAGGGGGCGCGCGCCGGGCCGCGTCGTCGCGATCGCCGGGGCGGTCCAGGCCCGCGTTGAGCCCGCCGAAACCGTCTGCTATGGTCCGCGCACCAGACGATATCCGAACGGCGGTCGCTGTCCAACGACCAGGAGACCGCCGCCGGCCGCCCAGGCCCTTGCAACGCCCGCCGAGTCAGTCAGGACGCCTCCCGGATGAACAAGCTCCTGCTCGTGAGCCCCCTGCTCCTCCTCCCCCTCGCCCTCACCGCCCACGCCGCACCGCCGGGCTCGCAGAGCGTCCGCGAGGTCGCCGTCGTCGACCTGTCCAGCGACACCCGCGCCCACGCCGAGCTGGTCCACGAGATCGTCGAGGCCATCGACGACAGCGTCGGCTACGCCGTCAAGGACATCGACTCGGTGCTCAACGCCGGCGGCGAGGTCGAGGCGCGCAACAACATCAAGACGGCGCAGGCGTTCTATCGCGCGGGCGGCGCCGCGTTGGAGGCGGGGGACCCCGACGAGGCCTCGCTGCAGTTCGAGAGCGCGGCCCGGCTGATGGAGACCGCCTACGCCCTGCTGCCCGAGCCCGAGCAGTACGACAAGGCGCTGCTGCAGCTCGGCGCGGCGCGCCTGGCCAACGGCGACGCCGCCGGCGCGGCGCAGGCCTTCGAGCGCGCCGCCCTGCACCGCGCCGACGCCAGCGGCGTCAAGCTCTCCGCCGAGGCCAAGGCCGCCTGGGAGGCCGCGCAGGCCAAGGTGAACGCGCGCCCGCTCGGCGCGGTCGAGGTCATCACGGAGCCCGAGTACGCCGAGGTCTACGTCGACGGGCGTTATCGCGGCATCAGCCCGACCACCGTCGCGGGCCTGCGCGAAGGGCAGCACCTCGTGACCGTCGAGAAGCTCGGCTACGAGCGCCTGACCGCGCAGGTCACGATCAGCTCGCGCGGCCTGGTCCGCTCCGAGCTCAACCTGCCCGCCGCCCGCAAGAAGCTGGTCCTCGACCAGCTCGAGGCGGACCTCGCCCGCGAGCTCGACGCCCTCGGCAGCGGCAACACCAAGGGAGGCGACGCCGTGCGGCAGGTCGGCTCGCTGCTGTTCAGCGAGGTCGGCGTGATCGTGCGCGTCACCGGCCCCGAGGAGGCCAAGGAGGTCGACATGGTAATGTTCGACACGGCCTCCCAGCGGCTGCTCAACCGGGTCACGGTGCCGATCGACTGGAGCTTCCGCAACCGCGAGGCCGTGCGGCAGGCCGTGGCGCAGCTGCTCGAGTTCGATTACGCGGCGGCGCTGGGCGCGGTGGCCGGCCCGGGCCCGTCCGCCGGCGGCGGCGGCAGCGTGCTGGGCAAGTGGTGGTTCTGGACCGCGGTGGTCGGCGTCGTCGGCGCCGGGACCGTGGCCGCCATCGCCCTGAGCGACGACGAGCGGCCGCCGCCCTTCGCGAACAACGGCACCGGCGCCGTGGTCCTGAACTTCTAGCCGCTGGCCGAGGCCGAGACGACCGAGACCCTGCCGTCGTCGACACGCCAGGCCGTCGTGGTCAGGCGCGCGGCGAAGCGGGCGTCGTGGCTCACCAGGACCAGCGCGCCCGGCCACTCGGCCAGCGCGGCCTCGATGCGTTCGATCGAGGGCAGATCCAGGTGGTTGGTCGGCTCGTCCAGGACCAGGGCCCACGCGCTGTGGGCCAGGCCATGGGCCAGGGCCAGCTTGCGGGCCTCGCCCGGCGAGGGGCTGTCGGTCGCCAGCAGGCGGTCCGGGTCGGCCCCCAGGTGGGACGCCAGCGACAGCACGCGCCCGCGCGCGTCGGGCGGCAGCGCGCGGGTGCGCGTGACCCAGGCCGCGGCCTCGTCCGCGGTCAGCTCCTGCGGCAGGACCAACAGCCGCTCGGCCGGCACGCGGCTCGCGGCGAGCAGCGCGCGCACGAGCGTCGTCTTGCCGGCGCCGTTGGGCCCCTCGATGCGCACCCGGTCTGCGCGCCCGAGCTGCAGCGCGCTGGCGTCCAGCGTCAGCGAGATGGGCAGGTCGTCGGGCAGCCGCTCGAGCACGCACAGCCACGGCACGGGCGGCGGCTCCCACGCGACGCGAACGGCGCCGCCACGCTCGGCCCGCCACGCGTGCTCGGCGCGCTCGTCCGCCGCTCGATCCGCCGCCCGACGGGCCACGCCGACCTGACGCCCCAGGCGCTTTTCGGCCGTGGCCGCCCGGAAGTCCGCGCCCATCGAGCGGGCGTCCGAGTCGTTGCGGTCCTTCATGCGATGCTTCGCGCTGCGCTGCCGTTGGGCCGACTCGCGGTCGCGCCGCGCCTCGTCGAGCCGCCGGCGGGTCGCCGCCTCGGCCCGTTGCGAGGCCTCGAGCGCTGCGAGGCGCGCGTCCGATTCGGCCTGCCACGCCGCCCGCGCCGCGTCGTAGGCGCCCGGCCACAGGCGCGCCTCGGGCGGATCGAGCCGCAGGGTGGCCGTGGTGAGGGCCTCGAGCAGCGCGCGGTCGTGGGAGACGACGAGCCCGACCCCGCGAAACGGCCGCAACGCGTCGAGCAGCAGCGCGCGGGCGGCGGCGTCGAGGTGGTTGGTGGGCTCGTCGAGCAGCAGGACGTCAGGCTCGGCCGCCAGCGCGGCGCCGATCTGCCACCGCTTGCGCTCGCCGGGGGACAGCGTCGGCCAGCGCGTCAGCTCCGCCGGGTCGAGGCGGAGCTGGCCTCGCAGGCGTCGGGACAGGCCGTCCTCGGCGTCGGCGAGGAGCAGGACCTCTTCGTCGGGCGCCTCGACGGTCTGGGCGACGTAACGCACCAGCGCCCACTCGGGCCGGGTCAGCACCCGGCCCGAGGTGGGCGCCAGGTCACCGGAGAGGAGGCGCAGCAAGGTCGTCTTGCCTGCGCCGTTGGGGCCGACGACGCCGGTCCAGCCGGCGGTCAGGTGGAGGTCGACGGCGTCCAGCACGGGGACGGCGTCGGTGTACGCGAACGACAGCGCGCGCGCTTCGAGCGAGATCACGAGGGAGCTCCTGCGGTTCAGGGAAGATGGCGGGCCGAACGCGTCGGCCGTTCCCGGGGCAGCGAGCTCAGTTCTTCAAGGGTGGGGTCCTCCGTGATGTCGGCCGAAGGTAGCGCCCGACGTACCTCGGGGCAAGCCCCGACGTTGCGATCGACGCGACGCTGGCGGCCACTGCGTCGCGTGCAGCGCGCCCCGCGCGGCAGGCGCCGCCGGCGCGAACGAGAGGTTCAGAGCGCCGGCTCGAGCACCAGCACGGTCGTCTCGTCGGGCAGGCCGTCGGCGCTGGACCAGGCGCTGACGCCGGGGCGCCGGTGCGCGCCGGACCAGTGGGGCGCGAGCGCCTCGACCGGGGCGAGGCCGAGCTGGCAGCCGTGGCTCTCGTAGTGCATCGGGATGGCCAGGCGCGGCCGGAGCTGGGCCAGGAGGCGTGGCGCGTCCTCGGGGCCGACGGTGTAGACGCCGCCGACCGGCCAGAGCAGGACGTCGACGGGGCCGAGGGCGGCGACGTCGTCGGCGGTGAGGTCGCAGCCCAGGTCGCCGAGGTGGACGACGCGCAGGCCGTCGAGGGTGAAGGCCGTCATGCTGGTCAGGCCCATGCGCACCCCGCCGTCGCGGTCGTGGTAGGTCGGGCGCAGGGTGAAGTCGAGGCCGGCGGCGCGGCCGCTGCGGGCGACGACCTCGGGGGCGCCGAGGGCCTCGGTGACGTGGCTGTGGTCGACGTGCCAGTGCGAGACGGTGACGACGTCGGCCGGCACCACCAACGGCCGGTGGCGGATGCGGCCGCCGAGCGCCCCCGATCGGTAGGGGTCCATGACGACGACCGGACCGGACGCGCCGCGCAGCGTCACGCAGGCGTGTCCGTTGAAGGTCAGCTCCATCAGGCGCGCCGCCCGTGCCGTCGCGGGGCGGCGCCGCTACTCGCGGTAGCCGACGAACGGCACGTTCCGGTGCAGCCCGGCGTAGTCCAGGCCGTACCCGATGACGTAGTGGTCGTCGATGGTGAAGCCCTTGTAGTGGATGGGCACGTCGCCGTCCTGGCCCTCGCGCGCCCGGCGGTACAGCAGCGTGGCGATGGCCAGGCTGCGCGGCTTGCGCGTGTTCAGGTTCTCGAGCAGGTACTGCATCGTCAGGCCGGTGTCGATGATGTCCTCGACGATGAGCACGTCGCGGTCCTCGATGGGCATCGTGAGATCGCTCGTGATCTTCACGACGCCCGAGGAGCGGGTCTTCAGGCCGTAGCTGGACAGCCCGAGGAAGTCGACCGTGCAGTCCAGATCGATCTTGCGGACGAGGTCGGCCATGAACATGAACGAGCCCTTGAGGATCCCGACGACCGCGAGGTCGCGGCCCGCGTACTCTTCGGTGATCTGACGCCCGAGCTCGGCGACACGCGCCGCGATCTGCTCTTCGGTGATGAGGACCTTGAGCTGGCTCCGCTGGACCATGGACGGGCTCCCTGGGGGGATGACGAGGCAAAGCGCTGGCACGCGAGGCCGCGACGCCACCTCGCGCGCGGCCGCGGCACCCGACCCCGCGTACCGCCGCCCCTATCTACCCTGCCGACCCGCTGGGGTCTACACCGACGGGCGCCGGGTCACGAGGTCAGCACGACCGCGGGGTCGAGGCGCGCGGCGCGGCGGGCCGGCAGGAAGGCGCCGATGAGGCAGAAGATCCAGGCGAACAGGACCGCGAAGAGCAGCATCGGCCACTCGAAGGCGAAGAAGTCGTCGGGCTTGAAGGGGATCCCAGCCAGCATGCGCGCCGCGGCGGCGTTGACGAGGCGCGAGAAGCCCCAGGCGGCGAGCACGCCGAAGAGCCCGCCGAACAGGCCCAGCAGGCTGGCCTCGGCCAGGATGAGGCGGCGGATGTCGGCGCGGCTGGCGCCGATGGCGCGCATGATGCCGATCTCGTAGCGCCGCTCGGTGACCATCATCAGGAAGGTGTTGGTGATGTTCACGGCCGCGACGGCCATGATGACCAGGCTGATGAACGTGAAGACGAGCGTCAGGATGAACAGGAGATCGGCGGCCTTGCGCGCGTCCTCGCTCTTGCGCGACAGGGTGAAGCCGCGCTCGTCGACCTCGCTGATGAGCCCGCTGACGTCCTCGTTGCCGGCGGTCTCGAGGATGAAGGTGTCGTAGGTGCGGGCCGCCTCCTGCCCGCGATAGCGGGCGTTGAAGGCGCGCACGTACCCGATGGGCAGGGTCAGCCCGAAGTCGAGCGCCTTGTTCGAAAAGCCCACGATCTCGGCGCGTTTGACCTGCTGCACGTCCTCGGGCATGCCCTGGGTGAAGTAGCTCTCGCCGAGCTGGACGCGGAACTGGAAGCCCAGCAGGGCGTCGGTGCCGTCGATGGGCTGCAGGCCGAGGGACGCGGCCACCGACGAGTTGAAGACCTCGATGAGGAAGGGGCTGAGGACCACCGGGATGGGCGGCTCGCACCAGCCCTGCGGGTTCACCACGCTGCGGGCGGCGCAGTAGGTCTCGCCCGGGCAGGGCAGCGGCTGGCACAGCGGGTCGCCCGGCGCGACCGCGTTGGCGCAGCGGCCGAGGAGCCTCCCGCGCAGGTCGGCGACCCGCTCGGAGAACTGGAGCTGGGCGTTGCCCAGGGTGCACGTCAGGCGCTCGCAGCGGCCGCCCTCGGCCCCCTGCACGCAGGCGAAGGCCGTCGGGCAGTCGGCGTCGGCCCGGCAGCCCGCGGCGCAGGCGCCCGCCACGCAGAGCTCGCCCTCGGCGCAGCCCCCCGTCGCGTCGCACGGGCGCTGGCACCGCCCCCCGAGGCAGCGCTCGTCCGCGGGACACCGGTCGGTCGCCCCCTCGACCTCGCAGGGCACGACCAGGCCGCGGTCGACAAAGCGCTGCCAGTATTCGATGGGCCGGCAGCGCCCGCCCTCCGCGCACTCCTGACCCAGCGGGCACTCCTCGTCGCGCACGCAGGCCTCCGCGCGCCGCAGCTCGGCGCGGGCGCGCTTGTCGGCCACGCCCTCGACGGCCTGCAGCTCCTCGGCGAGCAGCTCGGGGGCGAGCCCGTCGAAGAACGCCTCGGTGCGCGCGTCGTAGCCGAACAGCGACTTGCCGCCCCACAGCCGCGCCTGCAGCTTCGAGCGCAGCTTGGGGTACACGTTCGTCACGTCCGGCAGCCGCTCGAGGACGCGCACCATCTCGGGGCCGAGGCGGCGCGGGTCGACGACGCGCTCGCGCAGGCCGACCACGCCGACCGTCTTCGGCTCGACCTCGATCTGGTTGACCGGGTAGATGCGGTTGAGGACGCCCTGCTGGATGCCCTCGCCCAGGGCGACGAAGAAGACGAAGGTCGCGACGCCGACGAGCAGGCCGATGCTGGCCAGGATGAACGAGCGCTTGTTGCGCCGCACCGACCCCAGGACGACGAGCAGGACGCGCCAGGCCGACATCAGACGGCCTCCGGATCGGGCTGCATCGAGGGGTCCGGGCCCGGGACGATGAGGCCGTCGCGGATGTGGATGACGCGCTGGCACTGCCCGGCGACCAGCGGGTCGTGGGTGACGACGAGCACGGTCAGCTGGTCCTGCGCGTTGAGGTCCCGGAACAGCTCCATGACCCGCGCGCCGTTGGCGCTGTCGAGGGCGCCGGTGGGCTCGTCGCACAGGAGGATGCGCGGCTCGTTGAAGATGGCGCGCGCGATGGCGACGCGCTGCTTCTCGCCGCCGGACAGGTGGTTGGTGTGCTGGCGCAGCTTGTGGCCGAGGCCCACGCGCTCGAGCACCTCCGCCGCCTTGACCGACAGATCGCGCTCGCTGCGCTGCGGATCGAACCAGCTGGGCATCAACACGTTGTCGACCACCGGCAGGTGGCTGAGCAGGTGGAAGTGCTGGAAGACGAACGAGACCGTGCGGTTGCGGAACCGGCTGAGCGCCTTGTCCTTCATCGCCCGCAGATCCTGGCCGCACACCTCGACCCGGCCGGTGTAGTGCTGGTCGAGGGCGCCGATGATGTTGAGCAGCGTCGACTTGCCGCTGCCGCTGGTGCCCATCAGGGCCACCATCTCGCCCTGCTCGATCTCGAAGCCGACCCCGCGCAGGACGTGGTTGTCCTGCGAGCCCTCGCGGTAGTGCTTGTGGACGTCCGTCAGCCGGATCACAGCGCCACGTCCAGGGTCACCGTCAGGCCCTCGCCGCGCAGCCGCAGCACGGCGGCGACGACCCGGATGTCGTTGATGATCTTCAGGAAGTACGGCGGGACGCCCTTGTCCGCCAGCTCGCGCGTCACGCGGGTGAAGCTGACGACGGCCCCCGCGGTCGCCGGCGACAGGCCCAGCGCGGCGTCCACCGCCGGCTCGCCCCCCAGGGTGGCCAGGCTCACGGCCTGCTCCTCGCCGACGGCGATGAAGCGTTCGGCCTCTCCGGCGCCCGTGACCAGCACCAGGACGTCCCCGCGCACGAGGAGCCCGTAGGTGCCCGCGCGCGACGTGAAGGTGGCCCCCGTCCAGCCGCCGCCCGCGAGCGGGGCCACCGCGAAGCCGCGGGTCGGGGCGGTCTGCGCGACCTCCTGCACCATGGCCAGGCCGGCCTGCGGCGAGCGCAGCCGCGCGGCGACCGCGACGTGCACCGACTGCAGGAGCGCCCACAGCGGCAGGTTGGGCGAGACGATGCGCGTGACGGTCGCGCCGGGGTCGAGCCCCAGCACCGCCAGGGCCATGTCCCCTTGCAGGAGGTCGAGCAGCTGCGAGGTGGGCGGCAGCAGGTTCGGGTCGATGCCCGGGATGGCGGGCGGCAGGACGCGGTCGCGCAGCCAGCCCGGCAGGGCCTGCAGGCGGGCCAGCTCGGGGGCGGCGCGCAGGTAGACGGTGGTGGTCTTGGGAAACAGGGCCGGCAACGTCGAAGGCGCCCCGTCCGATCGGAACCAGCCGGACGGCAGGCTGCCCTGACCCGAGAAGCGTCCGTCCACCTCGAGGGCGAGGCGCTCGGGGGTCAGGGTGGCGACGCCGGTCCAGGTGTCGAGGCCGGCGAGGTAGGGGCCGACCAGGCTGGCGGCCTGCCCGAGCGCGGCCGGCAGGCGTGGCGCGCCCGTGACGACGCCCCAGGCCACGGCGTCTTCGGTGGCCCGCTGCGCGGCCTGTTGGGCCGACGGCGTCCCCAGGAAGCCGCCCTGGCCGGCGTCGAGGGCGCGCCACTGGGCCTGCGGGTCGACCTGCTCGTCCGAGGCGAAGACCAGCAGGCCGACGGCGTCGCCGGTGATGCCATAGGCGAGGCGCCAGGCCGGCGCCGCGTCGGGTTCCGCCGCGGGGGCCGTCGCGACCTGGACCGCGGGCTCGCCACCGGCCGAGGTGATCGTCGCCCCGCCGCCCTTGACGGCGCGGGTCTCGACCAGCTGCAGGAAGCGCTCGGGGCCCGAGACGCCGACCGCCACGACGAAGGCCTGCTCGGTCTCGAAGAACACGGCGCCGCCGCGCGTGTCGACGCCGACCAGCCCGAGCGCCTCGAGGTCGCCCAGATCGACGCCGTAGCGCTCGCGCACGAGGTCGATGACGCCGCTGGCGCCCTCGACGCCCGCCAGAAAGCGCGTCAGGCGCTCGCGCAGCCGCGCGATGCTGGGGACGACGGTGACCCAGCGGGCGTCGGCGGGGACGACGCGCGTCGGGTCGCCGCCGCGCTGCTCGCAGGCGGCGCAGGCGGCCAACAGCTGGGCGAGGACCATCACCGCGACGGCCAGGGCGACGGCGCGCCAGCGCGGCGATCGGCGCGAGGCGGCGGGGTTGGTGCGGCGCGGCGAGGCGCTCGAGGCGATGCAGCGGGCGATGAGCGAGGCTCCGGTGCGGGTGCGGGGCGAGGGGTTCGGGAGTCCCGGGCGGTGTAGAACGCGCCCGGAGGCGTGTCAATCCATCGGAGGCGAGGCTCTGCGGGCGCGGCGGCACGGGGCGCGGCCTGCCGACACGGCGCGCGCCGCGACGATTGACCTCGCGGGCGGCGCGGGATAGGGCATGCGGCCGGACCCCGAGGACGAGGAGCCCCCCCGATGTCGCAGCACGACGAGACCCGCTACCGCCCTGGCACCCTGGCCATTCACGCGGGCCAGGCCCCCGATCCGACCACGGGCGCCATCATGACGCCGGTCTACCTGACCAGCACCTACGTCCAGGAGAGCCCGGGCCGCCACAAGGGCTACGAGTACAGCCGCACCGGCAACCCGACGCGCACCGCGCTCCAGGACTGCCTCGCCGCGCTCGAGGGCGGACGCCACGGCCTCGCCTTCGCCAGCGGCTGCGCCGCGACCTCGACCCTGATGCACACGCTCGCGGCCGGCGACCACGTCATCTGCGGCGACGACGTCTACGGCGGCACCTATCGCCTCTTCGCCAACGTCTGGTCCAACAGCGGCCTGACCTTCGACTTCGTCGACCTCTCCGACCCCGACGCCGTCCGCCGCGCCCACCGACCCAGCACCCGCATGGTCTGGCTCGAGACGCCGACCAACCCGCTGCTCAAGCTCGCCGACATCGCCGCCATCGCCGAGCGCACGCGAGCCCTTGGCCTGACGCTGGTCGTCGACAACACCTTCGCCTCGCCGATGCTGCAGTCCCCGCTGGCCCTCGGCGCCGACGTCGTCGTCCACTCGACCACCAAGTACCTCAACGGCCACAGCGACGTGGTCGGCGGCGCCATCGTCACCAGCGACGACGCCCTCGCCCAGCGCCTCGCCTACCTGCAGAACGCGGTCGGCGCCGTCCCCGGGCCGCTCGACTGCTTCTTGACCCTGCGCGGCCTCAAGACGCTGCACGTCCGGATGGAGCGCCACTGCCAGAGCGCCGCCCGCATCGCCGCGTGGCTCGAGGCCCACCCCGCCGTCGAGCGCGTCATCTATCCCGGTCTGCCCAGCCACCCCCAGCACGACCTCGCCCGCCGCCAGATGCGCGGCTTCGGCGGCATGATCACCTGCGTCCTCGCCGGCGGCCTGCCCGCCGCGACCCGCCTGCTCGAGCGCACCCGCCTGTTCGCCTGCGCCGAGAGCCTGGGCGGCGTCGAGTCGCTCATCGAGCACCCGGCCATCATGACCCACGCCGCGATCCCGCCCGCCCAGCGCGAGGCGCTCGGCATCAGCGACGGCCTCGTCCGCCTCTCCGTCGGCATCGAGGACGTCGACGACCTCCTCGCCGACCTCGAGCAAGGCCTCGCCGCCTGAGCCCGGCCGCCTTCCGCCAACCTTGACACGCCCGAGGCGGGCTCCCTAGTCTCGCCGCCTCGTCCTTGTCGACGCGCTCTCGACCCGAGGTTCAGCCGCGATGAGCAGCCCCCCGAACACGACGGACGAACGGCGCCGCAGCCGCCGCCGCCCCGTCGATCTGTTCGTTCAGGAGATCTGGGCCGACCGCACCTACCTGCATCCGGCCATCAACCTCAGCCACGACGGCATCTACATCCTCGCGACCGACGACGACCGCCGCGTCATCGACGGTGACGCCCGCCTCGAGCTCGAGTTCACGCTCCCCGGCGGCCACCCGGTGCGCACCGTCGGCCGCGTCGTCCGCGTCGACGCCCGCCGCGGGCAGCTCGGCCTGGGCATCGCCTTCGGCGAGCTCGACGACGCCACCCGCGCCGCCATCCGCGCCTTCGTCGACGCCGACGACGCCGACGACGCCCGCGCCTGAGCCCCCGCCCCCCGAGCCCCTCCATGACGACGACCCGCGCGGTCACCCTCCTCGACTATGGCATGGGCAACCTCCGCAGCGTGCAGCGCGCGCTGGAGGCGGCCGGCGCCACCGTGCGCTTCGCCAGCACCGCCGCCGAGGCCGCCGGCGCCGATCGCCTCGTCGTCCCCGGTCAGGGCGCCTTCGCCGAGTGCATGCAGCGCCTGACCGCCGCCGGCCTCGACGACCTGGTCCGCGCCCACGTCGCGTCCGGCCGCCCCTACCTGGGCCTGTGCCTGGGCCTGCAGATCCTCTTCGACGAGAGCGACGAGCACGGCCCGACCGCCGGCCTGGGCCTGGTCCCCGGCCGCGTGGTCCGCTTCCCGCCGGATCTCCACGACGCCGAGGGGCGCCGCCTCAAGGTCCCGCACATGGGCTGGAGCCAGGTCCACCCCGCCGGCCTGCACCCCGTCTGGGACGGCCTGCGCGCTGGCGGCCCGGCCGCCTGGTTCTACTTCGTCCACAGCTACACCTGCCGCCCCGACCGCGACGAGGACGTCGCCCTGCAGGCCACCCACGGCGTCACCTTCTGCGCCGGCTACGCCCGGGACGCGACCGTCGCCGTCCAGTTCCACCCCGAGAAGAGCCAGGCCGCCGGGCACGACCTCCTGCGCCGCTTCCTCACCCTGTGAGCGCCCCGTGACCGACGCCGCCGCCTTCACCGTCGTCCCCGCCATCGATCTCCGCGGCGGCCGCGCCGTCCGCCTGGTCGAGGGCGACTTCGACCGCGAGACCGTCTTCAGCGACGACCCGGTCGAGGTCGCCCGCCGCTTCGTCGCCGCCGGCGCCCGCCGCCTGCACCTGGTCGACCTCGACGGCGCCCGCGACGGCGCCCCGCGACACGTCGACGTCGTCCGCGCCGTCGCCGCCCTCGGCGTCCCGGTCCAGGTCGGCGGCGGCCTGCGCGACATGGCCACGCTCTCGGCCTGCTTGGACGACGCGGGCGCTCACTGGGTCATCCTGGGCACCGTCGCCCTGCGCGACCCCGACCTCGTCACCGCCGCCGCCGCCCGCTGGCCCGGCCGCGTCCTCGTCGGCGTCGACGCGCGCGGCGGCCGCGTGGCCATCTCCGGCTGGCTCGAGACCACCGACGCCGCCCCGGCCGACCTGGCCCGCGCCATGGCCGCCCGCGGGGTCGCCGGCCTCGTCTACACCGACATCGCGCGCGACGGCACCGGACGCGGCCCCAACGTCGAGGCCACCCTCGAGGTCGCGCGCGCCGCCGGCGTCCCCGTCCTCGCCTCGGGCGGCGTCCACGACCTGGGCCACGTCACCGCCCTCGCCGCCCACGCCCCGCTCATCGCCGGCGTCGTCGTCGGCCGCGCGCTCTACGACGGCTCGCTCGATCTGCACGCCGCCTTGGCGGTCGCGCCACCTCGGGCTTGAGTCTCGGCGCCCAAAGGCGCACCTTCCGCCCGCAGGTGTAGCTCACGGCTGCACCGAAGGTGGCTCCGTGAACATCCCATCCCTCCCGATCGCGCCGCGCGTGCGGCTCTTCGCCGCCCTGCGCGATTCCTTCGCCCGAGGCTACGGCCCGTCCGACCTCCGCGCCGACGCGCTCGCGGGCCTGGTGGTCGGCCTTGTCGCCCTGCCCCTGTCGATGGCCCTCGCCGTCGCCACCGGCGTCGCGCCCCAGTACGGCCTGTACACCGCCGTGGTCGCCGGCGTCGTCACGGCCCTGCTGGGCGGCTCGCGCGTCCAGGTCTCCGGCCCCACGGCGGCCTTCGTCGTCGTGCTCGCGCCCATCACCTCGGTCTACGGCCTGGGCGGCCTCGCCGTCGCCAGCGCCATGGCCGGCGTCATCCTGATGCTGATGGGGGCCGCCCGCCTCGGCCGCCTCATCCAGCTCATCCCGCATCCGGTCGTCACCGGCTTCACGACCGGCATCGCGGTCGTCATCGCCAGCCTGCAGCTCGAAGATCTGCTGGGCCTGACCCTGCCGTCGGGCGCCGAGCACTTCGCCGAGCGCATCTCCGCCGTCGTCACCGCGCTGCCGACCACCCGATGGGAGGACCTGTCCATCGGCCTCGGCACCCTGGCGCTGCTCATCCTGTGGCCCCGGGTCAGCCGGCGCGTCCCGGCGCCGCTGGTGGCCCTGGCCCTCGCCGCGCTGGCCGCCGAGGCCCTCGCCGGCACCCTGCCCGGCTTCCACGTCGCCACCATCGAGAGCCGCTTCGGCGGCATCCCGCAGGCCGCGCCCGCCTTCGCCCTGCCCTGGGACCTGCCCGGGCCCGACGGCCGCCCCCTCGGGCTGTCCTTCGACCTCGTGCGCGCCCTCGCGGTCCCGGCCTTCGCCATCGCCATGTTGGGCGCCATCGAGTCGCTCCTGTCCGCGGTCATCGCCGACGGCCTCACGGGCGACGCCCACGACCCCGACGCCGAGCTGGTCGCCCAGGGCGCCGGCAACCTGCTCGCCCCCTTCTTCGGCGGCTTCGCCTCGACCGGCGCCCTCGCCCGCACCGCCACCAACGTCCGCGCGGGCGCCCGCTCGCCCGTGGCCGCCGTCGTCCACGCCCTATTCGTCCTCGTCACCATCCTGGCCCTCGCCCCGCTGCTGGGCGCCCTGCCGATGGCGTCCCTCGCCGCCCTGCTGCTGGTCGTCGCGTGGAACATGAGCGAGGTGCGTCACTTCGTCCACGTCGCCCGCATCGCCCCCCGCAGCGACGTGCTCGTGCTGCTGACCTGCTTCGGCCTGACCGTCGCCTTCGACATGGTGGTCGCCGTCTCCGCCGGCGTCCTCCTGGCCGCGCTGCTCTTCATGCGCCGCATGGTCGAGGTCTTCGAGGTGCGCCTGCTCACCGAGGGGCGCGACGCCGACCCCGCCGTCGCGGACCTGCCGGACGACGTCATGGTCTACGCCATTGCCGGGCCCCTGTTCTTCGGGGCGGCCCAGAAGGCGATGGGCGAGCTCGCGGTCGTCGGCGGCGGCCCCCGCTGTCTCGTGCTCGACCTCCGCGCGGTCCCCGCCATCGACGCGACCGGCCTCGTCAACCTCGTCAGCCTGCTCGAGCGCCTCGCGGCCTCGAGCACCAAGGTGATCCTCGCTGGCCTGCAGCCTCAGCCAGCGCGCGTGCTCGCCAAGGCGGGCGTGACGGACCGCCCGGGGCGCCTGCGCCTGTGCGCCTCCCTCGACGAAGCGGTCGCCGTGGCCAGGCAGCGCTCGCAGTCCCGGCGCACCGGCTCCGGCCTGGCGCGCCCCTCCGTCGCCTAGGCCAGCGCGCGCAGGTCCGCCTCGATGAGGCCCGCCAGCGCGTCCGGCGCGTCGACGTGCACCCAGTGTCCGGCGCCCGCCAGCGTGTGCAGCGCGATGGCGCCGCGCCCGTCCAGCGCCTCGAGCCGCGCCCGATCCTCGGCGCTCCAGCGATCGCTGCGCCCGCCGACGACCACGTGCCGGCGCGTCCCTTCGGGCGGCGCCTCGAGCAGCGGCCACAGGTCCTCGGCGTAATAGGACTCGCGCATCGTCTCGACGGCGGCCAGGTCGAACTTCCAGCCGTAGCCGCCCGGGACCGGCTTGAGGTTGGTCGTCATCCACTGCGCGATGCCCATCGACAGGCCCGCCCCGGTCAGCGCCGTCACCACGTCGCGCCGGTCGCCCACGGGCATCGGCAGCGCGCGCAGCAGGGCGACGACCCGCTCGACGTCGCGCGTCTCGCGTGGCTCCGCCGCCTCGTCGACCGCCCCCGGCGGTGAGTCCAGCACCCACAGCGAGGCCGGCTTCGGCGCCTCGTCCCGCGCGAAGACCATCGCGACCTTGCCGCCGAACGAGTGGCCGATCAGCGCGTCGACCGGCCGCCCGAGGTGGCGCGACAGGCGGGCCACGTCGGCGGCGCACGCCCCCAGCGTGTGCGGCGGCGGGGCCCCCGTCGAGTCGCCGTGGTTGCGCAGGTCGACCAGCACGAACGCCCAGTCGCCCAGCGCCTCGGCCAGGCGCTGCGCGAAGCCGCGCCAGTTGCGTCCCGAGCCCAGGATGCCGTGCAGGATCCACGCGGTGCGCCGCGCGGCGCCCGCTCGGGGTTCGATGATGGCGTAGGCCGGCAGGAAGGTCATCTCAGCTCCTCGTCGCGTCCGCGCCTCATACCGGCCCCTCCCCGCGCGGTCCAGCCTTCGCGCGCGTCCCTCACTCCGCGAGCCGACCGGCGCCCCCCGGCGGGAATATCTTCGTCCCATGACGCCCCGAAGCTTGCGCCCGGACGCGGGGCCGTTTCGTGCCGTTGACGACGCCCGTCCTCGACTTACCTTTGCCCATGCGCCGCCTCGAACCCTTCGGCGGCGCGCTCCCCATCCACATTGCGATCGTCCGGGCGCCCCGCCGCGACCGGCGACCTCCACCCCGAGGTCGGCCGCACGCCGGCGTACGTCTCGCGCCCGACGACGTCGGCCCGGTCCCGCTCGCACGCCCTCGCGTGCCCCGGGCCACCCGCCTCCGCTCGCGTCGAACGCGACCGCCCCGTGTCGCCGCACGCGCAGCGTCCCCCTCCCCGTTTCGCTCCCCCCGCTCCCCTCCACGGAGGCCTGCCATGTCCCTGCGTCGTCCCACCAACCGCCTCGATCGGGCCGCGCGCACCCTCGGTCGCGCGCTCGGGCTCGCGTCGCTCGCCGGCGCCCTCGCCACCGGCTGCGCCGCCGGGGAAGACCCCTCCGCCCCCTCGCCGTCCACGACCGGCCTCGCGCTGTCGGTCGGCAACCCCTCGGGCGACTCGGTCGCCGGGTTCCGGTTCAAGGTCGATCGCGTCGCCTGCAAGGGCGAGTATGACGTCCCCGCGGACTCGTGGTCCGCGACCGAGGATCTCCTGCCGTTCACCCTCCCCGGCGGCATCCCCGGCTTCGAGGGCGCGCCCTTCGACGCCGACTCCTCCCACGCCTTCGCCGACCACTTCTTCACGCTGCCGGCCGGCTGCTACGACGTGAAGGCCACGCCCGTCGACGCCTACGGCGCCCCGGTCGACGACTGCACGACCGCGCGCGCCGAAGGCGTCCAGGTCCGCGACGGCAAGACCACCGAGATCCTGCTCGTCAGCCAGTGCGACGGCGACGAGACCGGCGGGCTCGACGTCATCGCCGCCATCAACCACGCGCCCACCCTCAAGTCCGTCCTGTTCAACCCCTCGAAGTTCGCCTGCCCAGGCGCCGAGGTGGAGATCTGCGCGACCGCCGTCGACCCCGACGGCGATCCGCTCGAGTTCGAGTGGCACCACCTCGCTGGCGGCGACTTCGCCTCGGGCCCGACCGTCACGCGCCACGAGACGTACGGCAACGCGACGACGGAGTGCGTCGTCATCGTCGGCAAAAAGCCCGGCGCCCACAGCCTGAAGGTCAAGGTCTTCGACCTGGTCCACGACGCCGACTACGGCCTCGTCCGCATGGAGGACTGGCTGAACGACCACGGCTACAAGGGCGCCAAGTCGCACGACTCGCTGGTCCTGCCCCTGTACTTCTCCGACTCGGACAAGTGCGACGGCGTCCAGCCGCCGCCCGACCAGGACGTCTACCCCGACGTGAAGCCGGACGTGTACCCGGACGCCGGCCCCGACGTCTACCCGCCGGACGTCGAGTACGACGTCGAGCCCGACGTGAAGCCCCCGAAGGACGGCTGCACCCGGTCCCAGGGCTACTGGAAGACCCACCCCAAGGCCTGGCCCCTGCCCACCACCACGAAGCTGTGCGGCAAGACCTGGCTGTCCATCCTGTGGGACCAGCCCGACGGCGGTGACGCCTGGGTCAACCTGGCCCACCAGTACATCGCCGCGGAGCTCAACGTCGCCGCGGGCGCCGACGACAGCAAGATCCGCAAGGTGCTGGCCGCCGCCGAGTACCTGCTGAAGGACAACTGCTACGGCCTGTCCGCGAAGGAGCGCCGCAAGGCGCTGGATCTCAAGGACATCCTCGACGCCTACAACAACGGCAAGGTCGGCCCCCCCAAGTGCAAGTGACCGGCCCCTGACTGGAGACGGTCGGCCCCAGCGCGCCGCGACCGCTGGGGCCGACCGCGAACTGCTCCCCACCCAGTGGCTACGATTTCCCGATCCGAGCCCCCTCGGCAGCCCGTCGCCAGGCCCCAAGTCCCCGGTATCAAAAGGCCGGCGACGGCTGGCACCCGAATTGCTTGCCCGAATTGCTAGATCGTCACGAGCGGCTCCGCCACGCGAGGGCCGCGCCGAACCCGCGCCCGGACCGCCGGGCGCCCACGGAAGGGGGCTGAGCCACACGCACCCTCCAGACCGCGACCCGCTCGCGGCGCTGGACGGCCCCGGAGGCCTGGCGGCGGGCATGCTCGTCGCCAGGCCTCTCTCCTTTGTCCAGACGCTGCGCGGGTCAGTGGATCGGAGCCGGTGGCGAGGCGACGCCCTGCAGCGCGTCGTTCGCCCGCTGCACCGCTTCGTCCACCGCGCGGCGGTCGGTGGGGTCGAAGTGGGCGTGGTGCGAGTCGCGCTCGATGGCCGTCAGGTGACCGCGCAGCACCTCGCGTTGGTGCGCGTTGGTCGCGTGGTTCGCGGCGGTCTGCACCGTCTGGATGAGGTGCAGCAGCCCAAGCGGGTTGTCGCGGCAGGCGTTTCGGATGCCGCCCAGCGCCCGCTCGGCGAACTCCTCGACCGACGGCGTGTCGGCGATGACCCGCAGCCGCCCCTCGTCGTCGTAGCGCCAGGGCGCCGGCGCCGGCCCCTCGACCAGCCGCGCGAGGCCCGCCCCGATCCAGTCCAACGCGGTCATCGCCGTGAACGGATCGTTGAGGCTGGGCGACAGCGCGCGCAGGGCGACCTGCACCAGCTGGTTGAGCGCAAACATCGGGTCCTGTTGCTGGGTGCGAAAGCGGCCGACCACGACGTCGTCCTCGAGCCGGCCCAGGACGCGCTCGCCGCCCTCGCGCGGCCAGATCTCCAGCAGCGGATCACCGGCGAGCACGAAGTGCCCCGGGCGCCGCACGACGCGGATGACGAGATCGCGTTCGGTGGCGCACTCGAGCAGCTTGCGTAGATCCAGGCCCTGGACGTAGCCGGAGCGAGGGGCCAGCAAGCAAGCGCGCTCGTCGACGAGGGCCGCGGGGAGCCCGTCTCGCAGCGGCGTGAACTCGTCCCAGTCGTCAGTGACCCGCAGCCCGACGCGGTCCCCGAGCATCACCTCGACGCCCTCGACCAGCTCGCGCCCCACGTTGGCCAGCAGGGTGGGCGCCTGGATCGACTCGGCCGCGTGGTGGATGAAGTAGATGAGGACGCCGATGCTGGCGAGGGCCAGGAGCACGCCGACGGTGACCGCCGTGTCGGGGACGAACTCGGCGTCGCCGCCGCGCACCGTGCGTTGCACCAGCACGGCGTAGACGAAGGTGGCCAGGAAGACCCCCAGCGTGAGCTGGTTGCCGCGGTCGCGCATCAGGTTGCGGAGCACGCGAGGGCCGAACTGGGTCGCGGCCAACGAGAAGGCGACGATGGTGATGGAGAACGTGACGCCGGCGACGCCGATCATCGAGGCGGCGATGACGCCGAGCACCTCGCGCGCGCCCTCGTGGCCCCCCTCGAAGGTCCAACCCAGGCTGACGTCGGTGTCCTCGAGCCCCAGCCACCGGTCGACCGCCACCATGGCGAAGGCCAGCCCGATCGCCAGCACCATCATGATGGCGGGGATGAACCAGTAGCTGGCGTGTAGCCGTTCCCAGAGCTTGACGAGCTTGACGCGCATCGCGTGGGCGGCCTCGGGTGCGGGAGGGGAGCGCCCCGAGGATGGCAGCGCCCACACCGGCGACCAACGATGCGGCCGTCTACGCGACCACGGGTCTCAGAAGCAGAGCTTCCAGTCGGTGACGACGGCGCCCAGCGCCTGCGACAGCTCGTGGGCGTCGCTCGCCGGCAGGTGGGCGGTCCGACCCGTGCCGCCCGCGCGGGCGATGGCGTCCAGCTCCGCCGCCTCGCCCTCGTAGTTGAAGCCGATGACGAAGGTCTTCACGCCGTGCTCGGCCAGCAGGGTCGCGGTCGCGTCTTCGAGCGCCTTAGCGATGTTGCTGATGCGCAGGTTCGGCTGGTCGAGGAGATCGGGGTGGGCGCAGGTGTCCTCGCCGTCCGAGACGACCAGCAGCGTGCCGCCGCCGGGGCCGAAGACGTCGGGGGCGTGGTCGCGCATGGTCTGCATCGCCTGCAGCAGCGGCGTGGACCCGTAGGGCGCGTTGTCGTGGAACCAGCGCGAGAAGCGGGCCGCCGTATTGTAGGTCGTCAGCGAGATTTCGGGCTGGCTGGTCGCATGGCAGGTCCCTGTCGAGCCGGGAAAGGCCGTGATGCCGAAGCGTGCGGCCGGGTTGGTCGCGACCAGGTCGACCAGCGCATCGCGGACCTCGGCCCAGCGGTTAGGGCCCAAGGGATCCTCGTCGTCCACCGGCCAGTCCATGCTGCCCGAGCGATCGAGCAGCACCATGACGTGCCCCAGGCAGCTACCCAGGACGCAGTGGCCGTCGACGCAGTAGCTCCCCTCGGCGCACGGGTCGGCGGGCAGGACGTCCAGGCCGTCGCCGCGGCAGCGGGCGACGCTCTGGTCGCTGGCGCAGATCGTCTGGTGCGGCGCGCAGATCTGGCTGACGCAGGCGCCCGACCCGGGCGAGCAGGCCGTCCCCGCCTCACAGGGCGTCGTCGCCTTCGGCCCGTCGCCGGTCGCGTTGCACTGCGCGCTGACGGTCAGCGACTCGCAGTACCACTTGCCGGGCTGGCACACGTCGCCCAGCGCGACGTCCCCGGCCGACGTGTCGCGCTCGGGCAGCGTCAGCGGGCGCCCGCCGTCGTCGGCGCAGCCCCAGGCCAGGGCGGCAGAGAGGGTCATCGAGAGCGCGAGGAGGCGGCACCGCATCGCCGCGAGCATAGCGCCGACGCGGTCCCGTCGCACGTCCCGGCCCGCCGCGACGTCAATACAGCCGCTCGTCGAGCGCCCGCGCCTTCTGCGACTTGCGCAGGTGCTGCCACCGCTCGGACGCCGGCGTCGGCGCCGCCTGCAGATCGCGCCGCAGCTGCTCGATCTCGCTCGCCCCCCGCCCGATGGCGGCGCTGCCCGTCCGCCGCTCGGCCGCCCGCCCCTCGCCGGCGCGCTGCTCGAGGACCCGCTGCGCCCCGGCGCGGTCGCCGCCGTCCATGCGCCGCACGGCCTCCTCGCGCGCCCGGGCGTTGGCCACCGCGTCGTGCTTCTCCAGGACCGCGCGGTTCGACGAGCGCGCCACCGCGGTCCGATCCGTCGTGTACCGCACCTCGACGGCCGGCAGGGCCACGTCCCGCCGGCCGGCCGCCCCGCGATACTCGACCCGCCCCTGGGCGACGACCAGCGCCTGCCCCGGCCGCCCGGACGGGAGATCCAGCTCGAGCAGCACGCGACGCGCCCGCCCGGCGGCCACGCCGCGCACGGCCACCTGCACCTGCCGGCCGCGCTGTTCGAAGCGGTAGCCGTGCACGCGCGCCACCCGCACCCCCGGCGGCAGCTCGAGCGTCACGACCGCGTCCCGCGCGACCGTGCGGCCGAGCAGCTCCAGCTCGCGACCGAACACCTGCGCCATCTGCGTGCCGCCGTCGACGTAGTAGTAGTTGCCCCCGCTGACCAGGGCGATCTCGGCCATGAGGTCCTCGTGGTAGTCCAGCCCGACGCCCATCGTCGTCACCGTCACGCCGCGGGCCCCCAGCCGGTCGGCCACCGCCAGGATGGCGCCGTCGTCGGTGGGGCCCAGGGTCGGTCGCCCGTCCGAGACCAGGATCAGGTGGTTGAGCGCCGCCGGATCGAAGGCGTCCGTCACCTCCTCGGCCGCCGCCACCAGCGCGCCGCCGAGGTGCGTGCCGCCGGCCGCCTCGAGGTCGTCGATGGCCGCCAGCAACCGGGCGCGGCCCCGACGATCGACCGTCACGGCCCGCACGTCGACGCTGACGTCGGTCGCGTAGGACACCAGGGTCACCCGATCGTCCTCGCGCAGCCGCTCGACGACCCAGCGTGCCGCGGCCCGTGCCTCGTCCATCTTGGCGCCGTGCATCGAGCCGGAGCGGTCGACCACGAGCGCCAGGTTCAGCGGCGGGCGCTCGCGCTCGGTCACGACGACCTCGGCGCCGGTCAGGGCCACCTCGAGCAGCAGAGGGTCCTCGCCGTCGGTCAGCACCCACTCGCTCGAGGCCGCGACCAGCGCCCCCAGGCCGTCCTCGGTCGTGACGGCCATGTAGCCCTCGTGGGCCGGCGCCTCGGCCACCTCGTGCCAGGCGCCGTCGTCGCCCTGGACCAGATAGACGCGCTGCGCGCAGCTCGCGCCCCACAGCGACGCGGTGAGCAGGAAAAGCACACGGAGCGGTGACATGACGGCCTCCTCGAGGGTCCCGGGATCGTCGGAGGAGGCCTGGGGACGCGCGGGACCGCGAAAGGATCTGATCGCCCCGCATTCCGGGCCGCGTGGGTGCGAAGCGGCGAGCACACGGGCCTGCCGCTTCGCACCGCCGCGCGCTCGCGCGTGCGCCGCTCAGGCGGCGTAGATCGCCTCCAGGCCATGACCCGTCCGGGTGATGCGCCCATTGGCGGCGAGGTGGCGCAGGACGTGGTGGACGTCGGCGGGGTCGGCCTTCAGGTCGGCGGCCAGCGCGTCGGCGGTGCCGCGGTGACCTTCGGCCAGGCGCCCGAGGAGCGTGCGCTGCAGGGCGAGGACGGCGCCGGCCGCCTTCTTGCCGGCCTCGACGCCGGGCTGGTGGTAGGCGTTGATCTCGATGAGGCCGGCGTACAGGCCCACGGCCCGCTCGTACAGGGCGATGAGGGCGCCCACGCGGAAGGCGTCGACCCGGTCGAGGGTCAGCGTGATGGAGCTGCGGCCCACGTCGGCCAGCGCGCGGCGCGTCCCGGCCAGAAAGCCGCTGAGGTAGTCGCCGATGGTGACCTGGGGCTCGACCTCGAGCGACCCCACGGGCCCGCCGCCGTCCTCGAGGACCTCGATGAAGGTGACGAAGAAGTCGTCGGGGCCCTCGCGCAGCTGCTGCACGTAGGCGTGTTGATCGGTGGAGCCCTTGTTGCCGTAGACCGTCAGCCCCTGGTGGACGGTGTCGCCGCGGCGATCGGTCGCCTTGCCGAGCGACTCCATGACCAGCTGTTGCAGGTAGCGGGCCATCAGCGCCAGGCGGTCCTTGTAGGGCAAGACGACCATGGCCCTGCGGCCGTGGCCCTCGCCCGCCTGGTACCACGCCAGCGCCAGGAGGGTGGCGGGGTTGGCGGCCACGTCGGGGCTGCGCGTGACCTCGTCCATGGCCCGCGCTCCGGCCAAGAGCTCGGCGGTGTCGAGCCCCTGCAGCGCGGCCGGGAGCAGCCCGACCGCCGAGAGGACCGACGTCCGGCCGCCGACCCAGTCCCACATGGGGAAGCGGGCGAGCCAGCCGCCTGCCACGGCGTCGCGGTCGAGGGCGCTGCCCTCCTGGGTGACCGCCACGGCGTGGCGGGCGAAGTCCAGGTCGGCGGCCTGGAAGGCGGCGCGGGTGGCCAGGTAGCCGTTGCGGGTCTCGGGGGTGCCGCCCGACTTGGAGACGACGACCACCAGGGTCCGGCTCAGGTCGAGGCCGGCCAGGACGCGGGCGAGGCCGTCGGGGTCGGTGTTGTCCAGGAAGTGGACGCGGCGATGGTCGCCCGGGGTCGACAGGGCGTCCGCGACGAGCTGCGGGCCCAGGGCGGAGCCGCCGATGCCGACGAGCAGGACGTCGGGGAAGCGGCGGTCTAGCGCGCCGACGAAGCGGCCGATGTCGGCCTGGACCTGTCGGATGGCGGCGGCGATGGCCGGATCCGGCGCGCGCTCGGGCGCTCGCAGCCAGTAGTGGCCGACCTGGCGCCCCTCGTCGGGGTTGGCGATGGCGCCGGCTTCGAGGTCGCCCATCTCGCGGTGCACGCGTTCGAGGGAATCGCTCAGGCGGGCTACCAGTTTGTCCGGGATGTGCATCCACCGGAGGTCGAGGGCCATGCCCAGATCGTTCAGGTCGAGGTAGGCTGGGTGCATAGTTGTCTCCTGCTTGTGACGACGACCGAGACGCATTAACTTCGCTTCGCCGCGGACCTTTCGCCCTTCTTCCGCCCCACGCGGGGGGGCGAGGCGCCGCATCCCCTTTTCGGCAGGGTCGCCCGGTGAGCGGCCGCGTGCCGCAACCACCCGAGGCCCCATCATGGCGCTGACGGAGCTGTAGAGGGAACTGAATGGGCTCGATGACTGCTCAGATTGCCAGACTGCAGGACGTCAAACAGTACCAGGAGCTGCACTGGACCGGCACCTTCGACGAGTACCTGGACATCGTCCGGGACAACCCGAAGGTCACGCGGACCGCGTGGCAGCGGCTGTATGACATGATCCTCAGCCACGGCTTCAGCGAGTACACGGACTCGAAGAAGAAGGTGGTCCACTACAACTTCTTCGACGATCCGCTCGGCGACGGTCAGGACGCGATCTACGGCCTCGACATCACGCTGATGAAGCTGGTCAACACGATCAAGTCGGCGGCCTACGGCTACGGCACCGACAAGCGCGTCATCCTGCTGCACGGCCCGGTCGGGTCGTCCAAGTCGACCATCGCGCGGCTGCTCAAGCGCGGCATCGAGGAGTACACCCGCACGGCCGAGGGCGCGGTCTACACCTTCGACTGGATCCTCGACGAGAAGACGGACGGGCAGACCCACTGCGCTTGCCCGCTGCACGAGGACCCGCTGCACCTCATCCCGCTCGACTGGCGCGCGCGCGCCATCAAGGAGCTGGGCCTCGACGAGCGGACCACCGACTACCCGGTCCCGGTCAAGGGCGAGCTCGACCCGGCCTGCCGCTTCCGCTTCAACATGCTGATGAAGAAGTACGGCGGCGACTGGGAGGCGGTGATGAAGCACATCCGCGTGCGCCGCTTCACCTTCAGCGAGCAGGACCGCGTCGGCATCGGCACCTTCCAGCCCAAGGACGAGAAGAACCAGGACTCGACCGAGCTGACGGGCGACATCAACTACCGGCTCATCGCCGAGTACGGGTCCGACTCGGACCCGCGCGCCTTCAACTTCGACGGCGAGTTCTGCGTCGCCAACCGCGGCATCATCGAGTTCGTCGAGGTGCTCAAGCTCGACGTGGCGTTCCTGTACGACCTGCTGGGGGCGACGCAGGAGCACAAGATCAAGCCGAAGAAGTTCCCGCAGACCGACATCGACGAGGTCATCATCGGCCACACGAACGAGGCCGAGTACCAGCGCCTGCTCAACAACGAGTACATGGAGGCGCTGCGGGACCGCACCATCAAGATCGACGTCCCCTACATCACGAAGGTGAGCGAGGAGATCAAGATCTACAAGAAGGACTTCGGCCCGACCTCCGAGCGCGTCCGCGGCATCCACGTCGCCCCGCACACGCTCGAGGTGGCGGCGATGTGGGCCGTCATGACCCGCCTCGAGCAGCCGAAGAAGCACGATCTCTCGGTCCTGCAGAAGATGAAGCTGTACGACGGCAAGACCATGCCGGGCTACACGCAGGAGAACGTCAAGGAGCTGCGCAAGGAGGCCATCCGCGAGGGCCTGGACGGCATCAGCCCGCGCTACATCCAGGACAAGATCTCCAACGCGCTGGCCTCGGACAAGGCGGGCCGCTACATCAACCCGTTCCTCGTGATGAACGAGCTCGAGAGCGGGCTGCGCCACCACAGCCTCATCACCGACGAGGAGGAGAAGCACCGCTACAACGTGCTGCTCAACGAGGTGAAGCGGGAGTACGAGGACATCGTGAAGAACGAGGTCCAGCGGGCCATCTCGGCCGACGAGGAGGCCATCGCCCGGCTGTGCGCCAACTACATCGACAACGTCAAGGCGTACACCCAGAAGGAGCGCGTGAAGAACCGCTTCACCGGCCAGGACGAAGAGCCCGACGAGCGCCTGATGCGGTCCATCGAGGAGAAGATCGACATCTCCGAGAGCCGCAAAGACGACTTCCGGCGCGAGATCATGAACTACATCGGCGCGCTGGCCATCGAGGGCAAGCAGTTCGACTACCGGACCAACGAGCGGCTGCACAAGGCGCTCGAGGCCAAGCTCTTCGACGACCAGAAGGACACCATCAAGCTGACGAGCCTCGTCTCCAACGTCGTCGACCGCGAGACGCAGGAGAAGATCGAGGTGGTCAAGCAGCGCCTCATCTCGAAGTACGGCTACAACGAGGAGTCGGCGACGGACGTCCTCAACTTCGTGGCGTCGATCTTCGCCCGGGGAGACGCCAAGGAGCGGAAGTAGCGCATGTCCGAGCGCATCGACAGCGACCACGGTCGCTTCAAGGACATCGTCCGGGGTCGCATCCGCAAGAACCTGCGGCGGTACATCTCGCAGGGCGAGATGATCGGCAAGCAGGGCAAGGACCTCGTGTCGATCCCGGTGCCGCAGATCGACATCCCGCGGTTCAAGTTCGGGCAACGTGACAACGGTGGCGTCGGCCAGGGCGACGGAGAGCCCGGCGACGCCATCGGCCAGGGCGAGGGCGAAGGTCAGGGCTCGGGCCAGGGCAAGGCGGGGGACTCCCCCGGCGAGCACGCGCTCGAGGTGGACATCACCCTCGACGAGCTGGCGATGATCCTGGGCGAGGAGCTCGAGCTGCCGAAGATCCAGCCCAAGGGCCGCGAGCGCTTCGACTCGACCAAGCTCAAGTACACGGGCATCCGCACGACCGGCCCCAACAGCCTGCGGCACGCCAAGCGGACCTATCGTCAGGCCCTCAAGCGCCAGATCGCCTCGGGTCTATACGATCCCAAGAACCCGGCCATCATCCCGCAGCGCGAAGACTTCCGCTTCCGCTCCTTCAAGGAAGAGGTCCGCCCGCACCACAACGCGGTCATCATCTACATGATGGACGTGTCGGGCTCGATGGGCGACGAGCAGAAGGAGATCGTCCGCATCGAGTCCTTCTGGATCGATACGTGGCTCCGCAGCCAATACAAGGGCATCGAGAGCCGCTACATCATCCACGACGCCTCGGCGCGCGAGGTCGACCGCGACACCTTCTTCCGCACCAAGGAGTCGGGCGGCACGATGATCTCCAGCGCCTACAAGAAGGCCTGGGAGATCATCCGAAAGGACTACCCGACGGGGGACTGGAACATCTACCCGTTCCACTTCTCCGACGGCGACAACTGGTCGGCGGACGACACGATGCAGTGCGTCCGGCTCCTGCGCGAGAGCATCATCCCGACCTGCAACGTCTTCTGTTACGGGCAGGTCGAGAGCCCCTACGGCTCGGGCCAGTTCATCAAGGATCTCCGCGTCCACTTCCGCGGCGACGACAACGTCATCACCAGCGAGATCAAGAACAAGGACGCCATCACCCAGTCCATCAAGGACTTTTTGGGTAAGGGCAAGTAGCGCATGCAGACGCTCAAGCTCCCCGACGAGCTCCGCTTCTGGATCCTCGAGATCGAGAAGGTCGCTCGCAACTTCGGCCTCGACTTCTTCCCGACCATCTTCGAAATGGTCACCTACGAGCAGATGAACATGCTCGCCGCCTACGACGGCTTCCCGGTGCGCTATCGGCACTGGAAGTGGGGCATGGAGTACGAGCGGCTGAGCAAGAGCTATGCCTGGGGTCTGCACAAGATCTACGAGATGGTGATCAACACCAACCCCTGCTACGCCTACCTGCTCGAGGGCAACGCGCTGGTGGACCACAAGCTGGTCATCGGCCACGTCTACGCCCACTGCGACTTCTTCAAGAACAACGCGTGGTTCTCGCGGACCAACCGCAAGATGCTCGACCAGATGGCCAACCACGCGGCCAAGCTCGCCCGCATCAGCGAGCGCTACGGCGAGGAGAAGGTCGAGGCGTTCATCGACGTGTGCCTGTCCATCGACAACCTCATCGATCTCCACAGCCCCTACTCGGCGCGGCGGGCCCGGATCGACGAGGACGAGGACACGCCGCCCGAGGTGCGCAAGATCCCGGCGCGCTCGTACATGGACCGGTACATCAACCCCGAGGACGAGCTCGAGCGAAAGCGCGAGGAGCTGCGCAAGCGGCACGAGGAGGCGCGCAAGAAGACGCCGCCCGAGCCCGAGCGCGACGTGATGCTGTTCCTGCTCGAGCACGCGCCGCTCGAGCGATGGCAGCGGACGGTCCTCGAGATCGTGCGCAACGAGGCGTACTACTTCGCCCCGCAGCGCATGACCAAGATCATGAACGAGGGCTGGGCGAGCTACTGGCACTCGAAGATCATGACCGAGCACGTCTGCGACGACTCGGAGATCATCGACTTCTGCTCCATCCACTCGGGTACGATGGCGACCAGCCAGACCCAGCTCAACCCCTACAAGCTGGGCATCGAGCTGTTCCGCGACATCGAGGACCGGTGGAACAAGGGCCGCTTCGGCCTCGAGTACGACCGGTGCGAGGAGATGGAACGAAAGCTCAGCTGGGACCAGCAGCTCGGGCTCGGCCGCGAGAAGATCTTCCAGGTCCGCAAGATCTACAACGACGTCATGTTCCTCGACGAGTTCCTGACGCCCGAGTTCTGCGAGCGCCAGAAGCTCTTCACCTTCGGCTACAACCGCAAGAGCGACGCCTGGGAGATCAAGACCCGCGAGTTCGCCAAGGTCAAACAGATGCTCCTGACGCAGCTGACCAACTTCGGCCAGCCGGTCATCTACGTCGAGGACGCCAACTACAAAAACCGCGGCGAGCTGCTCCTGTGGCACAAATTCGACGGCCAGGAGCTCAAGACCGACTACGGCCGCGACACCCTGAAGAACCTCGCGAAGATCTGGAGCCGCCCGGTCCACATCCGGACCCTGTCGGACGGCAAGACCGTCCTGTGGAGCCACGACGGCGAGCACTTCGAGGAATCGCGCGCGGCCTGACGTGACCGGACCGCGCGTCTCCGTCCTGCTGCCCGTGCACGACGCCGGGTCGACCCTCGCCGAGGCGATCGACTCGGCGCTCGCGCAGACGCTGGCCGACCTCGAGCTGCTGGTCGTCCTGAACGGGTGCACCGACGACAGCGCGGCCATCGCAGCGTCGCGGGCCGCGCGGGACGCCCGTGTGCGCCTGGTCGAGCTGCCCGAAGCCGGGCTGGTGCCGGCGCTGAACGCCGGGCTCGAGCTGGCCCGCGCGCCGCTGGTCGCGCGGCACGACGCCGACGACGTGATGCACCCCGAGCGACTGGCCCGCCAGGTCGCCGCGCTCGACGCCCACCCGGGCTGGGACGTGGTCGCCTGCGGCGTCGCGTACGCCACGCTCGGCGACGCGGCCCCGGGCCCCGGGATGCAGCGCTTCGTCGCCTGGCTCAACGCGCTCGACACGCCCGAGGCCCTGCGCCGGGCGCGCTTCATCGATGCGCCGGTTGCGCATCCGTCGGTGGTCTTCCGACGGCGCGCCGTGCTCGAGGCCGGCGGCTACCGCGACGGCGACTTCCCCGAGGACCACGAGCTGTGGCTGCGCCTGTTCGAGCGCGGCGCCGTCTTCGGGAAGGTGCCCGACGTGCTCCAGACCTGGCGCGATCACCCTCGCCGGCTCACCCGAGCGGACGCGCGCTACCGCGAGCTGGCCTTCCGGCGCCTCCGGCACGCTTTCCTGCTCAGCGGGCCCCTCGCGGGTGGGCGCGCCTGCCGCCTGTGGGGCGCCGGCGAGTACGGGCGCCGCCACGCGGCCGAGCTGCTCGACGCCGGGGCGCGCGTCGACGACCTCATCGACATCGACCCCAGGAAAATTGGCCAGCGCTCGACACGAGGCCTTCCGGTCGTCGCCCACGAGGCGCTCGGCCCGCCCGACGGCCGGCTCGTCCTGCTCTGCGTCGCCAGCCGGGGCGCCCGCGAGCTGATCGTGCCCTTCCTCGAGGCGCGCGGCTACCGACCCGAGCGCGACTGGCTGCCCCTGCAGTAGCGCGGTGGGTCTGGCTTGACACCGCGCGCCCCGCGGGGGACAGGTGCCGGCCATGGAGAACCTCGCCCACACCCTGACCGGCTTCGCCATCGCCGACCTGGGCTTCCGCGACCGCGTCGGGCGCAAGGCCGCCTGGTGGACCGCGGCCCTGGCCGCGAACGCGCCCGACCTCGACATCCTGCTGTGGCCCATCGCCGGCGAGCACGCCTACATGATGGAGCACCGCGGCTACACGCACTCGCTGCTCGCCCTGCCCGTCCTGGTGCCGCTCGTCGCCTGGCCCATGGCGCGCCTGTTCAAGGCGCCGCTCAAGCCGATGCTGTGGCTCGCCTTCTGGGCGCTGCTCAGCCACTTCGCGCTGGATCTGGTCACCAGCTGGGGGACGATGCTGCTGAGCCCGGTCGACCGGACCCGCTTCGCCCTGCCCTGGGTCTTCATCGTCGACCCCTGGTTCTGGGTCATCCTGACGACGCCCTTCTGGCTCACCCGCCTGACCCGCGTCGCGCGTCCCCGCCTCAGCGCCGCGGCGCTGCTCGGCCTCGCCGTCTACATCGGCGTCAACGGCGCCCTGACCGAGGCCGCCCGCGCCGAGGGGCGCGCCCTGGCCGAGCGGCAGGCGCTGAACCTGCAGGACGTGTCGGTCTGGCCGACGCCGCTGTGGCCCAACGTGCGGTCGGTCGTCCTCACCGAGCCCGACTTCGCCCACCACGCCTGGGTCGACGTCCTGGGCGGCGCTCCGGAGATCCGCCAGACCTGGGTCCGCAACCTCGAGGACCCGGCCGTCGCCGCCGCCCTGGCGACCCGCCCCGGCCGCGACTTCCTGCGGTGGGCCGAGGAGCCCATCGCCCGCGTCGGCTATCGCACCCCCGACCGCCGCGCGCTCGTGGTCGAGGTCATCGACCTCCGCTTCTGGCTGCCCATGCGCGAGCGGGCGGCCTTCGCGATGGTGTTCGACGTCACCTGGCACCCACGCGACGATCGCTACGAGGTGACGGCCTGGCGCTGGCGCACCAGCGGTGACGAGATGGTCCTGCCGGGCCTCGACGCGCCTATCGCGCGGTCGCCCGCACCCTGACGCGCGCCTGGCCCGCCGCCTCCGCCGGCGTCGGCTCGCCGACCAGCTCGAGCTGCGGGTACAGCCCGATCTCCTGGCGCAGGGCCTCGACCCGCCCCGCCTCGACGGTCACCTCGAACACGGGGCGATCCCCCTCGCCGACGATGGCGGTCACCGGTCCGTAGGTCCCCAGGATCGCGCCGGCCAGATCCCCGCCCGCCCCTCCGCGCTCCATCGCCTCGGCGCGGACCGGGATGGGCTCGGGGTCCGGCTTGGGCATCGCCGTGATGTACAGGGCCATCATCAGCCCCAGCAGCACCAGGTTGAACGCCGCCTCGTACGGGAAGCGCGTCTTCCACTGCTCGCCGTAGAAGCGGCCGGTCGTGCGGCGGCGGATGCGCGACTGCACCTGCTGCAGGAAGTCGTCGGGCGCCTGCGCCGGCGGCATCCGTCGCAGCACGCCTACCGTCTGCTGGAACGCCTCCAGCTCGCGGCGCAGCTCGGGGTCGTCCTCGAGCTCGCGCTCGAAGGCGTCCCGCTCGCGCTTGTCCATCTGGGCGTCGATCCAGTCGGACCAGCGCTCGTCGACGCCGAAGTCGTCGGTGCCATCGCCGTCACGTCGCCGCGGGGTGGAAGTGCTCATCACGCCGTCCTCTTCTGGGCGTCCGAGGCGGGCTCGCGACCGGCCATCCAGTCGTCGAGGGCCTCTTTGAGGCGCAGCCGCCCGCGGTGCAGGCGGCTCTTGATCGTCCCGAGGTTGAGCCCGGTGACCTCGGCGATCTCCTCGTAGGTCATGTTCTCCATGTCGCGCAGGACGATGAGGGCCCGCTGATCTTCATCGAGCGCCTGCATGGCCCGCTCGAGGTACTCCTCGAGCCGCATCTGGTCATAGACCTGGTCCGGCCGCGGCATCGGGGCGTTGAGCCGCCCCGACGAGACCTCGACCACCATGTCCTCGAAGTTGTCCTGCTTGCGGTCCTGGCGGCGCGACAGGTACTTGATCCGGTTCTTCGCGTGGTTGGCGGCGACGCGGAAGATCCACGTCGACAGCTTGGACTCGCCGCGGAACAGCTCGATCTTCTGGAAGATGGTGACGAAGACCTCCTGCGCCACGTCGCGCGCCTCCTCCTCCGAGCCGAGCAGCCGGTAGGACAGATTGTACACGCGGTCCTGGTAGGTCAGGACGAGGCGGTTGAAGGCCCGCTCCTCGCGTCGCCTGAGGGCGGCGAGGAACCGCGGGTCATCGTCGAAGGCTTGGGTCACGCGCCGCCGCTTTTGGCTGTCGAGCCGGCGGCGCGCGCTCCGGGGGGCGCCCGCCCCTCAGCCCGTCTTCGCCGCCGGCGACGATCCGACACCGGCTTCGGCGTCGGGTTCCCGGCGCCGCCGGAGCGCCTGAAATAACACGGCGGCGGCCGCGGCGAAAGCCACCCAGGTGAAGGCGGGGCCCACCACGCGGTAGGGGGTCGTCACGTCGAGCAGCGGGACCTCGGCCTCGATGACGCCCTGCTCGTGCAGGGCCAGCGTCTGGCGCGGCACGCCGTCGGGGCCCACCACGGCCGACATGCCGGTCAGCGCGGCGCGGACCAGCGGGACCCCCAGCTCGGCGGCGCGCGAGGACTGCACCATCAGGTGGAACCACGGGGCCGTGCTGTCGCCGAACCAGGTGTCGATGGTCAGGTTCGCCAGCAAGACGCCGTCGCCCATGGCGGCGCGGGTCGGGGCGGCGAAGATGGACTCGTAGCAGATGCCGCACGACAGCGGCTCGCCGGCGGCCTGGAGCTGGCAGGGCGCCTCGCCGCGGCCGAAGTCGCTGATGCCGCGCACGGCCCCGGCCAGGCTGGGGAACACGTCGGTCAGCGGCAGGTACTCGCCGAAGGGCACCAGGATGCGCTTGTCGTAGACGTGCGCGACCGCTCCGTCGGCGCCCAGCAGGACCGCGGCGTTGCGGGTGCGCCCGTCGCTGGCCGGCTGCCGGAGGCCGCCGAGCAGGACGGGAGCGGCGGGTCCCTCGCGCACGGCGGCGCCGACGCGGCGGGTGGCGACCTTGGACAGGCCGCCCTGGGGGCCGTCGGCGGTGTCCCAGTAGAAGGGGAAGGCGCCCTCGGGCGCGACGACCAGGTCGAAGCGGCCGGGCGGCAGGGCGCGCAGCATGCCCTCGAAGCGCACGAGCAGCTTGGAGCGCGTCTGCACGCTGGGGCGGCGCTTTTCGGCGAGGGTGTAGTTGGGCTGCAGGACGGCGACGCGCAGGGTGCGGCGCGGCGTGCCGGCCTCGAGGCGGATCCACCAGCCGACGGAGAAGGCCAGCAGCAGGCCGACGACGACGGCGGTCGGGCGCCAGGCGACCTGCCGGCGGCGGCTCCAGGCGTCGGCGGCCAGGGCCGAGAGGGCGAGGACGACGAACGACAGGCCAGGGGCGCCGGTCAGGGCCATCATCGAGGCCAGCGGACCGACCTGCCAGAAGGCGTGGCCGAGGGTCCAGGGGAAGAGGAAGGGCCAGAGGGCCTCGATGGAGACGTAGACGGCGGCGACGGCCAGCGGGGCGGCGCCGGGCCAGCGGCGGGCGGCGGCGCGGCGGGCGGGCTCGGCGAGGGCCAGGAAGACGCCGCCCATCAGGCCGTGCCAGAGGGCGAAGAGCACCCAGGCGACGACGTGCACCCAGCCCGGCAGGTTGGTCATCACCTCGAGGGTGAAGTCGATCCACCGGAAGATGACCAGCTGGTAGGAAAAGCCCATCAGCCAGCCGGCGACGAGGCGCCCCTTCCAGCCGAGGCGGCGCGCCAGGGTCAGCAGCGGCACCCAGGCCAGCAGCACCGGGAAGGCCAGGTGCACGGTCGGGAAGGCGGCGATCACCAGGCCGGCGCCGACCAGCGCGGCGGCCGCGACGCGGAGGGCCGAGGGGCGGGCCGAGGGCGCGGGCGCGCGGTCGGCGATCGTCTTGTGCGCTGCAGCGGTGTCCGTCACGAGGCCTCGTCGACGATGGGGCGGCGCGGAGGTTAGCAGAGGGCGCGCGTGGTGTCCGCGAGCGGGCCACCCCGGCCGCGCCCGACACCTTGACGCTGCGGCGCCGGGGGGCTAACCAAGCGGCCCCCGACACCCTTCCCGCGGAGCCTCCGGTGAGCACGACCATCATCCGATCCATCAAGGACCTGCCCATCGAGGGCCGTCGCACGTTCATCCGGGTCGACTTCAACGTCCCGCTGACCGAGGACGGGCAGGTCGCCGACGACACGCGCATCCAGGCCGCGCTGCCGACCATCGAGCACGCGCGCGCGCAGGGCGCCCGGATCGTCCTGGCGAGCCACCTGGGGCGGCCCAAGGGCAAGCGCAACCCCAAGTTCAGCCTGGTGCCGGTGGGCGAGCGCCTGGCCGAGCTGCTCGGCACCGAGGTCATGGTGCCCGACGACTGCGTGGGGGACGGGCCCAAGAAGCTGGTGCAGGATCTGCGCGAGGGACAGATCGTGCTGCTCGAGAACCTGCGCTTCCACGCGGGCGAGGAGGCCGACGACGAGGGGTTCGCCAAGCAGCTGGCGCAGCTGTGCGAGATCTACGTCAACGACGCCTTCGGGGCGGCGCACCGGGCGCACGCCTCGGTCCACGCGTTGCCGCGCCTCGTCCCGCAGCGCGGCGCGGGGCTGCTGATGGAAAAGGAGGTGCGCTTCCTCGGGCAGCTGCTCGAAAAGCCCGAGCGCCCCTTCGTCGCGGTGCTGGGCGGCGCCAAGGTGAGCGACAAGATTGGCGTGGTGGACAACCTGTTGACCAAGGTGGACACCATCGTGGTCGGCGGGGCGATGGCCTACACGTTCTGGGCGGCCAAGGGCGTGCACCTGGGCAAGTCGCTCATCGAAGAGGACAAGATCCAGCAGGCGCGGCGCTCGCTGCTCAAGGCCGAGAGCCGGGGCGTCCAGTTCCTGCTGCCGACCGACCACGTGATGGTCCGCGACGTGCGCGACGGGGCGCCGAGCGAGGTCTGGGGCAACCAGGGCTTCCCCGGCGACGGGATCGCGGTGGACATCGGGCCCGAGAGCATCGACCGCTTCACCAAGGCCATCGAGGGCGCGCACACGGTGTTCTGGAACGGCCCCATGGGGATCTTCGAGATGGCGTCGTTCGCCAACGGCACCAACAAGATCGCGCAGGCGGTCGCGCGGGCGAGCGGCACGACCGTGGTCGGCGGCGGTGACAGCATCTCGGCGCTGAAGAAGAGCGGGTTCATGCCGTTCATCTCGCACGTGTCGACCGGCGGCGGGGCCTCGCTCGAGCTCATCGAGGGGCGCGAGCTGCCCGGCGTCGAGGCGCTGCGGGTGCCGCGGCCGGAGGCGGGCTGATGACGACGCGCAAGCAGATCGTGGCGGGCAACTGGAAGATGCACATGACGCGCGAGCCGGCGGTGGCGCTGGCGACGAAGCTGGTCGACGGCCTCCGTGACGGGGGCGACGTCGAGGTCGTCGTCATCCCGCCGACGTGCCTGCTGACCGACGTGCGGCGGGTCATCGAGGCTTCGCCCATCGCGCTCGGGGCGCAGAACCTGCACCCGGCCGTGCAGGGGGCCTTCACCGGCGAGGTGTCCGCGCCCATGCTGCGCTCGATCGGGTGCACCTACGTCCTGTGCGGCCACTCCGAGCGGCGCCAGCACTTCGGAGACACCCCCGAGTGGGTCGGAGAGAAGGTGGCCGCGGCGCACCGCGACGGACTCACGCCCATCCTGTGCGTCGGCGAGACGCTCGACGAGCGCGAGGCGGGTCGGACCGAGGCCGTGGTCGAGGCGCAGCTGACGGCGGGGCTCGCCAAGCTCGACCGTGACCAGGTCGCGCAGACCGTCGTCGCCTACGAGCCGGTCTGGGCCATCGGCACGGGAAGGAACGCCAGCCCGGAACAAGCGCAGGAGGTCCACGCGTTCATACGCGCGCGGCTCCGCGAGCGTCATGGCGACGCCGTGGCCGATCGCGTGCGCGTGCAGTACGGCGGCAGCGTCAAACCCGACAACGCCGCGCGCCTGCTCGCGCAACCTGACATCGACGGAGCCCTCGTCGGCGGGGCCAGCCTCGACGCCGAGTCGTTCTTGAACATCGTCGCCGCCGCGCGCTGAGCGGTGGCCAGCGCGGCCGCGGACGCCGCGCTTGACCCTGCGGGGCGACTCTGCTACACGGGGCGGCCCGCCAGCGGCGGGAGGGGGGCGCGGTCGCGTCCCGACCGCTCCGGACACCGCCCCGGCGCCCCCGACGCACCGCGAGGGGCCTTAGGAAGTCGAGCTGATGGAAACCCTGGTCCTCATCCTGCACATCGTCATCTGCGTCCTGCTGATCCTGGTCGTGCTGCTGCAGCCCGGCAAGGGCTCCGGCATGGGCGTCATCGGCGGCGGCGCCGGCAACACGATGTTCGGCGCCCGCGGCGCGGTCGGCTTTCTGGGCAAGATGACCGTCTGGCTCGCCGCCGGCTTCATGGTCTTCAGCCTGCTCCTGGCGCGCTTCAGCCTGACCACCAGCACGGTCAACCCGACCCGCCCGCCCGCGGGCGCTCCGGCCACGCCTGGCGCCGCCCCGGCCGAGCCCGGCGCCGCCCCCGAGGCGCCCGCCCAGCCGGCGGCCCCCGAGGCGCCCGCGCAGCCGGCCGCCCCCGAGGCGCCCGCCGAGCCCGCCGCGGAATAGGGCGACGCCCCGATTCTTTTCACCCGATTCTTTTCAGTTGACGGCCAGCCGGCGGGGGTGATACCCCGCCAATCCACCGCGGCGAGGAATCCGCGGCCAGAACGCGAGAGTGGCGGAATTGGTAGACGCGCTAGGTTGAGGGCCTAGTGAGCATTGCGCTCGTGGGGGTTCAAGTCCCCCCTCTCGCACCACCCCCTTCCTCACCATGACCTTACCCCCGGCCAGACGCCTCGCCCATGCGGCCAGGGTCGTCGCCTTCGCGCTCGCGGCGCTCGTCGCAGCCAGCGGAGGCGCCGCCTGCTCGAGCCCCGAGGACGTCGTCGGCCACGCCGTCGAGGCCGCCGCGAGCGGCGACCTCGAGCGGTACGCCGGCGCGTTCACGCCCCGGTCGCGCCCCCTGCTCGACCTGTACTACGGCATCGCCGCAGCGAGCCGGCCCGAGCTCGGCCAGCTCACCGCCGGCGACGTCCAGGTCACGGGCGTCCAGCCGCTGCCGCCCGACACCGAGGGCCGCGAGCGCGTCATGGTCACGGTGCGCGAGGGCACCCAGACCGCCCGGCTCGTCCTGCACCGGCAAGCCCTGGCCTGGCGCATCGATCTCATCGACACCGAGCGCGGAACGCTGGGATACGGCCTCGGGTTCTGACCGCTCGAGGGTCGCGCGAGCGCGGTCCGACGGTCGCGTCACCACGCGACAAACCTCCGCGAGTCTGCTAGGTTGTCGGCCCATGATGCGAGCAACTCCACGCCCTCTTCTTCCGCGGTGGCGCCAGACGCTCTGCCTGCTGGCGCTGATGGCCTTGTCGGGCGCGACGGCCTGCGCCGAAGCCCCCGACGCGCGCCTCGCCGAGGCCCGCGTCGCCGCCGAGGCCAAGGATCTCGACGCCTTCCTCCTGTTCTTCACGCCCGCGTCGGCCGAGGTGCTGCGCGGAGCGCACGACGCGGCGGAGCGCTCGCGCGGTCGCCTCGGCTACGTCAAGAGCGTCTTCGAGGTGCTGCCTCCGGGCGAGATCACCGAGGTGACCATCCGAGGCAACCTCGCGCTCGTCGACGTCGCGGACAAGAACCGCAAGGCGACCATCCGCATGCTCAAGGACAAGGGCCACTGGGTCATCGACGCGCTGGCGCTCGACGGCTTCTGGGCGCCGCTGCACCATCGGGAGGTCCTGTGAGGCGGA
The DNA here is from genome assembly GCA_041687695.1 of Myxococcota bacterium. Lineage (GTDB taxonomy): Bacteria > Myxococcota_A > UBA9042 > PHBI01 > JAWLBL01 > JAWLBL01. Next base: position 82,844 of record JAWLBL010000013.1, on the reverse strand, counting down.
CGCGTGTGGCGGCGTTGGCCCTGACGCTCCTGGCCGTCGCGGCGTGCAGCCGTGGCCCCAAGGAGGTCTACCTGGACATGACCACGGCCGCGATGCTCGGTGACCGCGAGGGCTTCCTCGAGGGCTTCACCGACACCTCGCGGGCCCAGGTCGAGGCGCTCATCTCGCTCTCCGAGGCCTACGGCCTGCGCGAGGCGAACCCGTTCGAACTGCTGGTGTTCGACGCCGTCGAGGACGTGACGACGAACGAAGCGGGCGACGAGGCCATCCTGCTGGTGCGAACGCGCGGCAAGAAGAAGAAGATCCTGATGGTCCAGCAGGACGGGCAGTGGCGCATCGACACCGAGAAGCTCGAGGCCTTCTGGGAGACCAAGGAAGGGCGGTCCACGCAGTGACTGCGTTGGGGCCCGGCCCCACCTGATGCCAAGGGTTGCCCACCGTGCTGCTCGGGTCCCATGACGTCCGCGCCTGGCTGGACCGCAGCGCGGGCCACCAGCTCTTCCGCGACGCCGACGGCGCGCTGGTCTACCGGTTCCTGCCGACCTCGCCCGAGGCGGCGCGCGCGCTCCTGCGCCCGTCCTTCGCCCGGCTGGTCACGGCGCTCGGCGGCCCCCTGCACCCCGGGCTGCCGCGCCTGCTGAGGCATGAAGACCGCGACGAGCTGATCCTGGCGGTCGCCGACGTCGAGGGCTGGCCGGCCGACCGCATCAACCGCATGCTCGCGCCCGATGAGGCGCTCGGCCTGGGCCATCGCGTCCTGCGCGCGCTCCGGCCCCTGCACCGTGACGGCCTGTTCCATGGCGCCCTGACGCCCTCGCGCATCCTCCTCACCCACGGCGGCGCCCCCGTCCTCTACGACGTCGGCGCCGCCCTCATGGCCGACGGCCAGCCCGACCAGCGCCTGTCACCGCCCGTCCCTGGCTTCGTCGAGCTGTACCCCAACCCCGGGCTCGTCCCGCCCGAGATCTTCCACAAGCGACCGCTCAGCCCGGCGACGGACGTGTTCCAGGTCGCCGCCCTCACCTTCCGCTGGCTGACCGGCCACCCGGCCTTCGGCGCCGGCGGCCGCACCCTGGCCGTCTACGCCCGCGTCCGCGACGGGCAGCACGAGCCCTTCCCCGCCGTCGAGGCCCTGGCCGACCTGCAGCTCGCGCGCACCCTGACGGCCAGCCTCTCACCCGCCCCCGCCGACCGCCCCCGCCCCGACGAGCTCGAGCGCGCCCTCGAGCCCTTCGGCGCCATCGGCCTGCCCGAGACGCGCACCCCCGGCCCGCCCGTCGCCTGGTCGCGCACCTTCCGCGACCTGCCCCCCGAGGACGCGCCCGGCCCGCCCGGCTCCCCGGCCGAGATCCGTCGCCAGGAGGCCCTGCGCCGGGCCGCCCTGCAGCTCGACCTCATGCGCGAGCGCCGCCCCGACCGGCGCCCGCGCTCGAAGGCCCTCCTGATCCTGGCCGCGCTGGCCCTCGCCGCGTTGGCGGCGATCCCGCTCCTGCGCAGCACCCGCCCGGCGCTCGAGGCCCCGCACCCGGCGACCGCTCCCCCGTCCGCGGCCGAGCCCCAGGACGATCCCGCCTCGGCGCGCCTCGAGCCTCCGCCGCAAGACCGCCCCACGGCGCCCCCGATCCGCTTCGCCCCGCCGCGCCGCCGCCCGCCGCAGGCCGAGCGCCCCATCCCGCGGCAGTCCACCGACACGCCGCGCCAGGCGCCCGCGCCGACGCCCTGAACGCGCTGCCGCCCTGCTGCGGGTGCCCGAAGTTTGCAGCGTCGCCCCGGGGGCCCTTTCGCGGGCCGGCGCCGCTCTGGTATGACTCCCGGGCCATCGTCGTCCCTGGGGGTCTCATGCTGCGCCGCGTCATCGCCTCGACCAGCCTCGCCGTCCTCGCCACCTCGGCCCCCGCCCTCGCCGGCGGCTTCGAGTACAACGAGAACGGCAGCCGCGCGCTCGGACGCGCCGGCGCCTTCGTCGCCCGGGCCGACGACCCGATGGCCATCCACTACAACCCGGCGGGCCTGGTCACCTTCGGCGGCCACCAGCTGCTGCTGAGCATGAACCTGAACAAGCTCGACCTGCGCTACACGCGGACGGGCATCGACGATCTCATCGCCTCGCCGGACAACCCGAGCGGGATCTACGACAGCGCGACGGTCGAGAACGAAGAGGGCTGGTTCCCGGCGCCCGCGTTGGCCTGGGGCTTCGGGGCCGAGCGCTGGGGCGTCGGCTTCGGCGTCTATGGACCGGGCGCCTACGGCAAGCGCAAGTTCCCGGCGGACGGCCCCCAGCGGTTCATGCTGACCGACGAAGACGTGCTGCTGGGCTACGTCACGGCCTCGGGCGCCTTCAGCATCAGCAAGGTGCTGAGCGTCGGCGCGTCGGTGCAGTACGTGATGATGCCGACGGCGCGCTTCGGGCTGACGGTGGACGCCGCGCCGAGCAGCCAGAACGACCAGAAGGAGACGTCTCCCTACCTCGCCCAGTCCAGCCTGGACCTGTCGGACTACGCCGCGTTCGCGGCCATCTTCGGGGTGCACTTCCGGCCGTCGCCGCGCTTCGAGGCGGGCATCTCGACGCGGCCGTTCCCGGTCGACCTCAACCCCGACGGGAAGGTGACGCTGAACTTCCCGGCCAAGGGCGTGCAGAGCCTTTACGACAACGGGGTGTTCGGGCTGTTCGAGGACGACGGCGTCACGCGCGACGAGAGCGTGACCTTGAACCTCAAGCTGGCGCCGTGGATTCGGGGCGGCGCGCGCTACATCCACCTGTCGCCGGGGGGCGACGAGGTCTTCGACATCGAGCTGGACGTCGTCTACGAGCGCTGGAGCGTGCTCGAGAACTACGAGGTGGTCTTCGGCGGCAAGCTCAAGCTCGGCAACCCCGAGACGAACCCGCTGCAGGACGTCGCCCCGGTCAAGCTGCCCAAGCGGTACAACGACACGGTCGCGGTGCGCCTGGGCGGCGACTGGAACGTCTTGCAGAACTTCCTGACCCTGCGCGGCGGCGCCTTCTTCGAGACGGCGGCCGTCCCGGCCCGCTACACCAACCTGGACTTCACCAACTTCGAGCGCCTCGGCGGCGCGCTGGGCGCCACCCTCCAGCTCGGCCCGGTCGACCTGTCCGTGGCCTACCAGGCGGTCTTCCAGCCCGACCGCGAGGTCTCCGTCGACCAGGCGCAGGTGCGCATGGAGCGCCCCCTCAGCGAGATCCCCGCGCCGGCGGGCTGGGACGAGGCCACCCAGGGCGAGTACCAGGGCATCGTGGTCAACGCCGGCAAGTACGAGACCTTCTACCAGACCATCAGCGCCAGCCTCGGCGTGCACTTCTGATCGGACCGGGACCTACTTCTTCTTGCGCCTGAAGCGACGCGCCAGGGCCTTGAACACGCCCTGCAGCTCGTCGACCTTCAGGGCGCGGCAGGCCACCAGGTAGACCACGGCGGCCCAGCCGCACACGCCCAGCACCCACAGCGCCAGCAGCGGCCGGCTGTCGATGCCGTCGGCCGGCCACAGGGCCTCCCAGCCCAGCACGGCCACGGTCATCACGGCGGTCGCCACGCCCAGCCGCGCCACACGGCGGACGATGGCGCGGCCGTGCAGGCGCCCCAGGCGGCGGCGCAGGAACCACAAGAGGAGCGCACCGTTGAGGGTCGCGGCCAGGCTGCCGGCCAGCGCGATGCCGCCGTGCTCGAGCGGGACGGCCAGGACGAGGCACAGGACGATGTTGGTCACCATCACGATGGCGGCGACCAGCGTCGGGGTCTTGAGATCCTTGTGGGCGTAGAAGGCCTGCTGGTAGACGCGGGTGAGCGCGATGGCCAGCAGGCCGGCCGCGTGGAAGTACAGGGCGAAGCTGGTCCGCTCGGTCGAGCGCGCGTCGAAGGCGCCGAACTGGAAGAGCAGCCGGACGATCTCGGGGCCGACCAGGATGAGGCCCAGGGTCGCGGGCAGGGTCACGAAGGCCATCAGCCCGGTCGCGTACTCGAGCGTGTCCTTGACGCCCTCGCGGTCGTCGGTGGCGGTCTGCTCGGACAGGGTGGGCAGGATGACCTGCGCGACCGAGACGACGAACAGGCCGAGGACCAGCTCCTGCAAGCGGATGCTGTACTGGAGGGCGGCGATGGCGCCGTCGCGCAGGGTCGAGGCGATGAGCTGGCTGACGAAGACGTTGATCTGGTAGATGCCCGCCGCGAAGACCCCCGGCGCCATGGTGACGAGGACGCGGCGGACGCCCGGGTCGCGGAAGTGGAAGTCGGGGCGGACGCGCACCGCGGTGTGGCGCGAGATGTACGGGATCTGAAAGGCCATCTGGACGACGCCGCCCACGACGAAGCCGATGACCAGGCCGTAGGCGGCGTTGTCGAACTGGTGCGCCAGCGCGACGCCGAAGCCGATGATGCACAGGTTCAGCAGCACCGGGGTGAAGGCCGAGGGGCCGAAGATCTTGTGGGCGTTGAGGATGGCCTGGAAGGCGGCCGCCAGCGTGACGAACAGCAGGTAGGGCCACATCAGCTGGGTCAGGGTGATGGTCAGCTCGACCTCACCCAGGCCCGCGAAGAAGGTCTCGATGATCCAGGGCGTCAGGACGATGCCCAGGACGGTGAGCCCCGTCACCGCCAGGGTCAGCAGGGTCAGAAAGCGCGACAGGAACTCGCGCGTCTCGCGGGCGCCCGCCTTCTTCAGGTACTCGGTGAAGACCGGCAGGAAGGCGGCGGTCATCGCGCCTTCGGCGACCAGCTGCCGGAACAGGTTCGGGATGGTGCTGGCCAGCCCGAAGGCGTCCGAGGCGGCCCCGGTCCCGAGGTAGAGCGCGCGCACCTGCTCGCGGACCAGGCCCAGCACGCGGCTGACGAGGGTCATGACCGTCATCACGCCGGCGGACCGGAGCAGCGATCGGCGTCGGGCGGCGTGCCCGTCGGCCTGGGGCGTCGGTTCGGTCGTCACGGACGGACCTCGGACGGCGTCGTACAGAGGGCGGGCGCCCGCAGCGGAGTCAGGCGCCCTCGGGCGCCGTCCCGCCGGCGAGCGCGGCCTTCGCTTCGTTCCACAGGGCGTCGAGCGCGTCGAGGCTCGTGTCCTCGGGGCGGCGGCCGGTCTCGGCGAGGCGCCGCTCGATGTAGCGGAAGCGCGCGAGGAACCGCTCGGTGGTGCGATCGAGCGCGGCCTCGGGGTCGGCCTTCAGGTGCCGGGCGACGTTGACCACGCTGAACAGCAGATCGCCCAGCTCGGCGGCGGCGGCCGTGGCGTCTCCGCTGGCGATGGCCTGCCGCAGCTCGGCCAGCTCCTCGTCCAGCTTGGCGAGCGGCCCCTCGACGTCCGGCCAGTCGAAGCCCAGGCGCGAGGCCTTCTTGCCGACCTTCTCGGCCCGCATCAGCGCCGGCAGCGCCCGCGGGATGCCGTCGAAGGTGCCCTTGCCCTCGGCCTTCTTGAGCTCTTCCCAGCGGGCCGCGACCGCGCCGGCGTCGGCCGCCGACTCGTCACCGAAGACGTGCGGGTGGCGCCGCTCGAGCTTGTCGCTGATGTCGTCGACCACGTCAGCCAGGACGAAGGCGCCCTGCTCGCGGCGGATCTGCGACTGGAACACGATCTGGAACAGCAGATCGCCCAGCTCCTCGCGGTGCTCGGCCGGGTCCTCGCCCGCCATCACGTCGAGGACCTCGTAGGCCTCCTCGACCAGATAGCGCTGCAGCGACGCGAGCGTCTGCTCGCGGTCCCACGGGCAGCCGCCCTCGCCCCGCAGGCGCGCCATGATGCGCTCGAGGCGCGCCAGATCGGGGGCTCTGTGCTCGGAGGCGGCCACGCGTCAGGGCGTCGGCGCCGACGGGGCTTCGCCGGCCGGAGCCTTCTCCTCGCCCTGGCCCTCGCCCGGCGCGACGGTCCCCGACTTCGGCTCGGCGGGCGCCTCACCCTCGGGCTCGTCGTCCCCCTTCGGGCCGTCCTGCGACACGCGCCCGCGGATGGCGGCGCGCGGCGTGTTCTCGACGAACGAGACCTTGCCGAAGGCCGCCGTGTTGTGGAAGTCGCCGCCCGCGGGCGCCCAGGCGCCCATGAAGCCGCCGCGCGACGGCGAGGCGACGTCGATGCGGTAGAAGTTCACGCCCCAGGTGGCGCCGACGGCCGGCGCGCCCTCCACGCCGGGCAGCTCGGCCCAGGGGATGGCGATCTCGGCCGTCCACATCTTGTCGGCGTCGCCGTCGCGGCTGTTGACCGAGCCCTGCGCGTCGATGGCGACCTTCATGCCGCTCAGCGTCAGGCGGCGCGCGGCCTCGGGCCAGTCGGGCTGGCGGCGGGTCGAGAAGTGGGCGTCGAAGATCTCGCCGGTGGGCGAGACCTGCAGCTCGACGTAGTCGCGGCCGTCCTCGCCCGGGTCGAGGTAGATCTCGACCACGTCCTGCTTCCACAGGGTCGCGTCGCGGCCGGTCTGGTCGTTCCAGATGTCGTCGTCGCGGCTCACGAAGGCGACGTACAGGTGCTGGTCGTCCCAGGTCATGCGGGCCTGGGTCAGGTAGCGCGGCTCGAGGCGCTGCCCGTGCGGCTGCACGAAGGGCTGCGTCGGTCGGGCGCGGCGCCAGGACTCCTCGTCGAGCTTGCCGTCGATGGTGATGGGCCCGGTGGCCTTGGGGGCGGCGTGGCGGCGCGCGGCCTCGGCCTTCTTGCCCGCGGCCGGCGCGGTCGAGCCTTCGACGGTGATGACGCCGCCCAGCAGGCGCCCGTCGCCGTCGAGGACCACCTTGCTCGGGTCGGCGTTGGTGACCGTCATGCGGACGTTCTGCTGCCGCTCGCGGTAGGCCTTCTCGTCGAAGACGCCGACGTACAGCTTGGCCTCGCCGTTCGGGAAGTCCTTGGGGACGCTGATGCGCTGCACGTCCTTGATGATCTGCCCCGGCTCCCAGCGCGCGATGGGGTGCAGCTCTCCGATGGCGTGGTGGTCGTGGGTCGTGCGCCGCTTGCCCGGCGCCTCGAAGTGCACGAAGAGCTTCCACCCGGCGTCGGCCGAGGTCTGGCCGGCCTTCCAGTACCAGGTCACGTCGAAGCTCTCGCCCGCCTTGACCGTGGCGGCCGACAGATCGACGCCGATGAGCTCGATGCCGCCGTCGAACACGGCCCCGATGGGCTTCTGCGGGGTGGGCGCCTCGCTCAGGATGGACTGCTGGATCTGCTCGCTCTGCTGCTTGGTCAGCACGACCTTGCGGGGCTTGTTGCAGCCGCTGGCGGACAGGGCGGCGAGCGCGAGCGCGACGACGAGGGGACGATACATGCGGCGACCTCTACGGCTGGGGCCCCGTCGCTCGGTCGGACCGCTGAGACGGGGCGGGGGCTCAGTAGCCCACGCGCGCGGGCATTTCAACCCACGGGTCACCCCTCGGGCGCCGGCCGCTGGGCCCGAAGCCGCCGGATGACCGACGCCGGCGGCCCGCGCGGTAGTCGTTGCCGTCGCGGGCGCTTGCCTCTATGGTGCGCTCGCCCATGGAAGCCAGCTTCTTTCAGAAACGCTTCGTGATCGTCGCGGGCAAGGGCGGCGTCGGAAAGAGCACGCTCTGCGCCGCTCTGGGCCTCGCCGCCGCGCGGCGGGGCAAGCGCACCATCATCGCCGAGCTCAACACGCGCGAGAAGGCGCCCCTGTTCTTCGGCAAGGCGCCCGGCGGCTACACGCCCCAGCTCATCGCGAAGAACCTGTACAGCATCAACATCAGCCCCGAGCCCGCCCTGCGCGAGTACGGCCTGATGAAGCTGAGGTTCGAGAAGATCTTCGAGATGATCTTCGAGAACGAGGCGATGAAGCGCCTGCTGCGCATGATCCCCGGCATGAACGAGCTGCTGCTGCTCGGCAAGGCCTTCAACCTCGAGCGCGAGCGCGACCGCGCCGGGCGGCCCGTCTGGGACATGATCATCGTGGACGCGCCGGCCACCGGCCACGGCGTGAGCCTCCTGCGCCTGCCGCAGGTCATCCTCGAGGTCATCACGTCGGGGCCGATGGCCGACGAGACGCGGCTGATGCAGGATCTGCTGACGGACCCACGCCGCACCGTCATGAACATCGTGACCCTGCCCGAGGAGATGCCCGTCCGAGAGACCCTCGATCTCCAGCACCAGATCGACACGGTCCTGGGCATCCCCAAGGGGTACCTCTTCGTCAACCGGGTGTGGCCGTCCATCGCCAACGACCGCGAGCGCGAGCTGCTCGCCACGCTGCGCGACGAGACCCCGCGCAACGCCGCCCTCGTGCACGGCGCCCTCGACTGCGCCTCGTCGATGGCCGAGCGCCGCGCCCTGCAGGAGTTCTACCTCGACGAGCTGCGCCTTCGCGTGAAGATGCCCGCCGTCGAGATCCCCTACCTCTTCGCCGACGAGTTCGGCGCCGAGGCCATCACGACCGTGGCCGACCACATCATCAAGGAGGCCGAGCGCCTCGCGATGTCCGACGCCCGCTTCGCATAGCGCGCCCGCCCCTGCCGCGTCGGGGACCGCGCGCCCGGTGACCGCATGACCGAGCCCTTCGACCCCGCGTCCCCCAGCTTCCCGCCCGACCCGCCGCGCGAGGGCGTGACCTACGGCTCATACCTGCGCGTCGAGGAGCTCCTCGCGCTCCAGACGCCGCTGTCGCGCCCCGAGCACCACGACGAGCTGCTCTTCATCCTCATCCACCAGGTCCACGAGCTCTGGTTCAAGCAGCTCCTGCACGAGCTCGACGGCGCGGTGGCCGCCTTCGACCAGGACGCCATCCTCGCGACCCACAAGATCTTCCACCGGGTCACGGCCATCCAGCGCGTCCTCGTCGAGCAGATCCTGGTCCTCGAGACCATGACCCCGCAGGACTTCAACGCCTTCCGCAGCCTGCTCAACCCGGCCAGCGGCTTCCAGAGCGCCCAGTTCCGCGAGCTCGAGGCCCTGAGCGGCATCAAGGACCCGCGCTACCTCAAGCTCCACCGCGAGGTGCAGCCCGCCCGCGAGCGCCTCGAGCGGCGCCTGGCCGGCCGCTCCGTCTACGACGCCTTCCTCGGCGCCCTCGCCCGCCGCGGCTTCGACGTCCCCGACGCCGCCCCCGAGCCCGACTCGCCCGACGCCGCCCGGGTCGTCGACGCCCTGCACGGCATCTACAGCGACACCGCGCGGCACTACGACCTCTACCTGACCTGCGAGTACCTCATCGAGTACGACGAGCTCTTCCAGACCTGGCGCTTCCGCCACGTCCAGATGGTCGAGCGCGTCATCGGGGCCAAGATCGGCACGGGCGGCAGCCCCGGCGCCGCCTACCTGCGCACAACGCTGGGCAAGCGCTTCTTCCCGGCCCTGTGGGACGTCAGGACCCGCCTCGGCGCCAGCTGGTAGCGCGGCCCCCACGGCTCCTGCAGCGCGCGCACCCCGGGCTTGCCGCCCCGCCCGAGGTCCATTAGCGTCCCTGCCTCATGTGGTGGACGCGGACCCGAGCGACCGGCCTTTTGGGGATCCTCATGACGACGATGACGGTGACGAGCACGGCCCTGGGCGTCGACGACGCCACGCTGGTCGAGCTGAACCGGGACCAGGCGCCCACCGCGCGCCTCGAGCGGGTCGACCGGCTCACCCTCGGGCCGGCCCACATCGACAAGTTCCGCATGGGCAACGGCCTGACGGTCATCCTGTGGGAGGACCACGCCGCGCCCGTGTTCTCGTACCACACGTGGTTCCGGGTCGGGTCGCGCCACGAGAAGGAGGGCCGCACCGGCATCGCCCACCTGTTCGAGCACCTCATGTTCAAGGCCACCAAGAACATGGCGGACGGCGAGTTCGACCAGGTCATGGAGAAGCACGGCGCCCAGACCAACGCGGCGACCTGGGTCGACTGGACCTATTACAAGGAGAAGCTCCCGGCCGGGAACCTGGACCTCGTGGCGAGCCTCGAGGCTGACCGCATGGAGCACATGATCCTGAACGCCCAGCAGCTCGAGAGCGAGCGCGAGGTGGTCAAGAACGAGCGGCTGCTGCGGGTCGACAACGACCCCGACGGCCGCATGTACGAGGAGCTGTACGCCCTGGCCTACGACGTCCACACCTACGGGTGGCCGACCATCGGCTGGATGAAGGACATCGAGGCCATCACCCTCGAGGACTGCCTCGAGTTCTATCGCCTGTACTACGCGCCGAACAACGCGACGGTGGTGCTGGTGGGCGACGTCGACGGCCCCGAGGCGCTGCGGACGATCCAGAAGTACTACGGCCACCTGCAGGCGCAGCCGGTCCCGGCCGAGGACGTGAAGGTCGAGCCGCCGCAGAAGGCCGAAAAGCGCAAGGTGCTCGAGCTGGCCATCGCCGCCGAGAAGGGCATCTACGCGTGGCACGCGCCGGCCATCACGGACCCGGGCCATGCGCCGCTGGTGGTGCTCAACGAGATCCTGGTCGGCGGCGAGTCGGCGCGCCTGCACAAGCTGCTGGTGACCGACCTCGAGCTGGCCAGCGACGTCGGCGGCTACGCACCGAGCTGGGCGATGCCGGGGCTGTACGAGATCGGCGTGACGATGCAGCCGGGCAAGGCGCTGGCCGACGCCGAGCGCGCCATGGACGAGGCGCTCGAGCGGGTCACCCGCGAGCCGGTCACCGCGCGTGAGCTCGACAAGGCCAAGAACGGCCTCGAGGCGAGCTTCCTGCGCAGCCTGGCCGACGTCGGAAGCCGCGCCCGCGCTCTGGGCGACGCCGAGACCACGGCGGGCGACTACAAGCGCTTCATCGCCGAGATGGAGGCCCTGCGGAAGGTCACGGCCGACGACGTGCTGGCGGTCGCCCGCAAGGTGCTGCGGCGCGAGAACCGGACCGTGCTCGCCGCCCGTCCGCAACCCGAGGCCGCCGAGGACGGGGAGACGCCGGACGCCCCCGACGCGCTGGCCGACTGAGCCGAACCCGATGCTGTCCTGGCCATCCACCACGCGCCTGATGGAGATCGCCACGGTCGGCTGCGCCTTCCTGGCCTTCGCCGCGCGCGCCCCCCTCGCCGCGCCCCCCAAGCGCCCGTCCCCGGAGTCCCCGACCGTGACGCAGCCTACCGAGAGCCGCCCCTCCAGCGTCGACACCCTCGGCGGCGTGGACGTCATCCACGTCCCCGACCCGACGCGGCCCATCTCGACCTGGTCGCTGACGCTGCGGGTCGGCTCGCTGCTCGACCCGCCGGGCAAGGAGGGGCTGGCCTACCTGACGGGGCAGATGCTGACGCGCGGCGCCGGCCAGCTCACGCAGGAGACCATCGCCGACGAGCTCGACTTCCTGGGCTCGCACCTGTCCGTGTCGACCGGCCGCGACACCACGACGCTGACGGGCGACGCGCTCACGCGCAACCTCGACGCCTTCGAGGCGCTGCTCGGCACGGTCCTGGCCGAGCCGACCTTCCCTCTGGACGAGCTGGACAAGCTCAAGCGGCAGACCCTGGCCGAGCTGGCGCAGGTCCAGGACAACGACTCGGCCCTCGGCCAGCGCTTCTTCGTCAAGCGCCTCTTCGCCGGCCACCCCTACGGCCGCCCGCTCAAGGGCACCTCGAAGACCATCGCCGCCATCTCCCGCCAGGACGTCGTCGACTTCTACCGCGCCCACTTCAAGCGGGGCGGCGCGGTGCTCGGCGTCTCGGGTGACGCCGACCGCGCGCGCGTGGCCACCTTCCTCGAGCGCACCGCGGCCCGCCTGCCCGACGCCCCGGCCAGCGCGATGCCGGTCCCGCCGGCGACGCCCCCGGCGGCCTACGGCGCCCTCATCGTCGACAAGCCCGAGCGCAGCCAGACGCAGGTCTACATCGGCCACCCGACCCTGGACGCCAACCACCCCGACTTCGTGCCGCTCCTGGTCGCCCACACCCTGTTCGGCGGCACCTTCACGGCCAAGCTCAGCCACGAGATCCGCGAAAAGCGCGGCTGGTCCTACGGCGCCTACAGCTACCTCAGCACCGACCGCCACCTCGGGACCTTCACCATCCGCTTCTACCCCGCCATCGGGGACACCCTGCCGGCCATCCAGCTCGCCGACGAGCTGTTCGCCGCGCTGGTGAAGGACGGCGTCACGGCCGACGAGGTCGCCTTCGCCAAGAGCTACCTCGTCAACGGCCACGCCTTCGCCATCGACACGGCGGACAAGCGCCTGAACGAGCTGCTGGGCGCCCACCTGCAAGGTCGCCCGGCGGACTGGGTCGAGCGCTTCCGTGCGCTGGTCGACGCCGTCACGCCCGAGCAGGTCAACGCCGCGATCCGCCGCCACCTGACGCCCGACCAGGTGGTCGTCGTCGTGGTCGCCACCGCCAAGGACCTCGCCGAGCCGCTGCGGACGTGGGCGCGGGTGAAGTCGGTCGAGCAGGTCGACTATCGTACTGAGTGAGGCGCACCGAGTGAGGCGCGTGGAACGAGGCTCACCGGGCGGGCGCCGCGCACTTTCTGCCGACCAGGGCCTTGAATGACTGAACGGATGTGACTAGGTTGCGCGCCCCCCATTCATCCGGTGGACCTCGCGCCCCGAAGGAGCCTCCGTTGTCCGGCCCGCACACGAACGACCGAGTCCCGGTCGCGCCGACCTCACGCCGCCTCGAGCAGCTGGTCCAGGCCATCGACGCCGGCCGCCCGGCGGACGTCGTCGGGGCCAGCGGCGGCTTCGCGGGCTTCGTCCTGGCGGCCCTCCGTGACAAGCGCCCGCGCCCGCTGGTGGTGGTGACGCCCGACGACGACCGCGCCGCCGAGCTGCGCGCCGGCCTCGACTTCTTCGAGCCGCCCCAGGGCCAGCTCGACCCGGTGGTCCTGTTCCGCGGCCTGGACCACACGCCCTTTTCCGGGATGAGCCCCTCGCGCGTCCACGTCATGGATCGCGTCGCCAGCCTCTTCCGCGTGGTCAACGGCCTGGACGTCGCCGCCCTGGTCATCCCGGCCCGCGCGCTGCTCGACCGCGTGATGCCGCGCTCGGCCCTGACCGACAGCGCCTGGATCGTCTCGGTCGGCGACACGCTCGACCGCGACGGGCTGCTCTCGTTCTTGGCCGGCGCCGGCTACCACGGCGTCCCGGCCGTCGAAGACCCGGGCAGCTTCGCCGTCCGCGGCGGCATCGTGGACGTCTACACGCCGCTGTACGACCTGCCCGTCCGCATCGATCTGTGGGGCGACGAGGTCGACAGCCTCCGCTTCTTCGACCCGGCCACGCAGCAGACCACCGACCCGGTCTCCGAGATCGTCGTCGGGCCGGCGCGCGACATCCTCTTCACGGACGCGTCGATGCGGCGCGCCCGCAACGCCATCCACGACCTCGCCGACGAGCTGCACATCCCCACCTCGCGCGCGCGCGCGGTCGCCGAGGACATCCAGAACGGCATCCTCGGCGTGGGGATGGAGGAGCTGCTCCCCGCCTTCTACGACCAGCTCGAGACCCTGTTCGACCTCGCGCCGCGCGACGCGCTGTGGTTCGTCGAGGACCCCGACCGCTGCCGCGCCATCCTGACGGAGCGCTGGGAGGACGTCGCCAAGCGGGCCGAGCGCGCGCGGGCCGGCGGCGCCGACCTGGCCTACCGCGCCGAGGCGCTGTACCTCGAGGCCGACGAGGCGCTGGCCCGGCTCGATCGGGTCGTCGCCGGGCGCCTGCTGCCGTTCGAGATGGTGGGCGACGGCGCCGAGGCGGTGCGCTGGGACGTGGTCGACAACGCCGACGTCCGGCGAGAGATCGAGGCCGCGACGCGCGCGGGCGAGGACCAGGTGCTGGCCCCCCTGACCCGGCGCGTGCGCGAGTGGCGCGAGCAGGGCTGGCCGGTGGTCGTGTGCTCGCACACCGAGGGCGGGGCCGAGCGCATCAAGGGGCTGCTGGGCCACTACGGGCTGAAGGTCGCGCGCCACCAGGGCGACTTCCACCTGGGGCTGGTGACGGCGCTACGCGCCTCGGACGCCGAGGTGGACCTCTTCGTCGGCGACCCGGGGCAGGGCTTCCGGTCGCCCGACCTGGGCCTGGTGATCCTCGACGAGACCGAGATCCTGGGCAAGAAGGCCCGCCGCCGCGCCGTGCGACGCGGCGCGCCCTCCGAGGCGGCGCTGGCCAGCTGGCGCGACCTCAAGGAAGGCGACTACGTGGTCCACCTGATGCACGGCATCGGGCGGTACGTGGGCCTGACCAAGACGGCGGTCGGCAACATCGAGACCGACTTCCTGGTCATCGAGTACTCGGGCCACAACAAGCTCTTCGTCCCGGTCGACAAGCTGCACCTCGTCTCGCGGCACACGCCCGGCGACTCGGGCGCGCCGCCGCTCGACAAGCTCGGCGGCACGGGGTGGCAGCGGACCAAGTCGCGCGTCAAGAAGGCCGTCCGCGACATCGCCAAGCAGCTGCTCAAGATCTACGCCGAGCGAGAGCTCCGCCAGGGGTACGCCTTCTCGCCGCCCGGCGAGTACTTCTCGCGCTTCGAGGCGGCGTTCCCGTACGACGAGACGCCGGACCAGCACAAGGCCATCGAGGAGGTGCTCGAGGACATGCAGCGCGCCCGGCCGATGGACCGCCTCGTGTGCGGCGACGTCGGCTTCGGCAAGACCGAGGTGGCGATGCGCGCGGCCGCCAAGGCCGTCCTCGACGGCAAGCAGGTGGCGCTCCTGGTGCCGACCGTGGTGCTGGCCGAGCAGCACCGCCTCAGCTTCGTCCGGCGCTTCGACGGCCTGCCCGTCAACATCGAGGTCCTCAGCAGCTCGCGCTCGAGCAAGGAGTCCAAGGAGGTCCTCGATCGCGTCAAGCGCGGCGACGTGGACATCCTCATCGGCACCCACCGGCTGCTGTCCAAGGACGTCGTCTTCCGCGACCTCGGCCTGCTGGTCGTCGACGAGGAGCACCGCTTCGGCGTGTCGCACAAGGAGCGTCTGAAGGAGGTGCGCGCCAACGTGGACGTGCTGACGCTGACCGCGACGCCCATCCCGCGCACGCTCAACCTGGCGCTGTCGGGTCTGCGCGACATCTCCCTCATCCAGACGCCGCCGGCCGACCGCCTGGCGATCCGCACCATGGTGGCGCAGCCCAACGAGGAGATCGTCGCCGAGGCGATCGAGGGCGAGCTCAAGCGCGGCGGGCAGGTCTACTACGTCCACAACCGCGTCGAGGACATCGACAAGCACGCCGAGCTCATCGGGCGCCTCGTCCCCGGCGCGCGCGTCATCGTCGGCCATGGCCAGATGGACCGCACGCGCCTCGAAGAGGTGATGATGCGCTTCATGCGCGGCGAGGCGAACGTGCTCGTGTGCACGACCATCATCGAGAGCGGCATCGACATCCCCAACGCCAACACGATGATCATCAACCGCGCCGACCGGTTCGGCCTCGCGCAGCTCTATCAGCTGCGCGGCCGGGTCGGGCGCTCCAGCGAGCGCGCCTACTGCTACCTGCTCATCCCGGCCCCGCAGAACCTCAGCGGCGACGCGCAGCAGCGCATCGCGGCCATCCAGCGCTTCACCGAGCTGGGCAGCGGCTTCCAGATCGCCTCGTACGACCTGGACATCCGCGGCTCCGGCGACCTCCTGGGCGCGGACCAGAGCGGGCAGATCGAGGCGGTCGGCTACGACGCCTACATCGAGCTGCTGCAGCAGGCCATCGAAGACCTCAGGGAAGAGGGCCTGTCCGGCGGGGCCGACGAGGCGGCGCCCCGCCGCGAGCTGCCGGATCCCGAGCTGAAGGTCTCGGTCGAGGGCCGCATCCCCGAGCGCTGGCTGCCCGACACGACCCTGAGGCTGCGGCTGTACAAGCAGCTGGCCGGCGCGAAGAACGTGGACGAGCTGTTCGCCGTGTACCACGATGCCATCGACCGCTATGGCAAGGCGCCCCAGCCGGTCGCGAACCTGGTCGAGCTGATGGCCGTGAAGATCGAGGCCCGCGAGCTCGGCCTCAGCTCCGTCGGATACTCCAGCGCACGCATGAGCTTCGGGGTCGCCGAGCACGGCGTGTGGACGCCGGATCTGTTGACGCGCCTCGTGAACGGCGCCGGCGGACGCCTGCGCCTGACCCCCGAGGGACAGATGATCCGATCCGTCTCGCAGGGCGAGTGGGCGCGTGGTCTCGAGCCGCTGCGGGAAATCCTGCGGGACCTGCGCGCGTTCCTTGCCCGGGCCCGGCCCTCCGACAAGGCGCCGCCCGGCGCGCCGCCCCATCATCGACCGCAGGCCTGAGGGCCGGGAGCAGAGCCAAGCATGAGGATTGCCATCGGGACGGGCCTGAGCGCCCTCGCCCTGCTCGGGCTGGTCGCTGGATGCAAGCCGGACAAGGCCGACGTGGTCACCGCGCGCCGCGCCGAGGCCGCCGAGCGGGCCGAGCAGGCCCGGAAGGCCGTGACCGACGGCCAGGCGGCCGTGGCGGCCAGCGCCGCGGCGACGGATCTCCCGCCCGAGATCGCCAACGTCGAGGTGGCGCGCTTCGGCGAGCACCGCATCACGCTGGCCGACGTCGCGGCGCGCATTCGCCAGCAGCCGCCCCACATGCAGGCGCGCTACGCGTCGCAGGCGAACCGAGAGGAGCTGCTGCGGGCGATGGTCCAGTTCGAGGTCATAGCGGCCGAGGCCAAGCGCCAGGGGCTCGACCAGCAGCCCAGGGTCCAGGAGGCCTGGAAGGACGCGCTCGCCCGCGCGCTGCTCGAGGACGTGGTGAGGTCCGGGCCGACCATGGCCGACATCACCGAGGCCGAGATCGCGGCGTGGTACGAAGACAAGCGCGACGACTTCGTGCAGCCCGAGCGCCGCCGGGCCGCCGTGCTGGTGCTGCCGACGGCGGACGAGGCCGCCGAGGTCCACGCGGTGCTCGCCAAGACCATCGAGGCCACGCCCAAGGAGGCGCGCCAGATCTTCGGCGACTTCGTCCGCGTGCGCTCCAAGGACGAGGCCACGGCCGCCCGAAAGGGCGACATCGGCTGGCTCACGGCCGAAGGGGCGCCGCCCGAGGGCGTGCCGGGGTCGGTGGTCAAGCAGGCCTTCGCGGTCGACGGGGTCGGGGACGTCTCGGCGCCGTTCCCGCTGGGCGACGGTCGCTTCGCGGTCGTCCAGGTCACCCAGGTGCGGCCCGCCACGACGCGGACCCTCCAGGAGGCCCGGCTGGACATCCAGAACGCCCTGTTTCGCGAGAAGCAGGCGCAGGTGCGGCAGGATTACATCGACGCGCTGATGGCGAAGACCAAGGTCGAGATCCTCGCCGACCGCCTCGACGCGCTCCCCGCCCCTGCCGCGGGCCAGCCCGCCGCCGGCGCCACGCCGCGCACCCCCCACCTCAGCGACGAGCGTCTGCGGCGCGGCCTGGTCACGACCCGGCCGCCCGGCAAGTCCAACGCCGGCCGAGAGATCCCGCTCGACGTCAACGCCAAGAAGCCCAACCTGTCACCCCAGGAGGTGCAGGACCTCATGGCGCGCGATCGCAAGGCCTCGAGCGGCGGGTCGGGCTCGACCTCGAGCGGCTCGGCGGCTCCCGAAACCCCGCCCCCCTCGGCGCCGCCCTCGGCGACCACCCAGGAGACCCCATGACCTTTCGCTCGGCCCCCCGCTGGCTGAAGCTGGCGGCCCTTTCGGCCGCCGCCCTGACCGCGGCGCCCGTGGCCCACGCCGTCGAGACCACCGAGCCCTGGCCGCCCCCCGGCGGACGGGTCGTCGACCGCATCATCGCCGTGGTCAACGTCGAGCCGGTGACCAGCTTCGAGCTCGAGCGCGCCCTGGCTCCCTTCGTCGCCCAGGCCATGCGGACCGGCGGTCTGACGCAGCACGAGCTCGTGCAGCTCGAGCGCGAGGCCCTCGACAACCTGGTCAACGACCTGCTCATCCGGGACGAGGCCAAAAAGCTCAAGCTCGAGGTGGCACCCGAGCAGGTCGACGCCCAGCTCGCGCGGGTGAAGAAGCAGAACGCCTGGTCGGACGCCGAGCTCGAGGAGGCCGTCAAGCGCCTCGGCTTCGAGTCGCTCGCCGACTACCGCCGCCACGCCGAGCGGGAGCTGCTCAAGAACCAGGCCATCGGCATCCGGGTCGGCTCGCGCGTCCAGATCGACGAGGCCGAGGTCGAGCGGGTCTTCGCCGAGCAGTTCGGCGCCGGCAAGGCGGTCGAGGAGCGCCGGGCCGCCCACATCCTCGTCCGGGTGCCCGAGTTCGCGTCGGCGGCCGAGGAGGCCGACATCAAGGCCAAGATGGAGGCCATCCGCGAGCAGGCGGTCTCGGGGCAGCAGAGCTTCGAGGACCTCGCGCGGCGCCACAGCGCCGACAACAACGCCCAGGCGGGCGGCGACCTGGGCTGGTTCTCGCGCGGCGACCTCGTCCCGGCCTTCGAGGACGCCGCCTACGCCCTGGCCAAGGGCGAGGTCTCGGCGCCCGTGCGCACCGAGTTCGGCTTCCACCTCATCAAGCTCATCGACACGCGCACCGAACAAGTCGACGCCGAGCAGCGCGAGACCATCCTGCGCCAGATCCGCTACCGGCTGCGCGAGCGCGAGCTCGAGCGGCTCTACGAGCAGTGGGTCAAGGAGCTGCGCGGCGGCGCCTTCGTGAAGGTGATGCCGGCCCAGGGCGCGGCGGCGACGCCGGCCCCCGCGGACGCTGCGCCCGCGCCGGATTCGGAGGCGCCCGAGGGCACGGAGTCGGAGGCGCCCGAGGGCACGGAGTCGGAGGCGCCCGAGGGCACGGAGTCGGAGGCGCCCGAGGGCACGGAGTCGGAGGCGCCCGAGGGCACGGACGCCGAGAGCCCCGAGTGAGTGACGGATCGGCGCCGCGGCGCGTAGGCCTGACGATGGGGGATCCCACGGGCATCGGACCCGAGATCCTCCGGGCCGCCATCGCGCGGGTCGGCCCCGCCGAACCCCGCGTCCAATTCGTCATCTACGGAGACCCCGGGCTGTTCGAGGGCTGCCCGGCCGAGTTCGTCCCCACCGACGGCCCGGGCGCGGCCCGCGAGGCCATCGAGCGCTCCGCCGCCGACCTCGCCACCGGCGCCATCGACGCCGTGGTCACGGGGCCCGTGGGCAAGGCGACCTTCGGCGGCGAGTTCCCCGGGCACACCGAGTTGTACGCCCAGCGGCTCAACACCCACGACTTCGCGATGATGCTGGCGGGGCCGCGCCTGCGCGTCGTCCCGGTGACGACCCACGTCGCCCTGCGCGACGTCGCAGCGCTGCTCACGGTGGACGAGCTCGTCCGGATCGGCCGGCTCGTCGACCGATCCCTGCGTCGCGGCTTCGGAATCGCCCGGCCTCGCCTGGCCTTCGCGGGGCTCAACCCGCACGCGGGCGACGGCGGGCTCTTCGGCGACGAGGAAGAACGCCTGATGAAACCAGCGGTTTCCGCACTGCAAGAGGCTGATATTGACGCCTCGGGCCCTTGGTCACCCGACACCGTGTTCCACAAGGCCGTCCACGAGGGGGCCTTCGACGCGGTGGTCTGCGGCTACCACGACCAGGCGCTGATCCCGTTCAAACTCCTGCACTTCGCCGACGGCGTGAACGTCACTCTCGGCCTGCCGCGCCCCCGGACCAGCCCCGACCACGGCCCGGCCTGGGACATCGCCGGGCGCGGCGTGGCCGACCCGACCAGCATGATCCGCGCTCTAGAGCTTGCGATCCGGCTCAGTCGTGGTGACAGTCCCGCCGCCTGAGGCGCTCAGCTACGGGTTGACACCCTCAAAACCCGCATGCTACTCGCCACCTCACGCCTCAGCGCGGCCGCCCCCTCGGACCGGAGCCATCCGGCCCCAGCGGGCGTCGAGACACCAGACGGAGATCGGGAAGTCAGCCGATGTACCTCGACAAGCCTATGCTCGTCCGAAACGGAAACCGCCGCGGCCGCCGCCGCGGGCCGGGCCCGTCCAAGGGGAGCGCAGCGATTGTCGTGCTGGCCCTGTGCACGGTCAATTATTTCCTCTTTTTCCATGATTCCGGTGACGTAGCCCCGCCGACCCTCGAGGAGCGCATCCAGGCGCCCAGCAACGCGGTCGGCCCAGGCCCCGTCCAGGTGCCCGCCCCCGGCGCGCCCGGCCTCGACGCCCCGGCGGCCCCGGGCGCGGCGCCCGAGCTGCGCGGCACCCCCGAGGAGCGCGACGACTTCGGCGAGCCGGTCGGACGCAAGGTCGCGGGCAAGCTGAAGAGGGGCCAGACGGTCCTCAAGGCCTTGCAGCAAGAGGGCATCGACAGCCGGACGGCCCTGCCGCTCGTCCGCGCCATGGAGGAGGTCTTCGACTTCCGCAGCGCGCAGGTCGGCAACACCTTCGAGGCCTGGGTCGACGACGAGGGCCAGGTCCGCAAGTTCACCTACGTCCAGTCGCCGCTGGACGTCTACGAGGTCGCCCTCGCCTCGACGGGCTCCTACGAGGCGCGCAAGAAGGCCGTGCCGACCCGCGTCGAGTTGGCTCGCATCGGCTGCGCCATCAAGTCCAGCCTGTACGAGTCGCTGACCCGCTGCGGCGAGGGCAGCCAGCTCGCCAGCATCTTCATCGATCTGTTCGCCTGGGACGTCGACTTCTTCCAGGACGTCCGCACCGGCGACGAGCTGCGGGTCATCGTCGAGAAGATCTCCGTCGACGGTAAGTTCCTCAAGTACGGCCGCGTCCTGGGCGCCGAGTACAACGGCAAGTTCGGCCGCCACCGCCTGGTCCACTACCGCGACCCCGACGGCAACGAAGGCTACTACACGGCCGACGGTCGCGCGGCCCGCAAGGACTTCCTCAAGAGCCCGCTCAAGTACACGCGCGTCAGCGCCGGCGCGACCAGCGGCATCCGCGCGAACCTCAAGAAGGCCTCGCCGGTCGTCTATACCGCCAAGGCCGGCACGCCCGTCTGGGCGGTCGCCGGCGGCACGGTCGCCTTCGTGGGTGACAGCGGCACGCTCGGAACCACCGTCACCATCAAGCACGACAACGGCTACACCAGCACCTACGGCCACCTGGGCAAGCTGGGCCGCGGCATCAAGGTGGGCGCCCACATCCACCAGAAGACCGAGATCGGCACCATCGGCCAGAGCGGCAAGGCCGACGAGCCCCAGCTGCTCTTCAGCCTGCGCCACAAGGGACGGCTCGTGAACCCGCTGCGCCTGCACGCGGCCGAGGCCGACCCCATCGCCGCCGAGCATCGCGAGGACTTCGACAAGTCCGTCAAGCAGCTGCTCGAGGACCTCCAGGCGACGCCGGTCATCGGCATCACGGAGAAGCGGTCGTAGCCGCGCCCTCCCCTCGCTCGACGCCGCGGCGGGGGGCCTGGGTCCGCCTCGTGGACCGCCGCGGGTTCCGGATCGCCGTCTACGGCTCGTTCGTCGCGGCCATGCTGGTGCTCGGCGCGGTCTACTTCGGCCTCGAGCGCCAGCCCGACGTCACGACCTGGCTGCTGGTCGGCGGCGAGCAGGTCCGCAGCGGTCTCCCGGCCGCCGTCCGCGTCAGCGCCCGCACCGCCCAGGGCCGCGAACCCCGCCCGGCCCGCGTCGCGTCCGTGACCCTGGACGGTCGCCCGGTCGAGGCGCGGATCCGCGGCGAGTCGCCCGCCATCGTTCACTTCGACGTCCCCGAGGGGCTCGACCGCACCGCCAGGCTCGCCCTCGAGGTCTTGGACGACGGCCAGCGCGACCGGCTCGAGGCCGAGATCGTGGTCCTGCGGGCCCAGTCGCAGGAGGGCCTCCCCGGCGCCCCGCCCGAGGCCCTGCCGCCCACCGAGCGGCCGCTGCGCATCGACGTGCTGCCGGAGGCCGGCGTGCTCGCCGCCGGGATGGACAACGACGTCTTCGTGCGCGTCCGCCGGCCCGACGGCACGCCACAGGTCAACGCCACCGTGCGCGTCGCCCATCCGACCCTCCCCGACGGCGCCGTGACCCGGCGCACGGACGCGAGCGGCCTCGCGCGCGTGTCGGTCGTCGCCGACCAGCCCAGCCTGCGCCTGAAGATCACCGCCACGGCGGGCGAGGCCACCGTCCAGCTCGAAGAGCTGCTCTACAGCTACGGCCGCCAGCTGCTGCTGCGTCCCGACCCGCCGGTCGCGCGCCCGGGCGAGGCCATCACGGTCACGCTGAAGACCTGGGAGCGGGACCCGACGGTCATCTGCGATCTCCTCGACCAGCAGGTGCTCGTCTGGAGCGAGCGCGTCCGCGTCGGCGGCCACGACGAGCGGCTCTCGCTGGCGCCGCTGCCGCGCGGGACCTATCGCCTGCAGTGTTACGACCACCCGCTCGATCCCGGCGAGACCTTTGCCACGACCCCGATCGTGGTCGACGAAGCGCCGCCGCTCGAGGCGCTGACACAGCGCGCCCTGCGCTCGGCCCGCGTGCACCCCACCAGCGCCGTCGCGCCCGACGGCACCGACCTCGACATCGCCGCCGGCTATTGGCTGGCGATGCTGCGAGAGCCGCCGCAGTCGCCTCGGGTCCTCGCCTCGACGCGCGAGCGCGCGCTGGCGGACATGGCCGGGGCGCAGACGGGCCAGAAGGCCCGCGTGCTGGGCCTCATGGGCGGAGTCTTCCTGGTGATGCTGCTCTTCTTGGCGGACGGCGTCGCTCGCAACGTCCGCGAGACCCGCGCCCGGATGCGCGCCTTCGCCGAGGAGGAAGAGCTCGAGGCCCTCGCCGCCGCCGGCGCCGACGGGGCGCTCGCCGCGCCCGACGTGGACCTCGAGCGGCTCTCGCGCACCCGCGGGCTGGTCCTCATGGGGCTCGGCGCGGCGCTGCTCGTGCTCAACGCCGTCGCCTTCATCTGGCTGATGGCCATCTACAAGTAGCCGCGTCCCCGAGCCAGGCTCGCGGTCAGCGGGTCACCGCTCGCGCGCGCCCGCCGTCGGCCGGTAGTCCTGACCGTTGACCGCCTCGAGCTCACACATCTCGGACAGACGGCTGAAGATCCGCACGCCCACCCGCTCCTCGAGGCTGTCGGTCAGGCGCTCGGCCTTGTGGCCGCCCTTACCGCGCCCGCCGCTGGGTGAGGTGGGCGCCATCCACGCCTCGGGCGCGTAGTTGCTGGTCGCCAGGATGATGCGCCCCGCGTTGTAGCGGCGGCTGATGAGCTGGTCGACCAGGTGCAGCTCGAAGGTGCTGCCGCGTCCCTTGCCCAGCTCGTCGATGGCCAGGACCGGCACGTCGACCAGCGGCCTCAGGATGTCCTCCTCGGTCTCGCGGGCGTCGTCCTGGTAGGTCTCGCGGATGCGCGTCGTCAGGTGGAAGAAGTCGATGTAGCGGCAGGCGATGCCCCGCTGCAGGGTCAGGTAGTTGAGCAGCGCGCAGACGAGGTGGGTCTTTCCGGTCCCGGGCGGCCCGACCAGGAGCACGCCGCGCGACTTCTCGACGTCCAGGGCCGTCTGGAACCGCGTGAACTTCAGCTTGATGCGGTTCTGGCTGTCGTTGCTGGCCACATAAGCGTGCGGCGCCAGCCCCGTGATGACCTTGTGGACGTAGCCCGCCGGGATGCCCGCCTCGTTGTACAGCCGGACGCGCTGATGGATGGCGACGCAGCTGCAGGGCTTGGCGACCTCGTAGCCGTCCTCCATGGCCAGCACGAACCGTTCGCCGCCGCACAGCGAGCACCGGTCACGGCAGGGGCACACGGCCGCGCGGGCCAGCTCGCCCTCGCGTCGCAGCACGTACCCGAGGTCATGGCAATCACACGCCGCCAAGCAGCACCTCCACGAGCTCCGGCACGCCGAACCGCCGTCGCACCGCCGCGTCGAGTTCGAAGCGCAGGCGGTCGCGGCGCGCCACCACGCTCATCGTCGCCCCGCCGCTCGCCGCCACCGAAGCCTCCGCCGCGGCCTCGAGCGCGGCGCGCTCCTCGCCGGTCAGCGACGACCACAGCCCGTCGACGATGGCCCGGTCGACCGCGGCCGTCAAGGACCACACGTCCGCCGCGTCGCCCTCGCCGCCGCTCGCCTGCTTGAGGCGCCGCCACGCGCCGCGCAGCACCTCCCGCGCCGCCTCTCGCTCCTGCCGGCGCCCCGCCTCGACCAGCGCCTCGATGGCCGCCGCGAGGCCGCCCCCCGAGTCGCCCGCCGCCGAGGCGGCCACGCCTGCGTCGCCGCCCGCCTCCATCAGACCCAGGAGCCGCTCGCGCCGCGACCGCACCGCCTCCTCGACGTGCCCGGCGAAGTACGCCAGCGTCCCCGGGACGGGCGCGCCGTCCGGGTGTCCCTGCCGAAAGCGGGCCATCCCCTCGTCCAGCGCCTGCAGGACCACCTTCACGGGCACGCCGCGGGTGCGCCACCCGTCCACCAGCGCCACGTCGCGCGGCGACAACAGGAAGCCGCGCCCCCGATGCGTCAGGAAGCGCGACTCCACGGCGGCCAGGTACGCGGCGCGTTCCGGGTCCATCGTCCCTCCCGTCCGCGCGCCCTCGATCAGATGTCGAGGTTGCGCACGTGAAGGGCGTTGCTCTCGATGAACTGACGGCGCGGCTCGACGTCGTCGCCCATCAGGACCGTGAACATCTCGTCGGCGGCGATGGTGTCGTCGACGCGGACCTGCAGCAGCGTCCGCGCCTGGGGGTCCATCGTCGTCTCCCAGAGCTGCTCGGGGTTCATCTCGCCCAGCCCCTTGTAGCGCTGGATGCCGAGGCCCTGGTTGCCCTCGCGCTGGACGTGCTCGAGAAGCAGCTCGGCGCTGGTGAACTCCAGCACCTCACCCTCGTCGCCACGCCGCAGCCGCAGCGGCAGCGGCAGGCCACGCAGCGCGCGCTGATAGACCGTGCGCGTCTCGCCGACCTCGGGCTGCCCCAGGAAGGTCTCGTCGATGACGGTCTCGCGCGGCACGCCGTTGACGAAGGTCTTGAAGCTGATGCGCCAGGTCTGGCGCTCGGCGTCATAGGATCGGTCGATGGCCAGCGGCAGCACCTCGGGCGAGTGGACGCCGAGGTAGGCCTCCATCGCGTCGACGGCGGCGCTCACGGCGGCCTCGTCACGGATGCGCTCGGGGTCGAGCTCGGTCGCCTCGAACAGGGCCGACAGGACGCGGCGGTCGCGTCGCCGCCCCAGGGCGTCCAGCCGCTCGCGGAAGCGGATGAGCTGCTCGGCCATGGTCTTCAGGTCGCCGCCGGCGACCGCCACCTCGCCGTCGGCCTGACCCAGCACCTGCCAGTTCTTGACGCCCAGCTCCAACAGGTAGGCCGACAGCGCCAGCTCGTCCTTGAGGTAGCGCTCCGACCGGCCCTTCTTGACCTTGAACAGCGGCGGTTGGGCGATATAGAGGTAGCCGCGCTCGACCAGCTCCGGCATCTGCCGGTAGAAGAACGTCAGCAGCAGCGTCCGGATGTGCTGCCCGTCCACGTCGGCGTCCGTCATGATGACGATGCGGTGGTAACGCGACTTGTCGGGGTCGTAGCTGTCCGGTCCGATGCCCGTCCCGAGCGCCGTGATGAGCGTCACGATCTCGTTGGACGACAGCATCTTGTCGAAGCGGGCCTTCTCGACGTTCAGGATCTTGCCGCGCAGCGGCAGGACGGCCTGCGTCGCGCGGTCCCGGCCCTGCTTGGCCGAGCCACCGGCGGAGTCACCCTCGACGATGTACAGCTCGGCCCGCGCGGGGTCGCGCTCCTGGCAGTCGGCCAGCTTGCCCGGCAGGCTCGCCGAGTCCAGCGCGCCCTTGCGCCGCACCGTCTCACGCGCTCGCCGCGCCGCCTCGCGGGCGCGCGCGGCGTCCACGGCCTTGGCGATGACCCCGCGCGCCTCGTTGGGGTGCTCCTCCAGGTACTCGGCGAGCTTCTCGTTGACGAACGCCTCGACGACCGTCTTGACCTCGCTCGAGACCAGCTTCTCCTTGGTCTGCGACGAGAACTTCGGGTCGGGCACCTTCACCGACACCACCGCCACGAGCCCCTCGCGGATGTCCTCGCCGCTGAGGGTCATCTTCTCCTTCTTCAGCAGGCCCGTGTGCTCGGCGTACGCGTTGACGGTGCGCGTCAGCGCCGCCTTGAAGCCCGTCAGGTGCGTGCCGCCGTCGCGGTTCCTGATGTTGTTGGTGAAGCAGAAGATCTGCTCCTGATACGAGTCGTTCCACTGCATCGCGATCTCGCACTCGATGCCGTCGCGGACGCCGATGACGTGGATGACCTGGTCGTGGGTCGGATGCTTGGACTTGTTCAGGTTCTCGACGAAGGACGCGATGCCGCCCTCGTAGCGGAAGGTGACGTCCTTGTCGTCCT
The DNA here is from genome assembly GCA_041687695.1 of Myxococcota bacterium. Taxonomy (GTDB): domain Bacteria; phylum Myxococcota_A; class UBA9042; order PHBI01; family JAWLBL01; genus JAWLBL01. The sequence continues at coordinate 56,783 of JAWLBL010000013.1, read as the reverse complement.
GCCGCTCGTCCGACAGCTCGATGGTCAGCCCGCGGTTGAGGTACGCCAGCTCGCGCAGGCGGCTCGCCAGGATGTCGTAGCTGTACTCGGTCTGGGTGAAGATCTCGCGGTCGGGCTTGAAGGTCACCTTCGTGCCACGCTCGCTGGTCTCGCCGAGCACCTCGAGCGGCCCCAGGGGCTTGCCGCGCGAGAAGCTCTGGGTGTGCAGGTGCCCCTCGCGGCGGATCTCGACCTTGACGGACTCGCTGAGCGCGTTGACGACCGAGACGCCCACGCCGTGCAGGCCGCCCGAGACCTTGTACGAGTTCGCGTCGAACTTGCCCCCGGCGTGGAGCTCGGTCATGACGACCTCGGCCGCGCTGCGGCCATCCGGATGCAGCCCCACCGGGATGCCGCGGCCGTCGTCCTCGACGCTGACCGAGTTGTCGGTGTGGATGACCACGCGCACGCGCGTGCAGTGGCCGGCGAGCGCCTCGTCGACCGAGTTGTCCACCACCTCGAAGACCATGTGGTGCAGGCCCGACCCGTCATCGGTGTCGCCGATGTACATGCCGGGGCGCTTGCGGACCGCCTCGAGGCCCTTGAGCACCTTGATGCTCTCCGCGCCGTATTCGGTGCCGTCTTGCGGTCGCTCGTGGTCGGTCATGCGTGCTCCGTTCGCCGTTCAGGGCGCGCCCGACGCCCTCGCGAGGGGGCCGCGCCCATGTCCGAGCCGTCCCGAGGCGAGACCGTCGCGCGCGCCACCCGCCACCGCCACCGGTGGTGGGCACCTGCGTCAGGCCCCGCCCACGAAGACGTGCCTCGTGCGGGTCCTTGGGATGCGCCTAGATACCACGCGCGACCGGCCCTGTAAAGGACCGATTTCCCTGTGGAATCGGCAACTTACAAGTGGTGGCGCGGCCGTCGCCGCGGGCTCCCCGGCGGCCGCCCGGCGCGGGCCTCAGGGCACCAGGAGCGACTGACCGATCTGCAGACGGTTCAGGTCCACGCCCGGATTGCGACGAGCCAGCTCGGTGACGGTCGTCCCGCGCTTCTTGGCGATGCCGGAGGCCGTCTCGCCCGCCCGCACGAGGTGCGCGCGCTGGGCGGTCGACTTGCCCGCCTTGGCGGCCCCCTTCCCGATGACCGCCGGCAGCGGCCGGGCCGAGGCCGGGAGCGCAGCGGCCTTCTGCTTGGGCTGGTGGTGCTCGGCGCGCGCGCGCACGAAGGTCGCGTAGGCCGTGTCCGTCAGCGGCAGCTTGAGGCGCGTGCCCACCAGGATCCGGTCGGGCTCGAGCCCCGGGTTGGCCGCCACGATGGCGTCGCGCCCCAGCCCCGCCCACTTCGCGTAGTGGCTCAGCGTCTCGCCGCGCATCACGAGCACCTCGCGCGGGGCGATGGCCTCGTCGACGCGCACGTCCAGCACCGTCGGGGGCGCCGCCAGCTGGCCGGGCGCCGGGGTCGGGGTGGCGGTGACCGCCAGCGCGCCGTAGTCGGGGAGGACGCCGCGCCCGTCCTCGACGAGCCCGCCCTCGGCCCGCTCGAAGACGTTGCTGTCGTCGATGGCGAGCCGGGCGCGCCCCAGCAGGTCGTGCCGCAGGCGTCCGTCGACCGCGCGGTGCTGCTCGTCCGTCAGGGCCATGCGCTGCTCGTCGACGACCTTCAGCGCCGGCGGCAGCTTCTCCTTGCGGTTCCAGCTCTTGACCACCGGGATCAGGATCTCGTCACCGGGCTGCAGCGACCGGAAGTCGGTCTGGTTGAACTCCTGCAGCAGCCAGATGGGCACCTCGCCGAACCGCTTGGCGGCGGTCGAGACCGGCTCGCCACGCTTGACCCGGTAGACGACGACCTCCGAGACGTAGCGCGAGGCGAAGTACCCGTCGAGCCGGTCCTTCTGGAACTGCTCACGCGCGCGGTCGAACGCGAACTTCTGGTTCGCGCTCATGGTGACGTCCAGGCGATCGCCGGTCTTGAGCCAGCGCCGCTTGCCCAGCCGCTCGCGGTTGTCCTCGAGGATGATCTTGGCGTCCGTCCCGGCCCACTTCGCGAGCAGATGCAGCCCCTCGCCCTGGCGCACCACGATCGGCCACTGCTTGGGCAGATCGTGCTCCACGGCGCGCGGCGGCTCGGGGACCCCGTCCGCCCAGGCGGGCGGCTGGGCGCGGCGCTTGGCCAGGCCCACCTTGGCCGCATCCTCGAGCGTGGCCGCCAGCTCCGGCAGGCCGTCGCGCGCCTGCGGCATCCCGGTCGGCATCGGCTCGCCCGTGAAAAGGCTCTGCGCGAAGCGCTTGGTCTCGCGCCGCACCAGGGCCTCGGTCGCGTCCCGCCGCGGCCCCTCCGGCCACTCGATGGCCAGCAGCTGCGGGTCGATGCGCAGCTTGGGCGGCGCGCGATCGTCCCCGGGCCCCGTGCACGCGCCCAGCAGGACGACGAAGGTGGCGAGGCCCCACAGGCCCCCGCGGCTGGGGTCCCACGCGAACGCGCGCGCGCTCGCCCCGGCGTATGTGGTCGACGGCTTCATCAGTGCGCGTTCTACCCGCCGCCCCGGGGGCGGTCCAAAATTTGACCCCGTGCGTCACCGCCCGGCCTCCCGCGCGCCGTCGAGCGGTCGCCATCGTGGCGGCGTCCCCCCCGGCTGTGGTAATCCGCTGCGGGAGATGAGCGACCCGACGGCCCCCCACGATCCCCAGGACGAACAGGTCGACCCGCGCGCCCTCGTCGGGATGTCGACCGTCCTGTACGCGGTCTTCACGGGCGTCGGGCTGGGGCTGATGGCGTGGCAGGACCTCTCGCCGACCCGCGCCATCTTCGGCGACGGCGAGCGACTGGTCCACGACACGCTCCTCGGCGCTGGGACGGGCCTGGGCGTCGTCCTCCTCACCTGGCTCACCCGGAACCTCGGCCCCGTCAAGCGGCTCAATCACGAGCTCGGAGGCCTGCTCGGCACGCCAGGCACCGGCGCCATCGCCGCCCTCGCCGTGACCAGCGCCGTGGGCGAGGAGGTCCTCTTCCGGGGCGGCCTGCAGCCCCTCATCGGCTTCTGGCCCACCGTCATCGTCTTCGGCCTGTTGCACGGCGGCACCCAGCGGCGCCTGCGCGCCTGGGCCCTGTTCGCCACCGCCGCGGGCGCGCTGCTCGGGTGGCTGGCTCTGACGACCGGGAATCTGCTCGCGCCGATCCTCTGTCACCTCACCGTGAACTACTTCAACCTGCACGTCCTCGCGGCCGAGCAGGCCCCCACTCGAGACTGATGGCGCCCATCCTCCTCGCGGCCGAACAGACCACCACCTGGCAGTACGCGGCCTGGGTCGCCATCGACGTGCGCCTGCTGGTCCTGGTCGTCCTCGTCTCCATGCTGACCGCAGCGGGCGTCTGCGCCCTCGCCGTGCGCACCCGACGCTGGGTCGAGCTGGCCGCCGCCTTCCTGCTCTGCTTCTCGGCGACCTTCATCGTCAGCGTGCTCGTCTTCAACGAGCTGGCGCAGTACCCGGTCTTCGTCGTCGAGAGCCTGTTCCCCTTCCCCTGACGCGCTGCGCCCCCTTCGAAACGCGAAGAGGCGCCGCCCTCCCCCGACGGGAGAGGTGACGCCTCCTCGACCGCGCTCGCCGCAGTCCGTGCCGCGGCCGCCCGCGACCGTCGCGCGGTCCTACTGCTGGACCTTCGCCTCGAGGGCCGCGAGGCGCTTGTCGAGCTCCTCGACGTCCTTCTTGCTCGCGACCACGTTCACCTTCTTGCGCACGGTCTCGAGCTTCTTGGCGAGCTTGTCCAGCTCGTCCTTGATCCCGGTCAGGTCACCGCTGGTGACGAGGCCGAGCTTCTCGATGGCCTCCTCGCCGAGCTTGGCGCCCTGGTCGAACAGGCCCTTGCCCTGCTCGAGCAGGTCCTGGCCCTTGAGTCGGCCGATCACGCCGTCCTTGAGCTGCTCGCGCAGGGTCTCGAGGTGCTTGCGGCCGTCCGCCTCGAGGCGCCGGACCAGCTCGCGCACTTCCTTCTCGGCGCCCTGCACCCTCGGCACCACCGCCTGCATCTGCGTCAGGGTGTCGGCCCAGACCTTCTCGACCTGCGTCTGGACCTGCCCGAGCGTCTCGGCCGTCCAGTGCTTCTTGCCCGCTGGGGCCGCCGTCTCAACGTTCGCCGTCATCGTCGTTCCTCCGCGCCCGCTGGCCGACGCCGTGTTGGGCGCGGGCTCGGGGGCTGCTGATTGTCGCGTATGACGCATAGCTAACGCGGCGCGTCATGCGCGTCAACGGAATTCGTGACACGGCGCGTCATGACGCGCGTCATGACGCGCGACGCCCTCACACGCACGCCGCGTCACGACGAGCGGCCACCACGCGCCTCAGCGCGACCAGGCGTCGGTCGCCTCAGCGCGACGAGGCGTCGGGCACCTGAACGCGGATGGCGGGCGCCGGCTGGTCTTCTGGCTGGCGGGGCTGGTCACCCACGGCGTCGGCGTCGCCCGTCGGACGCGCCGCGCCTGGCGCGACACCAGGCTCCTGCGGCCCAGACATCATCGTGAAGCACCCAGCGGCGCCCTGCGAGAGCTGTCCCCAGAACAGCAGCAGCATCGCCAGCGCCAGCGCGGTCATCAGCAGCTGCTGAAGCGACCGCTTCTGACGCCGGCTGATGTCGCTCGCGCGGCGTCGGGGCGCCCGTCGCGCCATCACTCGTCCCCGTCGCCCGAGTCGTCGCCGAAGTTCACCTTGTAGGACCGGTAGACGAAGGAGTAGACGAAGTCGCCCTCCCACTCGCCGAGATCAGTCAGCTTCTGGTGGTAGACGACGACCCCGTACTTGCCCTTGGGGTCCCACGCCATCTGCATGACGTTCGACTTCGCGGGGTCGCCCTTGCGGGTCTTCTCGAGCGCGATCTCGTCGTACTTGGCGATGCGGTCGCCCTTCATCACGTACAGGAAGAGCTTGTCCTCCTTCTGGGCCGACATCAGCGTCACGCCCTTCTTCGGGTTCTCGGGCGAGTCGGACAGCTCGCCGCCGACCTCGTGGACGCGCTTGACCTTGGCGAAGACCTTCTTGTCCTCGCCCTCCGCGAACGGATAGACCTTCACGATCTCGTTCTTCTTGGTCGTCCGCACCTGGAAGAAGGTCCCGCGCTCCTCGTCCGTGACCTTCAGGACGAACTCCTTGCCGTCGTCCGAGAAGCCGACCAGCTCCATCTTCTGGCGCGTGCGGTCGGACGCGAGCGCCCCCGACGCCATGAGGGTCACGAGCGCCGCGGCGGCGACGACGGCGAAAAGGCGAGCGGTCTTCATAGCTTGTCCCCTTTGGTCTGCGGTGGCGGAGGCCCGTTGGATAGCACGGCGCCGCGCGCTATTCAAAGGCGGGTGCCACCCCGCGCCTCGGGCCCCGGCTCTCAGGGCCGGCGGCGCCCCGCCCCGTTCAGAGCGTCAGGGTCTGCGCGTACTTCTCCGTCCCGTCGCCCGACGGGAACTGGGCGCGTCCCAGGATGCTCTTGACGCAATCGGCCTTGCGCGAGCTCGACGTCCCCTCGACGCTGGCCTCGACCACGCGCCCCACGGGCGTCACCGTGAACAGGACCCTCACCTTCTCTTCGGTGGCGTCCTTGCACTCGGCGAGCTGCCGCTTCTTCGCCGCGAACGCCTTGGCCACCTCGGTGGCGCGCTCGGTCGCCATCGCCGCCTTCTTCTTCTCGGCCGCGGCCTCGGCCTCCTTGGCCGCCGCGGCCAGCGGGTCGGCCCCGCCGATCTTGGTCTCGCGCTTGCCGTCCTCGGCCGTGAGCGCCGCGAACTCGGCCGCCGACATCTTCTTGTAGCGCGCCGCGTTCTCGTCCTCCTTGCGGACCGCCTCGTTCGTCAGCTTCGCCGTGGCCTTCGACGTGGCCGCGCCCGCGCCCGTCTTGCTCGCGGCCGCCGTCTTCCGCGACGCGGCCTTGCGCGCGTCCGCCTCGGCCTTGATCCGCTCGGCGAGCGCCCGGCGCTCGGCCACCGTCAAGGGCCGGTCCGAGGCCGCCTCCTGCTCGGCCACCCGCGCCTCGTAGACGGCGCGCTCTGCGGTCGCGGGCGCGAATCCGCCCGAGGTCGCGAAGTCCTCGAGGTTGCGCGCCCGCAGGGCGGCCCGCTGCTCCTGATAGAGGATGAAGCCGCCCACGCCCGCCGACACGAGCACCAGGGCCGCCACCAGGAACAGCCAGGTCCGCCGCTTCTTCTGCTTGTCGAGCCGCACGAGGACCGAGAACTCCTCCCGCAGGGACTGCATCTCGTTGGCCGACGGCTTGTTGACGATCTCGAGCCCGTCGAGCGCGGCCGTCGCCTCCTTCATCGCCTTCTTGAGGTAGGCCTTGTCCTCGGCGGAGGCCGCCTGCGGCGGAGCGTCGAACTGCGCGAAGATGTCGCTGGTCGCCCCGACGGGCGGAGGCGGCGCGCTGTTGAAGAAGTCGTCGTGGATGACGTCGCTCACGAGCGCGCCGTCGGGCGCGTCGGCCGCCAGCTCGGCCAGCTTGGACGGCGCCTGGCCGGCAGCGACGGGCGCCACGGGAGGCTCGGCGGTCGCGTCGTCCGCGGGCGGCGCCGGGATCCCCGAGGGCGCGGCCCCACGGGCGCCGGACCCCACCTGGACCGCCGCGCTGGCGTCCATGGCGGCGCGGGCCACGGCGTCCGACGGCGCCGGCCGCGGGGGCGCGGGCACGCTCGCGGGCACAGCGGAGGGCGCCTGGACGGGCGCGGCGGCGCTCGAGGGAGGCAGGGGAGGCGCAGGGATCGGCCCGCTGGCCTGCGCCGGCTCCGGCGTCGGGGGCGCCGTCTCGCCGAGCACCTCGGACAGCGGCGGCAGCGGCGGCAGCGACGGTCGCGGGCCGCTCGGAGGCGCCATCATCGCCCCGTCGTCGGAACGGCCGCGCTCGGCCTCGAGCTTCGCCTCGGCGTCCGAGCGCGCGCGCTCTGCCGCCTCGACCCGCGCTCGCTCCTCGGCCTCGGCCTTGGCCTGCGCTTCCGCCCTCGCCCGGGCCTCCGCCTCGACCTTCGCCCGCGCCAGCGCCAGCGCCTCGGCCTTGGCTTGGGCCTCGGCCCTCGCCAGCGCCTCCGCCTCGGCGGCAGCACGCGCCTCAGCCTCGGCCCTCTCCTGCGCCTCGACCTCGGCCTTGGCCTGCGCTTCCGCAGCGGCACGCGCCTCGACCTCGGCCTTGGCCTGCGCTTCCGCAGCGGCACGCGCCTCCGCCTCGGCCTGCGCCTGCGCCTCGGCAGCGGCACGCGCCTCCGCCTCGGCCTTCGCCCGCGCCTCCGCCTCGGCTTGACGCCTCGCAAGCGCTTCGACCTGTGCCCGCGCGGCCTCGGCTTGACGTTGCACCTCGGCCTCGGCCTTCGCCCGCGCCTCGGCCTCCAGCCGCGCCCGCGCCTCGGCCTCGGCCTTCGCCCGCGCCTCCGCCTCCAGCCGCGCCCGCACCTCCGCCTCGGCCTTCGCCCGCGCCTCGGCCTCCAGCCGCGCCCGCGCCTCGGCCTCGGCCTTCGCCCGCGCCTCCGCCTCCAGCCGCGCCCGCACCTCCGCCTCGGCCTTCGCCCGCGCCTCCGCCTCCAGCCGCGCCCGCGCCTCGGCCTCGCTCGGCGCCGCCGTCGCGCGCGTGAACAACGGAGCAAGACCAGGCACGGCGGGCGCCAGCGCCCAATCGGTCATGCCGGCGCGCCACACGTACGTCTGCGCCGTCACGTGCCCCTGGGCGATCAGCTGCGCCACCAACGCGGTCGTCAGCGGCCCCTTCTGCTCACCGCCGACCCCGACGTACCACTGAGGATCCTCGGACACGGCGCTCATCGCACCGACCGTCTCCGGGCGCGCCCGCTCGGCCGCGTGCGGGTCCCGCACGACGACCACGGCCCCGCAGGTCTTGCACCGGACCTTCAGGACCTTGCCGGCCACCTTCTCGTCGGGGATCTTGTACTTCGTCTCGCACTTGGAGCAGGAAAACAGCATCTTGCCGCCCGGTTCCGGTTGCCCACCGCGGACGGACTGTACCAAAGGCCCCCCACGGCGCCAACGCCAGGCGACACCCGGGACACCTTTGGTCGCGGTTCTCGTTACCGAACCCGCCCGTGGCCGCCCCGAGCGCGTCCGCGTGCGACGCAGCGCGGCCCCGCCGCCCCCCCTCCGCGCCCCGTCCCGAGCGGCTCAGAGCAAGCAATCCCGCGGCCCGATCGCCTTGACACCGTGCAAGCGGCCTCCTATGCTCCGCGACCGCTTTCGTGCAGAGCACCCCCCTACGCGAGAACATAGAAGTTTCGCGTAGTTCCCGGCAGCGAGCTTCGGCGATGCGCCCTCCCAGGAGAGACTGATGCGGTTACTGAGCACCCATGCCCTGTCGCTGGTCGTGGCGGGCCTGTTCGCCCTCGCGGCCTGCGACGACAGCGGCGGCGGCAACGTCGGCCCCACCCCGGACGTCACCGACACCGACACCACGACGGGCGACGTCCCGGAGTCGGACGACGGCACGCCCGACACGACCGTCGATCCCGACACGACCGTCGACCCCGACACGACCGTCGACCCCGACACGACGACCAACGACTGCCCGGCGACCTGGGAGTGCGGCACCAGCGCGACCGGCAAGAACTGCGGCACCTGCCAGGCCGGCACCCAGTGCAACGCCGCGCACAAGTGCGAGGCGCCCGGCCTGCCCAACGGCAGCTTCTGCGGGGCCAACGCCGAGTGCACGCCCGACGACGAGGACTACCCGAACTGCCTGCACGACCAGTGCGCGTCGAAGTTCTGTCTGAACGCGGGCATCCAGGGCGCGTGGATCACCTACCCGGTGTGCACCACGCCCTGCGAGATCTACAAGGACACCGTCAACAACAAGACCGGCGCGGCCGGCAAGGACGGCGTCGAGGACCCCGACTCGCCGCTGACCGACTGCGGTGACTTCGCCGACGGCCCCGGCGGCACGGACTACGTCTGCGCCAGCTTCTCGCAGCCCGACGCCCAGAACGTCAGCGCCTTCTGCGTGCCGACCCAGTTCTTCGGCAACTGCAAGGCCGACACCGACTGCCCCGAGGGCGAGGGCTGCTTCCTCGCCGTGGTCGGCACCGCCATCACCGAGAAGTGCCTGACCAAGGTCAAGCCGGGTGAGTGGGGTGGCACGGCGAGCCTCGGCGAGATCTGCAACGAGGACCCGTTCGGCACGAGCGACGTCGCCTTCTGCGAGTCCGGTCTGTGCTTCGGCCTCGGCTGCGTCGGCTACTGCAAGTCGGACGCCGACTGCGACACGACCGCCGGCGACCCGACCGACGGCTGCGACACCGGCTCGGGCACCTGCCGCAAGGCCCCGAACGTCGCCTGCACGACCGACCTCGACTGCAGCGGCATGTACTGCGACGAGCCGCGCACCATCTTCAGCAACTCCCCCTACGAGGCCCAGTTCTGCTGGCCCAAGAGCTGCGAGGTCGACGGCGACTGCATCGGCGACGCCTACTGCCGCTTCAACTGGAACGGCGAGGAGCCCCCGGACCACGCCTGGCAGCACATCTGCCTGCCGCAGGTCGAGGGCGGCGCCGCGCTGGGCGAGCCCTGCGACGCCAACCCGAACGACAACATCCCGGGCGACACCTGCGCCAACGAGGACATGTGCATCGGCGGGTTCTGCTCGGCCATCTGCAAGACCGACGCCGACTGCGCGACCGACAAGGGCCAGCTCTGCACGGTGTTCGAGTTCACCCTCGACGTGGACGAGGACGAGAACCCCGACGCGTCGCTGCCCCTGAACTGGTGCACGACCTACCCGGGCGCGACCACGGACTGCCTCAGCGAGGTCTCCTGTGGCGAGGGCTACACCTGCGAGGTCTACGAGGTCGAGAACCTCGTCGAGGGCGCGCAGGTCGCCGACGGCCCCTACACCCTGCGCGGCAAGTGCGTCCCGGCCGAGGCCGGCGCCGGCGAGTACGGCGCGTCCTGCATGAGCGGCGCGGACTGCAAGGCGGGCCTGTGCCTCGGCGCCGACGCGGCGACCAACACCCCCGGCTTCTGCAGCCAGACCTGCGAGGCGGCGACCGAGTGCCCGTCGCTCGACATCACCGTGGACAACCAGCCGGTCACCCTGACCAGCCGCTGCACCTCGCTGCTGTACGCCTGGGGCGGCGACTTCGAGGACCCGACCATCAACGTCTACCTCAGCCTCTGCCAGCCCAACCCCCAGGGCTCCAGCGCCGAGGACTGCTCGGACGACTTCACCTGCGACGAGGGCCAGTCCTGCCAGCCCTACGTCGTCGCCTTCGGCCCCGACTACCCGTCCAAGACCGACTACCTTTGCATCGACATCCTGGCCGACGACGCGCCGACCCCGACCAAGCAGCTGGGCGAGGCCTGCGATCTGGACGCCGAGGACTTCGAGTGCGTGAGCGGCCTGTGCCTCGAGGGCGCGGGCGGCCAGGGCTACTGCTCGGCGCTGTGCGACCCCGACAACGACACCTGCGCGACCGAGGGCTCGCCCAACATGGTCTGTGACGACCTGGTCCTGCGCCCCCGCAAGGGCATCTACGCCGACAACACCGGCGCCGTCCCGGTCTGCACGCAGGTCGCCGAGTGCACCCCCTGCGACTTCGGCGCCTACTGCCCGGGCGACCTCGCCTGCGTCAACCTCGGCCTCGACGCCGGCGACCTCGCCGCCTTCAACTGCGTCGAGCCCTGCGAGACCACGGACGACTGCGACGCGCCCTTCGAGTGCCTCGAGTCGACCAACGCCTGGGGCGAGACCACCAAGGGCTGCTTCGAGAAGGCCACCTCGGGCCTGCCGAAGAACCACTGCCTGTGATCTAAGCGGGCCGGCGCGCGAGCGCCGACCCACTGACCACTGCAAAGGCGAGGCACCGCTCGGTGCTTCGCCTTTTGCTTTTCCGCTCAACGGCATGGACGGACGATGCGGCTCGTGGGCTGGCAGCCCTGGTTTCCGACGCGTCGTGACCTAGGTGCGCCGCCGAGGCACCACTTCTTGAGGTACGTAGAGGGATCGCTGGCGTTACCTGCGCCTCTAGCTAGAAGGTGGCCTTGAGCCGGAGTACCTGAGCAGCCCTCGATGCGGGCCTCAAAAAAGCGTTCATGACGCGTCGACAGCCGGTGGCCTATTGAATAGGCCTACAGCATCGTACGCCGTACAAGTAGCTCTTGCTGGTCGGAGTGGTCGAGAACCTCATGGAAGACCGGCTATGCGAGCCCGCAAGCGCGAACGAACCACCGCGTGTCACACGCTGCGTACCCGATGCTGGTCCCGCAGGGTTGGTTGCGGGAGCCGAGTCGTAGGCCGCATACCAGTCGCTCACCCAAGTTCTCATCCCTCCGCCCATGTCGCTTGCGCCATACGGGCTCGTTCCCGCGGGCTTCAAGCCGGGTGGCGACGACGTGTCCGTCCCACAGCCAGGCTGCGACTCCCAAATCACCGCGTACGTACACGTGGCGTCTGCTGATCCCCAAGGATAGAGCCGCATGTTGCTGGCGCAATCGCCGGTGAGGGTTTCGCAACCTCCGCGAGCCGCTCGCTCCCACTCGGCTTCGGTGCATAGTCGCTGGGTACCCGCCGCCTTACCCGACCAGGCGCAGTAGGCTGACGCCTGGCTCCAAGATACATAGTTGACAGGGTGACTTTCCTTGCCGGAGCTCCAGTAGGTGCTGTAATCGCCTGATGATGGAGCTACGCAAGCACCGGCTGCCACGCAGGCCTTGAACGCGGTGACGGTCACGGGCAAACGATCTATGGCGTATTGATCCACAGTCACCAGGTGTTGGGGGCTCTCCTTCGACTCGCAATCCGAGTCCAAGAGCGCGTTACACCCCATCCAGAGGGTCCCGGCGGGAACCCAGACCTCGCCCGTGGTCTGGTTCAAGCAGAAGGCCGGATAGCTGGTGCCGACCGCGGCCGACGCGTCGCACGTGAACCCTGACGGGCACGGCTCGCCGAGCAAGCCGCAGGGTGGCTGGACGCACTGGTTCGCGTCCCCACAGACCAGGCCGGAGCCGCAGACGCCGCACAGGCCGCCACAGCCGTTGTCTCCGCACTGCTTGCCGGCGCAGTCGGGCTGACACACGCACTGGCCCTGGGCCGAGCAGGCCTCGCCGGACCCACACGAGCCGCACGATCCTCCGCAGCCGTCGGAGCCGCACTCGCGCCCGTCGCAGGCCGGCACGCAGACGCAGGTGGCCTCGGGCGAGCATTCGGTGCCGACGCCGCAGCTTCCACAGCTCCCGCCGCAGCCGTCGTCGCCGCACTGCTTGCCGGCGCAGTCGGGCTGACACACGCACTGGCCCTGAAGAGTGCAGGACTGATCGTCCTCGCAGCTGCCGCAACTCCCGCCGCAGCCGTCGGAACCGCAGGCCTTACCATCACAGGCCGGAACGCACACGCAGTCCCCAGCGGTGCAGACGTGACCCGCGCCGCAGTCGGCGTCGGCCAGGCATTCGCAAGCCGACGCGTCGGTGACGCAGCCCTGCGACGTCTCCTCGCAGCTGGCGACGGCGCACGCGACGATCGGGGCCGCACACGTGACGGGGCTCCCGACGCACACGCCCGCGTTGCAGGCATCTTGATCCGTACAGACCAGCCCGTCGTCACAGACCTTCCCGTCAGCACTGGCCGGATCACTGCACTCGCCGGTCGCCGGGTCACAAGCGCCCGCTTCGTGGCAAGCGTCGCTCGCCGTGCAGACCTTGGGCGCGCCGCTCGCACACAGTCCAGCCTGACAGGTGTCACCAGCCGTGCAGGCGTCCCCGTCGTCGCACGGCATGCCGTCGTCGACCGGCTCGGCCACGCAGGTCCCATCGACGCACGAGCGTTGGTGGCACGGGGGCGCCGGCCCCGTACAGTCCTCGTCCACCTCACACTCAGATGGCTCTACGTCGGCGTCGCCATCCTGGCCGATGCCGCCGTCGCCAGTCTCAGCCGCGGCGTCCGCGTCGCCACCAGCCTCCCCGTCGACGGCTTCGACGAGGTCCAAACCATCATCCATGTCCCAGGCGCCGTCGTGTCCGAGGTCCTCCACGGCGTCGCCCTCGACCTCACCGGCCTTGGCGTCGGTGTCGGGCTCCGGCGAGTCCATGTCCTCGACGTCCGGGACGTCGTAGGCGGACAGCGGATCCCAACCGCAAGCGGCCACCGCTACAGCACTCATGAGGACTACCAAGGGGCCTACGGCTCGAACAGGCTTTCGCATGCGCCTGCCTCCAGCTATGAAGTGGACGGTCTCTCGTGGGTAGCACGAGTCGGGCCTCGCCCTCAACCGCACCTCGATGCGGTTGCGCGGGCCGCGGCTGGCGCGCCATGATGCGCGGGCAACGCTCGGCCACGAGGAGATCGCATGACGCGCCTGACCGCCTGCCTGTCCGCCGCCGCCTTGGCTCTGACGCTGGTCGCCGGGCCGGCGCGGGGCGCCCAGGTCACCGTGCCGGTCGACGTGGGCGTCGGGCCCGCCGGACACATCGTGTTCGGGCAGGTGGCCTCGGACCAGCTGTTCCACTACGGGGTCAAGCTGAACGTCGCCGCCATCATCGACCAGCAGACCATCAAGGCGAACCAGAACCGCATCCCCGCCAAGTACCGGGCGGCGGCGGCCAGGATGGACGAGGTGCGCATCTCGCCGTCCATCTTCATCCCCGACACGCTCTACATCTCGCCGAAGACGCGCTACACCGGCATGTTCGGCGCGACCTGGCGCCCCATCGGCTTCAACGTCCCCCTGCTCCGAGGCCCCGTGCGGTTCACGGTCGGCGCCGGCGCCCTGCTGACCTACGCGTTCATCACCTCGGACACCCTCGCGGGCGGCTCGGACACCCACTTCCTGCGCCCCGGCGTGGATCTCAAGGCCGAGCTCGAGGTCATGTTCGTCCGCTCCTTCGGCATCAGCCTGGGCTGGTCCTCGGGCTTTTACCTGCCGCAGGCCATCGGCGGCGCCATCACCAAGGTCCCGGACGTCGGCCCCGACGTCATCTGGCACATCGGCCAGGTGTTCGCGATGCTGCACTTCCGCTTCCCCTACACGGCCAACCTGTAGCGCCGCGGCGCCCGCGCCCGCCCCTTGCCCCCTTGGCGGCCCTGGCCGACCCGGCGCCCCTCGGTGGACTCACCCCCGACCGCCCTGCACAATGCGGCGACCCCGCGGCGGTCGCGGGCGTTCAGGAGGTCCCGACGCATGACGCCCCGCTCCGCCCTCGTGGCCCTCGCGTCGGCGCTCGTGGCGGCCTGCGGAGCGCCGTCGCCCGCCCCGCTCGAGCTCCCCTCCCCGGACGACGCCGAGGTCCTCGAACCCGCCGACGCCGCGGACGCCGGGTTCGAGCTGCCACCCGCGGACGGCGGCCCCGTCTCGACCTGCACCCGCCGCGACGACTGCGCCCACCTCGACGACTGCTGCTACGAGGGCTGGTGCCCCAATGGGGTGTGCCAGCTCCGCTACAAGCTCGACTGCTGCTCGGTCCCCGGCCCGTGCGCCAGCAGCACCACACACCACACCGCCACCTGCGAGGCGACCTGCCAGGCCGGCGGCTGCGTGCCCCGCCTCGACCTGCCCGACGCGCCCTGTGACGAGACCGTGCACACCCTCGAGCCGTCGGCCGACACGCTCGCCGCGTCGCTCATCAGCGACTCGCTCCCCAACGACGCCGTCACCTGGCACCTGACCTCGCGCCGGGGCCTCGAGGGCCGCCCCTCCTTCCACGCGGGCCACGTCACCTGCCCGACCTACTTCTCGGGCCCCCTCGACGCCGCCTGCACCCCGCTCCCCGGCGCCGCAGCGGCCCCGGTCTCGCTGGGGCTCACCACGCCCTCCATCGCGCTGCCCACCGGCGGTCCGCTGGTGGCCGAGCTCTGGGTCTGGGCCAGCTTCGAGGTCGAGCCCCGCGGCCCCGCCACCCACACGCCTTACGACGGCCTCGAGGTCCGCGCCGTCCTGCCCTCGGGCTACATCGAGACCCTCTGGTCGTCCCGCACCCACCCGCTGCCCCGCGCCCAGTGGACGCCGGTGCTGGTCGACCTGTCGCGCTGGGTCGGGCAGACCGTGTCGCTGCGCCTGGCCTTCGACACGCTCGACGGCGTCGACAACCACCACGAGGGCCTGTACGTCGGCGGCCTACGCGTCACCCGCGTCTGCGCGGGCCAGCGCGACTGCGCCGCCGCCCAGCCCTGCCAGGTCGGCGTCCCCACCCCGGTCGCCGGGGTCGACGACGCGCTGTGCGTCCTGTCCGCGCCGGACCCACAGCTCGTCTGCCAGCCTTGCGAGAAGCGGGCCGACTGCGTCCCCGCCGACGCCTGCGACGCGGTGGCCTGCGTCGGCGGGCGCTGTCAGGTCACACGCACCCTGACGCCCACCTGCTGCACCCACGACGACGTCTGGCCCGACCCCGGCGGCTTCGAGGTCCCGCTCGACGAGGCCTGGACCTTCGAGCCCGACGACTCCGGCGCAGCCTGGCATCTGTCGGCCCTCCGCGCGGTCGACGGCCAGATGGCGCTGCGTTTCGGCCTGCCAGACACGCCGGGGCTCGCCCCGCCCGGCGCTTCGGCCCAGGGCACGCTGTGGTCGCCCCCCGTGACCGTCCCGAGCGAGCTGCCCGCGCTGCGCGCGTCCGTCTGGATGGAGACCGAGTGGTCCGAGCCGGGCCCACTGACGAACCCGGCCGGCGTGGACCGCCTCGAGGTCCTGGTCCGCTGGGAGGTCCTCGACGGGCTCGCCCCATCGGTCGTCTGGTCTTCCGATCTGATGGGCGGCACCACCGCGGGCCAGTGGCGGCAGGTCGAGATCCCCCTCGACGGCCTCGCCGGCCAGCCCGTCCGGGTCGGCTTGCGCTTCGACACCGGCGACGAGCACGCGAACGAGGGCGAGGGCGTCTACGTCGACGCGGTGACGCTGGGCCGACGGTGCCCGGAATGCCCCGAGGGAGCCCCCTGTTCCGAAGGCCCCCGGGAGCCCCCCGACCGGATCGCTCCCGAGGGCGCCCCGGACCCCTCGCGACCGCGAGAATAGCCAGTCGGAGCGCGGCTCTCGGCTCGGTCCGTTTGGCTTGACGCCCCTCAGAACCGTGTGCTAGGCAGCGCACGCCTCAGACGGCCCCTCCCCCCTGACCGTATGGGCCGCTCCGTCCGGCCTGGAGACAGTGCGCATGCTGGAGCCCTTCCAGAACAGCCTGCATCAGAACATCCAAGCGGCGGGCCTGGTCGATCTCGACGGGACGTTCCTCGTCCAGCTCGGCATCTTCCTGGTCTTCTTCCTGGTGCTGCGGGCCCTCGTGGTCAAGCCGATGGTCAAGGCGCAGGAGGCACGGTACTCGCGCATGGAGGGCGCCCGGCAACAGGCCGAGAGCATGGACCTCCGCGCGGCCGAGGCCTTCACGTCCTACGACAAGCGCATGGATGAGGCGCGCAAGAGCGCGGTCACCATCCGCGAGGACTTGAAGCGCGAGGCCGCCGCCGAGCGCAACCGCCTCACCGCCGACGTCACGGCCGAGGTCAACCAGCAGCTCGCGGCCGGCCAGCAGCGCCTCGACGCCCAGGTGGCCGAGGTCCGCGCCGCGATGCAGCGCGAGGTCGAGGCTCTGGCCACCCTCGCCGCCGACCGCATCCTGCGCGCCGAGGAGGGCAACGCATGAAGCGCCTCACCTTCCTGAGCGCCCTGGCGCTGAGCGTGACCGCCGCTCCCGCCGCCCTGGCCCTCGGCCTGGGCGCCGGCCCGCTGGCCGCCGCCGGCGGCTTCGAGTGGACGGTCCACGGGTTCTACGTCATCGACTTCGCGCTCCTGCTGGGCCTGCTCTATTGGCTGGGCGCCAAGCCGGCCAAGGCCTTCCTGGTCTCGCGGCACGAGGCCGTGCAGAAGGAGATGGCCGAGGCGACGCGCCTGCGCGCCGAGGCCGAGGCCCGCTTCCAGAAGTACGACGCCCTGCTCGCCAGCCTCGAGGGCGAGATCGCGCAGATCCGCGAGCAGTTCCGCCAGGACGGCGAGCGCGAAAAAGCGCGCATCCTGGCCGACGCCCGCGAGGCCACCGAGAAGATGCGCCGCGACGCCGAAAAGCGCCTGCAGCAGGAGGCCGCCAAGGTCCGCGAGGAGCTCGAGCACGACTTCGCCGCGCGGGCCCTGCAGCTGGCCGAGCAGAAGGTGGCGCAGCGCATGACGCCCCAGGTGCAGCGCAACCTCGTCAAGACCTACGTGCAGGAGCTCGAGCGCCTCGAGGGCCTGACCGCCTTCGGCGGGCGCGCCCCGAGCACGCCCGGCACCACCCCCGCGACGTGAGGCACTCGTGAGCGACGTCAAGATCGCCCGCCGTTACGCCAAGGCGCTCGAAGAGCTCTGCGCCGAGGCGAAGAACCACGCGGTCATCGCCAAGCAGCTCGAGACCTTCGCCCGCACCTACGGGTCGAGCGAGCAGCTCCAGAGCGTCCTGGCCAGCCCGGTCGTCCCGCTCGAGGACAAGCGGCAGATCCTCGTCAAGCTCTTCTCCAAGTTCCTCTTCGCGCCGACGACGCGGAACTTCCTCCTCATGCTGCTCGACCGCGGGCGCATCGAAGAGGTCGAGGCCGTGTCCAAGGCCTTCAACGAGCGCCTCGACGCCCTGTCCAACCGCGTCCGCGCCGAGGTCGTCAGCGCGGCGCCGCTCGATCGGGCGGATCTCAACCGCATCCAGGTCGCGCTGCAGCGCCTGACCGGCGCCACCGTGGTCCTCGAGGCCAAGGTCGACCAGAGCCTCATCGGGGGCGTGGTGACCCGCATCGGCACGCTGGTCCTCGACGGCAGCGTGCGCACCCGCCTCGAGAGCCTGCGCGAGACCGTCCTCAGCTAATTGGCCCTTCCGAGCAGCCGTGACGCTGCTCGCACACCTTCCGGAGCACGCGATGGATATCTCGGTCGCCGAGATCAGCTCGATCATCAAGGCCCAGATCGCCGACTACGACAAGAAGGTCGAGGTCCAGGAGACGGGCACGGTCCTCACCTGCGGCGACGGCATCGCGCGCCTGTACGGCCTCGAGAACGCGGTCGCCGGTGAGCTCCTCGAGTTCCCGCACGACGTCAAGGGCATGGTGCTCAACCTCGAAGAGGACAACGTCGGCGTCGCCCTGCTCGGCAACGCGAACCTCATCAAGGACGGCGACATCGCCCGCCGCACCGGCAAGATCGTCCAGGTCCCGGTCGGCAAGGCGCTGCTCGGCCGCGTGGTCAACGCCCTCGGCGAGGCGATCGACGGCAAGGGCCCCATCGAGACCACCGACTACCGCCGCGTCGAGCTGAAGGCGCCGGGCATCGTGACCCGTAAGTCGGTGCACGAGCCGCTGCAGACCGGCCTCAAGGCCATCGACGCGCTCATCCCGATCGGCCGCGGCCAGCGCGAGCTCATCATCGGTGACCGCCAGACGGGCAAGACCGCGGTCGCCATCGACACCATCATCAACCAGAAGCAGACCGGCGTTTACTGCATCTACGTCGCCATCGGCCAGAAGCAGTCGACGGTCGCGCAGGTCGTCAGCAAGCTCGAGAAGGCCGGGGCGATGGAGTACACGACGGTCGTCACGGCGACCGCGTCGGATCTCGCGCCGCTGCAGTTCCTCGCGCCCTACACCGGCTGCACCATCGGCGAGTACTTCCGCGACAACGGGATGCACGCCCTCATCATCTACGACGATCTGTCCAAGCAGGCCGTCGCCTACCGCCAGATGTCGCTGCTGCTCCGCCGCCCGCCGGGCCGCGAGGCGTACCCGGGCGACGTGTTCTACATCCACTCGCGCCTGCTCGAGCGCGCCTGCAAGCTCAACGACGAGCTGGGCGGCGGCAGCCTGACGGCCCTGCCGATCATCGAGACGCAGGCCGGCGACGTGTCGGCCTATATCCCGACCAACGTCATCTCGATCACCGACGGGCAGATCTTCCTCGAGTCGGATCTGTTCTTCCAGGGCGTCCGCCCCGCGCTGAACGTCGGCATCTCGGTGTCGCGCGTCGGCAGCGCCGCCCAGACCGGCATCATGAAGAAGGTCTCGGGCACGCTGAAGCTCGATCTGGCGCAGTACCGCGAGCTGGCGGCCTTTTCGCAGTTCGCCTCGGATCTCGACGCCGCGACCCAGCGCCAGCTGGCCAAGGGCGAGCGCCTGGTCGAGCTGCTCAAGCAGGGGCAGTACCAGCCGCTGCCCTTCGAGGAGCAGGCCCTGGTCATCTTCGCCGGCACGGCCGACGAGGCGTTCATCATGGACGTCCCGGTCGCCGACGTGCAGCGCTGGGAGCGCGAGCTGCTCGACTTCGCCCGCTCGCGCAACGCCGAGCTGCTGCAGAAGATGCGCACGCAGGCCAAGCTGACCGACGACATCCGCGCCGGCATGGTCGCCCTCATCCGCGACTTCATGAAGTCCTTCAAGCCCTCGGCCGCGAAGAAGGCGTAGAGCCCATGCCCAGCCTGAAAGACATCCGCAAGCGCATCGGCACGGTCAAGAACACCCAGCAGATCACCAAGGCGATGAAGATGGTGGCCGCGGCGCGCCTGCGCCGTGCGCAGGAGTCCATCCAGACGCTGCGGCCCTACGCCTATCGCCTGCGTGACGTCATCGGGCAGCTGGCCGCACGCGCCGACTTCTCGGACCACCCGCTGCTCGCGCAGCGCGCCCCGAAGAACGTCGAGCTGCTCATCCTGACCAGCGACCGCGGCCTCGCGGGCGGCTTCAACGCCGGCATCAACCGCGCGACCGAGCGCTACATGCGCGAAAACGCGCTGGGTCACGAGCACATCAAGCTGGATGTGGTCGGTCGCAAGGGCCACGACTACTTCCGGCGCCGTGACGCGGACATTGCGACGTATTTCAAGGACGTCCTGACCAACGTGAACCTCGCGACCGCCTCGGACATCGCCGAGCAGGCGATCATGCGGTTCCGCGAGGGCGATCTGGACGCCATCTACTGCGTATACAACGAGTTCAAGTCGGCCATCAGCCAGAAGGTGGTCGTCGAGCAGCTCCTGCCGATCGTGCCGCACCAGGCCGACGAGTCGGCGTACATGCCCGACTTCATCTACGAGCCGTCCAAGGAGGACCTGATGGACGCGGTGCTGCCGCGCCACGTCACCGTCCAGGTCTACCGGATGCTGCTCGAGAGCGTCGCCTCCGAGATGGGCGCCCGCATGAGCGCGATGGACTCGGCGACCAAGAACGCCGGCGAGCTCATCGAGCGGCTGTCGCTGCAGTACAACCGCGCCCGCCAGGCGAACATCACCAAAGAGCTCATGGAGATCATCGGCGGCGCCGAGGCCCTCAAGGGCTGACGCCGGTCGCACCCCACTCGCCGCGCGCCGGCGGCACTGAGCCGACGCGCCCCCGCCTTCAGCGTCACAAACGCCACAAGGAACCCCGCAGATGGCAGCAGCAGTCGAGACCAGCCTCCCCTTCGGGCGCATCACCCAGGTCATCGGCCCCGTGGTCGACGTCGAGTTCCCCGAGGGCGGTCTGCCCCCGATCCTCACGGCCCTCCGGGTGACCAACCCCGCCATCGACGACCGCGAGTGGAACCTCGTCCTCGAGGTCGCGCTCCACACCGGCGGCAACTCGGTCCGCGCCATCTCGATGGACACGACCGACGGCCTGACCCGCGGCCAGCGCGTGCAGAATACGAACTCGCCGATCGTCATGCCGGTCGGCGAGGGCGCCCTCGGCCGCATCATGAACGTCGTCGGCGAGCCGGTGGACGAGCGCGGGCCCATCAACGCGACGCGCTTCGACCCCATCCACCGCGATCCCCCGACGCTGACCGAGCTCGAGACCGAGGTGCAGGCCTTCGAGACGGGCATCAAGGTCGTCGATCTGCTGGCCCCGTATCAGCGCGGCGGCAAGATCGGCCTGTTCGGCGGCGCTGGCGTCGGCAAGACCGTGCTCATCCAGGAGCTCATCAACAACATCGCCACCCGCCACGGCGGCGTGTCGGTGTTCGCGGGCGTCGGCGAGCGCACCCGCGAGGGCAACGATCTCTGGCACGAGATGGAGGAGTCCAAGCTCCAGAACGGCGACCCCGTGCTGTCGAAGACCGCCCTGGTCTTCGGCCAGATGAACGAGCCGCCGGGCGCCCGCGCCCGCGTCGCCCTGTCGGGCCTGACCGTCGCCGAGTACTTCCGCGACGAGCTGGGCCAGGACGTGCTCCTCTTCGTCGACAACATCTTCCGCTTCACCCAGGCGGGCTCCGAGATGTCGGCGCTCCTCGGCCGCATCCCCAGCGCCGTGGGTTACCAGCCGACCCTGTCGACCGAGATGGGCGCCCTGCAGGAGCGCATCACGACGACCAAGAAGGGCTCGATCACGTCCGTGCAGGCCGTGTACGTGCCCGCCGACGACCTCACCGACCCGGCGCCGGCGACGACCTTCGCCCACCTCGACGCCACGACGGTGCTCTCGCGCCAGCTCGCGTCGCTGGGCATCTACCCCGCCGTGGACCCGCTCGACTCGACCAGCCGCATCCTCGACCCGCAGACGGTGGGCCAGGAGCACTACGACGTCGCGCGTCGCGTGCAGGAGGTCCTGCAGACCTATAAGGATCTGCAGGACATCATCGCCATCCTCGGCATGGACGAGCTGTCGGAAGACCAGAAGCTCGTCGTGTCCCGCGCCCGTAAGATCCAGCGCTTCCTCAGCCAGCCGTTCCACGTCGCCGAGGCCTTCACCGGCGCCAAGGGCGTGTACGTGAAGCTCGAGGACACCATCCGCGGCTTCAAGGGCATCGTCGACGGCCAGTACGACGACATCCCCGAGCAGGCCTTCTACATGGTCGGCACCATCGAGGACGTCCTCGAGCGCGCCAAGAAGCTCTAGAGATTCGTTAGGACGCGCGAGCGACGGGAGCCAGTCGAATGCAGCTCGAAGTGGTCACCCCCCGGGGGTCGAAGGTCAAGGCGGACGTCAGCCAGCTCACCGCGCCCGGCACGGTCGGCGAGGTCGGCATCCTGCCCGGCCACCGGCCCCTGCTCAGCAGCCTCGGCATCGGCGTCCTGTCCTACACGACGGGCGGCGAGACGCGGTTCCTGGCGGTCAACGGCGGCTACCTCGAGGTGGCCGACGACCGGCTCATCGTCATCACCGAGACGGCCGAGGCGCCGACGGACATCGACCTCGAGCGGGCCCGCGCCGCGCTCGAGCGCTCGAACCAGCGCGTCAAGGAGACCGAGGCCGACCCCAACCGGGCCGAGGAGCTGCAGCTGGCCCTCGACGCGCGCCGCCGCGCCGAGACGCGCCTGCAGGTCGCGCGCTTCGTCAGGTCGGCGCCGCCGCCCGCCTGAGGCGGGGCGGACGCCGGACCTTGCACCCCGCCCTCAGGCTCCCCGGACGCGACGGGCCGCTGACCCCAGCGGACCTGTCGCAGCTCACCCGGACGCCCGAGGGCATCCCGCTGATGCTGCGGGATGTGGACGGCTACCTGGGGCAGCTCGGCGACGAGCTGACGCTGCCCCTGGACGCCCTCCCCTACGGCGCCGTCAGCCACCTGGCGCGCTACCTGCCGTCGGTCGCCCAGCCGGACGCGCCGATGCGCCGCGCCATCGCCGAGCTGGTGGCCGCCCACGCCCCACCCGAGGCAGCGCTGGCGGTCGACTTCGGCTGCTCGGTCGGCCCGGATCTGCGGACGCTCCGCCGCCACGCCGCCCACGTCATCGGCCTCGACAGCTACGCGACGCCCTTGCGGGTCGCCGCCGCGCAGCTGTCGGGCCAGCCGGTGCCCGTGCCCGTGCGCCTCGAGGGGCGTCGCTTCGAGTGGGCCGAGGCGCCCATCGACCTGCCCGCCATCGATGGCGTCTGGTTGGCGGTCGCCCACGCGCTGGACCCGCCGCTGGCCGCCGAGACCGCGGACATCGTGCTCGCTGCCAACCTGCTGGACAACGTCGCCGACCCGGTCAACCTGATCGGACAGCTCGACGCGGTGCTGCGCCCCGGGGGCCTGCTGGTCCTGACCAGCCCCTTCCACTGGCAGGACAGCCTGACCCCACCCGACGAACAGCTGGGCGGCGGCACCATCCCGGCCCTGCAGCAGCTGGGCTCCGAGGCCGCGCTGGCGGCGCTGCTCACCGGCCAGACGCCGCTGCTGCCGCTCTTGGCCTACGACCTGCTCGAGACCCGCGACGTCCCCTGGACCCTCCGCGACCACGCCCGCTGCGAGGTCACCTACCTGGTCCACGCCCTGGCCGCCCGCAAGCGCTGACCCGCGCTCACTCCTCGGGCTCGAGCTCCTCTTCGGCGACCTCTTCCTCGTAGTCGGGGGCCCACCCGCCGGCGGCGCCCATCATGCGGCAGTTGCCGTCGAAGGTGGCCCCGCGCTCGATGACCAGCGACGGCGCGATGATGTTGCCGACCAGGTGCCCCGGCGCGTGCAGCTCGATGCAGTTCGAGGCGCGGATGTTGCCGTAGACGTCGCCGTAGATGACCACCGTCGCGACGTCCAGCTCGGCGCGCACCTCGGCGCCCTCGCCGATGATGAGGGTGTCGTCGCTGACGATCTCGCCGGCGAAGCTCCCGTCGATGCGGACCACCCCCTCGAAGGTCATCTTGCCCTCGAAGTGGCTGCCTCGGCCGACCAGCGTGTTGACGTCGCTCACGGTGTCTCCCGACTCCTCGCCCGGCTCCGCGGGCCCGCTATCCGGGCGAAACCTAATCCGAAGGTCCGGTGGCGTCGAGAATTGCGCTGCCCCTCCCCGACCTGCGCCACACAGGGGGGCGACCTACGCCACACAGGGGGGCGACCTACGCCACACAGGGGGACGAGCCCCGTCACACCGGTGTGGCGGCCTCGCCTGGGTGTGTGGCGGCCTCGCCTGGGTGTGTGGCGGCCTCGCCTGGGTGTGTGGCGGCCTCGCCTGGGTGTGTGGCGGCCTCGCCTGGGTGTGTGGCGGCCCTCACCTCCCTGTATGGCGGCCCTTCCGCACGTCGGCTGCGCTCCCGTCCTCGCGGCGGGAACATTCTCGCGCCGATCGGGTTGACCGCCCGGGGCGGGTGTTTACCTAGCCGACCGCCTTCCCGCGGGCGCCCCCCCTCATGCGCCCGAATCCACGAACGATTTCGACCTCCAGGGGACGAGCGAACACCGAGGACGGAGATGATCGAAGTTCGGGACCTCACCAAGACCTACGACCAGATCGAGGCCCTCAAGGGCATCAGCTTTTCCGTCGCGCGCGGCGAGATCGTGGGCTTCCTCGGCCCCAACGGCGCCGGCAAGTCGACGACCATGAAGATCCTGACCTGCTTCATGCCCCAGTCGGGCGGCTCGGTCCGGGTCGACGGCCACGACGTCAACGACGACCCGCTCGCGGTGCGGCGCAAGATCGGCTACCTGCCCGAGTCGACGCCGCTGTATCCCGAGATGCTGGTCTACGACTACCTGAAGTGGGTGGCCGACCTCCGCGGCGTCCCCCGCGCCCAGGTCGCCGAGCGCATCCGAAAGGTCGCCAAGATGTGCGGCCTGTCCGACCGCCTGGCCCAGACCATCGGGACGCTGTCCAAGGGCTACAAGCAGCGCGTCGGCCTGGCGCAGGCGCTCATCCACGACCCCGAGGTCCTCATCCTCGACGAGCCCACCAGCGGCCTCGACCCCAACCAGATCGTCGAGATCCGCAACCTCATCCGGGATCTGGGCAAGGACCGGACCATCATCCTGTCCACCCACAACCTGCCCGAGGTGATGGCGACCTGCACGCGCATGCTCATCGTGCACCGCGGCCGCCTGGTCGCCGACGGCACGCCCGCCGAGCTGCAGGCCCGCGAAGAGGACCACCCGCGCGTCCGCGTGGTCGTCGAAGGCGCGACCGTCGACGACGCCAAGCAGGCCCTCAGTGACATCGAGGGAGTCGACGAGGTCCGCCCCGCGCTCACCGCACAGGACGGGGCCGTCGCGCTGGAGCTGGTCGGGGCCAAGGGCGCCGAGTTCCGCGGCGAGGTCTTCCGCCGCGTGGTCGACCGCGGCTGGAAGCTGGTCGAGCTGCACCGCGAGGTGCTCGACCTCGAGGGCATCTTCCGCAAGCTGACGCAGGAGGTCTGAGGATGAGCACCGCCCTACGCAACGTCGGCGCGCTCGCCCGCCGCGAGCTGGCCTTCTTCTTCAACAGCCCCATCGCCTACATCGCCATCACCGTCTTCCTGGCGGTCTGCGGCGTCCAGCTGTTCGTCATCCACGACTTCTTCGGCGACAACCAGGCCACCCTGCGGCCGCTGTTCGAGCAGATCCCGCTCTTCTTCATCCTCTACCTGCCCGCCATCGCCATGCGCCTCATCAGCGAGGAGCGCCGCGCCGGCACCATCGAGCTGCTGGTGACCCTGCCGGTCACCGACACGCAGATCGTCCTGGGCAAGTTCGTCGGCGCGCTGGCCTTCCTGGCCATCACCCTGGGCGCCACCCTGGTCTTCCCGCTCATCGTCGGCACCATCGGCGACCTCGACGCGGGCGTGGTCATCGGCAGCTACCTGGGCCTGTTCCTGGTGGGCGCCGCCTACCTGGCCATCGGCCTGATGACGTCGACCTGGACCAAGAACCAGATCGTCGCCTTCATCGTCGCGGTCCTGCTGTGCGCCTTCTTCTATGGCGTCGACGCCATGGTCGCCAGCTTCTGGGAGGGCGGCCGCGACGCCATGGCCGCGCTGTCGTTCAAGGCCCACTTCACCAACATCGCGCGCGGCGTGGTCGACACGCGCGATCTCGTCTTCTACGCGAGCGTCGTCGCGGTGGCCCTGGTCGCCGCGAAGCTGTCGCTCGAGGCCCGCAACTGGCGCCAGGCGTAGGCGGAGAGGAGGACACCAGCCATGGCACGACCCAACCGACTGAAGTCCGGCACCAACGCCGCCATCGTCCTGGCGGCCACGGTGGCCATCGCCATCTTCGTCAACGTGCTCTCGGGGCGCCTGTTCGGCCGCCTCGACCTGACCGAGCACGGCGTCAACAGCCTGTCGGACGCCTCCAAGCAGGCGGTCGCCGCCCTCGACGACCTCGAGGTCCGCGTCTACATCTCGCCCGATCTCCCCGAGACCGTCCGCGACCAGGCCGGTCAAGAGATCGTCCTGCGCGGGGTCGCCCAGAAGCTGCGCGACAAGCTCGAGGAGTACCGGTCGTACTCCGACGGCAAGATGACCGTCACCTACGTCACCGGCGACATCGTCGAGCAGGCGCGCAAGGCCAACCTGCAGATCTTCTCGGGCGAGGAGGCGACCGCCAAGGACAACCGCCTCGAGTTCAAGCAGTACGCCCTGGGCGCCAGCTTCCACTTCAAGAACGTCAAGGAGGAGCTGCCCCTCGCCTTCTACCCCGAGTTCTACGAGTTCGAGGTGACGCGGCTGATGCTGCGCCTCAAAGACAAGGCCGAGCACTCCATCCTGATGAAGGACGTGCTGGCGGCGGGCGAGAAGCTCGAGCAGACGGTCTCGGCCTGTCAGGCCGGGCTCGAGGCCGCCATGCCCAAGGACGACCCGGCCCAGGCCAACCCCTTCGGCCTGCTCAGCGCCGAGGGCACCAAGGCGCGCCTCGACGCGCTGCGCGGCGCGCAGGCCAGGCTCGAGGGCTCGTGCGGCCAGATCCCGACCGCGCTCACCGCGGCCGAGGGCATGAAGCAGCGCCACGAGCCGCTCGACGTGGTCATCGCCGTCGCCAACGCCTACAAGGGCGCCTGGGAGCGCCTGGGTCAGGCGCTGGCCGGGGGCGACGCGCAGGCGCAAGAGGCGCTGGGCCTGTTCGAGGAGCTCAAGGCCTACGCCGAGGCGATGAAGGCCGAGCACCAGACCCTGGTCGACTCGCCCGGACAGCGGCGCATCGGCTTCGTGTGCGCGGCCCAGGCCTTCTGCCCCTTCCCCTCGGGAAAGCCGCTGGTCCCGCAAGAGCTGCGCGGCGTCATCGGCCAGAAGAACCCGCTGATGCAGCAGGTCGTCGGCCAGCTCGACCGCATCACCCAGCGCATCGACATGATCCTGGCCGGGGTCGAGCGCAACCTCTTCAAGCGCCGCGGCTTCGACATCGTGCGGGTCGATCTGCAGGACGAGATCCCCGGCGACGTCGAGTCGCTGGTCCTCTTCGGCCCCAAGGCGGCCCTGAGTGAGTGGCAGCTGTATCAGCTGGACCAGTTCGTCATGGGCGGCGGCTCGGTGGTCGTCTTCCTCAACGCCTGGGACGTCAGCCTGTACAACCTGACCGAGCAGGGCGAGATGACGGTCACCGGCCTGAAGAAGAACGGGGCCAACATCGACCAGCTGCTGGCGCACTGGGGCGTGTCGCCGCGGGGCGATCTGGTCATGGAGCCGCGGGCCCACGACACGGTGACGGTGCTGTCGCTCATCCGCCAGGGGCAGCTGGCCTGGCAGACCCAGCGCGCCTTCCCCTTCCCGATGCTGCCGGTGCTCGGCGACTTCGACGCCAGCTCGCCGCTGGTGCGCGCGGTGTCGTCGCTGACCCTGCCCTACGCGACCTCGCTCGAGCTGAAGGAGCAGCCCGGCGTCACGCTGACGCCGCTCATCCGCACCTCGGCCGAGGCGGTGACCACGACCGACCCGGGCTTCCCGGTCGACCCCACGCAGCAGCTGGCACGCGTCGCCGGGCAGCCGGGCGCCGGGCCGCAGGTGGTCGCGGCCATCGCCACGGGCGAGCTGAAGAGCTTCTTCGCCGGCAAGCAGGCCCCTACGGCGCCGGCGAGCGAGGGCGACCCGGCCAAGCCCGACGCCGCGGGCAAGCCCGACGAGCCGCGCCTGGACAGCGGCAAGGGGCGGGTCCTGGTCATCGGCTCGAACCTGGGGCTCGAGGATCTATCGCACGAGAGCATCCTGCCGGGCTTCTCGCTCGCCAAGCTGACCGAGGGCTCCATGGACGTCCTCGAGGACTTCCGCAAGTGGGCCTCGACCTTCGAGAACTGGCAGGTGCGCCTGGGCCAGGTCCAGCACACGCTGCAGGACAACCTGCAGTTCCTGTTCAACGCCATGGACTGGGCGGTGCAGCAGGAGGGGCTGGTCGAGATCCGCTCCAAGCAGTACCAGCGCCGGCCGCTGGCGCAGCTCGACGACGGCGACCGGACGGTCATAGAGGTGGTCGCCATCGCGGGGGCCCCGCTGGCCTTCGCGCTGTTCGGCCTGGGCCACTGGCTGTACCAGCGCCGGCGCCGCCAGCGCATCATGGCCGGCTGAGCGGGACCGACCCTTTCGCCTGACCCAAGGAGACGCTTGCGATGAACAAGACGACCCTGATGCTCGTGGCGACCGTGGGGATCCTCGGGGCCGCCACCTGGTTCATGACGCGGCCGCCCGAGGTGCGCGAGGCGGCGCCGCTGAAGATCGCCGGCTACGCGACGGCCGAGCAGCTCGCCGCCGAGAAGAACAAGGGCATGCTGGACGCGGGGCCCGAGATCGCCCACCCGGTCGACGAGATCGTCGTCGAGCGGCAGGGCGAGCGGCTGCGCTTCGTCCGGCAGGGCGAGGGCAAGGCCCTGACCTGGCAGATGGTCGAGCCGCGGCAGGCCCTGGCCGTGAAGTGGTCGGTCGACAAGATGGTGACCGCCTTCAAGGACGAGACCAGCAGCATCTACGCCAAGAAGGTGAAGGCCGAGGACCTGCCGCTGTTCGATCTCGAGCCCGAGCGGCGCATCGCGGTGACCCTCAAGAGCCAGGGCGCCGTGTGGAACGGGGTGGACCTCATCGTCGGCAAGGTCGAGTCCAGCGAGACCGAGGCCGCCGACGGCGGCATGGCCAAGGACACCTGGGTCATGGCCAAGGGCGACGAGGCGACCGTCTATCGCATCGCGGGCAAGGATCTGCGCGAGCCGTTCGAGTCCAAGGTCGACGATCTGCGCGACAAGAAGGTCTTCGGCAGCCTGGCGACCGAGGACCTGGTCGGCGTGACCGTGACCGCACCCAGCGGCGAACGGCTGGTGCTGGCCGGCGACCGGGTCGAGGCGCCGTCCGCGCAGACCGGCGACGCGGCCGAGGCCGGGGCGGCGCCCGCCAAGCCCGAGGTCACCTGGCGCATCGAGGCGCCCGCCGGCGTCGAGGCCGACAGCTCGGCCGGGCACCTGGCGCGCAACCTGGCCAGCCTGCGCACGCGCAAGTTCGCGCCTCCGTCCGAGGCGCCGCCGGGCGCCTTCGAGGGCCCTCTGTGGAAGGTCGAGGGCCGCACCCACGACGGCCAGGCCGTCGCGGTCGAGGTGACCGACGGCCGCGGCGACGAGGTCTGGGCGCGCGTCGTCGGCGCCGA
Organism: Myxococcota bacterium; assembly: GCA_041687695.1. Taxonomy (GTDB): domain Bacteria; phylum Myxococcota_A; class UBA9042; order PHBI01; family JAWLBL01; genus JAWLBL01. The sequence goes on along the minus strand of JAWLBL010000013.1, from coordinate 27,661 downwards.
CGAGGTGCTGCAGCTCGACGAGTACGCCGCGGACACCCTGCGCAAGACCGTGGCCGACGTGCGCGACCGCCGGCTGACCCCGACGACGTCCGAGGCGGTCACCCGGGTGCGCTTTTCGCCCGAGGGCGGTGGCGCGGTCGTGGTCGAGCGGGCCGGCGACGGCTGGCGATTCGTCGAGCCGGCCGCGACGTTCCAGGCCGATGTGGCCAGCGTCCTGACCTCGGTGGTGGACGCCAAGGCGACGCGTCACGCGCGCGCCGACGAGGCCGAGGCGGCCCGGGCGGCGACCGCGCAGCCCGAGTTCACGGCCGAGCTGACCGCGGGCGGGCAGGCCTGGGCGCTGGCCTTCGGCCCCAAGATGGAGGCCGAGGGGTACCGCGGCGAGCGCTGGGCGGCCGTCGGCCCGGTGGGCGGCGAGCCCACAGCCTGGGTGCTGGTCAACGACTACGCGGCCACGCGCTATCGCAAGGCCGTGGACGACCTGCGCAGCAAGAAGGTCTTCGGCTTCGGGGCCGACGCCATCGACCGGCTCGAGGTCGCCTGGCCCGGCGGCGAGGTGAAGGTGACGCTGGCCCGCGCCGAAGCCGGGCAACCGCTGGCCCTGCTGGACGTGCCCGAGGGCAAGCAGCCCAAGGCGGCGGCGGTCACCTCGCTGGGCAGCACCCTGCCCAACCTGCGCGCCAAGGCCTTCGGCGACACCAAGAAGCCCGCCGAGGTGGGCCTGAGCGCCGCCGACGCCTACCGCGTGACGGCGACCCTGAGCGACGGCGCCAAGCACGTCCTGCTGGTGAGCAAGGTCACCGAGGGCAGCGACCCCTGGGCCACGGCCGAGACGGGCCCGCTGGCCGGACAGGTCTTCACCCTGAACAACTACCAGGTGATGAATCTGCTCAAGGAGCCGGGCGACCTGCTGGAGTGACGCGCGGTGGCGCGCCTCCGCGGGCCGTGGCCGTGGTCCGTGGCCGTGGCCGTGGTCCGTGGCCGGGGCCGGGGCCGGGGCCGTGGTCCGTGGCCCGTGGCCGGGTCCGTGGCCGGGTCCGTGGTCCGTGGTCCGTGGCCGGGTCCGTGGCCGGGTCCGACGCTGTCGCGAGCCCTGGGTTCAGGCGCTGCGCTACAATCGCACAGCGCAGGCAGGCCTGTGCGCTCCAAAGCCGTCTGCGGCGGCGGAACGAAACGGCCAGGCCGGCGTTGTGGCGAGCCCCGGGTTCAGTGGCTTCGCTACAATCGCACAGCGCAGGCAAGGCCTGCGCGCTCCAAAGCCGCCTGCGGCGGCGGAACGACACCCCGGTCGCGAGGATCGTCGCAGGGCCCCGCGCCGGCCATGCCGGCGCTGTGGACCGCGCCGGCCAGGCCGGCGTTGTGGCGAGCCCCGGGTTCAGTGGCTTCGCTGCCATCGCACAGCGCAGGCAAGGCCTGCGCGCTCCAGAGCCGCCTGCGGCGGCGGAACGACACCCCGGTCGCGAGGATCGTCGCAGGGCCCCGCGCCGGCCATGCCGGCGCTGTCGCGAGCCCCGGGGCTCAAGAGCCTTCGCTACAATCGCACAGCGCAGGCAAGGCCTGCGCGCTCCAGAGCCGCCTGCGGCGGCGGAACGACACCCCGGTCGCGAGGATCGTCGCAGGGCCCCGCGCCGGCCATGCCGGCGCTGTGGACCGCGCCGGCCATGCCGGCGCTGTCGCGAGCACCGGGGCTCAAGAGCCTTCGCTACAATCGCATAGCGCAGGCAAGGCCTGCGCGCTCCAAAGCCGCCTGCGGCGGCGGAACGAAACGGCCAGGCCGGCGCTGTCGCGAGCACCGGGGCTCAAGAGCCTTCGCTACAATCGCACAGCGCAGGCAAGGCCTGCGCGCTCCAAAGCCGCCTGCGGCGGCGGAACGAAACGACCATGCCGGCGCTGTGGACCACGGCCACGGACCACGGCCCCGGACTACGGCCACGGACTACGGCCACGGACCACGGCCACGGACTACGGCCACGGACTACGGCCACGGACTACGGCCACGGACAACGGCCACGGACTACGGCCACGGACTACGGCCACGGACTACGGCCACGGACCGTGGCCACGAACCATGGACGACGGCCCACGGCCCACGGCCCACGGGCCTGCGGCCGGCGTCGGGTCAGCCCAGCTCGAGCGAGAGCGCGGCGGCGTGCATCGTGGCGGCGATGCGGACGGCGTCGTGGACGTGCTCGAAGGTCAGGCCGTGCTCGAGGACGGTCGTCTCGTGGCTGACCATGCAGGCGGTGCAGTTGTTGAGGGCGCTGACCGCGAGGCAGAACAGCTCGAAGTCCACCTTGGTCGTGGCCGGGCGGACGATGCGGTTCATGCGCAGGCGGGCGGGGCGCTGCTGGTAGTCGTCTTTGCCGATGGCGTGGCGGAAGCGGTAGTAGACGTTGTTCATCGCCATCAGGGCGGCCGCGGCGCGGGCGTCGTCGATGACGTTGGCGTCGACGACCTGCTGGGCGTCGGCCAGCACGGCGTCGCGCAGACGGGGGTTGCGGCTGGCGATGGCGGTCGCGACGGCCACGCCCCAGCGCTGGGCGTCCGACAGCGGCCCACCGGGCTGGAGCACCGACTGGAGGTTGAGCTTGATGTCCTTGGCGGCCTCGGGGAAGGCCTCACGCAGCTGGTCGAGCGCTTGCATCGGGGATCCTCGGCAGGTTGAGCGGGGGTGGGTGGCCAAAACGCGCGCGGCCGCGCACCCCGCGGAGAGGGTGGCGGCCGCGCTGGAGCGGTCGGGGCGGGATCAGCCCAGGGTCTGCTGGCCCGGCTGCCAGTTGCAGGGGCACAGCTCGTCGGTCTGCAGGCCGTCGAGGACGCGCAGGACCTCGGCCACGTTGCGGCCGACGCTGAGGTCGTTGGCCGAAGCGAAGCGGATGATGCCCTGCGGGTCGATGATGTAGGTCGCGCGGAGGGCGACGCTCTCCTCGGGGTGCAGGATGCCGAGATCGGCGGCCAGCTTCTGGCCCGCGAGCAGCGGGTGCTCGAGCTTGCGGAGGTCCTCGTGGTCGCGGCGCCAGGCGAGGTGCGAGAACTCGTTGTCCGTGCTGGCGCCGATGACGACCGCGTCGCGGTCGGCGAAGTCACCGAGTTTGTTGTCGAACTCGACGATCTCGGTCGGGCACACGAAGGTGAAGTCCTTGGGGTAGAAGTAGACGACGCCCCACTTGCCCTCGAAGTAGTTGTTCGTGAGGGTCTGGAACTCCTGGCCCTTCTCGATGCTGACACAGGCCGGGGCCTTGAACTGGGGGAAGCGCTGTCCGGGTGCGAGCATGGGGGATGACTCCGTCGATGGATGGTAGGTTCGCGAGACGCGAACGGATGACCGCCAGAGCGCGAGGTGACGCGCGCGGCGTCACGCGCGGTCCGGTGGCCCCCAGCAGGGAGCGCGGCCCGCGACGCGTAATGGGCGGTGGGAATAGGCACGCTCTGACCCCGGTCAAGAGCCGCGGCCGGAGCTGCCCGAAGGAACGAGAGGCCCGGGATGATGCGCCAAGCCCCCGGCCCTGTCGACCCCGAGGGCACCGAGCGCGGTGGTCGGGGCCGGGGACGGTGGCGTAGCCGGGGACGGGCTCGGGGCCCGCGTGGCGCCTCAGAGCGAGGGGAAGTAGCGATCGAGCTCCCACTGGGTCACGTGGGCGTGGTAGGCGCGCCACTCGAGGCGGGCGTTCTCGACGAGGGTGGCGGTGAGGGGCGCCCCGAGCACCTCGCGCAGCAGGGTCGAGCGCTCGGCGCGCGTGGCGGCCTCGTCGAGGGATCGCGGAAGGCCGGGGGCGTCGACCTCGCCGCGGCCGGAGCGGGGCGCGGGGGGCTCGACGCCGCGGCGGACGCCGTCGAGGCCGGCGGCCAGGACGGTGGCGAGGGCCAGGTAGGGGTTGCAGGCGGGATCGGGGGCGCGGAACTCGACCCAGCGCCCGCCCGAGCCGGTGGTGGTCGGGACCCTCACCAGGTCGCTCCAGGTGGTGGTGGCGCTGCGCGCCCAGGTGCAGCGGGTGGGCGCCTCGAACCCGGGGACCAGGCGCTTGTAGCTGTTGACCCAGGGGTTGGTGACCAGGGCCACGCCGGGGGCGTGCTCGAGCAAGCCGGCGACGAAGGCCCGGGCCACCGGGGACAGCTCGCTCGGGTCGGCGCCGCCGCCGAAGGCGTCCTCGCCCTCCTCGACCAGCGACAGGTGCAGGTGCAGGCCGCTACCGTTCTCGTCGGCGAGCGGCTTGGGCATGAAGGAGGCGGCCATCCCGTAGGCGTGCGCCATCTGCTTGACGACCAGGCGGTGGGTCATCAGCGCGTCGGCCATGGACAGCGCGTCGCTGTACTGCAGGCGGACCTCGTACTGTCCCGGGCCGACCTCGTGGTGGGTCGACTCGACCGCGATGCCGAGCTGCTCGAGCGCCAGCACCGTGTCGCGCCGCAGATCGGTCCACTCGTCAGAGGGCGTCACGTCGAAGTAGCCGCCGCGATCGACCGGGGCGAGCGGCAGGGTCGGCGACTTGAAGTAGTAGTGCTCGACCTCGCAGCCCACATAGAACGTGTAGCCCTGCCCCCGCGCCGCCGACAGGGCGCGCTTGAGCACGCTGCGCGGGTCGTGGTCGCACGGGCGCCCGTCGGTCTGGACGAGGTCGCAGAACATGCGCGCGACCCGCGGCTCCTCGGCCCGCCACGGCAGGATGGCGAAGGTCTTGGGGTCGGGCAGCAGCAGGAGATCGGTCTCCTCGCTGCGGGCGCGCCCGAGCATCGTGCCCCCGTCGAAGGGCACCCCGTCCTGCAGGGCCTGCTCGAGCTGCTCGTCCGTGATGGCCACGCTCTTGAGGCGCCCCATCACGTCCGAGAACCACAGCGCGATGAGCTTGACGCGCGCCTCGCGCACCTGGCGCAGGACGTACTCGTGACCTCTCGCTTCGGACACTCTCGCCTCCTGCCTGGCCTCAGCCGCCGTCGTCCGGCTGGCCCCACTTGTAGCCGACGTGGCGCACCGTCTGCACGCAGCCCGCGTACGGGTGGCCGAGCTTGGCCCGGATGCGCCGCACGTGGATGTCCACCGTGCGCGAGCCGCCGTAGTAGTCGTAGCCCCACACGCGGCTGAGCAGCTGGTCGCGCGTGAAGGCCTGGCCGGGGTGCGCGGCCAGGAACTTCATCAGCTCGAACTCCTGGTAGGTCAGATCGATGGGCTGACCGTCGATGGTCGCCTCGTAGCCCTTCAGATCGATGACCAACCCGCCCACCAGGATGCGGTCGCCGCTGCGTTGGCTGCGCACGGCCAGCGGCCGCCGGACGCGCGCGACCACCTCGGCCGGCCGCAGCGGCCGCAGCACCATGTCGGTCACGCGCGACACGCCGCTCGCCTCCGTCAGCCCCAGCGGCCCGACGATCACGACCAGCGGCACGCCGTCGGTGTCGGGCGCGGCCGCGACCGCCTCGACCAGCGGCCGCACCCGCCGATCCTCGGGGATGTCGAGCACGATGACGTCGGGCCGCTCGACCATGATCTCGTCGACGGCGTCGACCAGCCGCCGCGGCCGGACGCGCAGCCCGGCCTCGCGCAGCGCCGCCACGACGTCGCTGTCGGTCGGCCTGGACGCCGTGATCACGACCACCGTCTCCAAGGCGCCGTCCTCGCCGCGTCAGGGTCCGCCGTCGTCGCCCGGCCGCCGCCCGCCCGCCCGCCTCAGAGCGAGTTCTCGGTGATGCGCCACGCGCCCGCGTCACCCTCGCGCTGCAGGCGAATGGGCGTCGGCAGCTCGCGTCGCTTGTTGGCCGACGCCCGGACGAACAGGCGCACCTTCTTGTCGTCGGCCCCCAGGGACTCGGGATCCTGCCGCACGACGACGAAGACCGGCCGCCCCGCGGGCGCCTTGTCGTCGGCGACCAGATAGTCGCGCACCTGCTTGCGGAAACGCTTCCACGAGAACTTGCGGATGTGCTGCTCGGCCGTCCGCGTGGCCTTGTGGTCGGGGTGCATCAAGGCCAGATAGGCCTCGAACCCGGCCTCCTCGTTGGGGTCGAGCGCGGCCGACATCGCGCGCTGAACCACCTCGTCGGGGGAGCCGGCGGCCGGCTCGACCACCTTGCGTTCGGGGGTCTGGGCGGAGGCGGTGGCGACGACGGACGCGGCGAGGAGCGCGGCGAGCGCGAGCCGGAGGAGCGAGCGGGTCAGCGGGTGCGAAGGGATCATGGCTGCTCCGAGGGGTGGGGGTGGTCAGTATCCCGCCCGGGCGCGCGCCGGGTCAAGGCGGCTCGCAGGACATGGACGGTCGAAGGCTCGGCCGCCGCGACGGACGCGACCTCGGCGCCGCGGTGTCAGCAGGCGTTAGTCCGGCGATTCTGGCGCGCTCACGCCGAATGGCTAGACTGCGACCATGCATCCCCGCCATCGGCGCGCGGCGCTCGGGGCCCTGGTGGCCCTGGCGATCGCCCTGGAGCCCTGGCCGGCCAGCGCGCACCCGCCCACCCGGGCCGAGGCGCAGCTCGCCGGGCCCGAGCGGCTCGCCGACATCGTCAGCGGCCGGGCCGCGCGCCGTCGCCAGCAAGCGCCGCCCGCCACCGCCGAGGCCGCGACGGCATCGCCGACGGGCGCGCGCCTCGAGGAGTTCCTGCCGTCGGGGCGCAAGCGACAGGCGCGCAGCGTCGGCAAACCGAACCGGGGCCGCCTCGACGGCGGCGTGGCCCTGCCCCGCCAGGGGCCCGGCTTCAAGCGCCTCGACCGCGACCGCCACTTCGGCACCGACGAGACCATCGGCCTGTTGCGCTACCTGGGCGCGCGGCTGCTCGAGGTCTACCCGGGGACCGAGCCGATGCTGGTCGGCGACATCTCCCAGGAGGGCGGCGGCCGCGTGCGCCCGCACCGCTCGCACCAGAGCGGGCGCGACGTCGACATCGCGTTCTTCGAGAAGGGCAACCCGGTCCGGCGCCATTACAAGGGTGACCTGCAGGTCGACGACATCGACCTCGACAAGAGCTGGTTCCTCATCGAGACGCTGCTACTGACCGGCCGGGTCGAGTACATCTTCGTCAACCGCTCGGTGCAGCCCGCGCTGCGGCGGCACGCGCGCTCGGTGGGCTGGAGCGACGAGGCCCTCGATCGCATCTTCGAGACGCCGCCGCACCGGCAGGCCTACATCCGGCACGCGGCCGGCCACACCTACCACTTCCACGTCCGCATCAAGTGCGGCGAGGGCGACCGCCGCTGCCAGAGCTACTGAGCCTTGTGGGCCAGCTTGGCGACGTTGGCGCGGACGCGGGTCAGGTTCTTCTTGGCGCGCTCGACGGCGGCGTCGAGGCCGACCACGACCTCGGGCGGCAGGGTCGCGTACCAGACGTCGTCCGGGCCTCGCCGCAGCAGGATCTCGTCTCCGCCCCAGGTGCGGACCGTGGCCAGATCGTCCGCGACCGCGACCGCGCGCGCCCGTGCGCCCAGCGTCGCGAACGGCCCCGGATCGGGCAGCGGGGTCCCACCGGCCAGGGCCTCGTCGCCGCTGGCGAGGGCGACGAACAGGGCGCGACCGTCTTCGAGCGACGCGCGGCGTCCGTCCGCCAGGGCGGCCAGCGCCGGGGCGCGATCGGGCTCGGGGTAGACGAGCGAGATCGTGCGGACGGCCTCCTTCTCGGCGGCGATCCAGGCGTCGAAGCGCGCGCGATCGTCGGGGTGCAGCAGATCCCACAGGGCGCCCGGGTCGCCCGTCCGGCGGGCGGTGAGGACGGCGTAGTGCGCCTCCTCGGGGGTGCCGCGGCCGCCAGAGGGCAGGCTGCAGCCGGTGAGGAGGGCGAGGGCGACGGCGAGGACGCGGAGGGTCATGGGCCCGCATGGTAGGCGGGCCGGGGGGCGCTCGCAAGGCGGCGTGGAGCGGGCGCGAGCCCCGCCTTGCGTCGGGCCTGGGCCGCGGGCGGTGTGTCCCCGGTCACGAGCGGGTGACATCTAGGTCTTTCAACGAATCGCGCGAGCAACATATACTCCCCCGGCCGCTTGGACGCCGACACCGTGTCGTCGGGGATCGCATGCTCTCCGCCGCGAAGAGGAACGAATGGGACGCATCGCTCGCACATCGCTTTTGGGGACCGGCCTGCTACTGCTCATCGGCCTGGGTATGGCGGGCTGTGGTGACGGCGCTACGGCCGGATCGTGCGTGGCCGACCAGGACTGCACCTTCGGGCTGGTGTGCTTGAACAACACCTGCTCGTCCGTCGAGTGCGCCAACAGCGGCGACTGCGAGAGCAGCCAGGTCTGCGTCCTGTCGGCGACCAACAAGAAGGTCTGCGCCGCCGCCGAGTGCGGGTGCCTGGACTGCGGGGCGTGCCCGACCGGCGACGTGTGCGTCAACGGGCAGTGCAAGGCGCCCGACACCTGCGCCGAGGTGCACTGTCCGGGCAAGGCCTGCACCGGCGACACCGAGTGCTCGCTGGGGCAGCGGTGCGTCGACGGCGCCTGCTGGAGCTCCGAGGCCTGCTTCGCCGACGAGGACTGCGACGCCGGCGAGGTCTGCGACGCCAAGGCGTGCCGGGCGTGCGAGGGCGACGAGTGCAAGAGCGCCGAGGGCTGCGCGGTGACGGGCTGCGAGGCCGGCTTCACCTGCGACGCGGCGACCGACACCTGCGTCCCGGAGAGCACGGGCACGGGTGAGGCCTGCAAGTCCTGCACGACCAGCTCCGACTGCGGCGTCGGCGGCTGGAAGTGCGTGCCGCTCGGCGGCGGCCAGGTCTGCCTGCCGCCCTGCGGGTCGGGCGACGACTGCGAGACTGGCTGGACCTGCTTCGGGCAGGCCTGCACGCCGGCCGGCTTCGCCTGCACCGGGTGCGTGGTCGACGGCTGCCCCGACGGGCAGATCTGCGACACCAACTCGGGCAGCTGCGCGACGCCCAAGGCCCTGTGCGACGCCTGCGGCTACGACTGGGAGTGCGGCCCCGACGCCGCCTGCCACAAGGTGGGCGCCACCAGGGTCTGCGTCCCCCGCTGCACGGGCGGCGCCACCTGCGCGGGCGGCGCCACCTGCGTCGCGGACGGCGACACCCAGATCAAGGTCTGCGAGCCGGCCGGAGGCCAGTGCTGCTTCGACCCGAACCCCGCCAACTGCGGGCCGCAGCCGGGCGAGTGCACGCCGGCCTGCGGTGGCGCGACCCCCCACTGCGCCCCCGACAAGGTCTGCGTCGAGTGCCTCAACAGCTCGCACTGCGCCGACGGCGCGCCCTGCGTCGACGGCTTCTGCGAGACGCAGACGGGCGAGTGCTCCGGCGTCAAGCCCTACCTCGACCCCAACACCAACAAGTGCGTGCAGTGCCTGAACACCAGCCACTGCCCGACCGGCAGCTGCGACACGCAGACCGGCACCTGCGTCGGTGACACGTGCGCGACCTGCGTCGCCCCCTACCCCGCCTGCACGCTGGTCGGCGGCGACTACTACTGCGTCCAGTGCACGACCGACGAACACTGCGGCCTCGGCGGCACCTGCGACCTTCAGACCTACTCGTGCACCGGCGGCACGGTCACGCCGGCCGAGAAGTGCACCAGCGACGCGGACTGCGACCCGGGCGTCAGCGGGTTCACCCTGGCCTGCGACCTCGCGAGCGGCTACTGCTACGACACCTCCGGCATGTGCGACGAGGTTACGGCGTTCTGCCCCAACGGCACCAAGTGTCTCAGCCTGTTCGAGGCGATGCTGGGTGGCGCCGGCGGGATCCCGATCCCGCCCGAGCTGCTGGGCGGCGCGACCATCCCCGGCTTCTGTCAGTGCGACCTGCTCAAGGAGCTGGTCGGCCAGTCGGACTGCCCGCCGGGTGTGTCCTGCTCGCCGTTCAGCGCCCTGTTCGCTGCCATCAGCGGCGGCGATCCGACCAAGGGCACCTGCGGCGGGTTCTGAGCCGGCCGATCCGGCTCATCGACGAAGAGGGCGGGCCCGCGGGTCCGCCCTCTTCGTTTCGAACGTCGCGCAATCTCCGGACGCGGACGCGCCCTCGCGATCAGGGCGTGGTCGGCGGGGCGGGCGGCCGCAGGGCGGCGATGGCAGCGCGGGCGTAGTCGACGACCTGGGCGTCGGGGTGGGTCAGCAGCTTCTCGAGGGCCGGGATGTCGGTCGGGGCGCCGAGCTGGCCGACGGCGTGGGCGGTGGCGGCGAGCACCTTGGGATCCTTCTCGGCGCCCAGGTGGGCGACCAGCGCCGGCGCGACGGAGCGCTCGCCGAGGCGCGCGAGGGCGATGACGGCGTGCCCGCGGACCGGGCCGATGAGGTCCTGCTGCACGCGCTCGAGCAGCGCGGGCGCGGCCTGCTTGTCGGCCAATTCGGCGAGCGACTGCGCGGCGTGGGCGCGGACGTCCTCGTCGGCGTCGCGCAGCGCCCGGGTCAGCGCGTCGAGCGAGGCGGGATCCTTGACGATGCCCATGGCGTAGACGGCGGCGTAGCGGACGTTGACGTCCTTGTCGGCCGCGGCCTTGATGAGCGCCGGGGTGACGGCCTTGTCGGCGAGCTGGCCCAGCGCCATCGCGGCGGCGGCGCGGATCCGCGGCATCTTGTCGTCGAGACATGTGGTGACGGCCTCGCGCGCGGCGGCCAGCGGCCGCTCGTGCAAGACCCCGAGGGTCCAAAAGCGCGTCATCTCGTCCGGCGCCTTCAGGCCGATCTCGAGCTCGGGCCAGACGGCGTCGCCCCGCGCGATGAGCGCGTGCAGCGGCGCGCAGCCGTCGAGTGACTCACAGGCCGAGAGCCTGGCCACCAGCTCGGCCACGGTCGCGGGCTTGGGCGGCTCGGCGGGTTGGGCCAGGGCCGGCGTCGCCCAGAGCAGCCCGGCGGCGAGCAGCGCGCGGCGGAGAGGGGACCAGGTGGGAGCGCGGCGGCGGGCGATCGGCGTCATGGGGCACGTCCAGGGCGATGCTGCGGGCGGGGTCGCTGACCCGACGTTGCGGGACGGCGCAGGGCGATGCAAGCGCCGGGCGCGGCCCGATCCGCGCCCGAGGGCGGGGCCGCGGGTGGGAGAAGGTGGATCCGCGTCAGGCGCCCGAGGGGCGGCTTGGTGGATCGTCGATCCACTTCGATCCACTGAACGGATATTCCGTGATGTGCCGCTGGGCGGTGTGGCACTTCGATCGGGTTATCCACAACGGGCTGACAAATTGGCTCAGGCGCCCACTAGATGTGGTGCTTTGCGCCAGGCGAGGGGCGACGCTGGGCCCACGCGCGAGACGGCGACGGGGCCAGGCGCCAGCGGGCGCGGAACCGCTTGACGGTCGCGACGAGCGACGATTACTCTCGCGCCACGGTGGTACAAAGTGGGTAGAAGGTGGATCTCCGATGCACCTATGCCCGCGCGCAGGACGAACCCATCACCATGTTTGCCGGACGCTACGATCACGCCCTCGACGACAAGGGGCGGACGATGATCCCCAAGCGCTTCCGCGAGCGTCTCGCGGAGCTTGGGGATCGGAGCGTCTGGATGACCAACGCCCTGGGCAGCCCGTACCACCTCGACGTCCGCCCCAACTCGGCGTTCAAGAGCTACTTCCGGCGCGTCAGCGCCCTGAAGGAGACCCCGCAGCTGATCCAGTTCAAGCGCTACTATTTCGGCTCGGCCATCGAAGTGGACGTCGACAACGCGGGGCGTGTCCTGGTCCCCGCCGGCCTGCGTCACCGGGCAGGCCTCACCGACAAGATCAGCTTCGTGGGGGTCGACGAGGAGCGCTTCCAGCTGTGGCGACCCGAGGATCTGGACGCGGCCTTCGAGGACGTCAGCCAGAACGCGGCGGACATCATGGCCCACCTCGCGGATCTGGGGGTGTAGGGTGGGCGCGACGACCTATCACGTGCCGGTCCTGGCCGAGCCGATCACGCGCCTGCTGGCCGAGACGCCCGAGGGCCCGATCGTGGACGGCACCCTGGGGGGCGGCGGCCACACGGCGGCCTTGATGGCCGCGACGCCGCCTTCGCGGCGGTTCGTCGGGGTCGATCAGGATCCCGAGGCGCTGGCCGCGGCCGGCGCGCGGCTGGACCCCGATCGGCTGACGACCGTGCACGGCAACTTCGGCGATCTGCCGGCCCTGCTGGCCCCGCTGGGGCTGGGCGCTGGATCGCTGGCGGGGATCCTGCTGGATCTGGGCGTGTCGAGTTGGCAGCTGGACAGCGCCGGGCGCGGCTTCGCCTTCAAGCACCCCGACGCGCCGCTGGACATGCGCATGGATCCGACCGGCGACGCGCCGACGGCGCGCGAGCTGGTGGCGGCGGCCGACGAGGCGACGCTGGCCCGCATCCTGGCCGAGTACGGCGAGGTGCAGGGCGCGCGCAAGCTGGCGCGGCGCATGAAGGAGGCGGTGGCGGCGGGCGGGCTGAACACGACCGGCGATCTCGCACGCCTGGTCGAGAGCGTCCAAAAAGTTCACCGCGGCGGGCCGGCTGCTCGCATGGGGGGTCGCATCCACCCGGCGACGACGGTGTTCCAGGCGCTGCGCATCGCGGTCAACGACGAGCTGGCGGTGCTGGACCGGGCGCTGGCGAGCGCGCCCGATCTGTTGATGCCGGGCGGGCGGCTGGCTGTGCTGTCGTACCACTCGCTGGAGGACCGGCGGGTCAAGACGGCCTTCCGCGAGGGCGAGGAGGGGCCGCCGCGGCCGAGGAACCTGCCGCCGCCGAGCGACTGGCGGCCCTCTTGGCGCGTGGTGACCCGCAAGGCGGTGGTGGCGGACGAGGCCGAGGTGGCGGCGAACCCGCGGGCCCGCAGCGCCAAGCTGCGCGTGGCCGAGCGGGTCGGCCCGGGAGGGCAGGCGTGATGGCCATCTTCCGACGCAAGACCCGCACGCGGCGCCGCGGCGCGCGCCTGCGCTGGGGCCTGGGCCCCTTCCTGGGCATCGGCCTGTTCACGGTGGTGACCACGACGGCCGGCATCTACCAGGTCTACTCGCAGTACCAGGTCATCCGGATGGCCTATGTGCTCGATCAGGATCTGTTCGAGCTGCGCCGGGCGACCGAGACCCACAAGCGGCTGAACCTGTCCATCGCCAGCTACAAGCACCCGCTGGCCGTGCAGACCCTGGCGCGCGACGCCCTCGACATGCACGCCCCCACCGTCCACGAGGAGCTCATCGTCCCCTCCGGCGCCGCGCCCGAGCCTCCGATCGGCTCAGGCTCGGTCCCGTGGTTCGCCCCCGAGCCGGACGACGGCGCCGAGGGAGGTTCGCCATGACGTTCGTCGCCTCGTCTCGACGGGCCCGCGCGGCGCTGCTGGTCGCCGTGCTGAGCGCCCTGCTGGTGGCGGCCGCGCCCGCCTGCGGCCCCTCGTCCGCCGACGTCCACAAGAAGGCCGACTTCCACTACAAACTGGCGTCCAACTTCTTCTACGACAAGAACACCCAGTCGGCGATCAAGGAGCTGTACACCGCCATCGAGATCGACCCGAAGCATGCCGAGGCCCACCACCTGCTGGGCTTCATCTACTTCGGCCGACGCGACCACATCCGCGCGCTCAAGCACCTGCGCACGGCCGTCACGCTCAAGCCCGACTTCGACGAGGGGCTGGCGAACCTGGGCAACCTGTACCTCGCCCTCGAGCAGTGGCAGGAGGCGGTGCCCTACTTCGAGAAGCTCCTCGATCGGCCGCTGTACAAGACGCCCTACCTCGCCCACAACAACCTGGGCTGGGCGCTGTTCAACCTGGGCCACCCGACCGAAGCGCGCATGCACTTCGACCAGGCGGTCTTCCTCAACCCCCAGTTCTGCCTGGGCTACAACAACCTGGGCCGGCTGCACGCGCAGGAGGGCCAGACCCGGCGGGCGCTCGAGGCCTTCCACAAGGCGGCCGAGCTGTGCCCGGCCTACATCGAGCCGCACTACTTCCTGGGCCGCATCTACGCGGCGCTCGAGGCGGCGCCGCGCGCCCACGAGCACTTTCAGCGCTGCCACGAGCTGGGGCCCGAGACCCCCTACGGGCGCCGCTGCGGGGAGGCGCTGTGACGGACAACCGCCGCACACGCGCCCCGCGCAGAGCGCGCGCGGAGGCGAGCGACGGCGCCGAGGCCAGGCCCTCGGCGGACGTCGCGGCGGACCGGGCGACCAGCATCCGGCGACGGATGACCATCGTCGCCATCGGGCTGGGCGTCGGGATGATCATCGCCGCCGGGCGCGCGGTCACGCTGCAGACCGTGTACGCCGAGCAGCTCAAGCGCGAGGCGGCCTACAACTACGTCAGCACGGTGGCCCTGGACGACTGGCGCGGCGACGTGGTCGACCGCAACGGCAACCTGCTGGCCACGACGGTCCATCGCTGGGCGCTGACGGTCGACCCGACGCGCGTGCAGCTGCCCGAGCAGACGGCGGCCGTGCTGGGCGAGCTGCTGGGGCAGGACCCGGCGGCGCTGGCCGACAAGCTGGGCGCGGGCGAGAAGAAGCGCGGCGTGGCGGTGACGGGGAACGTGGCGGCGCGGGCGGCGCGGCGGGCGATCCAGCCGACGGCCGAGGCGCTGGCGGACGCGTTCGGCTTCCCGGTGGCGCGGCTGGACCGGCCGCTCGGGCTGCTCGAGTACTTCTACCAGATGGAGCAGCTGCAGATCCCCGGGGTGTGGCGCATCGTCAAGACGCTGAGCCAGGCCGCCGAGTACGCGGCGCGCGCCATCGCGGCCGACGCCGACCGGCTGCGGTTCTTCCCGTCGCGGGGGCGGCGCTTCGCGTACCTGGCGCGGGATCTGAGCGACGAGCAGGCGCGCCAGATCGACGAGGCGCGGGCGCACTGGACCGAGGTGTGTCGCGAGCGGCGCGAGCAGCGTCAGCGGTGCGACAACCCGCTGGCGGCCGTGCGCGTGACGCCCGAGCCCAAGCGCTACTACCCCAAGCGCGAGGTGGGCACGCAGCTCATCGGGCTGGTCGGCACCGACGGCCACGGGCTGAGCGGCGTCGAGCGGGCGTTGGACGGGCTGCTGGCCGGCGGACATGCGCGCGCGAAGACGGTGCGCGATCGGCGCGGGCGGGCGATGTACCTGGACGGGGTGCCCGAGGACGCGGATCTGGTGGCCTACACGGTCGAGGTCACCATCGACGAGAAGATCCAGGCGATGGCCGAAAAGGAGATCAACGAGGCCTGCCTGACCTCGGGCGCGCGGGCCGGCTACGCCATCGTGATGCACGTGAAGACGGGCGAGATCCTGGCGGCGGCCAGCTTCCCGAGCTTCAACCCGAACACGTTCACCGAGTGGTTCCGCGACCGCGAGCCGCTGGCCGACGAGCGGCGGGCGTTCGCGCAGGCGCGCGACGATCTGCAGTGGGCGTCGAGCTGGCCGCTGATGGGCAAGCTGTTCCCGGGCGAGCACCAGGCGGTGATGCGCGAGGCGCGGCGGTCGCTGGCGCGGCAGTACGACGCCTTCGTCGAGTACGCGCACGCCTACCCGGACGCGTCGCGGGCCAACGCGTTCCTGGACGTCTACGAGCCGGGCTCGGTGACCAAGGTCTTCACCATCGCGGCGGGGATCGAGGAGGGGCTGGTCACGCTCGACTACGAGTACGACCTGGAGGATGGCCGCTTCGAGCTGCACGACCCGGACGAGAACGTGGTGCGCGACACGAGCCGCATGGACAAGGGCAACGTGGCGCTCGTCATGAAGAAGTCGTCGAACATCGGCGCGGCGAAGATCGGCATGGATCTGGGGGCCGAGCGGCTCGAGCGCTACATGCACGCGTTCGGGTTCGGGTCGACGACGGGCAGCGGCTTCCCGGGCGAGGCGCAGGGGCTGCTGATGCCGGCCAGCGAGTGGAAGCTGGTCGAGCTGGCCAACATCTCGTTCGGGCAGGGCTTCGCGGCGACCGGCGTGCAGCTCGTCAGCGCCCTGAGCGCGGTCGGCAACGGGGGCAAGCTGATGCGCCCGGTGCTGGTGCGCCGGATCCTCGACGCCGAGGGGCGCGAGGTGCAGCGTTGGGAGCCGACGGTGCTGCGCCAGGTGGTCTCCCCCAAGACGGCGCGCACCGTCATCGACCTGATGCAAACCGTCGTCGAGCCGGACGGCACGGGCGCGCGGGCCTACATCCCCGCCTACCCCGTCGCCGGCAAGACGGGCACCGGTCAGAAGTCCCACCTGCGCAAGCGCGGGTACGCCGAAGACATGTGGGTGTCCACGTTCTTCGGCCTCGCCCCCGCCGACGACCCCGAGCTCGCCATCATGATCCTGGTCGACGAACCCAAGGCCAAGCGCCACGGCGGCGGCGTGTTCGCCGCGCCGGCCTTCCGCAACCTGATGCGTTGGTCCCTGAAGTACCTGGGCGTCCCGTCGCCCTACGACACGGGCCACAAGGTCGCCTGGCTCGACCCGGCGACGCTCGCCGAGCGCCGCGCCGAGGGCCGCGAGGCCAGCGCCGCCGCGCCGCTGGACCGCTTCGCGCCGCCGGTCGACCCCGACGACGCGGGCGACGTGCCGGTGCCCGACTTCCGCGGCATGACCATGGACCAGGTGCGCAAGATGGCCCACGAGCACGGCCTGAAGGTGCGCTACGTGGGCACCGGCCTCGCGCGCACCCAGGATCTGCCCGCCCACGGCCGCGTGCCGGCCTGGAGCACCATCACCGTGGTCTTCCAGCCGCGCACCCCCGACGCGCCGGTCTCGGCCCTGTCGCGCAGCGGCGCGCCGGCCGCCCCGCCCTCGCTGCCCCCGCCCCCGCGCCCCAGCCCCGCCGACGGCGCCCCCGGAGGTGCCCCGTGACGACGCGCACCCCCAAGCCGCTGGCCGCCCTGCTGGCCGCCGTCCCCGACGTCGCCGCGGTGACCGGCTCCGACGCGACGCCGGTGCCCAAGGTGACGGCCGACTCGCGCGAGGTCACGCCGGGCGCCGCCTACGTCGCCGTGCGCGGCTACAACGTCGACGGGCACCAGTACATCCCCGACGCCCTGGCGCGCGGCGCCGCCGTCGTCGTCGCCGAGGCCGCCGCCCCCGAGGACCTGCCCGACGGCGTGACCTGGGTGCAGGTCCCGCACTCCGAGCGCGCCCTGGGCGAGCTGGCCAGCGCCTTCCACGAACACCCGTCGCGCGCCCTGCCCGTCTTCGCGGTCACCGGCACCAACGGCAAGACCACGGTCAGCTGGCTGCTCTACGAGGTGCTGCTGGCCTGCGGCCATCGGCCGGGCCTGCTGGGCACGGTCGAGACGCGCTTCGGCGCGGTCCGCCGCGGCACGATCTTCACGACGCCGCCGTCGCCGCAGCTGCACGCGCTGGTCGCCGAGATGCGCGACGCCGGCTGCACCCACGTCGTCATGGAGGCGTCGAGCCACGGCCTGTTCATGAACCGCATGGCCGGCCTGACCGTCGCGGTCGGCGGGTTCACGAACCTGACGCGCGACCACATGGACTTCCACGACACGATGGAGGCCTACGCCGACGCCAAGGAGCGCCTGTTCCGCGAGTTCGCGCCGGCGGCGGCCTTCAACGTGGACGACACGACGGGCGCGCGGTTCGCCAACCGGTTCCGCGGCAAGCGGGCCACGGTGTCGGTCAAGCGGGCGCCGGCGGACTTCTCGGTGCAGGCGCTCGAGATGGGCGTCGAGGGCACCGTGGCGCGGCTGAAGACGCCGGCCGGCCCGCGCGAGCTGCGCATCGGCCTCGTGGGGCGGCACAACGTCGAGAACGCCCTGGTGACGCTGGCGATGGCGTGGCTGGGCGGGGTGCCGGTCGACGCGGCGTTGGAGGCGCTGGCGCGCAGCAAGGGCGCGCCGGGGCGGCTCGAGCGGGTCGATGGCGGGCGGCAGATCTTCGTCGACTACGCCCACACGCCGGACGCGCTCGACAACGTGCTGCGCGCGCTGCGGCCGCTGACGCGCGGGCGCCTCATCTGCGTCTTCGGCGCGGGCGGCGACCGCGATCGGGGCAAGCGCCCGGTGATGGGGCAGGTGGTCGAGCGGCTGGCGGACCTGCCGGTCGTGACCAGCGACAACCCGCGCACCGAGGACCCGCAGGCGATCATCGGCGAGATCGTGGCCGGCATGACGCCGGGGCGCGAGCGGCTGGTGGTGCCCGACCGGCGCGAGGCGATCTTCGCGGCGGTGGCGGCGAGCGGCCCGGACGACGTGCTGCTCATCGCGGGCAAGGGCCACGAGGACTACCAGATCGTCGGGACCGACAAGCGCCCCTTCGACGACCGCAAGGTGGCGGCCGACGCGCTGGCCGGGGGCGACCCCAAGGAGGCTGCGGCGGCCGAGGTCCCGGCCGCGGCCGAGGCGCCCGCCGAGCCCAAGGCGGACGAGCCGAGGGCCAAGAGCAAGAGCAAGGGCAAGGGCAAGGCCAAGGCCAAGGCCAAAGCAGCCGACAGCACGCCCGAGCCCGGAGGTGACGCTTGAAGCCCGTCGAGCGGAACACCCTGGTGCAGGCGACCGGCGGCCGGGCCTTGCAGGGCCTGGACGGCGCCCCGGTGACGGCCATCTTCACCGACACGCGCAAGCCGGCGGCCGGGGGGCTGTTCGTGGCGCTGGTCGGCGAGCGCTTCGACGCCCACGACTTCATCGGACAGGCCGTCGGGGACGGCGCGACCGGCGTGGTCGTGTCGAACCCGGACAAGGTCCCGGCCGACCTGCCGGGCGACGTCCTGGTGCTGCTCGTGGACGACACGCGCGAGGCGCTGCGGCGCCTGGCGGTCACGATGCGCGGCCGCAGCAAGGCCAAGGTCGTGGCGGTGACCGGCTCGGTCGGCAAGACCACGGTCAAGGACATGATCGCGGCGGCCCTGGCCGACTTCGGCAAGGTCGGCAAGACCTTCGGCAACTACAACAACGACATCGGGCTGCCGCTGACCCTGTTCGGCTTCGACGGTGACGAGCGCTTCCTGGTGCTCGAGCTGGGCATGAGCGCCCCCGGCGAGATCACGGCGTTGACGCGCATCGCGATGCCCACCGTCGGCGTCGTCACCGCGGTCGCGGCCGCCCACCTCGCGTTCTTCGACAGCGTCGACGCCATCGCCGACGCCAAGGCCGAGCTGTACGCCACGCTGCCGCCCGGCGCCCGCGGCGTCGCCAACGCCGACGACCCCCGCGTCCTGGTGCGCGCCCGCACGCTGCGCCCCCGGGGCCTCACGACCTACGGCACCGCGCCCGACGCGGTCGTCCGCCTCTCGGACGTGAACCTGTCCGCCAAGGGGCTGACCGCCACGGTCACCGTCGGCGACGCCTCCGCGACCGTCAACCTGCCGGCGCTGGGCCGCCACAACGCCCTCAACGCCGCTGGCGCCCTGGCCGCCGTCCACGCGCTCGGACTCGACGTCGCCCGCGCCGCCGACTCCCTCTCGCGCCGCTACCAGCCCGCGCCCCACCGCCTGGCCGTGGTCCCCTCGGTGGCCGGCCTGACCGTCCTCGACGACGCCTACAACGCCAACCCGGCCAGCACCCGCGCCGCCCTCGAGACCCTGCGCGACGTCGCCGCCGACGCGCCCCGCCGCGGCGCCGTCCTGGGCTCCATGCTCGAGCTGGGCCCCACCTCGGCCGACCTCCACCGCGACATCGGCGCCGCCGCCGTCGCCTGCGGCGTCGACTGGCTCGCCGCCACCGGCCCCTTCGCCGACGCCATCGCCCAGGGCGCCCGCGCGGCCGGCCTCACCGACGTCCGCACCGCCGCCGACGCCCTGGAGCTCGCCGACGACGTGCGCGCCTTCGCCGCCGAGGGCCGCTGGCTCCTCCTCAAGGGCAGCCGCGGCGGGCGCCTGGAGCGCCTCCTCGACGTCCTCGCCTCCCCGTCCGCCTCCAGCGACCCTGCCGAGGAGGTGGCCTGATGTTCTACTGGCTCTTCGAACTGCAGGGCGCAGCCCCCGGCGTCTTCCGCCTGTTCGGCTCGCCGGTCTTCCGCGCCATGGCCGCCCTCGCGACCGCGCTGGTGACCTGCCTGGTCCTGTACCCCTGGCTCATCCGCCAGCTGCAGATGAAGCAGATCGGCCAGGTCGTCCGCGACGACGGCCCCGAGTCGCACTACAAGAAGCGCGGCACCCCGACCATGGGCGGCACCCTGCTGGTCCTCGCCCTGTGCGTCTCGTCGCTGCTGTGGTGCAACCTGGCCAGCCCCTTCGTCTGGCTGACCCTCTTCATCACGCTCGCCTACGCGGTCGTGGGCTTCCTCGACGACTACCTCAAGCTCCGCGACAAGAGCTCCGGCGGCCTCGCCGAGAGGTGGAAGATCATCAGCCAGTTCACCACCGTCGGCGTCGCCGTCGGCGTCTTCTTCGCGTTCGTCGCCGAGGACGTCGGCTACGACATGATGGTGAACCTGCCCTTCGTGAAGCCCGAGACCTTCTCGTTCATGCTCCCGCCGTGGGCCTACGCCGTCTTCGCGGGCCTGGTCATCTTCGCGACCTCCACCGCCTGCAACCTGACCGACGGCCTCGACGGCCTCGCCATCGGCCCGACCATCGTCTCGGCCGCCACCTTCGGCCTGTTCGCCTACCTCGCCGGCGGCACCCTCTTCGGCGAGCCGCTCGCCGACTACCTGCTCCTGCCCCGCGTCGAGGGCGTCGAGGAGCTGGCCGTCCTGTGCGCCGCCATCGTCGGCGCCGGCATCGGCTTCCTCTGGTACAACACCTACCCGGCCATGGTGTTCATGGGCGACGTCGGCGCGCTCGCCTTGGGCGGCGCCCTCGGCGCGGTCGCCGTCTTCACCAAGCACGAGCTGCTCAGCGTCATCATCCACGGCATCTTCGTGGTCGAGTTCGCGAGCGTCATCATCCAGCGCTACAGCTTCAAGCTGACCGGCAAGCGCGTCTTCGCCATGGCGCCCATCCACCACCACTTCGAGAAGAAGGGGTGGCCCGAGTCGCGCATCACCGTGCGCTTCTGGATCATCTCCATCATGCTCGCGCTGCTGGCCATCAGCAGCCTGAAGGTGAGGTGACCATGGCGTCGGTCCTCACCCCCCAGACCACGCACGCGCGCGGGCCGGGCGCCGCCTCCAGCCTGCGCGACGCCGAGCGGCAGGTCGCCCCGTACGACTTCCCGCTGCTGGCCGCCGTCATCATGCTGCTCGGCCTCGGCACCGTGATGGTCTACTCGGCGACCATCAACGAGTCGACCCTGGTCACGGGCGACGGCGCCGAGCGCCTGCGCGTCCACCTGGTCCACGTCGGCATCGGCCTGACCGCCATGGGCCTCGCCATGTTCGTGCCCTACCGCACCTGGCGCGGCCTGGTCTACCCGGGCCTGTTCGTCACCATCGCCCTGTTGGCCCTCGTCATCTTCGTCGGCACCACCGCCGGCAACGCCCGCCGCTGGATCGCACTGCCGGGCTTTTCGCTGCAGCCCGCCGAGCTGGCCAAGCTCGCCTTCGTGGTCTTCCTCGCCTACTCGCTCGCCAAAAAAGCCGAGCGCATCACCCGCTTCACCGTCGCCTTCGTCCCGCACCTCATCGTCTGCGGCGTCCTCATCTTCCTGTGCCTGTTCCAGCCCGACTTCGGCACCTGCGTCATCCTCGTCCTGCTGATGTTCACCATGCTCTTCGCCGCCGGCACCCGCCTCGGCTACATCAGCCTGTTCGTCTGCGTCGGCCTCTTCCTCGCCTTCCAGGCCATCGCCTCCAACGACATGCGCCTCGGCCGCGTCATGGCCTTCATCGACCCCTGGGCCTACCGCACCGGCCGCGGCTACCAGATGGTCAACTCCCTCATCGCCATGGGCTCGGGCGGCACCACCGGCCAGGGCATCGGCTACGGCGGCCAGACCCTGACCGGCTACCTGCCCGAAGGCCACAACGACTTCATCCTCTCGGTCATCGGCGAGCAGACCGGCGCCGTCGGCGTCCTGGTCGTCGTCACCCTCTTCGCCGTCATCGTCGTCCGCGGCGTCGGCATCGCCCTGCGCGCCCGCGACGACTTCGGCCGCTTCCTCGCCTTCGGCATCACCCTGCTGCTGGGCCTGCAGGCCGTCATCAACATGATGGTCGCCGTCTCCCTCATCCCGACCAAGGGCCTCACCCTGCCCTTCGTCAGCCACGGCGGCAGCTCGATGCTCGTGTCCTGCTTCGCCCTCGGCATGCTGCTCGCCGTCAGCCGCGACGTGAACCAGGGCCGCCTCGCCCTGCTCGTCCCCGACGCCGACGAGCCCGACGACGAGCCCGACGCCCCCGAGGCCCGCCCCGCCAAGCCGCGCCGCCAGAAGGGCCGCCGCCGCAAGAAGGCCACCTCGCTCGAGGAGGTGCTGCCGTGACGACGCCCCGCAGCGCCATCTCGCGCATCGTCATCGCCGGCGGCGGCACCGGCGGCCACGTCTACCCGGGCGTCGCCGTCGCCGAGGAGGTCCTCGCCCGCAACCCCTCCGCCCAGGTGGTCTTCGTCGGCTCGCCGCAGGGCCTCGAGAACACCATCCTGCCGCGCCTCGGTTACCAGCTCGAGACCATCACCGTCTCGCGCCTCAAGGGCGGCGGCCTGTTGACCCGCCTCAAGGGCCTGTTCCGCCTCCCCGTCGGCATCCTGCAGTCGATGCGCCTGCTGCGCCGCGTCCGCCCGCAGGTCGTCCTGGGCGTCGGCGGCTACGCCTCGGGCCCGGCCCTGCTCGCCGCCTGGATGACCCGCCGTCCCACGGCCATCCAGGAGCAGAACGCCACCCCCGGCATGACCAACCGCTTCCTGTCGCGCCTGGCCCGCGCCGTCTACGTCGGCTTCGAGGCCGCCTCCAAGGCCTTCGCCTCGGCCCGCGTCGTCGTCACCGGCAACCCGCTGCGCCGCGCCGTCGCCGACGCGCTGGCCGGCGCCGACGCGCGCCCCGCCCCCCAGGACGGCGCCCTGCGCGTCCTCGTCTTCGGCGGCAGCCAGGGCGCGCGCTTTCTGAACGAGCACCTCCCGGCCGCCCTCGCCGCCCTGCGCGCCCGCCGCCCCGGCTTGGCGCTGACCGTCGTCCACCAGACCGGCCCCGCCGACGAGCAGGCGACCCGCGACCGCTACCAGGCCCTGGACCTGCCGGCGACCGTCACGCCCTTCATCCACGACATGCCGGCCGCCTACGCCGCCGCCGATCTGGCCGTGTGCCGCGCCGGCGCCCTGACCGTCGCCGAGCTGACCGCCGTCGGCCTGCCCAGCCTGCTGGTCCCCTTCCCCTTCGCCGCCGACAACCACCAGGAGGCCAACGCGAGCGTCATGGTCGACGCCGGCGCCGCGCTGATGATCCGCCAGGCCGACTGGCGCGACGACGCCGTCGCCGAGCAGCTCGAGGCCCTCGCCACCCACCCCGACCGCCTCATCGCCATGTCGTCCGCCGCGCGCCGCCAGGCCCGCGTGGACGCCGCGCGCGTCCTGGTCGACGACCTCGAGGGGCTGGCCCGATGAAGCTGCCCCTGCCCCGCCGCAACAAGAACCGGCGTCAGCTGACGCCTCTCGAGCGCCTGCGCGCCTTCGTGTCCGACCGCCTGAGCCGCCGCCGCGACCGGCAGGCGGTCGCCGACGCCCCGACCGAGGCCGCGCGCGAGGTGGCCGCGATGCTGGCCGGCGCCCACGCCGCGACGCCCGCGCCCAAGCGCCCCCTGCGCGTGCGCATGACGCTGGCGGTCCTGGGGTGGACCCTGACCCTGGGCGCCGCTCTGGCCGCCTTCGTCACGCCGATGCTGGGCGTGCGCGCCTACCAGTACGTCATGCAGACCGGGCACTTCCACGTGCGCGAGGTGCTGATCGAGGGCAACCGCCGCCTGTCCTACGCGGCCATCACCGACATCGCGGGCATCGTGCCCGGCACCCACGTGCTGGCGGCCGATCTCGACGAGATGGCGCGCCGCCTCGAGGCCCACGCCTGGATCGCGCGGGCCAACGTCACGCGCGAGCTGCCCGACCGCCTCATCGTGCGGCTGGTCGAGCACGCGCCGGTCGCCTACCTGGCGATGGACCAGCTCTGGCTCCTCGACCAGAGCGGCGTCCCGTTCGCCCCGGCGGGGCCCGAGGACGACCTGGACCTGCCCATCATCACCGGCGTCACGGCCGAGGAGCTGGCGGCCGAGCCGCGGGCGTCGCTGGCGCGCGCAGACCTGCGCTCGGCCATCAACCTGACGCGGCTGTACGCCTCGCTGGGGCTGGCGACGCGCTGGCCCATCGCCGAGGTGCGGGTCGAGACGGCGCGGCGGCTGACGCTGGTGCTCAGCGGCATCGGCAGCGAGGCCGTCCTGGGGACGGGGCCGTACCGCGACAAGCTGTACCGGCTCGAGTGGATCCTCGAGAGCCTGCACCAGCAGGGCAAGGTGGCCGAGTACGTGCTGCTCGACACGCAGCCGGGCGCCAGCTGGCAGCGCGACGACGGGCGCGTGGTGGTCAAGGCGGACCTCGCGCCGACCGACCAGGAGCTGGCGGAGCGGGCGGCGGCGCGGGCGCGGGCGGCCCAGGAGGCCATCGAGGCGCAAGGCATGGGTGAGGCGGGCGACGGCGCCGAGGGCGTCGGGGGCTCGGACAACGGTTCAGAGGCGGCGAGCGGGGATGGCGGCGACGCCGGCGGGCGGGCGACCGACGGCGGCGGGAACTAGGGGAGGACGAGATGGCGAGATCGGCGGAGATCGTGGCCGGGCTGGACCTGGGGTCCAGCAAGGTCGCGGTGGTCATCATGGAGGTCAGCGGGTCCGAGCGGAACATCATCGGGGTGTCGATGGTGCCCTCGGCGGGCGGGCTGCGGACCGGGCAGGTCGTGTCCATCGACATGACGACCGAGGCCATCCGGACGGCCGTGGACGAGGCGGCGCGCATGGCCGGCTGCCAGATCCACACGGTGCGGCTGGGCATCGGCGGCGCGCACACGGTCGGGTTCAACTCGGACGGGACGGTCGCGGTGCGCGGCGGGCGGGTGACCGAGCAGGACATCGGGCGCGTGCTCGAGTCGGCCCGGGCCATCGCGCTGCCCAGCGACAAGCAGGTCCTGCACGCGCTGCCGCAGGAGTTCATCATCGACGGCCACGACGGCATCCGGACGCCGGTCGGGATGAACGGCGTGCGGCTCGAGACGCGGGTGCACGTCATCACGGCGGGGCGGACGGCGCTCATCAACGCCGGCGAGTGCTGCAGCAAGGCGGGCCTCACCGTCGAGCAGGTCATGTTCACGGGCCTGGCGTCGTCGGCGTCGGTGCTGACGCGCGAGGAGCGCGAGCTGGGGTGCGTGCTGGTCGACGTCGGCGGCGGCACGACCGACATCGCCGTCTGGTACGACAACGCGCTGGTCCACACGGTGGCGCTCGAGTGGGGCGGCGACGAGCTGACGCGGCAGATCGCGCGCGGCCTGCGCACCCCCAGCGACGCGGCCGAGAAGGTCAAGCAGCGCTTCGGCTGCGCGCTGGCGTCGATGGTGGCCGACGGCGAGACGATGGACGTGCCGTCGGTCGGCGGGCGCGAGCCGCAGGCGCGGCAGCGGCACCTGCTCTGCGAGATCCTCGAGCCCGGGCTCGAGGACCTGTTCGGGCGGGTGGCCCACGAGATCGACGTCGCCGGCTGCCGCGAGCTGCTGGCGGCGGGCGTCGTCCTGACGGGCGGCACGGCCAGCCTCGAGGCCATCGCCGACCTCGGCGAGGACGTGCTGGTCGGCATGCCGGTGCGCATCGGCGTCCCCGAGCCCAAGGGCGTCGGGGGGCTGACCGAGGTCGTCAAAGACCCGCGCTACGCGGCGGCGGTCGGGTTGTGCCTGGACGCGTTCGCCGTCAACAGCGAGCCCGTGAAGACGCGCAAGCCGGCGGCGCGCGGTCCGGGGTGGTTCGGGGGCATGCGCCGGCTCATCGACTCCTGGTTCTAGTCACCCGGTCCGGGCGCCGTGGGGACGGCGGCCGGGCCGACAACGCATTCGGTTCGAATTCGGTTCGGAAATCATCATCAGGTCGGGGAGGCCAATCGTGATCAGCTTCGATGAAGAGGTCGTCGTCACAGGGGCGAACATCAAGGTCGTGGGCGTCGGCGGCGCCGGCGGCAACGCCCTGAACAACATGGTGCGCAACAACCTGCAGGGGGTGACCTTCATCGCCTGCAACACGGACGTGCAGGCGCTCGACAAGAACGAGGCGCCGCACAAGATCCAGATCGGCCAGGGGCTGACGCGCGGCCTCGGGGCGGGCGCCAACCCCGACAAGGGCTGGAAGGCGGCGATGGAGGACACCTCCACCATCGCCGAGTACCTCGAGGGCGCCGACATGGTGTTCGTGACGGCCGGCCTCGGCGGCGGCACGGGCACGGGCGCGGCGCCGGTCGTCGCGCAGATCGCCCGCGAGATGGGCGCGCTGACCGTCGGCGTCGTCACCAAGCCCTTCGAGTTCGAGGGCAAGCCGCGCATGAAGAACGCCCACAAGGGGCTCGAGGCCCTGCGCGCGGCGGTCGACACGCTCATCGTCATCCCGAACCAGCGCCTGCTGGCCATCGCCAACAAGTCGATGACCCTGCTGAGCGCCTTCCGCGAGGCCGACAACGTCCTGTACAACGCGGTCAAGGGCGTCTCGGACCTCATCACCATCCCGGGTCTGGTGAACGTCGACTTCGCCGACGTGCGCACCATCATGCAGGCCCAGGGCATGGCCCTGATGGGCGCCGGCAGCGCCAACGGCGAGGGCCGCGCGGCCAAGGCGGCCCAGCAGGCCATCTCCAGCCCGCTGCTCGAGGACACCTCCATCGACGGGGCGCGCGGCATCCTGGTCAACATCACCGGCGGCGAGAACCTCGGGATCATGGAGATCAACGAGGCCATCACGCTCATCCAGGAGGCGGCGCACGAGGACGCCAACATCATCTTCGGGTCGGTCATCGACCCGTCGGTGGGCGACGATCTCTACATCACCGTCGTCGCGACCGGCTTCGACTCGGCCGACGAGCGCGAGGCCGCCTACGAGGCCCACGCCCGCCACGAGGTCCCGGTGGCCGAGCTGCACGAGTACGCCGGGCCGCCCGAGCCGCCGCCGCTGCGCGTGCAGGAGAGCTTCCCCCCCGAGCCCCCGCCCTTCGCGACGGTGGGCGTGCGCGGCGGCGGCCAGCGCCACGCCGAGGCCGCTGAGGCCGGCGGCGGCGGCCGCGCCAAGCAGAAGCCCTGGACCAGCGGCGGCCTCTCCCTGGGTGACGTGAGCAACGTCACCCGCAAGCGCAGCCCCTTCAGCCTGCCCGCCGACAGCGAGTTCGGCGCGGGGGGGTACCCGTTCGGGCGGGGGCCGAATAAGCGGTAGTTGAGGGAGGCGGGCGTTCCTCCTGCCTGCGAGAGATGATGAGTGACACTGAAGGCGTCCTGGCCCCGCGGTTGCGCGGGGGGCTGGGGCGCCTTTGGTGTTTGGGGGGGTGCAAGGGTAGGCGGGGGCCGGGTTGGGTGAAGGTTCGGTAGCCTCCGCTTCGGCCGGCCTCGAGGGCTTGTCCCAGGTGGCTTGACTCAGGGGAGGCGCGGTAGCCTCCGCTTCGGCCGGCCTCAAGGGCTTTGTCCCCCTTGGGCCGCCCTGGCGGGCAGCCCAATTCCTCGCGGACGACAAAGCCCTTGACCCCGGCCTTCGCTGCGGCTTGTGGGCCAACATCGGCCCGGACGGGGGTCCGTCCGGGCCGCTTCGCGTCCCGCACGCTCGGCGTCGAGGGCGGGGCGCGTGGGATGGACGGGGGCGCGAGCATCGGGTCGCTGGTCGGACTGAGTCGCAGCCGATGCGACAATTAAACAGTCGCGCAATTAGTCGTCCCGGGACGACGCGGGCTGGCTCGCCGTCCCGGGACGACGCGGGTGCGGGTCGCCGTCCCGGGACGACGCGGGGCCAGGTCGCCGGGGCGGGGCGGCGCGGGGGGAG
>JAWLBL010000012.1:200990-235924 GCA_041687695.1 Myxococcota bacterium | reverse complement strand
CAAGCTGCGCCGGATGGGGGCTCCACCAAGGTGGAGCACTCCGGTAGGTCCAGCAAGCTGGAGCGCCCCTGGAGTGCTCCAGCTTGCTGGAGCCCCGGCCCCGGCGGCTTGCCGCCGGGATCTGGCCGCCGAACCTGGCGCAGCAAGCTGCGCCGGATGGGGGCTCCACCAAGGTGGAGCACTCCGGTTGGCCTGTTTCGACCCTCTCTTCCAGCCGGCCCGGGTTGGTGGGTAAGCCGGCGAGCGGGTCCTGGCTTCGGAGCCGAGCGAGCGGGGCCTCAGCCGTTGCGCTGACGCTGTCGCTGGGGTCGCTCGTCGCGGGGTGGGCGCTCGTCGTCGCGGCGCGGGCGATCGTCCCGCCGGGGCGGGGGCCGCTCGTCCCTGCGCGGGGGCCGCTGCTCGTCGCGGGGCCGCTCGTCGCGCGGTCGCTCGTCCCGCCGGGGGGGAGGGCCCTGCTGGTTGCGGGGCCGGTCGTCGCGCGGCCGCTCGTCGCGCGGTCGGTCGTCGCGTCGGGGCGGGGGCCGCTGGTCGTTGCGCGGTCGGTCGTCCCGCGGCCGCTCGTCGCGCCGGGGCGGGGGCCGCTGGTCGTTGCGGGGGCGCTCGTCCCGCGGTCGGTCGTCTCGCGGCCGGTCGTCGCGCCGGGGCGGGGGCCGCTGGTCGTTGCGGGGCCGGTCGTCGCGCGGCCGCTCGTCGCGCGGCCGGTCGTCGCGTCGGGGCGGGGGGCCCTGCGGGTGGCGCGGTCCCTCGTCACGCGGGCGCTCGCGGCGTCCCTGCGGGGGGAGGTCGTAGGTCATCTCGCGCTCTTCGCTGCCGCGATCGCGGGCTTGCCCGGCGTCCTGCGCCTGGGGGCTCGGGCCGCCGCCGCCGCGTCGCTTGCGTCGCCCGCCGCCCGTGCCGCCGCCCTGGCGCAGCAGCTCGCGCTCGCGCTCGCGCTCGGCCTCGCCGATGGCCTGCTGCACGCGGCGGGTGTCGACCGGCCCGCGCGCCTCGTGGAAGCGCCCGGTCAGCGCGGTGTCGGGCGTCAGCGCGGCCCGCTCCCACAGCCGCCACATCTCCTCGGCGTAGCGCGTCGCCTCCAGATCCGGCGCGAAGCGCCCCAGGAAGGCCCGCACGTTCGCCACGTCGCGCACCAGCAGCTTGCGCGCCACCTGCGACGCCGCCGCGTTCACCATCTGCGGCAGATCGATGATGACCGGCCCGTCGACCGCCAGCAGGATGTTGTATTCGCTGAGATCGCCGTGCACGACGCCGGCGCACAGCATCCGCTGCACCTCGACGATGACCCACCCGAACAGCTCGCGCGCCTCGTCCTCCTCGAAGTCGCAGTCCGCCAGGCGCGGCGCGGGCTCGCCCTCCATGTCCAGCAGCAGATCCATCAGCAGGACGCCGTCCAGGAACCCACGCGGCTTGGGCACCCGGACCCCCGCCGCGCTCAGCTTCTCGAGCGCCAGCACCTCGGCCTCGTACCAGGCCGACTCCTCCTGCTCCTTGGCGAAGCGCCCGCCGCGCTTTTGCGCCCGCTCGCCGCGCGTCCCCCGCGAGCCGCGCCCGTCCAGGTAGTCCGCGCGGTTCTTGAAGCTGCGCTTTTCGGCCTCCTTGTACACCTTGGCCGCGCGCAGCTTGCCGCCCGACCAGACGATGTAGACCTCGGCCTCCTTGCCGCTGGTCACGGGACGCACGACCTCGTCGACGAGCCCCTCGTCGATGAGCGGCTGCAAACGCTTGGGGATCCTCAACGCCGCCTCTCTCCTCGCTGCCCGCCGCGAAGGCGCACGGGACCGTGCCGGACGCCAACCCGGGCGGCGCCCCCCCGCTTCCCGCGCGCGCCACGCACGCGGCCCTTCCCATGCGGCCGCCGCGCCTCGCGGTCAAGAAGTTCCGCGCGTGGCGCCCAACGTCGCGCCTACTCCGACCGCTCGCCCTCGCCGCCGCCGGGGACGAGCCCGCCGCTGCCCAGCTCCACGCCAGCCTCCGGCCCCGTCGCCGTCGCCGGCCGCTCCTTGGCCGCCAAAGATGCCGCCAGCCGCGCCTGCCTCGTCTTGCGCCGCACCTCCTTCTCGGTGCGCTCGCGCTCGCGCTCGCGGTGGATGATCTTGCCGTACCGCTCGTGCTTGACCAGGTTCATCGACAGGAACACGTGGTCGCGCTGCGAGCCGAAGCCCTTGCGGGTGAAGAACTTCACCGCCGGCGTGTTGCGCGGATCGGTGTCGACCAGCATGAAGCGCGCGCCGTCGTCGATCATCCTCTCGACCAGCTTGTCCACCAGCCGGTCGGCGACGCCGCGCTTTTGGAAGCCGGGGCTCACGCCCAGCCAGATGATGTAGCCGTAGGTCCAGGACGCCTTCGAGATGACCGTCCCCAGCACGAAGCCGGCCAGATCGTCGCCCACCTCGGCGACCAGGCAGTAGTCGCTGTCGGTGTGGAACAGGCCGACGACCTCCCAGGGCTCCCAGGTGCGGTACAGGAACGGGTACTTCTCGCTCGTGAAGAGCGCCTCGCCCAGGTGATAGACCGGCGCGAGGTCGTCTATCTCCATGTCGCGGATGTCGACGCTCAGCGAGGGGGCGTGCTTTTCGGCCATGCGGCGGTGGCTCCGAAGCGGGAGGTGAGGGGACGCGCGGGCCGAATGTGCGCCCGGCCACCCCGCCGGTCAACGATGCGCGTTCGGGAACGCGACCGGCGGGCGCGGGGTTTGCCGAACGCCAAGACGGGGCTTAGGGACGGCCTCGAGGGAGGTGCGATGGTCCACGACGAGCTGCGAGCCGTGGCGTCGGCCGCCGGAGCGCTGGCGGCGGGCGTCGCGTGGGACGACCTCGAGCGAGGCGAGGCGGACGCGCTCGACGGCGACCGCTGGTTCCACGCGGCCAGCACCTACAAGGCGCCGCTGATGCTGCCCATCTTCGAGGCCGTCGAGGCCGGGCGGCTGACGCTGGACGCGCCGGTCCACGTCCGCAATCGCTTCATCAGCGTCGCCGACGGCTCGCCCTACCGCGTCTCGGCCGCGACCGACGCCAACGACGCGGTCCACGCGGCCATCGGCAAGACGATGCCGGTCGGCGAGCTGGTCCACCACATGATCGTGACCAGCAGCAACCTCGCCACCAACGTGCTCTTCGATCTGGTCGGCGCCGAGGCCGCCCGCGGCGCGCCCGCCCGCGCCGGCCTGGCGGGCCTCGAGATCCTGCGGGGCGTCGAGGACGACAAGGCCTTCGAGGCCGGCCTGTCCAACCGCGTCACCGCCCGCGGCCTGGTCGGCTTCTACCGCGCCCTGCACGACGGCCGCGCCGTCTCGCCGCGCGCCTGCGCCAAGATGCTCGAGGTTCTGTTCCAGCAGGCCTTCCGCAGCGGCATCCCCGCCGGCCTGCCCGAGGCCGTCCGCGAGCGGGCGCGGGTCGCCCACAAGACCGGCGAGATCTCGACCGTCACCCACGACGCCGGCCTGGTCTACCTGCCCGGGCGCGCCCCCTACGCGCTGGCCGTCCTGACCGAGTGGCCCCGCGGCGTCTCGCCCAGCCTGCGCCGTCAGGCCGTCGCCGACCTCGCGGCCGTCGTCCACCGCCACCTTGGAGGCTGTAGTGAATAAGCTGATTCACGGGGCCGGCGGCCCCGAGCCCCGCTTCGTGTTGGGCAGCTCCGGCCCCGGGAGACGCTGCGGCCGTGCGAAGCGCGGCCGTGCTGGCCCACAGGGCCAGAAGAACCGGCGACCGAAGGGAGCCGGTGAACCGCCCGGTTCACCTCGGTCTCCCGGAACCGGATCTGCTCCAACCTCGGCTCGGATCCGACAAATCCCATTATCCACTACAGCCATCCTCGGTGGAGCCCGACCATGACCCAGGGCCTGGACCTGCCCATCGTCGACGCGCGGGCGCTGCCCGCCGCCTATCGCGCCGCCATGCGCCCCGGCGAGGTCCTGCCGGACGAGGAGGGCCGCGGCCGCCGCCTGCCGGTCTACTTCTACCGCGTCGACAGCTGGGAGCAGGCCCACGCGACCGCCCTCGCGCCGGGGTTCCACCTGTGGGAGTTCATCCAGACCGACGTGCGCGCCGCCGAGGTCCTGCGCGGCTGGCCCCGCTACGTCCCCTGCGCGGTCACCCTGCTCGCGGCGCACCTGGCCGTCTTCCGCCAGCGGGTCGGCGCCCTGGTCCACATCGCGGCCAACGGCGGCTACCGGTCCCCCGGCCACGCCAGCAGCCACTACGCCTCGACGCACCACTGGGGCACGGCCGCCAACGTCTACCGCATCGGCCGCGACCGCCTGCACGACGCCGACACCCTCGAGCGCTACCGCGCCATCGCCCGGCAGGTCCTTCCGGGCGTCTTCACGCGTCCTTACGGTCACGTCGTCGGCTGCACGGACGACCACCTGCACCTCGATCTCGGGTACGTCACGCTGGTCCCGCGCGGGGCCCCGGGCGAAGAGGACGCGTGAGCATGAGCGACGAGCGCAAGGCCAAGGGCGAGCGAGAGACCGGCAACAAGGGCGCGCCGCTGACCAAGGGCGGCGTCATCGCCGAGGCGGCCGAGGGCCCGCTCGCCGAGCCGGTCATCGGCCTCGAGGCCGAGGTCGAGCTGTACCTGGACGGGCAGCGCCGCTGGCCCGAGCACGTCTTCGGCGACCCGCGCGCCTTCCTGCGCGGAGACCTGGTGCACCGCACGGGCACCAGCTACCACCTGCCCAGCGGGCCCGCCGTCTACTTCGACAAGGGCGGCATCGAGGTGGCGACGCCGGTCATCGAGATCGCCCCGGGCTGCGCCGCTCGCGCCGGCCGCTCGCTGTGGCAGGCGATGCACCAGGTGCGCCAGGATCTGGACGCCTGGGAGCAGGCCCAGGGCCACGACGCCCGCCTGGTCGGCTTCAGCACCCACTACAACGTCGCCTTCGACGTGCCGTCGGGCGACCGCGCGCGCACCGTCGAGCGCATTGCCTGGCTGCTGGTCCACGTCCTGCCGGCGCCCGTGATGCTGCTGGCGACCAACCGCCGCTCGACCGGCGTCGGCGTCCGGCCGCGCCCGCGCCGGGTCGAGGTCACCGTCGACTTCACCCCCAGCCCGGCTCTGATGATCGCCACGGCCACGCTCATCACCGGCCTCGTCCGCGAGGTCATCCGCTGGCCCGCCTACGACGTCGCCCGCCTCGCCACCGAGGGCCTGCCGACCGTCGAGGGCTTCTCGCCCAGACCCCACAGCTCGCGCACCGGCTGGGTCGCCAACACCGAGTCCTACCCGCGCAACCCCTTCGCCGAGGACGTCGACGCCCCGGTGTGGCGCGTCTCGGACGCCTGGCGCCGCGCGGCCGGAGAGTCGCGCACGCATCTGTCCCTGCGCGAGCTGGCCGCCATCGTCTTCCGGCGGTTCGCTCCCGCCATCGAGGCCATCGCCGACCCGTTCACGCTGCGGCTGATGCGCCGCATCTTCACGGGCGAGACGCCGTCGCTGCTCGAGCTGCCCGACCGGCCCCCCGAGTACGAGGACGTCGGCCGCCTGTGCCTGTGGGACGACCTGTTCCCGCCCGAGGTGGTCGCGCGCTCGCGTTACGAGCGGGTGCTCATCCGCGCCATCGGCGGGCACGCGTTGGTCCTGGACGGCGATCGCTACGTGCCGGCGGGCCTGCGGGGCTGGTCCGAGGTCGTCTTCCGGCGCGAGGGCGACGCCACGGAGCACATCTTCGGCATCGACTTCCTGGTCCGTCACCTCGAGGCGTGGGAGCGCGCGGCCGCCTGAGGGTCACCGAGGGCGCTTTACACCCCCGGCCCCAGCGGGTAGGACGCGCCATGGCCAAGCGCAAGCCCGTCACAGCCCGCCCGAGCGGCCCGCCGCCCCTGGTCGTCTACCACGCCGGCTGCAGCGACGGCTTCGGGGCCGCCTTCGCCGCCTGGCGCTGGGACCCGGCGGTCGAGCTGGTCCCGCGAACGCACGGCGAGGCGCCGCCCGAGGTCGCCGGGCGCGACGTGTACGTCTTCGACTTCGCCTTCGATCGCCCGACGATGGAGGCGCTGGCCGCCTCGGCGCGGAGCGTGCTGCTGGCCGATCACCACGCCTCGGCGCAGCGCGAGCTGGGCGACCTGCCGTACTGCCGCTTCGACATGAACCGCTCGGGGGCGGGGCTGGCCTGGGACGTGCTGCATCCTGGCAAGCCGCGGCCGTGGATCGTCGACTACGTCGAGGACCGGGATCTGTGGCGCTGGGCGCTGCCGCACAGCCGCGAGGTCTCGGCGGCGCTTGCGTCCTTCCCGATGGAGCTCGATACCTGGGCGCGCCTGGCCGAGGAGGCGCGGCCCGAGGATCTGGTGCCCGAGGGGCGGGCCATCCTGCGCTTCGAGGAGCGGCAGGTCGAGCGGCTGCTGCGGTTGGCCACGCGCATGGAGATCGCCGGTCACGACGTGCCGGCGGTCAACAGCCCGGTGTTCGTCTCGGAGCTGGGCCACCGCCTGTCCATCGGCGAGCCGTTCGCGGTCGTCTGGCACGAGACCGCCGACGGGCAGCGCGCGTTCTCGCTGAGGTCGCAGCCGGACGGGCTGGACGTCAGCGAGATCGCCAAGGGGCTGGGCGGCGGCGGGCACCCGCGGGCCGCGGGCTTCCGCCGGCCGCCGCGCTGAGGGTCAGTCGCAGGAGACGTCGATGGTGAAGGTCAGCGCGTCGAGGCTGGGGTTGCCGGGCTGACGCACCACGATCTCGTCGAGGTAGACGTTGCCCCAGGTGTCCGAGATGCGGAAGTGCAGCGAGTCCTTGGGCGCGCCCGCCAGCTTGCCACCCAGCTCGAGCACGTTCTCGCCGGGCTTGGCGTTGACGTACATCTCGATCACCTGGTCGGTCGGGAAGGCGCCGGAGGCGATGGCGACCTGTCCGTTGAGCGAGATGCTGGCCGCGGTCACGCCCTGGTTCCACACCTGGAGCAGGATGGCCACGCAGGGCAGGAGGTCCTCGTCGTCCGGGATGCCGTCGCCGTCGGAGTCCTTCACCGGGGGATCGGTCGGATCGGTCGGGTCCGTGGGATCGGTGGGGTCGGTCGGGTCCGTGGGATCGGTGGGATCGGTCGGGTCCGTGGGATCGGTCGGATCCGTGGGATCGGTGGGATCGGTCGGGTCGGTCGGGTCCGTGGGGTCCGTCGGATCGGTCGGGTCGGTGGGGTCGGTGGGATCGGTCGGATCGGTCGGGTCCGTGGGATCGACGGTGCCCGGATCGTGGCACAGGCCGGTCTCGGGGACGCACTGGGTCGAGGTCTTGCTGGGGTCCGCGGCGCTGGTCACCTCCTGGCAGAGGTAGCCCGCGGGGCAGGGGTCCGCGGCGTCGCAGAGGATCGTGCAGGCGTTGCCGTCGGGGTAGGCCTGGCAAGAGCCGGCGCCGCAGTTCGCGTCCGTCAGGCAGGGCAGGCACAGGCGCTCGGGCTGGGGCACGCACAGGTAGACCACGTCGACCGTGCTGCCCGAGGCCTTGACGCACTGCCAGCCGGTCGGACAGGCGTCGACGCACGGGACCGTGCAGATGGAGCCCATGCCGCTGGGGACGCACCAGCCGGTCGAGCAGTCGACCTCGCCCGTGCAGGCGTCGCCGAAGTCGTCGGGGAAGCCCGGGGCGGGGTCTGGTGCGCCGTCGGGGCCTGCGGTCGCGTCCGGATCCCCGGGCCCGGTGGTCGGGTCGGTGTCGTCGCCGTGGGTGCCGTCGGGGTCGTCGGGCGTGGTCGCGTCGGCGCCGCCGGAGCCCGTGTCGGTGGCGACGGCGTCGGCGCCGAGCGGGTTCTTGTCGTCGCCCGCGGCGGGGTCGGCGTCGCCGCACGCGGCCAGCAGGGTGGCGACGAGGCCGAGGACCAGGGTGAGGGCGAGGTGGCGCAGGGTCGTGGTGGTCATGGCGGCGGCTCCCCGTGGGTCGGTCGGTGCGTCGCCGCGCCCGATCGGGGCCGTCCCGTCGGACGCAACGCGACCCGGAGAGCCTAGCGGAGGTCATCCGGCCGAAGAAATGCCAGGGACCCTACGGGGCATAACAGCGGGGTCCCGTGGGGCGAACGCTCAGCGCGGGCAGCGGGTCGGGGCGGGCTGCCGATAGTCGACCGGCAGGACGCGCGGGCCGTGCTCGACCTGGACGCGCGCGCCCTCGGCGTCGGTGGCGACCACCCAGGTCTCGCCCTGGTGGGCCAGGCTGACGCGGTAGGCCGGCGCGACCGGGCCGCTGGCGTCGCCGAGCGGCTCCCAGGCGATCAGGCGGACGTCCGCCTCGGGGCGGCCCAGGCGATCGGCCAGCGCGCGGCGGGCCAGCGCGGCGCCCATGGGGGGCTGGGCGACGCCGCGGGCGTCGGGGGCGGTCAGCTGAGGGCCCAGGACGTGGCCCAGCAGCGCCTGGAGCGAGGGGGCGGCGTCGAGCGCCAGGACGAGCAGCTGGCCGTTGGCCCACAGGTGCGGGGTCTGGGCCCAGTAGACGGCGCGGCCGCCCATGTGGGCCAGGCCGGGGCCGTCGTCGGGGGCGGAGGCGCCAGCCGCGTCGCCAGCCGCTGCGATGGTGCGTGTGGAGGCGGCGCCAATGGTACGCGTGAAGGCGGCGCGGTCGGCGACGGAGGGGAAGTCGAAGGCGACGACCTCCTGGCCGTCGACGCGCAGGAGGCGGCCCGGGGCGGGGACGAAGGGCAGGTTCAGGGCGGGGCCGATGGCGACGCGGTGGTCGGCCAGGCGGAGGGTGTGGGCGAGGTCGCCGACGCTGACGAGCGCGGGGCGGGGCAGGGGCGGGGCGCCGGTGACCTGGCGCTCGGGGCAGGCGGTCAGCAGCGCGAGGGCGGCGAGGGCCGCGGCCGCGAGGGGGCCTGGGAGCATGGGGACACTCCTGGCGAGGGGAGGGTGGGGGAGGTGGGGGGAGCCCAAGGGGGGAGGGGCGGGAGCTTCAGGATAGCGCCGCGGCGGAGGGCGTCCCTAGCGGCGGGTCGCCCCGTGTGCCACGATGGCGCGCAGGCGACGGCGAGGTGGGCGATGCAGGGCAAGGCG
Source organism: Myxococcota bacterium (assembly GCA_041687695.1). Classification (GTDB taxonomy): domain Bacteria; phylum Myxococcota_A; class UBA9042; order PHBI01; family JAWLBL01; genus JAWLBL01. The sequence goes on along the minus strand of JAWLBL010000012.1, from coordinate 226,958 downwards.
AGGCGTTGGGTGAACGTGGCGCTGGCGGCGGCGCTGGTGCTGGGCGCGGGCGTGGCGAGGGCGGCCGAGCCGGCCGTGGCCAAGGGCGATGCGCGGCCGATCGTGGCGGTGCTGTACTTCGACTACGCCGGGCAGAGCGCCGAGCTGGAGGCCCTGCGCAAGGGCCTCGCCCAGATGCTCATCACGGATCTGGCGGCCCACGACGGGCTGCGCGTGGTCGAGCGCGAGCGCCTCGAGGCGGTGCTGGCCGAGCTGGAGCTGGGCCGCACCAAGAAGGTCGACCCGGCGACCGCGAACCGCATCGGCAAGCTGCTGAACGCGCGCTACCTGGTGCTGGGCAGCTACTTCGACGTGATGGGGCGCCTGCGGGCCGACGCGCGCCTCGTGCGGGTCGAGACGGGCGAGATCGTGACGTCGATCGGCGCCCAGGGCGCGCCGGGGGACTTCCTCGAGGTCCAGGCCAAGCTGGCCGACGCGCTGGGCGCGTTCTTCGCGCGCTACCCGGCGCCGCCGCCCGCGCCCCAGGCCCCCGCCAAGCCGCGTCCTCGTCCCAAGCGGCCCAAGGCCCTGAAGACGGCCGCCGCCGTCCAGTTCGGCCAGGCCCTCGACGCCCTCGACCAGGGCAACAAGGACGAGGCGAAGGCCACGCTGCAGGCCGTGGTCGCCGCCCAGCCCGACTTCGCCCTGGCCTCGGAGGCGCTCGACAAGCTGATGCAGTGACCCGTCAGCGGGTGCAGCGGGCGGCCGCCTCCGACACGCCCAGCGCCCTGGCGCGGCAATAGGCGTCCTCGGCCTGGGCGTGCCCGGCCTTGTCGCGGGCCTGGCCCAGCAGCATCCAGGCCGCGCCGTCGTCGGGTCGCCGCCGCGTCGCCTCCTCGAGATCGGTCGCCGCCAGGGCCGCCTGGTCGGCCAGCAGCCACGCCTGCCCGCGCACCAGGTGGGCGATCGGGTGCCCGGGCTCGAGGGCCAGCACCTGCGACAGCCGCGCGGCCGCCACCGGCCCGTCGCCGCGCCGCAGCGCCAGCAGCCCGCCGTTGAAGCGCGGCGCCAGGAAGCCCTCGTCCAGCTCGCTCGCCTTCGCGTAGGCCGCCTCGGCCGACTCCAGCCGGCGCGTCTTCTGCTCGGCGTTGCCGACCAGGTTGTGGGCCGCCGCCCAGCCCGGACAGGCCGAAGCCGCCAGCCGCGCCGCCGACGACGCCCCCTCGGCGTCGCCCACGAACAGCCGTGCCCGCGCGAGCAGCGCCAACCGCTCGGCGTCCCGCTCGCCCGCCGGCAGCGCGGCGAGGAGCCGCGCCGCCTGCTCGTCCCGGGGCCGCTTGCCGTCCACCTCGCCGCCCGCCAGCAGCCCCGCCGGCCCGAGCAGCCCGACCGCCAGGCCCGCCTCCGCCTGACACTCCGCCGGCGCCGCCGGCCCCAGGCTCGCCAGCGCCGCGTCGATCGCGGCCCGCTCCCCACCCGGCGCCTCCCCAGCCTCGGGCACCGTCTCGGCCCCGGCCCCGGCCCCGGCCCCGGCCACCGCCTCGGCCCCGGCCACCGCCTCGGCCCCGGCCCCGGCCCCGGCCCCGGCCTCGGCCACGGCCCCGGCCTCGGCCCCCGCCTCGGCTCCAGCCTCAGCCCCGGCCACCGCCTCGGCCTCGGCCACCGCCTCGGCCCCGGCCACCGCCTCGGCCTCGGCCACCGTCTCGACCTCGGCCACCGCCACCGCCCCGGACACCGCCTCGGCTTCGGCTTCGGCCACCGCCTCCCCGAACACCCCGGTCCCCCACAAGATCGCCCCGATCCCCACCGCGGCCAGCACCGCCAACGCCCCGACCAGCCCCTTGCCGCCGTTCCCGGACCCGCTCACGGCTTCACCTCCAGCGCCTCGACCCCGACGTAGCCTTCCCCGCCGAACCGGAAGCCGTAGAACCCGCTCCCGGCCTCGGGCGCCTTGACCTTCAGCGTCTCACCGCCGGCCTTCACCGTCACCTCGGCCCCGCGCACGGCCACCTCGACCTCCAGCGGGCGGCTGCCCCAGCTCAGCCGCCGCTCGCCCAGCACCACCTCCTGCCACGCCGTCTTGCGTCCGAACGAGCCGCGCGCCGACTCGGTGAAGCGCACGAGGCGCACCGCCTCCGGCGTGAACACGACCGCGTGCCCCTTCATCGGCCGGTCCTTGGGCGCGCAGTCGACGTCGGACACGCCGAACAGGAAGGCCGCCGCCGGCCGCTCGCGGGTCAGCCCGAGATCCGCCAGGGAGTCCGCGCCCTTGGCCGACTTGCCGCGCGGCCACCAGCCCTTCGGTGGCGTCGCCTCCAGCCGGAAGCGGGCCGTCAGGCGCTCGCGAGGGGTCCCGTCGACGATGGCCAGCGCGTCGAACGGCTCGCGGGTCGCTTCGCGGTAATAGCGCAGCCCCTGAGCCCGCCGCGCGTCCGTCCGCGGCCCGGTCACCATCCAGAAGTGCCCCTGGAGCGGCCAGACCGGGTGGTCACCCAGCAGCACGAAGTCGTCGTTGGCCACCTGTCGCGTCCGCGCCAGCTCGGCCAGCGCGGCCGCCCCGAGCCGCTCGCCCGAGAACAGCTCGTCCACCATGCGCTTCATCGTCTTGATGGCCAGCCGCTCGACGTTGCCGCGCACGAACTCGGCGACCTCGGCCCGGTGGCGCGTGGCCCCCTCCAGGATCGCCGCGAGGTCCCGGTTCTTCTCCAGCTCGCTCGCGAAGCCCTTGAGCTTGTGAGCGTTGTCGGTCTCGCCGCTCCACGCCGCCAGCAGCTTCGTCGCGCGGTCGAGGGCCAGTGTCCGCCGGAACAGCTTCACCAGCAGCTCGCGCTGCTCGTCGCGCCAGAAGGCGTCGGCTCCCAGCTTCAGGCCCTGCTCGTACAGGCGCTCGGTCATCGCCGCGGCGCCGGCCACGTCCAGGCCCAGCCGCTCGGCCACCGGGACCGGCCAGCGCAGGCTGTTCAGCATCAGGTTCTTGCGGTTGTCGGGGTAGTCGGCGCCCTCCTCCTCGAGCCGCTGGGCCAGCTTGGCGACCCACGCGTCCACCTCGTCCGGCTGCTCGGGCATCCGCCCGATCAGGCGGTCGCTCGGGAGCACCGGCACGGCCGGGAAGCGGGCGGTCGCGGCGGCGTAGTACGCCCGGACCATCGCGTCGGCCGTGCGCTGCATCGCGAAGCGATCCTCGCTGCCGCGCAGGGTCAGCAGGCGGCCTCGGTTCGACCCCAGCGGCGCGTAGGCCACCGCCAGGGCCAGCGTCGCCGCCAGCTGCAGCCGCGGGTCCTTGCCTTGCGCGATGGCGAACAGGCGCCCGACCACTGCCGCTTCGGTGTCGCGCTCCTTCAGCTTCTCGAGCCGCTCCAGCTCCTTCTTCGCCGCCAGGATCTCGTCGGCCCGCGACCTCAGCCGCCCGATGATGCGCTCGTATTCGGCCAGCGTGACCTTGGCCAGCGCGAAGTCGGCGTCCCGCCGCGAGGCCTCGCGCAGGGCGGCCAGCGCATCGTCCCAACGCTCGGCGTCGAAGGCCGCGACGCCTCGGCTGAACTGCCGGAAGGCCTCGAAGTCCGCCGTGTGCACCTTGCCCAGGCTCGCCCGCTCCTTGGGGGCCAGCTTCACGCCCAGCGCCCCGACGAGCTTGCGGACCAGCTCCTTTTCGAGCTCGAAGAACGCCTCGCGCTCGCCCTCGATCTTCTCGGCCAGCGCGACCTTGCCGTCCTTGACGGCGAACAGCTGCGCGTCCAACCGCATCTGCTCGCCGACCACCGTGAACGACCCGCTCAGCAAGTGCGTCGCGCCAGCCAGCTTGCCCAGCTTCACGGCGGTCTTCTTGTCGACCAGCCCCGAGCGCGCCAGCTTCAGCTCCTTCTCCAGCTCCGAGAGCCGCGCGCGCTCGACCAGCGTGAAGCGATCGATCTGCGCCAGATCGGTCGTGATCATGCTCTGCAGGCCCTTGCCCAGGCTCGCCAGCTCGGCGTCGCCGCCGGCCGCCGCGAACTCCAGGACCGCGATCCGCATCGCCGGGTCGGCCGCCTGCGCCGACCCCGCCGCCGCCAACACCAGCGCCAGCGCGCTCGCCGCCGCCATCCCTCGCCACCACCGCTGCACGCTCACGGGTCACCTCGCTCGCCGTCGCCGGGGCACCTTACCCCCGGCCGCGCGCGCCGGTCCACGCGTGCTATACCGACGGGCATGTTGCTCGCCCTCGCCGCGCTCCTGCTCGCCTCCTTGGTCCAGCCCGCGCCCGCGCCGGTCACCCTCGGGGTCGACGTCCTGCTCACCGAACGCGCCGAGCTGGTCGCCGGCAAGCGCGTGGGGCTGGTCACCAACGCGTCGGGCGTGGACGGCCAGCTGGTGGCGACGGCCGATCGGCTGCATCGCGACCCGCGCGTCACCCTGGCGCGTCTGTTCGCCCCGGAGCACGGCCTGCGTGGCGCGTTGCCCGCGGGTCGCCGCGTCGCCGACGAGCGCGATCCCGCGACCGGCGTCCCGGTCACGGGCCTGTTCGGAAAGCGGCGCCGCCCCGACGCCGCGTCGCTGAAGGGAGTGGACGTCCTGGTCTTCGACATCCAGGACGTGGGGTCGCGCACCTACACCTTCGTGTCGACCCTGGGCGAGGTCATGAAGTCCTGCGCGCAGTTCGGGGTGCCGCTCGTCGTCCTCGATCGCCCCAACCCGCTGGGTGGGCTGGTGTTCGAGGGCCCGGTGGTGCGGCCCGAGCATCGCAGCTTCATCGGGTGGGGGCCGCTGCCCGTCACGCACGGGATGACGGTCGGCGAGCTGGCCCGGTTCTACAACGGCGAGCTGGGGCTGGGCTGCGACCTCGAGGTCGTGGTGATGAAGGGGTGGCGGCGCGCGATGACCTGGCGCGACACGGGCCTGCACTGGGTTCCCACGTCGCCAGGGATCCCGGTCGCCGACAGCCCCTTCCATTACGTGGCGACCGGCATGGTCGGCGGCATCAGCAAGAACGTGAACGAGGGCGTTGGCACGACGCTGCCGTTCGCCCTGGTCGGCGCCACGTTCGTCGACGCGGCGGCCTTCGCGGACGCGCTGGCCGAGGCGCGCCTGCCTGGGGCGGCCTTCCGCCCGACCACCTTCGTCCCCTACTATCACCGCTTCGCCAAGCAGACGCTGCACGGCGTCCAGCTGGTCGTCACCGACCCGCTCGCCTTCCGACCGATTCGCACGGCGCTGACGCTCTTGACCACGCTCGAGCGCCTGTACCCGGGGCAGCACGCGCTGCGGGCGGACGCCGCGGTCGCGCGGGTGTGGGGCACGCCCGAGGTGCTCGCTGCGGTGCGGCGGGGGCGCTCGGCCGGCGAGATCGAGGCGGGCTGGCGAGACGAGCTGGCCGCCTTCGGCGAGCGGCGCGCGCGTTACTTGCTCTATCCGTGAGCGGTCGGTCCGGGCTAACGTCGGCGCGCAACGGACGGGGCGAGGGGTGGCACATGGGCGCGAGAGGGGCGATCCTGGTGGGCGTGACGGCCGTGGTGGCCGTGGCGGCGATGGCGATCGAGCGGGGCGGGGCGGCGGCGCGTGGGGCGGTCGATGCGCTCGTCCCGGCGGACGCGCAGCTGCTGGTGCGGGTCGACGTGGCCAGCGCGCGGCGGATGTGGCTCGAGCCGTTGATGGGGCCTGGCCATCGGCCGGCGGCGGGGGGCGGCATGTGGGGCGACGCGGCGCTCGAGGCCGAGGTGCGCGCCCTGCTGGTGGACCGCCTGGGGGTGCACGTGCACGACGTCGACCGGGTCACGGGCGTGATGGGCGCCAAGGGCGCGTGGGGGGCGGCCCTGCTCGAGGGCGACTTCGAGGGGCGGCTGAAGGCGGACGCGCGGGGCGTGTCCGAGCGCGACGGGATGCAGGTCGTGACCCTGGAGGGGGGGCAGATCGAGGCGGTCTTCCTCGGTGACGTGCTCGTCATCGGCAGCCCGACCGGCCTCGACGCCATCGCGGCGGTGCAGAGGGGCCGCGTCCCGTCGCTCGCGGCGGGCTCCGAGGCCGGCCAGAACCACGCGGCGGCCGCCGAGGCCCTGGGCGTCGGGAGCGGCGTCATCGCGACGATGCACCTGGGCAACGTGGACGCCGACAAGTACGACAACTTCACGGGCGGTGGTGCCCTGCGGGGCGCGGGCTTCGCCATGGGGCCAGAAGGGGACCTGCAGGTCGTCGCGATCGGCGACGCCAAGGCGGTCGAGGCCATCGAGCGCCAGGCGAAGGCCGGCCTGGACCTCGCGGTCGCCGGCGCGATCCAGCACAAGGAGCAGATCGTCGATGGCGGCGACACCCTCGAGGCGCTCGGCGCGATCGTCGCCACCCACCAGCTGCGGCAGCTGCGCGATCTGCTGGTCATCGAACGCTCGGGCGACGCCGTCTCCTTGCGCCTCGAAGGTGTCGGCGCGACGCTCCCGCTGCTGGGCGTTGCCTCGGCCACGGCCGTCCCCGCCTACCTGAAGTACATCGAGCGCGCCCGCGCCGCCCAGGAGAAGTACGAGCGCATCGAACGCGAGCGCGAGGAGCGCCTGCGCGACCTCGACCGCGACCGCGACCCCGCGCCCCAGCCCGAGCCCTGACGCCCCCGCCGGCCCCGCGCCGCCCTCGCGGCCCCACCAAGGGTGCGGATCTGGGGGGGAGGCGTCGACGGGGCACGGAGGCGCCGACGGGGGCCACCCGAGGGTCGATTTGGGGGAGTTGGGGGCGCTGGGAGCGGGTGAGTGTGGGCTCGGGAGGGGCCGGAATCGGCTTGAAGGCGCACGGGGGCGCCGCGACCGCTCGAGGGGGCGGACGCCAAGGGGGGAGAGGGGGGAGGGAGGCCGGAGCCGGGGCGGCCGCGGTCAGGCTGCTGAGCGGCCTCGAGCGAGCGGCGGAACGTGGTGGGCGGCGTGGACGCGCACCATCTTCCAGGTGCCGCGGGGGAAGACGACCTCGCGGTCGCCTTGGCGCCACTTGGTGAGGGCCGCCTGGTAGGCCTCCTGCCAGACCTTGTCGGCGGCGAGCTGGAGGACGCGGGCTTCGGTGTCCCGGCAGGCGAGGGTCGGGTTGATGGCGCGGCGCTTCTCCCAGCTGGTGGGCTGGGTGTGGCGGGGCGTGCGGAGGACGGCATCGACGCCGAGGAAGCTGCCACCCTCTTCGGCGACGCGGCGCTGGATGGCGGCCTCGGCGGCGGCGACGCGGCGGGCGAAGAGGTCGGCGAAGGCGGCGTTGGAGAGGTGGGAGAACTGCGGCGGGGCGGTGATGACCAGGCGGGTCTGGTCGGGGCGCTTGCGCTTGCGGCTGAAGTAGGCCTCGGGCCGCTCGAAGCAGACGGGCGCGCGATCGCAGCTCGCGGGGCTGCTGTGCAGGCCGGGCCAGTCGCGGTGCGAAGCCACCAGCCCGGCCTCGACGGGGTTGACCAGGGTGTAGACCATGTGTTCGAGCACGTCGTCCGCCGACAGCAGGCGCACGGCCGACGTCTGCTCGGCTTCCCAGACCGAGCCCCACTCGTCGTGGCTCGCGTTGAGGCAGCAGGCGACCTCCTTGTGGAAGTCCCGCAGGAAGTCCGGCAGGACGCCCCGCGTGTCGGTCAGGACGATGTGGTAGTGGTTCGACATGACCATGACCGAATGCAAGATGATCCCGTGCTTGGCGGCGGCCTCCGACAGCGCATAGCCGAACAGGCGCCGCACCTTGCGCTTGGGGACGAAGGCGAAGCGCCGCCGGTGCGCCCGGCGGGTGATGAGATAGGTGACACCGGGTTCGACGGGACGCGCGAGTGACATGGGAGGGCCTCCGTGGCACGCCGCGGTCGCTGAAGGGCGCGCGGCTGATTCGCGCGCGTCCAAGAGCATGTGCCGTGCCACCGAGCGCTCGATGTGTCGGCCTGTGTTGGGGACGCTTGGCTCGGGCGCTGCGGGGCCGACCAGGCCTCGCAGGGTGTCCGAATCTGAGGCCTCCGGACCCCGGCGCTGGGGACTCGGCGGTCCGCGGCCCGCCACGTCGCGGCCCGCGGCGGGCGCGAGGCGCAAAGGCACCTCGGTTTGCCGCCGCCTCGGGGGGCCAGTAGACTCGCTCGCGCGCGCGGGCCGAAGGGGTGGCCCCGGAGGCGAGGGGACCGTGACGACGCCCGTGAAGGTCGGCCCGTTCGAGCTGCTCAGGCCCATCGGCGAAGGCGGCATGGCGGTCGTGTGGTCGGGCGTTCACGCCGTGCAGCGCACGCCGGTCGCCATCAAGTTCGTCACCGAGCCGTGGGCCACCGACCCGGTCTACCGGCAGACCTTCGAGAACGAGGTGCGGGCGGTCGCCGGGCTGGACCATCCGTCGATCGTGATGGTCTTCGATCACGGCGAGGTGGACGCCCAGGCCGAGCAGGCTTCGGGCGGTCGTCTACGGGCCGGGACACCCTACCTGGTCATGGAGATGGCCAGCGGAGGCGCGCTGGACCGGCTGAGCTTCCCCCTGGTCTGGCCGGACCTCAAGAGCGTCTTGCTGGTGCTCCTCGACGCCCTGGCCCACGCCCACGCCCGCGGCGTCGTCCATCGGGACTTGAAGCCCGCCAACGTGCTGATGTGCGGTCCCGGCGACATGCGACCCGGGCTGAAGCTGACGGACTTCGGCATCGCCCACGCCCTGCAGCGCCAGGCCGACTCGCTGTCCGAGGGCGTCACCGAGGGCACCCCCGAGTACATGGCCCCCGAGCAGTGCCGCGCCTGGTGGCGCGACTACGGGCCGTGGACCGATCTCTACGCCCTGGGCTGCATGGCCTTCGAGATGGCCACGGGGGCGCCCCCCTTCGTCGCCGACACCCCCCTCGAGCTGCTCTACCGCCAGCTCGAGGACCCCATCCCCCGCCTGCGCGCGCCCCACCCCCTCCCGGAGGGGTTCGAGACCTGGGTCCGCAGGATGCTCCAGAAGGAGCCGTGGGACCGCTTCCAGACCGCCGCCGACGCAGCCTGGGCCCTGGCGCAGCTCGCCGATCCCGAGCCCGACCCCGCCACCGGCGCCCTCCTCGCCGCGCAGCTCTCGGGAAAGGCCGCCTCACCCACCGGCGACTACGAGGTCGCCTTCCGCGACACCGTCGCCATCACCATCCCGCAGCTCGACTCGGACGCCTTCGACACCTCGCCCGACCAACGCGCCCTGCCGTCCGATCTGCCGACCGCCGCCTTCGCGCTCCCCGACGACCCCCTGACCCTCTGCGACCGCCGCGCCCCCCCGCTGCCCGACACCTGGTCCCGCCCCTCGGGCCCCGACGTCTCCATGCAGCTCGTCGGCACCGGCCTCGGGCTGTACGGCCTGCGCACCGTGCCGCTCATCGACCGCGAGGGCGCCCGCAGCGCCCTGTGGGAGGCCCTGCGCGAGGTCGGGGACCTGCAACATCCGCGCCTGGTCGTCCTGCACGGCAACGCGGGCACCGGCAAGAGCCGCGTCGTCGAGTGGGTCTGCCAGCGCGCCCACGAGGTAGGCGGCGCCCACGTCTGGAAGGCCTTCCACAGCACGCGCCCGGGCGCCGCGGACGGCCTGCCCCGCATGGTGGCCGAGCAGCTGGGTTGCGTGGGGCTGGACCGCGCGGACATGCTGCGCCGCGTCACCGCGCGGCTCGTCCGGCAGGGCGTCACCGACCCCTATGAACACAACGCCCTGGTCGAGCTCGTCGCCCCGGCGACCGAAGCCGACATCGCCGCCGGCGCGCAGCGCATCCGCTTCGGCGGCCGCGAGGAGGGCTACGCGCTGGTGCGGCGCATGCTGCAGCGCGAAGCCGCCGACCGCCCCGTCATCGTGTGGCTGGACGACGTCAACTACAGCCGCGACTCCATCGACTTCGCCGAGTTCCTGCTGGCGGCCTCGGACGGCGTCCCTCTGCCCGCGCTGCTGGTCCTGACCGCGCGCGACGAGGCGCTGGCTCTGCAGCCCGACGTCCTGGACCGCATGCGCGCGTTGGCGGCGCGCCCGGGGGCGCAAGCCATCAAGGTGGGCCCGCTCGCGCCGCAGGATCACTCGGCGCTGGTCCAGCAGCTCCTGGGGCTCGAGGGCGAGCTGGCGCGCAGGGTCGAGGAGCGCACCGCCGGCAACCCGCTCTTCGCCGTCCAGCTGGTCGGCGACTGGGTGCAGCGCGGCGTGCTCGAGGTCGGCGAGCGCGGCTTCGTCCTGCGACCTGGCGAGGAGGCCGTCCTGCCCGACGACCTCTACCAGGTCTGGGCGCTCCGCATCGAGCGGCTGATGGAGTCCGCCGACCCCGAGGCCGAGGCGACGCTGCAGCTGGCCGCGCTGCTCGGCCGCGAGGTCATCCCGACCGAGTGGGTGACCGCCTGCGCCGAGGCCGACCTGACCCTCGACCCCGAGCTGGTCGGGCGCCTGTTCCGCGAGCGGCTGGCGGCGCGCAGCGAGGCCGGCTGGACCTTCGCGCACGCGGCCCTGCGGGAGGCGCTCGAGCGCCGCGCGGCCGAGGGAGGGCGCTGGCAGCTGTTCCATCAGGCCTGCGTCCGCATGCTGCGGCGCCAATATCCGCCGAACTTCCCCGGGATGAGCGAGCGCATCGGGCGCCACCTGTTCGAGGCGGGGGCCTTCGAAGAGGCGCTGGCGCCCCTGCTCGATGGTGCGTCGCACAAGCGCGTCGCGGCCGAGTACCGCGACGGCGTCGCCCTGCTCGAGCTCCGCGAAGCCGCGCTCGAGCGCGGCGGCGTGCCCGAGGCGGATCCGCGCTGGGGCGCGGGATGGACGCTGCGCAGCTGGATCGCCTCGAACCAGGGGCGCATCGACGAGGCCTGGTTCTGGTCCGAGCGGGCCTGCCAGGCGGCGCGCGCGCACGGGTGGGCGACCATCCTGCCGCAGGCGCTGCTGGGCATGGGGGTGGCGGCGCGCGACCAGGGACACCTGTCGCGGGCGGTGGCGCTGACCGACGAGGCCTATGGGCTGTACGAGACGGCGCGCAACCGGATGGGGATGGCGCACGCGATGCAAAACCTGGGCGTCATCGCGCGCTACGCCGGGGATCTCGACTGGGCGCAGACCCAGATCGTGCGGGCGCTGAACCTGCACGAGAAGATCGGCAACGCCTCGGGGGTCGCGCAGAGCAAGCAGCGGCTGGCCGAGGCGCTGCTGCGCCGATGGAAGCGCGACGAGGCGCTGGCCCTGGTCGACGAGGCCCGCGGCGACCTCGAGGCGCTGAGCGCGCCGCTGCAGGTGGCGCTGGGGCACGTCATCCGCGGCGACGCCTGCCGGCTGGGGCGCGATCCCGAGGGCGCGCTGGCCAGCTATCGCCAGGCCCGCGAGATGCTATTGCGCCTGGGCTCCAGCGCGGTCGCCTACGCCGATCACGGGCTGGCGTTGATGCAGATGGCGCGGCGCCAGTACACGGCGGCCCGCGCGTCGCTCGAGGGGGTGCGCGACGCCTACCGCGCCATGCAGCGCCACGCCGACGCGCACCTGGTCGCGCCCGCGCTGCTGGCCTGCGCGGCCGCCCGCTGCGATTGGGCGGCCTGGGATCGCCACCTGGCCGAGACGGCGCCCCTGGCCGGCGAGGGCGCCCTGGTCGACGTGGACGTGGCCCTGCTGGCGCGCCATGCCGGCGATCTGGCGCGCGCCGCGGGCGAGCACACCCGCGCCCATCAGGCCTGGCGCCTCGAGCTCGCGCAGTGGCAGCGCCTGCGCGAGGACGCCCGCGCGGCCGCGGCCGCCAGGCGGCTGGGCGCCGTGCCGGCCTGAGCGTCACGGCTCGCGGCAGCGCTCCATGCACCGGTTGAAGGTGAACAGGTCCCCGTCGCGGGCGTGGGCGTCATCGCACTGCTGCTCGCAGCTCCCCTCGGCCAGCTGCCCGAAGACCTGCTCGGCCGTCGCCGTCCCGCACGCCGCCAGCGTCAACGAGGCCAACACCAGCCCCACCCTGGCGAGCGCGCCCGCCGTCACGGGGCGTGATGGCCGCCCTGCATCGGCACGTGCGCCGAGCCGGTACGGGCCTGCCAGGTCGCGGCGTCGACCACGTCCTGCCGATAGCTGGCGTGGCAGGCCGTGCAGGCCTGCAGCGTGTGCGAGGTGGCGCGCAGGACGGCCGTGGCGTCGCGTTGGGTGGCGGCCTCGGCGATGCCGTCGGCGCGGCGATGGAAGTCCAGGGCCAGCTCGGTGAAGCCCTGGGCGCCCATCCCCATGTGCTGGCACATCTGCTGCATCTGCGGCGAGGTGCCGATGCTCCGCGCGGCGGTCGCGGCCGCGTCCCAGTCGTCGCGCGCCACGGCGTCCACGATCTGCTGAACGGCGACCAGGTGCTGCTGCATGTTCTGCTTCTGGTGCCAGGCCATCATCGGCTGCAGCGGCACGGGCTGGCGCGGGTCCAGCTGGTTCAGCGCGACGGTCGCGTCGCACGACGGGTCCTGGACCGCGTCCGCCGTTGGCGCCGCGGCTGGCGTCGGCTCGGCGGACGCCGAGACGGGCTGCGCCGTTTGCGCCGTGGTGGGCGCAGACCTGGCATCGGCGGGCGCCGGCTCGGGCTCGGGCGAGCAAGCCGCGCTCACGGCGAAGGCGACAAGGGTGATCGACCGCTTCATCGCACGCTTCATGAGGGTTCCTCGTCCGAGTGGTCGAGCCGCTCCATGGCTCGGGTGAGCAGCGTCAGCGCGTCGACGACGCGGGGCACATCGTCGCCCAGCGCCGCCGCGAGCCGCGCGAAGTGCTCGGCGCTGCTGGCGTCGACCGATCGCGCGACGCGCTGGCCCTGCTGCGTCAAGACGAGCGCGCGCGCGCGGCCGTCGCGAGGGTGGGGCGCGCGCGCGAGCTCGCCCTGCTCGGCCATCCGGTCGCACAGCCGCGAGACGTTGCTCCGGTCGAGGGGCAGGCGGTCGGCCAACTCGGAGACCGTCAGGGGTTCGGTCGCCGCCAGCAGCTCGAGCAGCGCGTGGGCCTGCGGCAGGCTCACCGGCGCCCCGCAAGGCCGCCGCGCCTCGTCCATCACGCCGTGCGCGACCATCAGCCGCCGCACCGCGTCTCTCAACCCTCGCGCCTCGTCTCGCGCCATCGCCATGCCACCTCGAGCTGCCAGCTGCGTGCGAACGCACGTAAATCATTTACATGCGTTCGCACGCAAAGGCAAGCCCCGGCGGCGGTTCAGCGCGACGGCGGCTTCAGATCCTCGGCGAGCGGCGCCAGGGCGGCCGCGATGGCCTCCTCGGCCCGGCGGCTGAGATCGCCACGGAGCGCGGCCTCGGTGTGCTCGCGCGAGGCGGTGACCGTCTCGGAGCTGGCGGCCTGGTAGGGCACGCCGCCGAGGAACTCGCCCTTGGCCAGCCCGTAGAGCAGCGCGTCACCCGCGACGCGGCCCGGCTTGAACTTGAACAGGGTCCCCGTCTTCTCCACCGGGTCGACGAACTCGGCCTGCCGCACGACCAGCAGGTAGTCGAGCGGGACCGCGTCGCGCAGCGAGCTCTGCAGCGGCTCGCGCCCGGCCGCAAGGTCCTGCAGCGCCTTCAGACCGTGGCCATTCTTGTAGGCCAGGAACACCTGTGCCTTGGCCTGGGTCAACGTCTCGAGGTTCACGGCCTCGGCGTTGCCGCCCTTGCCGAAGTGCAGCTTCGCCACGCCCGCCGCAGGCGCGACCGACCCCAACGGCGCCCGCGAGGCCGCGTCGGCGACGATCGCCTCCAGCTTGGCGGCCTTGTCCCGCAGCGCCGCCCCGTGGTCCCGCTCGAACGCCGCCGCCTTCGCGGCCCGCCGCGCCTCCTTGTCCTCGCCGCAGGCCGGCGCGCCCGCCAGCACCCCCATCAACCCCACCGCCATCCAGGTTCTCCTCACCAATCTCGCTCCTCTCCTCGGTCGGTCACCGGATCAGCTCCCACAGACCGCCGCTGTCGAACACCCCGTCCTGAGTCGCGAACATGCGCTCGCCCGACCCGACGGCCAGGCTCCCACCCGCCCCCGGCATGACGGCGAACGCTCACCACGACGCGCCGTCGAGGCGGTCCAGCGTCGTCCCGTCACCCGCGAGGCCCAGGTGCACGATGCGCGGGCCCTCGAGCCCGGGGCCCTGTCGGAGCTGCCGGAGGCCGTCGTCGGAGCGGGCCTCGCAGGCCGCGAGGAGCCCCCATCACGAGGAGCGCGAGCGTGAGCGGTCTCATGCCCCGAGTCTCACCCATCGGGCCCAGCTTGTCATCCCGGGCCGGACCCGTGCGATGGGGCTGGATCGCTGGGGCCGCGGGGCACTATGCTCCGCGCCGCCGTCCAGGCCCGCGCCCTCGCGACACGAGGGCGCGGGGGCCGGACGCGCCAGGGGGACCTTTGAGAGCATGGGTGAAGGGAGCCGCCGCGGCGGCGCTGGGGATGGGCGTGCTGGCCGGAGGCGCGGCGCGGGCCGAGGCGCCGCCGCGGGAAGAAGAGCCCGGGTGGCGGCTGACGCCGTCGCTGATGTTCGAGGAGCGCGCGACCTTCGGGACCGTGTCCGCCGTCGAGGTGGGGCGCCCGGTGGCCTCCGACGAGACGCGGCTCGAGCCGTCGCGGACGCTCGAGCACCGGCTGCGGGTCGGCGCCGAGCTGAAGCTCGAGGGCGGGCCGGCCTGGCTGCGTGAGGCGCGCCTGGCGCTGGGCGGGGATCTCTTCGGGGGCGCGCTCTGGTACGCGCCGCGCCAGGAGCTGCTGGCCTTCGACCCGCGCGATCCGTCCCAACCCGTGGACGCCCTGCTGGTGCGGCAGGCGCTGCTCGAGGTGACCAACGACTACGGCCGCGTCTCGGTCGGTCGCACCCCGAGCCACTGGGGTCTGGGTGTGCTGGCGAACGCGGCGACCGAGGACCCCTACACCTTCGGCCTGAGCCGGGTGGGCCACGTGGTCGACCGGGCGTCGCTGACGATAGCCCCCGCCGCGGGGCTGACCAGCGCCCGCTACCCCCAGGGGCTGCCCCTGTACGTGACGGTCGCCCTCGACCGGCTGGTCCGCGACGACCTCATGGACACCGCCGACGGCGACCACGGCGACGGCAAGGTCGCGGCGGTGCTGTTCAAGGACGAGCGCCTCGAGCTGGGCGCCTACGGCGTCACGCGCCACCTCCGCGACGCGCGCGGGCTGGGCATCGACGCGCTCGCGGCCGACGTCTACGGCGCCTTCAAGACGAAGGCCGGCCCCTGGCAGCTGCAGGTCGCGACCGAGTGGGCGTTCATCGGCGGCGAGGCGACCTGGTTCCGCACGCCCAGCCAGCCCGAGGGCTACGACCTGTCGCAGCTGGGCGGCGTCGTGCGGCTGCAGGCGGACGCCGACCGGTTCGGCGCGCGCCTCGAGGCGGGCTACGCCAGCGGTGACTCGCGTCCCTACGACGACACGCTGCACGCGATGACCTTCGCGACCGACTACCGCGTCGGGCTGGTCCTGTTCCCCGAGCTGCAGCGCCGCACGACCGCGGTCGCGGCCTACAACCTGCAGGACGAGCGCTTCACCGGCTCTGCGCCGGTCGGCTTCGAGCGCCTGCCCACGGGCGGCGGCGTCAGCCAGGCGATGTACGTCAACCCGGTGGTGCGCGTCCGGCCGCTGCCCGAGCTGACGCTGCTCGGCGGCGTGCTGCTGGCGCGGGCGCCGACCGACGTGACCGATCCCTACCGCACGGCGCAGGCCGGCGGGGCCCCGACCGGGCCGCGCGGCGCGGCGGGCGAGCGGAACCTGGGGATCGAGCTGGACGGCGCCGTGGCCTGGACCCAGCCCATCGGGCAGTCGATGGCCGTCGAGGCGCGCGTCGACGTGGGGGTGCTGTTCCCGGGCGGCGCCTTCGACGACGCCGACGGCCACGCGGCCGCGGCGGTCGGTGCGGCCCTGGGGCAGGTGCGCGTCAGGGGGAGCTGGTGATGCGACGAACCTTCGCGATGACGGCCCTTGCGGCCTCGGCCCTGGCCCTGACCACCCTCGCCGGCTGCGAGCCGGACGGCCCGCGCGGGCTGCACCCGGCGCTCGTGCCCGGCCAGCCGGTCGGCCCCTCGGTGGTCTTCGACCCGACCCGCAAGCCCGACCCCGAGATCCCCTTCCCCAACGATCTGGCGACCCGCATCGGCGAGGACGGGGCGACGACGCTCAACGTCTCGCTCGACGGGGCCACCGAGTACGAGCGCTGGTTCCGCCGCCACCTGGGCGAGGTCCCGTCGTTCTCCGGCATGACGCCCATCTCGGTCGCCTTCGACGGCCCGCTGGACCTGTCGACGGTCAACGACGAGACCGTCTTCGTCGTCAACGTCGAGCCGGGCTCGCCGCGCTTCGGCGAGCGCCTGGCCCTGGATCTGGGCCGCGGCTGGTTCCCGCACCAGGCGGTCCCGCACGCCTACCTGCCCAACGACCCGCTGGCCGGCTTCGACAGCTTCGTCCTGCCGCCGGGCAACCAGGTCGACAGCGACGAGGACGGCTGGCCGGACCAGTGGGTCTACCACTACGAGGTCGCCACCCACACGCTGGACATCCGGCCGCTGCTGCCGATGGAGGCGGGCGCCCGCTACGCGGTCGTGCTGACGCGCGGGATCCAGGGCTGGAACGCGGACGGCGGCAAGGGCTCCATCCGCAGCCCCTTCCCGTTCGTCAACCACGAGGCGCAGACCGAGGATCTCCGCCGCGCGCTGCCCGCCCTGGCCGAGGCCGGCGTCGAGGTCGAGGACATCGCCTTCGCCTGGACCCTGAAGACCGGCGATCTCGCGGCCACCTTCCGCGCCCTGCGCGACGGGCTGTACGGCGAGGGCAAGTTCGCCTGGCTGGCCGAGCAGTTCCCGCCAGGCATCGCCGAGGTCTACGACCTGTCGGTCGAGCACGACGGCGACGCCAGCCATCCGGATCCCAGCTACCAGTACCCCTTCGTCGCGCGGGACCACCGCTTCATCCTGCAGGGGCCCTACATCGGGTCGGTGATGAACCTCATCGGCTCGCTCGAGGGCGGCTTCACGGCCTCCTTCGACCACGTCGACTACGCCGTCTTCGGCGAGATGGACACCCCCGACTTCCGCGCCACCCCCGACAAGGTCTGGGATCTGGACCTGAAGACCGGCCGGGCGACCGTCGGCGCCGAGCGCGTGCCCTTCCTGCTGACCGTCCCCAAGACGACCGAGCACCACAAGCCGCCCTTCCCGGTCGTCATCCACGCCCACGCGACCGCCACCAGCCGCATCGAGGGGCTGCTGCTGGCCGACAAGATGGCCGCCGCGGGCATCGCCCTGTTCAGCATCGACGCGGTCGGTCACGGCCCCGTGCTGACCGACGTCAAGAAGCTCCTGCTCGACTACTCGGGCGGCGAGACCAGCCTGGTCACCGCCCTCGTGACGGGGCTGCTCGGCCCGCTGGTCTACCCCGACCACGACACGCGCTTTTCCCCCGACATGACCCTCGACGAGGCCATCGACGTCCTCAACGCCAACGGGTTCATGCAGCAGCTGACCGTCAAGGGGCGCGCCATCGACTTCGACGGCGACTGCTACCGCGAGGGCGGCGAGGCCTACTACACGCCCGACGCCTTCCAGATGCGCGACGCCATGCGCCAGACCACGCTCGACTACATGGTCGGCGTCCGCATGCTGCGCTCGCTGCGCCCCGACGCGGTGCCGCCCGCCATCGCCGACGTGCGCAAGGCCACGGCCGATCAGCTGCGCCCCAACCTGCTGGCCGGCGACTTCAACGCCGACGGCGTGCTGGACGTGGGCGGCCCCGACGTGCCGATGTTCATGATGGGCGTGTCGCTGGGCGGCATCCACACGTCGCTCACGGCGCCGCTCGAGCCGCACATCCAGGCCGCCGCGCCCATCGTGGCGGGCGCGGGGCTGGCCGACATCTTCATCCGCACCAAGCTGCACGGCGTCGTCACGCCCATCATGCACCAGGCGCTCGGGCCGGTGATCGTGGCCTGCCCGCAGGCCGACGGCACGGCGCACCTGTCGTGGAACGACGACTCGGACGAGTGCAAGAAGTCCGAGGTGACCACCTGGGTCGGCGAGGACGGCCAGTGCCTGTCCCTGCCCGAGCAGCGCTCCATCGTGCAGGCGACCGTGACGCTGCCCCCGGGGGCGCGGGTGCGGGCGACCAACCTGGGCAGCGGCGAGGTGCGCGAGGGCACCGCGGACGGCGCCGGCCGGCTGGCGCTGCCCATCCCGGCCGACTTCGCCGACGAGGTGATGGTCGAGGTGCTGGCGCCCGACGGGCGCGTCGCGGCGCAGGCCGACCTGGTCTCGCCCTACCAGGGCCTGGCCAAGACCCGCAACACGCCCGAGTTCCGGCGGGCCGTGCAGCGCGTGGCCAACGTGCTCGAGGGCGCCGACGCCATCACGGTCGCCGACCGCGTCCTGCGCGCGCCGCTGCCCGGCTACCCGGCGACCAACACGCTGCTGACGCTCGCGGCGGGCGACCAGACGGTGAACTTCGCGGCCGGCATGGCGCTCGCGCGCGCCATGGGGCTGTTCGGACCGGGCGACGACGAGGGCCCCGAGGCCCCCTGGCGCCCCTACACCGAGGAGATCATCGCCCTGGGCGGCCTGACCAACCCGCAGGTGGCGCCGCCGACGCTCGATCCCGGCCGGCCCGAGGGCGGGCCCGGGATGTGCAAGGTCGTCGCGACCGTCGCGGGGCAGCCGGCGCGCTCCGGGCTGTGCATCGCCGACGTGCGCGGCCACCACGAGTACATCGCCTCGGCCAAGGGCTCCGACGCCTTCGGCGAGTTCGAGGTGGACGGCAAGACCTATGAGGGCACTTACACCGAGTACCACCAGAACCTCATCACCGCGTACTTCCACTCGCTGGCGCGCGCGGTGCCGCAGGACCCGTGCTGGGCCAGCGCGGCCTGCGTGGCCGACCGCGACCTGATGAAGGCCTGGCGTCAGCCCGTCGGGGCGACCGGGACGACCGGCGACTGACCCGGTCCATCGCAGGGAGCAGCCCCATGGCGATTCGATTCCAGCAGATCGAGCACATCGCGGCGCCTCCCGAGGCGGTCACCGCGGCCATCGCGGCCATCGGCGACTACGGGGCCTGGATGCCCAACTTCGTGCGCGTCGAGCGGCTGACCGAGGGCCCCTTCGGGGTCGGCACCCAGTTCCGCGAGACGCGCAAGATGTTCGGCCGCGACTCGACCGAGCACTTCGAGGTGGTCGCGTTCGAGCCGGGCCGGCGCGTCGAGCTGTTCGTCGACGGCACCAAGGGCACCATGGGCAAGGGCGCCTTCCGCTTCGCCTACACGCTGGCCCCCGAGGGCGGCGGCACGCGGATGACGGTGGACGGCGAGCTGAGCGGCCTGAGCCGCATCGGCGAGCTGTTCGGCAAGCTCTTCATGGGCCCGATGAAGAAGGCCATCGCCAAGGACCACGTGGCGCTCAAGGCGCACATCGAGGGCCGCGCCGGCAGCAGCGCCTGACGGCGGAGGGGCGGAGGCCGAGGGCCTACTCGAGTACGGTGTCGCGGAACATCTCGAAGATGGCGTGGTGGCCGGCGTCGCTCGGGTGGATGCAGGTGTCGTCGAAGTACAGCGCGGCGTCCGGCCCACGGTAGCAGCGGTTGTTCGGGTCGGCGTCGGGGCCGGTCGCGACGAAGCCGTGGCCGCAGAAGTGCTCGAGCATCCAGACCATGTCGGTGCCCGTGTCGACGGCGGCCTGCATGAAGCCCTCGAGGACGTGGACCACGATGGCCTCGAGCACCTCGGGCTGGGCCCAGTCCTTGTAACCGGCGAGGCCGGCGGCCGGGCAGGCGTCGACGTCGCCGGTGCCGTCGGTGAACTCGAAGGGGTTGGCGAAGATGACGAAGGAGCCCTTGGGGAAGCGGGCCGGGTCCTTGAGCCAGAACAGGGCCTCGCGCAGGTAGGCGACCGTGCTGTCCGCCAGGGCCCAGGCGGCCGGGTAGCCGGCGGCGACCTCCTCGGGGCTGGCCTCGCCGCCGATCTGGGTGATCTTCGAGATGTCGTTGCCGCCCATGGTGAAGACGACGAGCGTCCGCTGCGGCGAGCCGCCGGTGGGGAAGCACTCGTGGATCTGCCCGCCGCCGGCCAGGAGATCGTCGGTGCGCGCCCCCCACTTGGCGCAGCTCTTGAAGTCGCCGGCCTCGAGCTTGCCGGCCTTGTTGCTCAGGGCGTCCCAGGTCTTCCACAGGCCGAAGTCGATGAACCCGCCGTCCTCGAGCCCGAAGTGGTCGCGCAGGAACGTCGCCAGCTCGTTGCGCCAGAAGTGGTTGTTGTCGGTCGGCAGGACGTGCTGCAGGTTGGGCGTGCCGACGGTGACCGAGTCGCCCAGGAAGACCACGTGATCGACGCTCTGGATGTCCTGGTGGTTGGTGCCCCAGCAGTGCTCGGCGGCGGTCACCGGGAACTGGTCGTAGTCCGGGCCGACGGCGCCCGTCGCCGGATCCCAGATCTCGGCGAAGCAAGTCGGGCCGATGCCGGTCGGCGGCGCCGGCACGTCGTCGGGGACGTCCCCCGAGGCGTCGTCCGCGACATCGTCCGTCTCTGGGGCGTCGTCGGCGGCGGCGTCGGGCACGGTCACCTCGAGCGCGACGTCGTCCGCGGCGTCCCCGCTCACGTCGTCGGCGTCGTCACCGGCGTCGGGCAGGGGCTCGACGGCGTCGTCCGGCGCCCAGATCGCGTCGGGGACGTCCGCGACGTCCGGCGCCCACGGGTCGCCGTCGCCCTCCTCGCCGTCGCCCTTCGCGGCGTCCGTCGCCGTGGCGTCGTGCTCGGCCTGCACCTCGGCCCCGTCCCCGGCCGCGCCTGCCGCGCCGTCCGAGCAAGCGCCCAGACCACACAGCGCCACAACGCCCAGCATCGTCCACAGACCCAGCGACCCCAGCGCGCGCCGCATCATCCCCGCCTCCCCGGTTCAGGACGCGTAGGATGATACCAGAGATGCGCGGCCCCTTCAGGTCCCCGCCAGACGCTCCACCAGGGCCACGTACGCCTGCTTGGCCGCCTCGGGCGTCGTCCCCTTGCGCTGGGCCCAGGCGTCGTACTTGGCGCGCCCCTTGAAATCCATCATCCCCGGGCGCTCGCCCTGCACGTCACCCGCCGTCCCTTGCTTGAACAGGGCGTACAGCTCCAGCAGCGTCGCGTTGTCCGGGCGCTTCGACAGGGTCTGCACCCGCCGCTGGGCCTCCTGGAAGCGCTCGTCGAGGCTGGCCTGGCTCATCGGTGACTCCTAGATCCGTCGGCGCCTCCCCGCGCTGCCGGCGAGCACCGCGCCGTACACCAGCATCGTGAAGATGGCGCCCACGACCGTCATGGTGAGGCCGCGCACCGTCATGTAGCGCGGATACAGGCCGAGCGGAAGCCCCACCAGGCCGAAGGCGAGCGCGCCGGCGATGGCGACCAGCACCGTGATGACGAGGCTCGCCCGGTAGCGACGCGGGATGAACCACTGTGCGCCCAGGCCCACGGCGAGCCCGATGAGCAGCATGATGAGGATGGCCATGACGGTCTCCAGGTCCGCGAACTTTCCGAAACCATAGTGATTGTCTCGGCTTGGGAAAGCCTGCCTCCCACGCGCCAGCGGCCCGTGCGTTGCGACCGCGCGGTCCGTGGGCCACCCTGGACCGGCCCGCCCCCGCCGCCCCTCCCCCGGAGCCCCCACCCATGCTCGCCCGCCTCGCCCTCGCCGCCGCCCTCGCGGTCCCCCTCGCTCCTCCGCCCGCGTCGGCCCAGCCCGCCCCGACCGGCCAGCCGACCGCCGAGCCGACCGTCCAGAAGTCGCGCCCGCACCCGCTCTCCGCCGGCCGCGTCCGCTTCGCCCTCGGCGCCGGCGGCTCGACCACCTTCACCGGGCACAGCGCCTTCGGCGCCGCCCTCGGCGTCGGCTACTTCGTCATCGATGGCCTCGAGGTCGGCGCCGACACCAGCCTGTTGTTCTCGGACGGCCCCTTCCTCGCCCACGTCAGCCCCCAGGTCCGCTACGCCTTCGACACCAAGACCCCCGTCCTGCCCTACGTCGGCGCCTTCTACCGCCACTTCTTCGTCGGCGACGGCCTGCCCGACCTCGACGCCCTCGGCGCCCGCGCCGGCCTGTTCGTGCTGTCCGGCGGCGCCTTCTTCGGCCTCGGCCTGGGCTGGCAGACCCTGCTGAACCACTGCGACGGCGACGACTGCACCTCCTTGTTCCCGGAGCTCACCTTCTCCTTCGTCTTCTGAGCGGCTACGGTCCGGCCTCCCACCCTCGACGGAGGCTCCATGACCCTCTGGCTCACGCTGACCACCGCGCTGGCCCTCGCCGCGCCGCCACCCCCGATCTCTCCCGGCTGGTCCGCGGTCGACCTCGGCTTCCACGTCGCCACCGTCGACGACGTCGCGGCCTCGGCGGACGGCACGCGCCTCGCGACGGTCTCGCCCGACGGCAGCCTCCGCCTGTGGGACCCGGCGACCGGCCGCCCGCTGGCCACCCACCCCCTGACCCGCGGCACCTGGTCCCGCCGCCTGGCCCTCTCCCCCGACGGCGCGCGCCTGGTCCTCGTCGACGGCGAGGCCGGCCCCGTGACCTTGCGCGACGCCTCGACCGGGCGCGTGATCCGCACCCTCCCGATCCCCAAGAGCAAGGTCACCGCGCTCGCCTGGGCGGATCGCGGCGACCTCGTGGCCGTCGCCGCCGGCGGCGACGTCACGCTCCACCCGACCAGCGGCAGTGGCCGCCCCCGACGCATCGCCCTGGGCGAGGTCGTCGGCGCCGTGGCCTTCGCGCCCGACGGCCGCCACATCGCCGTCGCCCACGGCAGCGAGTTCGGCGCCGTGGGCCTGTGGGACGTCGCGACCGGCGCCGCGGCGAAGCCCATGAGCCTGGACACGGCCGCCGGCCCGGCCCACCGCTCCAAGTACATCACCGTCCCCGACGGGCTGGCCTTCAGCCCCGACGGGCGCTGGCTCGCCGCGGGCCAGTGGGGCGGCCGCGTGGTCGTCTGGGACGTCGCCAAGCGCCTCATCCACCGCGAGCTCGAGGCCGGCCCCCGAGCCCCGAACGACCAGACCTACATCACGTCCCTCGCCTTCTCTCCCGACGGCGCGCGCCTCTTGGCCGTCCTGCACGATCGCCTCGTGTCCTGGCCGCTGGCCGCCGACGCGCCGCCCTCGGTCCGCGACGTCCCCTTCCGGCTGGGCTCGGCCACCGGGCGCGTCCACCTCGATCCCGCGCGCGATCGCGCGCTGTGGGGCGACATCTCGGGCGGCGTCGCCGCGGTCTCGCTGAGCCAAGGCAAGCCCCTGTGGCGCGTCGCCGGCCCCGGCGGCGTGGTCGACGCCGTCGCCTTCCAGCCAGGCAGTACGCTCCTCGTCAGCGCCGCCAGCGCGGGGACCCTGGACTTCTGGGACGCCGCCAAGGCGACGCGCCTGGCCGCGGCCGTGCCGGTCGGCGGTCCCCCGCGGGCGCTCGCCTTCCGCCCCGACGGCCAGCGCCTCGCGGTCGCCGTCGCGGCCGGCGTGCAGCTGTGGGACCCGGGCTCGCGCGCCAGGATCGGGGGCTGGGAGGTCGGAGGCCGGCCGCTGGCGGCCATGACCTTCGCCCCGGACGGGCACTCGCTGTTCGTGGGCGCGTCCGACGGGCGGGTGCTGCGGGTCGCGGCCGACTCCGGCGAGGTGCTGCGCGCCTTCGAGGGCCACGCGGACGCCGTCACCGGGGTGGCGGTCAGCCCCGACGGGCGGCGCCTCGCCACCGTCTCCGAGGACGGCACCTTGCGCCTGTGGGACCTGCCGTCGGGACAGGGCCCGGCCAGCCTGACGCCCCCGCCGGGCAAGGTCGCGTTCACGGGGGTCGCCTTCACGGCGGACGGGCGACGGGTCGTCACGACCGAGGCCTTCTTCGGCGAGGAGGCCGTGCGCCTGTGGGACGCCGCCTCGGGCAAGCCCCTGAAGGCCGCCAAGGGCGTCCAGGGGCACGCCGTCGTCGCCGGGCCTGGCCGCGACCTCGTGGCCGTTTCGTCGCTGGACGCCCGGGTGACCCTGCGCGACGCGAAGACCCTGGCCCAGCGCGCCGTGCTGCCCGGCGTGAACGGCTACGGCCTGGCGGTGGCGGTGTCCTCGGACGGCCGCTTCGTCGCCATGGGCACCGGCGGGCAGGAGAACGCCGTGCACCTGTGGCGACGCCGGGACTGACGCGGGCCTTCGAAACGCCGCGGGGCCGGCGCGCCGCCCCGTCCCCGGTGGGGGAGGGGGGCGCGCCGGCCCCGCGGACGTCAGCCCGTTCGGGTCAGCGCGCGTAGCGCCGACGTACGAGGTAACCCAGCATCAGCAGCGCCGCCAGCAGGGCCGCCAGGGCGCCGTTGCCGCCGCTGGCCGCGCAGCCGAAGCCGCCGCCGCCGGCGACGTGCACGTCGACCGTCGGGTCCACCGGGTCCAGGTCACAGGCGTCGCCCGTGCCGTCGCCGTCGGTGTCCAGCTGGTCGGGGTTGGCGACGTCCGGGCAGTTGTCGAGCGGGTCGTCCACACCGTCGCCATCCGCGTCGGACGCCTTGTCCTCGCACGCGTCGCCCGTGCCGTCGGCGTCGGCGTCTGCCTGATCGGCGTTCGGGACGCTCGGGCAGTTGTCGACGTCGTCGGGCACGCCGTCGCCGTCGCCGTCAGCCTCGCAGGCGTCGCCGACGCCGTCGGCGTCGGCGTCGGCCTGGTCGGCGTTGGCCACGTCGGGGCAGTTGTCGACGTCGTCGGGCACGCCGTCGTCGTCGGCGTCGGGCTCGCAGGCGTCACCGACGCCGTCGGCGTCGGCGTCGGCCTGGTCGGCGTTGGCCACGTCGGGGCAGTTGTCGACGTCGTCGGGCACGCCGTCGTCGTCGGCGTCGGGCAGGCAGACCGAGGGCTCGCCCTCGCAGACCCAGCCCGCCTCGACCGCGCACGCCGCCGAGCAGCCGTCGCCCTCGTCGAAGTTGCCGTCGTCGCAGCCCTCGGCCGCGTCGAGCTGGCCGTTGCCGCACCCGGGGTCGCAAAGGCTGGTCTCGCCGGCCACGTCGGTGCAGGACCAACCCTGCTCGACCTGGCAGTCGGCCGCGCAGCCGTCGCCGTCGACGTCGTTGCCGTCGTCGCAGGCCTCGGCGCCCAGCGCCAGCGCGCCGTCGCCGCAGGTGGCCGCGCAGACGTCGACGCCCACGTCGTTCGCCTCGCACGTCCAGCCCGCCTCGACCTCGCACACCTCGGAGCAGCCGTCGCCGCCCTCGGCGTCGCCGTCGTCGCAGCCCTCGACGCCCTCGATCCGCACGCCGTCGCCGCAGATCGGCCCGCAGACGCTGGCCCCGGTCACCTCGTCGGGCAGGCACTCCCACCCGTCCTCGACCGTGCAGACCGCCGAGCACCCGTCGCCGTCCACCGGCTCGGACGCCAGGCCCTCTCCGTTGACCGCGCCGTCGTCGCAGGCCTCGTCGCCCGCGACGATGCCGTCGCCGCACGTCGTCTCGCAGTCCCCGGACTCGCAGTCCCAGCCGTCCTCGACCTGGCAGTCGGCCGCGCAGCCGTCGCCGTCGACGTCGTTACCGTCGTCGCAGCCCTCGTCGCCGTTGACCACGCCGTCGCCGCACAGCGGCGCCGCGCAGACCTCGCCGTCGCACACGCCGCTGACGCAGTCGGCCGCGTCGTCGCAGCCTTCGCCGTCGTCGCAGGCCGGGCAGCCGTTGCCGCAGTCCACGTCCGTCTCGGCGCCGTTCTTCACGCCGTCGTCGCAGGTCGCGGCCTGGCACACGCCGTCGACGCAGACGCCGCTGACGCAGTCGGCCGCGTCGACGCAGCCCTCGCCGTCCTCGCAGGCCTCGCAGGCCCCGCCGCAGTCGACATCGGTCTCGTCGCCGTTCTTCACGCCGTCCGAGCACTCCGCCGGCACGCAGGTCCCGTCGCCGCACACGTCGCTCAGGCAATCCTCGGCGACCTCGCAGCCCTCGCCGTCCTCGCACGGCTCGCAGGCGCCGCCGCCGCAGTCCACGTCGGTCTCGCCGCCGTTGACCACGCCGTCGTCGCAGGTCGGCGCCTGGCACACGCCGTCGACGCAGACGCCGCTGGCGCAGTCGGCCGCGACCTCGCACGCCCCGCCGTCGTCGCAGGCGGGGCAGCCGCCGCCGCAGTCGACGTCGCTCTCGTCGCCGTTGAGCACGCCG
>JAWLBL010000012.1:176647-200890 GCA_041687695.1 Myxococcota bacterium | reverse complement strand
TCGTCGCAGGTCGGGGCCGCGCAGGTGTCACCGGCGCAGACGCCGCTCTGGCAGTCGTCGGCCGAGTCGCAGCCGCCGCCGTCGCCGCAGGCGGGGCAGCCGTTGCCGCAGTCGACGCCGGTCTCCTCGCCGTTCATGACGCCGTCGTCGCAGGCCGGGGCCGCGCAGACGTCGCCGGCGCAGACCGAGCTGGCGCAGTCGTCGGCGCCCTTGCAGCCCTTGCCGGTCCCACAGCGGGTGCAGCCGCCGCCGCAGTCGACGTCGCTCTCGTCGCCGTTGAGCACGCCGTCGTCGCAGGTCGGGGCCGCGCAGGTGTCACCGGCGCAGACGCCGCTCTGGCAGTCGTCGGCCGAGTCGCAGCCGCCGCCGTCGCCGCAGGCGGGGCAGGTGTTGCCGCAGTCGACGCCGGTCTCGTCGCCGTTCTGGACGCCGTCGGTGCAGGTCGGGGCCTGGCAGGTGCCACCGGTGCAGACGCCGCTCTGGCAGTCGTCGGCCGAGTCGCAGCCGCCGCCGTCGCCGCAGGCGGGGCAGGTGTTGCCGCAGTCGACGCCGGTCTCGTCGCCGTTCATGACGCCGTCGGTGCAGGTCGGGGCCGCGCAGGTGTCACCGGCGCAGACGCCGCTCTGGCAGTCGTCGGCCGAGTCGCAGCCGTCGCCGTCACCGCAGGCGGGGCAGGTGTTGCCGCAGTCGACGCCGGACTCGTCGCCGTTCTGCACGCCGTCGGTGCAGGTCGGCGCCTGGCAGGTGTCGCCCGTGCAGACGCCGCTCTGGCAGTCGTCGGCCGAGTCGCAGCCGCCGCCGTCACCGCAGGCGGGGCAGCCGTTGCCGCAGTCGACGCCGGTCTCGGCGCCGTTCATGACGCCGTCGGTGCAGGTCGGCGCTTGGCAGGTGTCGCCCGTGCAGACGCCGCTCTGGCAGTCGTCGGCCGAGTCGCAGCCGCCGCCGTCGCCGCAGGCGGGGCAGGTGTTGCCGCAGTCGACGCCGGTCTCGGCGCCGTTCATGACGCCGTCGGTGCAGGTCGGGGCCTGGCAGACGAAGTCGACGCACACGCCGCTGTCGCAGTCGCCCGCAACGAGGCAGCCCGAGCCCGAGCCACACGGGCCGCAGGTCGGCCCGCCGCAGTCGACGCCGGTCTCGGCGCCGTTGTGGACGCCGTCGGTGCAGCTCGGCGCCAGGCACACGCCCAGCACGCAAACGCCGCTGGCGCAGTCGCCGCCCGTGACGCACCCGCCGCCCGGCGCGCAGGCGCCGCAGACGGCCCCGCCGCAGTCGACGCCGGTCTCGCCGCCGTTCATCACGCCGTCGGTGCAGGTCGGGGCCTGGCAGGTGCCGCCCGTGCAGACGCCGCTCTGGCAGTCGTCGGCCGAGTCGCAGCCGCCGCCGGTCCCACAGGCGGGGCAGCCGTTGCCGCAGTCGACGCCGGTCTCGGCGCCGTTGTGGACGCCGTCGGTGCAGGTCGGGGCCTGGCAGGTGCCGCCGGTGCAGACGCCGCTCTGGCAGTCGTCGGCCGCGTCGCAGCCGCCGCCGGCGCCGCACGGTTCACACTGCGGCCCGCCGCAGTCGACGCCGGTCTCGGCGCCGTTGTGGACGCCGTCGGTGCAGCTCGGCGCCTGGCAGACGCCGTCGACGCAGACCAGGCTCTGGCAGTCGGTCGGGACCTTGCAGCCCTGGCTCGTGCCGCACCCGTCGCAGACGGAACCGCCGCAGTCCACGTCCGTCTCGTCCCCGTTGCGGACGTCGTCCGAGCAGGTCGGCGCCGCGCAGAACCCGCCCGCGCACACGCCGCTCATGCAGTCGGCGTCCACGACGCAGGGGCTGTCGTCCGGGCAGGCCGCCGCGCAGCTGCCGCCGCAGTCGACGCCGGTCTCGTCGCCGTTGGGGAAGCCGTCGTCACAGGTCGGCGGGACGCAGACGCCCCCCACGCACGACTGCGACTCGCAGTCCGTCCACGTCTTGCAGGTCTGGTCCAGCTTGCAGGGCGCGCACTCGCTGCCGCCGCAGTCGACGTCCGTCTCGGTGCCGGTGCCCTGGTCGTGCAGGAGGCCGTCGTCGCAGGTGGGCAGGCGGCATGCGTTGGTGCAGTCGTCGCCGTCGACGTCGTTGCCGTCGTCGCACTGCTCGACGGCGTTGTCGACGGTGCCGTTGCCGCAGGTGTCGACGCAGACGCTGGTCTCGCCCGCCGCGCCCGTGCAGGCCCAGCCCGGCTCGACCTCGCACGAGACGCTGCAGCCGTCGCCGTTGACGTTGTTGCCGTCGTCGCAGGGCTCGGCGCCGGGCGCCAGGATGCCGTCACCGCACCACGAGGTGTTGATCTCGCAGTTGTCGACGCAGCCGGTGAGCCCCGTCAGGAACAGCGCCGTGTCGTAGCTGGTGTCCGAGCCGTCGCACACCACCACGACGATCTTGTTGCCGGTCGTCCCGCCGGCCAGCGGCGCGCGGCTCTTGAGGATGGGCGTCGAGCCGTCGAACTCGGACTCGGTCGCGGGGGCCACGATGACCTGGTCGCTCGCGAAGAACTGCCCCTGCAGGGTCATCGGCTGGCCGAACGGGTCCAGCGCGATGTTCGTGCCGTTGAGGAACACGCCGACCGGGTCGACGTACTCGCTGCCCACGTACTCCGGGTACTCCTCGGAGCCGACGATGTAGGTGAACTCGATGCCCTCGTAGCCGGGGGCCAGGTCGAAGGTGATCTCGAGGCGCACCGCGTCGTGCGTCGAGTAGCCGTTCGAGATGAGATCGCAGAGCGGGTCGCCAGGCAGCCCGTGGTTGCCCGAGGTGCTGCCCGAGTCGCTCGGCGGCAGCGCGTCGATGGCGTGGCCCGACGAGAACAGCGAGCCGTAGGACATGCCCAGCGGCCCGTCCACGAAGGTGCCGGTCGCCGTCGAGGCGCCCGTCACGACCGCGCCCGTCACCGTGACGCCCTCGCCCTTGAGGATCTCGGTCGCCAGCGCCATCGCATCCGCGGTCGGCGTGATCTCGAACGCGCTGGCGGCGCCCGACCACGTCAGCCCACACCACAAGCCGGCGGCCGCCACCCCAAGGCGACCCCAGCTCGAACAGCCTGATACCATTGGACCACTCCCTGTCGTCCACGCGCAGAGGGAGCGTTGGCGCTCCCCCCCTCACGCACCTGTCAGACGACGCCGTCGGGGCGTCGTGCGTCGCGGGCCCCACCCCAGGGCCAGCGATCGACGGGCGTTTAGCACGGGCCGTCAGCTCGCCACAATCGCTCGTTTTCCGAAGCCTTATGCGGCGCGGTCGAGACGACGTCCGCAGCCTCGGGCCGCGTCGCCCGACTCTGAATACACCCCGACAGGCACTTCGGGCCTCAGCCGCCGCTCACCTTCTTCACCCCGCGCGCCGTCAGCGCCGCCTTCAGCCGCCCCCGCTGGTCGCCCTGCAGCACCAGCGCGTCGCCCTCGACCACCCCGCCGCAGCCGAGCTGCTTCTTGAGGTCCTTGAGCCACCGCTCGAGCTCGGCCGGCGGCAGCCCGAGCTGCTCGACCACGGTCGCCTCCTTGCCTCCGCGGCCCTTGCGCTCGTAGCGGATGACCGCCCGCCTCGGCGCGGCGCTCGCGACCTCCTCGACGGCGGCCGGCGCGGCCGGGCTCTGTCCGGGAGGCAGCGCGTCCCGCAGCCCGGCCAGCGCCGCGAACGGGTTGTCGCTCGGCGCGTCCGCGGGAATGTCCCCGCCAGCCTTGCTCTTGTCCTTGCCCATCAGGGTTTCTCGCTTGACCGGGCGGCCCGACTCGGGGAGATCTCACGCGGTCGCCCGCACCCACGCAGACCCAGAGAGAGCGCGTCCATCATGTCGTCCACGTCCTCGAACGACCCATCCAGCGTCGCCCGTGACGCCGCGGGGGCCGCCGCCGCGCCCCGCCGCTCCAACTTCATCCGCGACATCATCGACCGCGACCTCGCCGCGGGCAAGCGCGGCGGCCAGGTCGTCACGCGCTTCCCCCCCGAGCCCAACGGCTACCTCCACATCGGGCACGCCAAGAGCATCTGCCTGAACTTCGGCCTCGCGCTCGACTACGGGGGCCGCTGCCACCTGCGCTTCGACGACACCAACCCGGAGAAGGAGGAGGTCGAGTACGTCGACAGCATCCAGGCCGACGTCCGCTGGCTGGGCTTCGACTGGGGCGAGCATCTGCACTTCGCCTCGGACTACTTCGAGCAGATGTACGCCTGGGCCGAGCAGCTCATCCGGGACGGCAAGGCCTACGTCGACAGCCAGAGCCGCGAGCAGATCCGCGAAAACCGCGGCAGCATCTACGAGCCCGGCAAGGACAGCCCCTACCGCGACCGCTCGGTCGACGAGAACCTGGATCTGTTCCGCCGCATGCGGGCCGGCGAGTTCGCCGACGGCGAGCACGTCCTGCGGGCCAGGATCGACATGGCCGCGCCCAACATGCTGCTGCGCGACCCGCTCCTGTACCGCATCAAACACGCGCACCACCACCGGACCGGCGACGCGTGGTGCATCTACCCGATGTACGACTACGCGCACTGCCTCGAGGACGCCATCGAGCACGTGACGCACTCCATCTGCACGCTCGAGTTCGAGGAGAACCGCGCGCTGTACGACTGGATCCTCGACCAGCTGCCCGTCCCGGCCCACCCGCAGCAGATCGAGTTCGCCCGCCTCAGCCTCGACTACACGGTGATGAGCAAGCGCAAGCTGCTCGAGCTGGTGCGCGACGGCCACGTCGCCGGCTGGGACGACCCGCGCATGCCCACCATCGCGGGCCTGCGCCGCCGCGGCGTCACGCCCAAGGCCATCCGGGACTTCGCCGACATGATCGGCGTCGCCAAGGCCAACAGCACGGTCGACATCGGCAAGCTCGAGTTCTGCATCCGAGAGGCCCTCAACCCCATCGCGCCGCGCGTGATGGCCGTCCTCGACCCGCTGAAGGTGACCCTCACCAACTGGCCCGAGGACCGGGTCGACACGCTCGACGCCGCCTACTGGCCCCACGACGTCCCCAACGAGGGCGCGCGCCCGGTGCCCTTCGGCCGCACGCTCTACATCGAGCGCGACGACTTCGCCGAGGTGCCCCCCAAGAAGTGGCACCGCCTCGCGCCCGGCGCCGAGGTGCGCCTGCGCCACGCCTACGTCATCCGCTGCGACGAGGTCGTCCGCGACGCCGCCGGCCAGGTGACCGAGCTGCGCTGCACCGTCGACCTGGACACGCGCGGCGCGGACCCGGCGGACGGGCGCAAGATCAAGGGGACCCTGCACTGGGTCTCGGCCGCCCACGCCGTGCCGGCCGAGGTGCGCCTGTACGACCGGCTCTTCAGCGTCCCCAAGCCCGACGGCGACCCCGAGGTCGACTTCAAGACCCACCTGAACCCCGAGTCGCTGGTCGTCAGGCAGGCCCTGGTCGAGCCCAGCCTGGCCGGGACGCCGGGGGACCAGCGCTTCCAGTTCGAGCGCCAGGGCTACTTCGTCACCGACGCGGTCGACTCGCGCCCCGACCGGCTGGTCTTCAACCGCGTCGTCGGCCTGCGCGACTCGTGGGCCAAGCTGGTCGCCGCCGAGGCCGGTCCCCAGGCGGCGCCGTCCGCGCCCGCGCCGCGCCGCGACAAGCCCGCCGCCCCCAAAGAGCCCGCCGGCCCGCGCACCAGCGAGCGCGACCAGCGCCGCGCCGAGTCGCCCGAGCTGGCCGCCCGCTTCGAGCGCTACCAGCGCGAGCTGGGCCTGACGCGCGAGGACGCCGACGTGCTCAGCGGCGACCCGGCGGTCTCGGCCTTCTTCGAGGCGGCCCTCTTGGCCCACGACGGCCCCAAGACGGTCGCCAACTGGCTGGTCAACGAGCTGCAGCGCGAGCTCAAGGAGCGGCCCATCGACCAGCTGCCCTTCGACGGCCGCGCCTTCGGCCGCCTCGTCGCCCTGGTCGACCGCGGCGCCATCGCCACCCCCGCCGGCAAGGAGGTCCTCGCCCACCTGCTGGCCCACGGCGGCGACCCCGAGGCCATCGTCCGCGAGCGGGGCCTCGAGAAGGTCGACGACCGCGGCGCCCTCGAGGCGGCCATCGCGACCGTCCTCGCCGACAACCCCGACGAGGTCACCCGCTACCGCGGCGGCTCCAAGCAGCTCTTCGGCTTCTTCATGGGCCAGGTCATGCAGGCCACCCGCGGCAAGGCCGACCCCAAGCTGGCCAAGCAGCTGCTGACCGAGCACCTCGCCCAGGGGCGCTGACCGACAGGGGGGCGTCGCGGACGGTCACCCCCGTCACGGCGCCCCTCACCGCGGCTCGAGCCACCCGGACTCGGCGACCGCCGCCAGCAGCTCGCGCGTCGTCCGGCCCGCCTCGAGCGCGTCGGGGTGGCCGATGACCACCAGATGGGTGCGCGCGCGGCTCGCGGCGACGTTGACCAGGTTCGGCCGCCGATCCAGGAAGGCCAGGGCCGCGGGGTCGCTGGCCACCGTCGACAGCAGGACCACGTCCCGCTCGCCGCCCTGCAGCCGATGCACGGTCCCCAGGGTCACGCCGCTCCCGGCCGTCGGGTCCGGCGTGCCGTCCCAGCTCTCGACCGGCACCCGCCGCTCGCGCAGATGCTGCGCCAGCAGCCGCGCCTGGGCCCGAAACGGCGTCAGCAGCCCCAGCTGCTCGGGGCTCAGCCCCGCCCGCAGCAGGTAGTCGGCCATCGCGACCAGCCGCCGCGCCTCGTCGTCGTTGCACCACGACCCGCCGGCCCGCCGCTGCTGGCCGCGCACCGGCAGCGCCAGCACCGGCGCCCGCAGGTACGGCGACAGCGCCTCGAGCGACCGCCGCGGCGTGTGCACCGTCAGCCCGTAGTCGCACAGCCGGTCGCTGATCGCGATGATCTCCGGCTGACACCGGAAGTGATCCGTCAGCCGCAGCCGCGGCCCGACCTGCTCCGCCGCCCACTGCGCGCTCGTCCCACCCGGCTGCGCCATCCGAAACCGCTCCAGCGCGCGCCCCCGCAGCTCCGGCGCCACCCGCTCACGCACCCGCCGCTCCTCGCCCGCCGACAGCCCGAACACCGGCTCGAGCTGGTGCGTGTCGCCCACCAGCGTCGCCCGCTCGGCCCGGTACAGCGCCGTGACGACGTGCGACGGCGGACACTGCCCGGCCTCGTCGACCACCAGCGCGTCTATCGCCCCCGGCTCCAGCGGGAACGCGTTGCCGATGGACAGCAGCGTGCACCCCACGACCGGGAACAGCGCTGCGAACAGCCGCCGCTCGTCCCCCTCGAGCTGCGCGAACACCTGCCCGCCGCGCCCGCCGACCCCCGCCCGCAGCTTCTTGACGAAGCGCTCGAGCGCCTCGCGCCGCAGCGCCGCCCAGGCCTCCCGCAGGTCGCAGGCCGCCCCGAACAGCGCGTGCTCGCGCGTCGCCACCTCCCGCCGCAGGGCGCCCTCGTCGCACGCGTCCAACGCGTCGGCCTTCGCGCGCGCCGCCCGCAGCTGCTCCGTCAGCGCCGCCCGCCGCGCCACCAGCTCGGCGTGGGCCCTCACCGCCGCCACGGCGCGCAGCCGCTCGTTCACCTCGTCCAGCAAGCGCTCCAGCCGCCCGTGCAGGACGAACAGCGTCTCTCGCCAGACCTCGGCGCCCTCCCGCGGCTCCGGCCGCGCGACCTCGGGCGCGGCGAGCCCCAGCGCGGCGGCCTTGGCCTGCGCCGCCGCCAACGGCGCGCGGACGTGCTTCTTCCACAGCCGCTTGAGCCGCTCGGCGCTCCAGGCGCCATGGTCCTCGTCCAGCCGGTCGTAGGCGTCCTCGAGCCCCTCCGCCAGCGGCGCCAGCGTCGCCACCAGCGCCTCCCACCGCCGGCTCTCCGCGACCGGCGGCGCCGCCCCCGGCGGCCCGGCCCGCCGCAGCGCGTCGTCGCACCCCGCGAGCGCCGCCTCCAGCCGCCGCACCTCCTCGGCCGCCGCCCGCCCCCGCGCGACCGGCGCCAACACGGCCTCGATCTCCCGAAGCATCCCGTCGAACCGCGCGCTCGCCGCCTCGTGCCGCGCCTCGGCCCCGGCGCCGTCCTGCCCCGCCAGCCACCCCAGCACCCGGTCCAGCTCGTCGGCCGTCCGCCCCGCCTGCACGATCCGGCTGCCCGTCCGCAGCGCCACCGGCAGCCGTCCGGCCGCCCAGTCCCGCGACAGCGGGTCGACGACGTTGTCGACCGCGCGGTTGTTGGTCGACGTCACCACCAGCTGCGGCGCCTCCCCGCGCCCCGCCCCGGCCCCGTAGACCCCGGCCCGGGCCGCCGCGACCACCGTGTGCGCCGCCAGCGCCATCAGGACGTGCGTCTTGCCCGTCCCCGGCGGCCCCTCCACCGCCAGCAGCGGCGTCTGCAGCGAGGCCTCGGCCACCGTCCGCTGCGCCTCAGTAAGCGCGTGCGGGCTGGCCAGCCCCAGCGTCCCGCGCTGCCCGAGCCGAGCCGGACGCGCCAGCAGATAGCCACCCAGCGGCGTGCCCATCAGGTCCGCCTCGTCCGCGGCCAGCAGCTCGCCCAGCTCGCGCTGCAGCTGCGCGGTCGGCGCGCCCGCGGCCCCGTCGTAGATCAGCGCCTCGCGCCGCAGCTCGGCCCCGCGGTCGGCCACCCACGGCGCCAGCGCGCTGCACAGCGCCTCGACCAGCCCCACCTCCTCACCCGGCGGCTCCTCGCCCCGCAGCGCACACAGGTGCTCGACCAGCGTCCGCACCTGCCCCGCGGCGTCCGCCGGCCCCAGCCCCTCCAGCGCCTCCCGCAGCGCCTCGCTCGCGTCCCCCTCCAACCCCAGCTCGCGCTCGAGCAGGTTCACGTCCACCCGCAGCGCCGGCTCGGCGACCCCCTCGGCGATGACGGCCCCGGGCTTGCGCGTCCTCAGCCGCAGCCACTCGGGCGGCGCGCCCACCTGGCCCGCCTTGCGCTCGCCCCAGGTCGGCACCCGCCACGCCTCGCGCGCCCCGTCCAGCGGCGCCAGCTCGGCGATCTCCACCGTGACCACGGCCTCCAGCCGCCGCCGCCCGAACCGCGCCGTCGCCAGCACCGGGAACCCGGCCAGCCACAGCGCCTCCTGCTCGGCCCCCGTCTGCCCGCTCGCCTTGGCCCACGCCTTGGCGTACTCGCGCGACAGCCAGTGCTCGAACAGCGGCACCCGGTCCGCGGTCAGCGCCAGGAAGACGCCGCCCGCCTCGCGCGTCACCAGCCGCTCGACCCCGACCTCCTCCGCCGTCCCACCCTCGAGCGCGACCACCGCGTAGCGCGCCTGGGCCGTCGGCCGCACGAGATCCGGCGCCACCGGGGCGCTCGGCGCGGGCAGGGCGACGCCCTCGCAGCCGCCCGAGGCCGCCGCCTCCGCCTGCAACACCGCGCGGAAGTAGCGCAGGATCGCGCTCGGATCTCGGTCGTCGGACGCCATGGCCGGCCGGTTGTACCCGACCGGCCCCGCCCGCCGCTACTCGGTCGCGACCGCCCGCGGCTCCATCCGCGACAGCGGCACCAGCCACGGATGCACCGTCACGGTCAGCAGGCCCGAGCGCACGGCCGGGTCGTCGTCCGCCAGGCGCCGCGCGTCCTCGACCGTCGGCACCTTCAGCACGACCATCCCGCCCGACTCGTCCAGGTACGGCCCGCCCATCAGCAGGTAGCCCTGCTCGCGCAGCCACTCCAGGTAGCGGACGTGCTCGTCGACGCCCGGCTGCTCGCGGAAGGCCTTGCCGCTGGCCCACTGCGGCCCCGGGGCGTGCCGGATCACCTGGTAGGTCGGGTTGTCGTCGGTCACCGTCGGCTCGTCCCGGCCGATCTGGATGCAGCCGCAGGCCTGCACGCCCAGGGCCGCGAGCGAGACCGCCACCACGGACATGTACTGCGCCCTGCGGCCGCGGCCGGGACGCGTCGTCGCCGTCGTCATGTTGCGCTCCAGGGAAGCTCACGCGGGCGTCCCGAGGTGCGCGCCACCCGAGCTCGGCGCTCGGGGAGGGTCGCCGCGGAAGCTCCGCGCCGACTACAGCGACAGGGACATCAAGACCGCGTCTTCGTCAGGACTCGAATAGTAGCCCCTGCGCCGGCCGACCTCCAAGAACCCGACCTCGGCGTACAGCGCCCGCGCCGGCGCGTTGCCGACCCGCACGTCCAAAAAGACCTGCGCGCACCCGGCCAGCCGCGCCTCGCCCAGCAGGTGCTCCATCAGCCGCCGCCCCAGCCCGCGCCGCCGCGCCTCGGGCGCCACCGTCACGTTCATCAGCTCGCACGTGTCGTCGTACAGCCAGAACACCATGTGCCCCATCAGCCGCCGCCCGCCGTCCGCCTCCTCCTCGGCCACCACGGCGCGCGACCTCGGCCCGGCGTTCAGCTCCTCTCGGAACGACGACTCCGGCCACGGCGTCCCGTGCGAGGCCGCCTCCATGGCCACCACCCGGGCCAGGTCCGCTTCGGTCATCGCCCGCAACACGACGTGGAGGTCTCCCATGCGCCGGCACGCTACCGCGCAAGTCCCCGATTGCCAACGCGCTTGGCCGCCCCGGCGCCGCTCCTACGGTTGCCCTGCACGCCGCGCGCCCCCACGCCCGCCCAAAGGACCTCCCCATGCGCCTCCCGCTCCTCGCGCTCGCCGCCGCGGCCGCGCTGACGTCCGCCTGCGCGACCACCACCGAGCTGACCCCCGCGCCCGGCGCCCTGCGCGCCGCCGGGCCGGGCCAGGCCGCCCAGGCCGCCGTCTCTGGCGTCCGCGTCGTCGCCAGCGCCGAAGCCTGGTCCGGCTTCCCCCAACGCCTCGACGAGGTCACACCGCTGCTCGTCGCCCTGCACAACGACAGCGGCGTCCCGGTGCGCGTCCGCTACGACGACTTCCAGCTCGTCAGCGCCCGCGGCACCCGCTACGCCGCCCTGCCGCCCTTCGCCATCGACGAGAGCGAGGTGGTCGCGGTCGGCTACGTCGATCCCTGGCCCGGCTTCTCGGTCGCCCCCTGGCACGCCGGCTACTTCCCGGGCTGGCGCTCGGCGGCCTACCCGCTGCGCTACGACCCCTTCTACTACGACGCCTACCGCCCGGCGTACGCCCGCGTCGCCCTGCCCACCGAGGACATGCTGCGCCGCGCCCTGCCCGAGGGGGTCATCGAGCCGGGCGGCACCGTCCGCGGCTTCCTGTACTTCCAGCAGGTCGACGACGACGAGGGCCGCGTCGACTTCACCTTCCGCGTCTTCAACGCCCTGACCGGCGAGCCGATGGGGGTCGTCACCATCCCCTTCACCGTCGACTGAGGCTCAGCCGCCGCCGCTGGCCGACTGGCACTCGAGGCACAGCGGCGCCTCGGGCCTGGCGGACAGGCGCGCGTAGCCGATGGGATCGCCGCAGGCGACGCACTCGCCGTAGGTGCCCTCGTCGCAGCGCATCAGCGCGGCCCGGATCTGCTGACGCTGAAGCCTCACCCGGTTGCGCCGCGCCATGGCCATCTGCTGCTGCTGCAGCGCGTCGATCCGGCTGACGCGTCCGATGGCCAGCCCCAGGTCCACCGGCTTCGCGTCGTCGCTCGAGGCGCTCAGGCCGCGGTCGGCCTCCTCGGCGGCCTCCTCGAGCCGCGCCCGCAGCTCGGCCACCTGCGCGTCCGTCAGCTCCTCCCGCGAGCTCATCCGCCCTCCGAGACCTCGGTCAGCGGCTCGACGAACAGGTGCGTCGCCCGGACCTCGACGTCGCCCAGCACCACGTTGGGCGTCTGGGCGCCCGGCCAGGTCGACTCGATGCGCACCTCGATGGGCCCCATCGCCGCCCCCGAGTAGCCTCCGGTGACGGGCAGCGCCACGCGCTGCGGCGCCGCCGTGTCCTTCAGCGTCGCCTGCGTGACCACGTCGCCCACCTTGACGACGACCTCGCGAGGCCGGGCGCAGCTCTTGGCCAGCTTCGCGTCCCGCGGCCCGGTGAACACCAGCGCCGCGACGCCGTAGTCGGTCGCCCGCAGCTCGAAGCGCGTGGGCGCCCCCCGCGCCGACACCCAGGGCGTCGCCGGGTCGCCGTCGACCAGGTGGGCCTCGCCATAGCCGCTGCGCGCGTCGAGCTGGAAGGCCTCGGCGGTCGCGCGGAACTCGCTCAGGTGCACGGCCAGCTCGCCCACCGCGGTGTCCGCCTCGCCCTCGCCGGGGTAGACGCTGCGGATCGTGACCTCGAGCCGGCCGCCCGTCAGCTCGTCGCCGACCAGCACGCCGCCGACCAGCACGTCCTGCGCCTCGAACCGGTCGGCGAAGGTGTGCTCGACGGTCGCCACGGCGCCCATCCGCCCGCGCTCGCCGGCCGTATACAGCGTGACGGTGACCCGCTCGAGCCGCGACCAGCGCTTGAACGTCCGCGGGCTGGCCCCGTGTCCCGGGAAGAGGGTCACGCGCTCGACGCGCGACCGCGGGAGATCGATCCAGAAGGACTCGCCGACGCCTGGCCCCTCGGCGCCCTCGATCCAGACCGTCGCCGGATCGCCGTCGGTCAGCCGCGCCGCCGCGTGCGCCCCCGGCGCCGCCGAGTCGTCCACCCGCAAGCTGCTGGCGCCGGCGGCCAGCGCCGAAGAGCTCGCGACCACCAGCGCCACCACTAGCGCTGCCGTGAGCGCGGCCTGCCGATACCATCGCACCATCTGCCCCCCCCCCCGACCACCGGCACACGCCAGCGCGCGCCACCGTCACGCAAGCGCCCAGCCGACGTCAAGCAACGGCCAGCCTCGTCCCCGCGCCGGCCCCTGGGACCACCGGCTTCCAGCCGGCCGAGCAGCCGACCAAGCCCTGCACGGCCCTCTGGGATCGCCGGCTTCCAGCCGGCCGAGCAGCCGACCAAGCCCTGCACGGCCCTCTGGGATCGCCGGCTTCCAGCCGGCCGCCCCCTGATGGATCCCTGCGCCGCGCCCCTGGGATCGCCGGCTCCCAGCCGGCCGACCACCCCGTCGATCCCAGCGGCCAGCCCCTCGCGCCGACATCGGCGCTGCCGGCCCCTGGCCTCAGCGGCGTAGGCCGTCGACCACCAGCGAGACCAGATCACGCACCACGGTGGCCGCGTCGGTTCGCAGCTCGCCGGCCAGATGCGCGTGGAACAGGCGCTCGGCGGCGCCGACGACGGCCAGGGCGCTGACCTCGGGGCTGATCGGGCGCAGCAGACCGTGGGCGTGGGCGATCTCGGTCAGGGCGACGGCGCGGGCGCCGACGCGCGCGGCGACGGCGGCGATGGGGGCGCGGGCGCCGGCGGCGGGGGCCCGCGACTCCTGCAGATACAGACGCATCGCGTCAGGGTGGGCGAGGGCGGCGGCGGCCAGCGCCAGCCCCAGTCGTTGGTAGGCGGCCAGCAGCGGCTCGCGGCTGGCTGCCGCCTCCAGGGCGCGCTCGGCGGCCGCCAGCGCCTCGTCCACCGCGGCGACCAGCGGGGCCAGGATGGCCTCGACCAGCTCGGTCTTGCCCTCGAAGTAGCGGTAGAAGCTGCCCTTGGCCATCCCGGCGGCCTTGACGATGTCGTCGATGGTGACGGCCTCGACGCCGCGGACCAGGAACAGCGCCAGCGCGCCGCCGGTCAGGGCGCGCGTGCGCTCGAGGCGGTTGGTGTCGCGCTTGCCGCCGCGCCGGCCGGGGCGCTCCGGCGGCACCACGCTGGGCCGCGGCGTCGGGTCGTCATCGGGGGCGTCTCGGTGGGCTGCCACGGAGGCTCCTGGGAGGCGAAAAGGGTGACCATCGGGTCATTGTTTTGAGCGCAGGCCTGGACGCCGGCCGCGGCCGGAGATATGGTGACCATGTAGTCACTCTTTGGCGAGGTGTCCCCATGATCGGCATCCCGGCGGCGCTGCTCTACTGCAACGCCATCGAGTGGGCGGCCCACAAATACCTGCTCCACGGGCTCGGCCAGAAGAAGGTCTCGTTCTGGAGCTTCCACTGGCACGAGCACCACCGCAACGCCCGCCGCCACGGCCACGTCGACGAGACGTACCGCCGGCCGCTGCTGGGCTGGCACGCGCAGTCCAAGGAGCTGCTGGGCCTCGCCGCCGTCGGCGCCCTGCACGCGCCGCTGTGGCCGGTGGCGCCCTTCTTCTCGGCGACCATGTGGTACTGCGGCTTCCGCTACTACACGGCCCACAAGCGCTCGCACACCGACCCCGAGTGGGCCCGCGAGCACCTGCCGTGGCACTACGATCACCACATGGGGCCCAACCAGCACGCCAACTGGTGCGTGACCCGGCCCTGGTTCGATCACCTGATGGGCACCCGCGAGCCCTACGTGGGCACCGAGCGCGAGGCGCGCGACCTCGCCCGACGCAAGGCCCGCGCCGCCTGACGCCGCAGGGCACGTGGAACGCGTCGCTGGACGCCGATCTCGCGTCCCACCGGCGTGGCACCCGTCCTCGGAGGCCGAGCGCGGGTGCCACATCGGGGCGCGGCGGCGAGCGCGCTCAGGGGTTGAAGGTCAGCTGGAACTGCTTGCCGATCTTGCTGAACTGGGCCGTCCGGTACTTCGGACCCACCCAGGTGATGATCCGCTTGGCGATGGACTCCTCCGGCTTGCGGATGGGGCCCCACTTGTCCTGCGTGACCTTCAGCATCAGCTTGAACCAGTCCTCGTTCTTCGTCAGGGCCGGGACGAACTCGATGCGCGCGCTCTGCAGCGCGTTGCGCTCGCCCGTCTCCTTGTCCTTGGCGAAGTACAGGACGAGCTTCTTGACGCCCGGCGCCTTCACCGGCACGTCGGCGAAGCCGAACTTCGAGACCTTCTTCATCTTGGGGAAGACGGCCTTGGCCTCGTCGGGGGTCATCCCCTTCTTCAGGTCCTTGAAGATGGCGGGGGCCCAGCCGCTGTCCTTGCCGCCGACCAGCTCGACCATCTGCGCCTCGGTCGGCGGCTTGGCGGCGTAGGCGGTGGAGGACAGCGCGAGCAGCGCGAGCGACAGCGCGAGCGCGGACAGACCGATGCGTGACTTCGTCATGGGAGCTTCCTGTGGGCGTGTGGCGGCCGGACATCCGGCGCGCGCCCCGGTCACTGACCGAGGCGGGCGGGATGCTGCTCCCAGGCCGCGCCCTACGGCAACTTACAAAATCTGAAAGGTCGCGCGGCGTCGCTCAGCGCTTGCGGCGCGGCGGCCCGAAGCCGCCCTTCTCGCGCCGCGGCGGCCCGAAGCGGGTGCCCCGCGGCGGCCCGCGCCGATCATCGCGCCGATCGTCCCTGGGACCGTCGCGCCGGTCGTCTCTGGGACCGTCGCGCCGGTCGTCTCTGGGACCGTCGCGCCGGTCGTCCCTGGGACCGTCGCGCCGGTCGTCCCTGAAGCCGTCGCGCCGGTCGTCCCTGGGGCCATCGCGCCGGTCGTCGCGCCCGCCCCTCGGACCCTCGCCCGGCTCGGCGCCCGGCCGCGCGATGCGCACGTCGACGGGCCGCCCGCGCAGCGTCGCGTGCTGCATCGCGTCCAGCACCTGATCGCGCAGCTCCGCCGGGATCTCGACGAAGGTGAAGTGATCGTAGATGTCGATGGCCCCGATGAGCCGCCCCGGCACGTCGGCCACGTTGGCGATGGTCCCGACGATGTCCGCCGGCCGCACGCCCGAGCGCCGCCCCGCCGCGATGAACAGGCGCACCATGCCGCCCTCGGGCGGGCTCTGCGCCTCGGCCGGCGGCTCGACCACCACCTCGAGCGGCTGATCGGCCCGCGCGAGGCGCGCCGCCGCGGCCGCGATCTCGGCCACGTCGTAGTTGCCCTCGCTGGCGATCTCCTCGACCAGCGCCATGTACAGATCGAGCTCGCCCTTTTCGATCTCCTTGATGACGCTCTCCTTGAACAGCGCCACCCGCCGCGCCGCCACCGCCGCCTGCGACGGCACCTTCATGGGCTCGATGCGCTGGCGCGTGTAGCGCTCGATCTCCTGCAGCATCCGCCGCTCGCGCGGCGCCACGAACAGCACCGCCACGCCCTGCCGCCCGGCGCGCCCGGTGCGCCCGATGCGGTGCACGTACGTCTCGACGTCCGACGGGATGTCGTAGTTGACCACGTGGCTGATGCGGTCCACGTCGAGCCCGCGCGCCGCCACGTCGGTCGCGATGACCACGTCGACCTGGCCGCTCTTGAGGCGCCGGATGACCGCCTCGCGCAGCGGCTGGCTCATGTCGCCGTGCATGGCCTCGACCGCGTGCCCGCGCGCCTGCAGCTTCTCGGCCAGCTCCGCCACCTCGACCTTGGTGCGGGCGAAGACCAGGACCCCGTCGGTCTCCTCGGTCTCCAGGATGCGGGTCAGCGCCTCGAGCTTCTGCGGCGGCACCAGCGCCACGAAGCGCTGCTCGATGGTGGGCACGGTCAGCGTCTTGCGCTCGACCTCGACCACCTCGGGCTGCTTGAGGTGCTTTTGCGCCACGCGCGCGATCTCGGGCGGCATGGTCGCCGAGAACAGGGCCGTGCAGCGCCCCTCGGGCACCTGCGACAGGATCCACTCGACGTCCTCGATGAAGCCCATGCGCAGCATCTCGTCGGCCTCGTCGAGCACCAGGAAGCGCACGGCGTCCAGGCGCAGCGTGCCGCGGCGCATGTGGTCCATGACACGCCCCGGCGTGCCGACGACGACGTGCACGCCGCGCTCGAGGCGCTTGAGCTGCAGGTGGATGCTCTGGCCGCCGTAGACCGGCAGCACGCTCAGGCGCCCGACGTGCTTGCCGAAGGAGTGGAAGGCCTCGGCGACCTGGATGGCCAGCTCGCGCGTCGGCGCCAGGATGAGGGCCTGCACGTCGTTCGAGCGGAGATCGATGCGCTCGAGGATGGGCAGCGCGAAGGCGGCGGTCTTGCCGGTGCCCGTCTGGGCCTGGCCCATGACGTCGCGTCCCTCGAGCAGGACCGGCAAGGTGCGCGCCTGGATGGGCGTCGGCGCCTCGTAACCCACCTCGGCGATGGCCTTCAGCAGTGGCTCGCTGAGCCCGAGCGTTTCGAAAGTGATGCCTTCGGCCATGACCCGTCTCCCGTCGTTCGTCCGTGCCGCCGCGCGGCGCCCCCGCGAGGGCGGGCCGGCGAGGCGGCGCATCCTGCCGACTCGGCCGCCTCGTAGCCAACGAAATCCGCCGGGCTTGCCGCGTCGGGAGCCTGCGCCCCACAATGGGCGCCTCAACCCGGGAGGATCCGATGACATGCCGACTCGTCCCGATCGGTGGGCTGCTCGGCGGCCTGCTGATCGCCGCGTGCGCAGGCGCCACGCCCGCACAGTCGCCCGCCCCGGCGCCCACACCGGCCCCACCCGCCGCCGCCCCGGCCGACCCCAACGCCTCGTTCGCCGGCAAGCGCGTGTCGGCGGCCGACCCGCT
Source organism: Myxococcota bacterium (assembly GCA_041687695.1). GTDB lineage: Bacteria > Myxococcota_A > UBA9042 > PHBI01 > JAWLBL01 > JAWLBL01. Next base: position 183,654 of record JAWLBL010000012.1, on the reverse strand, counting down.
GACCCTGACCTTCGAGCCCGTGCTGATAGAGGGCTGCGGTGTGGTGCTCGCGCTCGAGAAGGTCGACTGGGTCTCCAGCGAGAACGCCCGGGGCGAGACCGTCCGTGAAGGCACCGCCGTCATCCGCGCCTCGGTCGGCGAGGACCAGCGCCGCCTGCGCATCGCCGAGGGCGACGCCCGCACGGCCTTCGGCTGCCGGATCGCCGTCACCAAGGCCAGCGAGATCTACGACGAGCAGGCGATGGACTACCTGCCCATCGCCGAGCTGCGCCTGTCGCCGAGCCCCTGACGGCGGCTCCCGGACGCCGTCTCCCGGCGCCGATCGCCTGATACCGTCAGTCCTCGGCCAGCCCGTCGGCCGCCCGCACCACGTTGAAGCAGTAGTCGCCGAGCTTCTCGAGGTTGGTCATCATGTCGAGGTAGATGAGGCCGGCCCGGATGTCCTCGGTGCCCGCCTGCATCCGCTCGGCGTGCCGCTTGCGCGCTCGGTCGCGCAGCCGGTTGATCTTGCCCTCGAGGACCCGCGCCTCGGCCAGGAACGACGGCGCGCCGGCCCCCAGCGACCGCGCGGCCATCGGCATGAACTCGCCGACGTAGCCGGTCATCTCGTCCATGTCCCGGAGCGCCTCGTCGCCGAAGACCATCCCCTTGTCGTAGCGGCGCTCGGCCAGGCGGATGAGGTTGAGGCAGTGGTCGCCCATGCGCTCGATGTCGTTGGCGAGGTCCAGGTACACCGTGAGATCGCGTCCGGCCCGGTCGCTCATGCCCGAGCGCGCCATCTGCCCGCAGAAGGCCACGATCTCGGCCTCCATGTGATCGGTCCGGTCCTCGCCCCGCTTCACGTCGTCGATCAGCTTGCCCAGCTTGGCCGAGGGCTGACCCAGCACCTGGCGCACCTCGACGAACATGCGATCGCACTCCTGGGTCATCAGCTGCAGCGCGCGGCGCACCTCGATGTCGGCCAGCTCGGGCGTCGCCAACAGCGCCGTCTCCAGGAACTGAAGGTGGGTCTGCTCCTGCTCCTCGGCCGCCTGCGGCACCAGCCAGCGCACCGCGCGCTCGATCTGCGGGACGAACCAGACCAGCAGCGCCGTGTTGGTGACGTTGAAGGCGGTGTGGAAGGCCGCGAGGTGGGTCGTCATCGCGAGCGGGCCGCTGGTGGGATCCCCGGGCACCAGCTGGTCGACGAGCTGCAGGAACACCCAGAACAGCGGCAGCATCCACAGCACGCCGATGACGTTGAACAGGGTGTGGCTACGGGCGACGCGCTTGGCGTTGCGGTTGCCGGCCAGCGCGGCGATGGTGGCGGTGATGGTGGTGCCCAGGTTCTCGCCCAGCACCATGGCGGCCGCGATCTCGTACGAGATCCAGCCCTTGGCGGCCATGGTGAGCGTGATGGTGGTCGAGGCCGACGACGACTGGACCACGATGGTCAGCAGCGTCCCCACCAGGATGAACAGCAGCACCGAGCCGAAGCCCATGTCGGCGAAGCTCGCGAGCCAGGCGAGCGCCTCGGGGTTGCTCTTGAGGTCGGGCACGCCCTGCTTGAGGAAGTCGAGCCCGAGGAAGAGCAGGCCGAAGCCGATGAGCACCTCGGACAGGTGCCGAAAGCGCGCGTCCTTCATGAAGGACATGGGGAAGCCGACGCCGATGACCGGCAGGGCGAAGGCGGTGATGTTCACCTTGAAGCCCAGCAGCGAGACCATCCAGGCGGTCACCGTCGTGCCGATGTTGGCGCCCATCACGAGGCCAATGGACTCGGTCAGGGTCAGCAGGCCGGCGTTGGCGAACGAGACGATGAGGACGGTGGTCGCGCTGGACGACTGCGCGGCGACGGTGATGAGGAAGCCGCTGAGGACCCCCGCGGCGCGGTTGCGGGTCATGCCGCTCAGGACGGCGCGCAGGCGATCTCCGGCGAGCTTCTGCAGGCCGGCGCTCATGACGCGCAGCCCGAACAGGAACACGCCGAGCCCGCCCAGGATCGCGAGCACCGAAGCCAAGCCCATCGCGCCTCCGTCGTACCGGCCAGGGTGCGCGCAGGATAGGGGACGGTCCGATGGACGCAACCCCGGACGTGACGGTCGGGTGACGATTGTGAAGTCCTCATGACGGCGGTCACGCTGGCGCCCTGCAGGCGCCGCCGCTAACCTGCCCGCCATGAATGCGTCACACGCGCGTTGGGGGAGTTGGGCGGTCGCGCTGCTGCTGGCGGCTTGCGCCGGCGCGGAGCAGGGAGCGCCCGCCGCCGAGGACGTCGGGCTCGACGCCAAGGCCGGCGACGACACCCCGGTCGACCAGGACTCGGGCGAGGACGCTGCCGGCCCTGCGGGAGACGCCGCCGACACCCTCGAGCCGGTGGGCCCGGTCTACCCGCGCGACGGCGAGCTGCGGTTGAACCACCTGCGCGCGCTCGGGACCCACAACAGCTATCACCTGGCCCCCGAGGACCCCATCCCCGAGTGGACCTACGGCTTCGACCCGCTGGATTTGCAGCTCGGCGCGCAGGGCGTCCGCCAGTTCGAGCTGGACGTGCACTGGAACCCGGGCCTCGGCGCGCTCGAGGTCTATCACGTGCCCTTGCTCGACGAGGGCACGACCTGTCGGCTCCTCACCGACTGCCTGGGCGCGTTGAAGGCCTGGTCGGACGTGAACCCGGGCCACCACCCGCTGTTCGTCTTCATCGAGGCCAAGGACGACATGGCCTGGCTCTTCGAGAACGACGAGGCGCCGCAAGAGGTCTCGCTGCTGGACCACCACCACCGCATCGACGAGGCGATTCGATCCGTGTGGCCGGCCGACCGGCTGCTCGAGCCGGCCGAGGTGCAGGGCGACGCGCCGACGCTGCGCGACGCCATCCTGGAGCGCGGCTGGCCGACCCTGGGCGAGGTCCGCGATCACCTGGTGGTCGTGTTCCTCGAGCGCGGCGAGCACCGCGACCGGTACCTGCAGGCCGGCGGGTCCGGTCAGGGCCCCGCCATGTTCGTCGTCGCGGACCCGGGGAGCGACGACGAGTGGCCCCCGCACGCGGCCATCTTCGCCGCGGACGACCCGGTGAAGCACGGGGCGGCCATCACCGCGGCGGCCCAAGCCGGCTTCATCGTCCGCACCCGCGCCGACGCCGACAGCGCCGCGCCGGATCCCGCCGACGCGCCCCGCCTGGCCGCCGCGCTCGCCAGCGGCGCCCACCTGCTCAGCAGCGACTACCCGGTGGCCGCCGACAACGGCTACGTGGTGCAGATCCCGGGCGGACAGCCCTCGGGCTGCAACCCCGTCAGCGCGCCGGCCGACTGCGCCGCGGTCGACATCGAGGCGCTGCGCCCCTGACCCCGGCGCCGAGCGACGGCTCGGTTGACGTCCGGCCGACCCTCGCGTAAGCCCACCCGAGTCCAAGCGAGAGGGGCCCGGTCATGACGTCGACCAAAGAAGAGATCGACCGCAGCTACAGCGTCTCCAACGACTTCTTCCGGCTGTGGCTCGACGAGAACATGCACTACACGAGCGCGGCGTGGGACGACCCGGCGTGGACGCTCGAGCAGGCCCAGGAGCACAAGGCGCGCGTCCTGTACGACTTCGCCGAGCTGGGGCCCGACAAGACGGTGCTCGACATCGGCTGCGGCTGGGGCTCGGCCATCGAGTGCTTCGTCCGCTTCGGCGTCGCGCAGGCGCACGGCATCACCCTGTCGGACGCGCAGCTCGAATACTGCCACGCTCGCAACCTGCCGGCCGACAAGGCGAAGTTCTGGCTGCAGGACTACGCGACCTACCAGCCGGCGGTGAAGTACGACGGGCTCGTCTCCATCGAGATGATCGACCACCTGTGCTCGCCGGCCCAGGCCCGCGAGGGCAAGGCCGTCGAGATCTACAGCGCCTACTTCGACAAGCTGGCCGACTGGGTCGAGCCGGGCGCCGCCTTCGGTTTCCAGGCCATCCTGCGCAACCGCGTGCCGCGCACCCGCAAGGATCTCGAGGATCTGGCCTTCACGGCCGACGTCATCTTCCCAGGCGGCCTCAACCCGCGCATCGAGGAGCTGGTGCAGGCCATCAACCCGCGCTGGGAGCTCGAGCAGCTCATCATGCGGCGCAAAGACTACGGCAAGACGACCGGCGAGTGGCACCGGCGCCTGCTGGCCAACGAGGCGCGCATCCGGGCCGAGTGGGGCGACCAGGTCTTCGAGGACTACGATCGTTACCTGGGCACCTGCGTGCGGGGCTTCGCCAACCACTGGTCGGGCGACGTCCAGATGAAGCTGCGCCGCATCTGATCCGCGCGCATGAGCGGTGAACGCCGGCGCGTTCAGGCAGTGAACGCCGGCGCGCGCCCACGGGTGGCCCGGTGCAGCAGGAAGGCGCCCGCCCCGCAGACCGCCATCGCGCAGGTCAGGGGCAGCGCGTTCGGGCGATGCAGCAGGCTGACGGCGACGCCGGCGAGCGTGCCGCACAGCGACTGGAGGGTGCCCATCAGGGCCGAGGCCGAGCCGGCGGCGCGGCCCTCGCCGGACAGCGCCAGGGCGGACGCGTTGGGCGTGATGAAGCCCAGGCTGCCGACGAAGGCGAACAGGCCCAGCATCAACACCGGCAGGCTCTGGATGCCCAGCAGGGTCGGGACCAGGGCGATGGCGGCTGCGACGGGCGGGACGACGAGGGCGCCGCTCAGCAGCTGCTCGGGGGTGCGGCGGCCGAGCAGACGCTGGTTGAGCTGCGCGGCGGCGATGAGCCCGAAGGCGTTGAGGCCGAAGATCCAGCCGTAGTGCTCGGACGGGACGCCGTACAGCTCGATGAGCACGTACGGCGACCCCGCGATGTAGGCGAACATGCCCGCCCCGGCGAGGGCGCCGATGAGGCTGAAGCGGACGAAGTGGCCGTTGCGCAGCAGACGGGCGTAGCGGCCCACGGCGGCGGACAGGCGCAGCGGAGCGGCGTCGTGCCGCGAGACGGTCTCGCCCATCGTGAAGTGGACCGCCGCGAGGGCGGCGGCGCCCACGGCGGCGAGGAAGACGAAGATGCTGCGCCAGCCGGTCAGAGCGAGGGCCGCGCTGCCAAGCGAGGGGGCGAGGATGGGGGCGAGGCCCATGACCAACATGAGGAGCGAGAACATCCGGGCGCCCTCGAGGGTGGTCGTGCGGTCGCGGATGACCGCGCGGCTGATGACGAGGCCGGCGCTGCTGCCCAAGGCCTGCAGGAAGCGCCAGGCGGCGAGGGCCTCGACGGAGGCGGCCTGGGCGCAGGCGAGCGAGGCGACGACGTACAGGGCGAGGCCGAAGTAGAGCGGGGGCTTGCGGCCGAAGCGGTCGCTGAGCGGGCCATACAGGAGCTGCCCCAGGGCCATGCCGCCCAGGAAGGTCGCGAGGGTGAGCTCGACGTCGGCGGCGTCGGCGCCCAGCGCGCTCGCGATCGACGGGAAGCCGGGGAGGTACATGTCGATGGACAGCGGCCCGAGCGCGGTCAAGGCGCCGAGCAGCATGAGCCAGCCTGGCAGGCCACGGGAGGGAGCGGAGGGCGAAGAGGCGGCGTAGGACATGGCCGTCAAGATGAGGACCGGGACCGGCCCACGCCAGCCGAACGCGGTGAACACCGTGTTCGGCTGGATGGACAATCGGCGGCCGCTTGACCCACGGGCCGAGTGCCGCCTATTCCGTCGGCATGCGCGATTCGAACGAACGGAGCGACGCCAGCGCGCCGCTGACCACCTACGTCGAGATCGCCCGCCGCGCCCAACGCGAGTGGCCGCTGTGGGGCCCCAACTCCGGCGGGGGCGAGACGGTCTATCTGGTCGACGGCCTGGTCTATTGGGTGGCCTATGGCGACGCGGCGCAGACCCCCAGCGGCGCCGAGGAGATCGTGACCGTGGCGACCCCACCCGAGTTCGTCGCGCGCTACGGCGCCTACGACAAGGTCGCGACCGTGGTGGCTGACCTGAAGGCGCTCGTGGTCTGACGCCGACCGACCAGCGGTCCGCCTCGTCGCCTCGCTCGCTCGGGCCGCGCGGCCGCGCCAGGCGTTCCCCGCGCCGCGGGCGGGGCTACCCTGCCAGTAGCGCACCCCCAGCTACGGGCCCCGCGACAGGTGGCCCGCTGGAGGGCATACCCATGGCCCCGAAGATCGTCAACGGCGTCGACATCCAGCAGCTTGGTAAGGCCATCCACGACTTCCGCGCCGATCCCGACCTCGCGGCGTTCGAGTTCCGCGCCCGCACCGAGTGGCTCGACGGCGGCCACAGCCGCACCACCATCGAAGCCTTCTATGGCGCCAAGCAGGAAAACGACAGCCGCCGTCACACCCTCAAAGCGGACGAACCCCCACTGCTCCTGGGCCAGGATCGCGGACCGAATCCCGTCGAGCACCTCCTCAACGCGCTGGCGACCTGCCTGACGGGCGCGATGGTCTACCACGCCGCCGCCCGCGGCATCCACATCGACGCCTGCGAGTGCGTCCTGCGCGGAGAGATCGACATCCGCGGCTTCCTCGGCGTCAGCGACCAGGTGCGTCGGGGCTATCGACGCATCGAGGCCACCTTCCACGTCGAGTCCGACGGCTCGGCCGAGGTCCTGGAGGAGTGCGCGCGCATGTCCCCGGTCCTGGACGTCGTCATGCACGGCACCCAGGTCGACCTGCGCGTCGAGCCCCGCCCCTCGAGGGGCCGCTCTCACCCCTCGGCGCAGGCCTGAGCGTCGGGCGTTCCCCAACCCAAGCGGCGAGGCCGCGAGACCTCAGCCCTCGCGGCCTCGCGCGCCTCCCCCCGTGAGACGCTTCCGCGGTAACGCCACGGCACCTCACGAGGCCCTCCGCGCGCCCCGGGGACCTGCCACGCGCCCTCCACGCGCCACCGCTGCCCGCTCGTTCGCGTCACCAGAGGTCGTCTCCGTGGCTGAACGTTTCCGCGGTAACGCTACGGCACCTCACGAGGCCCTCCGAGCGCTCCGGGGACCTGCCACGCGCCCTCCACGCGCCACCGCTGCCCGCTCGTTCGCGTCACCAGACGTCGTCTCCGTGGCTGAACGTTTCCGCGG
>JAWLBL010000012.1:156323-176547 GCA_041687695.1 Myxococcota bacterium | reverse complement strand
CCGGGGACCTGCCACGCGCCCTCCACGCGCCACCGCTGCCCGCTCGTTCGCGTCACCAGACGTCGTCTCCGTGGCTGAACGTTTCCGCGGTAACGCCACGGCACCTCACGAGGCCCTCCGCGCGCCCCGGGGTCCTGCCACGCGCCCTCGGCGCTCCTGCTGGGCGCGCAAGTCCCACGTCACCAGACGTCGTCTCCGTGGTGAACGTTTCCGCGGCAACGCCACGGCACCTCGAGAGGCCCTCCGCGCGCCCCGGGGTCCTGCCACGCGCCCTCGGCGCTCCTGCTGGGCGCGCAAGTCCCACGTCACCAGACGTCGTCTCCGTGGTGAACGTTTCCGCGGCAACGCCACGGCACCTCGAGAGGCCCTCCGCGCGCCCCGGGGTCCTGCCACGCGCCCTCGGCGCTCCTGCTGGGCGCGCAAGGGCCACGTCACCAGACGTCGTCTCCGTGGTGAACGTTTCCGCGGAAACGCCACGGCACGTGACGCAGCCCTTCGCGTGTCGCGGCGACCTGCTGGGGCTCGCCGCGCCCGATCGCAAGCCCCTCGGCACCACAGGTCACCTCCGTGGCTGAACGTTTCCGCGGCAACGCCACGGCACCTCGAGAGGCCCTCCGCGCGCCCGGGGGTCCTGCCACGCGCCCTCGGCGCTCCTGCTGGGCGCGCAAGGGCCACGTCACCAGACGTCGTCTCCGTGGCTGAACGTTTCCGCGGAAACGCCACGGCACGTGACGCAGCCCTTCGCGTGTCGCGGCGACCTGCTGGGGCTCGCCGCGCCCGATCGCAAGTCCCTCGGCACCACAGGTCACCTCCGTGGCTGAACGTTTCCTCGGTAATGCCATGGCACCTCACGAGGCCCTCCGCGCCGTCCCGGGGTCCTGCCACGCGCCCTCCACGCGCCACCGCTGCCCGCTCGCTCGCGTCGCCCCAGGTCGCCTCCGTGGCTGAACGTTTCCGCGGTAACGCCACGGCACCTCGAGAGGCCCTCCGCGCGCCCCCGGGATCTGCAACGCGACCGCGGCGCGTCTATTGGGCGCGCAAGTCCCTCGGCACCCCAGGTCGCCTCCGTGGCTGAACGTTTCCGCGGTAGCGCCACGGCACCTCACAAGGCCCTTCCCGCGCACTGGACGCCTGACAGGCGCTTTCCACGCGCCCTTCCTGCCCGCGAGATCTCGTCGACCGAGGTCGCCTCGGTCGAGGAACGTTTCCGCGGAAACGCGACGGCGCCTCACTAGGAGGCTGTAGTGAATAATGGGATTTGTCGGATCCGAGCCGAGGTTGGAGCAGATCCGGTTCCGGGAGACCGAGGTGAACCGAGCGGTTCGCCGCAGCGTCTCCCGGGGCCGGAGCTGCCCAAGATCGGCCGGAGCCGGCGAATCAGCTTATTCACTACAGCCTCCTAGCCCTTTGCGCCGCCGCGGAGACCTGCACGGCGACCGCGGCGCGCCTCCTGGACGCGCAAGGCCCTGGTCGCCCGGCTACGCCTCCGAGATGCGGCCTCCCGCTTACCGCGACGGCACGGCGTCGCCCGCACCATCCGCCACGCTACGCAACCTCCGATGCTGGCGTGGCACTTTCGACCGATTCTACCGGGCTGCGGGCGATCGACTCGCGCTCGCTTCTCCGCCGCCCTCGGTGACCTCCAGCAGGCGGTCGTGTCATTGTAACTGCATGTAGGTATTGCGATATCAGGAAAACGACGATGATGGCGCTGAACGGGTGTTGACACGGAACGTGCGTTCAGGCACGGTGCTCCTCTTCCTTTGAATCAGGAGGCCGGAGCGTGGCTGAAGGACACGAAGTCGATTCGCCCCTGGGCGAGGTGAGCGCCGAGGCGTTGGAGGCGATGTCGCGGGACGAGCTGGGGGACCGGCTGGCGGCGGCGGCCGCTCATCTGGACGCGGCCGAGTGCCGCTTTCTACGGATGCTCGCGGTGTTCGACCGCCGCGGCGCCTGGACGGGCGAGGGCGTTCGGTCGTGCGCCCACTGGCTCAGCTGGCGGTGCGGCATCGGGCTGAACGCTGCGCGCGAGAAGGTGAGGGTGGCCCGGGCGCTCGAGGGGCTGCCGAAGCTGTCCCAGGCTTACGGGGCGGGCGAGGTGAGCTATTCGAAGGTGCGCGCGGTGACGCGCGTCGCGTGCCCCGAGACCGAGGACTACCTGTTGTATCTGGCCAAGACCGGCACGGCGGCGCACGTCGAGCGGGTCGTCAGCGAGCAGCGCAAGCTGGATCGACGCGAGGCTCGCAAGCAGGCCGATCGGATGCGGCGCGAGCGGGAGCTGACCTGGCACTGGGACGAGGATGGGGCGCTCATCGTCCGGGCCAGCCTGCCTCCCGAGGAGGGGGCGCTGTTTCTCGAGGGCTTGCGGGCGGCGGTCGACGGGCTGCGCAAAGCGGCGCGCACCCAGTCCGAGCGAGCGGCGGGACCGGGGGAGGGACCTGGTCATGGGTCGGCCGAGACCGGCTATGGTGCCGAGGTTGGCGACGCGACGTCGGACATGGAGCGCGCAGAAGGGGAGCGGGACGAAGAGAAGCGGGCCGAAGTGCAGCAGGCGGGAGCGCAGACGGTTGAGGTGAAGCGGGACGGCGCAGCGCGGGGAGATGGCGCGGTCGAGTTCGCCTCTTCGATGCCGCCTCGGGGCGCCGAGGCCGAGACCGTGAGCGCGCGTCATGCGGACGGGCTCGTGATGATGGCCGAGCGGTTCCTGGCCGCCGCCGACGGCGAGCCGCTGGGGCTCGATGGCGGACGCAGGCATCAGGTCGTGGTGCATGTGCAGGCCGACACGCTCGCCGAGGACGGGCCGCCGGGACGGTGCGAGATCGACGGCGGTCCAGCCATCGCACCCGAGACGGCGCGTCGGTTGGCCTGCGACGCGTCGCTGCTGGGTGTCGTCGTGGACGGGGCAGGGCAGCCGCTCGACATCGGGCGCAAGACGCGCAGCATTCCGCCCGCGATCGCCCGAGCGTTGAGGATTCGCGACGGGGGATGTCGCTTCCCGGGGTGCGACCACCGTCGGCACGTGGACGGTCACCACCTGCGGCATTGGGCCGACGGAGGCGAGACCAGCCTCGAGAACCTGGTGCTGCTGTGTCGTCGCCACCACGCGCTGGTGCATGAGGGGGGATTCACCGTTGCGCGCGAGGGCGTGCGCGTCGTGTTCAGGCGTCCCGACGGCTCCGAGCTGCCGGTGGTGCCGGCGCGTCCGGCGATCGTCCGGGGCGGGCGGCGGGTCGAGGCGGCCAATCGCGAGGCCGGAGTGACCATCGACCGCGCGACGAACCTGCCCGGGTGGCGGGGTGAGCGGCTGGACATGGGCGCGGCGCTGGCGCCGATTCGGCAGCGGCGGGCCAGGGCTGGGGTTGCGGCGGCCGGGCGAGTCGGCTAGGAGCGTGGGACCGGGAGGTGGCGATGCGGCGGGTGATGTCCTGGAGAGCGCTGGGCCTGATCGCGACGGTGGCCTCGGGCGGGTGCGAAGCGTGGGACGTGTTCGACACCCAGTTCGAGCCGGTCGAGCCGGCGGTGATGTACGCGGATCGGACGCCCGAGCCGGCGACGGCCCCGAACGGCTCGTTGCGGGTGATGAACTGGAACGTGAAGTACGGGGGAGGGCGGCTGGACTTCTTCTTCGACTGTCACGGCAACCGGGGGGTGATGAAGGCGGCCGAGGTCCGGGCCCATCTGGACGGGATCGCCGCCAAGATTCGCGAGGTGGACCCGGACGTGTTGTTCGTCCAGGAGGTCGACGTCGCCTCCAAGCGCAGCGCGTACATCGATCAGGTCCAGTACCTGCTGGATCACACCGACCTGAACCACGCCGCCTATGCGTCGCAGTGGCGGGCCGACTTCGTGCCCTCGGACGGGGTGGGCCGGGTCGACTCGGGTCAGGCGGTGCTCTCGCGTTGGCCGCTCCACGACGCAAAGCGGCTGGCGTTGCCGCTGGTCGGCGAGTACGACGCGCTCAAGCGCTACTTCTACCTGCAGCGGGCGCTGCTCGAGGCGCGGGTCGAGGTGCCCGGCGTCGAAGGCGGCTTGTGGACCGTCGTCGTGCACACCGAGGCGTACTCGCACGACGGAACCAAGGAGCGGCAGATCGCGCTGTTCGAGCAGCACCTGGACCAGTTGGCGGCCGAGGGCAAGACGTTCGTGGCGGGAGGAGACCTGAACACGCTGCCGCCCGGCTCCGACAAGGTGCAGGACTTCCCCGACGCCGTGTGCACGGACCAGGCCTACCGCGACGACGACTACTCGCAAGAGGCCGACGTGCTGGCGGGTCTGTACGCCAAGTACGACCCAGAGACGCCGTTGGCCGACTACCAGGCGGACAACGCGGCCTACTTCACGCATACGGTCGACGGGCGGGCGTTCTGGAACCGGAAGCTCGACTACCTCTTCACCAACGGGCGGTTCGTGCCCGGATCCGGCGTGACGTTCCAGGACGAGTTCGACGGTCCGGGCTGCGAGGCGGGGACCTGCCTGCCGACCATGCCGCTCAGCGACCACGCACCTGTCGCCGTCGACTTGGAGCTGGCGCCATGAAGGCACCCGTACGAGCCTGTTGCGGCGTCCTGTCGTTGGTCGCGTCGGCGCACGCCTTCGCTGCGCCTCAGGGGCCTGCCGGCCCGGATGAGCTGCGCCCGAAGCTCGAGGCGCACGAGGCGGATGAGCAATCGCTGCCCGAGTCGTCCGTGCCGACGCCGCACGCGCCGTGGTCGGGGCAGACCGCCCGCACCGTCGCCCCGGGCGACTGGGAGATCGGGGTCTTCGCGCCGCTGCGCTACGGACTGACCGAGCGGGTCGAGCTGTCGACGCACGCCCTGGCCAACCTGTTGATGCCGAACCTGACGGCCAAGGTGCTGTGGCGCGCGTCGGAGCACCTGGTGTTGTCGTCCGAGCACACGCTGGCCTACCCGACGCCGCTCATCGAGACGCTGTCGCGCGCAGGCACGGGCGGCCTGTGGGCCGAGGAGACGGTCACGCCGACCATCGTGGCGTTCCACTCCCACGTCCTGGCGACCTGGCTGCCCGAGGGGCTGCCCCGCGCCCCCTCCACCGAGGACCGGCGACACGCGCTGACCGCGCGCGCGGGCGTCCGGGCCGCGGCCTCCTTCGGGCGCGCGAACCTGACGACGGCGGATCTCTGGTACCTGTACGAGCGCACTGCGCATTGGGTGAACGGGGCGACGCTGGACGCCACGCTGGCCGCCGAGGGGCCCATCGCCGGCCCCTTCGACTACTTCGCCGACGTGACGCTCTTCGTATTGTTGGGCGGCGAGTACGAGGACGGCAGCCCCGTCTGGAACCACTCGGCCGGGCTGGCCTGGCGGGCCGGGTCGTCGGTGCGGGTCGAGGCGGGGTGGTGGCTGTCGGCGGGCGACTTCCCGGGGCCGGACGACTGGCAGCTGTTGCCGCGCTTCGACGTGGCCTTTCGGTGGTAGGGTGCGCGACATGAGCACATCTCGAGACGACGTGGCGCTGGTGCGCCTGACCGATCTGACGGCCTCGTTCGAAGCGGGAGGGGCGCTGAGGCTGCGGTCGACCTCGGCCGGCATCGCGGCGCGGGTACCGCCGCAGTCGGCGCTGCTGCTCGCCTTTTGCTCCGAGCCGAGGACGCTGGACGACGTGGCCGAGAACTTCGGGCCGCAGGGGGCGGCGCTGTTTCGCAAGCTGGCGCAGGTCGGGTTCCTGGTGGCCGAGGGCGAGGCCGACGCGACGCCGGCCATGTTCGAGGGGTTCGGGGCCATCGACGTGCACCGGCGCATGTTGGCCGACAAGGTGCGGCTGGACGCCTACGCCGACGCGATCGCGCAGGTGGTGAAGCCGGGGATGGCCGTGCTGGACGCCGGGACCGGGTCGGGCGTGCTGGCGTGCCTGGCGGCGCTGGCGGGGGCGAGGGTCGTCTACGCGGTCGATCGCTCCGAGCTGATGGACGTGGCGGCCGAGACCGCGCGGCGATCGGGCGTCGACGAGCAGATCCGGCTGATTCGGGGGGACTTTGGGACGGTGCAGCTGCCCGAGCCGGTGGACGTGATCGTCACCGAGACCTTCGGGGCGCTAGCGCTGGCCGAGGGCAGCGCGCCGGATCTGGAGGCCTGCGTGAAGCGCAACCTGAAGCCCGACGGACAGGTGATCCCCCGCGGGGTGAGGTTGCACGTCGCCCCGGTCGGGGCGCGCGGGGCCTTCGACGACGCGATGGACGCCTTCGGCACCTATCGTGGCGTGGACCTGTCGGCGCTGCGTGAGCCGGCGTTGGGGCGCGCGATGACACAGGACGCGTTGCCCGAGTCGCTGATGCACCCGGGGGCGGTGATCGCGGACGTGCCCTACCCGGGGATGGGCGCGGTGGTCGGCGGGACGGCGCGCTTCGAGGGGCTGCCGGCGGGCGAGCTGGTAGGCCTGATGGGCTGGTTCACCCTGGACCTGTGCGAAGGCGTCGAGCTGCCGACCGGGCCGGCCGACCCCGAGACGCACTGGAAGAAGACCTTTCTGCCGCTCGAGCCGCGGCCGGTCGCGGCCGACGCCACGCTGGACGTCGAGGTCGCGCTGCAGGCCCCCGCCGACGACCGGCGGGCGCTCGAGGTGGAGACCCGCTGGCGAATGGGCGAGGCGGAGGGACGGGTCGTCCACCGGGTCCGCTGACCATCGTTGGCGTTGACACCTCCGGGGCGGCTTCGCATGGTGGGCCGGATGAAGCCTAGACACGCCCTGCTCGCGGTCGCCCTGGGCGCGGCCGGCTGTTCCGACGCCCCCGGCCCGGCGGCCGGCGAGGACGCCAAAGCCACCGACGCCGTCCACGACGTGGTGTTCGCCGACGCGGTCGAGGACGCCGTGCTCCAGGACACCGGTGGCGATGTCGGTGCGCCGGCGCCCGACGCGGCTTCCGACGTCGAGTTGGACCCCGGCACGCCCCCACCGCCGGCCGACTTCGACGACGACGGCGTGCCGGACGACGTCGACAACTGCCCCTCCATTCCCAACGCGGGGCAGCTCGACAACGACCAGGACGGCGTCGGCGACGCCTGCGACCCCGACGTCGACGGCGACACCGTGCCGAACGCCAACGACCTGTGGCCCTTCGATCCGCTCAGGCCGGGCGTCGCGGCGCCGGACGTGGTCTACGCGCACACGTCGACCAAGCTCTTCACGCTGCACGTCAAGACCTACCTGATCGCCGAGATGGGCGCCTTCGCCTGGCCGAACGACGGCGGCGGCCACCAGATGACCGACATCGCCATCGACCGCCACGGCGTCTTGTACGGGGTCAGCTTCGACCGCCTGTACACCTGCCACCCGCAGACGGCGGTCTGCACGGATCTCGGCGGGCTCCCCACGTCCTTCAACGGCCTGACCCTGGTCCCCAAGGGCGTGCTCGACCCCAACGAGGACGTCCTGGTCGGGATCTCGAACGACGGCGGCTGGCACCGCCTGACGCCCGCCTTCCCGGCCGGCTCGGCGCCCGTGTCCGTGTCCAAGCTGGGCAGCTTCGGCGGGTCGTATTCGTCCTCGGGCGATGCCTACTCCATCGAGGGGCTGGGCACCTGGGCGACCGCCAACAAGGCCGGCGCCGGCCACGATCACCTCGTGCTGCTCGACCCCAAGAACGGTCAGGTCGTCGCGGACTTCGGCGCCATCACCGGTTACTCCGAGCTGTACGGCGTCGCCGGCTGGACCACCAGCGCCTTCGCCTTCGACGCCAAGGGCGACGTCCTGGTCGTCAACACGACGGATGGGTCGAGCAAGGTGATCAAGCAGACCAACCACGTCTGGTGGGGCGCGGGCGTCCGGACCCGCCTGCCGGACTGAGTCCGACGCTCCAGGTCGCGGCGTCGAACCGGGAGACGCGGACGCCCGCGGAGCCCATGTCGATGCGACGCGGGGCCGTCGAGCGCGGGATCGCTCGGCGAGCGGTCCAGGGGCGCGCTGGCCGGGGCGCCAGGGTGGCCTCGTCGTGGGCGAGCAGGCCGAGGCCGCGGTCGAGCGGGATCCGGCGGCGCCCTCGATGAAGAGGAGGTCGCCGTGGCGGGCCGGCTGGCGGAAGTGGCCCGTGGTGAGGTGCTGGTCGGCGATGGGGATGGCCGCGGGGCGTCAGCCCGGACGGAGGGCCGGCGTCGCCGTACGGCGGCTTCGCCACAGCACTTGGCGCCACGACGCTGGTCGTCGCAGGCGGCTGGCAGCAGCAGGTTCGACGCGGCGAGGAGCCTGGCAGAGACGCCCCGAACCCTCGACTGGGCCAACGCGCGGTATCTCGCCCGTCCCCGTGGATCTCGCCTCGGCGGACCAGTCTGGCGGCCTGGCTCGACGTGCGTCAGCTGCGCTGGCGGCGGGACCGGAGCCCCATGAGCATGGCCAAGAGCGCGAGCAGCGGAGCCATCGCGCCAGCACCGCTACCCTGGCAGCCGGAGCCCCGGGTGTTGGGCGCGGGGGCGGCGTCGGGCTCGGACTCGGCGCCGGCGTTGGTGTCGGCCGGCTCCTCGGGGCCCGGCTCGGCCGCGGGCTCGGGGCCCGGCTCGGCCGCGGGCTCGGGGCCCGGCTCGGCCGCGGAGTCGCCGTTGCAGTCGAACGCCACGGCCACGGGGGTCGACGCGCCGGCCTCGTTGCCGGCCAGGTCGACGGCGTGGACGTAGAGCATGGCCGGCGACTCGCTCGGGAGGGCGAAGGCGCCCAGCGGTGGGTCAGGGTGGCGATCGCAAGCGATACCCACCGGGTCCTTCACATAGCGGGCCAGCGGCGACGCCTGGGACTGGGCGTAGACGTTGTACCGCAGCTCGCCCGGCAGCATGTCGTCGGTGGCGGGCGTGAAGGCCAGCGTGACGCGCTGGATGGCGTACGGCTCGCAGCAGGACACGTCCAGGCAGGCCTCCGCTTCGGCGCTGGCGCCATCGAGGCCCGCGAAGGCGGGCGGGGCGGTGTCGGCCCCGGCGCCGGTCGTGAAGGTGGCGAAGGCGGTCACGTCGTCGGCCTGGGCCTGGTAGTCCGTGCAGGACGAGGCCAGCTCGCCGCCGACCCGGATCCCATCGACGACCCGGTGGTCGGCGCCGGCCGCGAGCGGGGCCTCGGGCCGCAGCACGAAGGTAACCCGGCCCAGCGCCTTGGCGTCTTCGACGCGCTCGACCGTGGCCGCGACCTCGGCGCCGGCCGCCGTCTCGAGCGACGGCGCGAGGCCCGCCTCGACCAGCGCGTCGACGCAGCCGCGGTAGGTCACGCGGACCTCGGCGTTGGTCGGCACGCCTTCGGCGCCGGGCGCGGGCTGCACCTGGCGGTGCATCGAGGCCAGCGGCGGCCCGCAGGCGGGCGCGGGGCGCGGGGTGAGGGTCAGCGTCGCGGCCGACGCCAGGGCCAAGAGGGTCGCCGACGCCTTCATGGGGCGCTCGGCGAACGCGCGGAACGCGTACGGCGGCGGCTTGCCGCAAGGGCCAGCAGCGCGAGCAGCCCGGCCAGCGGGCCCGAGCTGGCGGCACCACATCCAGAGCCCTTGGCGTCTGATGGCGGGCCGGCGTCGGGCGCGGTGTCGGCTTCGGCGCCCACGTCGGGCGTGCTGCCGGCGTCGGGCTGGTCCTCGGCGACCGGGCCGGGCTCGGCGGTCGCCTCGGGGCCGGGTTCGACCGTGGGCTCGGGGCCGGGCTCGGCGATGGGGTCGGGATCGCAGTCGATCGCCACCGACACCGGCGTCGTGGGGCCGGCCACGTTGCCAGCGAGGTCGACGGCGCGGAGGTACAGCGCGGCGGTCGCGCCGGGCGGCACCGTGAAGCCGTCCCAGGGGCTCAGGGGGTCGCTGCCGCAAGCGATGCCCACGGGGGCCTGGGTGTAGCGCACCAGCGGTTGGTCCTGCCCCTGGGCGTACACGTGGTAGCGCAGCTCGACCGGCAGCACGTCGTCGGTCGCGGGCGCGTAGGACAGCTGGACCCGCTGGACGAAGTAGGGCCCGCAGCAGGCGCTGTCGTCGCAGGCGTCGTCGCTGACGACCGCGCCGGTCGCGCCGGCGAAGGTCGGGGGGCTCGTGTCGGGGCCGGCGCCGGTCGTGAAGGTATTGAGCGGCGGCGCCGTGCCCGAGCCCGCCTGCGCCAGCTCGAAGCATTGGAGGTCACCCTCGTCGCCGAGGTCCAGCCCGTCGACGACCCGGTACTCGGTCTCGGGCGTCAGCGGCGCCGTGGGGCGCAGCACGAAGCTCAGGCGGCCGAAGACGAGGCTGTCCTCGACCTTCTCGACGGTGACCGCGACCGCCTCGCCCGCGGCCGTCTCGAGCGCGGGCTGGACCTGGGCGTTGCCCAGCTCGTCGAGGCACCCTATGTACGAGACGCGCACCTCGGCGTTGGTGGGGACGCCGATGGCGCCCTCTGCGGGTTGCGCGGTCCGATGCAGCCAAGCGCCCGGGGGCGAGCAGGCGACGGCGGGTCGGAGGGGGACCAGCACGAAGGACGCGGCGGCCAGCAGGCCTGCCGTGGCGATTGTTTTCACGACGCGAGCTCCCGGGAGGCACGAGGGATCGCGTCACTGTAGCCCGGCGTCGCGCGGCCCGGCAACCGGATGTTTCGCGGATGTTGGCCGGGCCGCGCGCCGGGGGGCGGTCAGCGGACGGGTTCGAGCGTGACCGAGATCGCCTGGTAGTACAGGCCGGTCGGGCCCTCGAAGCCCGAGTCGGTGCCGACGAGCAGCCACAGCCGGCCCTCGGCGTCTGCGGTGACGGGGCGCTCGTGGGTGTGGACGCGGGTCAGCGTGACGTACTCGGGGTCGGGCAGGGCCTCGTCGCACGGGACGCCATTGGCGATGTCGCCGACGACGCTGGCGGCCGGGCCGCCTTGGGATTGGTTGCCCTTGTCGACGTTCATCACGAACAGGTCCTGGACGGGGTCGAAGACCACCTGCGGGTCGGCGGGGCTGGCGCCGGCCTTGAGGTAGACCGACTCGCCGGGCGCGCCGCCGATGCCGATGCAGCCGCTGGGGGCGTTCGAGGCGAAGCGCAGGCGGAAGGTCACCGTGTAGGCCTGGCCGGGGACGAGGCCGTCGGCGCGGCCGAGCTCGCGCTCGAGGAACATGAACAGATCGTCCGAGACGTTGGTGCCCTCGAGGTACAGGCCCGTGCCGACCGCGTCCAGCTCGCGCGGCAGGTCGCGCAGGCGGGCCGTGAAGTCGATGGAGCTCTCTTGACCGGGCGAATAGTCGCTGACGCCGACGAGCCAGCCCTGGCGGCCCTCGGTGAAGCTCCACGAGGCCTGCACGGGGCGGGCCGTCGCGTCGTCGTCGACATCGTCGGCGTCCGTCGCGTCGTCGTCGGTGTCCGCGACGTCCACGTCGGCGTCCACGAGGTCGTCGTCGGCGTCCGCGGCGTCTTCGCCGGTGTCGGCGAGCGCATCGTCCAGGGCGTCCGCGTCGCCGTCGATGACGTCCGCGCCGGGGGTCGTGTCGGTGGCGTCGACGATCAGGTCGATGCCGTCGTCGCTCTCGCAGGCGGCGAGGGGGCCGGAGGCGGCCAGCAGCGCCGCGAAGAACAGGCGCATGGCGGTTCTCCTGGGAGGACAGGGGGGAGGGGCCTCGACACACGGGCACGGACGCGTCCCCGCCGCTGGCGTCGGTGTCGACGGCGGCGCTGAACCACGGACGGCGGCGTTGTAGGAGGCGCAGGGGGTGGGCTATGGTCGCGGCCTTGTGTGCACCGAGGATCCCATGGCCCATTCCAAGCGTTTCATCTCTCCGCGTCCGGCCACCATTCCCAGCCTGAGGGCGCTGGCGCTGGTCACGCTCTCCCTGGCGGCGCTCGCCACGGTCGGGTGCGGCATGACCGCGGAGCGTTGCCATCGCATCTGCTCCGCCAAGGGCATGGTGATGGCCGGCATCTCGACCGGAGCGGTCCACCAAGGGCTCAACACGGCCACGGTGGAGTCCTGCCACTGCGAAGCGCGAAACGTCGCGGCCAGCTCGGCGCGCCCCACGACCTCGGTGGGCAGCGGCTGCAGCAAGGACACCGACTGCAAGGGCGACCGCATCTGTGAGAAGCGACGCTGCGTCTCGCCCGACGGCCCCCCGGTCGCGGTGGCGCCTGCGGTGACTCCCGCGGCGCCGACCCAGACGCCGGCCACCCCGGCCGAGCCGACGCCGCCGCCCGAGGCGAAGCCCGTGACCGCGATCCCGATGGGCTCGATGGAGCTGATGGACGCGGCCCTGAAGACCGTCGCAGACTGGACCGGCCGGCAGGTCGTCGTGAAGCTCCACTCGGGCGAGGAGGTCGCAGGCCTGCTCTGGGGCGTCCGCTCGACGACCATGGTCATCGTCGTGGGCGACGACGAGCGCCGGACCATCGACGTCCTCGACGCCGTCGAGGCGCGGCTCGCGAGCGCCCCGTGAGCGCGGCCGCGCGGGCCGGGCTGCCCTGGCTGGGGCTGGGGATCAGCACGAACCTGCAGCGGACGGACCTGCCGCAGCCCTATCGCCTGCTGGACGCGCGGCCGGGGGCCTTCGACTTCGTCGAGTACAGCGCCCCGCTCGACGTGGACGAGGCGCGGCGCGAGGCGACCCTGTTCGAGACGATGTGGGCGCGGCGGGCCGAGGTCCCGGCCCTGTTCCACCCGGTGCACCTGAACCTGTGGGGGCCCGAGCTCGAGCCCGAGGCGCGGCTCGAGGCGCTCGATCGGCACCTGACCGCGGTCGGCTCGCCGTGGGTCGGCAACGACGTGGCCTGGTGGCACGCGGGCGGCGAGATGTTCCCCGGGTACGTCTACCTGAGCCCGCCGCTGACCGAACGGGCGCTGGCCGACTGTGTCCGTCACGCGCTGCACGTGCAGGCGCGCGTGTCGGTGCCGCTGCTGCTCGAGAACCCGGCCTTCTTCGCCCTGCGCGGGCCGCTTCACGTCGTCGACTTCATGGCGGCGCTGCACCAGCGGACCGGCTGCGGGCTGGTCCTGGACCTGGGGCATCTGCTCAGCCACCAGCTGGCACGCGGCGTGGCGCTGGACGACGGGCTCGAGCGGCTGCCGCTGGACGCCGTGGTCGAGATCCACCTGGCGGGCGGCGTGGTGACGCGCCACGGCCCCCGGGCCGTGTACGTCGACGACCACTCGTTGCCGGTGCGCGAGGAGCTGTTCGGGCTGCTCGAGCGGCTGGTGGCGGCGTGCCCGAGGCTGCGCGCGGTCACCTTCGAGGGCGACGGGCACCCGGACGCGCTGGCCCTGGTGACGCTCGAGCGTCTGCGCCCGCTGGTGCCGCGCGAGCGCGAGGTGACCGATGCGGCCCGGACGCCCGAGGTGGGCCCGCCATCAGACGATGCGGCCACCACGGCGTTGGACGCGGCGGCGTGCTGGGCGCTGTTCGACGCGACCTTCAGCGGGTCCGAGGACCCCGAGGACCCAGCCGCGAGCCGCGCCGAGACGGACTATCGGCTGACCGTGCTGGCCGACCGGCTGGACCGCGCGTGGCCGCTGACGCGGCTGATGGCGGCGCCAGGGCGCGACGAGCTGCTGGCTTTTTCGGCCTCGCGCGAGCTTCGAGACGGCTTCGAGGGGCGGGCGCTGCCCCTGACGGCCCGCTTCGGGCGCTGGGCGCGGCGGCGGCTGGTCGCCGAGCGGCGCGCCGGGGCGCTGGCGGCGCTGGCGCTCGAGACCTGGGCCCAGCAGACCCTTCAGTCCGCCCCGCCGCCCGAGCCGCCGCCCGGCCACGTGGGCCTCGGGACAGGCGTCCGGCTGGGAATGTTCCCGACCGACCCCAGCGAGCTGCTGCACGCGGCGGGCGCCCTGCGGCGGCACCTGACCGGGCGAGCGCTGACCGCGGTGGACCCCCTGACCTCGGGCCTGGCAGTGCTCGAGGACGTCGCCCTGCGAGCGCCCATGCGCCCCACCACCCTGGCGGTCCGCCCCAGCGCCCATCGCGTCGAGCTGGTCGCCCTGACCGCCGCGATGGCCCGGGTGCTCGGCGCCGCGCGCGCCACCCCGCCCACGTCCACGTTCTTCGCCGCGCACCCCGAGGACGCCCCCGAGGTCCGCGAAGCGCTGGCGCTGGGGCTCTTGCGGCTCGGCTGAACCGCGGCCCCACGCCCCCTCTCTCCTGCGTCGCCGCAAGCGGTGCTAGGTTGGAGTCGTCCCGAGCCGGCTGCCCCGCGCAGGCCCTCGGGCCCTCCTCCCACGCCCCCCGCCGCCCCCTGGAGCCCTCATGGAGCTCGGAGAAGGCCTCCTCGGCTGGGCGATGAGCGTCGCCTTCGTCGCCCTCAGCGTCGGCCTCGCGCTCTCGCTGGCCCGCCTCGTCCTCGGCCCCAGCCTGCCCGACCGCGTCATCGCCCTCGACAACGCCGCCTACCAGACCATCGGCTTCATCATCGTCTACGGCCTCGCCATCGGGCAGCCCGAGCTCATCGACGCCGCCCTGGTCCTCGCCGCCGTCGCCTTCCTCAGCACCGTCGCCGTCGCCCGCTCCGTCCTGGTCGGCGCCGCGCCCCGCCGCCGCGACGACGACCCGCCCCCCGGGAACCCGGACTGAACCCCGCCATGGAGACCCTCGGCGCCCTCCTCGTCCTCGCCGGCGCCGCCTTCATGGCGGTCAGCGCCCTCGGCATCGTCCGCCTGCCCGACGTCCTCACCCGCATGCACGCGGCCACCAAGGCCGCCACCCTCGGCACCGGCCTGCTCACCGCCGCCATCGCCGTCCTCCACCCCCAGCTCGGCGTCATCAGCCGCGCCGTCGCCTTCCTCATCGTCGTCGTCCTGACCGGCCCCGTCGGCGCCCACGTCCTCGCCCGCGCCACCTACTACGCCCGCATCCCCCTGTGGAAGGGCACCTGGATCGACGAGCTCCGCGGCCACGACCCCACGCCGCCCGAGCCCCCCGCGTCCCCCGAGCCGCCCGCGCCGCCCACCCCATGACCCCGCTCCTGCCCATCGGGCTCGCCGCCGCCGCCTGCCTCCTCGCGCCCTTCGCCGTCCGCCTCGGCCCCGCCCGCGCCGGCTGGCTCCTCGGCCTCGCCCCCCTCCTCGCCACCGCCTGGCTCCTCGCCCAGCTCCCCGCCGTCGCCGCCGGCGCCCCCCCCACCTGGGTCCACCCGCTCCTGCCCGACCTCCTCGGCGCCGACGTCGCCCTGGCCTTCCGCCTCGACGGCCTCGCCCTCTTCTTCGCCCTCCTCGTCACCGGCATCGGCGCCCTCATCCTCCCCTACGCCGGCCGCTACATGGCCGACGACCCCCACGTCGGCCGCTTCCTCGCCTTCCTCGGCGGCTTCATGACCGCCATGCTCCTCCTCGTCCTCTCGGACGACCTCGTCACCTTCTACATCGGCTTCGAGCTCACCACCGTCGCCTCCTTCCTCCTCATCGGCTTCAAGCACTCCGCCGCCGCCGCCCGCCGCGCCGCCCGCCAGGCCCTCCTCGTCACCGCCATCGGCGGCCTCGCCCTCGTCCTCGCCCTCCTGCTGCTCGCCGAAGCCGCCGGCACCTTCCGCCTCTCCGAGCTCACCACCCGCCGCGCCGACCTCGCCGCCGCAGCCACCTACGCCCCAGCCCTCGCCCTCGTCGTCCTCGCCGCCTTCACCAAGTCCGCCCAGTTCCCCTTCCACAGCTGGCTCCCCAACGCCATGGAGGCCCCGACCCCCGTCAGCGCCTACCTCCACTCGGCCACCATGGTCAAAGCCGGCCTCTTCCTGCTCGCCCGTCTCTCCCCCGTCTTCTCCGGCGACCCCCTCTGGGACGGCCTCCTCCAGACCTTCGGCGCCGCCACCGCCCTCGTCGGCGCCTGGATGTCCCTCGCCGTCACCGATCTCAAGCGCGTCCTCGCCTGGACCACCGTCCTCGCCCTGGGCCTGTTCACCTTCCTCCTCGGCCTCGGCACCCCCGCCGTCCTCGACGCCTTCTTCGCCTTCGTCCTGGTCCACGCCCTGTACAAGGCCGCCCTCTTCATGCTGGTCGGCGCCCTCGACCACGCCACCGGCGAGCGCCGCCTCACCCACCTCCACGGCCTCCGCCGCGCCCTGCCCACCCTCGCTCTCGCTGCCGCCCTCGCCGGCGCCTCCAAGGCCGGCCTGCCGCCCCTCCTGGGCTTCGCCAGCAAGGAGGCCACCTACCTCGCCACCCTCGACGGCCCCGCCCCCGCCCTCCACACCGCCCTCGCCCTCGTCGCGAACGCCGCCCTCGTCGCCACCGCCTTCCTGGTCGCCCTGCGCCCCTTCGCCGGCCCGCCGCCCCCGCACCCTCCCCACCGCCCGGGCCCCGCCCTCCGCCTTCCCACCCTCGCCCTCGGCCTGGCCGGCCTCCTCCTCTTCCCCCTCACCGCCACCCTCGGCCGCCACCTCGTCGAGCCCGCCCTCGCCGCCGCCCTCGGCCGCCCCGCGTCGACCCACCTCGCCCCCTGGCACGGCCTCACCCCCGAGCTCGCCCTCAGCGCCGCCACCGTCGCCCTCGGCTGGCTCCTCTACCGCTTCGCCGACCCCCTCCGCGACAGCGCCCCGACCCGCCTCGCCTACCGCGTCCTCGCCGTCGCCCCCGACCGCGCCTGGGCCCGCCTCGAGCTCGCCACCTTCGCCGTCGCCCGCTGGACCGTCAGCGTCCTGCAGCAGGGCCGCCTACGCCGCTACGTCGGCTTCACCCTGGCCGCCATCGGCGCCGTCCTGGTCTTCACCCTGTGGCGCAACAAGATCCTCCCCGACCCCCCCGATCTCAGCGAAGCCCCCTTCTACGAGTGGGTCCTGGTCGCCTTGATGCTGGCCGCCACCCTCGCCGCCGCCTTCCTCCGCCCGACCCTGCGCGCCGTCCTCGCCCTCAGCGCCGGCGGCTTCGTCAACGCCATCCTGTTCCTGGTGTTCGGCGGCCCGGATCTGGCCATGACCCAGTTCCTCGTCGAGACCCTGCTGGTCGTCATCATCGTCCTGACCTTCGCCCGCATCCCGCCCACCCCCGAGCCCGAGGGCCCCGCCTCACGCGCCGCGCAGGCCGTCCTCGCCGCGGCCCTGGGCGGCGGCGTCGCCATGCTGGGCCTGGCCGCGCTGACCGAGCCCTTCTCGACCGACCTCGCCACCTACTTCGGCGAGCGCAGCTACACCGAGGCCCGCGGCCGCAACGTCGTCAACGTCATCCTGACCGACTTCCGCGCCCTCGACACCCTGGGCGAGATCGCCGTCGTCGCCCTGGCCGGGCTCGGCATCTACCTCCTGCTCGTCACCCGCGCGAGGAGCCGCCCATGATGCAGAGCAGCCTGCTCTTTTGCACCGCAACACGCCTGCTGGTGCCCCTCATCCTCGTCCTCTCCGTCCTCCTGCTGGTGCGCGGCCACGACGCGGCCGGCGGCGGCTTCATCGCCGGGCTCATGGCGGGCGCGGGCTTCGTCCTGCAGGGCCTCGCCTTCGGCCCCGACCAGGTCCGCCGCGCGACCCGCGTCGGCCCGCGGCCGGTCATCGGGGCCGGCGTCGCCCTCGTCGCCCTGTCGGGCTTCGTCGGCCCGCTGGTCGGCGAGCCGTTCCTGACCGGCGTCTGGTTCGAAAACGCCTTCATCAAGCTCGGCTCGCCCATCCTCTTCGACACCGGCATCTTCCTGGTCGTCGTCGGCGTCCTGCTGGTCGGCGTCTTCGGCCTCGCGCCCCGCGACGAGGTCCCCGGCCCCGAGGGCCCCCGATGAACGCCCTGCTCGTCCTGCTCACCGGGGCGCTGTTCGGCGTGACCGTGCACCTTTTGTTGCAGCGCAACATGGTGCGCATCCTCATGGGCCTGATGCTCGGCACCAACGCCGTCAACCTGCTGCTCTTCGCGATGGGCCGCGTGACCCGAGGCGGCCCGGCCATCATCCCGCCGGACCAGACGGCCCTCACGCAGCCCTTCGCCAACCCGCTGCCGCAAGCGCTCATCCTGACCGCGCTGGTCATCAGCTTCGGCCTGCTGACCTTCACGATGGTGCTGCTCAAGCGCGTCGAGGACGTCGAGGGCACATGGGACGTCGACCAGCTCGACGACCGCCCCCCCGACGGCCAGGTCTCGGGCGGGCTCGAGACCGCGGACCAGGCCGACGCCGACGAGGCGCCCCCATGAGGCCCGAGAGCCTGCTCGCCGCGCCGCTGCTCATCCCGCTCATCGCGGCGGTGCTGTCGCTCGTCGCCGGGCGCCTGCCCTGGCTGCGGCGGCTGTTCGGCGTCGGCGGCATGGCGCTGCTGCTGGCCGTCGCCGTGTGGCTGCTGGCCCTGGTGCGCGCCCACGGGCCCATCGCGACGCAGGTCGGTGGCTGGCCGGCGCCCTTTGGCATCACGCTGGTCGCCGACCACCTGAGCGCGCTGATGCTGGTCGTCACCGGCGTCATCGGCCTGGCCACCTCGGCCTACGCCGCGATCGATCTGGATGACCGCGAGGTGACCATCGGCTTCCAGCCCCTCTTGCACCTGATGGTGCTCGGCGTCTGCGGCAGCTACCTCGCCGGCGATCTCTTCGATCTCTACGTCTGGTTCGAGGTGCTCTTGATGGGCTCCTTCGTCCTGCTGCTGTTCGGGCCGAAGGGGCGCCCGACGCGTGCGCAGCTGCAGGGCGCGCTCAAGTACCTGGTCCTCAGCCTCGTCGCCTCGCTGCTGCTCCTCATCGGCGTCGGTCTGGTCTACGGCATGACCGGCACGCTCAACATGGCCGACCTCGCCCTGGCCCTGCGCCGCGCCGAGACGCCGGCCCTGGTCACGGCGACCTCGGTCCTGTTCATGGGCGCCTTCGGCATCAAGGCGGCCCTCTTCCCGCTCTTCTTCTGGCTCCCCGCCTCCTACCCCGCCGCCCCGGTCGCGACCACCGCCGCCTTCGCCGGCATGCTGACCAAGGTCGGCACCTACGCCCTCATCCGCACCTTCACCCTGCTCTTCCGGCAGGACGTCGCCTTCACCCACGATCTCCTGGCCGTCGCCGCCGCCCTGACCATGCTCACCGGCGTCCTCGGCGCCGTGGCCCAGAACGATCTGCGGCGCCTGCTGTCGTTCCACATCATCAGCCAGATCGGCTACATCGTCTTCGGGCTCGCCCTCGACACCCGCCTGGGCCTGCTCGCCGCCATCTTCTTCATGGTCCACAACATCCTGGCCAAGAGCTGCCTCTTCCTGGTCAGCGGCCTCATCCGCCGCGCCGCCGGCAGCTACGACCTGTCGCGCATCGGCGGCCTGTACGCCCACCGGCCCGCCCTGGCCGCGCTCTTCCTGGTCCCCGCCCTGGCCCTGGCCGGCATCCCCCCGCTGTCGGGCTTTTGGGGCAAGCTCCTGGTGCTCGGCGCCGGCCTCGAGGCCCGCCAGTGGACCATCGTCGCGGTGGCCGTGCTGGTCAGCCTGCTGACGCTGCTGTCCATGACCAAGATCTGGGTCAAGGCCTTCCTCGCCCCCCACCCGGTCGCCCCGCCGCTCGCCACCGGACCCACCGGCCGCCCCGTCCCCCTCGCGCTCGTCCTCCCCACGGCCGCCCTCGCGGCCCTGACCGTCCTCGTCGGCCTGTTCGCCGAGCCCCTGGTCGACATCGCCCGCGCCGCCGCCGACGAGCTGCGCGATCCTACCGCCTACCTCCAGGCCGTCCTGGGCCCCAAGGGGGTCCCCCGATGACCCGCAGCCTCAGCATCCACCTCCTGCTCGCCTTCGTCTGGGTCGCCATCGGCGGCGAGCTGACCGCCGAGAGCTTCATGGTCGGCCTCCTCGTCGGCTACGCCGTCCTGTGGGTCCTCGAGCCCCTCGTCGGCTCGACCGGCTACGCCACCCGCGTCCGCCACTTCGCCATCCTGCTCGCGGTCTTCGCCTGGGACCTCGTCCTCGCCTCCCTGCGCGTCGCCTACGACGTCATCACGCCCCGTCACCGCATGCGCCCCGGCGTCGTCGCCGTCCCCCTCGACGTCCGCAGCGACGCCGAGATCACCATCCTGGCGACCCTGGTCACCCTGACCCCCGGCTCGGTCTCCCTCGACGTCTCCCGCGACCGCCGGTTCCTCTACGTCCACGCCATGTACCTCGACCCCGACGACCTCGACGGCTTCCGCCGCCGCCTCAAGGCCCGCGTCGAGCGCCGCGTCATCCGCGCCTTCGGCCCCCACTGACCCGCCGGCCTGCCGACCCGAGCGACACGTTTCCGCGGTAACGTCGTTCAACGACCCGCCGGCCTGCCGACCCTGTCGACCCGAGGGACACGTTTCCGCGGTAACGTCGTTCAACGACCCGCCGGCCTGCCGACCCGAGGGACACGTTTCCGCGGTAACGTCGTTCAACGACCCGCCGGCCTGCCGACCCGAGGGACACGTTTCCGCGGTAACGTCGTTCAACGACCCG
>JAWLBL010000012.1:156159-156223 GCA_041687695.1 Myxococcota bacterium | reverse complement strand
CCGGCCTGCCGACCCTGTCGACCCGAGGGACACGTTTCCGCGGTAACGTCGTTCAACGACCCGC
>JAWLBL010000012.1:0-156059 GCA_041687695.1 Myxococcota bacterium | reverse complement strand
GTAACGTCGTTCAACGACCCGCCGGCCTGCCGACCCTGTCGACCCGAGGGACACGTTTCCGCGGTAACGTCGTTCAACGACCCGCCGGCCTGCCGACCCTGCCGACCCGAGGGACACGTTTCCGCGGTAACGTCGTTCAACGACCCGCCGGCCCGCCGACCCGAGGGACACGTTTCCGCGGTAACGTCGTTCAACGACCCGCCAGCCTGCCGACCCGAGGGACACGTTTCCGCGGCAACGTCGTTCAACGACCCGCCGGCCTGCCGACCCTGCCGACCCGAGGGACACGTTTCCGCGGTAACGTCGTTCAACGACCCGCCAGCCTGCCGACCCGAGGGACACGTTTCCGCGGTAACGTCGTTCAACGACCCGCCAGCCTGCCGACCCGAGGGACACGCTTCCGCGGCAACGTCGTTCAACGACCCGCCGGCCTGCCGACCCTGCCGACCCGAGGGACACGTTTCCGCGGTAACGTGTCCTCCGCGCAGGAGCCGCGGTTGACAGCGAGCGGCCGTGGCCTGGAAGGTGGCCAGGCACATCGGGTCGCAGGAGAGGCGTCATGGCGAAGGGGCTGGCCGGGGTCGTGGTGCTCGTGGCGGTGATGGGCGCGGTGGCGCCGCGTGGCGGGCTCGCGCAGCCGGCGCCCGCGGCGGCCGAGGTGGACCGGCGCATGCAGCGGACGGCGTGGTCGGCCAAGGCGTTCGTCTCGTTCGCCAACCGCGAGTACGACTCCCATGGCGCCACCAAGTCGGTCCTCGCCGCGGTGGAGCCCGGGAGCGAGTACGGCGTCTACGAGACGCCGGGCGGCAAGTTCCTGGCGGTGTCGCTGCGGACCGTGGCCGACGTGGGGGCGCGCCTGGGGGCGGCCTTCGCGGTCGACAGCCCCGCGCAGGTGCTGGCGAACCTGAAGAGCGAGGACCCGGCGCACCACCCGATGGTGACGATCGAGCTCGAGGCGACGTTGGCGCGCGTGGCGCGGGTGTCGGCCCTGCTGAAGCCGCTGTTGACGCGGCTGCCGGCCGAGCAGGAGGCGCTGGCGAAGCTGGACGCGCCGCTCGCGGCCATCGCGGCCGAGGTGAAGAAGATCGAGGAGACGCCCATCAAGCGCCGGGTCGCGGCCTACAAGAAGGTGCCTCTGGAGCCGCTGAAGGCGCACCTGACGGGGGTGTTGGCGGCGCTGAAGGGGGAGGGCGGACCGAAGGTCTTCGAGGCGTACCTGCGCCTGGCGGATCTCGAGCCGGCGCTGGCCACCGGCACGCCGCACCCTGCGAGTGGGCAGGTCCTTTCGTTCGAGGACGACAGCCGCACGTATCGGCGCTACCGGTTCGTGAGCAACACCCTCGTGCACTACCACGCCGCGGTCGACCTGCTGTTGGCCGGTGCGCTCGTCTGGCAGCGCGCGGCGGTCGTGCAGAAGAAGTGGGACGCCAACGCCGACGCGCTCGAGGCCTTCGTCGAGGCGCTGGCCCAGGCGAGGTATGCGGGCGACCCGGCGCGGTCCGTGCGCATCCGGTCAGACCTCACGGGCCGCGAGGCCTTTGACGCCAAGCTGCGGGTGGTCTCCATAGGCGAGTGGCTGAAGTCCGTCGTCATCGCGACGCACTTCTCGGTGCGGTCCCAGGGCGGCCTGGACATCGCCGGGCGGCCGGTGCGCGCGCGCGCGCTGCCCGTCAACGACGGCACCCCGTGGGAGACGCCCGAGGAGGAGCTGCGGCGTCGCGCCGAGGCGGCCAAGGCGGCCGCCAACGCGCCGCTCGACGCCAACGCGTCCTCGGACGAGGTGCTCCGCCGCGCGCGGGACATGGCGGTCGACGCCGCGCGCCAACAGCACGGCTACGACAACCTGGTCTTCGAGGCCTCGCTGGTCGCCGACATGCGGTACACCGTGGTCTACTACGGCACCCCCGACATCCCGAGCGGGGCCAAGCAGGTGCTCATCGTCGCCATCGCGGACCCCCGCGCCGCCACCTCCGTCGCCATCACCGAGCTCGGCTGGAACACCGACCACTGGAGCCGCCGCCCCGTCGCTCAGCTCCAAGCCGAGGCCGAGAAGTTCCGGGGCCGCCAGCTCTTTGGAAAGGTCTCCGCAAAGAAGGGCGTCGCCGAGGTCCCGATGCGCGTCCTGGTCTTCGCGCGCTAGCGCTTTCGGTCCAGGGGCGCAGCTCCCGTGGGCGGGCTCGAGCTGGGTGGATACCGCCGTGAGCGCCCATGGGGTGGTTTCGTCCGGCAAGGGAGGGACGACCGCACCCGGGTCGAAGTTCGGGGGCAAGCTACGGGGGGCGTGGGTGCTAGCGGGGATTGACGTGTTCCGAGGGGGAGCGGTATCAGGGGCCACCGATGGGCTCGTTCCCTGGAGGCCGGCATGACCGTGGGTCTGGAGATCGACAACATCTTCACCGAGGTGGGGTCGCAAGCCCTGCTGCATAGCTTCTTCTCCACCATCAGCTTCCACCTGGAGCCCGAGGGCTGGGGCACCCGGTTCCCCGAGCTGATGAACGACCTGTACCAGGGGCGGCTGGAGCCCGACGCTGCCGACAAAGCCCTGGCCGATGCCCGGGCCATCCGCGACGAGCTCGCGGCCCTGTCGTCGGAGCGGGTGGTATGGGAGATCGAAGCCATCGGGAACGAGCCGCCCTGGGGCGACGCCATCCCAGACCGCGTGACCAATCTCTCCCACTACCACACGACCCGCACCAACCGAGTGCTGATGGACGAGCTGGTCGAGATCCTCGAGTTCCAGGTCCAGTGTCGGTTGCCGGTGCGCGTCATGACCCTGGACGAGTTCTACAGCGACGCTCGCCCAGCCTGAGCCCGTCGGCCTCTCCGGCTGACGCCGTCGAGTCTGCGCATCGCTCTGCCAGAGGGCCGCCCGTGGCGTCCCTTGGACGCGGAGAAACTCATGAGCTGCGCTGAGCGTCCAGAACGTGCCCAGACCATGTATAGTCCCGCCGCGTGAGCGACGAGCAACCCAACAATCCGCTCCATGGCGTCACGCTGCAGGCCCTCTTGGAGACGCTGGTGGAGCGCTACGGCTGGCCGGGGCTGGCCGCGCGGGTTCCGCTACGCTGCTTCGGCAACCAGCCGAGCGTGAAGTCCAGCCTCGCCTTCTTGCGCAAGAACGACTGGGCTCGGCGCAAGGTGGAGCAGCTCTACCTGGACGACTTGCGCCTCGCCGAGCGAAACCGCAAGCGCAACAAGCGCCGCGCGGCCATGCGCGCGCACCGCGCCGCGCAGGAGGCGGCCGAGGCCTCCGACGCGCCGGCCGCCGAGCCGCCGCCCTGTAGGGAGGATGACTGATCTCGAGCGGGATGGGCCCCTGCGCCTGTGGAGGCTGAGGGGGCTTGCCCGGAGATCGAGCGCTCACCTCGCCAGGTCATCAACGCGTGGACCCGTTGCCGATGGCGCGGCGTCTCCCGATCTCCCTCCACGTCCGCCAACGCGCCCAGCAAGACGCCGCACCTGCTTTCATGCCCGTCACGCCGTACACACCCACGCACACGCTCCGGCCCGTCGCCGAGGACGTCTGGATCGTCGAGGGCGGCGTCATCCGCATGGCGGTCGGTCCCCTGGGAGTTCCGTTCACCACCCGCATGACGGTCATCCGGCTGGGTGACGGCTCGTTGCTCCTCCACTCGCCGAGCGAGCCGGTCCCCGAGCTCCTCGGCGCCATTTCCGCCCTCGGCCCGGTCGCGCACCTGGTCTCGCCCAATCGCCTCCACTACGCCTTCATCCCCGCCTGGCAGCAGGCCTTCCCCGACGCCATCGCCTGGGCCTCTCCCGGCGTCCGCCGCCGCGCCGCCAGCCAGGGTGTCGCGGTCTCCTTCGACGCCGACCTCGAGGACGCTCCCCCGGGCGCCTGGGCCGCCGACGTCGACCAGCTCATCTTCCGCGGCAGCCCCCTCCTCGCCGAGGTCGTCTTCTTCCATCGGCCGTCGCGCACCCTCGTGCTCACCGACCTCATCCAGGCCCACGAGCTCGACCGCCTCCCGCCCCTCGCCCGTCCGCTCGTCCGCCTCGGCGCCGCGGCCCATCCAGACGGCCAGACCCCGCTCGACCTCCAGCTCTCCTTCCTCCTCGGCCGCGGCCGAGCCCGCGCCGACCTCGCCCGCATGCTCGCCTGGAACCCCGAGCGCGTCGTCTTCGCCCACGGCCGCTGGTTCCACGACAACGGCCGAGCCCAGCTCGCGCGCGCCTTCCGCTGGCTCTGACGCGGTAGACGACGGACGCACACGCCGACCAGGAACCCTCGGGGTGTTCGGCGCGGTCGGTGGCGGCTCGTTCGGGACACCCGCCCCCTCGTCGCGAGGTCCTTTGGGCCTGGGCGAGAGGCGTGTCTCTGCCAACATGATTGGGATGACCGCGCATGCGTCGCTCTCCGGCAATCCCAGAGCGCAAGCACTGTAAGCCACGGCGCGGTGGCTTCGGTGCGGAACGCGCGTCCACGAGGTGGTTGGCAGTGAGGCCTCGCGGCCTGCGTTCATGGCCCCGAACCGCCCACTCTGAACGCTCCCCCTGGGGGCACTGGAGCTCGCCGTCTGCCGTCAGCGGGGGCAACCGATCCCGCTGCCGCAGCAGCCTCCGAACGCGAGCCCGAAGAAGTCCGCGCAGAGGTCGGCCGAGCTCTCGCAGTCCGGGCTGGGAGTGCCAAAGGAGGTCCCGGCAGCAACGCGGCAGAGCTCGACGCAGAGCGCCGTGTCGGAGTCGGGCCCGCCCGTCGCGATGCAGAGGGTTCCGTGGTCGTTACAGGGCCTCTGCACCGCCGCGTCGACGGGGTCGCACGCGTCGCCGCCATCGAGGGGCGCGCCGGCGGCCGGGCGTTCGCAGAAATCGAACTCGGCCCCCGTGATGGTGTTGTGCTTACAGAGGAGGCCACTCGGACAAGCGGGCGTGGCGCCGTGGTCACAGAGCGGATCGCAGGCGCCGATGGCCGACGCGACGCCTCCAGAAAACTGGCCCATGCAGGTCTCGGTCCCGTCGCAGCCCCACGGCGGGGCCACGGACGAGTCCGCGGGGTTGCAGAGGTGCTTGCAGAACCCTGCGCTGCAAACGAGGAAGGCGCTGCAGTCGTTCGGTCCGCCGCAGGCGGCGTACAGCGGGGCCGGTCCCGGCGCGTGGCAGGCTCCGACGCTGGCGTCCTGCGAGTCGGGCATGCAGAAGAGCCCGGTGGGACAGCCGGACGCCTGCGGAGTGTCTTCGGTGAAGGGCGTGCAAGGGGCGCCGACGGCGTCCGGGCCCGCGTCCTCGACGGGGCCGCCGTCGCCGTCGAGCTCGGCGTCTCCCACGGTAACATCTCCGAGCACGTCGTCGTGCACGTCCTCGACCACGTCGGGTTGGGGATCGGCGTCCTGCCCGGCGGCATCCGGGTCGGCGGGGGGCTCGCAGGTTCCGGTCGAGGGGCTACACACCTGGCCGCCGTCGCACTTTCGGTTGACGAACGCCGTGGCGATCGTCTCGGGATCGCAGAGCTTGCAGCGGTCGCCGAGCTGCTCCTGGCCGGCTTGGGCGCAGACCCCGTCCACGAAGCACGTCCCCGCCTTGGGAGCGAAGCTGCACGTGTTGGTGTCCTGGTCGCACGTGCCGACGAGGCAGCTCGCTTTGGAGACGCACGCCCCGGTGTCGTCGCAGCTCACCGGGGCGGTCGCGTCGTCCTTCGCATCGGTCTCGTGCTGCGGCGCTACCTGAATGTCCCCACAGCCGAGGAGGGCGATCGAAACGATGACGCTGACCCGCATGATAGCCCTCGGACGTGCTGTTGGCTGCACGAGGAGCATCGGCCAACGGCCGGTGGGGGTCAACCACACTGCGAGGCGAAACCGAGCCCCCGGTTGCGGAGGACGCGGCGGGGCTGGCACATCTGGCGGGTGGGGATCAGGCCAGGAGCTCGACGAAGCCGTCGGTGCCGTGGACCCGGAGGCGTTGGCCGTCGCGGATGAGGCAGGAGGCGTGCTCGACGCCGACGAAGGCGGGGAGGTCGTACTCGCGGGGGATGACGGTGGCGCTGGCCGAAGCGTACGGGGCCGACCTGCAGGTGACGCGGGTGGTCGTGACCGGAGGCGACGTCGACGCGGCGACGGCCCCGCGCGCTCGGGTATGCGTCCTGCGCGCGCTCGAGGCGCCGCCGCCATCCGGCGCATGGACCCCGACCCGGGCTTTTCTTTGGCAGCGAGTTGCGGCAGAGACTGTCCGAAAGCGGATTCGCATGGAGCCCCCCATGAGCCAGCCTCTCGACCCCGCCGCCTCGCCCTGGCAGCCTGACGCCGCCGGCGGACCGACCGAGCTGTTCGCGCCGCCCTCGGGCGAGCACGGGTGGCTGCTGCGTCACGCGAGCTGGCTGGTCGCCCCGGAGGACGGCAGGGGGCCGGCGCTCGGCCGCTTTCTGCGCATGGCGATGGTGGCGCCGATGACGCAGCTGACGTTCCTCAGCTTCGATCTGCAGGTCTTCCTGTACGGCGTCTTCCACACGACCCGCACGGCGCGTGCGGGGCACTTCGTCTTCCAGGCGGCGGTGACCTTCTGGCTGCTGGTGGCCGCCTGCGCGGTCGAGGGGCTGCGCGGCGACGTCGCGGCTCCGGACTGGCGCTCGCTCAACGGCTCGACCGGGTTGGCCGTGCTGCTGCTGGGCTGGTACCTGGCCATGGCGTGGCAGCATCGGCTGTGGGCCTGGTTCTTGGCCATGGTGCCGGTCGTCGGCGCGCTGTATGCCGGTGCCAACCTGCTGTATGCCACGTGGGCGCTGCCGGCTGGGGCGCCCGGTGCTGGGTCGACCGCGCTGCCGCTGGCGCTGGATCCGTGGCTGTGGATGGCCGGCAGCGCCTTCCTGGTGGCGCTGTCGCACGCCCCCGAGCCCAAGCTGCCGCCACGAACGGTCGAAGGCGAGCGCTGGCTGACGTTCGGCGAGTACCTGCGCAGCGCCGAGACCGCGACGCCGCGCCCGCTGCGCGCGCTGCGGGTCGGCCTGTTTCCGCTGTGGGGGACGCTGGACGAGTGGTGGGCGTCGCCGCGGCTCATGCCCTACGGCGTGCTGCTGGTGATGTTCCGGTTCGGCTATCGGCCGGAGCTGTGGCACCGCTGCCAGCAGCAGGTCGAGCGCGCCTGGGCCAGCGGCAACCCCGCGCTGGACTACGTCGGCATCGGCGGCGGGGCCATGCTGCGGCCGCGAGGCGGAGGCGAGACCGTGGCCCAGCCGCTCGAAGCGCCCGCGAGGAGGATGCCATGAGCCCCACACCGCCGGCCATCGGCCTGCCCGTGCCGTCGTCCTGGTATTGCCTGGGCCTGTCCGCCGATCTGCCGCCCGGCGCGGTGTGGCGGCGCACCCTGGCCGGCCGCGAGCTGGTCGTCTTCCGCACCGCGTCGGGGCGGGCGGCGCTGCTGGACGCGTACTGCCCGCACCTGGGCGCCGACCTGGGCGTCGGCGGCCGGGTCGAAGGCGAGACCCTCCGCTGTCCGTTCCACGGCTTCTGCTTCGACGTGGACGGCGCCTGCGCGTCGACCCCGTACGGCCGGAAGGTGCCGCCGGCCGCCCGCAGCCGGGCCTGGCCGCTGGTCGAGCGCAACGGCCTGGTGTTCGCCTGGTACGGCACGGCCGGAGAGTCACCAGCCTTCGAAATCGCCGAGACCGACACCGAGGGCTGGACCGCCTGGCGCGAGCACGTCTTCGACCTGCGGGGGCATCCCCAGGAGATCGCCGAGAACTCGGTCGACATCGGCCACTTCGCCGCCGTGCACGGCTACGAGGACGTGGTGGAGCGCGAGCCCTTGCGCGCCGAGGGCGCGTTCCTGCACGCTTGCTACGGCTTTGCGCGGCCGCGCGGCTTCTCGGGCAAGGGGCGCCTCCAGGCCGAGATCCGCATCCACCAGCAGGGACTGGGTTACGCGCAGGTCGAGGTCGAGGTCCGCAACCTGGGCCTGCGCACCCGCCAGCTGGTGCTGCCCATGCCCGTCGGCCCCGAGCGCGTGCTCCTGCGCATCGCCATGGCCGTCGACAAACGGTTGCGGCCCAAGGACATCCACCCGCTCTTGTTCTGGCTGCCGGGCGGCTGGCTGGCCGAGCGCATCGCCAACAAGGGCATCGTCAGCTACGCCGAAGACGTCGCCCAGGACCTTCCCATCTGGCAGCACAAAGTCCACCTGCCACGCCCCGCGCTGGCCGACGGCGACGGCCCGGTGGGCGCCTACCGCAAGTGGGTCCGGCAGTTCTATCCGGTGGCGCAGGCCGGCGAGTCGTTGGGCTCCGTGTTGGCGGCGGGCGGGGGCTGAGCCAGACGAGGCTCATGCTTCGTCGGAACCTGCGGACCGAGCATTGCTTTCGGCGCCATGCCACGTGTCGGACCAGTCCATCGAGACGATGTCGCCGAGATCGCCGACGAAGGCGCCCGGATGAGGGGTGAGCTGGTCGAGCGCGAACGTCTTGGGGCCGACTCGGCGACCGTGATACGCAGCCTGCGCCCCCGGTGCACGATCTCGACAGGCTCGCCCGTCTCTGCGACCTGGTCGAGGACGGAGTCCAATCGGCTGCGGAGCTCGGTGACGGTCATCTCCATGGTCCATCCCCTCTGCTGCTGAACGCGGTCGCACCCTCGGGCGACCCTGCGACCGAGGTGACGTGCGTACGTGTCGGTATCGCTACAAACCTCGCGAGGGCGCGTCCCTCTCTGTCAGTGAGCCGCCGGCCCATTGGGCAAGCTTCAGAGCGGACCCTCTCCTACGGCCGCTGGCGCTCCCACTCATCCCAATACGCCCTAGCGCACTCGACGAGAGCTGAAAGAGACAGCGGGGAGCCGTCGTCGAGCCGCAGAGCGAGAGCGTGGTAGCGGAGTCGGAGCGCGCCGTCGCTGCCCCAGACCGAGACGGTTCCATCTTCGGTGTCGGCGCTGACGATTTCCGGTTCGAGGCTGGCAATCTCGTCGAGCGACGAGATCGGAGGTTCATCGTAGGGGATGTACTCGATTTTCGAGCCGTCGAGTAACTCGAGCTGAAAACCGTCGCCTGGCGCTTGGTATCGCGTCCTCAGATACGCGATTTCGACGCGTACGGAGACGCGATCGCCGTGCCGCTGAAGCCCGACTATGGTTCCGTCGTGGAGGAGGTTCCAGGGCGTTACGTCGGTCGCCGGGATCAACTCGACCGCGACGCCATCGAGCAGGGACCAGTGGCGAGTCTTGGGTTCGTCTGAGGCCGGGCGGCGCGTGAGCTTCGCGACCCTTTCGCCACAGGCTCCGAACTTCAGGAAGTTCGCTCGCGCCTGCCACAGGGTCATGCCTGCGTTCGGTCCCCCTCGGTCCACGTGGGCGTCCACGTCGTCGTGGCCGTCGTCCTCCCACAGACAGACTGGACAGATCTCGAAGCGGCCTCGCTCTGGGAGCGTGCAGTGCCCGCAACAGGGACACGGTTGCTTTCCACGCGTCATGCCGAGGTGACTCCCACTGTGATCGTTGGTTCCGAGAGCAGCTCGACGAAGCCGTCGGTGGCGTGGACGCGGAGGCGTTGGCCGTCGCGGATGAGGCGGGTGGCGTTTTCGACGCCGACGACGGCGGGGAGGCCGTACTCGCGGGCGATGACGGCGCCGTGGGTCATCAGGCCGCCGACCTCGGTGACGAGGCCGCGGATGGAGAGGAAGAGGGGCGTCCAGCTGGGGTCGGTGAAGGGGGTGACCAGGATGTCGCCCGGTTCGAGGTCGGCGTGGGCGAGGTCGAGGATGACGCGGGCGCGGCCCTCGACGGTGCCGGACGAGACGGCGAGGCCGACGAGGGCGTTGGGCGGCAGGTCGGTGCGGCGGTAGGAGCCGGTGATGGCCTCGCCGTCCGAGGTGAGGACGCGGGGCGGCGTGAGGGCCTGGTGGGCGCGGAAGGTGTCCTTGCGCTGGCGGACGAGCTGGGGGGCGAGTTGGTGGGTGCGGACGAGGTCGTGCAGCTCGGGGAGGGTGAGGAAGAAGAGGTCTTCGGGGTCGCGCAGGACGTGGGCCTGGACGAGGCGGTCGGCTTCGCGCAGCAGGGCCTGCTTGTAGACGAAGTAGCGGCTCACCATGGCGTACTTGGGGTACTCGCGGTAGCCGGCGAAGGTCCGGACCCGATCGATCATGCGCTTGGTCTCGGCGGCCTTGGCCTCGCCCTCGGGGAGGGTGCGCAGGCGCTCGAGCACCTCTCGTTCCTTGTCCTGCGCTTGACGAAGGCCTCGCTCGAAGCGGCGCTGGGCGGCGCCGGGTTCGGCGTGCTCGGTGTGGCCCAGCAGGATGGGCAGCAGCGTCGAGGGGCGCTCGCGAAAGCGCGGGCGGGTGATGTCGATCTCGCCGACGCAGCGCACGCCGTACCTCTGGAGCCAGGCGTCGATGGCGTCGCGCGCCTCTGGCCCGCCTGGGAGGTCGCGCAGCGCGTCCAGGAAGGCGTCGTCCCTGGTGCGCCGCAACAAGGCCACGACCTCGGGGTGCGGGCGGATGGCGTCGGCGACGTCCAGCAGGGCCAGGCCCATCTCGGAGGTGACGTTGTTGGGGACCGACTGGGTGAGCGTGTCGGCCGCGTTCTTCTCGCCGAGCCACGTCTGGAGCTGGTCGTTGAGCCACCAGGCGGCCTGGATGCCGGCCATGAGCGCCTGGAGGCTCTGGGGATCGAAGGCGAGGCGCTTGAGCTCCTCGAGGTCCGCCAGGATGAAGTCGAGCAGCGCAGGTCCGGACAGGGGCTCAATCTCTCGCTTCAAGGTGGCGAGCGAGGCTTCGGCGCGGTCGATGAGGGCGGTGACGATGGACGGATCCGTCTCGATGGGGGCGGGCGGGCCTTTGGGCGGCGGCCCGGCGGGCGCCTGGTCCGGCGGCGGTGGCAGGAAGTCGCCGCGGTCGACGAGCTGCTGGAGCGCGTCGCCGATGAGCGGGTCGGACTTGCCCAGCATCGCCATCAGGCCCGCGCGGCTGGCGGGCGAGGCCAGCTGCTGGGTGACGTCGACGAACAGCCGGCCGCCCGCCTCGAACATGGGCCGGCCGGCCGAGCGCTGCCACATCGACAGGCCCAGCGGCTTCATCGGGTCGGTCATCATCTGCTGGTGGCCGACCGAGACGTAGACGCGGTCGTGGTCGTCGGCCGCCGCGGGGATGGGGAACAGCGTGGTGATGGGCCGGCTCTGGACGATGTGGAAGGCGTCGCCGACCAGGCACCACTCGATGTCCTGGGGGCGGCCGAAGTGGGCCTCGAGGCGCCGGCCGAGCTGCGCGAGGCGCGCGACCTGGTCGTCCGTCAGGGCGGGTTCTTGCTGGCGGCCGGGCTCGATGGGCGCCTGCTGGGTGCCGCCGGCGGGCGAGGGCAGGATGGCGAGTCGCTTGGAGGCGATGGAGCGGGTGAGGATGTGGCCGTCGCGCACCCTGAAGACGTCGGCGTTCACCACGCCCGAGACCAGCGCCTCGCCGAGGCCGAAGACGGCCTCGATGGAGGCGACCTTGCGGTGGCCGGTGATCGGGTCGGCCGTGAACAGGACGCCCGCGGCCTGCGGGAAGACCATCCGCTGTACGACGACGGCCATCTGGACCCTTCGGTGGTCGAAGCCGCTCCGCAGGCGATAGGCCACGGCCCGCTCGGTGTAGAGCGAGGCCCAGCATCGGCGGACGTGCTCGAGGACCGCTGCCGGCCCCACGACGTTCAGGTAGGTGTCCTGCTGCCCCGCGAAGGAGGCCGTCGGCAGGTCCTCGGCCGTCGCGCTGGAGCGGACGGCGTAGGCGTCCTGGTCGTCGAGGCGGGCGAGCGCGTCGGTGATCTCGGCGGCCAGATCGTCGGGGATGGCGACGGCTTCGAGGATCTCGCGGACCTCGGCGCTGAGCGCGGCGATCGCCTGGCGGTCGTCCGGTTCGAGCAGCGAGAGGCGGTCGAGCAGGTGGTCCATCGACGGCGCGGCGGCCACGACCCGCTCGAAAGCGCCGGTCGTGACGCAGAACCCAGCCGGCACGACGACGCCCTCGAGGCGCGAGAGCTCGCCGAGGTGCGCGCCCTTGCCGCCCACGACCGAGAGCTGAGTCGGGTCGATCTCGTGGAAATCCAGCACGTAAACGCCCATCCGCCCGCCTCCGTCGCGTCCGCGAGGGCGCCACTGTACGCCGGCCGGGGCTCGTCGTGCACCGCCGAGCGCGTCAACGGGACATCAACGGGCCTGGTCGTCGGGCGGGGGCTCGGGGACCCGGCGGTAGGTCTCCTTGGGGATGTAGGCGGTCTGGGCCAGGCGCACGAGATCGACGAGGCGGACGGGGCCGTGGCGGAGGGCGATCTGGAGAAGGAAGTCGTCGTTGCAGAAGTACTCGCGGCAGACCCGGGGGCGGCGCGACCAGATGTCACAGGCGTGGGTGGCGCGGTCGAGGTGGACGCACCAGCCGTCGGGCGCCTTGTCGACCCAGCGGCGGTCGGGCGCGTCGGGGAAGAGGGCGGCGGCCTCGTCGGGCTGCAGACGGACGAGGAGCTTACAGCAGTAGGTGTGGCAGCCCATGGCGCGGCCGACTTCGCACGAGATGCATCGGGTCATCGGTGGGGCTCCCGCGTGTGGCGCGCCTTCACCATGGCATGGGGCGCGGCGGAGTGCGAATGCGTGATCGGCGTCACGAAAGTCGCGGGATGAGGCGCGGGCCGGGGCAGGAGGGGGGCGCGGTCGACAGCCTGTCGTCGAGCGCGGAGGGAGGCCCAGCAAGCAAGGAAACCAGCTTGCTTGGCGACAAGGCGGCGCGTAGGTTGTCGGGCATGAAGGCGACCATCGAACTGCCGAACGAACTCTACCGACGCATCAAAGCGGCGGCGGCGCTCCAAGGCCGCCCGCTGAAGGAGCTCGTGGGCGAGGCCCTCCGGGAAAAGCTGGACGCGCTCGAAGGAGCCGAGGCGCCGGGGTGGCGCCAGGTGTTCGGAGCGGCACGGCGCGAGATGACCGTCGAGGTCGACGCCATCGTGAGCGCCGAGTTCGAGACCATCGACCCCGACACCTGGCTTTGATTCTAGACACCAACGCCGTCTCGGCCCTGCTGGCTGGGGACCTCGATCTGGCAGAGGTGCTGGGCCAGGCGCCACGCCACGAGCTGCCCGTCATCGTCGTCGGCGAGTACCGATTCGGCCTGCTTCGATCGCGTCACCGCTCGACGCTGGAGCCCCTCCTCGAAGCCCTGGTCGACGCTTGCGACGTCCTGGCCATCGAGGCCGAGACCGCGCGTGTGTATGCGCTCGTGAGAGACCGGCTACGGCAGGCCGGAACACCGATTCCCGAAAATGACGTGTGGATCGCAGCGCTCGCACACCAGCATGGTCTCCCGGTGGTCAGCCGGGATGCGCACTTCGATCGCGTCGAGGGCGTGACGCGGCTGTCGTGGTGACCTCGCTGCGGCCCGGCTCGGTTCGTCCTCGCACGTCGCGATGGGTGTCAGGCTTGGAAGGCGCGTAGTCGCCGATGGGGGCGACTCGTCGGCGCAAGACGGAGCGGGGGAGGCGTCGTGCGAGCGCGAGCGGCCGCACAACTGTCAGAGTTCGGACGAGGTCGATGCTCTCTCCAGGCAAGCGCGGACGGACGCCGCGCCGACCCTCCCAGGTCTCCCACTCAGAGAGCGTCGCCATGACCCAGCACGACTCGCAGCCCGCCGGCCAGCAGCTCCTCACCGCCATCGACCGCATCCTGGCGAGCAACGACGCCATCCGCGAGGTGGTCCGCAGCCTCGACCAGCGGCCGGGCCAGGTGCCCCTCACGCCGAAGCCGACCTATGCGGCGGCCCGTCGCGAGGCGCTGGCCGACCTCGTGGTGCGCCACTACGCCACCAAGGCGGCCATCTCGGGCGGCGCCACCTCCGTGGCGGGTCTGCTGCCGGTGGTGGGCGGCGTGGTCGCCGCGACCGGGGGCACCCTGGCGGACATGGCTTACATGATGAAGTACGAGATCGAGATGGCGCTGGCGCTGGCCCACGTGTACGGGTTCGACATCGACCGCGAGCAGGAGCGTCAGATCGCCTACCTGCTGGCGTCCATCGGTATGTACGGCGTGGCCACGAGCCGCGACGCGATGCGGGATCTCCTGGCGGCCGAGAAGAGCGCCATCTTCGCCTACGCGCCGCGCGAGCTCGCCAAGCTGACGGTGAAGGCCCTGTCGCAGGTCGCAGTCGTCCTCGCCAGCAAGAGCCTGGTCAAGGCGGTCCCCTTCGTCGGGATGGTCGTCAGCGCCGGCTTCAACAAGGCCGCGACGGCGCGGGTCGGGGCGCGCATCAAGGCCGAGCTGTCGCAACGGAGCGCGCGCGCGCCGGCCGGTGGTGAGCTCCCGGCCATGGCCTGAGCCAGCGCGTGGGCGACCCGGGCGGCGTCAGCGGCGCTGCAGGGCCAGGGTGGCGCGGGGGTCGTTGGCGGAGGCGGGGCCGGCGGCGTGCCAGCCGAAGCGGCTGAGGGCGGCGCCGAGGAGGAAGGCGAGGGCCGAGAGCTCGCGCCAGCCGACGAGGCGCAGGAGGAGGGCCAGGGGGCCGGTGGCGAGGCCGCCGGAGCGGATGAGCCAGCCGCTCTTGCCGTGGCGGGTGGGGCGGTCGACGACGCCGTGGTGGGCCAGCTCGAGGCGCAGGGCGATGGCGATCTCGACGGCGATGGCGACATAGGCGACGGCGTTCAGGGCGGGGTGGGTGAAGCCCAGCAATTCGAGGGCGGCCGCGGCCGAGCCCAGGCCGGCGGCGCCGAAGTGGACGGGGAGCAGGGTCCGGTGGACCGACCAGGCCGGGATGACGGTGGCGCCGATGAGGACCGCGGTGTAGGTCGCGAGCAGGGCGCCGAAGAGGGCGGCGCTGGCGATGGCCGCGGCGCGGACGGCGGTGAGCAGGGGCGAGGGCGAGGCCGCGGCGTCGTAGAGCAGGCACAGGGCCAGGGCAGGCAGGGCGGCGGCGCCGAAGCAGGTGACGATCCAGCTGCCGACCGACATGGGCGAGCGCCACTTGAAGACGCGCAGCATGTACAGGAAGCGCGCGGGGCGGCCGAGATCCCAGGCCAGCAGGACGGGCGCGAGGACGGCGCCGACGCCGGCCAGGGCCATGGCCGCCGTCACCAGGGCGGGGTCGCCCGCGACGAAGAGGGCGGCGCAGGCCAGGACCGCCGCCATGCCCGACAGGCCGCCGATGAAGAAATAGGTCGGGATCTGCCAGGTCCACACCGGGGGCAGCACGATGGGCAGGCCGTAATAGCCGGCCTCGTCGTGATCGCCGGCGATGGCCTCGGCCTGGGTCGTGGGCAGGGCGTGGTCGCGGGGTTCGGCCTCGGTCGTGGCGCGCGGGCCCAGCTCGCGCTCGTCGTAGGTGATGGCCATGGCGGGCTCCGTGGTCAGAGCAGGGCGAAGGCGGCGAAGGCGACCGCCCAGCCGGCGGCGGCGGTGAGGAGGGCGCTGGTCCAGGCCGGGCGCAGGTGGACGGTGGGGACCTGGGGGTTTGGCGGCAGGCCGTAGGCCTCGAGGGCGCCGAGCACCAGCGAGAAGGCGTGGGTGCCGCGGACCGAGGTCTGGGCCGGGTCGTACAGCTGGGCGTCTTCGAAGCCCTGGTCGCGGAGTTGCTCGACGCGGCGGCGGGCGTGGGCGCGCAGGTCGTCGAGCGGGCCGAAGAGGATGGACTCGGTCGGGCAGGCCTTGGCGCAGGCGGGCGTGTCGCCGACCGCCTGGCGGTCGTGGCAGAAGGTGCACTTGTAGGCGCCGCCCGCGCCGGGCAGCGGGTCGTCGCGCCGGTCGATGACGCCGAAGGGGCAGGACACGACGCAGTAGCCGCAGCCGTTGCAGACGTCGTCCTGCACGAAGACGGTGCCGGCGTCGGTCCGGATGATGGCGCCGGTCGGGCAGGCCTCGAGGCAGCCGGCGACCTCGCAGTGCTTGCAGACGTCGGAGAGGAAGACCCAGCGGAAGGCGGGCTCGGCGCCCCCGTCGTCGGCCTCGCCCGTCATCGGGCCGGCGAGCTGGTGGCCGCGGGGCAGGTCCTGCTCTACGAATTTGACGTGGCGCCAGGTGGAGGCGCCGAGGTGCGAGGTGTGGTCGTAGGAGTGGCCGGTGAACCCGGTGCCGTCGGCCGGGATCTGGTTCCACTCCTTGCAGGCCACCTCGCAGGCCTTGCAGCCGATGCACAGGGTCGGGTCGGTGAAGAAGCCGACCGTGCGGCCCGCCTCCATGGCGTCGTGCTGGCGCTGGTTGGGGCCGCTGGGCCCGTCGCCGATGCTCATGCGTTGCCCTCCTCGCTCTCGCCGCTGGGGCGGCCGCGCGTGGGATCGTGGTCGCGCGCGGGCTGCTCGGGGTGTCGGCCTCGGTCGGGCTGGGCGTGCCGCTCGAAAAAGGCCTGGAAGTGCCGGCCGCGCGGCAGCGGGCCGGGGACGATGGTGCAGGTCGCGGCCTTGGACTCCTGGATGGTCACGTTGGGTTCGCCGCTGAGGCCGAAGAGGTCGTTGGCGGCGTCGCCCTTGACGTCGCCCACGGAGCCGAAGTGGAAGGGCATGGCGACCTGGTGGACCAGGTGCCCGTTCAGCCGCAGCGGCCGGATGCGCCGGGTGACCAGGGCCTTGGCCTCGATGGCGCCGCGCAGGGTCACCACCGAGACCGGCTCGCCGGTGCGGACGCGCAGCGCGAGGGCCAGCTCGGGCGACATCTCGACGAACATCTCGGGCTGCAGCTCGGACAGGCGCGACAGCGTCCGGCTCATGCCGCCCG
Organism: Myxococcota bacterium; assembly: GCA_041687695.1. GTDB lineage: Bacteria > Myxococcota_A > UBA9042 > PHBI01 > JAWLBL01 > JAWLBL01. The sequence goes on along the minus strand of JAWLBL010000012.1, from coordinate 139,412 downwards.
CGGTGTGGTGCTCGGTGAGCCGGTAGGTGGTCAGCACGATGGGGAAGCGCCGGTCGCCGGGCGGCGCGAAGCGGTTGTCCGGCCGAGGGTACCAGGTGACCGGCGGGTTGGTCTCGCGCCCGTACAGCGCGTTGTGCTCGGGCGACTCGAGCGGCTCGTAGTGGGTCGGCAGCGGGCCGTCCTGCAGGCCGTGCGGTGCGAACAGGCGGCCCAGGCCCTCGCCGTGGATGGTGAAGGGCGCGTCCCCCGCGATGGCGTCCATGCCCTGGGCGTCGTCGTCCGGGCGGTAGTCGGGCGGGCGGTCCACCGGGAAGTCGGGCTCGTCGTGGCCGGTCCACTGGCCCTTGGCCGGGTCCCACCAGACCAGCTTTTTGCGCTCGCTCCAAGGGAGCCCGTCGGGCCGCGCGCTGGCGCGGTTGTACAGGATGCGGCGGTCGCCCGGCCAGGCGAAGCCCCAGCCGTGGCCGTAGGGGTCGGACGGCTCGCGGCGGCGCGGCTTGTTCACCCCGTCGGGACCCAGGGCGCCCGAGTAGATCCAGCACCCGCAGGCCGTCGACCCGTCGTCCTGAAGCGCCTTGTAATCGGGCAGCTGCGGGCCGTGGTGCGGCCGCCCCTCGCGGTCCTGCCCGTGGACCACGCCCATGCTGCCCTGCCCGGAGTCGACCTGCCAGCCGTTGATCTCGGCCAGCACCGCCTCGACGTCCGGCTCTCCATGCTCGTCCTCGGGATACCACCAGTCCAGCGCCCGCAGCGCCGCGTCGCGCGGGTCGTCCGAGCGCCGCGCCCGCGCGATGAGCCGCTTGGCCAGCTGATGGACGAACCACGCCTCGCTGCGGCGGTCGCCCTCGGGGTCGACGGCCTTGTCGCGCCACTGGAGCAGGCGCTGCGTGTTGGTGAAGGTGCCCTCTTTTTCGGCGTGGCCGGCGGCGGGCAGCACGAAGACCTCGGTGTCGATGGTCTCGGGCGCCAGCTCGCCCCGCTCGACCTCGGGCGAGTCCTTCCAGAAGGCCGCGGTCTCGGTCTCCACGAGGTCGCGCACCACAAGCCACTTCAGGCGCGCCATCGCCTTGCGCTGAAGGCGCGCGTGCGTCGCCCCGACCGCCGGGTTCTGCCCCATCACGAACAGCCCCTCGACCTTCCCCTCGGCCATGTCGACCCAGTAGGAGAAGTGCGAGTGGTCGCCGGTCAGGCGCGGCAGAAGGCCGAAGCCGAAGTCGTTGTCCGGCGTCGCCGAGCGGCCGTAGTAGGCCTTGAGCAGGCTGACGGCGTAGCCGCCGAAGCCGGCCCACAGGCCGCGCTCGTGTCGGTGGGCGGCGATGTAGTCGCGCAGGGTCCGGTCGCCGGGCTCGGCCTTGGGCATCGGCAGATAGCCCGGCAGCATGTCGTACAGGGTCGGGATGTCGGTCGAGCCCTGGATGGACGCGTGCCCGCGCAGGGCCAGGATGCCGCCGCCCGGGCGGCCGATATTGCCCAGCAGCAGCTGCAGGATGGCGGCCGCGCGGATGATCTGCACGCCCTTGGAGTGCTGGGTCCAGCCGACCGAGTAGCAGATGGCGGCCGTCCGCTCGGGGCCGCTGGCGTCGGCCAGGGCGCGCGCCGCCTCGAGGAACAGCTCGGGTGGAATGCCGCAGACGCGCTGGACCCTCTCGGGCGTATAGCGGGCGAAGTGCCGCCGCAGCACCTGGAACACGCAGCGCGGGTGCTGCAGCGTCATGTCCCGCCGCGGCCGACCCAGGTCGTCGCCCTCGTACTGCCACGAGGCCGGGTCGTACGAGCGCTGCTGCTCGTCCCAGCCCGAGAAGACGCCGTCGCCGTCCTCGGCGTCGACGTACTCCTCTTTCAGGATGACCGAAGCGTTGGTGTAGTGGCGGACGTACTCGTCGAAGTAGCGCCCCTCCTCGAGCACCCAGCGGATGAGGCCGCCCAGGAGCGCGATGTCGGTGCCGGCGCGCAGCGGGATCCACACGTCCGCCATGGCGCTGGTGCGTGAAAAGCGCGGATCGACGTGGATGATGGTGGCGCCCCGCTCACGGGCCTTCATCACCCAGCGGAAGCCCACGGGGTGCGCCTCGGCCATGGACGAGCCCTGGATGAGGATGCAGTCGGCGTTGGCGAGATCCTGCTGCGCGGTCGTGGCGCCGCCGCGACCGAAGGAGGTGCCCAGACCGGGCACCGTGGCGCTGTGTCATATCCGGGCCTGGTTCGAGACGCAGACCATCCCGAGCCCGGCGGTGAAGAGCTTCTTGATGAGGTAGTTCTCTTCGTTGTCGAGCGTCGCGCCGCCCAGGTGGGCGACCGCGGTCGTGCGTCTGAGCGGCTGCCCGTCGTCGGTCTCGGTCTGCCAGGAGCGGGCGCGCGACGCCCAGACGCGGTCGGCGATCATGTCCATCGCCTGCTCGAGATCGATCGCTTGCCACCGCGACGACCGGGGCGCGCGATAGCGGGCCTTCAGCAGGCGCCCCTCGTGGGTCAGCAGCTGGTGCGAGGCCGCGCCCTTGGGGCACAGGGTGCCCTCGTTGATGGGGCTCTCGGGGTCGCCGTCGATGGCCACGAGCTGGCCGTCGCGGTGGAAGATGCGCTGTCCGCAGCCGACCGCGCAGTAGGGGCAGATCGAGCGGGCCACATCGGCGTCTCGGGTGCGCGAGACGAAGGCGTGCGTCGCCGGGGACTCGGCCTCCTTCCCGGTGCCGTCCTTGCGCCGGGTCAGCTGCCGGATGAGGGGCCACGTTCCGAGCCATTTGCCAGGCATGGCGGTGCTCCGTGGTCGGGGTCAGCGGGCGGCCGTGGTGGCCGGGCGGTGCAGGCGGTAGATCATGCCGTTGGTGTCGTCCGAGAACAGGATGGACCCGTCCGGCGCCTGGGTGATGCCGGCGAGGCGGCCGAAGTGGGCGCGACCGTCCTCGACGAGGAAGCCGCTGACCATGGGCTCGAAGGCGCGCGGCTGGCCGCGCTCGTCGAAGTCGACGCGGACCAGCTCGTAGCCGACCGCGGGGAAGCGGTTCCACGAGCCGCGCATGACCACGAAGGCGTCACCGCGGTGGTCGGCCGGGAAGGCGTCGCCGTCGTAGAAGACCATCCCGATGGGCGCGGCGTGGGCCGTGTAGGTCATGACCGCCGGCTGGGTGCGGGCGGCGAAGGCCTCGAGGGACTCGCCGCCGGGCGGCGGGCCGGTCACGTAGTCGGGCTGCTGCTTGCCGAAGGCCCAGGGCCAGCCGTAGTGGGCGCCGCGGGTGAGGCGGTTGAGCTCCTCGGGCGGCAGATCGTCGCCGCGCATGTCGCTGCCGTGGTCCATGCCCCACAGCTCGCCCGTGGCCGGGTGCCAGTCGAAGCCGATGGTGTTGCGCAGGCCGCGCGCGAAGACCTCGCGCGAGCGCAGGTCGGCGTCGGCGCGCAGCATCGTCGCGTGCTCGGGGTCGGTCTCGTCGCAGGCGTTGCACGAGCTGCCGATGGACAGGTACAGCATGCCGTCGGGGCCGAAGGCGATGGTGCGGTTGGGGTGCTGCGCCCCGCTGGGCAGGTCGTCGACCAGCAGCCGTGGCGTCCCCAGGGTCCCATCGGCGTTGCGGCGGGCCCGCCAGACGCGCTGGTTGCCCGCCAGGTACAGCTGGTCGCCGCGCAGGGCCAGGCCGTGGACGCCCTTCAGGTTCGACGCGACGACGCGCTGCTGGTCGGCGCGGCCGTCGCCGTCGGTGTCGCGCAGCATCATCACGTCCTGCTGCTCGGGGCGCGTCAGGTAGACCGTCCCGTCCGGCGCGGCCAGCAGCATGCGCGCGTGCCCCAGGTCGCGGGCGAAGACGTCGACCGCGAAGCCGGGGGCGGCCCGCAGCTGGGCGATGCGGGCGTCGGTGGCGTCGCGGCGCTCGGGGCGGAAGGCGTGGGTCTGGATGGTCAGGGCGGTGCCCTCGGCGGGCGGCTCGCGGTGGACGGCCTCGCGCGGGGTCAGGACGGGCGCGTCGCCGGGGCGGTAGGCGGCCGGCTGGGCCTGGGCCTGGGGGGGCGGGGTGGCGGCGCGGCCGTAGGGGTCGAAGCCGTTGTCGCGCTCGGGGGCGCCGCAGGCCAGGGCGACGACGGCGGCGCAGGCGAGGGCGGACAAGAGCAGGCGGGGCGGCATCGTCATGGGGAGACCTCCTTGGGGCGCGGGCGGGGGCGCGAGGAGAAGCGGCGGGGGGCGAGGGGGGCGGAGGCAGGTGCGTGGACGGCCGCGTGGAAGGCGGCGTGGTGGGGCGAGCGATCGCAGGCCGGGTCGGTGGCGGCCGGGTCGCCGGTGACGGCGAAGGCCTGGCAGCGGCAGCCGCCGTGGTCGCGGGCGCGTTCGGGGCAGGCGCGGCAGGGCTCGGGCAGCCAGGCGTCGCCGCGGTAGGCCTGGAAGGCGGGGGAGGCGCGCCAGATGTCGGCCAGCGGTTGGGTGAGGACCGAGTCGAAGCGCAGATCCGGCAGGGTCGCGGCGGCGTGGCAGGGCAGGGCCCGGCCGTCGGGGGCGACGACCAGGAAGCGAGCGCCCCAGCCGTCCATGCAGGCCTTGGGGCGGCGGGCGAAGGCGTCGGGGGCGACGTAGTCGACGGGCGGGGCGTCGGGGCGCTGGCGGAAGGCGCGGACGGCGGCGTCGACCGTGGCGACCTGTGGGGCGGTGGGGGACAGGTGCGCGCGGTTGTGCAGCGCCCAGCCGGCGTAGTGCGCGTGGGCGACCTCGACGCGCCAGGCGCCCAGGTCCTGCGCCAGGTCGAGCAGGGCCGGGACCAGATCGGCGTTGCTGCGATGCACGACGATGTTCACGGTGAAGGCGAGGCCCAGCTGGGTGACCCAGGCGGCGAAGGCCAGCTTGCGGGTGTGGCCGCCGGGCAGGCCGCCCAGCGCGTCGCCCAACCTCGGCTCGTCGGCGTGCAGGCTGAGCTGGACGTGCTCGAGGCCGGCGTCGGCCAGCGCGGCCAGGGCGGCGAAGTCGCCGAGGGCGCCGGAGGTGACGAGGTTGGTGTAGAGCCCGGCCGTGGCGGCCGCGGCGACCAGCTGGGGCAGATCGGGGCGGGCCATCGGCTCGCCGCCGGACAGATGCAGCTGCAGGACGCCCAGGGCGGCGGCCTGGGTGAAGACGCGTCGCCAGGCGTCGGTGGGCAGCTCGTCGCCGCGGCGCACCAGGGCCAGCGGGTTGGAGCACCAGGCGCAGGCGAGCGGACAGCGGTGCGTCAGCTCGGCCAACAGGCCAAGCGGCGGCTGCGGGGGCGGTGGCTGCGGCGGCGGGTTCATCGGGTGAGCACCAGCCCGTCTCGGGCGAGGCGGGAGACCAGGGTGGTGACGTCGGCGGCGACGCGGGCGCGGGGCGCCTGGTAGCGGGCGGCCAGCGCGTCGGCCAGCTCGCCCACGGTGCGGCGGCCGTCGAGGGCGCGCAGGATCTCGAGCGCGACGGGGTCGGGGAAGGTGGCGCGCTCGGGGGACAGCAGCACCCAGGCGGCGCGCACGGCGTCCCAGCGGAGGTGGACGTGGGGGCGCAGGCGCGGGCGGGCGTCGTCGGAGATCACGGGCCGGCCTCGTCGGGGAGGAAGGCGCCCGGGGGGACGTGCCCGGGGGCGACGTAGGCGTGGTACAGGGCGTCGAGCTGGGCCCACAGGATGTCGCACTTGAAGACCAGGGCCATGAGGGCGGCGCGCTGGTCGTCGAGGGTGCGGGCGCGGTCGAGGACCCAGCCGAGGGCGAAGTCGGCGTCGCGGGGGGCCTGGGTCAGCCGGGCGTCGAAGTAGGCGAGGTGCTCGCGGGAGACGAACGGGTAGTGGGCCAACAGGCCCGCGGTGCGTTCGCTGATGATGTTCGGGGCGAAGAGCTCGGTGAGCGAGCTGGCGACGGCCTCGAGCAGGCTGCGCTCGGCGACGAAGCGGACGTAGGCCTCGACGGCGAAGCGGGTGGCCGGCAGGACGCCGTCGTGGCGGGCGACGGCGGCGAGTTCGAGGCCCAGACCCTCGGCCAGGGTCAGCCAGCGCGTGAGGCCGCCGTCGTCCGGGGCGTCGCCGTCGTGGTCGGCGAGGCGATGGCGCCAGGCGCGCCGGAGCGCCGGGTCGTCGGCGCGGGCCATCAGGGCGGCGTCCTTGCGGGGGATGGCCGCCTGATAGGCGTAGCGGTTGAGGGCCCAGGCCTGGAGCTGGCCGCGCGACAGCTCGCCCGAGCGCATCAGGCGGTGGAAGGGGTGCAGGCCGTGGTAGCGGCGCGCGCCGGTGTCGCGCAGGCGCCGCTCGAGCTCGGCCGGGGAGACCGGGACGTCCAGCTGCCAGGGGCTCATACCGTCAGCTCCAGGCCGTCGTGGGCGACCTCCCAGCCGGCGGCCTCGACGGCGCGGCGCTCGGGGGTGCCCTCGACGAGGATGGGGTTGGAGTTGTTGACGTGGACGAAGACGCGGCGGCCCAGCGGCACGTGCGCCAGGGCGGCGATGGCGCCGTCGGGGCCGCCGACGCTGAGGTGGCCCATGCGACGGCCGGTCTTGTGGCCCAGCTCGGCTCGGAGCAGCTCGTCGTCGCGGTAGAGGGTGCCGTCGAAGAGCAGGGCGTCGGCGTGGGCCAGGCGCGCCTCGAGGGCCGGGGTGACGCGGGCGCAGGCGGGGACGAAGACGAGGCGCCCGGGGCCGCCGCGGGCCGAGAGGGTGAGGCCGACGTTGCGGGCGTCGGCGACGTCGGTCGCGGGCGGGCAGGCGGGATCTTCGAGGTAGAGCGGGACCTTGCCGGGCACGGGGAAGGCGTCGAGGGTGACGCCCAGGGGGGCGCCGTCGGCGTCGAGGAGGTCGGTCGGGGCGTCGAGGGTCAGGCGGCGGCGAGGGACCAGCGCCGGGTCGAGGGCGGCGAAGAGGGGGCTCGCGGCGAGGACCTCGTGGACGGCGTCCGAGGCGTAGAGCGAAAAGGGCGAGCGCTCGCGCAGGGTCAGCAGGCCCGCGACCTGGTCGATGTCGCCGTTGGTGACGACGACGGCGGCCACCGGCGAGTGGCGGGGGCCCTGGCGGGGGGCGAGGCGCGCCTGGGACAGCAGCTGCTGGCGCAGATCGGGCGAGGCGCCGACGACGACCCAGCGCGCGCCGTCCGCGGTGGCTGCGAGCGAGGTCTGGGTGCGCGGGCGGGTGCCCGGCGCGTCGGCGCGCACGCGGGCGCAGACGCCGCAGCGGCAGTTCCACTGGGGCGAGCCGCCGCCGGCAGCCGAGCCCAGCACGAGGGCGGTGAGCTGCGCCACGCGCTCAGGACTCGGGGCTGGACGTCGGCGCGGCGGTCGCCTCGCGGGCGGGCGGCGCGGGGGCCAACTCGGCGGGGTCGAGCTCGGCGCTGCGGTAGGTCGTCACCTCCATCCCGCAGGGGACGTCGGTCAGCGTGGGGGTGGTCCACTCCATGGCGAGGCTCCGGTCCGGGGTCGGGCGCCGGACGGACGGAGGCCGGCCCCGCGGACGGGGCCAACGGGCGGCGCGCGTCGGTCGGCCCGACGGAGGTTTCGGGGGGAGCCCGCAGTCTGGGGGGCACCCGGGCGGCGGGCAACGCTGGGGGCGCGAACCGCGTCGGCCCGCTGCGCCGCCCCCCTCCCCGGGTCGCCGCTCAGTGCAGCGCCGCGCCGGCCCCGGCCTCGAGCTGGACGATGGCGCGCGCCAGCAGCCGCCGCGTCAGGTCGGACGGGATGCAGCGCCGGATCCAGCTGAGGCACGCGTGGGCGTCGGGGGCCCCCTCGTTGACGATGGCGTCGAGCAGGCGCCGGTGTACGTCCGCGAGCTGCTCGCACGCGAGCAGCGGCGCGTAGGCCGTCAGCGCCTCGACGCCCACCGCCGCCCGCGCCTCCTCGAGCGTGTCGAACAGCCGCGGCAGCGGGCCCGTGGCGACGGTGAGGAACCCCAGCCGCTCCCCGCCGCTGGGGTCGGCCGGCCGCAGCAGCAGCCCCGCCACCATCGGGAGGAACCAACGCGTCCGCTCCTTCGGCGCCGCCACGCTCAGCCGGTCCATCATGAAGCCGATCTGGTCGCCCGGCCCGTGGGCCCACACCTCGAAGGCCAGCCCCCGCACCGCCAGCGGCAGCCCCGCGTCCCCGGCCATCCGGTGCAGCTCGTCCGACACCGGCCCGAGCCCCGCCGCCCGAAACGCCTGGATGAGCCCCGTCACCTCGGCCTCCCCCGTGACCCCCTCCCTCACGCGCTCCATCAGCCGCGCCCGCAGCTCCTCGCCCCGCGGCCCCCTCACCCCCGCGTGGCGCGCCGCGATCTGCTCGGGCGTCTCCCCCATCAGCTCCCCGACGCTCCCCGAGACGTGCACCAGCCTGGGCGCCCCCTTCGACCGCCGCTTCGCCTCCTGCCGCTGCAAGCGCTTGAGCTTCACCCGTCCCATGGCGTCCTCCTGGGTCCTCGCGCGAGGCCCACGCCGCCCGGTCACCCGCCCCGGCCGCGCCCTCGCGTCGCCCGAACGCCCTATCAAGCTCCGTGCCAGCCGCCGCTCGGCCCGCGCGACGCGCCCTCCACGTCCCAGCCACCGCCCCGGCGCGCCACCCTGTGGCCTGCAGTCACCACCGCTGGGGTCCGCCGTCTCCTCGGCCCGTCGCGGCTCGAAGCCGCCCCGCCCCGCGGGTCAGCGCGGCGGCAGGTGGACCGTGAAGGCGCTGCCGACCCCGGGCTCCGAGGTCAGGCTGACCTCGCCGCCGAGCGCCTCCGTCAGGTCGCGTACCAGGGCGAGCCCCAGGCCGACGCCGGGGACGTGCTTGTGCGGCGTGGCCTCGAGCTGCTCGAAGGGCACGAACAGGCGCGCCTGGTCCTCGCGCGGGATACCCGGGCCGGTGTCGCGCACGGTCAGGCGGTGGCCCGCCTCGGGGTCGTGGCGCACCTCGACCGTCACGGCGCCGCGCTGGGTGAACTTCACGGCGTTGTCGACGAGGCTGGTCAGGATGATGCGCAAGGTCCGCGCGTCGGTCGTCACCGGCGGCAGGTCGTCCAGGGCGTCGACGGTCAGCGCCAGCCCCTTGGCCTCGGCGGTGGCCCGGTGGAGATCGGCGACCTCGCGGGCCAGCGCGGCCGCGTCGAGCGGCGCGAGCGCGAGGTCGATGGCGCCCGAGTCGACGCGCACCCGGTCCAGGAGCGCCTCGACCAGCTCGGACTGGCGGCGGCAGGCCGCGCCGATGCGGTCGACGATCTCGCCCTGGCGCGGCGTCAGCGGGTCGCCGGCCTTGCGGCGCAGGCGCTCGACCTGCAGCCCGATGGCGGTCAGCGGCGTCCGCAGCTCGTGCGAGACCATCGCCAGCAGGCGCGATTTGGCCTGGCTGGCGCTCTGGGCCTGCTGGCGCGCGACCTCGGCGACATCCAGGGCGGCCGCCAGCTGCCGCCGCTGCTCGACGGCCTCGCGGGCCAGCGCCTCGACGTCGCGGGTCCGGCTGTCCAGCTCGCCGCGCAGCAGATCGCGCGTGCGGCCCGTGCGCGCCAGGTTCGCGACCCGCGCGCGCAGCTCGGCCTCGGCGACCGGCTTGGCGACGTAGTCCTCGACCAGCGACTCGAGCAGCACGGCCTTGAGGGCCTCGTCGCGTTTGGCGCTGAGCACGAGGGCCGGCGTGTCGGCCAGCTCGGGATCCCGGCGCAGCTCGGCCAGCAGCTGGTCGCCGGAGAGCCCCGGCATCATCAGATCGGTCACCAGCACGTCGGGCCGCAGCGCTCGGGCCTGCTCGAGGCCCTCGCGGCCGTCGCGGGCGGTCGCCACCTCGAAATCGGCGCGCAGGACGCCGCCCAGGAAGTGGCGCATGTCGGGGTTGTCCTCGACCACCAGCACCACGGGGCGCGTGCGCGCCTCGCGCGGCGTGACCTGGGCCGGCTGGATCGAGCGCGTCGTCGTGCGCTGGGCCGCCAGCTCGTCGCGGGCGACCGCCAGGGCCTGCGCGGCGCTCGGCGCGAGATCGGCGGCCTGCGACGCCACCTCGGCGCCCTTGGGGGCCTCGATGGGCAGGGTCACGCGGAAGGAGGCCCCGCCCTCGGGCGCCGTGTCCAGCGCGACGCGGCCGCCGAGGGTCTCGGTGAGCTCCTTCACGATGGCCAGCCCCAGGCCGGTGCCGCCGAAGCGGCGGGTGGCGCCGCCCTCGACCTGACGGAAGCGCTCGAAGACCGCCTCGCGGCGGGCCTCGGGGATGCCCGGGCCGCTGTCGGCCACCTCGAGCGTCGCCACGCGCCGTCCGTCGGGCGCCCGGTCGGCGCGCAGGCTCACCCGGACGCGGCCGCCGGCGGGGGTGAACTTGAAGGCGTTGGACAAGAGGTTGAGCAGGATGCGCTGGGCCTTGGCGGCGTCGAGGACGCCCTGGCAGGCGCGCGGGGCGTCGATGGTCAGGGTCAGATCGGAGTCCGCGGCGAGCCCCTCGAAGTTGCCGGCGACGTCGCGGACCAGGCCGGCGATGTCCAGGCGCTCCCAGCGGACGTGGACCTCGCCCGCCTCGAGGCGCGAGACCTCGAGCAGCTGGTCGACCTGGGCGAGCAGGGTGCGGGCGTTGCGGACGATGACCTCGGCGTCGGCGCGCGCGTCGGGGGCGGCGTCGGGCGCGCCGGCCAGGCGCTCGGCGGGGCCGAGGATGAGGGCCAGGGGCGTGCGCAGCTCGTGGCTGAGGTTGGCGAAGAACTGGGTCTTGAGGGCCTCGAGCTCGCGGGTCTTCTCGTACATGGCCTCGAGGTCTCGGACGATCACCTCGAGCTGGAGCCCGCGATCGTGGATGGCCTTGGCGCCGCGGGCGAGGGCGACGGCCTTGGGGATGAGCGGCGGCAGCAGCAGGGCCGTGCCGACCGAGGCGATGGCGGTGACGCTGCGCACGAGGCCGTCCCACCAATACTCGGGGTGCCAGATGACGAAGACGTCGAAGAAGTGGGTGATGCCGCACGAGACGATGAAGACGCTGAAGGCGACGTACATCGCCTTGAAGGGGATGTCCTTCACGCGCCGGACGAGCACGCCCAGCGTCACCGTGATGGCGATGTAGGCCATGCCGATGAGGGCGTTGGAGACGACCTGGACCCACAGGATGCCCGGGGTCCACAGGTAGCAGTGGCCGTGCGGCATGAAGTTGTCGGAGGACAGCAGCGCGGCGTGTTCGTGCATGGGGCTCCCGAGGGGCGAGGTCAGGGCGCGTCGGGGTCGGAGGGCTGGACGCGGCGCGGCGGATCGGGTTGGGCCAGGGGCCACTTCATGAGCAGCCCCAGCTCGGCGAAGTTCGGGGCGGGCGCGGAGGGGAGGTGTCCCCAGCGCAGGTAGGCGGCGACGAACCCCAGCGTGACCAGCGGGCGGACGGTGAACCCGGTGTGGGTCACGTCGCCGGCGCGCTGGACCAGCAGGCCGCCGTCGAGGCCGAAGACGCTCCAGCCGAGCTCGGGGCCGACGCTGAAGCGGGCGGCCTCGAGGCCGAAGTCGTACACGGCGTCGGCATACAGGCCGAGCCAGACGAAGCGGTCCGTCTCGAGCCAGACGGCGCTGACCTCGGCGCCCAGCGTGAAGCCGTTGGGCAGGTCCGGGCGCAGGGCGGCGCCGAGGCTGAGGCCGGCGGGCAGGTACAGGCCGCGCCCCAGCTTGGGGCCCGCGTCGGCGCGGGCGGGCGCGGCGGCGGCGAGCGCGAGGAGGACGAGGCCCGGGACGAGGGCGTGGCGCGGGGCGGTCATGGGCGCGCGGCTCCGTGGGGGAGGTCGGGGGAGGGGGGCTGGCGTAGGTGGATGCGCAGGATACCGCGGGGCTCCAGGTCGCGGAAGGTCCACAGGAATACACCCGGACTAGGCGAGGCGTCGGCCGCGCGGTCCTCGACGGTGGCGGCGACGACGCGGCCGGTCGGGTCGTCGACGCGGACGTCCAGGCGGCGGATGGGGCCGCGCCACAGGGCGCCGGTGCGCAGGACGTAGGCCAGCTCGGCCCCGGGGGCCTGCCGGTAGCGCACACGGAGCCGATTGCCCGGGGCGAGGACGGCGGCGGGCAGCTCGATGTCCCAGGTCTCGCCGGCCGGGCCCACGGGCAGGGCGCCGGGCGCGGCGCGGCGGCAGGGCAGCGGCGTCGCAGGCGCCTCGGGGCGCTCGAGCCACGCGGCGAAGTCGGCGGCCGGCCCGCCGGGCGTCCCCACCGGGAAGGTCACGGTGCGGGCCAGGGGCGGGCCGTGGGCCTCGAAGGCGAACAGCGCGTCGACGACCACGGCGTCGCGCTCGACGGTCAGGATCAGGTCCTCCTCGGCGAGGGCGACCGTGCGGTCCTCGACGAAGGGGTGCCGCAGGACGGGGCCCAGCGGGCCGCAGCCGGACGGCAGGAGCGCCGCCGCGGCCAGGAGCGCGAGCGAGCGCCAGGGGGTGGACTTCGACAAACCGTGACTCGAGGCCGTAGGGGGACCGAATCATGACCCATGGCGCGGCGTGGGGCATCCTCGAGGTCCTCCCCCAACCGGTCCTCGCCATGCCTTTGGTCTCCGCGTGCCCGCGCGCGCTCGCCGCCCTGGCCCTCGCCGCGGCGGCCTGCGCCGTCCTCGTCGCCGCTGGCCGCCCCGCGGCGGCGCAGGCCCCGGCGCGCCCGCTGGTCCTCACCGCCGAGCTCGACGGCGCCGTCAACGCGGGCGTCGCCGATCACCTGCGCGACGCCGTCGCCGCCGGCCAGCGCGAAGGCGCCGCCGCCGTCCTCATCCGAGTGGACACCCCGGGCGGCCTCCTGTCGGCCACCCGCGCGCTCGCCCGCACGCTGCTCACGGCCGACGTCCCCATCCTGGTGTGGGTCGGCCCGTCCGGCGCTCGCGCCGGCTCCGCCGGGGTCTTCCTGGTCCTGGCCGGCCACGTCGCCGCGATGGCGCCGGGGACCAACATCGGCGCCGCGCATCCCGTGGCGATCGGCGGCGGCGGCGAGCGGCAGACCGACGAGACCATGGATCGCAAGCTGGCGCAGGACACGGCCGCCTTCGCCCGCGCCATCGCCGAGGTCCGCGGCCGCAACGCCGCCTGGGCCGAGCGCGCCGTCCTCGAGTCGGCCAGCGCGACCGCGGACGAGGCGGTCGCGGCCAACGTCGTCGACCTCGTCGTCGCCAGCCCCGAGGCGCTGCTCGAGGCCGCCCACGGCCGCGTGGTCACCCTGCCCAGCGGCCCCGTCACGCTGTCGACACGTGGGGCCGCCCTGCGCGCCGTGCCCATGACCGTCCAGCAGCGCGTCCTCACCCTGCTGGGCGACCCCAACCTGGCCTACCTGCTGTTCATGCTCGGCATCCTGCTGGCGCTGGTCGAGCTGTCGAACCCCGGCCTCATCGTCCCCGGCGCGCTCGCGGTCCTGTGTTTCATCCTCGCCGGGCTCGGCTTCGATCTCCTGCCGGTGAACGCCGGCGGCGTGGTCCTCATCCTGGCCGCCGTGGGCCTGTTCGTCGCCGAGGTCTACGTCACCAGCTTCGGCCTGCTGGCCCTCGGCGGCGTCGCCTGCCTGGTCGTCGGGTCGATGCTGCTGATGGACACCACCGATCCCGAGTTCTACGTCGAGCCGTCCTTCGGGCTGTCGTGGGGCGTCGTCGTGCCGACCGTCGTCGTCGTCACCGGCATCGTCGCCGCCTTCATCGTCATGGCCGCCCGCTCCGGCCGCGCGCGCTCGACCACCGGCCACGAGGGCATGCTGGGCGAGACCGGCCACGCCCGCACGCCCATCGGCCCGGACGGCGGCGCCGCCTTCTTGCACGGCGAGATCTGGCGCGCCGTCAGCGACGTCCCCATCCCCGCCGGTGCCTCCATCGAGGTCGTCGCCATCGACGGGTTGACCGTCCGCGTCGTCCCCGTCCGTCCACCTCGCCCCGTCCCGGAGCAATGACCATGCCCGACCTCGGCTTCCCGTTCGGCCTCGGCGTCGCCGCCCTGCTGCTGGTCCTGTGGCTCGCCGCCAGCATCCGCATCGTCAGCGAGTACGAGCGCGGCGTCCTGTTCTTCCTGGGGCGCTACGTCGGCCTCAAGCAGCCGGGCCTGCGCCTGGTCCTGTTCCCGGTCTACCGCATGGTCATCGTCGACATGCGCACCATCGCGCGCGACGTGCCGCCCCAGGACGTCATCACCGGCGACAACGTCTCGGTGAAGGTCAACGCGGTCATCTACTTCCGCGTCGTCGACCCCGATCGGGCGGTGCTGCAGGTCGAGGACTACCTGTACGCGACCAGCGAGCTGGCCCAGACGACGCTGCGCTCGGTGGTCGGCCAGCACACGCTCGACGACATCCTGTCCAAGCGCGACCGCTTGAACGGTCTCATCCAGACCATCCTCGACCAACAGACCGACCCCTGGGGCGTGAAGGTGTCGAACGTCGAGCTCAAGCACGTCGACCTGCCCATCGAGATGCAGCGCATCATGGCCCGGCAGGCCGAGGCCGAGCGCGAGCGGCGGGCCAAAATCATCGCCGCCGAGGGCGAGTTCCAGGCCGCCGAGAAGATCGCCCAGGCCGCCGCCGTGCTGGCCGCCGAGCCGATGAGCCTACAGCTGCGTTACCTGCAGACCCTGGTCGAGATCTCGGCCGGCCAGATGACGACGACCCTGTTCCCCATCCCCATCGACTTCATGAAGGCGTTCATGGAGCGCATGGAGGACAAGGTCGGACGCTGACGAGGTCGGACGCTGACGCGGTGCCACGGTGGCCTCGCCCCTGCGCCGCACGATCGTATTCGGCGCGAAAACGGGTCCGACTCGCCGCGCGATCGGCTCGGGAGCGTTGCCGAGGCGCGACCAGTGCCGACTCTCCGAGCAAGCCGGGCCGCGCCGAGGCGGCGTTCGAACGCAAAAGTGTAGGGTCTCGTGAGGCCCAATGCTCGACGCGAGCGCCGGCGACTGGTAACTGGGGCGCATCGGCGCCAACCGACCATCGCTCAGGGAGACCTCACGACACGGTCTCCCCGGGAGCGATGCCGAAAAACGACACGAGAAGATAAATGGCCAAGAAGCTCTTTGTGGGTGGGCTCAGCTGGGGCACGGACGATCACTCCCTACGCAACGCGTTCGAGGAGTTCGGTGAGGTCACCGACGCGAAGGTCATCACCGATCGCGAGACCGGCCGCAGCCGCGGGTTCGGCTTCGTCACCTTCGCCAACGACGAGGACGCCCAGTCCGCCATCTCCAGCATGGACGGGCAGATGCTCGACGGGCGCACCATCAAGGTGAACGAGGCCCAGGAGCGTGAGCGCAGCGGCGGCGGCGGCGGCGGCCGTGGCGGCTACGGCGGCGGCGGCTACGGCGGCGGCGGCGGCGGCTACGGCGGCGGCGGCGGCGGCTACGGCGGCGGCGGCGGCGGTTACGGCGGCGGCGGCGGTGGCCGCGGTGGCCGTGGCGGCGGCGGCGGCGGCGGTCGCGGCGGCCGTGGCGGCTACGGCGGCGGCGGCGACTACTAGTCCCATCCCGACGATCCTACGAAGGCCCTCGTCGCCGCGCGCGCCGGGGGCCTTCGTGCGTTCTGGCCCCTGCGCGATCCGCGGCACGGCGATTGCAGCGTGACCTCCTCGCCACCGAGAGGCGCGCTTTGCGGATCGTCATCATCCATGCCGAGCCCCGTCCCGACGACGACGTCCTGGACGAGGTGCTGCGCGACGAGGGCCACGAGGTCGAGCGCCTCGAAGGGCTCACGCCGACGGCCTCGGGCCCGCCAGCGCGCGACCCCGCGGCCGATGCGGTCATCGTGGTCGGGGGGGTCGACCTTCAGGCCTCGCTCGTCCTCGTGGCCGCCGCCAGGGCACGCTGGCCCGGCGCCGGGTGCTTGCTGCTGGCCAGCCGCCGGCCGCTGCCCGCGGGCGTGGACCGGTCGAGTTTACCGGAAATCCTGCTCATGCCGTTCGGACTCGAGGCGCTGCTCGGCGCGCTGCGACGCGCATGCGGCGGCGCCGCGGCGTGAACGGGCCCTACTTGTACAGGGGCTGGTACAGCTCGACCTTCACGTCGCCGGGCATGGTGAAGTGGATGGTCCGCCCGTAGCCCTGGTCGGTGATGTCGTCGTCGAAGGTGACGCCGCGCCCGCGCAGCTCGGCCACGGTGGCCTCGAGGTCGTCGCAGAAGAAGGACACGTTGTGCGTGCCGCTGGGCGGGCTGCCCGGGAAGTCGGTCGGGTGGACGCCCATGTCGGCCTGCTGGAAGTCGAAGATCAGCCAGCCGCCGCCCACGTCCGTGGCCGACAGCCCCAGCTTGTCGCGCAAGAAGGCGCGCAGCGCTTCGGCCTGCGCGCTGTAGAACATGGCGTGGACACCCTTGATCATGGCTCGGACCTCGTGATGGGGGGGACGCGCGCAGGGTAGGGCAGGGGGGCGTCGGCGGTCGAGGGCGGCGCCAGGGCGGCGTCGAAACCCAGGCGGCGCGCCAGGCGGCGGGGCAGCAGCGGGGCGCCGAGCTGGCCCAGGTACGAGCGCGGACCGGGCTCGGTGACGCCGAAGCGCGCGGGCGAGGCGTCGGGCGGCGCGTAGTAGGTGCCGAACACGACGTCCATCAGCGGGCTGAGGTTGGCGAAGTTGCAGCGGCCGCCGCGGGCGAGGTCGTGGTGCCAGTGGTGCAGCTCGGGCGAGCCCAGTACGACCTTCAGCGGCCCGAGGGGCAGGCGGACGTTGGCGTGGATGAGCACGGCCCACAGTCCGCGGAAGGCGACGAAGCCGGCGATGACCTCGAGCGGGAACCCGAGGGCCATGGCGGGCAGGTTCTCGAGCGTGACCGTGAACAGGCCGTCGAGCGGGTGCTCGCGGTAGGCGGCCATCCAGTCGAGGTGCTCGGCGGTGTGGTGGACCTTGTGGAAGCGCCACAGCAGCGGGATCCGGTGCGACAGGCGGTGACCCCAGTAGATGGTCAGGTCGCCGAGCAGGACGACCAGGGCGACCTGGCCCCACAGCGGGAGGTCGGCCACGGCCAGGCGCAGGTCGGCCGGGAGGACGTCGCGCACGGACCGGTCCAGCAGCCCGAGCGCGCCGAAGGCCAACCCGTTCCACAGGATCGCCTGCCCCGCGAAGAAGAGGAGATCGGTCCCGAAGGCCGGCCGCAGGACGCGCTGGCGGCGCGCCGACCAGGTGCGCTCGAGCGGGACGAAGACCAGCGCCAGGAAGGCCAGGGTCACGGCCGCCATCACGGCCTCGGTCCCGCTCATCAGCGGTTCGTCGGGGTCGCCTGGGGAGCCGGCCTCGGTCGCTGCTGTTGCTGCTGCTCGGGCGGGGCCGGCGGGTCGTCCTCGGGGGGCGGGAAGGGCCGCAAGGACTTGCTGGTCGAGAAGTAGATCGCGCGCTCGAGGTCGGGCCCGGGCAGCTCGGGCGGCTCTTGCGGCGGGACCGGCGGCGGCGTGGGCGGCGCCTGGTCGACGGCGACCCCGCCTGGCGGCTGGGCGGTCTCGGGGTCCGGCGCAGTCGGCGCGGGGACGGGGACGGGATCGCTGCCACGCTCGGCGGCGGGGACCGCCGTAGGAGCAGGCGCCTGCGCTGGAGTGGGCGGGGGCGCGGTACGTTGGGCGTACCAGACGGCGGTGGCCCCGGCCGCCAGCGCGAAGGCCAGGGCCAGAAAACGCGTGAAGCCGTGGGGCGAGCGGGGAGCAGGCTCGGACATGGGGACCTCCGGAGGACGCTGAGCAGTCTACGCCAGCGTCCTCCAGAGATCCGTCTCGGTCACGTCATGACGGCGGGTCAGGGCGTCGCCGCCTCGGTCTCCATCGCCTCGCCGGCGCCGCCACCCTTGGCCGACCCCTTGGCGCGGGCCGTGATCCACTGGGTGACGCGCTCGAGCACCTCGGGCTTGAGCGTCTCCTTCAGCCGGGCGTACTCGTCGACGCCGCCGGTCTCGGCCGTCTGGAAGAGGTGGTTGGCCCCCTCGACGATCTCGATCGTGAAGTCCGTGTGCTCCGCGGCCTCGAGCAGCTCGCGCAGCGCCTTGGCGTTGGCCTCGGCCGGCACCTGGATGTCCTTGGCGCCGAAAAGGGCCAGCACCGGGACCTTCAGCCGCTCGAGCGACTCGGTCGGGTCGTGCATCGCGACGCTGCGGAACGCCTCGGAGCTGACCGCCGCCGCGTGGGCGTCCACCAGCTCCTTGCGGGCCTCGGGCGGGATCTGCGCCGCGTTCGGCGAGTCGGTCACCTGCGCCTCGACCAGCGCGTCGACCGCCGCGCGCAGCGTCGCCGCGTCCTTGCCGTCGGCCAGCGCGTCCAGCACCGCCTTCTGAAGCGCCAGGTGCTTGTCGACGACCTCGTCCGAGGCGCCCTGCCCGCGCATCATCGCCGCCAGCTGGCTGCTGAGCAGCTCGCGCCCGGGCACCGCGGGGCCCGCCAGCATCACCACGAAGTCGATCTCGGCCAGATCGGACGCCGCCAGCGCCGCCACGGCGCCGCCCTCGCTGTGCCCCAGCAGGCCCACCGCGTCCCGGTCGATGCCCGGCTGAGCGTCCAGGAACATCACGGCCGCGCGGGCGTCCGCCGCAAGCACGTCCAGCGGCGTCGAGGCCAGGTCGCCCTGCGAGCCGCCGACCCCGCGGTCGTCCAGGCGCAGCACGGCGACGCCGGCCCGCGTCAGGTGGTCGGCCAGGACCAGGAAGGGCTTGTGCCCGAACAGGGTCTCGTCCCGATCCTGCGGGCCCGAGCCCGTCAGCAGCACGACGGCCGGATGCGGGCCGTCGCCTTCGGGCATGGTCAGCGTCCCGGCCAGCGTGACCTGGTCGTTGGGGTTCTGGACGGTGACCTCGCGCGCCTCGTAGGGGTAGGGCGGCCGCGGCGTCTGGGGCGGGGCGTCCGCCGGCAGCTCGCCGTCGGCCAGCGTCCGCATGGTGAGGGGCAGCGTGGCCGGGCCCTGCTTCAGCGTGCCCTTGGCCAGCCCGTCGCCCTCGCGGCGCGCCTCGAAGTGGGCCCAGCCCGCCTCGGGCCCCGGGGTGGCCAGCGTGAAGGCCACGACGTCGCCGGTGACCTTCACGTCGCGCAGCTCCATCGCCTGCACGCCCTGGACCGGGATGTCGATGGTGCCGCGGGCCGCCTCGCCCGGTTCGGCGCGCAGATGCGCCGTGAACGCCAGCGTCTGGTCGCCAGGCAGGGTGACCTCGCCCGACCAGCGCTGGTCGACGCGGGCGTCGGCGACCTGTGGGGTGTTGCCTTCGGCGGGCGTGGCGTCGGCCTCGGCGGGCGCGGGCGCCGGCTTGGGGGCGGGCGCGTCCTTGCCGCAGCCCACGGCCAGGGCGGCCAGCAGCAGCGAGAGGGGGAGCCGTCGCATGTCAGCGCTCCATGATGGTGACGTGGGTCACCTGGACGGGGACGACGGGGTTGTCGTCGCGGTCGGTGCGGACCGCCTCGATCTGGCGCACCACGTCCAGGCCGTCGACCACCTTGCCGAAGACCGGGTGACGCGAGGCGCCCGGGGAGAAGTGGTCCAGGAAGGGGTTGTTGGTCGTGTTGATGAAGAACTGGCTGCCGCCCGAGTTCGGGGCGCCGGTGTTCGCCATCGACAGCGTGCCGGTCGTGTTCGACAGGCGGGCGGTGAACTCGTCCTTGATGGTGCCCGACGGCGGGTCGCCCGTGCCGCAGCGCGGGTCCTTGGGGTCGCGGCTGAACGGGCAGCCGAACTGGACCATGAAGCCCTTGATGACGCGGTGGAAGTGCAGGCCGTCGAAGAAGCCTTCCTTGGCCAGGCGAAGGAAGTTGCCGGCCGTGAGCGGCATCTTGTCGAGGTAGATCTCGGCGGTGAAGGTGCCGAGCGAGGTCTCGAACAGGGCGATCGGGTTGGCCATGGCGGGCGCTCCGGGGCGATGGGGCAGGGTGAGGCGGCCGGTCAGCTGACGCCGGGCGCCTCGTGGCCGGTGGCGACGACGTACTCGGCGTAGCCGCCGTCGAAGCGGCGCGGGCCGTCGGCGCCCAGCTCGAGGACGCGGTTGCTGACGGCGCGCAGGAACTGACGGTCGTGGGAGACGAAGAGCATGGTCCCGTCGAAGTCGGCCAGGGCCGCGACGAGGCGCTCCTTGGTGTCGAGATCCAGGTGGTTGGTCGGCTCGTCGAGCACCAGGAAGTTCGGCGGGTCGAACAGCATGCGCGCGAGCACGAGGCGCGCCTTCTCGCCGCCCGACAGCCACTCGCAGCGCTTGTCGACGTCGTCGCCCGAGAAGCCGAAGGTGCCCAGGAAGGTCCGCAGCGAGCTCTGGGTCGACATCGGGAAGGCCTCGATCATCGTGTCGAGGACCGACTGCGGGCCGTCGAGGATCTCCATGGCGTGCTGCGCGAAGTAGCCCAGCTTCACGCTGGCGCCGACCTGGGCCTCGCCGTCGTCGGGCGCGACCGCGCCGGTCACCAGCTTGAGCAGCGTCGACTTGCCGGCGCCGTTGATGCCCATCACGCACCAGCGCTCGCCGCGCCGCACGTGGAAGTCCAGCCCGTCGTGCACGACGTTGGCGCCGTAGCGCTTGCTGGCGCCCGCGAGGCGCGCCACGTCCTCGCCCGACCGCGGGGGCTTGCGCAGCGCGATGTGGATGACCTTGCGCCGCCGCGGCGGCTCGACCCGGTCGATCTTCTCGAGCTTCTTCACGCGCGACTGCACCTGCGAGCCGTGGCTGGCCCGCGCCTTGAAGCGCGCGATGAACGCCTCCTCCTTGGCCAGCATCGCCTGCTGCCGCGCGTACTGCGCCTCCTGCTGCTGCATCGCCAGCTCGCGCTGCTGCTCGTAGAAGTCGTAGTTGCCCGAGTAGGTCGTCAGCTCGCCGCCGTCGATCTCGACGATCTTGGTCACCAGCCGGTTCACCAGCTCGCGGTCGTGGCTGACCAGGATGATGGCGCCCTGGAAGTCTCTCAAGAACCGCTCGAGCCACACGATGGACTCGATGTCCAGGTGGTTGGTCGGCTCGTCGAGCAGCAGCGCGTCGGGCCGCATCAGCAGGATGCGCGCCAGCGCGACGCGCATCTTCCAGCCGCCCGACAGCTTGCCGACGTCGTCGTCCACCATCTCCGGGCGAAAGCCCAGGCCGGCCAGGATCTCGCGCGCCCGCGCCTCGAGCCCGTACCCGTCCAGCTCGTCGAAGCGCGCCTGCACCTCGCCGTAGCGCGCCACCAGCTGGTCCAGCTCGTCCATGCGCGCGGGGTCGGCCAGCGCGTGCTCCAGCTCGTGCAGCTCGCGCGCCACGTCGGCCACCTCGCCGGCGCCCGCCATCGTCTCGGCGACCACCGAGCGCCCGCGCATCTCGCCCGTGTCCTGGCTGAAGTAGCCCAGGGTCACGTGCTTGTCGATCGCCACCTGGCCGGCGTCGGGCTCCTCTTCTCGGACGATCATCCGGAACAGCGTCGACTTGCCGGCGCCGTTGGGTCCGACCAGCCCCACCCGCTCGCCGCGGAAGACGCTCATCGAGGCGTCCATGAAGAGGATCTGTTGGCCGTGTTGCTTGCTGACGTTGTCGAGCCGAATCATCGCGTTCGTTCCCCCGCTCCGGGCCGCGGACCGTACCAGAGCCGGCGCGCCCTGCAAGCGCTACCGGGCCCGCCCGACGGACCCGCGCGCCCCCT
The DNA here is from genome assembly GCA_041687695.1 of Myxococcota bacterium. Lineage (GTDB taxonomy): Bacteria > Myxococcota_A > UBA9042 > PHBI01 > JAWLBL01 > JAWLBL01. The sequence goes on along the minus strand of JAWLBL010000012.1, from coordinate 117,999 downwards.
CAGGAAGCCTCGCGCGCGGCCTCGTGTTCCCTCGCTGCATACGCCTGGAAGAAAAGATCACGGGACTTTTGGAAATCGGAGCGTATCCTGCGCCCATCCAGGGACGAGATCGCTTCCGCGCCCGCGTCTCAGCCGATCCGCGGCAACCGCCCTCAGGCGACTGCCGACGCCGGCCAGACGGAGCCCTCGACACCCTCGTCGTAGCACACGGCCATCAAGCGCGCCGCACGGTCGCCAGCGCGCAGGCCTCAGGAGAATCCCCATCATTTCCTCATCGAACAGCGCCACCAAGCCCGCCACGGGCGGCGCCACCAGCAGCACCCACGGCCCCTTCGAGGCGCTGGGCCTGCGCCCCGAGCTCCTCCGCGCCATCGCCGCCGAGGGCTACACCGAGCCCACGCCCATCCAGCACAAGGCCATCCCGCCCGTCCTCGCCGGCCGCGACGTCCTCGCCGCCGCCCAGACCGGCACCGGAAAGACCGCCGCCTTCACGCTGCCCATCCTGCAGATGTTGACCGAGCGCCCCGCCGCCGCGGCCCCCCGGGGCACGGGCGGCCGCCCGCCGCGCGTCCTGGTCCTGACCCCCACGCGCGAGCTGGCCGCCCAGGTCGAGGACAGCGTCCGCACCTACGGCAAGCACCTGCGTGTGCGCTCGACCACCGTCTTCGGCGGCGTCAGCGCCGTGAACCAGGCCCGCGCCCTGCGCGACGGCGTCGACATCCTCGTCGCCACGCCCGGCCGCCTGCTCGACCACCTGGGCCAGCGCACGGTCGACCTGTCGCGCGTCGAGATCCTCGTCCTCGACGAGGCCGACCGCATGCTCGACATGGGCTTCATCCGCGACATCCGCAAGGTGCTCGCGGTCCTGCCGCCCAAGCGCCAGAACCTGCTCTTCTCGGCCACCTTCTCCGACGAGATCCGCGGCCTCGCCGGCTCGTTCCTGACGAACCCGGCCGAGGTCTCGGTGGCGCCCGCCAACGCGACGACCGAGCTGGTCTCGCAGGTCGTCCATCCGGTCGACAAGGCCCGCAAGCGCGATCTCCTGACCCACCTCATCAACACCGGCGACTGGCGGCAGGTGCTGGTCTTCACGCGCACCAAGCACGGCGCCAACCGGCTCAGCCAGGAGCTCGAGCGCGCCGGCATCTCGTCGGCCGCCATCCACGGCAACAAGAGCCAGAACGCTCGCACCCGCGCCCTGCAGGGCTTCAAGGACGGCGAGGTCCGCGTGCTGGTCGCCACCGACATCGCCGCGCGCGGCCTCGACATCGAGGAGCTCCCGCACGTCGTCAACTACGAGCTGCCCAACATCCCCGAGGACTACGTCCACCGCATCGGCCGCACCGGCCGCGCGGGCAACAGCGGGCAGGCCTGCTCGCTGGTCTGCGGCGAGGAGAGCAGCTACCTGCGTGACATCGAGCGCCTGATGAAGCGGTCGGTCGAGCGCCTGGTCGTGCGCGGCTTCGAGCCGGTCGCCGACGGCCTGCAGGACCTGCCGCCGCCGCCGCAGGGCGGCCGCACCCAGCGCCGCGGCGGCCCGCAGCCGTCGGGGCGTGGCGGCCAGGGCCAGGGCAACCGGAGCGGGCGCCCGGCGCGCGAGCCGCGGCAGCCCAGCGTCCAGGCCCGCGGACGCGGCGAGGGCTCCAGCCCGCGCCCGCGTCGTGACGACGGCCAGCCCTCGCGCCCGCGCTCCGAGGCGCCTCGCGACGCCGGCCGGGCCCAGGCGACGTCGGCCCCGCGTGCGGCCGCCGCCAGCGACCAGAGCGGCGGCTCCCGCCCGCCGACCCGCTCGATCGCGGGCCGCTCGGGCCGCGGAGCCCGCGTCTACAAGTGAGCCGAACGCGGCGCTCGGGGCCTCAGACCAGCTTCAGGTCGAGGCCTTCGAGCGCCGCCTCGAGCGCGTCCAGCGAGCGCGTCGCCGCGACCATGCCGTGCAAGGTGTCGGTCAGCGCGCGGTCGTAGGACGTCACCAGCGCGTGCGGGTAGACGGCCTCGTCAGGGGCCGGCTGCCACCACAGCGACGAGAACTGGCCCGCCTGGGGCCACACGGCGCCGACGGCCTGCCCGGCGCGCACGATGCGGCGCGGCGCCTCCTCGACGTCCCAGCGATCGGTGTGGCCGCTGGCCAGGTCGAAGCCGGCCTCGACCAGGCGCGTCAGGAAGTCCTCGAACGAGCGGCTGGCCAGCAGCACCTCGCGCGTGGCGTGCTCGGTCGCCGGGTTGTGCGAGGTGGCGTCGACGAACGGGTGCGTCGGCGGCTGGAAGCCCGGCGGCGGCGCGGCCATCGAGCGCAGCGTCCCCGGGCGACCGGCGATCTCGAGGGCGCACACGTCGCCGCGGAAGACCAGGTAGGTGCGGGCGGTCGCGCTCACGTCGGCGGCGGCCATCAGCGCTGCCCGATGAAGGCGACGCTGTCGCCGACGATGGGCGGCGCCGCGCCAGGCGTCGTCGACGGGGCCGTCGCCGTGGTGGTGGTCGTCGTCGTGGTCGTCGTGGCCGTCGGGGCCGGCGGCGCGGTGGTCGGCGGCGGGGCCGTGCGCGCGTCACGCGGGTTGACGTTCTGCAGCTCGCTGTCCGAGCAGACGCGCGCCAGCAGGCCGGCCAGCTCGGGCTCGTTCGCGGTCACCCAGGAGCGGCCGTTGTTGCGCGGGCGCCCCGTGTACGGGTCCGTGCCCCGGTTGGTGCCCTGGAAGGCGCAGCCGGTCTGCGCGAAGTACTCGTAGACCGTCGACGACGCGTAGTTCTCGCTGAAGGAGCCGGTCTGGTTCTGGCGCGGCCCGTCGGCCCACTCGGTCTCGGGCGGCGTGCTCTTCTTGGCGTCGTAGGCCTGCTGGATGAGCCGCTGGTCCTGACGGCTGAGGCCCAGGCCGTGGATCGTGTGGAAGAACTCGTGGTTGGTGGTCGAGTAGCCGCTGCAGTACACGCCCGGGTTCATCACGCGCGTGTTCGGGTCGTCGGACTTGGGCCCCGCCTTGCCGGCCTCGTTCAGCTCGGTGTTGCCGTTGGCGAGCGCAGTGTCCTGGGCCGCCTGGCTTGTCCAGCCGCGCCGCCCGATGCCGTCGGCGACCCCCTCGCCCAGCAGGTTCTCCTCAGCGATGGCGGTCGCGTTCCCGGCCGTGAACGAGCCCATGCCGCGCGTGATGTCCCAGGGGCGCCCGTCGAAGGTGTAGGTCCCCGCCCACTGCGCGAACTCGGGAAGCTCGGTCATCAGCTTGTTCTTGGGGACGATGACCACCCAGGCCGAGTTCCTCAGCAGGCGCTTGCAGATCTCGGGGTCGCGCAGCTGGCTCGTCATGATGCGGATGGCCTCGTCGCGCGAGGCGCCGCGGTTGACGACCGAGTCGGGCGTGCGCAGCAGGATGCGGACCGTCACCTGCGCGAAGGTCGGCGCGCCCAGGCTCTCGGCGTGCGTGATGAACTTGTTGTTGTTGCGCAGCGCCTCGACCGTCCCCTTGTCGCGGGTGTCGAGGTAGCTCAGGAGCTGGGTGGCGTTCAGCGTCTTCAGCTCGTTGACCGTCAGGACCTGCGTCGGGTCCGCCAGGCGCGCCAGGATGGGGTCGACCGGCGCGGGCGGGGCGTCGGTCGGGGCCGGCGGGCCGCTCGTCTCGGTCGTCTCGGTCGGCGTCGGCTCGGGCGTCGGCGCCGTCTGGGTCGTCTCGGGCGTCGTCGGCGTCTGGGTGGGGGCCGTCGTCGTCTCGGTCGGGGCCGTGGTCTCGGTGGTCGACGGGCTGCCGGCGAGGGCCGCCTTGACCTGCTGCGACAGGTTCTGCACGCCGGGGAGGCGCTTGGCGTCCTCCTTGTCCGAGCCGTCGTGGCCCGCGAGCCACGCGTCGATGGCGGTGTCCAGCTGCGCCAGGAGGGCCTGCGCCCCCTCGGGCGACTTCTCCTTCTGGTACTTGCCGTACAGGTCGTACAGGCGCGCGTAGCTGGAGCCGGCCAGGCGCCCCTTCAGCCCGACGCTGCGCAGCTTGGCGTCGACCTGGAGCTGGACCGGCGCGTGGGTGCCCGGCGGCGGTGCCAGCATGGCCGCGCCCTCGGCGTAGGACATGCCGCGCAGCTGGTTGCTGAGCCCGCGGTCGCTGGCCCCGGGGGTGGCGCCGTCGGGGGCGGTCGTCGTCGCGCCGTCCTGGGAACGTTGAACTCGGCTGCCGTGCATGGGTTCTCTCCTGCGATTCTGCGGGCCCTGCCCGCGCGCGCACGTGTGACACCGACCCCCGAGGGCGACGACGTTAGCAGCGCCCAGGGGCGGCGGCAAGCGGCGTGGCGCGATCGGCCATGGCTTGCGCTCAGCGCTCGAGGCGCGCCAGCACCGACGCGACGGCCACGTCGATCGCCGCCTCGGCGTCGATGGCGCCGGGCTCGAAGACGTGCTGGGTCGCGATCCCGATGACGACCCCGACCATCAGCGCGGCCATCGGCTCGACGGCGACCTCGGGATCGAAGGCGCCGTCCTGCTGCCCGCGGCGCAGCAGCCGCGCGCACTGTCCGCGCCACTGGGCGGTCAGCCGCGCCGAGACCTCGGTCGCCCGCGCGTCCCCCGGGACGCGGGCCCAGAAGCTCAGCAGGACGCGCGAGGCCTCGGGGTGGTCCAGGAAGCCGCGGACGGTCGCGCGGATGGCGGCCGCGACCTTCTCGCCCGACGAGAGCCGCTCGGCGACCGAGATCAGCCGGGCGCGCTCGATCTCCTCGAGGGCGCTGTCGAGGACGGCGTCGACGATCTCGTCGCGGTTGCGGAAGTGGTAGGTGATGACCCCGCGCGTGAAGCTCAGGCGCTCCTCCAGCGCGGCGAAGGTCAGGGCGGGCAGGCCCCCGTCCGCGACCAGCTCGCGCGCGGCCCGGATGATCTGGGCGCGGCGCAGGTCGCGGACGGAGCGGATCTCGGGCGCGTCGCGGCTCGGCACGGGGCCCAGTGTAGTGTGGCTCGCGGCCGATTTCGACACGCTACGCAGCCTCCACGCGATCGAGCTTGCGGCGGTACTCCGCCGGCCAGGTCTCGGGGCGGTCGGCCGGGAGGGTGACGAGGGCCGGCCCCGTGGCGTCGAGCAGCTTGTAGGGGTGGCACTTCAGCGCCGCGCCGGCCGCGAACAGGCCCGAGAGCGTGGCCCCCAGGACGCCGTGCGCGATGGTGCTGGCGCCGCACATCAGCAGGCCGTCGATCTCGGTCTGGATGGGGTAGCCGAACGGCCCGAGCTGCCGCAGCCGCTTCTCGGTGCCGTACAGGCTGCCGCCGGTCGCCTCGCAGTAGTGGACGTTGGTCAGCGGCGTGCCCAGATCGCTGAAGACCACGCGCTCGGTGATCCCCGGGACGACGTCCTCGAGGGTGCGCAGGTGGGCGCGCGTCAGCTCGTCCTTGAAGGCCTGGTAGCCGTCCGGGCGCGCGCCGAAGCGCGTGTCGGCCCACTGGCGGAAGGCGTCGTGCTCGACCAGCGCGAAGGACTCCATGGTGTGCAGGTTGCCCTTGGCCTTGCTGGGGTCCTTGAGGCTGGTCACCGTCAGGAACGCGCCCGGGTAGCGCTCGACCGCGCCGGGGCGGATCCGGTCGCGCCCGAGCTGGTAGATCCCGTCGATGTCGGGCGTCGCGCCGTACCACAGGTTGGCCGAGCTCAGCCCGGCCGCGCGCGCGTCCATCTCGACCGCCATGAAGAGGCTGACCGCGCTGATGCCGTAGGTGGTGCGGGCCAGGCGCCGGCGAAGCCGCCAGCTCTGGTGCTCGGGGTCGACCAGGCGGCCGAAGGTCACGCCCGGGTCGGCGTTCGAGATGACGCGCTTGGCCCGGATCTCGGTCCCGTCGTCGAGGCGCACGCCGACGGCGCGGCGGGTCGAGCCGGCGCCCTCGACCAGGATGCGCGACACGCGCGTCTTCAGGCGCAGCTCGCCGCCGTGGCGCTTGAGGGCCCGCAGGAAGGCGCGCGGGATGGCCATGCCGCCGCCCATCGGGTACCAGCCGCCGTGGAAGTAGTGCGACTGCACCGAGCAGTGCAGCATCGCCCGGCAGCGCGAGGGCGGCATGCCGTGGTCGCCGGCCTGCATCGTCAGGATGGCGCGGACCGTCGGGTCCTTGACGAAGCCGCCGACCATCTTGTCGAGGCGCATGAAGCCGTAGCGCACGAGATCGGGCGCCTTGAAGGGCAGGGCGGCGACGTCCTTGGGGCCGCGCACCTTGTCGAAGGCGGCGAGGCCGTCGGCGATACCCTGGCAGGCCCTCAGGTAGGCGTGGATGCCCTCGCGCTCGTGGGGGAACTGCGCCGAGAGGGTCTCGGCGAAGCGCTCGCGGCCGGCCGGGATGTCGTAGCGGACGTCGCCTATCTGGATGCGGTCGAAGCCGTCCGGGTCCAGCTCGAGGAAGGTGAGGTCGCCGCCGACCCCCAGCCCCTCGTAGATGCGGCGCATGCGCCCGCCGGGCTGCAGCTCGCCGATGTAGTGGACGCCCGGGCTGAACTTGTGCCCCTCGAGCGTGAACGAGTGGCACCAGCCGCCCGGCGTGTCGTGCTGCTCGAGGACCAGGACCTTCTCGCCCGCGCGGGCCAGCGCCACGGCCGCCGCCATGCCGCCGGCCCCCGACCCGATGATCACCGCGTCGAAGTCGCTCATCTCCCCTCCTCCCCAGGTGCGTGTGTGGGGAGGGGTTTAGAACAGGCGTTATGAAATGGCAACAACCGTTATTCTTCAGCCGCCGAAGTTGGCCTCCCAGAAGACGATGTCGGTCGGAAGCGTGAAGGGCACCTCCTGGCAGAACGGATCGACCACGGTCCCCTGCCAGCCAAAGTCGACGTCGACCTTCCAGGCGATGCAGAAGGTGGCCACGTAGGCGCCAGGCGGCGCGGGCACGCGCTCGTAGCAGCCGGCCGCCGTGGCGCGGCGCACGAAGCCGTCCCAGGTCAGCGCGATGCGCCCGCCGTACAGCCCGCCCGTCAGGTTGGCGACCCGCGGCATCGCGGCGCCGCACACGCCCGTCGACTCGCCGCACTGCATCTGGTCGCAGCGATCGAAGATCTGCACCGGCTGGCCCTCCCGCCTCACCCGCACCCAGGTGGGCAGGCCCAGCTCGTCCGAGGTCTGGACCCACACGTCCTCGGGGATGTCGGTCGTGTAGCGGATGCCCAGGGTGACCGGCCGCGGGCTGCGGGACGACCGGTTGTCCGCGACGACGCGCCCCGTGAACAGGGCCGACGTGACCTTCAGCTCGACGTCGACCAGATCCATGTGGCCGACGCCCTCCTCCGCGAGGTCCACGCACCCCATCGCCTCGTGCACCTCGGCGTTGCCGCCGTACTCCCACTGTCCGCACGACCCGTCGTCGGACTCGGCCAGGATGACGTACGGCAGCTCGCCGCCCTCGCTGCAGTGGCCGGCCGTCCCCCACCACACCATCGTCACGCACAGCCCCTTGGCGGGGTCGTAGCCGGACACGGCGTGCCGCACGCTGCCGATGGGCAGGTAGAAGAAGGACAGGCTCTCGGGGGCCAGCACCAGCGTGTTCGGGTCCGGCGGCACGTCGGCCGTGACGTCGCGGACATCGGCCGTCGCGGGCACGTCCTCACGCAGCGAGACGTCCGGCGACGCGTCCGCAGCGGCGTCCCCGGCCGCGTCCGCGACGACGTCTCCCACCGTGGACACCGCCCCGCGCTGCGCGTCGAGGCACCCCGAGAGCAAGAGCGTTCCAATCGCCAGCGAGCGCCACACCATGACTCGACCCCTCCTCGCGTGAGGGCCGCAGCCTAGCGGATACGCGCGCTCGCCTCACGCGCGACGGGGGCTCAGGGCTTGCGCAGGTAGGACAGGTGCACGGTCGCCTCGAACGCCTCGAGCCGCACCGGCGGCCCGGGGCGCTCGGGCGCGCCCAGCTGCGGCGCGGGCGTCCAGGACTGCGCGTCCCAGCGGACGCGGACGATCTGGATGGGCTCGTCCGGGTCGGGGGTGAAGTGGGGCATCGGCTGGCGGCGCTCGCCGTACAGGAGGGTGCCGACCTGCCCGGGGCCCGCCACGACCTCGATGGCGTAGCCCGTGTCGGCGGGCTTGAAGGTGCCGGCGCGGCTGGCCAGCTGGACGCGGTCGCCGGCGCGCCACACGCGCCCCTCGAAGCGCACCTCGTCGGGGCGCTCGGGCCGCTCGCCGACGGCGGCCGAGGGGGGCCGCGCGCGCTCGCCGCAGGTCGACAGCGGCCACCAGGAGACGAAGAACGCGAGGACGACGGTGGGCGAGGTCACGAGGCTCCGGGGCGTTGCGTTGGACGTCGGGGCGGCGCGAGCTTGCGGGCCTACGCGGCGCTCCGTCAACTGGCCGCTCGACAGGGCGACGGCCGCCCGGGAACGGCCCCGCGCGGGAACGTGTTGCTCTCGGCCTCCGAGTAGGCTCTCCTCGGCCCCGCCACGAGCGAGGGCGACGCTTTTTTCGGGCAGCGCTGTCAACCGGGTCGCCCACCCGGGTGTCGAACCGGAGCGACAGGAGAGACGGACCCCCTCATGAAGCCCGCCACGCTCGAACGACCCGCCGAACCCGGCCCCACCATGGAGGTCCCGGCGTCCCGCGCCGACCGGACCGCCGAGGCGGCCTTCGGCGCGTTCTTCGAGGCCAACGTCGAGCGCGCCCGGCGCATGGCGTGGCGCCTCACCGGCGGCGACGAGGCCGCGGCCGAGGACGTCGTGCAGAACGCCTTCGTCAAGGCCTTCAAGGCCTGGGACCGCTTCCGCGGCGAGGCCCGCGCCGACACCTGGCTGTACCGCATCGTCGTCAACGAGGCGCACAACTACCGGCGCTGGCGCAAGGTGCGCGACGTCTGGCACGGCCTGTGGAGCCGCGAGGACGCGCCCGAAGGCGGCCGCCCGGTCGGCGACCCGGGCCTGCGCGACCGCATCGGCCGCGCCGTCGACGCCCTCGGCGCCGGCCAGCGCGAGGTCTTCGTGCTGGTGCACCTCGAGGGCTTCACGGTGCGCGAGACGGCCGAGCTGCTCGGCAAGTCCGAGGGCACCATCAAGACGCACCTGCACCGGGCCCTCAAGGCCCTGCGCGCCTCGCTCGCCGACCTGTCCGACCGCCCCGACGCCCCCTCGACCCCGCCCTCGACGACGGAGGACGCAGCATGAAGCCCCACGACGCCCCGAAGGCCCCCATCGATCCCATCGCGACCGACGCGGCCGACGCCCGCCTCGTCCGCGCCATCGACCAGGCGTGGCGCCCGGTGCCGCTGACCTCGGGCGAGCGCGCGGCCATGCGCCGGGCCATCGAGGCGCGCACCCAGGCGGCCACCGGCCGGCGCTGGGCCTGGTCGGGTCTGGCGGCGGCGGCCTCGGCGGCCCTGGCGGCGGTCCTCGTCTTCGGCAACACGGCCCCGGTGGCGCCGCCCGTCACCGAGCTGACGGTGGCGGCCCTGACCGACGACCTGGCGGTGCCCTGGGAGGAGGAGCTGCTCCTGTCGACCGACCTCGACGAGTCCGAGGCGGTGCGCGACGAGGCCTTCCTGCCGGACGAGTACGTGGCCCTCGCCGACGCCTTCCTCGATTTCTGACCGGCCGGTGTCAACCGGGGCCGCCCCGCAGGTGTCCAAGACAGTGAGCCCGCCCAGCGGCGGGACGGATGAAGGAGCAGGGACATGAAGGCCATCATCACCGCGCTGGTGCTGAGCATCCTCGGGACGGCGGTCGCGCTCTTCGCGCCGACCGTCGGGCTGGCCGAGCCGGGCGTTCACCTCGCCGAACGCGGCGACGGCCCCCCCCACCGCGGCCCCCGCGGCCCCAGAGGCCACAAGGGCCCCGAGGCGCGCGAGCTCGAGCTGGTCGAGGCGCTCGATCTCGACGAGGCGACCCGCGCCCGCGTCCGGGCCGTCATCGACGAGACCCGCGACCAGGGCGCGGCCCTGCAGCAGGACAAGCGCCGCGCCCGGCGCGCCCTGCGCGAGCTGCTCGAGCAGGACAGCCCCGACGAGGCCCAGGTCCTCGCCCGCATCGACGCCCTCGGCCGCCTCGAGACCGACGCCCGCAAGCTCCGCATCCGCACCATGCTGCGCATCCGCGCCCTCCTCACCCCCGCCCAGCGCGCCAAGATGGCCTCCCTCCACCGCGACCGCGGCCCCAAGCTCGGCGCCGCCTGCCAGCCCGACGTCCAGACCCTCTGCCCCCGCGCCGAGGGCCCCCGCGACGCCTTCCGCTGCATCCTCCAGCACCAGGACCGCGTCTCCCCGGCCTGCAAGGAGGCCCTCCTCACCTCCAAGCACGCCAAGGAGGGCCGCGGCCCCCACCGCCGCCCCGCCTTCCAGGCCCCCTGACCCACCTCCAGCCCCCGCGACCCCGGGCGGCCCCCCTCGTCCGGCCTACGTCGCGGCCACCCCGGCCCGCAACGCGCTCGCCCTCTCCCCCGGCGCGTTGCGGGCCTTTTTCATGCCTCCGCTTCGCCCCGGGGCGGAGCTCCGCGCGCCCGCCGCTCCCCGATCTTCCGAGCCACGAACCCGCCCCCCAGCTCCTGCCGGGCCATTGACTGGTTGTGGCTCGAGCAGACGACCCGCAGGTTGTCCACCGAGTGCGCCCCGCCCCTGGCGAAGGCCTCCACATGGTGCAGCTCCAGCCGCCGCGTCTCACCGCACCGCCCCGAGGGCCCCTCGAAGGTGCACCGCAGCCCGTCCCGCTCGACCACGGCCCGCTTGATGTCCGCCGGAATGGCCCGGCTCCGTCCACCAGCCTGTCCGACCGACCCTCTGGCCTGTCCGACCGACGCTCCGGCCTGTCCGACCGACCCTCTGGCCTGTCCGATCGACGCTTCAGCCTGCTCGACCGACCCTCCGGCCTGCTCGACCGACGCTCCGGCTCTCTCGACGGACTGCGGCTCCTTCACGGCCTTCTTGGCTCTCGGCTTGGCTCCGACCCCGAACCGCTGCTTCTTCTTCGCGGCCAGGAAGAGATCCAGGGCCATCTCCAGCAGCGACTCGTAGTCTCCAGCCGCGACCTGATGCCCGGCGATCGCCATCGCCTCTTCCAGCTTGGCGGCGATCCGGGCGCCGACGGTGACCTGAACGCGATACCGCGCCTCCGACAGCGGCTCGACCCGAGCTTTGGGCCTGGGCGGCTCCAGCGACAGGCCGGTCGTTGAGGCCTCCTCGCCCCGGCTCTGCTTCGCGGCCCCGTCCTTGCCGCCCCGGGGCGGAGGGAGCCTCACGATGCGCGTCGGCACATCCGGCCGTGGGCCCCACCTGGCGACCAACTCGGCCAGCTCCCGCTTGCTCTTCCCAGCCGCCTCGGCCAGCCGCTCCCGGGCGTTCCCCTCGTCCAGATGAGGCCCAATCACCCGCATCGCGCTCAAGCTGAGCCGCCCGTCGGCCAGCATCGCCCTCATCTCGGGCCACCGCCTCACCCACTCCACGGCCTTCACATAGTTGTAGGCCTTGTCCTCCCCGAAGCCCCATCTCGTCCGGCACCACTCGAACAGCGACGGGCTCCCGTCCTTCAGATGCAGCTCCCGCCCGGCCACCTCGGCCAACAGCACGACCAGGTTGGCGGTCGTCCGTCGCTCCAACGCCACCAGCTCACCGACCCGCTCGACCAGCCCCTCGTCGGACAACTTCCCCAGCACTTCCAGCCCCTTGCACATCCCGCAGCCCTCCCATCGAGTGACGGCAGTATAGCACGGGGGTCCCCGCCCCCTCGTAGCAGCCCCTGTACGGCCGTTCAGGCCTTTCGGACATCTCGCGACGACCCTTCCTCCTGATCAACGCCGCCAGGACCCCTCAGCGGCCCCTCCCAGCGCTCGTCCGACCCGCACCCCCGATCGGCCGCCAAAGGCCCCGGAAATCCGTCAACAACTATTCGCCCCTCCGGCCCGTCCAGATGTCGATTTTCCGTCCCGGCTCCCGCCCCGGGACGACGACCCGACCAGGGAGTTCCGCCCCGGGACGGCGACCGACCTCCGCCCCGGGACGGCGACCCGCCCGGGACGACGACCGGCTGTGGGTGTCCGCAACGGGACGACCGACCTCCACCCCGGGACGGCGACGGGCTTCCGCCCCGGGACGACGACCGACTTCCGCCCCGGGACGGCGACCGAGTTCCGCCCCGGGAAGGCGGCCCGGTCTGCTGCCCGCCTCCTCTGACCCAGAAGCCTGGGCTCGCGGTCCCCGCCTCGAAAGCGCCGGAACCGTCGCGTCGGCGCAGCCGACGCCTCACCGCGGGGCTCGGGGGCGCAGCCCCCGTGGCGCGGTCCATAGCGCCGGCATGGCCGGCGCGGTCCAGAGCGGCCTTCGGCCGCGAACGGCCCCGCGGCTTCTAAACCGCTGGCAACCTCAGGGCTCTTCAGCATCCACCTGCAGCCCCCGCCCATCCCCGCACCCGGCGACCGAGTCCGCGTCGCGGGACGCGCAGCCCCCGCCCACCCCTGCACCCAGCGACCGCGTCCGCGTCGCAGGACGCGCAGCGCCCCCTCGAATCCCCAGCACCCAGCGACCACGTCCGCGTCTCGGGACGCGCAGCGGCCCGGACGCCCCCGTCCGGGCCGGTATCGGCCTCCCAGCCGCAGCGTAGGCCGGGGTCAAGGGATTTGTCGTCCGCGAGGAATTGGCCGGCCGCCCGGCCGGCCAAGGGGGACAAATCCCTTGAGGCCGGCCGAAGCGGAGGCTACCGCGCCGCGACCAACCTCAACCCGCCCCCCTCCCGCCCCCAGCCCCCGCCCGCGACCATCCCCGAACCCCGGCCGGCTGGAAGCCGGCGATCCCAGCCCCCGCCCGCGACCATCCCCGAACCCCGGCCGGCTGGAAGCCGGCGATCCCAGCCGCCGCCCGCGACCATCCCCGAACCCTGGCCGGCTGGAAGCCGGCGATCCCAGCCCCCGCCCGCGACCATCCCCGAGCCCCGGCCGGCTGGAAGCCGGCGATCCCAGCCGCCGCCCGCGACCATCCCCGAACCCCGGCCGGCTGGAAGCCGGCGATCCCAGCCGCCGCCCGCGACCATCCCCGAGCCCCGGCCGGCTGGAAGCCTGCGATCCCAGCCGCCGCCGCCAACATCCATCCTGGTCATCTCCGCGAGGGGTCAGCCCCCCCCTCGCAATCATCCTGGTCATCTCCGCGAGGGGGTCGGGACCCCCTCGCAATCATCCTGGTCATCTCCGCGAGGGGGTCAGCCCCCCCTCGCAATCATCCTGGTCATCTCCGCGAGGGGGTCAGCCCCCCCTCGCAATCATCCTGGTCATCTCCGTGAGGGGGTCGGGACTCCCTCGCAATCATCCTGGTCATCTCCGCGAGGGGGTCGGGACCCCCTCGCAATCATCCTGGTCATCTCCGCGAGGGGGTCGGGACCCCCTCGCAATCATCCTGGTCATCTCCGCGAGGGGGGCACCACCCAAGCGCCCAACCCGCTCACCCACCCCGCACACGTCCCCTCCTTTTTTTCACCTCTCCCTGTCAACCGCCTCTCCGCCCGGCGTGTCTCACCCTCCGAGCGACGCGGCGATCCCCCGCCGCGGCCCTCCCCACCCCCCGCACGACGGGAAGGAGTCCCCCATGAAGAAGCTGGTTGCACTGTTCGCCGCCGCCGCGGTCCTGGCCACCGTGGGCCTCGCCGCGACCGCCTCGGCCAAGCCGGGCCACCGCGATCGCCATCACGATGGGCACCACGATCGGGCCCCGCGCATCGAGATGTTCGACGAGCTGGGCGTCGACGCCAAGCAGCGCGCGTCGATCCAGCAGGTGCTCGAGGGCACCCGGACCCACCTCGAGGCGCTGCGCACCGAGAAGCAGAAGGTCGGCGGCGAGCTGCGCGCGCTGCTCGAGACCGACCGGCCCGACCAGGCCAAGGTCCTCGGCTACGTCGAGGCGCTCGGCAACCTCGAGACCGAGATGGACAAGGCCCGCATGACCTCGAAGCTGCAGGTCGCCCAGCTGCTCACCCCCGAGCAGCGCGCGAAGATGAAGGAGCTGCGCAAGGACTTCCGCGGCCACAAGGGCATGAAGGGCAAGCGCGGCAAGCGCGGTCGGCACGGCAAGTTCGACGGCGCGCGCTTCGAGGCGGTCAAGACCGCTTGCGAGGCCGACGTCGCGAAGCTGTGCCCCGGGCTCGAGGGCCGCGAGGCCTTCAAGTGCATGAAGGAAAAGCGCGACCAGGTCTCGGCCCCGTGCAAGGACGCCTTCGAGGCCGCCCGCAAGGACTTCAAGGGCCGCCGCGGCGGCGGTGGTGAGGGCAAGCGCCAGCACCTGTAGTCCAGACGCTTCGACCACCCCCTCGGCCCCGCCCCGCTCCGGCGACGCGCTCCCCTCCTCAGCCGCCGGGCGGGGGCGGGGCCTCCTCATCCCGACCCCATGCCCCCCAAGCCGCACGAGGTCCCGCCATGACGGCCCCCAACGCCGAAGTCGAGCCCCTCGACGTCCTGCCCGCCCCCGACGAAGCCGTCCGCAAGACGCTGGGCCTGTCCGGCGGCGTGAAGTGGCGGCGCCGGGTCCTGACCCTGCTGGTGCTGGGCGGGCTCGGCTACGGCGGCCTTCACGCCTACCAGCAGCTGAACGAGCCGCCGCCGCCGCCCTCGTGGCGCACCGCCGGCGTCAGCCGCGGCGACATCCTCATCACCGTCGGCGCGACCGGTTCTGTCGAGCCCCTGACCACCGTCGACGTCGGCCCCGAGATCTCCGGCCGCGTCATCGCGGTCGAGGCCGACTGGAACGAGCACGTGGACAAGGGCCAGGTGCTCATCCGCCTCGACACCGAGCCGCTCGCGGCCCAGCTCGAGCAGGCCCAGGCGCAGCTCGCGGCCTCGGCCGCCACGGTGCAGCAGGCCGCCGCCTCCTTCACCGAGGCCAAGCTGGCCGACGAGCGCATGCAGAAGCTGACCAAGCAGGGCCTCGAGAGCGCCGAGCGCGCCGAGACCACCAAGGCCGCCCGCGCCCGCGCCTTCGCCTCGCTGGACAACGCCCGCGCGCAAAAGCGCCTGAGCGAGGCGCGCGTCAAGCAGGTCCAGACCGACCTCGACCGCGCCGTCATCAAGTCCCCCATCGACGGCGTGGTCCTGCTGCGCGCCGTCGAGCCCGGCAACGCGGTGGCCGCCTCGCTGCAGACGCCGGTGCTGTTCAAGATCGCCGAGGACCTCACCCGCATGGAGCTGCGGCTGGCCATCGACGAGGCCGACGTCGCCAAGGTCCAGCCGGGCATGGAGGCCAGCTTCACGGTCGACGCCTACCCGGACCAGCGGTTCGCCGCCACCGTCAAGGCCGTGCGCTACGCGCCGGTGGTCACGCAGAACGTCGTCACCTACGAGGCCGTGCTGTCGGTCGACAACGGCGAGCTGAAGCTGCGCCCCGGCATGACCGCCACGGCCACCATCACCGCGAGCGCCGTGCGCGACGTCCTGAAGGTGCCCAACACCGCGCTGCGCTTCCGCCCGCCGCGCCCCGAGGGCGAGTCGGCGCCGTCCGCCGGCCGCGGCGGCATGCCGGGCATGCCGATGCTGGGCGGGCGGGGCTTCGGCGGCGGTCGCGGCGGCGGCCGCGGCGGCCAGGCGACCGCGCGGGCGGGCGGCGGCGAGCGGGCCGGCGGCGAGCGGACCGGCGGCCGTGGCGCGCGGGTCTGGGTGCTGCGCGACGGCGAGCCGACGCCGGTGCGCGTGCAGACCGGCGCGACCGACAGCGCCTTCACCGAGGTGACGGGCGGCGAGCTGACCGCCGACGACCGGGTGCTGGTCGGCGTCGAGGAGGCTGCGAGATGAACGCCGCCGTCGCCACCGCCCGCCCTGCGTCCCACAGCGTCGCGGCCCCGGTCGCGGCGACGGCCCCGGCGCTCGTGCGCATCGAGGGCCTGCACAAGGTCTACGGCGCGGGCGACACCTTCGTCCACGCCCTGCGCGGCGTCGATCTCACCCTGCGCGAGGGCGAGTTCGTCGCGGTCATGGGCTCGAGCGGCTCGGGCAAGTCGACCTTCATGAACATGCTGGGCGCGCTCGACCGCCCGACCGAGGGCCGCTACTGGTTCCGCGGCGTCGACGTGGGCCCCCTCGGCCGCGACGAGCGGGCGCTGCTGCGGCGACACTACCTGAGCTTCGTCTTCCAGAGCTTCAACCTGCTGCCGCGCACCACGGCGCTCGAGAACGTCGAGCTGCCGCTCATCTACCGCGGCGTGCGCAAGGCGGCGCGGCGCAAGCGGGCCATGGAGATGCTGGCCATGGTCGGCCTGGCCGACCGCGCCGACCACACGCCGGCCCAGCTCTCGGGCGGGCAGCAGCAGCGCGTCGCCATCGCGCGGGCGCTGACCGCCGACCCCGCGCTCATCCTGGCCGACGAGCCGACGGGCAACCTGGACTCGGCGCGCTCGGCCGAGATCATGGAGCTGCTGGTGCGCCTGCAGCGCGAGCGCGGCCTGACCATCGCCATGGTCACCCACGAGCCGGAGATGGCCGCCTACGCCGGCCGCGTCCTGTGGTTCGAGGACGGCCTGGTCAAGCGCGACGGGACCCCGGCGGAGGTGCTGGGATGAGCGGCTGGAACACCTTCGTCATGGCCCTGCGCGCCATCACGCGCCACAAGCTGCGGGCCTTTCTGACCGCGCTGGGCATCGTCATCGGCGTCGGCTCGGTCATCACCATGGTGCACATCGGGCAGTCGGCCAAGCAGTCCGTGCGCGACCAGATCGCCAGCCTGGGCGACAACCTGCTGATGGTCCGCCCCGGCGCCGGCCGCGGCCCCGGCGGCGCCCGCAGCGCGGCCTCGGGTTTCGACGTCGCCGACGCCGAGGCCATCGCCCACCAGGTGCAGGGCGTCAACGTCGCGCCGACCACCTCGACCAACGCCCTGGCGGTCTACGGCAACGTCAACTGGCCGACCTCGGTGACCGGCGCGACCAACGCCTACTTCGAGGTGCGCGACCACGCGGTGGCCGAGGGGCGCCTGTTCGACGAGAGCGAGCTGAAGGCCGCGGCGCCCGTGTGCCTGCTGGGCCCGACGGTCAAGGGCGAGCTGTTCCGCGACGGCGACGCCGTGGGCGCCAGCGTCCGCGTGGGCAAGCTGGCCTGCACGGTCATCGGCGTGCTCGAGAGCAAGCAGGCGATGATGGGCTCGGACGGCGACGACCTCATCGTGATGCCGCTGCGCACGGTGCAGCGGCGCCTGGTCGGGACCAACGACGTCCAGATGATCTACGTCTCGGCGCTCGAGGACGGCACGACCGCGCGGGTGCAGGAGGACATCGAGCGGCTCCTGCGCGAGCGGCGCCGCATCCGCCCGGGCGCCGACGACGACTTCTCGGTGCGTGACATGAAGGAGATCGCCGACCGGGTCGCCGGCACGACCGACGTCATGACCGCGCTGCTGGGCGCCATCGCGGCGGTGAGCCTGGTGGTCGGCGGCATCGGCATCATGAACATCATGCTGGTGTCGGTGACCGAGCGGACGCGCGAGATCGGCATCCGCATGGCCATCGGCGCCCGCGGGCGCGAGGTCCTCATGCAGTTCCTCGTCGAGAGCGTCGTCCTGTCGACCCTGGGCGGCGCCATCGGCATCGCCCTGGGCGTCGGCGGCTCGTTCCTGGCCACCGAGAAGCTCGCGCTGCCCTTCGTGCTCGTCCCGGACATCGTGGGCGTCGCCTTCTTCTTCAGCGCCGCCGTCGGCGTGGTCTTCGGGTTCGTCCCCGCCCGCAAGGCCTCCCGGCTCGACCCCATCGAGGCCCTCCGCCATGAATGACCTGACCCGCCTGTCCGCCGCGGTCCTGGCCGCGGTGTCCCTCGCCCTGCCCACCTCCGCCCTGGCCCAGCCGGCCGCTGGCCGCGCGCTGACGGCGGCCGAGGCGCTGGCCCTGGCCGCCGACCACAGCCCGTCGCTGAAGGCGGCCATCGTCGAGGCCGAGCGCGCCCGCCTGAGCGAACGCGCCGAGGCCAACGCGTGGGCGCCCGTCCTGACGGCGACCGCCGGCTACAGCCGCGACGGCAGCGCGCTGCAGGCGAGGGACGGCGTGCTGACCACCGGCTCGGCCGACGAGATCGTCTTGAGCACGGGCGTCAGCAAGTCGTTTGCGACCGGCACGCAGCTGGCGGCCGAGGTGGGGCTGTCGCGGTGGTCGCAGACCGGGCTGACCCAGGGCGCGACCAACACCTTCGATCTGGACCCCGGCTACGGGCTGACGGCGCGGCTGACCGCGGTGCAGCCGCTGATGCGCGGGCTGGGGACCGACTTCGGCGAGGCGTCGCTGCGCATCGCGCGCATCGGGCGGCGGGCGGCCGAGCTGTCGCGGCTGCAGTCGGCGAGCGAGGCGGCGCGGGACGTGCTGCTGGCCTACTGGGAGCTGTGGTACGCGCAGGCGGCCGAGGGCATCGAGCGGCGGGCGCTGGCGCTGAGCGAGCAGAAGGTGCGCGAGGCCGAGCTGCGGGTCGCGGCCGGGTCCCGGGCGCCCTACGATCTGTTGCAGCTGCGGACCGAGGTGGCGTCGCTGCGCGAGAGCCTGCGGGCGGCCGAGGCGACCACGCGGCGCGCGCAGGTGGAGCTGGCGCGGCGCGTCGGGGCGCCGCTGACGGAGCGGGTCGTCGCCGACGAGGCCGAGGCCGTGGCGGCGGTGGTGCCGGACGCCGAGGAGACGCTGGTCGCGGCGGCGATGGCGCAGGCCTTCGAGCTGGCGCAGCTCGAGGCGCGGGTCGAGCAGGCGCGTATCGAGGCGTCGGTGGCCGAGGAGCTGGCGCGGCCGCGGCTGGACTCGCGCGGCTGGGTGCAGCTGCGCACGGGCGAGGACCGCGGGACGGACTCCACGACCTTCAGCGCCTTCGTGGGGCTGGATCTGGAGCTGCCGCTGGACCGGACCGAGCAGAAGGCCGACGCCGAGCGGGCGCGGCTGGCGGTCGAGGCGGCCGAGCGGCAGCTGCAGGACGCGCGCGAGCGGGTCGGGGTCGAGGCCGTGCGCGGGCTCGAGGCGCTGCGGGCGGCGGCCGGGCGCGTAGAGTTCGCCGAGGAGACGGCGCGCCTCGCCGCGCAGTCGGCCGAGGGGCAGCAGGCGCGCTACGAGGCGGGGGCGGCGACCGCGCTCGAGCTGCTGCTCATCCAGCAGGAGCAGCGCCGCGCGGAGCTGCGCGTGGCGCGGGCGCGGGCCGACGTGGCGACCGCGTCGGTGTCGCTCGAGCACCTCACCGGGCGGCTGCTCGGCGGGGCGGGTTCCCTCGAAGCCGAAAACGAGTGAAGATCCCACCATCCACGGCGTCTGCGGTTTTCGTGACGCAACACGGCCCCGGCCTCCGGCCCGGCCCACTCAGGAGACGACCCATGCGCAAGCTCTTCACGACCGCCATCCTGTCCATCTTCATGGTGACCGGCCTGGGCGCGTCGGCGCTAGCGGCCCCAGGCGGCGGTCACGGAGGCAAGCACCACCAGTCCCGCGGCCACAAGCAGGGCGGCAAGCATCACAAGGCCAAGGTCAAGGCGAAGAAGGCGCACGCCAAGGCGCATCGCCGGGCGCACCGCAAGGCCGAGCGCCGCGCCCACAAGGCCGAGCGCCGCGCTCACAAGCGCTACCAGCGCGCGCAGCGGGCCCGCTACTACAAGGCCATGCCCCGCGCCCACCGCCGCGTCGTCCACCGCGGGACCCCCTACTACTACCACGACGGCGGCTGGTACGTCCGCGACCGCGTCGGCTACGTCCTGGTCAGCTCGCCCGTCGGCGCCATCGTCGTCGACGTGCCCACCTGGGCCGAGCGCCGCGTCGTCCGCGACCGCCAGTACTACTTCGTCGACGGCTCCTGGTACCGCTACGAGCCGGCCCGCCGCCACTACGTCGTCGTGACCGCGCCGATGTAGTCGCCCTCCCCGGCCTCCATCTCCTGACGCCCCGCCCGGCCCTGCGCCCGGCGGGGCGTCGGCGTTTCGAATGCGCTGCGCCGCTGAGCACGGCGATTCCTGCGATGCCGCGGGACCCAGGATATCGGGCGCGGGCCGCGCCGGCGGCCATGGCTCGGAGGAGCCCGCGCATGCGACGCGAAAAAAATTGTCGGGGCCGTCAACCGGGTCTGGGGGTGCCGTGTCGAATGAACAGGAACACGGCAACGCACCCGAAAACGGTTCGAGACTCGCAGGAGACGGTCATGTGGAAGGCACTTGGAAAGGGAATGCTGGCGATGGTCCTCACCCTGGCGATGGCGGGGACGGCGCTGGCGGCGCCGGGCGGGCCCAAGCAGCACAAGCCGAACAAGCCGAACAAGGTGGTGGTCGAGCCGACCAAGGTCGGGCCGGCCCACAGGGGGCCGGAGAAGGTGGTCATCGTCCACCAGGCGCCCAAGCCGGTGATCCTCACCAAGCCGGCCCGCTCCGACCGCTTCCTGCGCTTGCTGCCCAAGCGGCACAAGGTGGTGCGTTACGCCGGGGCGCGGTACTTCCTGGTCGACGGTGACTTCTACCGCGCCGCCCGCGGCGGCTATGTGATGACCCAGGCGCCCGTCGGTGCCCGGGTGAAGGTCCTGCCCCGCGACGCCCAGCGGATGACCATCCGGGGCCGGACGTACGCCCGCCTCGAGGGCACCTGGTTCCGCTTCGACCCGCGCCGCCGCGACTTCGTCATCGTCGCTCGCCCGGCCTGACCCCCTCGGTGGCCCCTCCTTCCCGACGCCCCGCCCGGCCCCGCGCCCGGCGGGGCGTCGGCTTTTCGAAGCCGTCGAAAGAAAGAGGCTGGTCCAGCGCGGGATTGTGTCGAGGCTCTGGGGCGTTCAACGGCCGCGGCCACTGTCAGGTCGCGTCAACGGAGGCGTCGATGTCGGGTTGGATGAAGGTGCTGCTGGCGATGGTGATGACGGCGGGGCCCGTGGCGGCCTTCGCGGCCATGGACGGGGCGAGCGCGGACGAGCGCGCCGCGGTGGCGACCTGCACGGGCGCGGCGACGGAGGCGGCTGCGACGGTCGCGCCGACGTGCGACGGGCAGGCGCAGGAGCAGGCCGTGCAGGCGTGTCCGAACTGCGACAAGGCCGGTGACAAGGCCGGTGACAAGGCCTGCGGTCAGTGCGAGGGCTGCAAAGACAAGGCCGGCTGCGAGTGCGGCAAGGACAAGGCCGCCTGCGACTGCGGCAAGTGCGAGGGCTGCAAAGACAAGGCGGACAAGGCCGGCTGCGACTGCGGCAAGTGCGAGGGCTGTAAAGACAAGGCCGGCTGCGAGTGCGGCAAGGGCGAGGGCTGCAAAGACAAGGCCAGCTGCGGCTGCGGCAAGAAGGCGGCGCCCGCGCCGGCTCCGGCTCCAGCTCCCGCTCCGGCCAAGAAGTAGCCCTTCCGAGGCCGTTGACAGAAGCGCACGCGCTCTGGGAGACAGGCCGCGATGACGTCGCGGGACACCGACGAGGCGCTGCTCGAGCGCGTGCGCAAGCTGCTGGCCCTGGCCACGTCGCCGAACCTCCACGAGGCGGCGGCGGCGGCCGCGATGGCCCAGCGGCTCATCGCGCGGCATCGGCTCGAGGGCTGGCTGGCCGCCGAGCAGGCCGCCGAGGCCGACCCCGACCCGATCACCGACGGCCGCGACGCGCCGCTCGAGGTGGCGCGCCGGCTGCGCAAGTGGAAGACGGTCCTGGCGACCGTGCTGGCCGACGCCAACGGCTGCGTCGCCTACACCTTGGATCTGGGCGCCGAGAAGGCCATCGCCTTGGTCGGGCGCGAGCGGGACCGGCAGGCGGTCGCCGCGCTGTGGGGATTTGTCGTCAAGCGCATCGAGTGGCTCTCCGCCACCCACGGCGCCGGCCGGCCCCGCGAGTGGCACGAGGCCTTCCGCGTGGGCGCGGTCGAGACGGTGGCCGAGCGCTTGCGGCAGGTCGACGAGGAGGTCCGGCAGGAGCTGACCGGACGCGAGCTGGTGGTCGTCGACCCGCTGGAGCTGGCCCGCCGCGAGGCGGTGGACCGCTGGGTCGGCGAGCACATGAGCCTGGGCCGCGGCCGCGGCGTGCGCGTCGACGCCCGCGCCTACCGCCAGGGTCGGCAGGCCGGCGAGTCGCTGGATCTGCCGGGGCCGGCCGATCGGCGCCTGACCCGCGGGCGGCGCTGAGCCGCTCCGGCGCGCGCGGCAGGGCGGGCTGGCGGTCCGGCGTGGAAGGGCCCACAATGCGCCGCGGTGGGTCGCGAGGCCTCGGCGCGACGGTCGCGCCGGACCGAACGGCGCCGGGTCCGGAGACGCCCGATGCACGGACTGTCGCGGTTGGCGGCCCTGCTGCGGCGCACCCCGGCCGAGGCGCGGCTGCTGTCGACGCGGCGCGATGCGTGGAGCAAGGGCGCGTTCTTTCTGGCGCTGCTGGCCCTGGTCTCGGGCGTGTGGGTCGTGGCGTTCACCGAGGTGCTGGGGCGCTGGCAGGGGCTGCGGCCGGCCGTCACGATCCCGGCCGAGCGCTGGCGCGCCGCCTATGACGGCGACGACGAAGGCTGCGCGCCCGACCAGGCGCGGGCGCCGTGCCCGGCCGCGCCTGGGGTGGCGGCCCTGTTCGACAGCCCGCACCCGCAGCGTGACCAGCGCCACCGCGAGCGCGTGCTGGGGCGCCGCGGCGGCACCTACTGGGTCGGGGCGCGTGTCTCCGTGGACACCCTGCAGGCCGCGGCCGAGGCCGGGGCGAACCAGCTCGTGCTCGGCTGGGTCAACGCCTCGCACCGCCTCTGGATCGACGGCGAGCTGGTGCTCGAGGGGGGCTTCTCGGACACCGAGCCCATCATCGTGGGCCTCTCTCACGGCCGCCTGAGGCAGCCGCGGCCCCTGCACGTGGCGGTGCGCATCGTCGACGACGCCGGCGCCTCGTCGCCCGACCTGCACTATGGCCGCGGGCAGGGCTTCATGACGCGCAGTGACGCGACCGCGTACCGCCGCCAGATGTTCTTCTGGCTCGCCGGGCGGCCCATGGGGCTGTTCGCCGCCAGCCTGGTCTTCGCGCTGGCCTTCTTCATCTTCTGGTCCTCGGCCCGCGAGCGCCTCGAGTACTGGTATCTGGCCCTGTACGCGCTGGCCAACGCCGTGATGCACCTGCGCAAGGTCGACCTGGTGTTCCTGACGCTGTCGCGCGACGCGGCCATGACGCTGGCCGCCAGCGCCCACCTGCTCGCCGGCGGCTTCGCCATGGCCCTGGGCCTGGCCTTCGCCCGAGGACGCCGCAAGCTGCTGGCCTGGCTGGTGGTCGGGACCGCCGTCGCCCCCGCGCTGGCCGTGCTCCTGGCGCCCGACCGCGAGGCGCTGCTCGCCGTCCGCGTCGTGGCCGCCGACTGGTGGGTCCCCCTGGGGCACATCGCCGGCGCGCTGTTCTGCTTCGTGCAGGCGTTCGACCTGTCGGGTCGGCGCGCGGGGACCTTCCCGGTCCGCCGCCGGCGCCTCGTGCTGTTCGGGGCGGGGCTGGCCACGGTCGGCGCGCTCGGGCTGGTCGAGGAGCTCGACGTCATCGACGTGATGACCTGGCACGGCGCCGGGCACCTCGCGCTGCTGCTCGGCCTGGGGGCGCTGGCCTCGCTCGAGCTGCACCGCGAGCGGCAGCTCATCCAGCGCACGCCGGTGTCGAAGTATCACCGCGGCCCGGAGCTCCCCGAAGCGCTGGACGGCGCCCTGCTGGTGGTGGACCTCAAGGGGTCCGAGGCCCTGTTCCGCGAGGGCGCCCGGTTGGGACAGGCGGGAGCCCTGGCCGAGGAGTGCCTGGCGGTCCTGTGCGCGGCGGCGATCGCGCGGGGCGGGACGGTCCTGCAGACCGAGGGCGACGCGGTGACCGCGTTCTTCGCGGCCGGGGACCACGCGTCTCCGGCCGGCGCCGCCCTGCAGGCCGTCCGCGAGATGGACGCGCGGCTCGCGGAGCTGTCGCGGCAGCTGCGCGAACGGCGGCTGCGCGGGCTGCCCGAGGCGCTGCGTTTCCGCGGCGGCCTGTCGGTGGGGGCCATCCGCCCCGTGTGGCACCAGCTGGGTGACACGCGGGCCCCGGGGTGGAGCGAGGTCGGCGCCAGCAACGCCTTCGTCGACGCGGCCCGCCTGGCCGATCTCGAGCGCGCCGTCGAGGGCGAGGGGACGCGCGTGGTGCTGGCCGAGGCGCTGGCCGCCGCGCTGCCGGGCGAGCCGTTCGCGCGGCGTGACCTGCGGCTGACGGGCAAACACGGGCGCGAGTATCGGGTGGCGGTCTTCGAGCCCGGCGCCGAGGCGGCGCGGGGGGCGGCGTGAAAGGCCGCGCGGGTCAGAGGCCGTCGATGAAGGGGTCGGGCAGGTTGGGGTCGCCGCGCAGGGCGTCGAGCTGGTCGCGCAGGTAGGCGGGGCGGCGATCGATGAAGTCCAGGATCTCGGCCAGCTCCTGCGCGGGGGTCGAGGGGCGCTCCCAGCGGGCGTGGTCGCGGGCGAGGTCGTTCGCGACGCGCCGGTAGAGGGCCAGGGCGAGCGGGCGGACGGCCTTTGGGGAGAGCGCGTCGTCGAGCAGGGCGTGGAACTGGTCGACGTAGGCGTGGCGCAGCGGGGTGACCTTGACCAGCCGGCGCGAGAAGTGGTGGTTGCCGACCAGCATGTGCTTTTCGGTCACGGGGAAGTGAGGGCGTTCGACGACCCAGTGGTTGGCGAAGGCGATGTCCGAGTCCCAGGGCAGGACGCGCCAGCGGCCGTCGTCGGCGTCCGACGGCTCGCGGTACAGGTAGTAGTTCTGGGTGGTGGCGTCGAGGTTCTGCGTGTAGGCGATCCAGGTCATGCGCCGCGTCCACGCGTCCAGCGGGAAGATGGGGTCGATGCGGGCGGCGAAGGCCTCGGCCGTGAGCGGGGTCTTCTGCAGCGTCTCGACCAGCGCGTGGAGATCGTCCCAGGGCGCCCCCTCGCCGACCGTCTTGCGGAAGCCCTTGGACAAGTCGCTGCCGGGGTCGAGGTGCGCCGACTGGGCGACGCCCTTGTACATGTCGCCGCTCGGCGCGATGAAGCGGCGCCGCAAAAAGCGCTTGTCCACGCGCTCGACGACGGCGTACAGCCCCCAGTAGTCGCCGTTGAGCGTCAGGTTGGCCCAGCCGACCCGGGGCGCGGGGCCGCCGAGGCGCTCCATGACGGCGAAGGCCAGGGCCTCGCGCATCAGGCTCTGGTCGATCCACATGCTCTTGAGGACCAGATCCTCGAAGCCCTTGGCGTCGCCGCCGTCGCCGAAGGGATCGCCGCGGAAGCGGTCCGAGTCGTCGAATTTGACGTGGAACGATTTCTTCGGAAATTGCCGCGTGCGCGCGCCCTGGTACTCGACCGTGACGGCGTAGCTGCGGCCCTGGGCGTGCAGGACGCCGGGGACCTCGAGGTCGCCGTGGACGTCGGCGTCGAGCCGCGCGAGGTCGGCGGGGGCGACGCACAGGTGGTAGACCGGGTTGTCGAGGTCTCCCAACGCGGCTTCGGCGTCGGTGCAGGCGCCGGGAGTGGGCAGCGGCGGCTCATCGGGCGCGCAGCATCCGGGCGGCGCGTCGCCTACCAGCGAGACGTCGCAGGCCACCAGGGACAGGAAGAGCAGGGCGAAGGGGCCGAAACGCTTGGGATCGAGCGGGACCATGCCCTGCGCCTACAGCAGGGACCGTGCCAAGCGCTGCGGGTCAGCGTTCGCGGGGGCGCCACGGCCAGCGGGGCGCCGCGCGAGGCGTCGAGCAGGTAGACAGGGGCGCGGAGACTGTGGAGGCGAGCCCCAGCGGGGTGTGGACGGGCCCGGCTGGGGCGGCGGGTCACGGCGCGACGCGGACGACCTTGGCGATGTCCGACAGCCGCAAGGTCCGGGTCGGGCCGGTGTCGGGCTTGACCACGACGAAGCTGGCGTTGGCTTGGGTGATGACGCCACGGAAGCTGCCGCCGACGCGCAGGTGGACCTCGACGGGCTGGTCGACCAGGGCGGCCAGCTCGGCGACGGCCGCGGTGGGGGCGTCTTCGGCGACGACGACCTCGTCGGGGAGGGGCCCGTCGGTCGGGCGCGGCCTGGGCGGCCGGCGGGGGCCTGACGCGCGGAGGTCGGCTCGCCCTCGAGGCCGGGGACGAAGCGGCGCTCGACGAAGGTGGCGCGGGCCTGGGTGCAGGTCTGGGACGCGATCAAGTAGAAGGCGGTGCTCCGGTCGACCGTGAGCCGGGCGAGCGCCGTGCCTTCGGGCGGGTTCAGGCGGTCCTCGAGCGAGGCGAGCCCTGCGTCGCCGCCGAGCGGGATGAGGCCGAAGAGCCAGGTCGCGCAGGCCTCCTCCTGGCGGTGGGTCGGCGTGACGTCGGGTCGTCCGAGCGCCAGGGCGGCCGGGGTCGTCTCGACCGAGTGCGGCACGGTCGCGCAGGCGCCGGCGGCGAGGGCCAGGCCGCCGGCGAGGCCAGCCCGGGTGAGGGCGCGCTTGGCGGCGGACATGCTGAGGCGCGGAGCGAGCGTCATGAGGTCCCCTCGGGGAGCCGGGGCCCGCGTCACCGATGCGTCGAGCGTCGACGGGCGGCGGCGGGCGAGGTTCCGCGCGGGGATAGCACCGGTCAGGGGCGGGTGGCAACCGCTTCGGGTGGAGGACGGCGCAAAGGCAAGGGGCCGGTGCGGCGCAGGAGAGGGAGCGAGCGGCGCGCCCTGCGACGGGACGCCCCGCCCGCGAGCGCGAGCGAGGCGTCAGGTGGCCGTCGACGGCGGGTCAGGGCTGCGGGAGGCAGTCGTCGCCGCAGACGTTGTCCATCAGCTGGGCCATCAGGGCGACGTCCTCGGTCAGGCGCGGGTCGTTGACGACCAGGTTGATGCCCTCGCACAGGGTGGTGGCGGTCGCCAGCTGGGCGATGGCGGCCGAGCGGCTCGCGGCCTGGTCGGGCGCCTCGTGGAACAGGCGCGCGGCCTCCTTCATGGCGAGGCCGGCCCGCAGGACGCAGAAGTTGCGCTGCATGATGGCGCCCGAGAAGTGCGAGAAGCCGCCGTCGGCGTCGAAGTCCATCGCGCCGAGCGGGACGTCGATGTCGAAGCTCTCGGTCTCGCCGGTCTCGACCAGGTCGTAGGCGTAGTGGAGGCTGGCGAAGTGCAGGCCCTCGAGCGCCTTGACCGGCCCGACGCCGGGCGTGGCGACCTTCACCATGACCAGGCCGTTCTTCTTGCTGGCGAACAGGGTCGACACGGCCACCTGCGGGGTCTCGTCGCCGCCCTGGCCGGGATCGGTGGGCGTGCCGCCCGGCTCGACGGTGTACTGCGGCTTGGGCCCGAGCAGGTGGAACTCGCCGTCCTCTTCGGCGTACTCGAAGCCGTAGACGTCCTCGACGCCGAAGCCGTCGGGCAGGCGGAACCACAGGCGCAGGTTGTTGGCGACCGGCGTCAGCAGGTAGTGGATCTCCTCGGTGAAGACCTGCGCGAGCTTGGCGCCGCTCTCGATGAAGTAGAAGTTGCCCAGGCCCTGGGTCGCGAGCAGGTGCATCAGCTCGAAGTTGAAGTCCTGGCCGACCCCGATGGTGGTCAGGCCGATGCCCTCGGCGTTGTAGCTGCCGCTCATCGCCAGGATGGCCGGCGTCTCCATGATGCCCGCCGTCGCTACGCCGTCGCTCACCAGCATCACGCGCGGCATGGCGCCCTGGTCGGCGATGTGCTTCATCACCTGCTCGTAACCCAGGCTCAGCCCCTGGTGGATGTTGGTCGAACCGCCGGCCATGATGCCTTGGATGACGGCGGTCGCCTTGGCCTTGTCGGTCAGCTTCTGGGGCGGCAGGGCCAGCTGCGCCGTGTCGTCGTAGGTGACGATGGACAGGTAGTCGTCCTCGTCGAGCGCGTCGAGCATCTGCAGCAGCCCCGCGCGGGTCATCTCCATCTTGTCGCCGTGCATCGAGCCGCTCTTGTCGACCACGACGCACAGGTTGAAGCGGCCCGCCTCGATGGCCTCGGGCGGGACGGCCGAGTTCATGCCCAGCTGCAGGGCGACCGTCGGCGCGGCGTCGGCCGGGTCGTAGAACAGGCCCAAGAAGCCGTGCAGGCTGACGAAGCGGTCGGTCTGGGGCGGCGGCAGCGAGGTGCCGTGCTCGGTCAGCCAGCCCTCGATGGGCAGCACGTCGGGCGAGGGGACCTGGCCCTGCTGGACCAGCGCGCGGAAGTAGGCTGCGTCCTGCGCGCCGCCGGGGGCGAGGCCGATGCCCATGCCGCTGCCCGCGCACACGCCGCCGCAGCCGTCCTCGAGGCCGATCATCTTGCCGGCGCAGGCCGGCACGCACCCGGCGACCAGCACGCACACGCCGTCCTGGCACGAGTCGTTGCCGCTGCACCACCCGCAGCTGCCGCCGCACCCGTCGGGGCCGCACTGCTTGCCGTCACACACCGGTACGCAGCTGCCGTCGCCCGGCTGCCCCCCGCCCGGCGTCGGCCCGGCGTCCGCGTGCGGCGCCTGCTGCCCCGAGTCCCACGCGCCGAACCCGTCCGAAGCCCCGGCCGTGTCCGTCCAGCCCGGCGCCGCCCCGGCCGACTCCACGGAGATGTCCCCGCACCCGGCCGCCACCATCAGCAGCGCCAGCGCCCCCAAGCCGATCCCCGACCGCGTCCCCTTCATCGCATCCTCCCTCGTCGCGAGTGTGACCGTGTCCTGGGCCGGGACATTTGCATGGACCGTGCCAGTAGAGGTCGCCGTCGCCCGCCTCGCCATATGAGCGGTGTTCTGGGCCTGGACGTCCGCACGGACCGTGCCACGCCGCCGCCCGGGCCTCGGCACGTCCTTTGCTTCACCAGGCGCTCGCACACCGCCTGGAGGCCCCGACCATGACGCTCCGCACCCCCTTTGGCGCCGCCCTATTCGCCGCGATCCTGACGGCCGGCCTGCCCGCCTTGCTGGCCGCCTGCCTGCCGGTCGTCGAGCCGCACCCGCTCCCCCCGCCGCCGCCTTCCGTCACCCCGCCCGCCTCGCCGCCGGCCGACGAGACGCCCACGGTCGATCCCTGGGCCGAGGCCCCAGCGCCCGCCTCGCCCAACGGCACCGAGGCCGTCGTCATGACCTCGGACGGCCGCTTCGTCGCCAGCCTGACCGCCGGCCCGGGCGGCCGCTGCCTGACCGTCGCCGACCTCGAGACGCTCGAGGTGACCCGCCGCGGCGACCTGTGCGGCCTGCGCGCCCTGTCGGCCGGCGCCCCGGGGCGCCTGCTGGCCCTGTCCGCCGATGGCGCGACCGTCTGGGGCGTCGACCCGCTGGCCGGAGCTGTTCACCAGGTTTACACTTCCGGCGTTTCGTTCACCAGCTTGACGGTCGCCCCCGACGGCGCGCAGCTCGCCCTGGCCAACCTGCCCGAGACCCCGGGCCAGCTGGTCGCCTGGGAGCAGGACCTCGAGGCGCTGCCGCTGCGGCGCGTGGTCCTGGTCGACGTGGCCAGCGGCGCCGCCCAGCCCTTCGTCACCGCTTGGGCGGCGCGTGACGTCGACTTCACGCCGACGCGCATGGTGGTCACGACCAGCTACTGGAACCAGCTGGGGCTGCCGCGCGCCCTGCTGCAGATCTTCCAGCGCGACGGCATGACCTACGAGACCGAGCTGGAGTTCGCCAACTGCGCCGACGACCTGCGCCTGCAGCCCGGCGGCAACCTGGCGGCCCTGGCGCCGCGCACCTGCCACCTGCGCGACGTGGTGCTGGCCCAGCCCGAGGTCGCCGAGCCCTGGGAGGACTGGTCCGACGTCCCGCCGCCGGCCGCGGACCCCATCTCGCTGGTCGACCTCGACACCATCACGCACCTGGGCAACCTGCCGGGCTTCGGGCCCGCCGAGTGGTCGGCCGACGGCGCGCGGGTCGCCGGCTTCGTCGACCGCGACACGCTGATGGTCGAGTGGAACACCTTCATCGACGCGCCCTTCGGGGTGGTCACCGTCGAGGCGGCGACGCTGAAGTGGCGCGTCACCGAGGTCGGCGACACCCGCCCCGACTACCGCTTCGCCCCGAGCGGCGCCGCCCTGTTCGTCCGCACGACCGCCGCCGGCGCGCCGCGGCTGGGCCGGGTCGACGTCGCCACGGGCGCGCTGACCGAGCTGGGCGGCGCCCCGGTGCGCCTCGGGCAGAGCCGCGCCCTGACCGACGACGCCGCGCTGTACGTCGCCGACGCGAGCGCGCTGCACCGCCTGACCCCGGACGCCGCGGCCGTCGCGCCGCTGGCCCCGGGGCTGACCGGCGACCACCTGCTGGCCTCGCCCGACGACGGGCTGCTGGTCTTCACCGACCGGGTCGCCGGGGCCCACCACGTGCTGACGCCCTGGTTCGACGACCCGGCGGTGACCCTGACGCTGCCGGGGCCGATCCTGGGCGAGTGACCGGGGCCGCGGCCCATGGCGCCGCCAGGGGCGCTGGACTAGGCTGACGTCATGCGAGGCGCGGCGAACGAGCACCAGCGAAGCCCCGGCCGTGAGATCGGTCGGGGCGGGCGTCGTCCCTGGGTTGGCGCGCTGGCCGGGGTGGCCGCGCTGCTGGCCCCGGGCGACGGGATGGCCGCGTGGGACGTGCCCGAGGCGGCGAGCTGGACCGGGGTCTGGACCGTCGCCAGCGTCCACCGGCTGGCGACCGAGGCGCCCGGCGCGGCGGGGTGGGGCGGCGGCCTGCGGCTGGACGTGGCCCACGTCGACAGCGAGGGCGAGCTGGGCCTGGCGATGCACATGGGCGGCGCGCTGGGCTGGGTCGGGCGCGCCGGGGCCGTGGCGGATCTGCACGCCGCGCTCGGCTCGGGCGTGCACGCCGGCGGGCTGATGCTGGCGCTGGTGGGCGGCGGCGGGTTGGGGGGCACCGGCGTCCTCGGGGGCGATCTGGACGCGTCGGCCGGGCCGTACGGGTACCTGCTGGCGCGGATCGCGGCGCCGCTGGGCGGACCGGCCCTGCTCGAGGTCGGCTGGATGGAGCTGACCCGCCCCGAGCGGCGCCTGGGGGTGCGCCTCGCCCTGGGAGAGGCGGGCGAGCCGGCCGTCACGGTCGGCGCCGAGTGGCACGCCTTCGACGGGGTGGCCGACCTGCTGGTCGTCTCTTTCGGGTTCGGCGCGGTCCTCTGAGGAGCCCTCGCGGCGAAGGGGTGTGGAGATAGTTCCCACTCGCCGGAGGCCGTCTATGCGCTCGCCGAGTCGACCTGCCGGGGGTGCCGCGTAAGTGGGCGAAACGAAAGCGAAGCTGGCTCGGCACGGTTCGTGCTGAGGCCCCGTCGGCATGAAGCGAGACCACGACCGGAGTGACCAGGGTGGGGCGACACGCCTCGGAGCCGCGATGGGCAGGGACGGTCGCCGCGGAGGCGGCGCCGGGCCGTGGAGGCTGCCGCGGTCGGGCCGCTGGGCCGGGCTGGCTTGGCTGCTGTTGGCCCTCGCGGCGTGTGATCCGGGCCCGAGCGGCTCGGAGACGGTGGGAGACACGTCCGATGACACGTCGGACGTCGCAGGAGAGGATTCGGGCGACACGGGGCTCGACATCGACGGCACCGGCCTGGACGTCGTCTCCGAACAGGGCCCCGGCGGGTTGCCGCTCATCGCGGTGAGGGTGCCCGCGGCCGAGCTCGCCGAGCTGCATGGGCGCGACGAGGGCTCCGACGGCTACGCGATCACCGCGCGGGTCCAGATGCTGGGCGACACATGGCCGAAGGTCACGATGCAGCTGCACGGCGGGCTGTCGCGGAGCTTCCCCAAGAAGTCCTATCGGCTGACCTTCCCGGACGACGACGAGCCCGAGGTGCCCTGGTTCTCGGGGCGGCCCGAGGAGCATCGGCGGCTGGTGTTGCACGCCAGCTGGATCGACCCGACCTGGATGCGCAACAAGCTGACGATGGATGTCGTCAGCGCCCTGGGCGGCCTGGCCCCACGGATGTCCTTCGTGTGGCTGCGCGTCAACGGGCAGGACATGGGCCTGTACGTCGCCATCGAGCGCATCGACCGCCCCTTCCTGAAGCGGCGCGGGCTCCATCGCGACGGCAACGTCTACAAGGCCGTCGACCACAGGGCGAACTGGGCGAAGAAGGCGGCCCCCATGAACGGCTACGAGCTGAAGGTCAACGAGGACAACCCGACCGACGACCTGGGCGAGCTGCTGGCGACCCTGAGCGACACGCCCGCCACCCAGGCCGCGTTCGAGGCCGAGGTCGAGCCGGTGCTGGACCTGGACGCCTTCATGCTGTGGCAGGCGGTCCACACCTTCGCCGACAACCGCGACACCTTCACCAAGAACTACTACCTCTACCACGACCTCGCGGCGCCGCCGGGCACCGAGGCGGCGGCGTTCGAGCTCATCAGCTGGGACGCCGACGCGACCTTCGGCCTCAACTGGGACGGCGCGCCGGCGCCGCCCAGGCCCCCGTCCTGGCACGGCAGCGACGCGTTCTCGCCCCGGCTGTTCGCCATCGCCGCGTATCGCGCCGAGTACCGAGCGCGCTATCTGGCCGCGCTGGACGGCGCGTTGAGCGAGGCGGCCCTGCTGAGCCGCGTGGAGGCGATGGCGGCGGCGATCGAGCAGGCCGCGAAGGCGGACCTGGCGCTGTGGGACCGGGACGCCGACTTCGAGGACGCGGTCGACGCCCTGCGGGCGTTCGTGAGCGGGCGCCGGGGCGTGATGCGGCCCCTCCTCGAGGGGCTGTGAGCGCGGCGGCGCCGCGCGAGTGTGACTCGCTCGGGGCGATGGTGTAGGGTGCCGCCGTGGCGCTTGGACGCAGCAGCGCGCCCGCGCACGGGGGCGCCGGGCCGGGCCGAGGGAGCAGCCCCGCCGCGCGGGGGCGGTGAGGGATGGCGCGATCGAGCTCGTACGAGGCGACGGTGGTCCTGGCGGCGGGGTGCACGCTGGCGTGCCCCGTCTGTGACTGCCGCGCGCGCGAGACGGCGCCGGCCGAGGTGCTGCGGACCATGGACCGCGGCGGGGCGCTGCTCGAGGTGCGCGGCGAGGCGGCCCTGCAGACGGATCTGGGCGAGCACGTGCGGCGCGCGCGCGAGGGCGGCTGGCGCAGCGTGCGGGTGCGGACCAACGGCGTCGCCTACGCGGCGCCGGGGCGGGCGCGCGAGCTGGCGGCCCTGGGCGTCGACGGGGTGGTGTTCTTCGTCGCCAGCGAGCGGCCCGAGGTGCACGACGCCATCGCGCGGGTGCGGGGCGCCCACGCGGCGGGCCTGGCCGGGCTGAAGGCGCTGGTCGAGGCCGGGCTCGAGGTCTCGCTCGAGGTGCCCGTGCTGGACCCGGCCGTGCAGGACCTGCGGGCGCTGCTGACCCAGGTGCTGGAGGTGGCGCCGGAGGCGCGGCGGCTGCGGCTGTACTCGCCCGTGGCGCTGCGCTCGGTGGACGGCAAGGTTTCGGCCAAGGCGTCGCCGCCGCGCTGGGACCGGGTGCGCGGGCCGCTCGGGCAGGCCATCGCCTTCGCGCGCGAGCGGGGGCTCGAGGTCTCGTTCAACGAGCGCGACGGGGTGCCGCTGTGCGCCCTGGCCACCGTCGACGACGCCGGGCAGGTCACCGTGCCCGAGGGCCTGCTGAGCGAGCGCGGCGGCCGCCCGATGCCGCGGCGCGACACGTCGTCGCTGGGCGCGGTCTGTGACGGCTGCCCGGCGGCGCGGATGTGCCCCGGGACGACGACGCTGTACCTGTCGCGGCACGGCGACGCCGGGCTGGCGCCCCTGCCGGCGCTGCCGCAGGTGTCGGGCGGGCAGGGGTGGGACGCGACGAAGCGGCAGGCGGCGCGGACGGCCTTCCTGACGGTGCTGCGGCCGACGGTGCACTGCAACCAGGACTGCTGGTTCTGCAGCGCCAACGAGACCTCGCGCAACGTCTACGAGGACCCGGGGAAGATGCTGCGGCGCATCTCGCGCCTGGCGCGGGCGGGCGTCCAGCAGATCTCGTTCAGCGGCGGCGAGCCGACCCTGTCGCGGCACCTGGCCTCGTACGTGAAGGTGGCGCGGCGGCTGGGCGTGTCGCGGGTCGAGCTGGTGACCAACGCGGTGCTGCTGGACAAGCCGCGCAAGGTCGAGGCGCTGATGGAGGCCGGGCTGACGCACCTGTTCGTGTCGCTGCACGCGCACGACGAGCCGCTGTCGCGCCTGCAGACGCGCAAGATCGGCGACCACGCCCGGACCGTGGCGGCGCTGAAGCTGTTCGCCCGCCACGAGGGGCTGCGCATCGACGTCAACCACGTGGTGTCGGGCGCGAACTACCGGTCGCTGGTGCGCTTTTTCGAGTGGCTGCACGCCGAGTTCGGCGACCGCATCGGCGTGTCGCTGGCCTTCGTGACGCCGCAGTACAAGGCGCTCGAGCACCTGGGTGACAAGGTCCCGCGGTACTCCGAGGTGGTGCCGTACCTGAAGCGCGCGCTGGCGCGGGCGGTCGAGCTGGGCATCGGCGTCATCGTCGGGTCGCGGCAGGGCGTGCCGCCGTGCCAGCTGGGCGAGTTCCTGCCGCTGAGCGACATCCTGTCGTCGGTGAGCGGGGCGCTGACCGAGGACGCGCACCAGAAGCAGCAGGGGCCCGCGTGCGCCGACTGCCGCTTCGAGCAGGTGTGCACCGGGGTGTGGAAGCAGTACGCGGCGCTTTACGGGACGGACGAGCTGGTGGCGCTGCCGGGGCCGAAGCTGACGCCCGCCGAGGCCAAGGCCGAGGCCGAGTCGGGACGCGGCGACCTGGGGCTGAGCGAGGCGCTGCGTTACGGCGACGGTCGGATGCCGCGCAGCCACGAGATCCCGCTGCCGGGCGAGGCGGCGGCCGAGGCGGCTTCGACGGGAGGCGGGGCGCCGGTGCGGGTGGCGCTGGTCGGGACCGGGACGCGGGCGCTGCTGTTCGCGCGGACGATGGCGCGGGTCGGCGGGTTCGCGCTGGTCGGGGTCGCCTCGCCCCACGCGCCGGACAAGGAGTTGCCCGAGCTGCCCGAGGGGCTGCCGCGGGCGCGCGACCTGGGGGCGCTGCTGGACCAGGTCGCGGCCGACGCCGTGATCGTCGCGTCGCGGACCGCCCACCACGCCGAGGCGGCGCGGGTGGCGCTGGCGCGCGGGCTGCCCTGTCTGGTCGAAAAGCCCCTGGCGGGGGCGTTGGACGAGGCCGAAGCGCTGGCGGCCGAGGGCGCGGGCCGGCTGTCGGTGGCGCAGCAGCTGCGGGCGTCGAGCGGCGTGGCGGCGCTGCTCGAGGCGCTGGGCGACCGCAAGGGGCCGCGGCGGCCGGTGGCCATCGAGGTGGTGCACCGGGCGACGGCGACCTCGCCGGGCAGCCTGCGGGCGTGGTCGCGACGGGCGCTGTACGAGCTGCTGATCCACCTGGGCGACGTGGCGCTGGCGCTGGCCGACGAGCCGCTGACGCCGCGCAGGGCCAGCGCGTCGGGCGGCGGGCGGCCCGAGCGCGTCGTGGTGACCAGCCGGGGGCAGGGGCGGACCGGGGTCGAGGCGACGATCGAGCTGGCGCTGGACGCGCCGGCCGACGGGCTGCGGGTCGGGGTGCGGTTCGCCGACGGGCGCGGGCTGACCTGGGTGCGCGAGGACGGGCGCGACGAGCTCGAGGTGACCGAGGCGGCCGGCGGGCGGACGCGGACGCCGCCGCGGGGCGGGGATCTGGAGCGGCTGCTGACGGCGTGGCGCGAGCACCTGCGGGGCGGGGCGTCGCCGGCCGACGGCGCGGCGGGCGTGGCGGCGATGCGCTTGGCGTCCGAGATGCTGCGGGCGCTGGAGGAGGCCGGGGCGCCCTTCGACCGGGCGGCGGCGCCCATGCGGGTCGCGTCGGGGCCCCTGCGCGAGCGCGTCGGGTCGTGAGCGAGGTCGAGCTGGTCGTCGTCGGGCAGGGGCGGCGGGCGCGGGCCTGGGCGGAGGTGGCGGCGGGCAGCGGCGTCCTGCGGGTGGTCGGGCAGGTCGGGCGGGTCGACGAGGCGCTGGCGCGCTGGCCCGGGGCGGCGGTGGCGGTCGCGTTGCCGCCGCGGGCGGGGCTCGAGGCGGCGCTGGCGCTGGCCGAGGCGGGGCGTCCGGCGGTGGTCGAGGCGCCGCTGGGGCTGGCGCTGGGGCAGGCGGCGTTGCCGGAGGGCGCGGCGGGCGTGCGGGTGGCGCACGGGTGGGTGACGCTGAGCGGGCGCGCGTTCTGCGAGCGGTTCGTTGGCGGGGCGGAGGTGACGCGGGCCGAGATCGAGGTGCGCGGGCTGCCCGAGGCGCGCGAAGGGGACCCCGAGGAGTGCCTGTGGCACGCGCTGGCGCTGGCGCGGCGGGTGGCGCCGGGGGCGCGGGTGGTCGGGGCGCGGCAGGTCGGGGCGTCGCGCTTCGAGGTCGCGCTGGAGGCCGGGTTCCCGGTGGCGCTGCGGGTGGTGACCAGCGGGGCGCGGGTGGACGTGCGGCTCGAGGGGGCGCGGGCCGGGGCGCAGTGGCGCTGGGAGGACGGGGCCGAGGCGGTGACGGTGAGGCCGGCGCGCGGGGCGGCGAAGACGCAGCGGCGACCGGCGACGGCCGAGCTGGGTGGGGGCGAGGCGCGGGCGCTGGGGCAGCTGGCCGGGGGCGAGGCGGCGGGGGACTCGCTGGTCGAGGCGGCCGAGGTGGCGCGGCTGACGGCGGCGGCGCTGGAGGCGCTGCCGGGGCGGCTGGCGCCGGGGCGGCGGCGGTTCGCGACGGCGCGCGCGGCGATGGCGCGCGGGGCGGGGCCGCTGGAGGCGTTCGGGCTGCGGGGCGAGGTGCCCGCGGCGGCGGCGGCGCCGGCGCTGGACGTGGGGCTGCCCAGCGAGGAGGCCGAGCTGTGGCTGTTCCGGGCGGGGCTCAAGCCGGTGGCCTTCCTGACGGTGCGGCCGGGGGAGGAGGCGCGGGCGGTGGCGCCGTTCGCCGACGGCGGCGGGCCGGTGCACGTCGAGCGGCGCGAGCGGCGGGTCGAGGTGGGCGCGCAGGACGCGTGGGTGGACCGGCGCGACCGGGGCGAGCCGCGGGTCGAGCTGTACGTGGCGCGCGAGGCCGAGCTGGCGCGGCGGGCGGCGCGGCTGCAGGCCGAGGGTGACCCCAGCGCGCAGCTGCGGCAGATGGGCGCGCTGATGGGCTACCCGCCCTGCTGCGTCGAAGCCTTCGCCGCGCAGGACGACCGCGCGAACAACACGCGCAACCGCTACGCGACGGCGGGGCGAACGCGGGCGCCGGGGCCGTGGCCGTGGGAGCTGGCGAACCTGAGCGTGATGCTGCTGCCGTTCTATCCGTGCCGGTACGACTGCCCGGCGGCGCTGGCGCAGGCGCGGGCGGCGCTGGGCGAGCTGGAGCGGGCACACCCGGGGGCGGCGGCGCGGCTGCGGGCGGGGCTGGGGCGGCCGGTGCTGTACTTCGACCACGACCACCAGCTGGTGTTCGACGGGGCGGTCGAGGCGGACGGGGCGGTGCGCCATCGCGGGGTGGCGGTGCCAGGGCCGGCGAGTCGGGCGTTGGCGCGGTTCGGCGGGGCGCTGGCGCTGGGGGACCGGCTGCGGCTGGACGAGGCGCGGCTGTCGGTGTGGCGGGGCGACGCGCTGGTCTTCGAGCTGTCGCGGACCGACCCGGGGCTGGGGTTCGTCGCGCCGTTCGGGTGAGCCGGCCGGACGATCGGGGCCGGCGCGTCGGGGCCGCCATTCAGCGGTCGTTCAGCGGTCGTTGGCGACGATGGCCTGGCAGACGGCGTCGAGGGCGCGGGCCTGGGCGGGCGAGAGCGACGGGCTGAGGTAGGCGATGTCGTAGTGGCGCGAGGCGGCGTAGCGGGGGCCGCTCTTGCGCGGGGCGAGGTCGACCTGGAGGGCGGGCTCGTCGTCGTGGTCGAGGCGCAGGCGCAGGCGGCCCTCGGAGAGGGCGAGGGGGCCGAAGCGCCAGCCGTCGGCGAAGGGGGCGTCGAGCTGCAGTGGGCGGATCAGGCGGGCGAAGCGGGCGCGGAGCTCGGGGGAGGCGGCGGTGGCGTCGGAGGAGGCGGCCTGGGGGGCGGGGCGCAGGGCGGCCAGGATCTGGTCGGCCGTGACGTCGCGCCAGTCGTCGGCGGCGTCGAAGGCGTCGAGCAGGGTCTGGAAGACGAGGACCTGGTCGCGGCTGCCGAGGCGGCGGGTCAGCTCGGCGGCGAGGGCCGAGAAGTGGGCGACGTCGTCGTGGAGGAAGCGCCAGGGCTGCGAGGGGTAGTAGCCGTAGCGGGCGGAGTTGTCCTCGTCGGGGTGGGTGAAGGCGTCGAGCAACAGGCCGTCGCGCTGGGCGAGGTAGTACAGGGCGGTGTCGGGGTACAGGCGGGCGCGCGAGACGAGCAGGCTGCCGCGGAGCTGGTCGAGGCGGGTGCGGCGGATGCCGGCGAGGTTGTCGCGGAGGTCGGCGCGGGTGGTCCAGGGGGACAGGAGGATGAAGCCGAAGGCCGCGTGGTCGAGGGTGAGGGCGGGGGCGAAGCGGTCGCGCCACTCCCACAGGGTCTCGAGGAAGGCGAGGTTCTCCTCGGCGGTGATGCCCTTGTTGAAGCGGTCCAGCTCGGTCTGCGAGAAGCTCTCGATGCCGATGAGGAAGGGGGCGAGGGTGAAGCCGGCCTCGCGGGCGGCGGCGAGGGCCTGCTCGAAGCGGCGGCGCGAGCGGCGGAACCAGTCGGCGCGGGTCTCGAGCAGCAGGGTGAAGGGCGGGGTGCCCTCGGCGGCGAGGCCCTCGACGACCTCGGTGAGGTAGGCGAACGGGTTCTGGTCGAGCAGGACCAGGTGGTCGAGGGCGGGGGCGTGCTGGCGGAGGTAGCGGATCTCGGCCGCGACGCGGGCGGCGGTCTCGGCGGCGGGGGCGCCGACGTAGTGGTTGCCGGTCGTGCAGAAGGCGCAGCCGCGGCCGAGGCCGTCGGGGATGGTGACGCCGGCGTACAGCGGGTTGGCGCGGGCGTCGGCCTGGTAGGGGCAGCCCTGGTTGCCGACGACCGAGAAGGTGCGGAAGCCGGGGGCGGCCTCGGGGTTGACGACCACCGGGTGGAGGTTGGGCGTGAAGCCGAGGGGGAGGCGCGGGGCGGGGCGGGCGTCCGCGGCGGGGGTGAAGGCGTCGCCCTGGCGGAAGCGGGCCTCGGCGGGCGGGGCGGCGGTCTGGTGGCGCAAGAAGCGGAGGAGGGCCGGGACGGTGTGGCGCGGCGTGCCGAGGACGACCCAGTCGGCGGGCGGGTCGGCGAGGGCGTGCTCGCCCTGCCACCAGACCCAGACGGCGGTGGGGTGGGCGGCGCGGAGGCGGGCGACGAGGGCGGGGTCCCAGACGCGCTCGAAGAGGACGACGTCGTAGGCGGCGAGGGTGGCCGCGAGGCGGTCCTGGGCGGGGAGGCCGGCGGGGCCGTCGCCGCCGCGGGGGTCGAGGATGGCGTGGACGATGTCGGCGGGCAGGCCGAGGGCGCGCAGATCGCCGGAGAGCAGGGCCTCGTCGCGGCCGTCGAGGAAGGAGCGGTCCCCGTGGCTCTGCAGGGTGAGGAGGGCCGTGCGGCCGGCTGGCGAGGCGCGCTTCACGAGGGGGAGGATGCCCGAGGGAGGGGCGGCGCGGCAAGGAGGGCGCCGGGGCGGTCAGAAGGGGCGGATCTCGGCGTCACCGTAGGTGGCGACGTAGGAGCGGCGGACGCCGAGGCAGCGGGTGTCGAAGGCGCAGGTGCGGCAGCGGTCGGGTTTGACCCAGTCGGGGGTGTCGCGGCTGAGGTGGACCTCTTGCAGGGCGCGCTCGTAGTAGCGGAGGTCGCCGTCGAGCATGCAGGGCGGGTAGCTGCCCTGGCCGATGAGGCCGCTGAAGGTGACGCCGTGGGCGAGGCAGTGGTCGAGGGCCTCGCGGACGAAGGGCTTGATGTCGGTGAAGGTGGGCAGGACCCAGGTGGAGGTCTGGCTGGAGATCTCCTGGGCGATGGCGAAGCAGATGTCGAGGGGGCCGTCGGCGAACTCGGCGCGGGCGAAGCGGACGAAGGCGGGGAGATCGCGGTAGTTGAGGCGGCTGATGACGTGGGAGATGCGGGTCTGGACGCCGAGGGCGCGGAGGTTGTGCAGGCCCTGGACGGTCTTGGCGAAGGCGCGGGGGCGCTTGGTGATGCGGTCGGAGACGTCGGGGTCGTGGGAGTGCAGGGAGAGGCAGGCGACGTCGAGGCCGGCGGAGGCGAGCTGGGCGGCGTAGTCGGGGTGGGCGAGGCGGACGCCGTTGGATTGGAGCTCGATGGTGGCAAAGCCCAGGCGCTTGCCGTGGGCGACGACCTCGGGGAGGCCGGGGTGGAGGGTCGGCTCGCCGCCCGAGAGGACGAGCTCGGTGACGCCGGTGGCGGCGAGGCGGTCGAGCTCGGCGGTGAGCGCGGCGACGTCGACGTTGGGCTGGCTGAGGTCGACGAAGCAGAAGGAGCAGCCCATGTTGCAGTGGCCGTTGATGCGGAGGAGGCCGCGCTTGCCCGAGCGCTCCTGGTTGTCGAAGGCCGAGACGCGCTTGAAGGGGATCTCGTCGAGGCGGTTGATGGGCTTGGTGTACCAGGTGTTGGCTTCGTCGAGCGGGATGGGGCGCAGGGCGGCGTCGCCGTACACGGCGAGGTAGTCGGGCTCGACGCCGGGGCAGGCCGAGGTGAGGTCGCAGGTCGCGCAGGCGGCGACGCGCGTGGTCGGGGTGTCGGCGTGGGCGCGGTAGTGCTTGTAGCGCTGGTTGAAGAGGTCGCCGTAGTCGTCGAGGGCGCCGTCGGCGCCGCACGGGGGGACGATCCAGCGCTCGAAGACGCCGATGACGCGGCGCTGCCGGCGGCTCTCGGCGAACAGGGCGGCGGTGAGGCGGGCGGCGTCGGCGTAGGGGAGCAGCGCGTCGCGGAAGCGCTCGGGGACGCGGTGGACCTCGGGCGCCTCGACGAGCAGGCCCGACAGGGGCAGCGGGCGGAGCCAGTCGAGGAAGGCGTCGGCGTGCTCGCGCGCGAACGTGGTCAGCGGGACGACGACGTGGGTCTCCAGGCCGCTCTCGGCCGCCTTGCGGAGGCCGGCGGCGCACGCGTCGAAGCGGGTGCGGGTGCGCATGGCGCGGGCGTAGGTGCGCGGGTCGTGGGTCGGGAAGACGACGCGGACCTCGTCGATGCCGCTGTCGCGCAGGA
The DNA here is from genome assembly GCA_041687695.1 of Myxococcota bacterium. Taxonomy (GTDB): domain Bacteria; phylum Myxococcota_A; class UBA9042; order PHBI01; family JAWLBL01; genus JAWLBL01. Next base: position 77,210 of record JAWLBL010000012.1, on the reverse strand, counting down.
AGGCGATCACCGTGTCCGAGGCGAGGCCGTAGCCGTCGGTGACCAGGCGAAAGCGGGTCAGCCCGCGCGCGCGGCAACGCGCCACCAGCTCGGGGAAGTCGGGATGCTCGAGCGGGTCGCTGCCGGCGAGCGTCACCAGGGGCGCGCGCTCGACGTCCAGGGCGTCCACCTGGGCCGCGAGCGCCTCGAAGGGGACCATGGCTCGGCCGGCGGCGCCCGCGACGCTGCAGAACCGATAGATGAGGTCGTCGCCGGTGAAGGGCGCCAGGCGGACGTTGCGCACCCGAACTCCTCGCCGCTGGTCTCGAGCCCAGCGTCTCGCGCCCGCTGCGAGGCCGCGGGCGCCTCCCCTGTTAGCCGGGCCCCAGCCCCGCCGTCAAGCCGCGCGCCCCGCGGCCGACCGGCGCGTCGGGCGGCGCCGCTCAGGCGACCATGTCGCTCTTGAGCATCTTCAGGTAGCCCCAGCCCTCGTCCATCAGATCCATGTGCGACAGCCCGTCTTGCGCGCTGCCCGGGATGACAAAGGCCGCGTCCGCCTCGAGCGCCTCGAAGTCCAGGCGGTTGACGCTGTCGACCAGCTTGCCCATCCCCGGCCGCGAGTACAGCTCGTCCTCGTCGGTCTCGGCCCCATGGAGCGGATGCTTGGCGTGCATCAGGAACAGCATCGACACCACGACGTAGGTCGACTCGCTCGACAGCCGGTGGTAGCCGTCGACGTCCTCGCCCACCTCGTCGTCCTCGGTCGCGACGCTGGCCTCGATCTCGCGGACCCAAGTCCCGAACGCCTCGCGCGCCGCCTCGGCGTCCGTCTCGTACTGGAAGAACCCCAGCTCGTAGTACGGCTCGGCCTCGTGGACGATGCTGGTCAGCCGCTTGTAGAAGCGCCGCTTGTCCGCCGGGGTCTCGGCCCCGGTCACCGGCGCGTCGATGACGCCGTGCAGCCGGTCGCGCAGATCCGACCCGGCGCCCACCTCGAGCGCCAGCTGCAGGGCGAAGAACGTGGTCTCGACGCGGCCCTCGGCGCCGAACAGGCGCTGGAAGAAGCCGCGGCGGCTCATGAAGGGCTTGTTCCCCATCGCTGCCTACCCGACCTGGCTCAGCCGCCGCCGAAGTTGCTGCGCGACCGCCCGTACGACCCCGACGTGCCGCGGCTCGTCGTCCCGTAGCGCGTCCCGACGACGTGCCCGCTGGCGTTGACGCGCGCCGACACGCGCCCGAAGCCGGTCGGCTTGGTCCGCCCCACGCCGGCCGCGCCGCCGGTCGTCCGCGCCGAGAACACGGTCGGCCGCGGGGCCGGCCGGTACTGCGGGCGCGCCACCGTCCGCGGCGTCGCGCTGCCCCAGCGCGGCGACGGCCCGGGCAGCCAGATGAACATCGGATAGTAGGCGTAGAACCCGCCGTGCGTCTGCCGGCTGCCGCCGTAGTAGTACCCGTTCGTCTCGCTGTCGGCCTGCGCCACCGACTCGTCCCGCTCGAAGGCGCTCAGCGGCACCATGGCCGTCTTCAGGCCCGCGTCTGCGTAGGCCACCATGTCGTCGTTCAGGTCGTCCGACTCGGTCTGAATCGGCCGCTCGGTGACGTACATCACGCGCTCGATGCCGCGCTCTTTCAGCGCCTTCGCGCTGGGCAGCGTCGCCACGTAGCGGTTGTCGAACTGCGTCGACTCGCTGGTCGGCTGGCTCAGCCGTTGCTTGTCGAGCACCAGGGCCACGGGCGCGCCCTCGGGGCGCTGCGCCTTCTTCGCCTCGAGCTCGGCCGCGTAGTACAGCGTCGCGCCCAGCGTGTCGTGGCTGGGCACCACGCCCCGCGGGTGTGGCCAGTTGTCGAAGTGGAACACCGGCTCGACCTTGTCGGCCATGCCCGCCGCGAGCCCGACCGCCTGCGGGCCCGGCATGTCCACGATGAGCAGCGTCTTGCCCGGCTCCTCGGCGGCCGCCATCAGCGAAGCGAGCGCCGGCCCGCGCGCATAGGCCCCGATGACGTCGCCGCTGCGCGTCGGCCGCATCTGGTCGGCCAGCGTCTTCTGCTCGAGCGCCTGGAACAGCGTCGGCGCCGCGAACCCTCGCCACGCCTCCTGCTTCGGGCTGGTCGCACCGAGCAGGCTCGCCGGCTGCTTGTACCGCTGCCAGTCCGTGCCCTTCTGGCTGTCGCTGACCATGGGCGTCGTGTTGAAGCGCAGCGTCTGGTCTTCGGCGCCCACGGCCCACCCGACCTGCTTTTGCACCTCGATCGCGTCGCGCGGCTCGACCTTGTCGTCGTCGAGCCCCTCGTCGTCGGACCGCCCGCAGGCCGCCACGCCGCCCAGCCCGGCCGCGCCCAGCAGCACCGCCAGCCCGCCGAGCCCGACGCCCGCGCGCTGGGCCGCCTCGCGCCGCGTCAGCGCCGCCTCCCACCAGCCTTCACGCGGGGGCGCCGCCGCGGGCGCGTCGTCGGCGTCGGTCACGGGATCGGGGCGTCGGTCGTCAGGGTGCTTCATCGAAGGCTCCGGTCGGGGCGCCGACCAGGACCGGCGCGACGAGCGCGCGCGTGTCCGTGACCGTGCGAGGGGACGTGAGGCGCACCAGCATCCCGCTGGGCGCGCCGGCGATCAAGTAGACTCCGAGGTTGGGCAGCCAAAGCGCGCCGGCGTCGGCGTCGGCGGCGGCGTCGGCGGCGGCGTCGCTCCGAACCGGCGCCACCCGGAAGAACCGCTGCGCGACCCACGGACCTTCCAAGGCCAGCCGCAGGGCCTTGTCCCAGGCCTCCTGCGTCATGAAGGGGCCCACCAGGACGTCGTCACCCTCGCAGCCCCAGGCCGCCTTCAGGACCCACCGCTCGCGCTCGGCCGACAGGCGCTCGCGCCCCACCGCGTCCAGCCGCCGCGTCTCGGGGATCAGCGCGCGCACCGTCGCCTGCACCTCGGGCGCGAAGCGGTCCAGGTGCTCCCAGAACAGCGCCAGCGCCCGCTTGTCCTGCGGCAGCAGCGCCCCGAACGGGTTCACGACGGCGACCCGGCCCTCGCGCTCGGCGGCGATGAGCAGCGCCAACTGGTCGGCGATCGGATCGGGGTCGGCGTACGGCGGCTCGTCGGCCCAGACGGGCTCGCGCTCGGCCCACCAGTCGGTCTTGTAGTGCCGGAACACCAGCTCGATCGGCCGCCCCAGCAGCGTCACCGCCCCGTCGTCGGCCACCCCCAGGTTGAAGGGCGAGCCCAGCACGACCTGTGCCCCGCGTTCCTGGAACCAGCGCTGGTACAGGCGCACCAGCGTGATGTCCTCGGGCAGATCGCTGGGGAAGACGATTCCGATGCGCGTCGGCGCGCCCGGTCGGCCGGTGCGGGCCTGGAAGGCGCGGATCATCATGCGCCACAGCCGCTCGGGGTAGTCGGCGTTGGGATCCTCGAGCGCGGGGTGCTCGGGCGCGAACAGGGCGCCCAGCAGCGTCGCCTCGACCTGCCCGCTGGGCGTGTCGGCGTTGATCTCGCAGGCCTGCAGCCGCCCGTCCTCGCAGACGAACAGGTCGACCCGCGCGAAGCCGTGCCACCAGGCGTCGGAGCCCAGGACCATCAGCTTCTGCCAGGGCGTCAACCCGAAGAAGTCGTCCAGCAGCGCGGGCTCGGCGGCGACCAGGGCGACCAGGGCGTCGAAGGCGGCGCCCAGGCGGGAGGCGGCGTCGTAGAGGCGATCGCGCAGCGCAGGGGCGAGGACCAGCGGCGCCGGATGAAAGCGCGGGGCGCCGTCGATCCAGGGATCCTTGACGAGGCACGACGCGAGCAGCCGATCCGCGAAGTCGCCGTAGGGGCCCCGCGGGGCGAGCAGGCGCGCGTCCGTCAGGCTGCAGGCGTCATGCGACGTGGGCGAGTGTGGGGGGGAGTCCGAGGGCACGCCGAGTCCCTACCTCCCTTTGGCGGGCGGGGCAACAGGCGGGCGGGCCCGAACGCGCCGCGGCGGACCGGCGCCGGGGTTTGACCGTCGCCGGACCGCGATTTAGGTTGCTCGCGGTCCGGGGTCGGTCCGGACGGCGCGAGACCTGACGCGAAGGGGAGGACGCGATGCAGCACGGAAACTCGTCTCGAAGGATCGGACGCGCGCTGACCGGCGCCGGGCTCATGGTCGCCCTCGCGCTGCCGAGCGTCGCCGGGTGCGGCAAGACCGCCGAGGCCCCGCCGACGCCCACCCCCGCGGCCGCCGAGGCCCCGCCCGCGCCGCCCGCCGCCGCCCCGCCCGCCGAAGCCCCGCCCGCCTCGCCCCAGCCGGCCGCCTCGCCCCAGCCGGCCGCCGAGGCCCCGCCCGCCGAGGCCCCGGCCGCCGAGGCCCCGGCCGCCGAGGCCCCGCCCGCGAGCGCCTGGACCATGGAGAACACGCCCGACAACCTGAAGGGCCTGCTGCAGGAGATCGTCCGCGCCGCGACCGCCGGCGAGGACGACAAGGCGGCCGGGTTGACGCGCGGGCTCATCCCCGACGAGGCCAGCGTCAAGAAGGCGTTTAAGGACGAGACCCCCGCCGAGACCATCGGGACCCTGATCATGCAGTACCAGCGCATGGTCCCGGCCCACAAGTCGGCGCTGGCGCGCGCGCTCGTCCCGCCGCCCGAACGCACCGAGCTCGCGGTCCACGCGGCCACCACCGAGGAGATCGCCGCCTACGCCCAGGGCTCGGTCGCCTACGCCGAGTTCCCCGGCGGCGCGCGCAAGCTCGCCCTCGAGGTCCTGCGGCCGGGCGTCACCTTCTACGAGATCGAGTTCACAGAGCCGGGCAAGGACGTCGGCATGAAGTACCACCTCTTCTTCTGGGACGGGCAGGCCTGGAAGATGCTCGGCCCGGCGTGGCGCGCGCTGCGCTGATCGACGGTCGCGACCGGCTGGCGTGACCGCGCTCTCGGGCCCGCGGCGCTCGCACGGCATCATCGGCGGTCCACCGCGACCGACCGGCCCACGCCCACGCCATGCCCAAACCCGCCGAACCACCAGCGACGCAGCCCGCAGCCGACGCCCACGCCCACGCCATGCCCAAACCCGCCGAACCACCAGCGACGCAGCCCGCAGCCGACGCCCACGCCCTGCCTCCAGCCCAGGTGGCCGACCGGCTGGGCGCCGATCTCGACCGCGGCCTCGACCCCGCGGACGCCGCGCGGCGCCTCGCCGAGCACGGCCCCAACCGCCTGACGGCCCAGCGCGGCCGTGGGCCGCTGATGCGGCTGCTCCTGCAGTTCCACCAGCCCCTGGTCTACATCCTGCTGGCCGCCTGCGCGGTCACCGTCGCCATCGGCGAGTGGGTCGACGCCGGGGTCATCTTCGGCGTCGTCCTGGTCAACGCGATCCTCGGCTTCGTCCAGGAGACCAAGGCCGTCGCCGCCCTCGAGAGCCTGGGCCGCACCATGGAGGCCGTCGCGACCGTCGTCCGCGGCGGCCAGCCGGCGCACCGCCCGGCGACCGGCCTCGTCCCGGGCGACGTCGTGCTGCTCGAGGCAGGCGACAAGGTCCCCGCCGACCTGCGCCTCGTCCGCGTCCGCGATCTCGAAGTGGACGAGGCGCCGCTCACCGGCGAGTCCGTCCCGTCGCCCAAGTCCGTCGACCCCGTCGCGGCCGACGTCGTCCTGGCCGACCGCGTCTCGATGGCCTACGCCTCGACGATGGTCACCCGCGGTCAGGCCCGCGGCCTGGTGGTCGCCACCGGGGACGCCACCGAGGTGGGGCGCATCTCGCGGCTCATCGCCACCGCCGAGGACCTCGACACCCCGCTGACCCGCAAGATCGCGCGCTTCAGCCGCCTCCTGCTGGTCGCCATCCTGGCGCTGGCCGCCGTGACCTTCGCCCTGGGGCTGCTGCAGGGGCGCTCGGCGCTCGAGACCTTCATGGCGGCCGTGGCCCTGATGGTCGGCGCCATCCCCGAGGGGCTGCCGGCCGCCATGACCATCATGCTGGCGCTGGGCGTGTCGCGGATGGCCCGGCGCCGCGCCATCATCCGAAAGCTGCCGGCCGTCGAGACCCTCGGGTCGACGACCGTCATCTGCTCGGACAAGACGGGGACCCTCACCCAGAACCGGATGACCCTGGTGCGCGGGCAGGCGGCCGGCCGCGCCTTCGAGCCGGCCGGCGCGCTCGACGAGGCCGCGCGCGAGTGCCTGGTGGCCGGGGCCTTGTGCAACGACAGCCGCCTCGTGCGCGAGGACGGGGACCTCCGCGTCGAGGGCGACCCGACCGAGGGCGCGCTGTTGCTGGCCGCCGAAGAGGCTGGCCTGTCGCCTGCGGCCCTGTCGACCGAGCACCCGCGCCTCGACGGTGTGCCCTTCGAGTCCGAGCGGCAGTACATGGCCACGCTGCACGACGTAGGCGGCGCGCGTCGGGTCTACCTCAAGGGCTCGGTCGAGGCGATCGCGGCCCGCTGCGAGGCGCGGGTCGGGCCGTCCGGGGTCGAGCCCATCGCGCCCGACGAGGTGCACGCCCAGGCGGACGCGCTGGCTGCACAGGGCCTGCGCGTCCTGGCGCTCGCCCGGCTGGACCTGCCGCCCGGCGCCGACGGCATCTCGCACGACGACCTCGTCGGCGGCGCCACGCTGCTGGGGCTGGTGGGCCTGCTCGACCCGCCGCGGCCCGAGGCCCGCGAAGCCATCGCCATGTGCCAGGCCGCCGGCGTCGCCGTGAAGATGATCACCGGCGATCACGCGGTGACGGCCACGCGCATCGCCGAGGCCCTGGGCATCGAGGGCGCGCGCGACGGCGAGCACCTCGAGGCGCTGCGCGGCGCGGACCTCGATCGCCTGAGCGAGGGGGCCCTGGCCGACGCCGCCGAGCGCGTGGCCGTCTTCGCCCGGGTGAGCCCCGAGCAGAAGCTGCGGCTGGTCAAGGCGCTGCAGTCGCGCGGCCACGTCGCCGCGATGACCGGCGACGGCGTCAACGACGCGCCCGCGCTGCGCCAGGCCGACATCGGCGTCGCGATGGGCCGCGGCGGCACGGACGTGGCCCGCGACGCGTCCGACATGGTGCTGACGGACGACAACTTCGCCTCGATCGAGGCCGCCGTCGAGGAGGGCCGCGGCGTCTTCGACAACCTCACCAAGTTCATCGTCTGGACCCTGCCCACCAACCTGGGCGAGGCGCTCATCGTCCTGGCCTCGATGGTGTTCGCGACGACGCTGCCCATCCTGCCGGTGCAGATCCTGTGGGTGAACATGACCACGGCCGTGCTGCTGGGCCTCACGCTGGCCTTCGAGCCCAACGAGCCCGGCATCATGGACCGCCCGCCGCGCCCCGCCGGCGAGCCCATCCTGACGCACCCGCTCATCATGCGGACCCTGTTCGTCGGGACCCTGCTGCTGGTCGCCGGCTACGGCCTGTTCGAGTGGTCGATCGCGCGCGGCCTCGACGACGCCGCCGCCCGCACGGTCACCGTCAACGCCATCGTCGTCGGCGAGCTGTTCTACCTGTTCAACTGCCGCTCGCTCATCCGCCCGGCGCGCCACGTCGGCTGGTGGTCCAACCCGTGGGTCTACGCCGGCTCCGCCGCGATGCTGGCCGCCCAGGCGGCCTTCACCTACCTGCCCATCTTCAACACGCTCTTCGACACGGCGCCCATCGGCGGGTCCGAGTGGGCGCAGGTCGCGGGCGCGGGCGCGGCGATCTTCGTGCTGGTGCACACGGAGAAGCGCGTCCGCCTCTGGCGCGAGTCCCGCGCGGCCCACACCGCCTAGGAGGCTGTAGTGAATAATGGGATTTGTCGGATCCGAGCCGAGGTTGGAGCAGATCCGGTTCCGGGAGACCGAGGTGAACCGGGCGGTTCACCGGCTCCCTTCGGTCGCCGGTTCTTCTGGCCCTGTGGGCCAGCACGGCCGCGCTTCGCACGGCCGCAGCGTCTCCCGGGGCCGGAGCTGCCCAAGATCGGCCGGAGCCGGCAAATCAGCTTATTCACTACAGCCTCCTAGGGCGCCGCGACCGCCTGCACGGCGTCCTTCAAGGCCGCCACCGGCTGCGCGCCCGACAGCACCCGCGGCGCCACCCCCTCGCGGCCGCTGATCGTGAAGTGGGGCACGCCCCGCACCCCACGCCGCGACGCCGCCAGCGCCTGCTCCCGCGTCCGACGCGCCGCCTCGGCGTCCTCGAGGGCCGCGCGCGCCGCCGCCGCGTCCCAGCCGGCCTCCGCCGCCAGCCGCGCCAGCACAGCGACGTCTCCCGTGTCCTCGCCGCGCTCGAAGTAGGCCGCGTGGATGGCGTCGACGATCGCCGGCCGCACCGCCTCGGGCGCCGCGGCGACGAGCACGTGCGACCGCGTGGTGTCGGGCGAGCGCCGCACCTTGTCGAAGGCGAAGGTCAGCCCGTCTGCCGCCCCGACCTGGGTGACCCGCGCGAACATGCCCTCGATCCGCTCGGCCCCGTACTTGGCCGCCAGCCGCTCGCGCATGTCCTGCCCCTCGGGCGGCGTGTCGGGGTCGAGCAGGAACGGCTCGTAGACGATCCGCGCCCTCACCCCGGGCAGCTCACCCAGCGCCTGCTTCAGGCGGTGATGGCCGATGCGGCACCACGGGCAGATGGTGTCGTGCACGATCGTGATGGTGACCTCGGCCTGCCGCGCGTCGTCGGCGGGCGGCGCCTCGACGGGCGCCTCGGCGGCCACGCTGGGCGCGGGCGTCGGCGCGTTCGGTGTCGCCTCGGCCACCGGGCTCGCCGCCTCGACCGGGGGCGCCGCCGCGACCGGCGTCTCAGGCTGGCCCTTGCAGCCCGCCAACCCGCCGACGGCCACCACCAGGCCGGCCACCCACACGCCCTTCGCCATCGACCTCATCCTCGGCTCCTCCCGACGGCTCCACGACCGCCGCCCTCTCCGCCGACTACCACGAACCGCCGTTGCGCGCGCGTCCGGGGTAGGCCAGCATGCGCGGTCGATGTCTCCTGCGCTCGCCGGCCTGCTCGTCGCCTTGTCGTGCGCCGCCCCCCGCGTCGAGGTCGCGGACGACGCGGCCTGCCCCGACCCGGCCGCGCTCTCCCGCGCCCTCACCGAGGCCGGCGTCGACGCCCCGCTCCTCGTCCAGCTGACACCCGCGGCCGCCCCCGGCGCCCTGGATCTCCGCGTCACCGTCGCCGACGTCGTCATCATCCAGCGCACCCTCGCCGTCGCCCCGGCCGACTGCCCCCACGTGCCCCGCCTGGTCGCCGGCATCGTGCGCCGCCGCCTCGACGAGCTGCCCCGCGAGACCTGGGACCCGCCGCCCCCCCGACCGCCCCCGCCACCGCCCTCCGCCTGGCGCTGGTCGGGCGCCGCCGCCCTCGGCGCCTCGCTCGCCCCGGCCGACCCCTCGCCCCGCTGGCTCCTCGCCGCCGGCCTCTCGGCCCGCCGCGCGCGCCTGGCCCTCGACGCCCGCCTCGCCGCCCACCTCCGCCCCGCCATCGCCCTCGGCGCCGGCGACGCCACCCTCTCCGGCCTAGCCCTCGAGGCCGGCGCCGGCCTCACCCTGGGCGACGACGCGCTCGCCCTCACCCCGCTCGCCCGCCTCGCCGCCGGCGCCCAGCTCGCCTGGGGCTCGGGCTACCCGACCGACGCCACCGCCCTGCTGCCCGTCCTCGACGCCCTGGCCGGCCTGCGCCTGTCCACCCGCGCCCTCTTCGCCGAGCTGCTCGCCCGCGTCCCGCTCGCGCGCGCCCGCCTGCTGGCCCCCGCCGACGCCGCCGCCACCGAGCCGCCCGCCCGCTTCGAGCTGACCCTCGGGCTCACCTTTTGACCGCCCCTCACAAAAAGTCCGAAGGCCCCGCCGCGCTCCGGGAACCACCTCTCCGTGGACCCCCGCCCGGAAGGCCCGTGACCGCAGCCGCCCCCGACCCCGCGCCCGACCCGCCGCCCGCCGCGACCTCCGCGGCGCTCGCCGACCTGGGCGCGCTCTTCGCCGCGCACGCCGCCTTCCTGGTCCGCGTCGCGCGCCGCCTCACGGGCAGCCAGGCCGCCGCCGAGGACCTCGTCCAGGACGCCTTCCTGGTCGCGCACCGCCGCCGCGACGCCCTGGCCGCCGCGCCCGACGCCCGCGCGTGGCTGTATCGGACGACCGTCCACCTGGTCCAGCACCACCACCGCGCGCGCCAGCGCCAGCGCGGCCTCCTCGAGCGCCTGCTGTCGCGCGAGGTCGCCCCCGCCGCCCCGCGCCCGGACGACGGCCTCGAGGCCCGCGACCGCGCCCGGCGGCTCGAGGACTGCCTGGCGCGCATGCCGCTGCCGCAGCGCGAGGTGCTGGTCCTCTACGAGCTCGAGGCGCTCGAAGGGCGCGAGGTCGCCGCCCTGCTCGAGGTCCCCGAAGGCACGGTCTGGCGCCGGCTCCACGACGCCCGGCGCACGTTCGAGAGGCTGTGGCGCCAGCGCGCCCTGGTCGAAGGAGAGGCCCCATGAAGCGCACGACGGGCACGAGGCACCCAGGGACGCCCCACAAGTCGTCGCCGCCGGCGCCGGCGCGGCTGGCCGACGATCCGGCCTTCGCGGCGCGGACGGGCCTCGACCTGAGGGCCGCCCAGGCGCGGGTCGGGGCCGAGGTGGACGCCGCGCTGCCCGAGCTGCGGCGGCGGGTGTTGGCGGAGGCCGCGGCGGGGCAGGCGCCCCGGTTCGACCCGCAGGCGGCCGGAGGGGCGCTGGGGGCCAAGGCGGCGGGCGTGCTGGGGCTGGTGGTCGCCGGCGTGGTCGCCGGGGTGCTGGTCGTGACGGCGGGGGAGGGGGCGGTCGAGCGAGCAGCGGTGGCCGAGCGCGAAGCGGAGGCCGAGAGCGTGGCCGTGGCGAACCGGGAGGCCGAGGCCGAGCGCGTGGCCGTGGCCGAGGCGGAGGTCGTGGCCGAGGCGGAGGCTGTGGCCGAGGCCGAGACAGAGGCCGTGGCCGAGGCGGAGGCTGTGGCCGAGGCGGAGGCCGTGGCCGTGGCCGAGCCGGAGGCCGTGGTCGAGGCCGAGCGCGTGGCCGTGGCCGAGCCGGAGGCTGAGGCTGACGAGGAGAAGGCGCCAGCGGCGCGGGCGCGGCGGACGGTGGGCAGCAAGCCAGCGGTGGGCGAGACGCAACCCTCGGACGAGCCGGCGGAGCAGGCCACGGCGCCGGGCGAGCCGGAGGCGGTCGAGGCGCCGGCGGCCGAGTCGTCGTTGGCGGCCGAGCTGGCGGCCTACGAGGCGGCGGAGGCGGCGCTGAAGGCGGGCGAGCACGGGGCCGCGGTCGCGGGGTTCGAGGGGTACCTGGCGCGGTGGCCTCGGGGGGCCCTGTGGCGCGAGGCGACCTTGAGCCGGCTCGAGGCGCTGGTGCGGGCGCGGCGGCTCGAGGAGGCCGAGCGGGTGGTCCGCAGCCTGCGCGAGGGGGCCGACTTCGCCTCGCGCCGGGCGGAGCTGTCGCGGCTGCACGGCGACGTGCTGGTGAAGCTGGGGCGCTGCGACGAGGCCCGCGCCGCCCTCGAGGCCGGCGGTGTCGCCGGATCGGCGCGCGACGCCGCCCTGAGCCGCTGCGCGCCGCGCTGAGGGCGCCAAGGTCTGCGGCGGCGCGTCCGGGGGTCCGCTTTGTCCCGACGGGGGTGGTGTGCTAGGTTGCCCACCGGCTCGGGCGAGGCGGGGGCGCCTCGTCGCCGTAGCAGGGGGACAGGCGTGGAGCGCATCGTCATCTTCGGCAAGGGCGGCATCGGCAAGTCCACGGTGGCCACCGGGATCAGCGCCAGCCTGGCCGCCGAGGGCCAGCGGGTCCTGCACGTCGGCTGTGATCCCAAGCACGACTCGACCGTGGCGCTGCTGGGCGGGCGGATGATCGAGCCGGTCGTCGACCGCATCTCGCAGGTGCGCGGCGTCAAGCCCGACGACATCGTGACCCGCTCGCCCCTGGGCGTCGACTGCGTCGAGGCGGGCGGGCCCGGCGCGGGGGTCGGCTGCGGCGGGCGCGGCATCACCCGCATGCTCGAGATCTTCAACGAGGCCGGGCTCCTGTCGCCGGACCGCTACGACGTGGCGCTGTACGACGTGCTGGGCGACGTGGTCTGCGGGGGCTTTGCGGCCCCGCTGCGGCGCGGCGTCGGCGAGAAGGTCGTCATCGTCGCCTCGGAAGAGCTGATGGCCCTGTACGCGGCCAACAACATCGCCAAGGCGGTCGTCCACTACGCCACCAACGGCATCGCGCTGGCGGGCATCGTCTACAACCTCAAGGACAACGCCGCCGACCGGGCGATGCTCGAGCGCTTCGCCGCCCTCATCGGCGCCCGCATCATCGGCTACATCCCGCGCGACCCGCTGGTCCGCGACGCCGAGTACCGCCGCATGACCGTCGTCGAGCACGCGCCCGCCTCGCCCATCGCGCGCTGCTACGGGCAGATCGCCCAGGACGTGCGGGCGCTGGACGCGAGCAGCCTGCCGCTGCCGACGCCGCTGAGCGAGACCGAGTTCTACGAGCTGGCCCAGCGCCGCTTCATCCGGCCCCAGGGCGGGCAGGCCGCCGCGGCCGCCAAGGAGCCCCCGCCCGAGGCCGCCGGCGCCCTGGTGTCGTCCTCGCGCCTGATGGGGCGCGCCCGAGGCGCCCAGGACGGCGGCCGCGTCTTCGCCACCGAGCTGGACAACGGCGGCCGCGCCGTCCGGCTGGGCCTGGTCAGCGTCGACGAGGCCATCGCGCGCCTGCGCGGCGCCTTCCCCAACGAGGCGCGGCACCTGAGCCCATCGGATCTGCTGGGGTGAGCACGCTCTTCCCCGAGCTGGCCGGCTACGCGCCCGAGGCCCCCGACCAGGCGGCCCCGGCCGTGTCCGAGAGGCCGGCCGCCCCGCCGCCCGCGCGCCCCGGCACCACCGCCGGCCCCGACTCGCTGGCCCGCTTCGGCAAGGCGCTGGGCCTCGAGGGGCGCCTGCAGTCGATGCAGATCGGCGCCGAGGGCGAGATCGAGCTGCGGGCCGAGGTCGCGCCGGGCGCCGTCGTCGACTTCGCCTTCATCCCGCCCGACCGCAGCGGCTGGCTCGAGGCCCCCGGCTTCGCCGTGGTCCACACCCGCTCGGCCGAGCCCCACCCCGAGCTCGACAAGGCCGTGCGCCGCTTCATCCGTCGCTACGGCCAGGTCCCGCTGGCCCAGCTCGCCGGCCTGGTCGTCCCCGAGGGCGGCGACGCCTTCGCGCTGCCCTGGGACGACGCCGAGAGCCTGTTCTACTCGTACGGCACCGGCAAGGCGTGGCGCACCTTCGTCGAGCACCGCGAGCTGTACCGCGCCGTGTGCGAGGCCATCGACGGCGACGCCCTGTCGGTCAAGCACGAAGAGCACGAGTGCAGCTTCAACGCGACCGTGGCCGACCGAGGCACCGTCGGGTTCTTCAACACCGTCGCGCCGAACACCCAGAAGGAGCGCCGCCCCGCCGACGAGGGGCTCATCACCGATCTGTCGGACTTGGACGTCATCAAGGGCGGCGACGCCAAGCTGCAAGAGGTGCTCGAGGGGGTGGCCGACCTGCCGTCCAAGCCCAACATGGTCGTCGTCTACAACAGCTGCGTCCCGATGGTGACCGGCGACGACCTCGAGGCCGCGGCCGCCCGCGCCCAGACCCGCATCGGCGTACCCATCGTGGTCGTCGGCAACGAGAACAACCCGCAGGACGTCCTGCTGCAAAAGCTCAGCGCGGACCCCCGCGTGCGCGGGTCCCGCCGCGTGGCCAACCGCGTGAACCTGCTGGGCTTCCCGGACATGCCGGGGCGCGCGGATCTGGTGCGCCTGCTCGAGGCCATCGGCGTCGAGATCGGCTGCTCGGTCTTCCCCGACGTCAGCCCCGAGGGGCTGGTGGGCCTGGGCGAGGCCGCGCTCAACGTCGCCTACGGCTGGGACCGCTACGCCCGCCCCGTCGAAGGCCTCGCCGAGCGCTTCCCCGACATCCCGCTGCTCCGCCCGCCGGCCCCCTTCGGGCTCGACGGCACGCGCCGGTGGCTGCTGGCCATCGCCGAGCCGCTGGGGCTGCTCGAGCGCGCCTGCGACGTCTGGGACCTCGAAGAGGCCCGCGTCGCCGAGCGCTGGGACGCCCTGCGTGGCCGCGCCCGCGCCTACCGCCTGGGCGTCGTCAGCGACCGGGCCGACTGGCGGGGCCTGTTCACCGCCAGCCGCCTGATGGGCGTGCCGCTGTTCGACCTCGTGGCCGAGATCGGCTTCTCCGGCGTAGACATCCTGGCCTTCACGGCCACCGGCCCGCCGCCGCCGCCGACCCTGCCCGGCCACGTCCTGCACGGCTTCGCCTCGCCCGCCGAGCTGCAGGACGCCCTGCGCCGCGCCCCGGCGGTCGCCTTCTACTCCGAGATCTTCTTCGACAAGCGCCTGACCCGCCTCGGCAAGAACGTGTTCTCGCTGCGCGACGTCGACTGCGGGCCCGCCGGGGCCGTCCGCACCGCCGAGGCCCTGCTCAGCCGCTGCGCCATGCCCTTCTACCGCCTGTACGGCCGCTACCTCGGCAGCGCCTTCGGCCTCGAAGGAGGCCGCCCATGACCACCGCGCGCGTCCCCGAGGCCGTCTTCCCGACCGACCGCCCCGGCGTCGAGCTGCTCGAGCCGCTGCCCGCCGAGCGCCACACCCGCTCGTACCGGCTGCCCTACCAGCTGGGCCTGTACACGGCCATCAACGCCATCTCCGACGCCTACGCGGTCATCGACGGCCCCGACTGCCTGTACCGCAAGGCCGAGTGGGTCCACGGCAAGCACGACCTCAACTCGACCCTGCTCGACGCCATGGGCGAGCACCGCATCGTCTCGACGCTCTTGTACTCCTCGCGGGTCATCAAGAGCGACGGCAGCGAGGTCCGCGACCGCATCCGCCGCGTCGCGCGCATCCCGAAGGTCGGCGCCGCGCTCGTCTGCTCGATGCCCCACGTCATGATCATCGGCACGCAGTACGACCGCATCCTGGCCGATCTGCAGCCCGAGATCCCCTTCCCGATGCTAGAGGTCCCCAGCCGCTCGCTCGACGGCGACTGGCTCGACGGCTACGACGAGACCCTGCTCGCCATCGCCCGCCACATCGCGCTGCCCTCCGCGGCCCCGCGCCCCGGCCGGGTCGCCCTGGTCGGCTACCTCTTCGACCGCAACGAAGAGGACAACCGCGCCAACACCGCCGAGCTGCGGCGGCTGTGCGAGGCGCTCGGGCTCGAGGTCACCTCCGTCTGGCTCGACGGCTCGCGCTACGAGGACCTGGCCGCCGCCGGCGAGGCCGAGCTGGTCGTCGCCTTGCCCCACGGCAAGCGCGCCGCCCACGCCCTGGCCGGCCGCTCCGGCGCGCGCGTCCTGGACCTGCCGCTGCCCTTCGGCCTGCGCGCCACCCGCCGCTTCGTCCGCGGGCTGGGCCGCGCCGTCGGCCGCCTCGACCGCGCCGACGCCCTCTGCGAGGCCGAGCTCGCCCGCGCCGTCCCGCGCCTCGAGTGGGTCGTGCCCCACTACTTCGCCGGCAAGCGCGTCGCCTTCGCTGGCGACCCGCACTGCTTCCCCGGCTTCCTCGCGACCTGCGAGGAGCTGGGCATGACGGTCCCGCTGCTCGCCGCCTCGGCCCGCCGCCCCGAGGGCCTGGACTTCTCGCCCGAGGGCTTCGAGCCGGTCCGCGCCTGCTTCGCCCCCTCGCACACCATGCTCGACCGCGTCGTCGCCGAGGCCCAGGCCGCCCCCGGCCTCGATCTCTTCGTCGGCAACAGCACGGCCCACCTGTCGGTCACCGACGCCCACCCGCGCCCGCGCCTGCTCGAGCTGGGCTTCCCGTCGTTCCACCGCCACGCGCTGTTCGACGCGCCGACCCTGGGCTTCCGCGGCTGGATCTGGCTGGTCGACGCCATGCTGGGCGCCCTGTCGACCCGCGGCTGACGCGCGGTCAGTCGCGGCCGCGGAAGGGGCCGCGCAGCAGGGCGACGGTGCGGCGGACGGTGCCGACCGCCAGCAGATCGCCCGCGGGTGAGAAGGCGAGGGCGGTGGGGCCGGTGGCGGCGACCGGCAGCTCGGCGGTCGGGGTCAGCGAGCCCAGCTCGAAGACGCGGACCAGCGCGTCCTCGCCCACGGTGGCGGCGAGATCGGCCTCGTGGCTGACGGCCAGGGCGCCCAACAGCCCGCGCCCCACCGAGACCGGGTCCAGCGCGCGGCCGTCTGCGAGCGCGTGCGGGGTCAACCAGCGCACGTCGTCGGCGTCGCGCCAGGCCAGCAGGACGCGGTCGCGGGCGGGGTCCAGGGCCAGCCCCTGCCAGGCGGCGCCCTCGGGCCGATCGAAGCGCCACAGGACCTCGCCCTCGGGCAGCCGCCAGGCCACGACCTCGCGCGCGTAGGCGTCGGCGTCCAGGGTGGCGGCGACCAGCGTGGTCCCGTCGGGCGACAGGGCCAGGTGCTGCACGTGCTCGCCGGGGGGCAGCGTGTGCTGGAAGACGGTCTGTCCGGTGGTCAGATCCAGCACGCGCAGGGCGGCCTGGCGGCCTCGGTAGGCGTGGCCGTCGCCGATGGCCAGCCACGGGCGCGTGGTCGCAAACGCCAGGCCCTGCTTGGCCACCGAGTCCTCGCCCAGCAGGAACACGGCGTCGCCGGCCTCGAGGTTCCACAGAAGGACCGAGAAGTCGTGGCTGGCCGAGGCGAGCACGCCCGTGCGCGGGTCGAAGGCGACGGCGAAGACGCCGGCGGCGTGGCCGCGGCAGACCAGGGTGTCGCCGGTCTCGACGTTCCAGCAGCGCACGGTGGCGTCGGCGCGCGGGATGGCGCCGCCGCCGGCTGCGGCGAGCCACAGGCCGTCGGGCGAGAACGACAGGCCCAGCACCGGCGCGCCGTGGCGGAGCAGCGGGGCGTCGTCGTCGATGGGGACGCGGCCGTCGGCCGAGATGTCCCAGGTCGCGGGCTGGCGCGGGAAGTGGTCGCAGACGCGGTCCCACACGGTCGCGCGCGCCTCGGGGTGCAGCAGCAGGTTGTCCATCGCGGGCCTTTCAGGGGAGGCGGAGGCCGCACCATACCGCGCCGCCGGAGACTCCGGGAGCGCCGGGATCGCGGGAGGGGGTTACGGCGCGAGCCGCAAGAAGATCGGCGCCTCGCCCAGCGTGGCGGTCGTCTGGCCGACCAGCGCCTGCAGCGGCTCGCCGGTCAGGGCGCGCGCCTCGGCGACCGGCGCGGGCAGGGCGGCGGTGAGCGCCTTCGCTGGGTGCGTCCACAAAGCCCACCAGACGTCGTCGCCCCCGTCGGCGCGCAGCTCGTAGCCGAAGGCGCCGGCCGGCAGGGCGCCGCCCGCGGCCAGATCGCGGGTCGGGCGGTGGGCGGCGAAGCGGTTGCCCAGCTGCGCCAGGGCGTGGAAGGCCGGCTTCGGCTCGCCGCCCAGCCCGGTCGCCGGGTCCAGGTGACTGAGCAGCCCGAAGGCGTCCTCGGGCGGGAAGCCGTCCGGTTCGGGGCCGTCGTACAGCTCGTACCAGCAGACCGGCGCGGCGGCCAGGGCGACCAGATGCAAGTGCGCGCGCACCAGATAGACGGCCTGCCGCTCGGGCGTGGTCTCGCCCCAGACCGGCCATCCGATCTCGGTCGTCCACAGCGGCCGGTCGCCGGCCCCGTGCGCGGCCATCACCGCGCGCACCTGCGCCGCCATCTCCCAGACCGGCAGCTCCAGCTCGGACTCGCCCTCCTCGGGCGCCGCCAGCGGCGGGTACATCGCGTAGGGGTGAAAGCCCATCGCGTCGAACGACTCGCCCAGGTCCGGGTGCGCGGCGAAGGCGTCGGCCAGGAACGTCACGTGCCCGTCGATGCCCAGGTCGTGGAAGAACGGGCCGCCAAAGGCGAACTCGCAATCCGGGCAGGCGGCGCGCCCGCGCGCGGTGGCCTCCTTCAGCAGCGCCCCGAAGGCCGCCGGGTCGCCCTTGGACACGATCCCGCCCGACGGCACGCCCTTCCAGAACCGGTAGCCGGCGTTGGGCTCGTTCCAGATCTCGAAGCGCCAGGCCCGGTCGCCCAGGTGGGTGACGGCCGCCTCGACGAAGTCGCCGAACTCGGCCGGGTCGTCCGGTGGGTAGAACTGGTCCGC
The DNA here is from genome assembly GCA_041687695.1 of Myxococcota bacterium. Lineage (GTDB taxonomy): Bacteria > Myxococcota_A > UBA9042 > PHBI01 > JAWLBL01 > JAWLBL01. The sequence continues at coordinate 59,270 of JAWLBL010000012.1, read as the reverse complement.
CTTCGGGTGGCTGCTGGCCCAGGGGTTGCCAGCCCACAGGAGCCCCAGCAGCTCGAGCCCCGCGCCCGCGTACACCTCGGCGCTGGCGTCGATCCAGCTCCAGTCGAAGGTCCCCGGCTGCTTCTCGGTGTAGGCCCAGCGGAGATCGAACCGCACCGTCCCGACGCCGGCCTCCAGCAGCCGCTCGACCGCCGCCTGCCGCTCGACGTCGGTCCACTGCGGCGGGTGCGCCAGACACAGCGTCTCGCCCAGCGTCGGCAACCCCTCGAGAGCACCCGGGACCGGTCCGGCCACCGTCTCGGCCTCGGCGTCGGCCACCGTCTCGGCCTCGGCGTCGGCCACCGTCTCGGCCTCGGCGTCGCCCCCGGTCCCCGTCTCGGCGTCGGCCCCGGCCTCGGCCTCGGCGTCCGCCGCGGTCTCCGCCTCGGCCACGACGTCGGCCACCGTCTCGGCCTCTCCCGCCGGCTCGCCCCCGCACGCGGCGGCCAGCCCCACCATCACCCACCCGAAGCGCTTCATCCCCGCACCCTAGCAGCCCCCACCGTCGCCCAGCCAGCGCTTCACCTCGGCCAGCGCCCTCCGGCGCGTCGCCTCGCCCAGCGCCCCCAACGCCGCCCGCGTCAGCGGCCCCCACGGCCGCCCCGCCGCGTCCTCGGCGATCGCCAGGTCGACCACCTTGGCCTCGCCCAGCGTCTCGCTCCCGGCCACCACCGTCGCCACCTCCCCGGCGTCCATGCGCGCCGCGCAGGCCGCCGCCCTCACCGCCCAGGACCGGCTCGGCCCCTCGGCCTCGCCCAGGCACGCCCGCAGCCGGTCCGCCGGCCTCGGCCCCGCGTCGCGCCGCCCACCGCGCACCGTCGGCTCGGGCCAGCACCCGCGCGCCTCCAGCGCCGCCACCAGCAACCCCCGCGCCACTCCCGGCACCGCCCGCGACCCCGCGAACGCCGCCAGCGTCCCCTCGCGCCGTCCCGCCGTCGCCAGCGCGTCCGCCCACCGCGTCACCACCCCGCCCTCGGGCGCGTCGGGCAGCGCCTCCAGCAGCGCCGTCAGCCAATCCACCGAGCACTCGCCTGCCTCGATCGGCACCGGCGGCAACCTGCCGCCGCGCCGCGCCGCTTCACGGCTCGCCCGCGCCAGCAGCCGCAGGGCCCCCGCGTCGGGACGCCGCCGGACCAGCGCGTCGACCGCGATCCTCACGGCGGCCTCCGGCCCCAGACCGGCCAGCCGAGCCACCGCCGGTCGACACGCCGGCACGCCGTAGACCGCCAGCCGCCAGGCCAGGTCGTCCCCGAACGTGCGCCCGGCCGCCGTCGGCGCCCGCCCGGCCCGCAAGGCCCGCGCCACCTCGCCCGCATGCGGCCCGGCCGCCGTGCGCGCCTGCCAGCCCTCGTTGCCGTCGTCGTACCAGAACCCGTCGTGCAGCACCTCGGGCGTCGCCCGGTCCGACGGCCGCAGCCCACACCGCGCCGCGAACCCGCGCAGCGCCTCGGACAGGGCCTCACGCAACGCCAACCCGTGCTCGTGCGCGTAGGTGTGGTAGCCGGCCAGCTCGCCGCGCGCGGTCGCCCCGATCAGCTTGCGTCCGAAGACCTTCCCGTCGGCGCGCCGCGCGACCACCAGGTGCTTGTTCACGTCCAGCGCGTTGACCAGCGTCGACGCGCAGTTGAAGCCGCCCTCCAGGCTCAGGCAGGTGCCGAACCAGGTCCCCATGTCCAGCACGGCCCAGGGATCCGCCTCGGTCTGCACGCGCAGCCGCTCGCCCGCGACCTCGACCTCGACGTCCAGCCCGCCCAGCCACGCCTCGACGTCGACCCCCGCGGCCCGCGCCCGCTCGCACCAGGCGGCGTTCGGCGGCCGCGACGCCAGCGCCTGCCGGCCGACCGCCTCCCGCACCAGCGCCCCGACCAGCGGCAACCGCGTCCGCAAGTCGACGAAGAGGCCCTGCAGCCGCCCCAGATCCTCGCGTGACAGCGGCCGCGCCGCGGCGCGCCGGCCGACCACGTCGCCAAGGGCTCGCAACGCAGCGTCCTCGACCAGTTGCTTCAAGGCCTCGCGCCCCAGCTCGGGCAGCGCCCGCTCCAGCCGTCGCCGCGCCCGCTTGCCGGCCGCCTCGACCCGCTCCGGCGGCGCCTGCAGCGCCTCTCGCAGCGCCCGCGAGAAGGTCGCCCCCTCGCCGGTCAGCTCGCGGAACCTCAGATAACGCGCCACCACCTCGGGCGCGAGCCCCGTCACCCGGGCCACCTCCGCCAGCTCGGGCGGCGGCGCGGCCAGGTCGACGGTCCGCCACGCGTCCAGGACCCGCATCAGCGGCGCGCAGCGACGCCCCAGCGCGATCGCGCGCGCGGCGACGGCCTCGGCGTCGTGCCCGTGGCGCAGCGCCTGGCGGACCAGCGCCAGCGCGCCCAGCACGCTCAGCGGGTCGTCGGCGCGGCGGCGGGCCGACAGGCGCACCACGGCGTCCTCGTCCGGCGCGAGCCCGGCGAAGTCCGGCTCCGCGCCCCCGCCCGCGGCGGCCGCGAGGTCGGTCGCCAGCGCCAGCCAGCGCCGCGCGGGCGCCGAGGCCCGCAGCGCCTCGTGGGACGTCGGCTCGATGCCCCGCTGCAGGAGATCGCCGAGCAGCTCGGGCCGCGACACGCACCTCAGATGCCACCAGCGCAGCCGCCCGAGCGCCTCGCGCGGCAGACCGGAGAGGGCGCTCAGCAAGGCCACGGCGCGCTCGGTCTCCTGGTGCCTCAGCCCCCGCACCAACAGCCTCAGCCCGTCCGCGTCGACGTCCGGCGGCGTCGCGCGCGCCGACGGCACGAGCAGCAGCGCCGCCAGCACGAGCTCGTCATCGCCCGGCGGCGCTTCGCGCGCGGCCAGCACCGCCGCGGCGTGGGCGGCCACGGCCGGGCCGTACAGCACGCCGGCCCTCAGCGCGGCCAGGGCCCGCCTCGCCGCGACGCGCGAGGCGACCGCCGGCCCACCCGGTCCCGGAGGCCGCTGACCGGGCGCGGGCGGCGCCTCGGCGAGCAGCCGCGCCAGCAGGGGCGCGTGCCGCTCCGGGGCGTCCAGCGAGATCAGCGCCTCGGCGGCCAGCCCGACGCGCGTCTGCGGAGGGCCGTGGGCGGCCGCGCGCCGGACCAGCTCCGGCAAGGACGCCAACGCGGCGCCCTGGCGCCAGGCCTGGACCTGCAGCTCCGGCGACAGCGGGACGGCCTGCTTGGCGCCCACTCGCCTGGCCAGCTCGTCCACGTCGGGCAGCTGCGGCGTCAGCAGGGCGCGCGCCAGCGCGAGCGGGTCGGGCGGACGCGGCGGCGTCTCGGACAGGACGACGACCTGGGCGCCCGCCACGACGGCGGGGCCCGACAGCTGTCTTTGCAGCGACGAGACGCGACGCGGCGGACGCGGCCGCGACGGGTGGCGACTTCTGGACATGGCTCGGCGTTCGGACAGCCCGCGTCGCGCGTGGCGGCGGGCTGGCGGCAGGTCGGCGCGCGAGGGCGCGAACGCGGCGCGGCGCCTGCGCGATGGGGCAGGGCGCGCGCGTTCACGGCGAGGCTCGCCGAGGGGACCAACGAAGCGATGTGGGCGACAGGAAGGGACCGTGCGTCAGCGACGCGCGGCCATCCGGCGGCGCCCGCTACTCGTGTCGGTTCTGAAAGCCGAGGCGAATCATAGGGGGTCTCCTGAGAGCGCGCAGTATGGGAAGCGGGCGGCACCGGCGCAAGCCCGAATGCGCAATCGTCGTGGACTCGCGCGGCGATCGGCTTCAAAGTCGCGCCCCCGACCCCCTGCAGCGACCCGCGGAGCCGCCCCCTCATGTCGACGTCGAGCCGAGAAGACGCCCTCCGGTACCACCGCGCCCCCCGCCCCGGGAAGATCGAGGTGATCGCCACCAAGCCCCTGGCGACCCAGCGCGACCTGTCGCTGGCCTACACGCCCGGCGTGGCCGAGGCCTGCCGCGAGATCGCCGCCCGCCCCGACGCCGTGTTCGAGACCACCGCGCGCGGCAACCTGGTCGCCGTCGTGACCAACGGCACCGCCGTGCTGGGCCTGGGCGACATCGGGCCCCTGGCCGGCAAGCCGGTCATGGAGGGCAAGGCGAACCTGTTCAAGAAGTTCGCCGACATCGACGTGTTCGACATCGAGCTGAACGCGCGCACGGTCGACGAGATGGTCGCGGCCGTCACCGCCATGGCGCCCACCTTCGGCGGCATCAACCTCGAGGACATCAAGGCGCCCGAGTGCTTCGAGGTGGAGCGGCGCCTGCAGGAGACGCTGGACATCCCCATCTTCCACGACGACCAGCACGGCACGGCCATCATCTCGGCCGCGGCGTTGCTCAACGCGGTCGCGCTGACCGACCGCAAGATGGAGGACCTCAAGATGGTCGTCAGCGGGGCGGGCGCCGCGGCCATCGCCTGCACCGATCTCTACGTCGCCCTGGGCGTGCGCCGCGACAACATCGTGATGTTCGACTCCAAGGGCGCCATCACAACCCGCCGCACCGACGCGCTGTCGCCCGAAAAGCGCGCCGTGATGGTCGACCGCGACGTGCCCGATCTGGCCACCGCCCTGGTCGGCGCCGACGCCTTCATCGGCCTGTCGGTCGGCGACATCCTGACCGGCGCCATGATCCAGCCCATGGCCCCGCGCCCCATCCTGTTCGCGATGGCCAACCCCGACCCCGAGATCCCCTACGACGAGGCCCGCCGCGCCCGCCCCGACGCGGTCCTCGCCACCGGCCGCTCGGACCACCCCAACCAGGTCAACAACGTCCTGGGCTTCCCCTTCGTCTTCCGCGGCGCGCTCGACTGCCGCGCGCGCAAGTTCACGCAAGAGATGAAGGTCGCGGCCACCCTGGCCCTGGCCGAGCTCGCCCGCCAGGACGTCCCCGAGCGCGTCCTGCGCGCCTACGGCCTGGGCGCCCTGCAGTTCGGCCCCGACTACATCATCCCCAAGCCCTTCGACCCGCGCATCCTCATCTGGGTCGCGCCCGCCGTCGCGCAGGCCGCCGCCGAGTCGGGCGTCGCCCGCTCGCCCATCGCCGACATGGACGCCTACCGCGAGCGCCTGCACCGCTTCGTCGAGCGCTCGCGCGGCATCATGAAGCCGCTCATCGAGCGCGCCCGCTCGAGCCGCCCCCAGCGCATCGTCTTCCCCGACGGCGCCCACCCGCAGGTGCTGCGCGCCGCCCAGCAGCTCATCGACGACGGCCTGTGCCAGCCGGTGCTGCTGGGCAGCCGCGAGAAGATCGGCCGCCGCGCCGCCGAGGCCGGCCTGTCCCTGGACGGCCTCGAGATCCACGAGGTCGACGGCTCGCCGCACTTCGACGCGCTGGCCGAGGAGCTGTGGCGCCTGCGCTGGCGCAAGGGCGTCACCCTGTCGACCGCGCGCACGCTGCTGCGCGACCGCACGGTGTTCGGCGCCCTGATGGTGCGGCAGGGCCTGGCCGACGGCCTGGTCGGCGGCGTCGGGCGCGCCTACGCCCTGACCCTGCGCCCCGCGCTGCGCGTGCTGGGCCTCGCCGAGGGGGTCCGCGCGGTCTCGGGCGTCTACGCCATGCTGTTCAAGGAGCACCGCCTGTTCTTCGGCGACTGCACGGTCAACATCGACCCGGACGCCGAGACGCTGGCCGAGATCGCGCTCAACACCGCCCGGGTCGCCGAGGCCTTCGGCGAGCGCCCGCGCGTCGCGATGCTGTCCTACTCGGACTTCGGCGAGCACCACGCGCACCCGCGCGTGCAGAAGGTGCGCCGAGCCATCGAGCTGGTGCGCGCGCGCCGCCCGGACCTCGAGATCGACGGCGAGATGCAGGCCGACACGGCCCTGAGCTGGGCCAAGCTGGGCGACAACTTCCCGTTCTCGACCCTGAGCGGCCCCGCCAACGTGCTGGTCTTCCCGGACCTCACCTCGGGCAACATCGCCTACAAGCTGCTGGTCAACGTCACCGACGCCGAGGCCCTGGGCCCGCTGGTCTTCGGCACCGGCGCCCCGGTCGGCATCGTCTCGGTCCACGCCACGGTCGCCGAGATCGTCAACATCGCGACCTGGACCGTGAACCAGGCGCTGGATCTGGCCGCCCGCAAGGGCTGAGCCCGGCGACGCCGCGCCTGCCACCGGAATCCGCCGCTCCCCCCTTGACCGACCGCTGGGGACCGGTTCGGCCGCTTGGCGTCTGCGCCCGCCGGGGCGTCCCCCACTCAGGAGCGAGAAATCTCGCAAACCGACGCGTTTTCGCCGGGTTGTGAGCGGCTCGCCCGCCCCGGTTTCGCGCGAAGGCCGCCAAGTTGCTGGCCATCGGTTCGGTTGGCACGGGTCGTGCAATCTCTCTGGGCGTCGCTGGCCTCCCTCCCCGGTGGCCTCTGACATCCAGACCTCGTGACGGTGGCGCCCTCCCCGACGCCCCGTCAGCGTCCGCGCTCCCCACGCGGACGTGTCGAACCCCGAGTGGCATCGCGCATCGACCCACGGCCCGGCAGGGCGCCCGGCGGACGCTGAACCCCGACAGCGGTCCCCAATGGCTACCCGGTCAGCTGGATCCCCGCTGGCGAGAGCCGATGCCCACTCCCCCCGCTTCGACCCAGGTCCGTAGATCTCCGCCCGCTCCCGGCGCTCAGCCGCCCGCCGCGTCGCCTCCGCCGGCCGGCTCGCCCTGCGGGAAGGTCAGGGTCACGTGGTACTCGGACCCGTCGAGGTCCGCGTGCACCTGCATCCCGCTGCGGTTGAAGATCTCTAGCATGTCCAGGTTGGTCGCCAGCACGTCGGCCGAAAAGCCCGCGATGTCGCGCGAGCGCCCGACCTCGGCCATCCGCCGCATCAGGAACGTCCCCAGCCCCTTGCCCTGCCAGGCGTCGGCCACCACGAAGGCGATGTCGGCCAGCCGGGTCGCCGGGTCCAGATCGTAGCGGGCCATCGCCACGATCTCGTCGGGGCGCTCGGCCGGCGTCGCCACCAGCGCCATGCTGCTCTCGTAGTCCTGGTCGACCAGCGCCTGGATCTCGGCGTGGGGATGGCGCCGCTTGTGCTGCATGAAGCGCCGGTACACGGTCTTGTCGCTCAAGCCGTAGAAGAAGTCCTGCAGCGCCTCGTGATCGGCCACCCGCGCCGGGCGCACCACGATGGCCTCGCCGTCGCGGGTCTTCGCCTCGCACGCCTCCTCCCACGGGTAGCGCGCCCGCGGCACCAGCTGGTCCGGGAACACGTAGCGCCGCCCCTTGGCGGCCTCGAGCAGCGCGTCGCGGAAGTCCGGGTGCGCCACCTCGATGAGCGCCATCGCGCGCTGCCGGATGTTCTTGCCCCACAGATCCGCGACGCCGAACTCGGTCACCACGTAGCGCACGTCGCCGCGGCTGGTGACGACCCCCGCGCCCTCGTCCAGCGTCGGCACGATGCGGCTGACCGTCCCGCCGCGCGCCGTCGACGGCAGCGCGATGATGGGCTTGCCCGCCCGGCTGCGCGCCGCGCCCCGGATGAAGTCGACCTGCCCGCCGATGCCGCTGAAGAAGCGCCCGCGCACGGTGTCGCTGGCCACCTGCCCGGTGAGATCGATGGCGACCGCCGAGTTGATGGCCATCATGCAGTCGTTGCGGGCGACGGTGACCGGGTCGTTGGTGAAGTCGGACGGGCGCATCTCGATGGCCGGGTTGTCGTGGGCCCAGTCGTACAGGCGCTGGGTGCCCATGATGAACGAGGTCACCAGCTTGCCGGGCAGCAGCGTCTTGCGGCGCCCGTTGATGACGCCGCGCTCGACCAGATCGATGACGCTGTCGCTCAGCATCTCGGTGTGGACGCCCAGGTCCTGGTGGTCGCGCAGGGCCTCGAGGACGGCGTGGGGGATCTTGCCGATGCCGGTCTGGATGGTCGCGCCGTCCGGGATGAGGCTGGCGACGTGCTGGCCGATGGTGCGCGTGACCTCGTCGAGCGGCTCGGCCTTCAGCTCGGGCAGCGGGGCGTCCACCGGGACCAGGTGGGCCAGGCGGCTGACGTGGACGAACGAGTCGCCCAGGGTGCGGGGCATGCGCGGGTTGACCTCGGCGATGACCAGGGCCGCCGAGTCGACGGCCGCGCGCACGATGTCGACCGAGACGCCCAGGCTGACGTAGCCGTGGGCGTCGGGCTCGCTGACCTGCACCAGCGCGACGTCGATGCGCACGCGCCGGCTGCGGATGAGCTGCGGGATCTCGCTCAAGAACACCGGCATGAAGTCGGCGCGCCCCTCCTGCACGGCCTTGCGGACGTTGGGCCCGATGAAGAAGGCCACGTGTCGGAAGCGCCGCTCGAGCCCGGGGTCGACGTACGGCGCCGCGCCCAGCGTCAGCAGGTGCACGATCTCGTTGTCCGCCAGGTGCGCGCCGTGCTCGATGAGGCCCTGGACCAGCCGCTCGGGCTCCCCCGCGCCCGAGCCGACCAGGACGCGGCGTCCGGGGCGGATGGCCCGGATCGCCTGCTCGACCGTGACGACCTTGTCGGAAAAGCGCGTGGTCCAGTGCCCTGCAAGCGTCATCGTGGATCCTCGTCGTCGGTTCGGGAGGGGGCGCCACGCTAGCGGCTCGCGGCCTGGACGCCCACCCCGAAGCTGATAAGGGCGTCACGTCGTGCGGTCGAGACAACCCGGCGCGAGGCCGCGGTGGCCGCCGCAGGTGGCGAGCGGCGCCCGGACTCGGTAAGGTCGCGTTCGCACCCCACGCCCGGGAGCCCCGATGCACCTGCTCGTCCCGCTGTTCGCGGCGGCGGCCGCCCTCGCGCAGCCCGCCCCGGCCTGGCCCGATCTGACCTCCCCGCCCAAGGCGGCGCTCGGCGGCGGCGCCAAGGACGCGGCGGTCGTGGTCGGCATCGAGGACTACGCCTTCGTCCCCGACGTCCCGGGCGCCGCGAGGAACGCCGAGGACTGGTACCGCCACCTGACGCGCGACCGCAAGGTGCCGATCGAGAACGTGATCCTGCTGCGCAACAGCGAGGCCAACCTCGAGAACCTGCGCGACGCGCTGGCCAAGGCGGCCGGGTACGCCAAGCCGGGCGGGACCCTGTGGTTCGTCTTCGTGGGCCACGGGGCGCCGGCGCTGGACGGGCAGGACGGGGTCCTGGTCGGCTTCGACGCGCAGCAGAACGCCAAGACGCTGTACGCGCGCAGCCTGCCGCGGGCCGAGCTGCTGAAGGCGGTGGGGAAGGGCGAGCGCGTGGAGGCCGTGGTGGTGCTGGACGCGTGCTTCTCGGGGCGCGCGGGAGACGGCGCGCCGCTGGCGCCGGGGCTGCAGCCGATGCTGCCGGTGGCCGACGCGAAGGCCGCGGCGTCGCCGGTCACGGTGCTGTCGGCGGGCAAGGCGCACCAGCTCGCCGGGCCGCTGCCGGGGGCGGGGCGGCCGGCGTTCAGCTACCTGGTGCTGGGGGCGCTGCGAGGGTGGGGTGACGCCGACGCCGACGGGCAGGTGACGGCCGACGAGGTGGTGACCTACGCGCACAAGGTGCTGCGGGTGACGGTCAAGGACCGCGAGCAGACGCCCGAGCGCCACGGCCCGGCGCGGGTGCTGGGCAAGAGCGGGCGCGAGGCGGGGCCCGATCTGGCGGCGATGGTGCTGGGGCCCGCGCCGACGCCGGGGCCGACGCCGGGGCCCAAGGTGACCCAGCCGGAGCCAGCGCCGCGGCCGTCGCCCCCACCGGCGGCGTCGTCGTGCTCGGTGCTGCTCGATAGGATGTGCGCGGTCGTCTCGAAGCCGATGTGCAAGGAGATGCGGGCCGAGGCCGGTCAGGTCACGGCCGAGGACGAGCGCGAGTGCGCGGCGATGCTGGCCAGCCCGGCGCAGCTGAACGAGCTGCTCGAGGGGCTCAAGCAGATGGACGCGATGCTCCGGCGCGAGATGACCGACGAGTGGGAGTAGCGCCGGCGGCGGCGTGCTAGGCTCGCGACGCCACTTGGGAGAGACGCGATGAAGACACGCGGCGTGGGCGCCACCGACGTCGGGCCGGTCCGGCCGCACAACGAGGACTACTACGTCATCGACGAGGGGCTGCGCCTGTACGTCGTGTGCGACGGGATGGGCGGGCACGCGGCGGGCGAGGTGGCCTCGCAGGCGGCGGCGCAGGCGGTGCAGGCCTTCGTCCGGGGGCGCGCGGCCGAGCTGGCGGGGCTGGACGATGGGCCGGCGGGGCGCGCGCGGCTGATGGAGCTGGTGCGGACGGCGGTGACCGAGGCGGCGGGGGCCGTCTACCGCATGGCGCGCGACGGGCAGGGCCGGGCCGGGATGGGCTGCACGATGAGCCTGGTGCTGGTGCAGGGGCGCGTCGCGGCGGTCGGGCACGTGGGCGACAGCCGCGTGTACCTGTCGCGGCGGGGCGAGCTGCACCAGCTGACGCGCGACCACACCGTGCTCGAGGAGCTGGTGCGCCAGGGGCTGCCGCGCGACAAGCTGAACCCGTCGCTCGGCCACCAGCTGACGCGCGCCGTCGGCACCCAGCCCTCGGTCGAGGTGGACACCCTGGTCATCGACCTCATCGACGGCGACCGGCTGCTCGTGTGCTCCGACGGGCTCATCGGCAAGGGCGACGCCCTCCCCGAGCTGAAGGCCCGCCTCGAGGCCGGCGCCCCGCCCGAGGCGCTCATCGCCCTCGCCATCGCCAGCGGCACCCGCGACAACGTGACGGCCGTCGTCGTCACGGTCGAGCACCCCAAGGACGTCCGCCCGGCCGAGCAGGCCCGCGACCGGATGACGCTGCGCAAGCTCGCGACCCTGAACCGCGTGTGGCTGTTCGAGTCGCTGTCGCTGGCCGAGATCTCGCTGGTGGTCGCCAAGCTGCGCGCCTCGTCGCTGCCGCCCGGCGAGACGATCCTGACCCAGGGCGAGCCGGGCGACCGCCTGTACATCGTGCTCGACGGGCAGGTCGCGGTCGTCCAGAACGGCCGCGAGATCAACCGCCTCGGCGAGGGCGCCCACTTCGGCGAGATGGCCCTGGTCTCGCAGCGCCCGCGCAGCGCCACGGTGACGACGCTGACCGAGTGCCAGATCCTGTCCATGAGCGACATCGACTTCCAGGCGCTCATCGCGCAGCACCCGCGCCTGGGCACGCGCCTTCTGTGGCGCCTGTCCGAGGTCCTCATCGACCGCCTGACCGCCCGCGAGACCCCCGCCGGCGGCTGACCCGCTCAGCCCCCGCTCAGCCCACGACGTCTTCCGAGCGCGCCTCGAGCTCGATCGCCGGCCCCTGGCGCGCGAGCCAGTCCTCTTCGGCCTCGAGGCGGTCGTTGCGCGACCGGATGCTCCCGGCGACCAACCCGCCACACGCCGGGCACACCTCGGCGCCGGCCGGGATGACCTCGGCGCAGTCGGGATCCGAGCACTCGTCGCGCAGCGTCAGCGCGCGCCCCGCCCCGCGGGCGCCGAGCCAGCTCGCGCCGATGACGGCCAGCGCGGCGAGGCCGCCCAGGCCTGCGACCAGCGCCGCGACCAGCCCGGCCACGGCCCCGAACGGACCGATGACGTCCCCGCGATGCGTCGGCACGCGGAAGACCGGCATGCCCTGGTTGATGGCCGGCCGCGCGCTTGTTGGAGCGGGGCGGGCGGGCTCGCTGCTCTCCTGCGGCCGGGTCAGGCGCGCGAGATCGGGCGGGGGCGGCCAGGCGTCGCGCGGCGGGACGCCCAGCCGGTCGCGCAGGGCCTGGCGGTCGCGGCCCAGGTGCTTGCGGGCCGTCTTGAAGAAGGCGCGCTGGTTGGGCTCGAGCGAGGCGGCGAGCGCCTTGACCTGGGCGGGGGCCGCGTCGCGCGAGACGGTCTGCGCGGCCAGCAGGAACGAGAACTCCTCGGGGGGCAGGTAGCCGGCCTGCTGGTGGCTCCACTGCACGCCCGCGAGCGCGTCGCCGTCCAGGCCGCTGGCGCGGTAGCGGTAGCTGCCGTTGGTCGTGAAGAGGCCGAAGCCCAAGAAGACGGTGGTGAGGTCGGTCAGCTCCTCTTCGACGCCCTGATCGGGCGCCTCGAGGGCGTGGTGGCGGCGGTAGGCGTGGGCGACCTCGTGGGCCAGCGTGCCGACGAGGGCCTCGGGGTCGACGACCTGGGAAGCGTCGAGCCCGAAGTGGCACTTGCCGAGCTCGTCGATGCCGGCGAACCAGCCGATGGCGCCCGAGTGCCAGGTCTGGCTGGGGCGGCCGTAGGCGTCGAGGGCCTGGACCTTGCCTCGGCGCTGGACGACCTGCAGGTGCAGGTCGAGGCGGTCGAGGCCGGCGTAGCGCATCAGGCGCCGCAAGACCACGCGCGCGCCCGCCGCGTCGGGCGTCCAGCGGTCCGGGAACCACCGGTCGTCCGGGGTCAGCAGCGGCGCGTTGACCCACGGGCCGCAGCCGCGCTGGCGGATCAGGGTCGCGAGTCGCGTCAGGAGGAGCTCCTGGCGCTCGGGAGAGGGGAGGTGGGCCATGGGGCGCAGCCTGGCACGCGTCCGCGCCGCTCCACAAGCCGCGCGCGGCCCGTCCGGACGCGCCTGCGCGTCGGGACGCCCAGCGGTCGCAGGGATCTTGGTTGATGTTGAGAATGGAGTTCAACATGGTCGCGCCGAGGATCGCGCTCGCCCCACTGCTGCTCTGGATCGCCGCCGCGCTGCTGTACGGAGCCTGGCTGCGGCGACGCGATCTCCGCGGAGGCCAGCCGCCTGGCGCCCGCCAGCTGTCCCTCGCCGGTTGGGCGCTCGCCGCCGCCGTCCTCGGGCTCGCGATCGCCGCGGGGCCGTGGGGCGCCGCCGTCACCGCCGCCATCGGCCATTTCACCGGCGCCGTGTCGGCCATGGCCGTCCTGACCCCGCTCGCCCGCCGCCCCCCCCTTCGTCCTCGCGCCCTGTGCGCCGTCGGGGGCCTCTTCGGCCTGCTCGAGGCCCTGCCGTGAGCGGCGCCCGTGACCACCGCCACGGCCTCGGCCGCATCACCGCCACCGTCCTCGGCGCCCCGCTCGCCGCGCTGCTCGTCGCGATCGCCCTGCCGGCGCTCCTGCCCGCCTCGGGCGACCTCCGCTACCTCGTCGGCGTGCTCCTCGCGGTCCCCGCCCTGGCCACCGCCCCCTGCCTGGCGCTGCTCGCCCGCTCGGGCGCCCGCCCCGCCGCCCGATCCGGCCGCAGCCCTCGCCACCGCGCGCCAGGTTCTGCCGGACGCGCTGCACTACCGCCTGTCGGCCCACCACGCCGGCGACGCGGCCGCCTGGATCGACGTCCGCGGCTGGGCGCACGACGGCCTGCACCACTTCGCCAGCGTCCGCGCAGCCCGCGACGGCGCGCTCCTCCACGTCGGCCAGCCCGGCGGCCCGGGCGCGACCTCCAAGACCCTCGAGGCGGCCTACCTCCTGCACTCGGGCCTGTACGGCGGCTACGGCGTCCGCCTCCTCTACGCCCTGCTCGCCCTCTTCGGCGCGCTCACCATCCTCTCGGGCAACCTGATCTGGCTCGAACGCCGCGCCCGCAACCGCCGCCGCGTCGACGTCTTCATCGCCCGCCTCACCTCGGGCGGCTGCGCCGGCGCCGCCGCGGCCCTCGCCGCCATCTTCCTCGCCAACCAGCTCCTGCCCGAGGCCCTCGCCGACCGCGTCGCGTGGGAGCAGCGCGTCTTCTGGGGCGCCTGGCTCGCCTCCGTCGGCTACGCCCTCGTCTTCCCGCGCGCCACGGCCTCGGCGGTCCACCTGCTGGCCTTGTCCGGCCTCACCTTCCTCCTGCTCCCCGCCCTCGACGGCGCCCTCAACGCCCGCCTCCCCCTCGCGCCCACCGGCAACCCCTACCTCTTCTGGACCGACCTCGCCCTGGTCGCCCTCGGCGCCCTCCTCCTCGCCGGCGCCCACTTCGTCCGCCGCCTCGTCGCCCGCCGCCTCGCCTCCGCCCCCGCCGAGCCCCTCCCCGCCGCCGCCTGACCGCGGCTGCCGCGACTCAGCGGTTGGGACGGAAGTCGGCGAGCGCCAGATCGAGGTCCTCGAAGCGGTGGAACCAGCGGGCGCGGCTCGGGGCGCGGGTCAGGGCGTGTCCCTCGGCCAGGCCGACCCACACCGGGGTCTCCTCGGCCAGGGCCTCGATCGTCCGGCGCGTGTCCTCCGCGGCGGGCCCCTCGAGGTCGGTGACGACCGACAGCAGGGTCAGCGACGCGCGGCTCATGCGCGCGGCCCAGCGCAGGTCGGCGAGCGGCAGGTCGGCGCCCAGGAAGATGGGCTCGAGCCCGCGGGCGGCGACCAGCATCGCGCCGATGAGGGCGCCGAAGTCGTGCCGTTGACCCGCAGGGGTCGCCACCAGGACGCGCGGGGCGCCGCGGTCGGTGGGGAGGTGGCGGGTCAGGGTGGCCAGCAGGTCGCGGAGCTGGGCGCTGACCAGGTGCTCCTGGGCGACGCCGAGCTCCTGGTGGGCCCAGCGGTGGCCCACGGCGGCCAGGACGGGCGCGGCCACGTGCAGGGCGAAGTCGCGGGCGGGGACCAGGGCGGCGGCGCGGGCCAGCAGATCCATGGCCTCTCGCGGGGCGAAGCGGGCGACGGCGTCCAGGTAGTGCTCGCGCAGGGGCGCGAGCGGGTCGGCCGGGCCGCCGTCGACCGCGAGGGGAGTGGTCGTCGCGGGTATCTGAGGAGCTGCGCCCGCGGCGGCGAGGGCCTCGAGCTCGTCGTCCGGCAGCTGCGCAATGGCGCCGATGGCGTGACCCTGACCCACGGCCGCCTTTAGAAGCAGGAGACGACGAATTTCGGCCGACGAGTAGCGCCGCGTCTGACCCTCCGTGCGGTCGGGCTCCACGGCGCCGTAGCGGCGCTCCCAGGTTCGGATGGTGTCGGCCGGCAGTCCGGTCTGGCGCGTGACCACGCGCATCGGAAAGCGGCCGTCGCTTGGCGGCATGGTCCAGGGCTCCTCTCGCGGGCGTCCGGGTGCTCGGAATCTGGTCACTAGCGGTTCAGAAGTCCAGCACTTCCCGATCCTAGCGGCGGTGTATTCAGATTGTGAACAGGGTATATCGGTTCAGAATGTTGACACGTCGTCTGGCAGGCACCTACCGTCCGCTGCACACCACGATTGGCCCCTACAGGCCGACGACACCGATAGGAGAGGCGAGATGATTCGACTTGGGCTCATGGGCCGCTGGGCGTGCGTCGCGCTCGGTCTCGGGATGTTGGCCGCCGTCGGGGCGGGCTGCGACGACGACGACGGTGAAGTGAAACCGACCGGACCAGGCAACATCCTCGAGGTCGCCGAGGCCGACGGACGCTTCGAGACGTTGTTGGCGGCCATCGAGGCGGCTGGGCTGAACGCCACGCTGACGGGCGCGGGGCCGTTCACGGTGTTCGCGCCGACCGACGCGGCCTTCGACGCGCTGCCCGAGGGCGCGCTGGACGCGCTGCTGGCCGACCCCGACGCGCTAGAGGAGGTCCTGCTCTACCACGTCGTCGCCCGCGCGGTGCCGTCGAGCGAGATCGTGACGCTGGCCGAGCTGACGACCGTGCAGGGCGACACGGTCGCGATCACCGTCTCCAACGGCACGGTGATGATCAACGACGCCACGGTGGTGACGGCCGACGTCGAGGCCTCCAACGGCATCATCCACGTCATCGACGCGGTGCTGCTGCCGCCCGAGCCCGGGCCCGGCACCATCATCGAGGTGGCGACGGCGGCGGGCGACTTCACGACGCTGCTGGCGGCCGTCGAGGCGGCGGGCCTGACGGCGACGCTGTCGGGCGACGGGCCGTTCACGGTGTTCGCGCCGACCGACGCGGCCTTCGACGCGCTGCCCGAGGGCGCGCTGGACGCGCTGCTGGCCGACCCCGACGCGCTAGAGGAGGTCCTGCTCTACCACGTCGTCGCCCGCGCGGTGCCGTCGAGCGAGATCGTGACGCTGGCCGAGCTGACGACCGTGCAGGGCGACACGGTCGCGATCACCGTCTCCAACGGCACGGTGATGATCAACGACGCCACGGTGGTGACGGCCGACGTCGAGGCCTCCAACGGCATCATCCACGTCATCGACGCGGTGCTGCTGCCGCCCGAGCCCGGGCCCGGCACCATCATCGAGGTGGCGACGGCGGCGGGCGACTTCACGACGCTGCTGGCGGCCGTCGAGGCGGCGGGCCTGACGGCGACGCTGTCGGGCGACGGGCCGTTCACGGTGTTCGCGCCGACCGATGCGGCCTTCGACGCGCTGCCCGAGGGCGCGCTCGACGCGCTGCTGGCCGATCCCGACGCGCTCGGGGAGGTCCTGCTGTACCACGTCGTCGCCGACTCGGTGCCGTCGAGCGAGATCGTGACCCTGGCCGAGCTGACGACCGTGCAGGGCGAGACGGTCGCCATCACCGTCTCCAACGGCACGGTGATGATCAACGACGCCACGGTGGTGACGGCCGACGTCGAGGCCTCCAACGGCATCATCCACGTCATCGACGCGGTCTTGCTGCCGCCCACCGAGTAGTCCGACGTCCCTCAGGCCTGGGTTCGTCTCATCGAGGGACGGGGCCGGAGCGAGCGGGCACAGCGCACGCTCGCTCCGGCCCCATCGTTTCGGCTATTGCGCCGCGCAGGTGCCGCAGCCCAGGCTGGTCACCTCGTTCTTGCAGAGGTTGTCCCAGGTGACCTGGCAGCAGTAGGGGTCGGCCTTGCAGACGCAGGCGGTGATGGCCTCGTCGTTGCAGCCGGCCGAGCCGTTGACGGTGCAGCAGTCACCGTTGCAGGGCGAGCAGAGGTTGCCGCAGGGGTCGGAGCCGCACTTGAAGCCCGCGCAGCTGCAGTCCTGGCACAGGTTGGGGCTGCCGTTCTGGTTGCAGTATTGCCCGTCGGGGCAGGGCGTGCCGCAGAGCTCGCCGCATTCGTTGTAGCCGCAGACCTGGTCGCACGGTGTGCAGGGCTGGCACAGGCCCTGCCAGTCGCACAGGCTGCCGCTCGGGCACTGCCCACACTCGTTGCCGCACTGGTCGTAGCCGCACTCCTTGCCGTCGCAGCTGCAGGCCTGGCACGTGGCCTCGTTCCACTGGTCCTGGCAGTACTCGCCCTCAGCGCAGTCGCCGCACAGGGTGCCGCACTGGTCGTAGCCGCACTCCTTGCCGTCGCACGAGCACGGCAGGCACTCCGAGGTCAGCCACGACTCGTTGCACCACATCCCACCGGGGCAGTCGCCGCAGTGCTGACCGCAGGGGTCGTATCCGCAGACCTTGGCCTCGCACGAGCAGGCCTCGCACTGCGGCGCCCCCGCCGCGTCCCAGTTGCAGAACGCCCCCGCCTCGCACTCGCCGCAGCTGTTGCCGCAGTTGTCACTCCCGCAGGTCTGCCCGGGCGCGCACTCGCACGCCACGCACTGCGACGGCCCCCCGGCCCCCTCCTGGCACGTCTCGCCCTCGCCGCACTCGCCGCAGCTGTTGCCGCACCCGTCGTCGCCGCACGCCTTGCCCTCGCACGAGCACGGCAAGCACATGCTCGACACGCCCAGGAACTCGCAGAACGCCCCCTCGCCGCACGTCCCGCAGTCCTCCCCGCACGGGTTCGTGCCGCACTCGTAGCCGTCGCACGTGCACGGCACGCACGTGTCGTACGGGCACCACGTCCCGCTCGCGCACGTCCCGCACGACTGCCCCGTGCACGGGTCGCTCCCGCACGTCTTGCCGTCGCACCCGCACCCGGTGCAGGTCGTCGTCCCCCAGTCGCACAGCAGCCCGTCCTCACACGACCCGCAGCTCTGTCCGCAGTCGAACCCGCAGTCCTTGCCCTCGCACACCGACCCGTCGCACACCTCGCCCGGGCACAGGTACGGCGCGTCGGGCATCGGCCCTGCCATCGCCGCCGGCACGCACTGGTAACCCCCGAAGTCGAACTCGGCGACGTACCCGCAAGCCGCCTGCACACCGATGTGGCCGTAGTCGCAGCTCTGCTCGACCACCTCGCCCCCGACGCACCGCTTGACGTTCCCCGCCGCCGTGCAGCACCCGACCGGCGGGATGTCCGCGCACGTCAGCACCGGCACGTCGGGCTCGACGTCGCCCGCGTCGCCCGCGTCAGCCACCGTGTCGCCGTCGTCCGCGTCCTCGACGTCCTCGACGTCCGTGACGTCCGCGACGTCCTCCTCGACGTCCGCGACATCGGGCGACACGTCGGGCCCGCCCTCGTCCGGCTCGACGTCCACCGTCACGTCCGCCGCGACGTCTCCGCCGGCGTCTCCGCCCGTGTCCCCGGTCGCGTCGGGGATCCCGCCGCCCTCGCACTGCCCGTTGGCCGGGTTGCAGGCCGTCCCGGTCGGACACGACTTGTTGACGAACTCGGTCGCCACCAGCGACGGCGAGCACACCCGGCAGCGGTTGCCCGGCTGCTCCTGGCCGTCCAGGTAGCAGCTCTGACCGATGTAGCAGGACCCGCCGACGATGACGTACGAGCACGTCCCGTCGGTCTCGCACGTCCCGATGCGGCAGCTCTTGTTCGACTGACAGTCGTCGTTCGACTGGCAGGACTTCACCGTGCCGTCGGCGTCCGTGTCCCCGCCGCCGCCCGACGGCACCGTGATGTCACCGCAGGCCCAAAGGGCCGCGGAGAGGATCCCGACCAGCGCCGCCGCCCGCACCGCGCCCTCAGACGCCGACCACCCGCACGCGCTCCGCATGTGTCCCCGTCCTTTTCCCGAGCTGCGCCCATGGAACCAGAGCCGCTCGGCCGGCGCAAGGAGACCCCGCCGACGCCGCCGCGGCCGGCGCCGCCGCCCCCTCGCGGCCGCCATCGACGCGACCGGCCGCCTCCGCTACGCTCGCGCGCGACGGACCTCGGAGAAGTGACCATGCAGCGGCGAACCTTCCTGAAGATCACCCTGGCGGCGGCCGGCGCGACCCTGCTCGGCGGCGGCGCCGGCTGCGACGACGACGGGGCCGCCCAGCCCCAGCCCAAGGCCGTCGAACCCGGCGAGGCCCTGTTCCCGCAGTCGGTCGCCTCGGGCGACCCCCGGCCCGACAGCGTCATCCTGTGGACGCGCGCCGTCGACCCCGCCGCGCCCGCCGACGATCTGGCGATCCTCCTCGAGGTCGCGACCGACCCCGACTTCACCGCCCTCGTCGAGCTCGACGGCGCCCCGCAGCTGGCCCTCACCGCCGAGGCCGCCGCCGACCACTGCCTCAAGGTGCGCGTCGCCGGCCTGACCGCCGGAACCACCTACTACTACCGCTTCCTGGTCCCCTCGGGCGACGTCCTCATGGCCAGCCGCGCCGGCCGCACCCGCACCGCGCCCGCCGCCGACGCCGACGTCCCGGCCCGCTTCGCCTTCGTGTCCTGCCAGGACTTCAACGGCAAGTACTACAACCCCTATCGCCTGCTGCTGCAGCAGGACGCCGACCTCGACTTCGTCCTGCACCTCGGCGACTACGTCTACGAGACCACCTCGGACCCGCTCTTCCAGGACGCCCACCCCGGCCGCGCCGTCGCCTTCACCGACGTCGACGGCGCCATCGCCCTGGGCGACCCCGCCGCGCCCTACCACGCGGCGCGATCACTCGACAACTATCGGGAACTCTACAAGATCTACCGCTCCGACCCCGATCTGCAGGCCGTCCACGAGCGCTGGCCGATGATCGCCGTCTGGGACGACCACGAGTTCTCGAACGACGCCTGGCAGCAGCACGGGACCTACGCCAACGGGCGCACCGACGAGGCCGACGTCGCGCGCCGCAAGGCCGCCAACCAGGCCTGGAGCGAGCACATGCCGGTCGGCGAGCCGGCGCTGACCTACGACCCGGCCGCCCCCTTCCCCGGCGACCTCCGCATCTACCGCGACTTCGGCTGGGGCGCCCACGCCCACGTCGTGATGACCGACGCGCGCAGCTACCGCGCCGACCACCTCATCCCCGAGGACGCGCTCCCGGGCGCCGTCGCGCTGACCCAGGACGACCTCGTCGCCCTGGCCGGCGAGGTGCCCGGCTACGCCTCGGCCTACGTCGACATCGACACCCACGCCGAGGGCTCCTACCTCGACGTCCTGAAGAACGCCGCCGAGGCCGAGGGCTACGACCCCGCCCGCATCACCGGCCTGCTCAGCGTCTCGTGGGTCAACGGCGTGGTCGAGCGCTTCAACCAGACCAACCCGGATCCGGTGGTCATCCCGTCCATCGATCCCGACGGCCTCCCGCTCGGCGTGGCCTTCCACCACATGGGCAAGAACACGCCCTACGCCTCCATCGGCACGCGCGACCTGGTCGTGCGCGAGCCCTTCGAGCTGTGGGCCGCCAAGCGCTGGGCCGACACCGACGGCGCCAGCCAGCACATCCTGGGCGACGCGCAACAGGCCTGGTTCCTCGAGACGATGCAGACGTCCACCCGCACCTGGAAGCTGTGGGGCAACCCCTACTGCCTGATGCCGCTGGGCGTGGATCTGCGCCCCATCTCATCGCTGCCGCCCGCCTTCGCCCAGAAGTTCCTGCTGTCGGCCGAGGACTGGGCCGGCATGCCCGACCGCGCCGACCAGGTCATGACGGCGCTGGCCCCGGTCGACAACGTCGTCGCCCTCACCGGCGACCGCCACGCCTTCTTCGCGGGCACCCCCCACGCGCGAGGCGACAAGGGCGCCCGCGTCCCCGAGTTCGTCACCTCGGGCATCTCGTCGACCACCTACCGCTCCATCCTCATCCGCGCCGCCAGCGCCGACCCGATCCTCAAGGCCGCCGGGGCCGTCGCGCTGGCCGCCGGCGTCAAGTCCTTCCTCGAGGCCAAGGACACCAAGCCCAACCCGCACCTCGCCTTCGCCGAGGTCGCCTCCCACGGCTGCGCGGTGGTCGATCTCTCCGCGGACGAGCTGGTCGTGACCTTCCACGCCCTGCCCGAGGCCGAGGCCAGCGCCCGCCTCGACGACCCGGCGGCCGTCGCGACCGCCACCCGCTTCAAGGTCCTCGCCGGCTCGCGCGACCTCTACGGCGAGGTCGACGGCGCCTGGAAGCGCTGGGATCTCGAGACGGTCGGCTGGGTCTGACGCCGGCCCTCGCGGCGCGCCTGTGGCGGACCGGCGCCCGCTGGCGCATGATGGGGCCGTCCCACGCGTTACCGGACCTCCATGACGACGCCGGCCCCCGCTCCACGACCCCGAGCTGCGCTCGGCCTCGCGCTCCGACGCCGCCCCAGGCGCCACCCGCGGGCGCGCGCGTGACGGCCGCGCTCGGTCCGTCGACGCGGCCGCTGCCCTGGCGCCTGATCCTGGCCGCCGTGGCCGCCAACGCGGTCATCCTGGCGGGCCTGGTGCTGCTGCCTGCCGGATCCTGGGCGGGCCACGTCTGGTCGGACGCGATGTGGCTGCTGACCAGCCTGGCCTGCGCGGTGGCGTGCTGGGTGACCTCGCGCCGGGTGAGCTCGCGCCGCGAGCGGGCCGCCTGGCGGTGGTGGAGCGCCGGCGCCTCGGTCTGGGCCGCCGGGATGCTGCTGTGGACCTGGTACGAGCTGGTCGAGGGGCGCCGTCTCCCCATCGGTTCGCTGACCGACGCGTTCTTCATCGCCTCGCCGCTCTTCTTCGTGCCGGCCGTCTGGCTCATGCGCACGCCCACCTCGGCGCCCGGGGCGACGCCGCTGGCCGCGACCGAGCTGGGGCTCGCGGCCAGCCTCATCTTCGTCGTCCTGGGGGCCACGCTGTACGACGAGGCGGTCGCCTTCACCGGCGACCCCGCGCACGTGCGCGGGGCCGTCGCGCGCCTGTCGACCTACACGCTCGCCCTGCTCTTCGGGGTCATCGCGCTGTCGCAGCGCGCGGTCGGGCTGCCGCCCCCGGTCGCCCTGCTGCTCCTGCTCGGGCTGGCCTCGCTCGCCGCGGTCTACACCGTCTTCGTCCTGACGCTCCTGGTCGCCAGCTACGAGGTCGGCCGCGCCTTCGACGTCCTGTGGTGCATCGCCTTCAGCCTGCTGCTGCTCGCCGCCGTGCTCCGCGCCCGCGACCCGGCCGAACGCCACCTCGACGAGGTGCCGCGCCCCGGCCAGCTGGGCTGGGTCTGGGCCGGGTTCTTCGCGACCCTGTGCGCCGGCGTCTTCACCTACTGGGACGCCATCGAGGGCCAGGTCCGGCTCCTGCTGCTGGGCGTGGCCGCGCTGATGCTGTTCTCGGGGCTGCGCTGGGCCCTGCTCCTGCGCTCCGAGGCCCGCGCGCGCGCGCGGCTCGAGGACGCCGTCCGCGCCCGCGAGGACTTCATCGCGGTCGCCTCGCACGAGCTGCGCACGCCGCTGACGGCCAGCACCCTGCAGCTGCAGCTCCTCGACAAGCTCGCCACGCGCTCGCGCGACGGCGTCCTGCCGGTCGGTCAGCTGCAGCCGCTGGTCCTCGGCGCCCTGCGCGGCAACGAGCGCCTGCAGCGCCTCATCGACGTCCTGCTCGACATGACGCGCGCCCGCGACCAGCGCCTGGTCCTGCACCTGCGCGAGGTCTCGCTGTCGGATCTGCTGGCCGAGCTGGTCGAGCGCCACCGCGCCGAGTTCGACGAGGCCGGCTGCGTGCTCCACGTCGACATCCAGCCCGACGTCGTGGGGCACTGGGACCCGCTGCGGCTCGGGCAGGTCGTCACCAACCTGTTCTCGAACGCCATGAAGTTCGGCAGCGGCAGGGAGGTCGACATCAGCCTGCGCGCGACCGACGAGCAGGCCGTCCTCGAGGTCGCCGACCACGGCATCGGCGTAGCGCACGACGACCGCGCCAAGATCTTCGAGCGCTTCGAGCGCGCCGTCTCGGTCCAGCGTTACGGCGGGCTGGGCCTGGGGCTGTTCGTCTGCAACGAGATCGTCCGCGCCCTGGGCGGCACCATCTGCGTGGGCGGCGAGCCCGGCCGCGGCGCCACCTTCACCGTCTACCTGCCCTTGCGCCCCCCGGCCGCCTGACCCGCGCGCGGCCCGGCTGGCGTCGTGACATTGATCATGGTCTGGCGTGGCCGCCGTGACGAACGTCGCGTGCGAGGTGGTGATGATCGACCGGTCGCTTTCGCGGATGGGGTGGATCGGCGAGGCGAGCCCGCTGCTCGAGGCGCCGGAGCTGGCCGGCGAGCTGGGG
Organism: Myxococcota bacterium; assembly: GCA_041687695.1. Taxonomy (GTDB): domain Bacteria; phylum Myxococcota_A; class UBA9042; order PHBI01; family JAWLBL01; genus JAWLBL01. The sequence continues at coordinate 36,331 of JAWLBL010000012.1, read as the reverse complement.
CTCGGGTCGCTGACCTTCAAGCGCGACGATCTGCTGGGCGCCGCCGCGGGCGCGCTGCCGGGCGGGACCAAGCTGCGCAAGCTCGACGTGCTGCTGGCGCAGCCGCCCTGGCGGCGGGCCGAGCGCTGGGCCTCGGTGGGCGCCATCGGGTCCGGGCACCTGTCGACCCTGGCCGCGGCCAGCCTCCTGACCGGCCGGCCGTTCGACGCCTACCTGTTCTGGACGCCGCCGTCCGCGCGCACCCTCGAGGACCTGGCCGCCACCGCCACCGCCGCCGAGCGGCTGGTCTTCGCCTCGCGCCGGACCACGCTGATCGCCCCGCGCCCCTGGCTCCTCGGCGCCGGCGCCCGGGGCGACGTCGCGGTCGTCCCGCCGGGCGCCACCACCGCGCCCGCCATGGCCGGGCTGGTCCTGGCCGCCCTCGAGCTGGCCGGCCAGGTCCGCGCCGGCCTGGCCCCGCCGCCCGACCGCCTGATCGTCCCCCTGGGCACCGGCGGCACGGCGGCCGGGCTGCTCGTCGGCCTCGCCCTCGCCGGCCTGCCCACCCGCGTCCACGCCGTCGCGACCGTCGAGCGCCTGCTGTCGCCCCGCCGCCGCCTGGCCCGCCTCGTGCGCGAGCTGCTCGCCTGGCTCGCCGCCGCCGGCCACCCGGTCGACGCCGCCGTCGATCTCACCCGCCTGCACCTCGACCGCGCCCACCTGGGCCGCGGCTACGGCGTCCCCACCCCGGCCTCGCTGGCCGCCGTCGACCTCGCCCGCGCCTTCGGCCTGCCCCTCGAGCCGGTCTACTCCGGCAAGGCCCTGGCCGCCCTGCGCGCCCAGGCCCCACGCGGCGAGCACGTCCTGTTCTGGGTCACGCCGCGCCGCGCCGGCCCGCTGCCCGCCGCCCCCGACTGGCGCGACCGGCTGCCGCCCGCCCTGGCCCGCCGCCTCGCCGCCCCGGCCGACGCCCCGCGCCTGAGCCGCCGCCGCGTCCTAATCGGCGGCGCGGCCGCCCTGGCCCTCGGCGCCGTCGTCCGCACCTCGGGTTACCCCGACCGACCCGACTGGCGCGGCCGCACCCTGGGCTCCTGGCAGGCCCACGTCCTGGCCGCCCTGGCCGAGGCCCTGCTGCCCCCGGCCCCCGACGCCGGCGCCTTCGCGCAGGTCCCGGCCGCCGTCGACCGCTTCGTCGCCGGCCTGTCGCCCGGCCTGCGCGCCGAGATCCACCTGCTGGTCGGCGCGGTCGAGCACGGCACCCCGCTGACCGATCTGCACCTGCGGCGCCTGTCCAACCTGTCGCCCGAGGCCCGGCGCGCCCACCTCGAGGGCCTCGCCACCGCCGGCGGGCTGCGCCGCACCATGGCCCGCGGCCTGCGCGATCTGGTGATGCTCGGCTACTACCAGCAGAACGCGACCTGGCCCGCCATCGGCTACGGCGGCCCCTGGGTCCGCGGCCCGCGCCCGCGCCCGCCCCACTACGAGGCGCTGGTCGCTCCGGCCGGCGCCCTGCCGCGCGCCCTGGTGCGCCCCGAGGAGGCCGCGTGATCCACGACGCCGCCCACCTGCCGCTGCCCGCGCGCCTGCGGGCCGATCTGTGCGTCGTCGGCAGCGGCGCCGGCGGCTCGGCCGTCGCGATGGTGGCCGCCGAGGCCGGCCTGCGGGTGCTGGTGCTCGAGCCCGGCGACTTTCTGACCCCGGCCGACATGACGCAGCGCGAAGAGGAGATGCTCGAGCGCCTCCTGTGGGAGTCGGGCGGCCGCACCACGGCCGACCGCGCGGTGCACGTGCACCAGGGCCGCGGCGTCGGCGGCTCGACCCTGCACAACCTGAACCTGTGCAAGCGCATCCCGGCGCCCATCCGCGACGCCTGGCAGGCCGACCACCGCGTCGAGCGCCTGACCCCCGCGGTCTGGGACGCCCTGTACGCCGAGGTCGAGGCCCTGCTGCACGTCTCGGCGGTGCCCGAGGCCCGCTGGAACCGGCACAACCGCCTGCTGCAGGCCGGCTGCGAGGCCCTGGGCTGGCGCGGCGCGGGCCTGCACCACAACCGGGTCGGCTGCGTCGGCTCGGGGTTCTGCGAGGTGGGCTGCGCCTACGACGCCAAGATGAACGCCGCCCGGGTCCTCATCCCGCGCGCCGTCAAGGCCGGCGCCGAGGTGCTGGTCCACGCGCAGGCGGTGCGCCTCCACCACGACGCGGGCCGCGTCCGCCAGCTCGAGGCGGTGGCCCTCGACCCGACCACCCGCGAGGTGCTGGGCCGGCTCGAGATCACCGCCGAGCGCTTCGTGCTGTCGGCCTCGGCCACCGGCACGCCGGCCCTGCTGCTGCGCTCGGCGGCGCCCGACGCCTCGGGGCTGACCGGCAACACCCTGCGGCTGCACCCCGCGCTGGTCGCCGCCGGCGACTTCGCCGAGCCGGTCCGCGCCTGGGAGGGCATCCCGCAGACCTACGAGTGCACCGAGCTGCTCGACTTCACCCCGGGCGCCGACCGCCGCGTCTGGATCGTGCCCGCCTTCGCCCACCCGATGGGCTTCGCGACCCTGCTGCCCGGCCACGGCGCCGCCCACCGCGACCTCATGCTGCGCTACCCGCACCTCGCGGTCTTCACGGCCATGCTGCACGACCACACGGCCGGCCGCGTCCGCCCCTCCGGCGACCTGGGCCTGACGGTCGACTACTGGCCCGACCCCTCCGACCGCGCCCAGCTCACCCGGGGCCTGGCCGCCTGCGCCCGCCTGCTCCAGGCCGCCGGCGCCACCCGCGTCCTGGTCCCGACCGACCCCGCCATCGCGCTCGGCCCCTCGGACGACCCAGACCGACTCTCCAGCCTGCCGCTACGGCGGGGCGATCAGCCCGTCACCGCCGTACACCCCATGGGCTCGGTCCCCATGTCCGACGACCCGGCCCTCGGCCCCGTCCGCTCCGACGGCCGCCACCACCAGCTGTCCAACCTCTGGGTCGCCGACGGCTCGCTCTTCCCCACCTCCATCGGCGTCCCGCCCCAGCTCTCCATCTACGCCCTCGGCCTGCACGTCGGCCGCGCCGCCGCGGGCCTCGCCTGACCCACCGCAGCGCGGGTCGGGCACGAACCGGCCGTCGGTGACCTCCGCGGTGCGCGGGGGGCGACCTCGACAGGACGTCGACGACCCCTTCGGCGCGAGGGGCGCGTAGCATTGGGGTCACCGACAGGCCGTTCGCGCGAGATTTCGCCCCCGCTGGGCCCAAATCGGGCCTCTGCGAGAGCGAGGAGCGGCCGAGCGAGCCTTTCGACAGGCCGGTCGGAGCGAAAGTGGGCTCAGAGAGGCCTCGCGACGACCTCCGCGGTGCGAGGGAGCGACCTTCGGAGGTCGTCGACGACCCCTTCGGCGCGACGGGCGCGCGGCCATGAGGTCACCGACAGGCCCTTCGCGCGAGATTTCGCCCCCATTGGGCCAGACTGGGCGCCTGCGGGCGCGAGAAGTGGCTCCTCGAGGCGTGTCGACAGGCCGGTCGGAGCGAAAGTTGGCTCGGAGAGGCCTCTCGACGCCCTCCGCGGTGCGAGGGAGCGACCTCCGGAGGTCGTCGACGACCCCTCAGCTCCGAGGGAGCGCGCCGAGGAACGCTCCGCTGAGGGCTCAGCGAGTCGACCCTAGGCCTGGAACTCGCGCGTTCGAGTGGACCCGCGCTTCGAGCGCGCGCAGCAAGTCGACGCAGTCCGAGGCACGCGCCGGCGTCAGGTCGTGAAGCGAGAGGAACACCTGCAGCTTCCGGCCATCGCAGGAGAGGCAGTAACGGCTCATCCAGGCGGCGAGCCCTGAGGCGTGTTCCGCGTCTTCGTGGCGTTCACCGAGCAAGGCGCCGGTGAAGCGGTGGAGCTCGAGGGGAGGGTGCTTCAGCGGCGGCCGTCTGAAGGCCAACCGCTCGGTCGCCAAGGCCAATCGCGTAGGACGGAGCGCAGGCAGCTCGGGAGCGTCGGCGCCAAGCCGCCATTCGATGACCACGAACGGCAGCTGGCGACGAAGCACCAAGGTTCCGTTCGTGAGGGTGCCCTTGCCGGTGTCGTGTCCTGCCAAGCCTCCGGTCTTCGCGAACCCGAGGGCTGCAAAGGAATGGCAAACTCGCGCGATCGCTCGTTCGTCGCGACGGTGTTGCCGGACAGCGACGACCGCAGCAGCCCCCACCGCAGCCACGAACAGACTGCCCAACGCCAGCTCAGTCATGTGACCCCCTGGGCGGCCGCCATCACTTCACAGCGCGCAGGTCCCGACGGTCGACGTAGTCCCGCGCCGTTCATGAGGTCGTCCGCGGTCGACCGACCGTCGGGGCGGGAAGCTCGCCGCGGGCCTCCCAGGCCAGGTCGACCAGGCGCTGGAGCTGCGGCGTGGACCCGACCAGGGTCACCAGGAGCTCCTGTCCGTCGTTGCGCGCCGTCTCGAGGATGACGAAGACGTCGGAGGGTTCGAGGGGAAGTCGCCAGCAGGACGTCATGCCGCGCTTCGTGCCGGCGAGCCAGGCCTCGATCTGTTTCACGACGGCCGATGGCAGGCTTGGCATGCCCCCTTCCCAGGTTCTGATGATGTCCTCGAGGTCCTCGGGATCCGACTCGAAGTCGAAGGTCGGTCGATCGGAAGGCACCGCGGAGCGCTGGAGTCGGTAGGTCTCACCAGTCGAGGCGGACTTGGCGAGTTTGCCGAGGGCTCGCCGCGCGACGCGTCGGACCTCTGGATCGTCGTGCTCCGTGAGTGGCCCGAACCGCGCCTCGGCATAGGCAGGCTCGAGGGTCCCGAGCCGGTCGAGCCCGGCGATGACCTCGACCAATACGGGTGGAGGAGCGGGCGGATCTGCGAGCAGTTCGAGCAGCACGGCCGAGGCCGAAGGATGCCGCGACCTGGCGAGCGCTTCGACCAGGAACTGTCGGGCCTCGCCCAGGTCCCGGCGCGCGACCGCGTCCACGAGGTCGTCCCCAAGCTCCGGGATGGCGCAACGCACGAGCGCCTGCGCCACGAGCCACTGCTCGTAGTCGGTCGGAGCCACACGGAGCCGACCCAGCAGCCACTCGCCGACCCGGCGCTTGATGCGCTTTGCGTTCTTCGCGTGGGTGAGCAGATCGAGGAGGGGCTGGATGAGGTCGGGGTCGTCATGCTCGACGTAGTGAGCCATGAGCACGTCGGCCGTGCGCTGATCGATGGGGCCGGGTCGATTCATGAGCTGCTGCAGCTCTCGCAGGCCAATGCCCAGAACATCAGCCAGCTCATGCAGCTTGGCGAGCCAGACCTCCTGCACCCAGCGCTCGGGGTCCGCATCCGGCGTGTACCGGCCGAGGTGAGCGGCCACATGCTCGGCGGTGTGCCTGGCCACGGGCAGGATCAGCTGCAGATGCGTCAGCTGTTCTGGGACCTGACTCTTCATCGTGAGCTGGACCCGAACGGCGCCCACGTCGGGCAGGTCGAGGTCGATGGTCTCGATGACGGGCGCTGCAGTGGGCGCGCACGAAGCCACGTTCGCCCGCCACAGCTCGCTGGAGCGCCTCATCGAGAGTCCCAGCCGGCGCAGGGCCGTGAGCGTGAAGCGACGCACGAGGACCGTGCGAAGGACAAAGGCGCCCGAGTCGTCCTGCGTCAGCATGGAGTCACACCCCATTTGGGTCGGCGCCTCGCGCAGCCGCGCTTCGAAACACCGACGAGTCGTCGACTCGGGCCCGGTCCGCTGTGCCGCCGAGGCCTACTCGGGGCCGACTGTATGCGCTGAGGTGGGGCCTCCGCAACGCGTCAAACGCCCGTCGGCGTGTGCGTGTCCAAGTTGGGACGTCGTCGGCGGGACGAGCGAACTTCGCTGTTCTCGGCGGCTACTTGCGCGGGCTGAGGAGGCCACGGTCAAGACGACGGCGGCAGAGTGTCGAAGGCAGGGGGCCGAGCTCACCGGACCCAGCGCGCGGCCGCGCGTCACGTCGGGGGTGACGCGCGGCCGGCGCGGCGGGATCGAAGGTTCAGGGTGCGTAGCAGGCGCCCGACAGACAGAGGAAGCCCGGCGGATAGCCCTGGTCCTGGCAGGTGACCCCGGGAGAGCACTCGATGACGCAGTCGCCGTCGCGGCAGGTCTTGCCCAGGTTGGCGCAGGTGTCGACCTGCAGCGGGTCGCAGAGGCTGTCGTAGCAGTGACCGCCCATCGGGTCCTGCTGATCGCACCAGGCGTAGTCGTCGTTGGTCAGCTTGGCGCAGTCGGCCTGGCAGGCCCAGGCGGGCGGCGAGTTCGACGCGTAGCAGCGCCCGACGGCGGGGCCACCGGCGGTGTCCTCGCCGAAGCAGGACAGCCCCGGCGCGCAGTCGTCGTCGTGCGTGCAGGCGCACCCGCCCGGGCGCGGGCCGTCCTCGCAGCTGCGGCAGACACCGACGACGTCGTCGGCGTTGAAGGTCGTGAGGGCGCAGCTGACCTCGAGCGCGTGGCCTTCGCCGTCGTCATCGACGCAGTAGGTGCCTGGCGCGGCGTCACCGTCGGGGGGGACGTCGTCGTCGGGCACAGGGGCGCACAGGCACCCCAGCGTGCCCAGCTCACAGTTGCCCGGCGGCTGGGGCGTGGGGTCCGCCGGCATGGGCCAGCCGACCATGATGCCGCGGTGGACCAGCTCACCGAAGAGCGTGATCATCTGCGCATAGCTGTCGACGTTGATGATGGCGTTCTCGCGGTGGCCGCAGGTGTCACCCTCGGTGTTGGTGTAGCTCGCCAGGTGTCCCACGCGCTCGAGGGTGATCATGGCCTCCAGGGGGCCTTGACCACAGGTCTCGCCGTGCTCGTGGCGGTGGTGATCCTTGACCATCTTCCACTTGAAGAGCCCACCCTTCCACCAGGACGTGTAGAGGTGGTGAATGGACTCGTGCATGCTGATGTGGACCCGCTGGCGGGCCGGGTTGTCAGGGAAATCGACCAGCTGGCCGACGTTGGGGCGGAAGAAGTCGAAGCAGTAGTTGATCCAGCCCTTCACCCAGTGATGCGCTATGGGCCAGATCGACTGGCAGACATTGCTCGAACCCTGCGGGTCACATTGGTGCTTGAACTTGATGCCACCCGTCTCGCCTTTGCGATAGTTGTCGTAGATCTTGTGGAGCGTTTGCCGGATTGCGTCCCAGCGGTAGTCGACGTAACTGCCGAACCAGGCCGCGGGGATGGACCAGTTGTCGGGACCGGGGACGCCAGGCTCGGCTTCGCCCACGACGACCGGGCCGGGGCCGTGGCCCGGCTGCGCCCAGGCCCAGGTTCTGCTGGCCTTCGGCATGGCCTCGAAGTACTCGGCCCAGCGGTACAGCAGCCAGCTGTAGTAGTGGGAGAGCAGCCACGAGCGGCGGATCATGACGCACTCATCCAGGGTGCAGCCGCCGTAGGTCTTGAACTCGGGGAAGATGACCGGGGGGGCTGAGGCCGACATGGGTCCGAGGGCGAGGGCCTGCGCGATGACCATCCCCTCGCAGTCCAGGTTGCCGGGCACCCAGGAGTTGCTGCCGGAGCCTGGGAGGTGGTCGTGCAGCGGGATGTCGAGGGGCGCGATGGCGAGCGTGTCGGCGGCGGCCGAAGTGCCGCCGTCTGGAGCAGGGACCACCACGGCCACACTGGCCAGCCTGACGTCGCCGTCGGAGGTCGGGGCATAGGTCCGCTGAAAGAGCAGCCCCTCGAGAGGCGCCGACCCGACGGCGAGGGTGACCTTGGCCTTCACCTCCCGGGCCCGCGAGGAGGTGCGGTCGTTGACGACCTTGACGGGCACGCCGAACACCTCGAAGAGGGCGAAGGTTCCGTCCGTGGCTTTGAGGGCGGCCGCGTCGATGACATCGACGATCCGGACGCCGACGTCCTTGGCCGCGACCTCCATCGGGAAGGGGATTTCGGCGGCGCCGGCCTTGATGGCGTCCACGGCGCCTCCGACCACGGGGTCGAGCGGCTTCCATGGGGGCGGGGGCGCGGTGGCGTCGAAGTCGCCGGAGTCGATGAAGGTGGGCAGGTCGTCGGTCGTGACGGACGCGGTCAAGGGCGCGGCGACGGTCTCGTGCGCGTGGAGTTGCGGTTCGTCCGCGCAAGCGAAGAGAGCGAGGGTCGACAGCGCGAGACCGAGGGTTCGCGGGTGAAGTCGCATCGAAAGGCTCCGTAGGTGACAGGATTCGGAGCCGTTATGAGTGTGGGGGGCGAGGCTGTCGATGACCTCCCAGGTCATCCTGCAGCGCGGTCGAGCGCATCCGTCGGCCGAAAGGGGCTGCGCGGCCAGGGGGGCCGGCGGGCGGTTCCAGGGCTCGCCGGTCTGGGAAGTGGTGCGGGCGGCGGCCTGTTTCGACTCAGGCGCCCAGCGCGACGACGACGGCGGTGATGTTGTCGTGGCTGCCGGCGTCGAAGGCGGCGTCGACCAGGGCGTGGCAGGCGGCGTCGGGGGGCGAGGCGGTGAGGTGGGCCGCCAGCTGGGTCTCGGTCAGGGCGCCGGAGAGGCCGTCGGAGCACAGGAGGAAGGTGTCGCCAGGTTGGGCGGGCTCGGTGCGCAGCTCGGGTTGGCCGGCGCGGCGGGCGCCCGCGTCGGAGCCGAGAGCGCGGGTGAGAATGTTGGACAGGCCGCGGCCGCTGGTCGGGGTGCCGCGGCTGGCGACCTCCTCGGCCAGGGTGTGGTCGCGGGTGAGCAGGCTCAGGCGGCCCTCGCGCAGGCGGTAGACGCGGCTGTCGCCGATGTGGGCGATGGTCGCCTCGCCCTCGTGGACCAGCAGGACGGCCAGGGTCGAGCCCATGCGCTCGAGGGCGCCCTGGCGGCGGGCGCGGATGCGGTCGTGGGCCAGGCGGATGGCGATGTTGAGGACGTTCTCGGCCTCGGTCAGCTTGGGGTCGTAGCCGATGGGCCAGGTGCGGCGCACGCCCTCTGGCTGGGTCAGGGCGTCGCGCACGACCTCGACCAGGGTGTCGATGGCCAGCTGGCTGGCGATCTCGCCGCCCTCGTAGCCGCCCATGCCGTCGGCGACGGCGAACAGGCCGAGATCGGGCAGGCTGCAGCAGGCGTCCTCGTTGCCCGAGCGGCGGCCGGTGATGGAGTGGACGCAGGCGCGCAGGGTGGCCTGGCTATGGGGATCGGTGCGCACGTTGGCTTCAACACGCGCGCACCGTTCAGCCCTCCCGCGGTTCGCATCCTGGGATCGCCGGCTTCGAGAGGGTGTCGCAAGAGGCCCACTGGAGTGCTCCACCTTGGTGGAGCCCCCATTCGGCGCAGCTTGCTGCGCCGGGGTTGGCGGCCAGATCCCGGCGGCAAGCCGGAGCACTCCAGGAGCGCCTGCGCCGGCATCCAGACGACACCCTCTTCCAGCTGGCGCCGGTCAGGGAGCCAGCGCCTCGGCGGCGGCGGACAGGTGGGGCGCGACGAGGGGGAGGAGGGCCAGGTCCGAGCGCGCGGCGCCGGGGTGGCCGAGGGCGATGAGGGCGCGGGCGCGCAGCAGGCGGGCGGGGCCGTCGGTGGCGTCGGCGGCCAGGGCGCGCGAGGCGAAGGCCAGGGCGCGCGAGGGGTCGCCGGCGTCGAGGGCGGTCTGCGCTTCGGCGCGCAGCGCGGCGCCGGCCGGCGCGTCGACCGGGGGCACCGCGTCCAGCGGCAGGTCCAAGAGGAAGGCGCGGCCCAGCTCGCCCGCGGCGCCCGGGGCCTTCGTCAGGGTGCGGTGGACCGGGTCGTGGTCCAGGTAGCAGGCCGAGTAGGCGGCCTTGGCCTGCCGGGCGCGCTCGCTCAGGGCCTTCGCGGCCGCCGTGTCGCCGCGCCGGGCGGCCAGCCAGGCGGCGAGCGGCAGCGCGTGGGGGCTGCGGGCGTGCAGGCGCAGCGCCGCCAGGACCTGCTCGGACGCGCGCGCCAGGTCGCCCCGGCTGGCCAGGACCAGCGCCGCCAGCGCCGGATACTCGGGCGAGGTCGGCGACCCCCCGATCAACGTCTCGAGGTCGGCCATGGCCTGCTCGGGCTTGCCCAGCGCGTAGCGAACCACCGCCCGCCGCATGTGGTCGTCCTCGTCGCCGCCCAGCGCCACCGCCCGCTCCAGCAGCGCCTCGGCCTCGCTGAGCCGCCCCTCGCGCAACGCCAGCACCGACGCCGAGGCCACCCCGTCGTGGGTGTCGGGCCCGAGCTTGGCCGCCTGCTCGTACTCGGCGGCCGCCCGCTCGGCGTCGCCCAGCATGTGCCACGCGTATCCCAGGTAGTAGCGCCCCGCGACGTGGCCCGGGTCGAGGTCGATGAGGTTCGTCAGCACCTGCGCCGACTGGCCCAGATCCGCCGCGCACGCCCCCGGGTCCTCGGGCGCCTTCTCGTACGCCCGGTCGGTCAGCGCGCCGGCCAGCTCGGTGTAGGCCTCGCGCCAGGTCGGGTCGATGCGCACCGCGTCGCCCAGCATCGCGATGCGCCCGTCCGCGTCCTTCCAGGTCAGCCCGTCCACCGCCGCGATGGCCGCCCGCCGCTGCGCCGCCATCGCCTCCTCGGCCTCCGCCCGCTGCGTCTCCAGCACCCCCGCCACCACGAACGCCAGCGCCGCCGTGCACGCCCCGCCCAGCCCCACCCGCAGCCACCGCCGCCGCCGCGCCGCCGCCGCCCGCGCCGCGTGCAGCCCCGCCACCTTCGCCCGCAGCGCCTCCGCCTCGGGCATCTCCCCGGGCAGCTCGCCCAGCTGCGCCTCCGCCGCCGTCGGGTCCCCCTGCGCCACCGCGAACCGCGCGCACGCGAGCCGCGCCCGCCGCAGCCCCTTGACCGCCGGCCGGCACTCGGCCCACAGCGCCAGCGCCTGCGTCAGCCCGGCGATCGCCCCCTCGAACCCGCCGTAAACCCGCGCCGGCGCCCACGCCCCCTCGGCCGCCGCCCGCTCCGTCTCGGCCAGCCGCTCCAGCGCCGCCGCAGCCAGCCGCCCGGCCGCCTCGTTCTCCAGGTACCCGTCGATGGCCCGCGACAGCGCCATCGGGTCCTCGTAGCGGTCGTCGATGCGCACCGACAGCGCCTTGCGGGCGATGGCCGCCAGCTCGTCGGGGATTACCCGGTGCGGCGCCCGCCGCTGCGGCGGCTCGAGGTCGCCCGCCGCCGCCGCCACCGCCGCGTCCAGCACGCTCTTGCCCGCGTGCGGCGCCGTCCCGGTCAGCACCTCGTACAGCAGCCCGCCCAGCAGATACACGTCCGTCCAGGGCCCGAGCACCATCGGGTCGCCCGCCACCATCTCGGGCGCCATGTAGGCCGGCGTCCCCGTCAGCGCCCGCTTCGCCCCCGGCGCCAGCGGCCGCCGCTCGTCCAGATCCAGCGCGATGCCCCAGTCGGTCAGCAGCACCTCGCCGAACTCGCCGATCATCACGTTGGCCGGCTTGAGGTCCCGGTGCAGCACCCCGTGGTCGTGCGCGTAGGCCACGGCCGCGCACACCCGCTGCAGGATGCGCAGGTGCTGCCGCAGCGCGCTGCCGTCGTCGGGCGCCGCCGCCAGCAGATCCCCCCACTCGACCCCGCGCACCACCTTCATCACCAGCCACGGCCGCCCGGCGGCGTCGTGCCCGAAGGCGTGCACCGGCACGATGTTCGGGTGCTCGAGGCGCCCCGTGACCCGCGCCTCGTCGGCGAACCGCGCCACCGCCCGCGCCGACGTCACCCGCGCGTGCAGCGTCTTGACCGCCACCGTGCGGTCGAGGCCCGCCTGCCGCGCCGCCCACACGACGCCCATGCCGCCCTGGCCCAGCACGAAGTCCAGCGCCAGCTGCTCGGCGCCCCGCAACGTCAGCCGGTCCGCGGCGTCGCCCTCGGGCTCGGCCAGCTCCAGCGCGGACTCCTCGACCAGCTCCGAGAAGGCCAGCGCGGCGCGCGCGGCGGGCGACACCTCGGGCGCGAAGTCGGGCTCGGCCAGATCCAGGGCCAGCGCGTCGTCGTCGGCGTCCATCACCGGGTCGTGCGCGCCGAAGCAGCTGCCGAAGGTGTGGCCGACGCGCGGGTCGTCGGCGAGCGCGATGGCGTCGACCCCCAGCGTCTGGTGCACGCGGTCGCGCGCCTCCTGCATCAGGTCGCGTGTGCTCACGGCACCACCCCGGACGGCGGATCGGCCAGCGCGGCGGCGAAGGCGGCGGCCTCGGCGGCGCGGGTCGGCGCCAGCCGCGGCACCAGCGCCAGATCCCGGGCCGCGGCCCGCGGGTGGCCCAGCGCGATGAGGGCCCGGGCGCGCAAGAGCCGCGTCAGGCCGTCGGCCGGCTCGTCGGCGAGGACCCGCTCGGTCAGCGCCAGCGCGGCGGTCGCGTCACCCCCGTCCAGCGCCGCCTGCGCCTGGGCGCGCAGGGCGACCGTGGGCGGCGGCTGCGCGGGCGACAGCCCCGACAGATCCTCTCGCATGAGGGCCGCCCGGCCGAGCACGCCCCGCTCGCCCGGCGCCGTGCCCACGATCTGGGTGACCAGCGCGAAGTCCAGAAAGCACCCGGCGTAGGCCTTCAGCTCGGCGCGGGCGGCCGCCTCGAGCGCGCGCGCCTCGTCCGTGTCCCCGCGCGTGGCCGCCAGATAGGCCAGCAGCGGCAGGATGTGCGGCGTGCGGGTGTGGGCGGCGACCCCGGCGACCAGCCGCTCGGAGGCCGCCCGCCGGTCGCCCCGCGCGAGGTGGAACAACGCCGCGAAGCTGTCGTAGTCCTCCTCGGCCGGGCGGAAGCCCTCGGCCGCCGCCAGGTCGGCCAGCGCCCCGTCGAGGTCGCCCTCGACGTAGCGGGCCAGCGCCCGGCGCGCGTAGTCGTCCTCGTCGCCCTGGGCGGCGATCGCGGCGGTCGCCAGGCGCTTCGCCTCGGCCACGTCCCCCCGGCTCAGAGCGATGACCGTGGCCGCCGCCAGGCCGTCGTGGCCGCTCGGGGCGGCCCGCGCCGCGGCCTCGAGGTCGGGCAGGGCGCCCGGGCCGTCGCCCATCATCTGTGACGTATAGCCGCGGTAGTACAGGGCCACGTCGTAGCCGGGCTCGCGGGCCAGCACCCGGTCCAGCACCTCGCGCGCGGCGGCCAGGCTGGCGGCGCAGGCGGCCGGGTCGTCGTCGGCCTCGTCCAGCGCCCGCTCGAGCCAGGCGGCGTTCAGCTCGGCGTAGGCCTCGCGCCAGCTGGGGTCCAGGGCGATGGCCGCCTCGTACAGCGCGATGCGGTCGGCCGGCTCCTTCCAGGCGGCGCCCTCGACCTTGGCCAGCGCGGCGTCGCGGCGGGCGGCGGCGGCCTCGGCGCGGTCGGCGCGCGCGGCCTGGCGCAGGGTGGTCCAGCCGCCGACCAGGGCGACCAGCGCGGCCACGGCGATGCCGACCAGCACCGCCAGGCGCAGGCGGCGGTCGCGGCGCTGGCGGGCGCGCAGCGCGGCGATGTCGCGGCGCAGCATCACCGTGCGCGGCAGGTCGGGCGGCAGCTCGGCGACCTGGGCCTCGGCGGCGTTGACGTCGCGCTGGGTCAGGGCCAGCTCGGCCCAGGCGGCGCGGGCGCGGTGCAGGCCCTCGCGGGCCCGGCGGCCCTGGGGCCACAGGGTCAGCGACTGGCCGAGCTGCGCGGTGACCTGGGCGAAGGCGGTGTACAGCGCGGCGGGCGGGCGCGCGGCGGCCGCGACGTCGGCCTCGACCCGGGCCAGGTGGTCCAGGGCTTCGGCCGCGATGGCGGCGGCCTCCTGGTTGCTGAGGAACTCGTCCAGCGCGGCGGCGAAGGCGGTCGCCGACGGGAAGCGGCGCGTCGGGTCGGCGTCCAGGGCGCGCAGCGCGATGTCCGACAGCTCGGCCGGCACCAGGCGGTCGGGGGCGCGGTGCGCAGGCGGCGTGACGTGGCCGCGCCCGGCGTGGCGCACGGCCTCCATGACGGTGGCGCCGGGGTGCGGCGGACCGCCGGTCAGCACCTCGTAGAGCAGCCCGCCCAGCAGGAAGACGTCGGTCCAGGGCCCCTGGCGGCGCTCGTCGGGGGCCAGCATCTCGGGCGCCAGGTAGGACGGCGTGCCGATGAGGTCCCAGGGCGCGCCGGGCGGCGGGGCGCGGCGGGCGTCCAGCTCGAGGGCGATGCCCCAGTCGGTGACCAGGACCTCCTCGAACTGCCCGATGAGGATGTTGTCGGGCTTGAGATCGCGGTGGATGACGCCGCGCTCGTGGGCGAAGGCGACCGTCTCGGCGACGCGCTGCAGGATGCCCAGGTGGCGGCGCAGGGCCTCGCGCGCGGCGTGGGCGTCGCCGTCGGGCGGGCGCTGGGCCAGCAGCTGGGTCCAGGCGACGCCGCGGATGCGCTTCATCACCAGGGCGGGGCGGCCGGCCGGGTCGACGCCGTAGGCGTGCACCGGGACGACGCCCGGGTGCTCGAGGCGCCCGGTGATGCGGGCCTCGGCGGCGAAGCGGGCGGCGGCGGCGGTGTGGGCCAGCTCGGGGCGCAGCGTCTTGACGGCGACCTCGCGGCCGAGGCCCGTCTGGGTGGCCTCGTGGACCACGCCCATGCCGCCCTGGCCCAACTCGCCGGTCAGGGCGAAGCCGGCGGCGTCGACCAGGCGGACGCGCTGCTCGGGGTCGGCGGTCGCCTCGCGCGGGGCGCCGGCCTCGCGGTCCAGGGTGTAGGGCGCGGGGGCCTCGGCGGCGGCGTCGCCGTCCAGGGTGTAGGCGGCGGGGGCCGGGGCTTGGGCAGCGGCGTCGCCGTCCAAGGAGTAGCCGGCCATCAGGTCGACCGAGACGGTCGGGGACAGCGGGCGCCCGATCGTGCGGCCGACCCGCGTGTCGTGGGCCAGCTCGTAGGCGCGGGCGTCGGACAGGTGGCGCGCCCAGTCGTCGGCGCTGTCCGCGGCGCCCCCGCCGGCGGCCTGCTCGGTCGCCCCCACGACCCGCCGGGCTGCGTCGGCTGCGGACATGGCCACGTGGGTAGCCCGGAGGGTCGGCGGAAGTCAAGGCCAGGCCAGGGCCGCGGCGCGACTGTCAAACCTTGGTAAAGCCCCCGGATGAAGCTGTCCCCGAGGCGCTCCGGCGCGGACGATGGAGACATGGACACGCACACCCACATCCTCTCGATCCCCGGCTTCAGCGAGCCGGTCGCCTGCTGGACGCACCTCCTCGGCGCGCTCGCCGTCGCCATCGCCTCGGTCGCCCTGGTGCGCCGCGGGCGCGGGCCGGGCGAGCGCTTGGCCCTGGGCGTCTTCGCCTTCGGCGCCTTCTTCATGTTCGCGATGAGCGGCGTCTACCACCTGCTCGAGCCCGGCGGCGCCCCGCGCGCCGTCCTGCAGCGCCTGGACCACGCCGGCATCTTCGTCCAGATCGCCGGCAGCTTCACCGCCATCCACGGCGTCCTGTTCCGCGGCGGCTGGCGCTGGTCCATCCCGGTCCTGGTCTGGGTCGTCGCCATCACCGGCCTCACCTTGAAGACCATCTTCTTCGACTCGGTCGGCGAGGGCTTCGGCCTGGCGCTCTACCTGGGCCTCGGCTGGCTGGGCGCCGTGACCGCCTTCGCCCTGTGGCGCTCGCGCCGCCGCGCGGCCATCCGCGGCCTCATCGGCGGCGGCCTGGCCTACAGCGTCGGCGCCCTGCTCGAGCTGTTCCAGTGGCCCACGGTCATCCCCGGCGTGGTCGGCCCCCACGAGCTGTTCCATCTGGGCGTCCTGGCCGGCGTCGCCCTGCACTGGCGCGTCGTCAGCCGCGCCCTGGCCGAGCCCGTCCCCGAGCGCCCCCGCGCCGCCGCCGCGCCACGGCCAGAGCGTCTGGTGCAATCGCACCAAATGGCGGCCACCCCCGCAAAATGATTCACCTGCCTCATTGGCGTGGCGCGGCGCCTGCGGTCAATTCGGAGTCCCGAGTCCCTTGAACGCCTAGGAGGGCCCCCGAGTGACCGCGCAACCCGACCGCCGCCCGCGCCCGGGCATTCTCGAACCGCACCCCGACCTGTGGGCCGCCCTCGGCCACGGCGTGGGCCTGACCCAGGTGCTCGAGGACTTCTACACGCGCGTGTACGCCGACCCGCGGCTCGCGCCGTTCTTCGTCCACACGACCCGCCAGCGCGCCATCGAGCAGCAATACAGCTTCCTGAGCGCCATCTTCACGGGCGAGCCGGTCTACTTCGGCGCCCGCCCGCGCAACGCCCACGCCTGGATGGTCATCTCGGACGAGCTGTTCGACTACCGCGAGGACCTGCTGGCCGACTGCCTGCGCCGCTACGGGCTGTCCGAGGCGCTGGTCGCGCACGTCCGCGAGGTCGACGAGGCCTTCCGCAAGCAGATCGTCAAGGACACGCCGCGCCCGCGGAAGATCGGCGGCGTCGCCATGCCGCTCGAGGGGTACGAGGACGTCGAGATGGCCATCGGCGCGCTGTGCGACGCCTGCGGCGTCGAGGTCCCGGCCGGCGCGATGGCGCGCTACCACGTGCGGACCGGCGAGACCTGGTGTCGGGCCTGCTTCCCCCAGGACGCGGCCGCCCCAGGCCGCCCCGCGGTGGCCGCGCGCATCGGCGAGGTCGACCCGACGCTGCTCGAGGGGGCGCAGCCATGACCGTCGAGGCGCGTCCCAAGCGTGGGATCACCCTTCGACTCGAGGCCGGGCGCCACCGCTGGTGCGCCTGTGGCCGCTCGCCCACCTTGCCCCTGTGCGCGGGCACCGATCCCGCCTGCGCGGCCGAGGCCGTCGCCTTCGAGGTGGACGAGCCGTGCACGCGCAAGCTGTGCGCCTGCGGGCACACCGCCAATCCGCCCTTCTGCGATGGAACCCATTACCGCCTCTGAGCGTTATGCCGTCCTCGACACGCGCCTTGGCGCCCACGTGCGGCGCTGGCAAGGTGCGTGACCTGACCGCATGAACGGCAGCAGGTGCGACATGGACGAGATCACGCGGAGGGACGCCTTGAAGGTCATCGTGTCGGCGGGCGCCACGGGCGCGGCGGTGGTGGCGGGGTGCGCGCCGCCCGGGGCGAGCCCCCAGGCGGCGGCCGGCGAGCCGGCGGCGGCGTCCCAGGCGACGAACCCGGCGCCCGAGGCCCCCAGCGCGGCCTGGGCGGAGACCGGCGCGGACGCCATCGTGCGGGTCGAGCCGCTGGGCTTCCCCTGGAAGACCCCCGACCCGTTCCTGTTCTGCGTCTACCACGACGACGCCTACCCCAAGGGCGACGCCCGCATGGCGCCGGTGGCCTCGCTGGCCGGGCGCAACCTGGGCATGGACTTCGAGGGCATCGATGGCTGGCGCATGTACCACGGCCACGTCGTCCCCGGCTTCCCGGCCCACCCGCACCGCGGCTTCGAGACGGTGACCATCGTGCGCCGGGGGCTGGTCGACCACTCCGACTCGATGGGCGCGGCGGCCCGCTACGGCCGCGGCGACGTGCAGTGGCTGACCGCCGGCAAGGGCATCCAGCACAGCGAGATGTTCCCGCTGGTCTACCAGGACCAGGACAACCCGCTCGAGCTGTTCCAGATCTGGCTGAACCTGCCGGCGGCCGACAAGTTCGCCGACCCGCACTTCTCGATGTTCTGGGGGCCCGACGTCCCCAGAATCGAGGCCAAGGACGAGGCCGGCCGCGTGACCGAGGTGACGGTGATCGCCGGCCGCGTCGGTGACGCCAAGGCGCCGGCGCCCCCGCCGAAGTCGTACGCCTCGCGGCCCGAGGCCGAGGTCGCCATCTGGACCTTGAAGCTGGCCCCCGGCGCGCGCTGGACCCTGCCGGCCGGCTCGGCGGGCCTCAACCGGATGCTGTACTTCTTCCACGGCCAGTCGCTGAAGGTCGGCGGCAAGCCCATCGAGGGCGGCAAGACGCTCGCGATGCGCTCGGACGCCGCCGTCTCCCTCGAGGCCGGCCCCGACGAGGTCGAGCTGCTGATGCTGCAGGGCCGCCCCATCGGCGAGCCCGTCGCCCAGCGCGGCCCCTTCGTCATGAACACCCAGGACGAGATCCGCCAGGCCTTCGCCGACTACCAGCGCACCCGCTTCGGCGGCTGGCCCTGGGGCGCCAGCGACCCGGTCCACCCGCGCGAGGAGGGCCGCTTCGCCAAGTACCTCGACGGGCGCGTGGAGAAGGCGCCCAGCTGACCTCCCCGGGCGCCGCGAGCGGCGCCGATCCAGCGAGCCCTCGCGAGCGAGGGCACTCCAATGGCAGCTTGATCGGAGCGCCCGCGACAGGCCAATCGGAGTGCTCCACCTTGGTGGAGCCCCGATCCGGCGCAGCTTGCTGCGCCGGGTTTGGCGGCCCGATCCCGGCGGCAAGCCGCCGGGGCCGGGGCTCCGGCAAGCCGGAGCACTCCGAGGCCTCCGCTGGTATCAATTCGACGCTCTCTGAAAGCCGCCGGTCCCAGGCCGCGATCCGCCACTGGGAGTGCCCGCGCTCGCGCGGGCTCATCCGGGCGCCGCGAGCGGCGCCGATCCAGCGAGCCCTCGCGAGCGAGGGCACTCCAATGGCAGCTTGATCGGAGCGCCCGCGACAGGCCAATCGGAGTGCTCCACCTTGGTGGAGCCCCGATCCGGCGCAGCTTGCTGCGCCGGGTTTGGCGGCCCGATCCCGGCGGCAAGCCGCCGGGGCCGGGGCTCCGGCAAGCCGGAGCACTCCGAGGCCTCCGCTGGTATCAATTCGACGCTCTCTGAAAGCCGCCGGTCCCAGGCCGCGATCCGCCACTGGGAGTGCCCGCGCTCGCGCGGGCTCATCCGGTCGCGGCGCCCTAGGTCGCGGGCGCCGCCGGCGCGTTGCCCATGACCGCGCCGTAGGCCCGGATCTCGGCGATCTTGGCCTCGAACAGCGACCAGTCGTCGCGGTCGGCGATGGGGGCCCAGATCGCCTCGACCTCGTCGATGAGCAGCGAACACGGCGCCGGCGCCTGCATCACCGCCTCGGCAAGCCGCTCGGGGTGCGCCGCCTCGTACTCGCGCAGCGCCTCGCGGAACGGCTGCGCGTTCGGGTCGGCGTAGGCCGCCGCGACCGGGCTGGCCTCGGCGCGCGCCTCGCTCGCCCGCCCGCCGTACCAGTCGTGGAACAGGGAATCGAAGGGCAGCTGCGTCTCGGCCAGCAGCTGCAGCGACGCCTCGACCAGGTCCCGGTCGGCCTCGAACCCACGCGGCGCCACGCCCAGCCGCTCGAGCCACGCCTCGACGAAGGCCTGCCGATAGACCGGCGCGAACTCGTTCAGGATCGGCATGGCCGGAGCGTCACCCAGCACCCCCGCCAGCGCCTCGGCCAGCCGCGCCAGGTTCCACAGCACCGCCTGCGGCTGCCGGCCGTACGCGTACAGCCCCTGGTGGTCGAAGTAGGCCGCGGTGAAGCCCTCGTCCCAGCGCGGCAGGAACCGCCAGGGGCCGTAGTCGAAGCTCTCGCCCGTCACCAGCATGTTGTCGGTGTTCAGCACCCCGTGGACGAACCCGGCGGCCATCCACCGCGCCGCCAGCTTCGCGCTGCGCCCCACCACCGCGCGCAGGAAGGCCAGCGGCGGCATGGTCGCCGCCTCGGGATCGGCCTGGGCCTCGGGCAGGTAGTGCTCGATCGCGTGCTCGACCAGCCGCCCGACCAGATCGTGCCGCCCGTGGGTCGCGTGCCGCTGAAAGGTCCCGAAGCGCAGGTGCGAGTGCCCCAGCCGCACCAGCACCGACGACCGGGTCGGCGACGGCTCGTCCCCGCGCCACAGCGACTCGCCGGTCTCGAACAGGCTGAAGGCCTTGGAGGTCGGCACGCCCCGGGCTTCCAGCAGCTCGGCCGCCAGGATCTCGCGCACGCCGCCCTTGAGCGTCAGCCGCCCGTCCCCGCCGCGCGAGTAGGGCGTCGTCCCGCTGCCCTTGGTCGCCAGATCCAGCACCCGCCCGTTCACCGCGTCGCGCAGCTGCGCGAACAGGAACCCCCGCCCGTCGCCGAGCTGCGGGTTGTAGTGCTGGAACTGGTGCCCGTGATAACGCATCGCCAGCGGCCGCGGCAGGTTGTCCGGCAGCGGCTGGAAGCGCGCGAACGCGGCCTCCCACTCGGCCTGGTCCAGCGCCCCCAGGCCGACCCGCTGGGCCCAGCGCTGGTTGCGGAACCGCAGGACGTGCTTGGGAAAGCGCGCCGGCGTCACCGGGTCGGCGACCTCGTCGCCGAGCGTCAGGTACACCGGGTCGGGGCGGTAGTGCGGGTCGACGGGCATGGCCGCGGACCGTAGCACCGCATCGCAGCCCGGGCACGCGCCGTCACGTCGGCGACGTGTCGGGTCCGACGGCGGCGACCAGCCGTGCGTGAGCCTCGGGCGCGCGCGCGGCGAGTCTCCGCATCCCCCCGGCGAGGGCCTCACGGTAGGCCGAGCCTCGAGCCAGGGCGTCCTCCCAGGCGAGCTCCAGATCACCTGGGCGGGACTCCTCCAAGGCCTCGATGAGCAGCGCGGCCTGCTGCAGGTCCTTGGCTGCCTTGGCCTGGAAGGCTGCAATCCGGCTGTGGGCGACGATGAGCTTGTGCAAGGTGAAGCGGGCCGGATTGGGGACCTGGACCAGGACGCCGGAGCCGGCGACGACGGCCGCTGGGGTGGGGTCCTCTAGCAGGTAGTCGAGGAAGGCCAGGGGCTGGGCCGCCGCCTTCAAGCGTGGGATGGGCACCGCGCCCCCCGAGCGTCCGTCCGCCGGGGTCAGGAGATCGACCCGCAGCGGGCGTCCCCGGACCTTGAACGACGTCGCGGGCTCCTTGGGCGACAGCCCCGGAACCGGGAGGAAGCCCATCTCGAGCGCCTCGAGCGCGGCCGGCATGTCGGTGAGCTCGGGCACGGCGACCGCCAGCGAGCGCGGCGTGGCGACGTCGATGTCGTCCGTGCGCCAGACCGTCCCCTGCCAGCGCACGCCGAGCACGTTGGCCATCACGATGAACGCATGGGTGCCGACCAGGACCCCGCCCAGGCGAAACACCGCGGCGTCGGCCAGGCCCGCCAGGACCCGCGCCGAGGTCGCGTCGGTGACCGTCGCCCCGCCCGCCCTCAGCAATGCGCAGAGTCGCTGAGTATTGGCCCGATCGGCCGTCACGGTCGCGCGTTCGCGTTGGAAGCGATCGATGACGGCCTGCAGCTCGGGCGTCAGGCGGCCGAGGTAGACCTGGCGTGTGCCGTCGCCGGGCACGGAGTGCTGGAAGTACGAGTAGGTCTGCCCCTTGACCTGCTTGGTCACGAACGACCCCGGCGCGTGGCCCAGGGACCGGCCGGCCTCATAGGCGAGGAGCTGGTCGACGAGCTCGGCATAGAGCGTCTGGAGTTCGGTGGCGAGGTGTTCCATGGTTATACGCAGCCTTGCCAGACTCTACGTATAACTCGGGCCGCGGACAAGCCGCACGACGCTCAGGCGCGGCGGGGCCGTCGCGAGCGGGCCGACAGGCAGATGAGGAAGGCGGCGCCGGTGACGACGGCCAGGACGGTGAAGGCCGTGGTCATGGTGCCGATGAGGGCGAAGGGGTGGCGCTCGACCGGGTCGTCGCCCAGGGTCAGCGAGATGAGGAGGCTCGTGAGCAGCATCCCGGTGACCATGCCGATGGAGCGGGCCTTGGCGGCGAGGGCCGAGGCGAGGCTGGTCGCGCTGGGGTCGACGCTGTTCATGATGAGGGTGACGTTGGGCGAGGAGAAGAGGGCGAAGCCGAGGCTCTGCAGGGCGAGCACGGCGATGACCCGGGGCAGGGCGGTGGTCGCGTCCAGGGTCAGGGCGGCGAGGGCGCTGCCGAAGACGGCGCCGGCGCCGACGGCGGTGAGCGATTGGGGGCGGAAGCGGTCGGCGAGGCGGCCGGCGAAGGGGGCGACCACCGCCATGACGGCCGAGCCGATGGCGAGGGCCTGGCCCGAGGTGTCGGCCGAGTGGCCGAGCGAGACCTGGAGGTAGAGGCTGAAGAGGAAGATGGAGCTGAAGGCGTTGGTGTAGAGCATCGCCTGGGTGAGCAGGGCGACGGCGAGGTCGCGCTGGGCGGCGAGCCAGCCGAAGGCGATGAGCGGGTCGGCGCCGCGGGCCTCGAGGCGTCGCTGCCAGCGGACGAAGGCGGCGGCGAGGAGCAGGCCGAGGGCGAGCAGGGCGGGGCCGAGGGCGCCCTGGCGCAGGGTGACGACGCCGGCGACCAGGCTGAGGATGGTGGCGGCGAGGAGGGTCGCGCTGGAGAGATCGAAGGGGCGGGTGGGGCGGCGCCAGGCGGCCGGGAGCAGGGCGGAGATGACGGCGAAGCCGGCCAGGATGAGGGCGGCGCCGCCGATGAAGATGGCGCGCCAGCCGAAGGCCTCGGTGAGCCAGCCGGCGGCGAGGGGGCCGAGGGTGAGGCCGGTGTAGATGGCGCCGATGGAGGCGCCGAAGGCGCGGCCGCGCTGGGGGGCGGGGACGATGTCGGCGAGGATGGCGGTGCCGGTGACGGCGAAGATGGCCGAGGTGACGCCCTGGAGGAAGCGGACGGCGAGGATGGCCGGGACCCAGGACAGGGTGGCGATGAGCAGCGAGCACAGGCCGAAGGCGAGCAGGCCCCACTTGTAGAGGGAGCGCTTGTCGGAGGCGTCGGCGAGGCGGCCGATGGGCAGGAGGAAGGCCAGGCTGCCGGCGAGGTAGAGGGTCTCGACGAGACCCAGCGAGACGGCGCCGGCCTCGAGCTCGGCGCCCAGCGCGGGCAGGCCGACGGCGACGCCCGAGAACATGAAGGGCGGGCCGAACTGCGAGGCGATGAGGGCGAAGACCAGCAGGCGCTGGCTGCGGGAGTCGGGCGACAAAGGGAGCGGGTCAGCGCATCTTCAGGAGGCGCCGGCGGGCCTCCTGCATCTCGGCGGGCAGCGGCGCCTCGACGACCAGGCGCTCGCCGTGACGCTCGGGATCGGGCAGCTCGAGGCGCGAGGCGTGCAGGAGGTGGCGGCCCAGGTGGAAGGGCTCGCGGCGGTCGCCGTAGACGAGGTCGCCGTAGACCGGGTGACCCAGCTCGGCGAAGTGGATGCGGATCTGGTGGAAGCGTCCGGTCTGCGGCTCGACCTTGACCAGCGCGGCCCAGCGGCCCAGGGGCTGCTCGACGGTCCAGCGGGTGATGGCCTCCTTGGCGTTGGGGCTGGGCGGGCCCGAGCGCCACTTCTCGAAGCCCTTGCCGGCGGCGAGCTTGTGGAAGTGGGTGTGGCGGGTGCCCGAGGCGGGCGGGTGGCCGCGCACGATGGCGTGATAGGTCTTGTGGACCTTGCGGTCGCGGAAGAAGTCCATCAGGCGCTGCGCGACGGCCTCGGTGCGCGCGAACAGGACCAGCCCGCTGGTGTCGGCGTCGAGGCGGTGGACGGCGAAGATGGGGCCGTACTGCTCGCGCAAGAGGACCTCGAGCGAGGTGCGGTCGCCGCCGTCGGTCGGCGTCGTGGGCAGGTGGGCCGGCTTGTCGTAGGCGACCAGGCGCTCGTCGATGTAGGCGACGCGGGCCTCGTCGAAGCCGGTCTCCTGGGGCGGCGGCAGGGTGATCTCGACCACGTCGCGGTGCTGCAGGGCGCGCGTGCCGTGGGTGTCGATGACCCCGTTGACGCGGCAGTAGCCCTCGCCGATGACCCGGGAGATCTCGCGGCTGGTCAGGCGCGGGAAGTGCTCGGTCAGGTAGCGGCGCAGGTTGGTGCGCTCCTCGCCGCCGACCCACAGCGCGCCGGCGCCGGGCTCCCAGTGCGGGACGGGCGGGGCGGGGAAGCCCAGGGCGGTGGTGCCGGGGCGGGGAGGGCGCCCGCCGGGGCCGGATCGGCCCTGAGGCCGGCCTGCCGGTTCGGACGGCCGGTCGTCGCGCCGGCGCGGCGCCTCGTGGCGAGCGGCGCCGCGGCGGCCGGGGCCGCTCTTCGGCGCGGGCCCGCGCTTGCCGCCCGCCTTGCCGTCGGTCTTGCTGCCTGACTTGGGGCCGGCCTTTCCGCCGGGCCTGGACGTGGGACGCTTGGGCTTCATGGCGGCGCATCCTCGCGCCACCCGCGCCCGAACGCCACCTCTAGTTGACGAGTCCGCCGAGGTTGCCAGCGCCCCCGCCCGGCGCTATGACGCCGACGCGCCCGTCGACCCGCCGCGCGCCGAGGACCATGCCCAAAAAGCCCGCCCGCCCCGACCCCAGCCGACGCCCCGGTCCGCGCCCCGGCCGCCCGGAGCCGGGCCCCTCGCAGGGCCCGCGCCCCGCCCGTCCGCCGTCCGGCCCGCGCCCGCCGCGCCCCGGCGACGACCGCCCCCGCGGCCCGCGCGTGACCGTCACGCTGCGCGAGCTGCTCAACTTCTGGGGCGAGCGCTGGGCCTGGCCGGTCCCGCGCCCCGTCCTGCAGCGGGCCATGGAGCGCGAGCTGGGCCACCCGCAGAGCCCGCTGATGCAGGCCGCGCGCGCCCTCGCCGCCAAGGTCGGCGGCGGCGCCGACGTGCGCGCCCTGGACGTCTTCCACTTCCAGGAGGGCGACTTCCAGCTGGTCTTCCGCGTCACGGCCGAGCTGGTCACCGGCGCCCGGGTCCAGGTCTGCCTGTTGATGGGCAAGGACGAGGCCCAGCGCAGCGCGCTCGCCCGCCGCGAGCACGACAACCTCTCCGAGCTGCACCGCCGCGACCCGGTCCACGTCATCGGCCCGCTCTCGGGCGGCACCCTGCGCGTCCTCGACCCCGGCCAGCCCCGGCCGCGCGACCTCTACTACTACTGCACGCCCTGGCTGACGACCTTCCACGAGATGGGCGTCAACCGCCGCATGCACTTCTACGTCAACGAGCTGCCCTTCCATCACTTCGGCGCCGAGGACACCGAGGACATCAAAGAGGCCATCCTCGAGGTCTGCTTCACCCTGTGGGACCCCCAGACCCGCACCGCCCCCGAGCCCCCGCTCATCGGCGCCGGCGACTTCGTCATCACCCGCCCCACCCGCGGCAAACCCCTGCGCCTGCGCCTCATCGCCGCCCGGCGCCTGCTGCCCGACATCGACCTCGACGCGGTGATGCGCCTGTACCTCCACTATTCGGGCATCTGGGGCGGCAAGACCTTCCGCTTCCTCCCCAAGCGCCGCGACCGCCTGGAGCGCGCCCTGCGCCAGTCCCTCGTCCGCGGCAAGGGCCTGCCCGAAGCCGACGTCATGGCCGCCCTCGACCGCGCCCTGTCCGCCCCCGGCCTGCCCAGGCTGCGCTGACCAGCCCCCTGGGCGCTCTCGCGGACTCGGAGCCTCGGAGCTCCGATGTGAGCGGCCGACTCCGCGACCACCTCGCCAACGCTACGGCGGCCCCGTGAACACCCGGGGCGGGGTTTTCGGCCGCGACGTGCTCGCCTAGACTCGCCGCATGACCTTGCTCCGCTCGACCAGCTTGCGCTGGCGTGTTCCGAACCCGCCGCCGACCTTCGTCGGGCGCGACCGCGAGTTGGCGGCGCTCGACGAAGCGCTCCGCCGTGGCCCCGTCGCGCTGTTGTCCGGACCCGGCGGCATCGGCAAGTCCGCGCTGGTCCGGCGCTGGGTCCGCGCGGCCCCCGACGGCCCCCTCCTCAAGGCCATCGCGGTGGAGCTCCGACCGGAAGATCCGCTCGACCAGGCCATCGCCGATCTCCACGACGCGCTCACCCCGCGCGACGTCGTCGGCGAGCCCTGGGAGCGCGTCCTCCTGGCGGCCGAGGCCACCTCGGCCGTGCTGATCGTCGAGGATCTCCACTACGCCGACGAAAGGGAGCTCGCCGACTGGCTCGAGGCTCTCGCCGCCTACGCCGTCTCGTCGCGCTGGATCCTCACCGCCCGCCGTTTCCCCGTCGTCCCCACCCTCGCCGAGCAGACCATCGCCCTCGACGTCCTCTCCGCCGACGACGCGGCCGACCTCGCGCGCCGCCTGCGCCCCGGACTCACTGACGCCGACATCGCCGCGCTGGTCACCCACGCCGCCGGAAATCCCTTCGAGCTCCGACAGGCCGTCACCCGCTCCGACGCCCGGCAGGACCTCCGCGACGCCAGCGCTGCCCTGGTCGCCGCGCTGGCCCGCCTCCCGCTCGGCCTGTCCCGCCCGGACCTCGAGCGTCTCGCCGGCCAGCTCCGACCCGAGGCCCTGCTCGCCATCGCCGAGGCCGGTAGCCTGGTCGAGTCGGGCGACCGCCTCCGCCTGCACGATCGCGTGCGTGAGCGGCTCGCCCCCGAGCTCGCGCCCGACCAGGGCCCGGCCCTGCTCGACGGCCTGTTGAGCAGCGCCGACCCGGCGGCCACCCTCGAGGCCGCCCGCGCGCTGGTCGACAGCGGACGCGTCGACGAGGCCGCCACCCACCTCGAGGGCGCGGCCGGAGCCCTCGCCACCGGGGGCATGGGTCTGCGCGCCTGGCGTCTGGTCCGCACCAGCCCCTCGCCGCGCCTGCGCGGGGCCGCCTTCCTGCTCGCGGCCGGCCTCGACGCCGAGGATCCGCTCCGCTGGGCCGCCCGCCAACCCCGCCCTGTGGGCAGCTCCCTCGAGATCCAGGTCGCCTGGCTCGGCGCCCGCCTCCGGGTCGTGGGGGTCGCCCGCTGCATCGAAGAGGCCGCCGCCCTCGAACAGGACGCGCGCGCCGCCGACGCGCCGGCCCTGGCCTTCGAAGCCGGGCTGGCCGCCGGCCGCGGCCTGGTCTACGCGGGCCGCCTCGACGAGGCCGAGGTGCAGCTCCAGGGGCTGGTCCCGACCACCGAGCCCGCCCGCGCCCGCCGCGAGGTGGCCCTGGCCCGCCTGGCCTGGCTGCGCGGCCGCTCGGGCGAGGCGACCGATCGCGTGCGCCGCGTCGCCGACCTGCTCGACACCCTCGAGGGCCGCGAGCGCACCGAAGCCATGCTCGACGCGCACCTGGTCCGCCTCGACGTCCGCGTCGACGCCGCCGCGTCCGACGCCTCCAGCGGCCCTCCCGCCGGCGGCCTGCTGCCCGAGATCCTGATGGCGCTGCGCAACACGCTGGCCGGACGCACGAGCGAGGTCGCGGCCTTTCTGGCGCGCCAGTCCATCGACGAACACGACCGCGCAGGCGAGCGGGTCTCCATGCGCCTCATCTCGGTCGTGCAGACGCTGGTCGACGGTCCGGCCGCCGAGTCTGCCGGGCACGTCGACGCAGCCTGGCGCGACGCCAGCGAGTCGCGCATGTGGAACCTCGTCCAATGGACGGCGCTCGCGGCCGGCGCCTCGGCCTGGTTCCTCGGGCGCCCCGAGCCCGAGCTGGCCTGGCCCGCCGACGTCCCCCCGCCCAGCGGCCCGCCCGGCCGCCTCATCGAGGCCGTCCGCTTCCTGCACGCCTTCGACCGCGGCGAGCGCCCCGCCTGGGAGCCCGCCCTCGTCGGCGCGCGTGAGCTGCGCGATCCGCTGGCGCTCTTCGGGCGCGCTGCCTGCCTCGCGGGGGCTGGGCGGCCGCGCGAGGCGGCGCTCGCGTCGGCCCAGGCGGCCAACCAGGCGGCGAGCAATGGCGCCCGCATCATCGAGCACGCCGCGCGCAGCCTGCAGGTGATGCTGCTGCTCGCCGACCGCCGCGACGACGAGGCGCGTCAGGCCCTCGTGCCCCTGGTCGAGCTGACGCGCGCCATCGAAGGCGTGATGCTCCAGAACCTGACGGAGCTGGTCGTCATGGCGACCACGCCATACCCGGACGTCCTCGCCCTCGAGCGAATCATCGCCGCCCATGATCTCGCCCCGCTCCCGGCTCGCCTCGCCCACGCTCTGCTGTCGCGCGAGCCCCCGAGCAGCGCGCTCGACCGGCTGCTGCTGACGGGCCTGCGGCGCGGCTGGAGTGGCATCGGCTCCCTGCGCCGTCAGCCGCCCGGCGCCCCGGGCCGGCGTGGCTGGGGCGTCGACCTCCTGCAGCGCCGGGCCTGGCTCGTCGACGGGCAGACCGTCGATCTGTCGCGCAGCACCCTCGCGCTCCGTCTGCTCGAGCTGCTCGCACGGGCCGACGGCGAGGTGACCAAGGAGGCGCTGGCGGTCGCGGCCTGGGAGCTGCCCGACTACAACCCCATGCGCGACGACAAGCGCCTGCAGGTCGCGATCGGCCGGCTGCGCAAGCAGCTCGAGGGCGACCCCGGCGCGCCGCGTCGCATCCTGACGACGGACGCGGGCTACGCCCTCGGCGACTTCGAGCCGTTCACGCTGCTGTGGTGACCGCCTCGCTCACTCCGCGCGTGGGCGGCGACCACGGGGAAGCGTTCAGCGGCCTCCGAGCTTGGCATGAGCCAGCTTGGCGGCATCGCGGACCGGATAGCACCGACAGGCGCGGTCCCATTCGGGATCGGTGTACCGAAGCGCCTTGACGGCCTTGGCCCCGCGCGGGCTGGCCATGCTGCCCAGGGCCACCACCGCGGCCTCGCGCACCTTCCAGCTCCAGTGGCCGAGCAACTCGATGACCTGGCCTTCGAGCGCCTTGCACTTCTCTACGCGCACCACGTGGGCGGCGGCGATGTTGGCGTCCGGCTCGGGGCTGGCCAACAGGTTGGCGACGAGGCGCTTTTCCTTGCAGCCCTTGAGTTGACCGCGTTCCGTCAGGGCGGCGAAGAGCCCGGCGCGCGCCAGCGGCTTCTTGAGCATCGAGGCGTCGTTGGCATAGACGTGCGCCAGGATGTCCTTGAGGATCCGCGGGGCGCCCTCGTCACCGGCGACGTGGGTGAGCAGGGCCGAGGCGTCCGTGGGTTGCGTCTTGTCGAGCACATGGGTCAGGAACGCGTCCCACGCGCCGATGGCGGCCAGGCGCGCGCCCGCCGCACGCAGGCACTCGCCGAGCGGCGCGCCGACCGCGCAGTCCTCGTTCAGCCAGCTCACCAGCCGCTCGGCGTCGGCCTCCGCGAGCGCCGCGAGCCGCTCCATCGATGCGGACTGGTACGCCATCTGATGAGCCTTGCCCCCCTCCGGCGACATCAGCTCGTCCAGCTTTGGCAGGACGCCTTCGGAGTCGACCTTGGCCAGCTCGTCGGGCGCGCAGAGCTCGGCCGCGTCGGTCCGCGCCTTGGAGACGGAGTCGCGAACGCGCTTGGCCTCGTACGTGCCCTCGAACGCTCCGCCGGCCGCGTAGCCGGCCAGCACCATCCGGCCGAGCCCATCGATCGCCACCTGACCGGCCGCCAGCCGCACGTCCTCGCGCAGCGTGCCGTTGCGGTTCTGCCCATCCTCCGGCACCGGAATGGCGCGCGGCTGCTTCACACACGGGCTCAGGTACACGTGCAACGCCTGCAGCAGGTCGTCCGCGGTGACCTGGTTGGTGCGGACGCGCTCGGCCATCACCTGCAGGGCAGCGTCATCCCACACGTCGGCATACTCGCGCGAATGCTTGGGCTGGGTGGCATCCATCACCGCCTGTATGACCAGCCCGCATCCAGAGACCACGCTCACGAGCACCGCCAACATCGCAACTCTGATGACCATCGTCGTCCTCCCTTGGCGTCGTCCTCGACGCCATCGTGCCGCCGCCCTCCTGGTGACCCGAGGCTGCTCCCAGGCACCCGGTCCGCGGCGGCGTCCGTTCGTGATGGGGCATGAATGCCACCCCCCCGAGCCCCCCCGCCAACCACGCTCGGCAACACGCGGCAACGCGCCGCAACGAGCCCGCCGCGGGGCGGTTGCGCCGGGGTATGAGCCCGTCTACTGTCCGGCCACACTGAAGCGACTCGGACGCGTCCCCGAGCCCCCAACGCAGAGGCCCCATGTCCAAGCCCATCGTGAACGTCGACGACATCGAGCTGCAGCCCCCGCCCCCCGGCATGGAGCCCACCGGCCCCGCCGCCGAGCGCTACGGCGCCCGCATGGGCTTCATCGGCCCCCGGGTAGGCGCCCAGAAGCTGGGCTACAACATCACCGCCCTGCCGCCCGGCAAGCGCGCCTTCCCCCTGCACTGCCACAGCGTCAACGAGGAGATGTTCTTCGTCCTCGAGGGCACGGGCGAGGTCACCATCGGCCAGGCGACCTGGCCCATTCGCAAGGGCGACATCATCGCCTGCCCGCCCGGCGGCCCCGAGACCGCCCACCAGATCACCAACACCGGCACGGGCGAGCTCCGCTACCTGGCCGTCAGCACCAAGCAGGTCCCCGAGGTCGTCGAGTACCCGGTCACCGGCAAGTTCGGCCTCCTCGCCCAGCTCCCCGGCCCCGACGGCCAGCCCCGCCCCTTCCGCTACGTCGGCCGCCCCGACCTCGCCGCCGACTACTGGGACGGCGAGTAGCCGCGAAGGGCTGCCAAGCGTACGGCGCAGACGGAGCAGCGACATGACCGAAGCGTTGACCATCTGGACCTACGACTGGGTGCCCGAGGGACCCCGTGGTCACGTTCGCGACATCCGACTGCGCTGGGCCTGCGAAGAGGCTGGCCTCGACTACGAGGGCAGATCCGTCCCGTTCAGAGACCGCGGCCCCGCGCACCTCGCGCGTCAGCCGTTCGGTCAGGTGCCCTTCCTCACCGACGGTGACATCACCCTCTTCGAGAGCGGCGCCTGCCTCCTGCACCTGGCGCGCAAGAGCGAGACGTTGATGCCTCGCGACCCCCAAGGCGAGGCCGAGACGCTGTCCTGGACCATCGCCGCCCTCAACTCGATCGAGATGGTCTCGGTCCCGTGGTGGTTCATCGGCCTGTCCAAGCCCACCGACAACCCGCTCGACGGCTGGATGATGCAGCGCCTGCAACACCTCGAAGCCGTCCTCGCGCAGCGTGAATGGCTCGCCGCCGGGCGGTTCACCGTGGCCGACCTCCTGATGGCGGACGCGCTGCGGGTCCCCAAGGTGCTGGCCGCCGGCGACTTCCCCGCCATCCGGGCCTACGTCGCCAAGACCTGCGCCCGCCCGGCCTTCCAACGCGCCTACGACGCCCAGATGGCCCACTTCGCCAAGGCCGACGAGTAGGCGCGACGCGCAGCCGCCGCCTCCCCGCCCACGAGGTCTCGCTAGAACGCAATCCGCACCGCGTCCGCCGACCGCTCCGCCGGCCCGTGGTAGACGATCTCGATGTTGTTGCCGTCCGGGTCCAGCACGAACGCGGCAAAGTACCCCGGGTGATACTGCGCCCGCTCGCCGGGCGCACCGTTGTCCCGTCCGCCCGCGTCCAGCGCCGCCCGGTAGGCCGCCGCGACCGCCGCCTGGTCCTTCGCCTGGAACGCCAGGTGCGTCGGCCCGGTGACCCGCCCTGCGCTGGCCGGCGAGTCCACGCTCGACACCACGAGCTCGTCGACCCAGAAGAAACCCGGCCCATCCCCGCCGATGGGGACACCCAGCGTCCGCAACAGCGGCTCGTAGAACCGCCGACTGGCCTCGAGGTCGCGCACCACCAGCTGCACGTGATCGAGCAGCCGGCCTCGAAAGAGCTCGTTCAATGTCATGGGTCGACCATACCAGCGGCAACCCTCGACGGCAACGAGGCTGACCCAGCGGGTCCCCAGCGCCGGAAACGCCCTCGCCCCCGCTCGAGCCCGCTGGACCCGCAGCGCTGCGCATGGCACGCTGACGCCTCACCCCCAGGCCTACTGCGGGCGCGGATACGATCGACACGGAGGCGTCATGCGAGCCCACGAGACACTGGTACTACGCCGCACGCTAGTCGCTGCGCTGGCCCTGGGCTTGCTGGCGGGGCCGCTCGGCGGGCTCGGCTTCGCGGAATCGTACGTCCCCGAGTGCCAGCACGCCTGGTGGCAGCCGCGTCACGGGATGCCCTCCAGCTTCGAGGGGATGCCCGCGCAGCCGACGGTGCTCTTGCCGGCGCTCTGGGCGCAGGTCGAGGGCGTCGCGCCCGGCGGCGAGGTCTACGACGCGCTGACGGTCCTGGTGAAGCCGCTCGACAGCGAGGCGACCGAGCCCGTGGCCGGCGAGCTGGGCGTGGGGGTGCTCGGTGATTTGCCCTTGCCGGGGTTCGATCCGTCGGGCGTCTCCATGCTGCGCCGCCAGCTGTATTGGCGGGCGACCGCTCCCCTCGCGCCCGGGACCTACGAGGCGACCCTGACGGTCGCCGAGCCACCCGAGGGCTACGGCTGGGAGTGCTACTACGAGGCCTTCGATCGCAAGGTGACCTTCCAGATCCCGGCCGAGCCGCCCCCGGCGCCGACCCTCGCCGTCACGGCCAAGCTCACGCTGAGTCCCTGGCCCTGGCCCGAGTACGGCACCGACTGCGAGGCCCCCAACGTGGCGGCCTGCGACGACGCGCCGGGCGTCTGCTGCTGGTATGTCGACGAGGAGCCCAACTTCTACACCTTCGCGGCCGAGGTCGTCCCCAGCGGCCTCGCCGTGGGCGGGCCCGCCAACTACGTCCTTCGGGTCCGCACGGACTCGGTCGAGGGCGGCTCGCCCAAGATCGGCTACTGGCATCCCGTCGCCGACGGCAAGGCCATCGTCCGCTCGGGCAGCTTCCGCCCCGCGCCCTACCAGCTGCCGTGGCCCAAGGAGCCCGAGCTGTGCGTCGAGGCCGAGCTGTGGAACCTGGCGACCGACACCTCCGCGGCCACGACCCAGGTGTGCGTCCCTACCGACTCCCCCGAGCCCGTGCCCCTGCCGCCGCTCGCCTGCGACGCCAAGACCTGCGGCCTCGTCGAGGTCGGCGCCCCCGTCGAGCCCGCCGAGCCCGGCCCCGAGGACCCCGCCGAGCCCGGCCCCGAGGCCATCACCGAACCCTCGGCCGAGCCCGGCCCCGAGCCCGGCCCCGAGGCCGACGCCGCCGACAGCTCGACCGCGACCCCCGACCCCGAGGGCTCCCGGTCGCCGGGCGCCAGCGGCTGCACCGGCGCCCCCGGCGGCTCGGCGCTCCTGGCCCTCGCGTCCCTCGCGGCCCTCTCCTGGCGCCGCCGCCGCGGCCTCCACGGCCGTCCCTAGCCGCCCCCCGACCGTTCCCTGTCCCCCGCCGAGGCCCCACATGACCCCCGAGGCCCTCCTCGCCTCCACCGACGACCACGACGGCGCCCTCTTCGACGGCCTCGACCTCGACGAGGCCACCCCCTCGCCCAAGCGCTTCCACCGCTGCCGCTTCGTCCGCGCCAGCTTCCGCGAAGCCGCCCTGCGCAAGTGGGTCTTCGAGGACTGCACCTTCCAGGACTCGGACCTGTCGGGCGCCAAGCTCCAGGGCGCCGCCTTCCGCTCCGTCCGCTTCGAGGCCTGCAAGCTCCTCGGCGTCCGCTGGTCCGACGCCGCCCGCTTCCGCTTCGAGGCCAGCTTCCACGCCTGCAACCTCTCCTACGCGTCCTTCGCCGGCATGACCCTGCGCGGCCTCGTCCTCCACGACTGCCGCGCCCACGACGCCGACTTCGCCGAGGCCGACCTCTCCTCGGCCGACCTCTCCGGCTCCGACCTCTCTGGCACGACCTTCCGCCGCACCAACCTGACCCGCGCCGACCTCTCCACGGCCTCGAACTACCTCATCGACCCCCGCGACAACACCCTGAAGGACACCCGCCTCTCCCTCGAGGCCCTGGCCTCCCTGGCCTCCCTCTTCGGCATCATCGTCCCCGGCGTCACCGCCGAGTAGGCCGCGCGCACCGAGGCGCAGCCGTCACGCCGAGGGCCTGCTCTCGGCCCCGCTCGAGCACTCCCTCCCGAGACCCCGACGGCCCCGAGATCCTGACGCGCCGCCGATGTGGAGCCGTAGAGTCGTGACCCGCCGGCCATCCCGAACCCATCCCGCGGCTCCGGCAGAGGTCCCTCGAACGTGGCCCTCGAGCCCGCACCTGCGCTGCCCCTGCTTGCCGTTTCCACCCTCTGTTGTGCTTTCCACCCCCGGCGCCTAGTCTTGCTTCGGGAGGTGCTTCATGGCGCTGAACATCAAGAACCCCGAGGTCGAGGCCCTGGTGGTCGAGGTCGCCGAGCTGACCGGCGAGACGCGTACGGAGGCCGTCCGCCGCGCGCTTCTCGAGCGTCGCGAGCGCCTCCGCATGCGTGGCTCATCCTCCATGGGACCCAAGCAATTCCGCGACTACCTCGAGCGCGAGGTTTGGCCCGACCTCCCACCGGAAGTCCGCCAGCATCGTCTGACCCGCGACGAGGAGGACGGCATCCTCGGCTACGGGCCCGAGGGCGTATGATCCTGGACACCTCGGCCATCGTCGAGCTGATCCTCGGGCTGCCCGACTCCGCGCGGATCGAGCGAGCGCTCACCCAGGCTTCGAGCGTCGGCGTTGGCGCGCCGACCCTCGCCGAGGCGGGCATAGAAAGTCCAGGGGTCAAAAGTCCAGGGGTCAAGTCCCAACTTACAAACAACTTGAATGCGGACGGCTACCTCGAATGAGGCGAACGATGACCTCGTGTGCGAGATGGGGACTTGACCCGCGGGCTTCTAATGGCGGTTATTGGTGTCCTATCGGCTTTCTGCTGCAGGCGCGAGGGAGGGCAAGTGGGCATTCGTAGGCGATGGGCGCTCGCGTCCCTGGTCGCGTCGGTGATGGTGGGGACGCCGCCGGCCGCGAACGCGCTCGGCGACGACGAGCCGCTGGTGCTGGATGGGCACTGCACCTTCGTGCACCGGGGCAAGGTGGCCGAGGGGCTCTACGAGGGGGGCGCGCGCACCGGCGCGTGGTCGTTCTATCGTCCCGATGGGTCGCTCGAGGCCCGCGGCGCCTTCGCCGCCGGCCGCCGCGACGGTGATTGGGTCTTCTTGTACCCGGACGGCCAGCCGCGCCTGCGGGGGCGGTACGCGGCTGGACAGCCCGTGGGCGAGTGGGAGTGGCTGGCGCCGGACGGTAAGCAGCTGACGCGGCGACAGGCCTCGGCGGAAGGCTGGCGGCCCATCGCGGGAGCTCCAGCCACAGCCCCGAAGCCCGCCGACGACGCGCAGGGCGCCCCGGCGGCCGACGCTGCCGTGCGGTGGAGCCCCGAAGAGGTCGACCAGCGCTATCAGGCGCAGTTGCCGCGCATGCTGGACTGCCACCGCCGGCACATGGCCTGGCGCGCCGACGACGGCGACGTGCGGGCGAAGCTTCTCTTGGCGATCACCGCGGACGGGCGTGTGACCTCGGCCGACCTGCAGGTCCGCGAGTTCGGCTTCGACGAGTTCGCGGCCTGCGCCGAGGCCGTCTTCCTCGAGGCCGACTTCGTGGCGCCGTCCCTCGCCCCGCCGCGGCTCGAGCCGAAGGGCTTCACGGCTCGGATCTCGATCGCGTTCAACATGCGGCGGCCCGGCTTCGGTAAGCGGCCCATCTACTCCTCAGGGAAAAGTCGCAAAGGATTCCCGATTCCTGTGATGGACTTCGTGACGTGCAAGCGAGAGACGCTGAGCCCTCTGGAGCGCGATCCGAGCCCTTGACGCGAGGTAGGTGTCAGGGTTCATAAATTCCATTCTCCGCCGGACCAAAAGTGATAAGTGATGAACCCTGACACCGGGACTTTCCGCCGGACCAATAGTGAAAAGTGATGAGCCTGGCACCTGGACTTCCAAGAGTGAGAAGTGATGAACCCTGACACCTGGACTGTCGGGATGCATGATTGGTGACGTATGCCGGATTCTTCCGCGTACGGTGGGAGTTGCTGGACATCCACAAGAGTGGGATACCGCACTGAAGTGATCGACATTCCACACCAACCGTTCCACTTAAAGCGCGTCATGATTACCGAGGATGGCGGCGAGTCTTGGCGCCCCATACCGCTCCGGCTCGGTTGGACGAATTACATCAGATATCCGAGTCTGCTGAGCTCATGGCCACCAGTCGACGTTGTTGAGCTAAAGACGATTGCTGGTGCTGTTCGCATGGAGTTTCACGACCCGTGGAGCCCTGCCAGCCGATGGGTCTCCCGTTGGCTGGCTGAGTACCGTGGGAGCCGGTGGAACGTGACCAGGCTATCGCGAGATCGTGCCTGAGAATGCCCAGGGTGAAGTCCCAACGAACAAACAACCTGGATGCGGCCGGCTACTTCGGAAGCCAACGGACCCCAAGGGTCAAGTCCCAACTTGCAAACACCTTCACGTCTCAGCTCCATGGGCGGGGTGAGCCGCTAACTTAGACGGGCTCGGATGACCGAGAGCGCGGACGCGGCGTCTCCGAACTCGTCGCGCGAGCTGCACGTTGGGACGCGAAGGCCTGACCTGCGCTGGCTGCTTGCAGGGTTGGACTTGACCCCTGGGCTCAGGTCATTGTGGAGCCGACTGGCGAAGGCACTATCACTGTCTTCTCTACCCAGTAGGAGAACAGGGAATGGCTGGAAATATCGAGGAAAGGCTCATGAGAGTCATTAGTGCACTGCGCCAATTGTTGCCAGATGAGGATATCCGGAGCGTCGAAGAACTGACGCGCTCCCGAGAGTGGGGGATCGCTCTTGAGAACCTATGTGACCAGCTGTACGAATTCGGTGCCTCGGTGCCGTCCTCTATCCTTGCCGAGATTGGCTCGCTTGGAGCTGAAATGGGGCTGGACGAAGCATATTGGCAAGACCCTGGAGGGTAGGCGTCAGGGTTCATATCCGCCGAACCCAAAGTGAAGAGTGATGGACCCTGACACCTGGACTCCTGACATCTGGGGACGCTCCTTGGCCAACCGTCCCGGTGCCTATCGTGTCCTGTCCCGGCTCCCCGTCCCGGGTTTGTCTCGCGGTCGTTTCCCGGTAGTTGGGCTGGGATGAGCCCCTCTCGGGTGTCCCGTCCCGCGTTC
>JAWLBL010000011.1:165725-247154 GCA_041687695.1 Myxococcota bacterium | reverse complement strand
GAGGACCCGTCGTGAGCCCCCCATTTCGTTCCGTGCACTCATCGAAACGCAATGATTTCAGGCCTGTGGCGAAATAACTCATCATGACCTCTAGATCACGGCGTAGGCGTGAACCTCGAGGCCGAACCGCTCGACCGTCTCTCCCAACACCGTGAGGAAAGCAGCGCCATCGGCGTCCTCTCCAAAGATCGGCGCTTGCCGTGCGCCACGATTCATCACGTGGTGCCAGGCTCCGGGGTAGTCGATGCGCTTACGCCTCGCCATGGACTGAGGTATCCCTCAGGGCCGCTGGGACGGAAAGTGAAAAGTGATTAGACCTGACCCCTTTCGGCCGTCAGGGGCGCGTCGCGGCCTCGATGAGGGGGCGCCAGTGGTCGCGGAAGCGGGCTTCGCCGGTCGGGTCGGCGGCGCGGAGGCCGCGGGAGAGGGCGACGAGGTTGAGGAAGTTGCGGTCGCCCTGGAGCGGGATGTGCGGCGGGCGGTTGCCGTGCTCGGTGTAGGCGGGGTCGGCGAGGGCCTCGGCGAGGGGGACGAAGCGGTAGCCGCGGTGGGCGAGGCGGTCGAGGGCGGCGCCGAGGTGGTCGGCGTTGAGGCCGTTGGCGTGGACGAGGAGGACGAGGGGGATCTCGCGGCCGTAGAGCTCGCGGGAGAGCGCCTCGAAGTGCTCGGCGGCCTCGTCGACGTGATCGATGTACAGGGCGCCGATGCGGGGGCGGGCGGGGGCGGGGGCCTCTCCGTAGGCGGCGGCGAAGGCGTAGTCGACGGTGTCGAGCGAGACGGGGGCAACGCGCATCCGGCGGGCCTCGAGGAAGGCGGTGATGGCGGCGACCTTGTCTTCCGCGTGGCCGTGGTCGAGGTAGGGGAAGCGGAAGAAGCCGCCCGTGAGGTCGACGCCGAGGCGGTCCTTCAGGAAGGCCTGGTTCTTCGACACGTCGGCGAGGAAGTCGGGGATGGAGGTCTTGGAGTAGGCCGGGTGGGTGAAGGTGTGGTCGGCGAGGGGGAGGCCGGCGTCGCGCCAGAGAGCGAGCGGCTCGGTGAGGCCGCTGCGGCCGACCGCGAAGCCGGTGGCCGGGACCGAGCGGGTGGTGAGGTGGGCGACGAGGCGGCCGACCTCGGAGGTGACGGTGCGGCCTGGAGGGGGGCGCGGGCCCACCCAGGGGAGGTCGTCGACGGTGACGGCGACGCGGCGGTCGAGGGCGACGGTGGCGAGGGCGCGGCGGGTCTGGTCGACGAGGCCGGGGTCTGTGCGGTGGCCGTGGCCGCTGACGACGATGCGGGCGTCGGCGGCGAGGGGGGCGAGGCGATCGAGGGCGCGGCGCCAGCCGACGACGTCGGCGTCGGAGAGGTTTCCGGGGCGCTCGCCGTCGATGAGCATGCAGCCGCCGAAGAGGATCTTGCGGGCCGGGA
Source organism: Myxococcota bacterium (assembly GCA_041687695.1). Lineage (GTDB taxonomy): Bacteria > Myxococcota_A > UBA9042 > PHBI01 > JAWLBL01 > JAWLBL01. The sequence goes on along the minus strand of JAWLBL010000011.1, from coordinate 245,747 downwards.
ACCAGACGGCGACGAAGTCCGGGGCGTGAGACGGGCCGGGGTGGATGACCTCGACGGTCTCGGGGCCGAAGGTGAGGCGGAGGCCCTGGGCGAGCGGGAAGACGTGGGAGGGCGGCGTGAGCGGGGTGGCGAGGAGGGCGGCGCGGGCGGCGGGGTCTTTGACGAAGGCGGCGGTGAGGCCGCGGCGGCGGTCGCCGCGCTCGGCGAGGAGGCGGACGGTGAGGTCGGAGCCGTGGACGGTGGCGCCGGCCTCGAGGAGGGCGGAGACGCCGCCGGCGCCGTCGAGGTGGAAGTGCGGGACGATGGCGACCAGGGGGCGGTCGCCGAGCCGGCGCTCGGCGAAGGCGAGCAGGGCGCGCGTCGCGTCCGTCGTCATGGGGGTCGACACGAGCAGGGTCTCGCCAGAGGGCATGGCGAGGAGGAGCTGGTGCGACGGGAAGCCGAGGTCGTGGGTGGTCAGCCACGTCCCGGGCGCGACCTCGCGGGCGGTCAGGCCTTCGCCGATGGCCTCCGGGGCGGGCGCGGCGAGGGTCAAGGCGAGGGCGAGGGCGAAGGCGAGCATGGGCGCTCCGGGCCGCGGGAGGCCGTACCCTGCCGCGGCCCGGGCTGCGGTGCAACCGACCGGGCCGGCGGTACGAGACGGCGGAAGTCCTGCAATCTCACGCGATGGCCGAGCTCGTCGGTGTGGACGACCAGCGAGTAGCGGGCGCGAGGCCGGGGTGGCGGCGACGGCCTGCTCGGCGGCGCCTCCTCGGTGTCACCGCCGAGGTCGTGGAGGACGGGCGTGAGCGGCCACTCCCCGCCAAAGCTCGAGGACCGCCTGGAGCGCGGCCGCAGCTGCCAGGGCGACGGCCAGGGGGAGGAACGCGCGCGCGTACGACGTCACCTCCGCGCTCAGGGCGACCACGACGGGCGCCGAGGCGCGGGCGACGGCGCTGCCCGCGGCGAGGAGGCCGCTCCTCGCGCCGTAGCCTCGCACCCCGAACCACTCGGCGACGATCGTGGCCCGCTCGAGGGTCATCAGGCCGTTGGCCGCACCGAAGAGCACGAGCACTCCGGCGAGGGGCGCGCCGCTCAGCGTTCCGAACCCGGAGACGGCCAGCCCCTGCACGACGAGCAGCAGCGCGAGGCGCGCCTTCGACGGCACGCGCGCGCAGAGGACACCGTAGAAGAGGCGTGCCGGGACCTGCGCGGCGCCGACGATGCCGACGAGGGCTGCGGCTTGCGGCGCTGCGATGCCGCGATCGGTCAACGTAGGGAAGAGGAACGTCGCCACCGCCGTCGAGGCGAGCGCTTGGGTCGCGAGGACCGCCGCGAGGAGGGAGAGCCCCGCGCGGGCGGCTGGCGCTTGCACCGATGGGCTCGGCGCCTCCCGAGCGGGGGCACGCACCGTGGTGAGGGCCAGATGGAGCGGCGTCACGAGGAGCGCCAGCACCACGGCGAACGCCACGGCGGTGAGTTCGAAGCCGAGCGTCGCGATCGCGGCGGTCGCCAGCGGGACGAAGAGCGTGCTCGCGAGCCCGCCGAAGCTCGTGATCACGAGGAGCGCGCGTCGCCTCGCGCGCAGATCGTCGATCCAGGAGGTCACGGCGGCGAAGGCGGGCTCGTACGAGGTGCAGCCGTGGGCGACGCCGAGGAGCGCCCACGCGGCCACGAGCTGCGGTAGCGACGTGGCCGCGGGGAGCGCGAGGAACCCGAGCGCCCCGACCAGGCTCCCCACGCTCATCACGGCCCCGGGGCCATGACGATCGACGGCGCGACCGACGAGCGGGGCCGCGGCGCCTGCGGCGAGGAGCGCGATCGAGAACGCGCCCGAGACGGCGACCTCCGACGCTCGCACGGCCTCCGCCATCGGGCGAAGCAGCACGCTGAACGTGTAGTAGAGGAGGCCCCAGCTGACGGTCTCGGTGGCCGCGAGGATCCACACGGCCGCGCCGACCGAGAGGGCCTTGCGCGCGCCTCGCCCCGGGCTCGCGGTCAGCAGCACGAGGCCTTTTCGGCGCCCCTGCGAGGGGTCTCCGCGCGCGGCGCGCAGCACGGGCTGCCCGCGTCATCGGCGACGTCGGCCCGCGTCGGCGCCTTGGCCGCCTCCGTGGGCGGGCAGCATCCGCTCGCGCCGGGCGACGCGCTCGTCGAGCAAACGCCGGTCTCGGGCAGATCGAGCTCGACGCGCTCGGCCGCGGCGTGGTCTCCCGCGAGGTAGGCGACCACCGATCGCACCTGCTCGTAGCCCGTGGCGAGGAGGAAGGTGGGCGCGCGGCCGTAGCTCTTGCCCCCCACGACGTAGAAGCCGGGCTCGGGCTGCCGCAGCTCGGCCTCCCCGTGGGGGCGCACCGTCCCGCAGCTGTGCTCGTTCGGATCGATGAGCGGCGCGAGCGCGCGCACGGACTCGAGCGCCGGGTCCACCTCGACGCGCAGCTCGCGCGCGATGTCGAGCGCGGGGCGCTGCCCGGTGGCCGCCACGATGCGGTCGATGCCGTCCAGCGCGAGGGGGCCGCCCGGCCCGTGCCCGCGCACCGCGAGCCGCCCGCGATCCTCCGCGACCTCCGTGATCCGCAGCTCCGAGACGAGCTTCAGGTCACCCGACGAGACCAGCGAGCGCAGCCGTGCCCCGAGCTTGCCTCGCTCGGGGAGCCCGTCGGCGTCGCCGCCGCCGAACACCCGGGCGAGGTTCGAGCCGCGGGTCGTCCAGATGACCCGCGTGCCGGGCGCGTCCTCGGCGAGCTCGACGAGGGCGAGGATCGTGTTGGCCGCGGAGTGACCGGCGCCGACGACGAGGGTCGTCCGCCCGGCGTATCGCTGCCGGTCGCGCCCGAGGACGTCGGGGATGCCGTAGTGGATCCGGTCCGCGAGCGAGGCCTCGCCGAGCGCCGGGAGGCCCGACGCGCCGAGCGGGTTCGGCGTGGCCCAGGTGCCCGAGGCGTCGAGGACGGCGCGAGCCAGGAGCTCGCGTTCGACCCCATCGCTGCCGCGCGTGCGCACCACGAAGGGAACGTCGCCTCGCGCCGCCGTCTTCACCTTGTCGGTGCCGAGCCGGCTGATGGCGACCACCCGCGCGTCGAGGCGGAGCGCCGAGGCGATCGCGGGCACCTGCGCGAGCGGACGCAGGTAGCGCTCGAGGAGGTCGGCGCCGGTGGGGAGCGCCTCGGGATCGGGCGCCACCCAACCGCGGGGCTCGAGGAGGCTCGCGGCCGCGCGGTCCACGTCGTAGCGCCACGGTGAGAAGAGCCGGACGTGGCTCCACGAGCGGATGCTCGAGGCGATGTCCGCTCCGGCTTCGAGCACCACGGGGCGGAGGTTGCGCACGAGGAGGTGGGCGGCCGCGGCGAGACCGACGGGGCCGGCGCCGATGACGACGACCGGGAGATCGTTGCTCTGGATCTGCATGGTTCTGTGCCTTCGTTCTGGGGGAACGTTCGGGGGGGGGGATCGGGCGCGCGATGGGAGCGCGCGTGGGCCAGGCGTGGTCAGGTCGACTTGCAGTCACAGCCGCCGGGCTTGCTCTCGAACCGGGCGATGCCGCGCCGTCCGTCGAGGTCGACCTCGCAGCACGCGAGCACGATCGCCCGGAGCTGCTCTCGGCCGCGCTGCACGCGAGACTTCATCCCCGACAGAGAGATGCCCGCGCGCCTGGCCGCCTCGGCCTGGGTCAGGCCGTCGATCTCGGTGAGCCGGATGGCCTCGCGGTACGGCTCCGGGAGCCGCTCGATGAGGGGGCAGAGGCACGCGGCGAGCTCGCGGCGGTTGTCCGCGGAGCTCCCGCGCTCCTCGGCGCGGGCGTCCTCCGTGTCGGGGATCTCCTCGACGAGCTGCGGCAGGCGCCCGCGCGCGCGGTAGTGATCGGCGATCGCGTTCCGCGCGACGCGGTGGAGCCAGCCCGCCAGGTGCTGGACCTCGTGCAGCGCCTCGCCGCTCTGCGCGAGCCGCAAGAAGACCTCCTGGAGGACGTCATCCACGTCGAACGGGCTCTGCACGCGCGCCGCCACGAAGGCCCGGAGCGGCGTCTGGAAGGACTGCAGGATCCCGGTGACATCCGGGGGCGACGTGCGCGATCCGACGTGGCTCATGACGATGACCTCAGCAGCAGCCGCGGCGGGACGTGGGCGCCGCAGAGGGCTCGGGCGAGCCGCAGCAGGCCGGCTCGGCCGAAGGCTCGCAGCAGGTGGCCTCTTCGGACGCATCGCAGCACGCCGGGGCGGCCTCGGAGTCGACCGGCTCGAGGCTCTGCACCTCGCGCTCCAGGGAATCGTTGGAAGGGGACGAGCTCGTGGACATGGGACTTCTCCTCTGTGGGGCCCACTTGGACCCTGTGCCAAGGATGACGACGTCTCGCCCGAATGGACGCGACAAATCGTCCTTGACGGCCGGCCGCGACGTGTGAGCCATGTCGCGAGGGGCCGTTTGGAACACCCTGACCACGTTCGGTCATTCGTTCGACGTAGGTCGCCGCGTCGCTCGCGCCCCGGCGGATCTGGCCCCCCGTGCGGTCGGGCAGCGCGCCGGTGATCTCGCCAGAGTCGTACGTGCGCACGACATCGAGCGCCTTGGCCACAGGCTCCCCGACTCGGGCGCGGCCACGCGCGGTGGTCGCCGTTCGCCCTCCCCGTGCTCGCTGCGAGGTGCACCGCGACCCATCTTGCGTCCTTTTCACGTGGGCTCCGTCTTCATGGGGTCTCCGTCTTCATGAGCAGCAGGCACGGAGATCAACCAAAGAGACGAAAGACGATGTCCGCATCGCGGTGCGCGAGCCGTGCGGCAAGGCTCCTGCGGGTAGACGCCCGTGGCCCCACGGGACGCAGCGCGGCACGGGCTGAGCCCGATGAAGCGAGGAGGACGGAAGGGATGATGGAAGAGACGAACGTCGAAGCGGCCCCGCCCGCTGACTGCGGCCCGACCGCAGCGGGACAGGCGTGTGGATGCGAAGCAGAGGGCGCGGCCGTCGACTGCTGCTCGCCGCCCCTTCGAAAGTCATGGCCCGCAAGGGTGATCACCGCGATCGTCCTGACGGCTGCGGTTGGCGTCGGCGCGAGTTCGCTCATCAGGAGTCACGGCGCGAGCGATGAGGTGGCAGCGGCTGGCCGCGCCTCGACGCCGTCGTCCGCAGAGAATGCGGCGGCGCCGGACTCGCCGGCTCCCGATGCCCCGAGCTGCTGTGGCGGTGCGGCCACGGTCGAGGCGCAGCCTCAGCCGACCTGTTGTGGCGGTGCGGCCACGGTCGAGGCGCAGCCTCAGCCGACCTGTTGTGGCGGTGCGGCAAAGGTCGAGGCGCAGCCTCAGCCGACCTGTTGTGGTGGAGGCGCCGTGCCCCCCCCGGCCCCCACCCGAGACGACGAACCGAGCTGTGGCGCTGCCCGCTCGAGCTGCTGCGGTCATTGAGGAGCGCGCAAGATGGAAGAGTGGATTCGCAACACGCTGACCGTTGACCAGCTCGGGCTCGCCGTACTGCCCGCGGCGTTCTTGTTCGGCATCCTCGCGTCGGCGAGCTCGTGCTGTACCCTCCCCGTGATGGGCGCCGTGGCTGGCTACGCAGGTGGCCTGGGCGAGCGACGCACCCGGCGCGAGCTCCTCGTCGTCGGCGCGTTCTTCGCGCTCGGGACGATCTTGTCCCTCAGCGTCCTCGGCGCCGTGGCGGGCTTCGTGGGCCAGGTCGTCAGCATGTCGCTGGGGAACTACTGGCGGGTCGCGGCGGGCTTGATGATGGTCGTCGTCGGGCTGATCGCCGTGGGCCTCGTGTCGCTGCGGGTTCCGGGCCTCGCCTTCGAACGCCGAGCGAACAGCCGAGGCGTGGTCGGAGCGCTCGTCTACGGCCTGGCTCTGGGCGGCGGTACCACCGCTTGCGCGTTCGGGTGCAATCCGCTCCTCCCGATGGCCATGGGAGCGGCCGTCTTCGAGGGGACGACGCTCCTGGGGGCGGCCATGCTGGCTGCCTTCGCCATCGGGTACAGCTTGCCGCTGGCTGCCGCGCTCGTGGGCATCGGCATGGGCCTCGGCCGGCTGGGACGCACCGCGGCGCGGGTGATGCCTGCGGCGCGCATCGGCGGTGGCGTCGTGATGATGGCGGTCGGCTTCTACCAGCTCTCGGGCATGTGATCGGTACCGCCGCAGCGCGAGGGCCTGACCCCAGCGCTGCGGCGGTGCGGGACGAGGGCGCGTTGCCGTCAGTGCTCGTCGGCGGCGCCGCAGCGGGCGAGCTCGAGGCGAGGCGGGGTCGGGGGGGCTTGGGGGGGCTCGGTCCAGTGGCGGAAGGAGGCGGTGTCGCACTCGACGCGGGCGACCTGGACGACGCGGGCGTCGCCGGTGGCCAGGGGCAGAAAGAGGGTGCCCAGCAGCGTGCGCTCGCGGGGGACGTAGGCGGGCTGGCCGTCGCAGTCGACCGCCGCCCAGCGGTAGGGGTCGAGCGCGTGGTCGGCGCCGGTGGCCAGGAAGACGCGGCCGCCGTCCAGGTGGCACAGGGGCTCGGGCGGTGAGGCGAGCGGGTCGGGGCCGGGGACGTCGGCGTAGTTGAAGTGGGCCTCTTCGGCGGCCTCGATGGCGGCGCGGGCGTAGGCGGGCGAGCCGCCGGGGCGCAGGCGGACGGCCTGCAGGCGGGGGGCGGTCGGGTCGGCGGCGTCGCCAAGGCCGATGGCGCGGCGGTGGGCGGCGTCGGCGTCCAGCAGCGGGGCGACGGACAGGCCGGGCCCGGTCGCGGCCTGCGCGGCGGCGGCGGGGTCGGCGTACAGGCCGGCGACGACGGCGACGCCCTGGACCGAGGGGTCCGTCAGGCCGAGCTCGTCGGTGTGGACGACCATGGGGTAGCCGGGGGCGAGGCCGGGGATGGCGGCGACGGCCTGCTCGGCGGCGGCGGGGGTGGCGAAGACGCCGTGCAGCACCGCGAAGCGCGCGGGCGGGGCGCCGGCGGCGCGGGGGGCCAGGTAGCCGTGGCGGAAGTAGAGGCCGGCCGGGAGGATGGCGTCGTCGGTGATGGCGACGGGATCTTCGAGCGGGAGGCTCTGGGTCGAGACGGAGCAGGCGGCGAGGAGCGAGGCGCCCAGGGCGCCGGTGAGGCGGCGGAGGGAGCGGGGGAGCGTCGGGGGCATGCGACCTCTGCGGGTTCGAGGCGGGAGCGGGAGCGTGCCTCGGACGGCCGGCGCGCGCGACTATTTCAGGGCGTCGAGCACGGCCTGCCAGACCGGCTGGGCGATGGGCGGCTTCACGCCGAAGAAGTCGTTGAGCAGCAGGGTGACGCAGGCGCCCGACTCGGGGTCGATGAAGACCTCGCTGACGAAGCCGACGGTGGAGCCGGTGTGGCCGACGACGCGGCGGCCGGCGCGCCAGGCGAGCTGGACGCCGAGGCCGTAGTTGGCCTGGCCGCCGCCGGGGAGGGCCTCGGGGACCGGGATGGCCTGGGTCAGGGCGGGCGGCAGGACGGCGCCGCCGAGGTAGGCGTCGAGCCAGGCGCACAGGTCGGCCGTGTTGGAGGCGGCGGCGCCGGCGGCCCAGGCCCAGGACATGTGGCCGACGCCGGTCGCGTCGGCGCCGAGCAGGTGGCCGGTGACGGTGCCGCCGGGCAGGGTCTCGAAGTCGTCGAGGAAGGTGTCGGCGAGGGCGAGCGGCTCGAGCAGGCGCTGGCGGAGGCGCTGGTGGTAGGGCTGGCCGGTGACGGCCTCGATGAGGGCGCCGAGCAGGACGTAGTTGGTGTTGGAGTAGCCCCAGCCCTGGCCGGGGGCGAACTCGGCGGCGTGGCCCAGGGCGAAGGCGAGGACCTCGGCGGGGGTGGCGGGCTCGGCGGCGAGGCCGACGAAGCTGTGGTCGTCGGTGAAGTTGAACAGGCCGCTGGTGTGGGTCAGCAGCTGGCGGACGGTGATGGTCGGGTCGAGGTCCAGGTCGAGGGCCAGCTCGGGCAGCCAGGACGCGGCGGTGTCGTCCAGGGCCAGGGTGCCGTCGGCGACCAGCTCGAGCACCAGGGCGGCGGTGAAGGTCTTGGTGATGCTGCCGACCCGGTAGCGCTGCAGCGGGTGGGCCTGGGCCGGCGGGTCGGCCTGGGCGAAGCCGATGGCCGCGTGGAAGGCGCCCTGGCCGGGCAGGACCACGCCCAGGGCCACGCCGGGGGCGTCGCTGGCCTCGTAGCCGGCCTCGAGGGCGGCGAGCAGCGCGTCGGTCAGGTCCGCGGGGAGGGTGCTGGTCGCGATGGGCTCGCCGGTGGGCGGCGGCTCGGGCTCGGCGTCCGGTTCAACGTCGGGCCCGGCGGCGTCGGGCGGGCCGGGGTCGGGCGCAAGGGTGGCGTCGGGGTCGGTGGCGGCGTCCAGGGCCGGGTCGGCGTCCGCGGCGACGGAGATGTCGAACGCGGGCTCGAGCTCCGACGCAGCGTCCTCGGCTGTGTCCGGCGCGAGCAGGGGATCGACGAGCGAGGCGTCACAACCGGCGAGCAGGAGGGCCAGGGAGAGCAGGGTCGGGGCGAGTCGCGAAGACGTCATGCCGTCCATGTACCACGCCGCGCGGCTGCGAACAGATCCGGGAAGGGCTGGAGGGGATCGGACGCGGCCCCCAGCCGGGGGTGGCATGTTCGGTGGCGCTGGTGCATCCTCGTGAGACGCGGTCGAATGGCTGGTCTGGGCTCGGCAGATGAAGGGGTGACGTGATGCGGCGTTTGCATTCGATGTTGGCGGCTGGAGCGCTGGGGCTGCTGGGGTGCGGGGATGGCCAGGGCGAGCGCCTGACTACGCCCGGCGAGCTCGGGCTGCAGGCGCTGTCGACGTTGAGCGCCTACCCCGCCGTGCAGGAGAGCGGGGCCTGGCGGCGCGCCTGCGGGGCCGAGGCCACGACGGGCGTGATCGTCGGGGTCGGCGTCGTCACCAGCAATGGACGCGTCCGCGCCGAAGGGGTGCTCGACCGGGACCTGGGCGTCCGACCAGGCGACGCGTTCGAGGGCGGCCCCGTGGGCGGCACCGGAAACGAGGCCCCGCGCCTGGACGCGAGCACCTTGAGGGTCCACGTCGATTGTCTCGAGGGGCTGCCGGCGGACCCCGAGGTCTGTGCACGCTCCACCGACCTGGTGCCGGCCGCATCCGTCGCCTGGGCCGGGTTGGCAACCAGCCGCGCGACCGGTCACGACGTCCTGGTGTTGGTCGACATGAGCGCGTCCATCCGGGGGCTGGTCGATGCCGTCGGCCAACGCGAGGGCGGGCTCGGAGGGGTGGGACCCGACTTCACCCAGATGGCGTCGGACTACACGAACCGACGGATGGCGGCGGTCGAGGTCTTCGTCGACCAGCTCAACCCCCAGGACCGGGTCGCGGTGATGGGGTTCGGGGAAGGCTTGGGCGAGGCCGGCTTGTTGCCCGCATGTGACAGCCCCGATCTGGCCGGGGCGGGTTGGGAGACCCGGCTCGCCGCCTGTCTGCCCGAGAGCGCGCGCGCCGAGCGGATGAGCGGCCTCCAGGCGCTGCGCATGTCGCCGAGCGGTCTCCGCTCGAATCTCTGGGAGGCCATCGATTCGGGGGCCGCCTTCCTGCAGGACGTGTCCAGCCCCGACCGCACGCGGCACGTCATCGTGCTGACGGACGGGCCGGACACCTGCAACCCGCGCAGCGAGCACTGGACGCCGTGCGCCGAGGGCGCCTGCAGCGACGTCGGGACGCCCGAGGTGATGCAGCGACTGGACCAGGCACGCGCCGCCGAGCTCCCCATCCAGGTGCACTTCGTGCAGTTCGAGTCCGTAGGATATCCAGGGCCGGACGCCCAGCAGATCGAGGTCGCGTGTCACAGCGGGGGCCACCACCAGTTCGTGCCGTCGCTGTCGCTCGACACCGTGGAGTTCCAGAACGCGCTCGTGACGCGGCTGACGTCGCTGCGCCACGCGCTCGGCGGTCACTGGGAGGCCGCGGTCCCGGTGCCCGCCCTGGGCGCCTCGAGCAGCCCGGCGGGCGCGCTCCTGAGCGTCGGAGGCCGCCTCGACGTGTTGCCCGAGAGCCGCCTCGTGGCGGCGGCGGCCGGCTCGATCTTCGGGCCCGGCGCTGGGCCGGAAGCAGCCGCGTGGACGGTGCTCCGCAAGCCGTGCTTGGCCGCCAGCGATTGTGGCGCCGACGAACCCGGCGCTTGCGGGCTGGCCTGCTCGCCCGAGACCCGCTTGTGCGCTGCACCCGGCCGGACGCGGCCGGATGGCTCGCTCTGCGCGGACGGGACCGACGGCGTCTGCTGCGGCGGTGAATGCGCCGCCGAGTGCGCCGCCTGCGCGCCCTGAGCCGGCGCCCTCGACCGTCCGATTCATCGCGATGGCAGCGCTGGTTGCCGCCCCCGCGCTGACTGGCGCGTGCCGCCCGTCGCCCGCCATTGCGACCTACCGCACCCGCTGAATCGATCGTCCGTCCACTGAGGGTGTCGTGCAAGGCCAACTGGAGTGCGCGAGCTTGCTCGCGCCCCAACACCGGCGGCTTGCCGCCGGGATTTGCCGCCGTCCCGGCGCAGCAAGCTGCGCCGAATCGGGGCTCCGGCAAGCCGGAGCACTCCGGGGCCGCCCTTCGGCGGTCTCATAGGCTCAGCGACGATCTGAGGCGGTGGCACTCTCCGATCTTTTTCTCCCCTCCGAGAGGGCCGGCTCAGAGGTCGGGATAGACGGCCTCGAGGAGGACCTTCGCCTGCTCGAGATCGGCCGCGGTCGGGGCGCGGCCGTCCTGCCGGAAGACGCGCGCCCAGCGGACCACCTCGGACACGTCCCAGAAGCCGTCGTCCTGGCAGAGCGTGAAGGCGACCGCGCCCTTCACCCTGGTCTCGAAGACGAGGCTGTCCCAATTGCGAGGCCGCCAGGCGGGCCTCCGGTGTTGCTTCACCTGGGCGCCGGGCGGGGCCGCGAAGGCCTTGGGGCCGCACATGTCGCTGTTGCGGCCGACGTGCTCGAGCACGACGACCAGCTGGCTGGCCGGGTGGTGCAGCCGGTCCTGGCCGGCGGCCTCTGCATGCGCGAGTGACCACCCGTGGCCTTTGGGCAGCCGCAGCGTGAGGCGGCCGCTGGGCAGCCGCAGCGTCTCGGTGTTGGCGCGGCGCTCGGCCGCGGCGCGAGCGGCCGTCTGCGTGGCCTCGACGCGCGCGGCGGACTCGCAGGCCTGCTGGTGGCCCGCCTTGCACGCCTGCTCGTACAGGGCCTTGGCGCGGGCGTAGTCGCGCGCGACGCCCTTGCCCAGCGCGTGCAGCGTGGCCAGATCCGAGCAGCTCGCCACGCGCCCCTGCGCGCAGGCGGCGCCGATGAGCTTGGCGCCCTCGGCCGCGTTCGCCGCGACCCCCTCGCCCTTGACGAGCTGCACCCCGTGCACGCCGCAGGCGTCGGTGACGCCGGCCTCGCAAGCCGGCTTCAGCAGCGTCGCGGCGCGCGCGGCGTCCTTGGTCACCCCCTCGGGCGCCTCGAGCAGCACCTGCCCGAGCAGCGCGCAGCCGAGGACGTCGCGCGCCTTGCAGCTCTCCTCGAGCAGCGCGACGCCCTTGCGCACGTCCCGCGCCGTCGCCGTGCCGCTCACCTTCGCGGCGCCCAGCCGCGCGCACCCGGTGGCCGAGCGCCCCGCGCAGGCGCGCTCGTAGGCCGCGACCGCCGCCTTCGGGTCCTGCTTCACGCCCAGCCCCAGGTCGTGGTGCAGGCCCAGGTCCGAGCAGGCCTCGCCGTCGCCCAGCTCACAGGCCGGTCCCAGCAGCCGCACCGCCTGCCCGTGGTCCTGCGCGACGCCCGCCCCCGCCTGGTGGTGCCGCGCGAGCCGCACGCACCCCAGCGGGTCCCCGCCGTCGCACGCCTGACGATACAGGACGGCCGCCTTGGCCACGTCGCGGGCAGCGCCCTGCCCTCCCGCCAGCCGGTCGCCTAGCGCGACGCACGCGGCCGGGTCGCCGCCCCGGCAGCCGGCCTCCTGCGCCTCGTGCGCCGCCGCCTCGTCGCGCGCCACCAGCACCCCCGCGCGCAGGGCCTGCGCCAGGGCGCGGCACCCGTGCACCGCGTTGCCCGCCTTGCAGGCCTTGCCGTACAGCGCGACCGCGGCCGGCCCGTCCGTCGGCCCGGCGATGCCGAAGGTGTGCAGCACCGCCCGGCCGGTGCAGGCCCAGGCGTCCAGCCCGCAGGCCTTGTCGAAGCTGGCCGCCGCGCCCTCCGGCCCACCCGCGACGCCGAGGCCGAAGAGCTGCAGCTTGCCCAGCGACAGGCACGCCCGCGCCTGGCCGGCCTCGCACCCCTTCTGGGCGGCCGCGGCGTGCGGCGTCCAGGCCTTCGCCCACGCGCCCGCGTCGACGGCGCCCGACTGGCCCAGCTCCTGAACGGTCGCGAAGCCGCGCCCCTCGTCCAGCTCCCAGGCGCGCCACAGCAGCCGCAACCCCTCGTCCGTGCGCTTGCCGTCCAGCTCGCGCCGGGCGGCCTCGAAGCAGGCGAAGGCGCTCCCCCGCTCACACGCCGCGTCCGGCCACTTCCCGGCGGGCTTGGCCTCCGCCCCGCCCCCCCAGCCGACCGTCACCAGGGCCACCAGGACACCCAACCGTCCGCGCATGCCGCCCCTCCGCTCGCGCCGCGCCGGCGACGCCTCGTGGCGTCCTAACCGAACCCCCAGGCGCCGTCCAGCCCGGGCCCGCTCGCCCCAGACCGGCTCGGCGGACGCCCACCGCCGCGTCGTGCTCTGCGACGACCGCCCGGGCCGCTCAGGGCATCAGCTCGAGCGTCTCGAGCTGCGTCAGGTTGGTCGTCAGCCGGGCGCCCGTGTCGAGCGCGACGACCAGGTCGCCGGACTCGCGGATGCCCGAGACGCGGCCCTCGATGGGGGCGCCCTCGCGGGGCTTGGCCTTGACGCGAAAGCCGATCCAGCTGGTGACGACGTCGACCGCGTGGATGAGGTCGGTGTCCGGGCCGAGCTCGAGCCGGCTCACCGTCACCCGCTCGAGGGCGGCGAGCTTGGGGCTGGCCTTGCCCTGGGGCCCCTGCAGGTCTACGTGGCGCGTGTCGGGGTAGGTGATGGTGACCTCTTGGAAGATGCGTCCGCGCTGCGCCGAGACCTTGTAGGTGCCAGGCGCGGGCGAGAGCAGGACGCGCGGTCCCTGGCCGACGACGGTCCCGTCGACGCTGACGTCGGAGCCGCGCAGGGCCGAGACCACCAGGCAGTCGCAGTGCTCGGTGAGCCCGCGCAGGTACTTGAAGCCGAGGTCGACGCGGAGGCTGAAGTTGATGGAGTTGGCGCCCATCACGCCGGAGGTGACGATCGCGACGGCGCGCCCCTGGCGGTCGAGGATGGGGCCGCCGGAGTTGCCCGGGTTGAGGGGGATCTGGGTCTGGATGATGGGTTGCTCGTGCTCGTCCGGGTAGATGTTCGAGACCATGCCGGTCGTGAAGGTCCAGACGCCGCCGAGGCCGTGGCCGATGGACGACACCCAGCTGCCGATCGCGAGGTCGTCGACGCCGCCGAGCGGGAGGACCGGCAGCCCGCTGGTGCGGACCTTGATGAGGGCCAGATCGATGTCCCCCTGGGCGCGCTCGATGACCAGCCCCGCCAGCTTGCGGCCGTCGTAGAGCGTGACGTGGACCGTGCTGACGTCGCCGACCACGTGGCGGTTGGTCACGATGAGGCCGGACTCGCTGACGATGAAGCCCGAGCCGATGACGTCGCCGCGGGTGATCGACACGACGGCCGGGGCGGCCTTGGCGAAGAGCTGCTTCTGGAAGCGCTCCACCTGGCCGATGAGGTCGGGCTCTGGCGGGGCGGCCGGCGCCGGGGCGGGCTGCTCGCCGCGCGCGGGGCCGGCGCCGACGAGCAGGGCCGACACGAGCAGCAGGACCTTGGTCATGAAAGCGCGCATGCAGGCTCCCGGGCCGAGGCAGACGGGCCCGACCCTACGCCAGGCCCCGGGCGGCGTCCAGCGCCCTAGGCCTGGTGCGGAGCCCGACGGGATCGCGTGACCGGGCCCGCAGGGAACTTGCGCGCGCCCGTGGCGTCTGCCGTGGCCGGGGCACGAGGAGGGGGGCTGGCGCATGGGTCGGCGATGGCGAAAGGTGGGCGCGGCCGTCGCGGCCGGGTTGGTGCTGGCGGCGGCTTCCACCTCGACTGGCCGCGCCGCAGTCGACCCGGACGGCGACGGGGTCGAGGCGCCGTGGGACCTGTGTCCGGACGAAGCGGAGACCCGGAACGGCTTCGAGGACGGCGACGGGTGCCCCGACCACGAGGGGCGGGTGCTGGATGCGTTGGTCGCGGCCTCGGAGGGGCTGCCCGGATGGGCGCGGCAGGCGCTGTTCGCGTGGGCGGCCGAGGTGATGACCCAGCGGCCTGCCGTGACGGAGGTCACGATCGCGTTCGGGGCGGACGCCGACAGCCTGTATCGGGCCGAGCGACAGGCCGAAGCGGTGGTGCGGGCCTTGGTGGAGGCTGGCGTCGACCGCCGGAGGCTGAGAGCGCGGGGCGTCGAGGGTGGGCGCGCGGGGCTGTGGGTGAGCCGGCGCGGCGACCTGAGGCGCATGCCCGAGGTCCTCGGGGGGCTGCGCGGGACCGTGACCGGGCCCGACTTCGAAATGAAGCTGCAGCCGACCGAGCTGCGGGTGGTCGATCGGGTGGGCGGCACGGAGGCGCTCTGCTACGCGGGGACCCGACGCGGTGACACGGTCGTGCTGCACTGCGACGGCCGCGGGCGCGAGGTGGCGTTCGAGCTGACGCCAGGGCTGACCGAGGACTGGCGCGAGGTGGCGCGAGGGCAGGTGCGGGTCGACGGGGTCGTGCGGCCGTGGGCGGGCCTGCTGCGGCGCCATGGGCTGCCCGACCTGAGGAAGCGCGCTCTGATGAAGGACGAGCTGGCCGGGCTGGGGCCGCGGCGTCCCAGGCCCACCATGGCGTGGGTCGAGGCCACCCGGCCGTGCCTCGAGGGGCTCGACGCCGAGTGGATGGTGACCATCCTCGGCGCCACCGGCGAGATCGTGGGCCGCGAGCTTCGTGGCCCGGCGGCGACCGATGCGGTGAGGCGTTGCCTGGACGCGGCGACGGTCGACCTGCGCTTCGCCCCCTTCGAGCAGGCTGTGCTGCGGTATGGGTTTCGCTTCAGCGCTGGGTGGCCGCAGATTCTCGAGGACCACCCCAGGGCGCCGAGGTGGCCAGCGAGCGCGACGGGACCGTGACGCCGTGCCGGGCGTTGGTGGTGGGCGCAGGCTGGCGTGCGGGCGCTGCGTCAGCCGGGGCGGATGCGGGGGTCGACGGAGAGCAGGACCGTCACCCGCGAGGCGAGGGCGACGAGCCACTGGGTGAGGACGACGCGGCCGACGCGGACCTGCGGTGGGCGGCGGCGGTCACGGGGTGGCGGCGGGGGAGCGGTGCTCGTGGACGACGCGCCAGCGGCCGAGGACGCGGCGGAAGGTGGCGGTGGTGCGGGTCCAGGCGGGGTCGGGGTCGGCGGCGGTGGGGGCGACGACGCGGTAGAGCCAGTGGGCGGAGGCGAGGTCGTCCGAGTGGGTGAGGCGGAGGTCGCGGACCTCGGGCCTGGGGGCGTCGGGGAGGGCGGCGAGGGCGGCGGCCCAGTGGGCGCGGAGGGGCTCGAGGCCGAGGAGCTGGGCGGGGGGCGCGTGGGTGAAGACGACGACCTCGGGCGCGTAGGGGGCCATCAGGCGATCGAGGTCGCGGGCGCACAGGGCGCCGAGCTGCTCGGCGATGAGGCGGCAGAGGCTGGCCTCGATCTCGGCGGGGTCCTCGGGGGCGGCGGGGGCGGGGGCGAGCTCGGCCTCGGGGAAGGAGTCGACGGCGGCGAGCAGGGTGCCGAGCGTGTCGAGGCTGGCGCTGAGGGCGCCCAGGGCGCCGGAGTCGAGCAGGGCGTCGCGGGCCTGCTTGGAGGGGAAGAGCAGCGTGGTCTGGACGCGGGTGTGGGGGCCCGCGTCGGCGAAGTTCGTGGTCACGACGCGCTCGTTGGCGACGGCGGCGTCGGCGGCGTCGACCACCTCGGCCGTGACCAGGCGCTCGGGGCGGACGACCTCGCGGAGCTGGCCGCGGACGGTGCGCTCGGCGCCGGCCGGCCCGCGCATCACCAGGCGCGAGGTGCCGCCGACCTTCAGGTCGACCTCGCAGGCGGCCAGGGTCCAGCCCGGGCCGGCGACCCAGTAGGCGAGCAGCTCGGGGCGCGTGTAGGCCTCGAACACGAGGGCGCGCGGCGCCTCGAAGACGCGCGTGAGGACGATCTCGCGATCGGTGGGGGTGGTGACCTGCGGCTGGGCGTTCGTCGGCATCACGGCGCTTCCTTCGAGGACGGTTCGCGGGTCGCGCGGCGGCCACCCGGTGGGGTTCATACCGCAGCCGGGGCGGTCGCGGCACCTTCGTGCCGTCACGACGCGTCGCTCCGACGCGAATCGGAGCGGGGCGCGTTGACAAGCGGGGGGCCAGCCCATGCAATGGGGCCACACTCGCGGAGGGGGACGGGATGCGGGCTCATCGCTTCATGGCCGGGCTGCTGGCGCTTGGGTTGGTTGGGTGCAGTGACGCGACCGAGGGCGCCGGGGCCGAGGACGGCGCCGCCAGCAAGGACGTCAGCTTCGCTGCGACGGACGCGCTGGACGCCCTCTCCGCGAGCGACACGGCTACCGACCCGGACACGGCCACCGACCCGGACACGGCCTCGGCTACCGACACGACCACGGCCCCCGACACGGCCTCGGCCCCGGACACGGCCACGGCCCCCGACACCGCCACCGACCCGGACACGGCCACAGACACGGACACGGCCTCGGCCACCGACACCGCCACGGCCACCGACACGGCCTCGGCCACCGACACGGCCTCGGCCACCGACGCCGCCACCGACCCGGACACGGCCTCGGCCACCGACACGGCCACCGATCCCGACCCCGGCCCCATCGTCCCCACCGCCACCCAGGCCGGCTGCTCCGACGCCACCCGCGAGGGCTTCCTCGATCTGGTCGCCTTCCCCCTCATCGCCGGCTGCGAGGCCGCCTGGGACGTCCCCGGCGTCTACCACGACCTCCCCGCCTGTGACCGCCAGGCCGGCAACGACGGCGCCAACCCGACCGGCCAGGGCTGCAACGTCGCCGACGTCTGCGCCGAGGGCTGGCACGTCTGCTACGGCCAGGACGACGTCTTGACGCGCAACCCCGAGGGCTGCCAGGGCATCATGGACGGTGGCGCCGCGACCCCGGTCTTCTACGTCACGCAGCTGTCCTCGACCGGCGCCTTCGCCTGCACCCCGGGCGGCGGCACCAACGATCTGTTCGGCTGCGGCGATCTCGGCTGCTGGATGGGCGGCGTCCCCCAGTGCGCCCCGCTGCAGCTGTCCTCGCACGACCTCTGCAAGGGCCTGCGCAACGACAAGAACTGCGGCGACTGGTGCAACCACCTGGGCAAGCACCCCGACCTCGACAACGTCTGGTCCTGCGGCTCCGATGGACAGAAGGAGGCGCTCAACGTCGTCAAGACCGGCCTCGGCCAGGGCGGCGTCCTGTGCTGCAAGGACTCGCCCGAAGCGCCCGCCCCCTGACGCCCGCCGCCGCCTCGCCGGTACAGTGCACGGCGACGGAGGCGAACCCATGCCGAACGCGCGCCCGGGCCGCGAGGTCCTCGACGATCACCTGAAGCTGGCCGAGACCTGGGACTTCGAGGTCGACCTCGGCCGCAACTTCGCCCCCGACGTCGTCCTGCTGACGACCTACGGCGTCTACCGCGGCCACGACGGCGTCCGCGCCAAGGCGCGCCTGCTCGCCGAGCAGCTGCCCGGCGGCCGCTGGACCTACACCAACGTCATGTTCGACGGCGAGCTCGGCTTCCTCGAGTGGACCGCCGTCGCCGACAACGGCGCCCGGGTCGAGGACGGCGCCGACTCCTACCTCGTCCGCGACGGCCTCATCCGCGCGATGACCATCCACTACACGGTCATCCCGCCGCCGCGCTGACGCCGCCCCGTCAGAACACGCCGAACACCAGCGGCAGCGTGGTCGTGGTCTCCGCGGCCGACGCGCCGAGGGACGGCCGCGGCTCGTGCGGCTTGCCCTTGTAGTAGACCAGCGTCGGCAGCAGGTACCCGGCCGCGAGCCCCACCACCCACGCGACGACCGTGTCGGACGTGTAGTGCTTGTCGGTCATGATGCGCAGCACGCCGCCGGCCGTGGCGTAGGTCAGGGCGATGCCGCAGGCCAGCGCGTCGCCCCAGCCGCCGCCGTACAGGGGCAGGTGCTCGTGGTGGGCGCAGATGAGGCCGGCGCCGGCCATGGCCATCGCGGTGTGGCCGGCGATGAAGCTGGCGCCGACGTCCCAGTCGTCACACCCGGGGTCGAAGGTCCACTCGGGGTCCTCGCAGTGGCGCATGTACGGCCGCTCTCGGCCGATGAAGGCGTGCGTGGCCGTCGCGACCAGCCCCGACAGGGCGATGGACTGCGCGCTGATGACCCACTGCTGCCAGGCGACGTCCTTTTCGCCGTGCCCCAGCAGCGTCACGAAGGTCGGGTCCACCACCAGCGGGTACAGGGTCAGCCCCACGAAGCCGATGTCGCTGATGCGGTTCGCGGTGGACCAGAAGCCCTCGTGGTTCCAACGCCCCACGCGGTCCTGGATCCAGTCGTCGAACAGCCACCCGCCGCGCCAGCTGATCTCCGGACGCTCCACGCCCAGCTCGGCCCAGGCCGCCACCGTCCCCGACCCCAGCGTGACCGCGTACTCCAGCGCGCCGACGCGCCGCCAGTCGTCGCTCCAGGCGATCGTGCGCTGCTGCGGGTCGCTCGGCAGCGTCCGGCTCGTCGCGCACCCCGTGGTCAGGGTCAGCGCGGCGGTGAGCAGGCGCGCCGCGCGGCAGGTGCTTGGGGCCAGGGGCAAGACGTCCTCGGGCAGCAACTATGAGCCGAGCAGGTGCCGCCCGCACGCCTCGGCGGCGGTGCGGCGACCCACCGTCGCCCGGGGCTGTCGCCCTCGCGCTGCGGTCGAGCCGTTGCGGACCTGGACTCGGCTTGCCCCATCGATAACACGGCCCTTCGCCGCGCCCCAAGCGCCGGGCCTTCACGCTCCGGCCGAAACCCGCCGCGGCTTCGACCTCGCGCCTGCACCGAGGCACGATGGTGCCACGCTCGCCCCGCGCCGACGCCCCGTCGCCGACCGGGCGCCCTGCCCCCTCTGCGCTCCCCTCGCCCGCCCGCGCCCCGCGCGCGCGCCGAGCATCGCGCCCCTCAACGCCCCACCTCCGAGCGCCGCATGGCCGACCACGCCACCCAAGCGCGGCTCGACGCGACCAGCCGCCGCCTCGGCGTCGCCCTCGCCACGGCCACCGCCCTCATCGGCCTCGAGAGCGCGCTCGGCCACGCCCTGGCGCTCCCCGCCCTGACCCGCTGGTTCCCCGGCCGCCCCGGCATGGTCCTCTCGACGGCCTTGCTGCTCATCGTGGCCGCGAGCGCCGTCCTCTCGACCCTCCCCACCCGGCGCGCCTGGCGCCTCCTCTCGACCGCCGCCGGCGCCACCGTCGCCATCGCCAGCGCCGCGCAGCTCACCCGATACCTCGGCGCGTTCCACGTCCCCGCCCCCAGCCTCCTCGCGGAGTCCACAGCCTACGAATCGGGCTGGGAGGGCGTGGCCTCACCCGCCAGCGTCCTCGCCCTGCTGGCCTTCGGCCTGGGCCACCTGGGCACCCAGAGCCGCGGGCGCCACACCCGCCGGCTGGGCGGCGTGGGCCTCGCCGTCCCGGGCATCGTGGGGCTGGTCGCCCTGACCGGCTACGCCTACGGCGCCACCTTCGTCTACCCCGTCCCCCACATCTTCTCGACCGGCATGTCCATCCCGACCGCGTTCGCCTGCGTGTTCCTGACCCTGGGCAGCTTCGCCGTGCGCCCCCGCCACCCGTTCACGCGCGTCTTCACCTCCGAGGCGGCCGGCGGCGCCCTCAGCCGCTGGCTCCTGCTGCCCGGCCTCTTCGGCCCCGCCGCCATAGGCTGGCTCGCCCAGCTGGCCCACGACTCCGGCCTGACCTCCCTCTCGACCGGCTTCGCCACCGTCTCGGCCGCCTTCACCGCCGCCGGCCTGGCGCTGCTCTGGCTCGCCGCCGCCCGCCTCAACGCCCAGGATCTGCGCCGCCGCGAGGCCAGCGCCTGGCTCTCCACCGTCATCGAGGTCACGCCCGAGCCCATCATCGTCGTGCGCGTCGGCCGCGACGGCCGCCGCCACTGGTCCTGCAACGCCGCCGCCCTCACCCTGACCATGGCCCCATCCGAGCCCGCGCCGCCCGAGGCCCACCCCGACCTCGACCTCCGTCGCCCCGGCGGGCCCCGGCTCCCCCTCCACGACTGGCCCATCGAGCGCGCCCTCGCGACCGGCCGCGGCGTCGCCCCCGAGGCGCTCGAGGCGGTCACGGCCGCCGGCACGCACCGGTCCCTGCTCGCCAGCGCCGCGCCGGTCGCCCTCTCGGGGCACCTCGCCGGCGCCATCGGCCTGTTCCACGACGTCACCGCCATGAAGGTCCTCGAGCGGCAACGCGAGGAGTGGACCAGCGTCATCGCCCACGACCTGCGCCAGCCCGTCAGCGCCATCAGCCTCACGTCCGAGTACCTCCTGCGCAAGCGCGGCCCCCACCTGAGCGAATTCGAGCGCGAGTCCCTGCAGGCCATCATCGACTCCGCGCGTTCCCTCGAGCGGATGATCGCCGACCTCCTCGACACTTCGCGCATCGACGCCGCGCGCCTGAGCATCTACCCCGAGCGGGTGACCGTGGCCGCGCTCGTCCGCAACACCCTCGCCCGCCGCTGCGCGCCCGTCCCCGGGCGCCGGGTCGACGTGTGCGTGCCCGAGGACCTGCCGCCGGTCGACGTCGACCCCGATCGGATGGAGCAGGTCCTGGCCAACCTGCTGACCAACGCGATGAAGTACGGCGAGCCGGGGACCCCGGTGCGCGTCGAGGCCCGGCGGCGCGGGGACGAGCTGGTCGTCTCGGTCGTCAACCGCGGCCAGGGGATCCCGATCGAGGTCGTCCCCAGGCTCTTCGAGCGCTTCTACCGCTCGCCCAACAGCCAGCGCCCCGGCTCTCCCAAGGGCATCGGCCTGGGCCTTTACATCACGCGATCGCTGGTCGAGGCCCACGGCGGCCGCGTCTGGGTCGAGTCCACACCCGGCGAGGAGACCTGGTTCAGCTTCAGCCTGCCGATCGCCCCCGATCCGGACGCGCCACACGAACCGCCGCATTCGGTCTCGCCGCGATCATGACCCTTCCGGACGCCGACGCACTGCCCGCTTCGCCGCCGACGCGCGACGAGCAGGGACGCCTCCGACGACGCGCCGGCCGCCCGCTCCGAGGCTCCCGCCGCCGGGTCGGCCGACTCGCCGGCCGTGGCGCCACCGTCGCCCGCGCTCCCGCGCCGCCGCCCGCCACCGGCCCCGAGCCGCACCTGTACTCGCCATCCCGCACGTCCGCGTCGGACCCTGACGGAAGCCCGCGACGCGCGGCCGGGTTGCTGCAGACAGAGCCCGACCCGTCCCGCTGCGCCGGAGGTCCGACATGCGCGCCCGGGTGGCCTCCCTGCTCCCGATCCTGTCTTTCGCGCTGCTGGCGCTGGCGCTGGCGCCCGGCTGCGCCGGCCTCACCGGCGGCTCGGCCGAGCCCCCGCCCCCCAGCGTGGTCGACGAGCGCGGCGCCTGCGCCATCAGCGGCCTGTGCGTGGCCGGCTACGCCTGGAGCATGGACGCCTGCGGCTGCGTGCCCGGCACGGCCTGCGGCCCCTCCATCTGCGCGCCCGGCCTGAGCTGCTGCAACGCCAGCTGCGGCCTCTGCGCGGCGCCGGGCGAGGTGTGCTCGCAGCAGGTCTGCGAGGCGCCGCCGCCGGCGCCCAGCGGGCGGCGGCGGTGAGCGCGCCCGGCGTCGACAAGCCAGCCATCGTCGCGGCGCTGCGGCAGATCTCGGAGCTGGTCGAGGCCTCCGGCGAAGGCGGCTTCCGCGCGCGGGCCTACGCGACCGGGGCCCGGGTGCTGGAGCGGCTGGCCCCCGACGAGTTGGAGGCGCGGCTGCGCGAGGAGCGGCTCACCGAGCTGCCGGGCATCGGCGACGGCCTGGCCGGGGTGGTGGGCGAGCTGTGGCGCACCGGGCGCTCGACCACCCTGGACGAGCTGCGCGCGCGCGTGCCGGCCGGGCGGGTGGCGCTGCGGGGCATCCCCGAGCTGGGGCCCAAGCGCATCGAGGCGCTCGAGGCCGCGCTGGGCGTGACCTCGCGCGAGGCGCTCGAGGCGGCTTGTGTCGCCGGCCGGGTGCGGACCGTGCCGGGCTTCTCCGCCAAGCTCGAGTCGCGGCTGCTCGAGTTCCTGCGCGCGGCGCCCGAGTCCTCCGGGGCCCCGGAGCTGCTGCTCCACCAGGCGGTGGGGCTGGCCGAGCGCCTCGTCGCGTGGCTCGAGGACGGCGTCCCGGACGCGCGGGTCGAGGCCGCCGGGTCGGTGCGGCGCCGGGTCGAGCTGGCCTCGGAGCTGGTGCTGGTCGCCTCGGCGCCCGCGCCGCACCGCGTGCTCGACCGGCTGGAGGCCTTCCCGCAGGTGCGTCAGGTGGTCGAGCGCGATGGCGAGCGGGGCGTGGTGCGGCTCGACGAGGGGCGGGCGGTCGACCTCCCGGTCACCGTCGTCGCCGCCGCGCCCGAGCGGTTCGTCGCGGCGGTGCACCACCACACCGGCTCGCCCGGCCACCTGGAGTGTCTGGCGCGGCAGGCCGACGCGCGCGGGCTGCGGCTGAGCGCCGAGGGGCTGTTCGAGCGCGGGGCCAGGCGGCCGCTGGCGCTGCGGGACGAGCCCGACCTGTACGCGCGGCTGGGCCTGCCCTTCGTCCCGCCCGAGCTGCGCGAGGCCATCGGCGAGGTCGAGGCGGCGCTGGCGGGCGACTCCTTCCAGGACCTGGTCACCCGCGAGGACGTGCGCGGCGCGGTGCATTGTCACACGACCTGGTCGGACGGCAAGGACGGCGTCGAGGCGATGGCGCGGGCGGCCGAGGCGCTTGGGTTGGAGTACCTGACCATCACCGACCACTCGCCGACGGCGCACTACGCGGGCGGGCTGGATCTGGCGCGGCTCGAGCGGCAGTGGGCCGACATCGACGAGGTGCAGGCGCGGGTGAAGGTGGGGCTGCTCAAGGGCACCGAGGCCGACATCACCCGCGAGGGGGCGCTCGACTACCCGGACCGCGTGCTCGAGCGGCTGGACGTCGTCATCGCCAGCGTCCACCAGCGCTACAGGCTGGACGAGGACGCGATGACCGCGCGCCTGGTCCGCGCGATGCGGCACCCGCTGTTCAAGATCTGGGGCCACGCCCTCGGGCGCCTGCTGGGCCGCCGGCCGCCCATCGCCTGCCGGGTGCGCGAGGTGCTCGACGCGGCGGCCGAGTCGCGCGCCGCCATCGAGATCAACGGCGACCCCTACCGCCTCGATCTGGCGCCGCCCTGGGTGCGCGAGGCGCGGGCGCGCGACATCCCGCTGGTGCTGTCGTCGGACGCCCACTCGACCGCCGGCCTGACGGCCTTCCACTGGGCGGTCGACATGGCGCGGCGGGCCGGGGTGCGCACCGCCGAGGTGCTCAACACGCGATCGGCGGCGGCCTTCGCGGCGGCGGTGCGGCCCGGCTGAGGCGGCGCGTGGCGACGCAATCGACGGCGGCCCCGTGACGTGCCGCGCGCGCGGTGGCATAGTGGGTCCACACCCACACGCAATGCCACAGAGCAGCGAGGAAAGCCCATGGCGACGAAGGGCGCGACGAAAGGGGCGGCCAAGGACCGCAAGCAGCCCGAGAAGCTGGAGCCCGCCGACTGGGAGCGCCTGGTCACCGAGTGGGAGGCCAGCGGCCAGTCGCACGGCGAGTTCGCCGACAAGAAGGACCTCAGCGTCTGGACGCTGCGCAAGTGGATCAAACGCCTGCGCGGCGACGGCGAGGACGAGGACCGCAAGGACGGCGAGGCGGACGGCGAGCGCGAGCCCGGGCTCGACGACGTGCTGGTCGCGGCGGCCAAGAAGCACGGCGCCTTGACCACCGGCCAGGTGAGCGACGCGCTCGGCGTGCCGGCCAACACGGCGCGGCGCTACCTGCAGTGGCTGGTCGAAGAGAAGCGCCTCGCGGTCAAGGGCGAAAAGCGCGGCACCCGCTACGTGCCCACGCGCGCCCGCGCTCGCAAGGCCTGACGCCCTCCCCTGCCCCACCGCGACGGAGCCGCCCATGCAGACGACCGAGCTGGGCCGGACCGGTGTGCGCGTCAGCGCCATCGGCCTCGGCGAGATGCCCATGTCCCTGCGCGACCGCCCGCCCGAGGCCGAGTCCGTAAAGGTCATCCACCGCGCCCTGGCGCTGGGCGTGACCTTCATCGACACCGCCGACTCCTACTGCCTGGACGAGGACGACAAGCACCACGGCGAGCGCCTGGTCGCCCGCGCCCTGCGCGAGTGGGACGGCGACCGCGACGCCATCGTCGTCGCCACCAAGGGCGGGCTGACCCGACACCATGGCGAGTGGCAGGTCCTGGGCGACCCCGCGCACGTCGCCCGCACCATCCGCGAGAGCCACGCGGCCCTGGGCGGCGACCGCCCCATCGACCTGTGGCAGCACCACGCCCCCGACCCCTCCTTCACCATCGAGCAGTCCCTCGAGCCGGTCGCCCGGGCGGTGCAGGACGGCCTCATCCGCTTCGTCGGCGTCTCCAACTATTCGACCGAGCAGATCGACCGCGCCCGAAAGCTGGTCGACGTGGTCTCCGTCCAGAACCAGCACAACCCCTGGGTCCGCAAACCCGAGCGCGACGGCGTCCTCGCCCACTGCGACCGCCTCGGCCTCACCTTCCTGCCCTGGAGCCCCCTCGGCGGCTCGCGCCGCGTCAAGCGCCTCGACGAGCTCCCCGACCTCGTCGCCATCGCGCAGGCCCACGACACCAGCGTCTACTGCGTCGTCCTCGCCTGGCTCATGGCCAAGTCCGACCGCGTCCTCCCGATCCCCGGCGCCTCCAGGGCCTCCAGCATCGAGGACTCGGTCAAGGCCCTCGACGTCCGCCTCACCCCGTCCGACCTCGCCCGCATCGACGCCCTCGAGGCCACCTGACCCTTCCCCCAGGCCCCCGACCGTCGCCGGCAAGGTCCCTACCTTTCCTCCCGGGCCTGTGACGACCCGTTCGAAAGGTCACCACCTTCTTTCCCGGGCCTGTGACGACCCGTTCGATAGGTCACGACCTTCTTCCCGGGCCTGTGACGACCCGTTCGAAAGGTCACCACCTCTCCTCCCGGGCCTGTGACGACCCGTTCGAAAGGTTCCGACCTTCTTCCCGGGCCTGTGACGACCCGTTCGAAAGGTCCCGACCTTCAGCAAGCCCTCTGAGCCATCCGTCGGAAGGTCCCGACCTTCAGCGAGCCCTCTGAGCCACCCGTCGGAAGGTCCCGACCTTCCGCAAGCCCTCGCGACCACCCGTCGGAAGGTCCCGACCTTCAGCAAATGCTCGAGGCCACAGGCGGCCGCGCCGGCCACGCCGGCGCTGTGGACCGCGCCGGCCACGCCGGCGCTATGGACCGCGCCGGCCACGCCGGCGCTATGGGCCGCGCCGGCCACGCCGGCGCTATGGGCCGCGCCGGCCACGCCGGCGCTATGGACCGCGCCGGCCATGCCGGCGCTATGGACCGCGCCGGCCACGCCGGCGCTATGGACCGCGCCGGCCATGCCGGCGCTATCATGCCGGCGCTGTCGCGAGCCCCGGGTTCAGAGGCTTCGCTACAATCGCACAGCGCAGGCAAGGCCTGCGCGCTCCAAAGCCGCCTGCGGCGGCGGAACGAAACGGCCACGCCGGCGCTATGGACCGCGCCGGCCACGCCGGCGCTGTGGGCCGCGCCGGCCATGCCGGCGCTATGGACCGCGCCGGCCATGCCGGCGCTTTCCCGGCTGGCCCCGCCAGCCGGGAGGGGAGCGTCGTCCCGAACCGAACCCTGCTCGGGCAAGCGTTACGATGGCCATGGCCGCCACGCCCCAACCCACCATTGCCACCCACCGCCCAGGTGCCGATACTGCCGCGGATGTCCGCACCGCCGCCCAGCGCCAGCCCCTCGCCCGCCCCCCGCCTCCCCGAGATCCTCGCCCCCGCCGGAGATCTCCCCTCGCTCGAGGCGGCGCTCGCGGCTGGGGCCGACGCGGTGTACTTCGGGCTGGACGAGGGCTTCAACGCGCGCGCCCGGGCGGCCAACTTCACGCTGGCCAACCTCCCCGACACCGTCGCCCGCATCCACCGGGCCGGGGCGCGGGCGTACCTGACCCTCAACACGCTGGTCTTCGAGCCCGAGCTGCCGCGGCTGGAAGAGATCCTGCGCGCCGTCGCCGCGTCGGGCGTGGACGCGCTCATCGTGCAGGACCCGGCCGTGGCGCTGCTGGCGCGCGAGGTGTGCCCGGCGCTCGAGGTGCACGCCTCGACCCAGATGACCGTCTCCAGCGCCGGCGGCGCGGCCTTCGCCAAGGCGCTGGGCGTCACGCGCGTGGTCGTGCCGCGCGAGCTGTCGGTCGCCGAGATCCGCCGCCTGGCCGGCGAGACCGAGCTGGAGCTCGAGGTCTTCATCCACGGCGCCCTGTGCGTGTCGTGGAGCGGGCAGTGCCTGACCAGCGAGGCCTGGGGCGGCCGCTCGGCCAACCGCGGGCAGTGCGCGCAGTCGTGCCGCATGCCCTACACCTTCGTGGTCGACGGCCAGGCGCAGGACCTGGGCGACGTCCGCTACCTGCTCAGCCCCAAGGACATGGCCGGGGTGCGCGCCGTGCCCGCGCTGGCCGGCATCGGCGTGTCCAGCCTGAAGATCGAGGGCCGCCAGAAGGGCCCCATGTACGTCGCCACCTCGGTGCGCGGCTACCGGCGCTGGGTCGACGCGCAGGCGGCCGGCGCCCAGCGCGAACCCGCCGAGCGGCAGCTCGCCGAGGATCTGCGCGCGATGGCGCTCAGCTACACCCGCGGCTTCGCCGACGGCTTCCTCGCCGGCTCGGACCACCAGAGCCTGGTCGAGGGGCGCTTCCCCAAGAGCCGCGGCCTCCTGCTGGGCCGGGTCGCCTCGGTCGGCCGCGCCGAGGTGACGGTCGCCCCCGACCGCCGCCCCTGGACCGGCGCCCTGGCCCTGGACCTGCCGGAGGCGCGCGCCCAGGGCCCCGAGGGCCAGGTCAGCGCCCCCCTGCCCGCCCTGGGCGGCCCGACCGACAGCGCGGACGGCGCCGCCATCGCCCCCGTGGACGTGGCCCCGGGCATGGGCGTGGTCTTCGACGCCGGCGATCCCGAGGACAAGCACGAGCCGGGCGGCCCCATCTTCCGCGTCGACCGCCCCGGGCCGGGCGGCCGCGAGCTGGTCCTGGGCTTCGGCCAGCCCGGCCCGGACCTGGGCCGCGTCCGCGTCGGCGACCGGGTCTGGGTCACCCGCGACCCCGCCGTGGCCAGGGACGTCGAGCGCCTGACCGCCCGCGCGCCCGAGGGCCGCGTCTCCGTCGACCTGACCGTCTCCGGCGCCCCCGACGCGCCGCTGCAGGTCACCGCCACCGCCCGCGGCGCCCAGGCCAGCGCGGCCAGCGACAGCCCGCTCACCCCGTCCAGCGGGGCCGGCCTCACGGCCGAGCTGCTGGCCTCCAAGCTGGGCGCCTTCGGCGGCACGCCCTTCCGCCTGGGCGCGCTGGACCTTTCGGCGCTGCCCGCCGGGCTGCACCTGCCCGTCTCCGAGCTCAAGCGCCTGCGCCGCGCGCTGGTCGAGGCCCTGACCGCCGCCGTCGAGCGCGGCCCCGTCCGCGCCCTGAACGCCCCCGGCGCCCTGGACCGCCTGCGCGCCCGCCAGGCCGCGCTCGCACCACGCCTCGCGTCGGCCCCCGAGCTGGTCCCGCTGTGCCGCAGCCTGGCCCAGCTCGAGGCGGTCATCGCCGCCGGCCTGCCCGAGGTCGAGCTGGACTGGATGGAGCTGGTGGGCCTGGGCCGCGCCGTGGCCCGCGCCCGCGAGGCCGGCCTGCGCGTCACCGTCGCCACCCTGCGCATCGAAAAACCCGGCGAGGAGGCCATCACCGAGCGCATCGCCCGCCTGCGCCCCGACGGGGTGCTGGTCCGCCACTGGGGCGCCCTGACGCGCTTTTCGACGCTGCCCGCCGACGCGCGCCCCCAGCTGCACGGCGACTTCTCGCTCAACGTCACCAACGGGCTGACCGCCCACCACCTGCTGGCCTACGGCCTGGACACGCTGACCGCCTCGTTCGATCTGGACGAGGCGCAGCTGATGGCCCTGGTCGCGCGCGCGCCCGCCGACCGCCTGACGGTCATGGTCCACCACCGCATCCCGACCTTCCACACCGAGCACTGCCTGTACGCGCACCTGCTCAGCCGCGGCCGCGACTACCACACCTGCGGCCGCCCCTGCGAAGCCCGCGAGGCCTCGGTCCGCGACCACCTGGGCCAGACCCACCCGGTCATCGTCGACGCCGGCTGCCGCAACACGGTCTTCAACGCCCGCCCGCAGTCCGCCGCCAGCCTGGTGCCCCGCCTGCTGGACGCCGGCGTGCGCCGCTTCCGCGTCGAGCTGGTGCGCGAGACCGCCGCCGAGACCGCGGCCGTCCTGGACGCCTACCAGCGCCTGCTGGCCGGCCAGACGACGCCCGCCGCGCTGCTGGCCGCCCTGGACTGCGACGAGCAGCTGGGCGTCGCCCGCGGCGGCATGAAGCTCATCTCCTGAGCGCGGACAGATCCCATCCCGAAGTTTCCGCCCCGGCCAGGTAGGCGCCGCGCCAGAAGGCCAGCAGCGTCTCCTGGGGGTCGCGGCTGGCGCGCACGTCGTCGTACTTCAGGTAGGCGGTCCCCGCGTCGTGGTCCCACCAGGCCGCCTCGGGCCACAGCGTCCGCTCGGTCAGCCCCGGCCGGGCCGGCGCCGCGTAGGCGTAGTAGGCCGGGAAGGGGACCTTGGCGTCGCCCGGCCAGAAGCCGAAGGCGATGACCTCGTGCGAGTAGGCCTCGCGGGTCACCGGGTCGGCGCCGTGCCGCTCGGGCGCCCGCCGGCCCGAAAAGCGCGCCATGGCCAGATCGAGGCTGTGCCAGAACAGGTGCGCCGGGCTCTGCTTGCCGACGAAGTCGCCGGCCAGCGTCCACAGCGCCTCGGTGCTGCGCCGCAGCACCTCGAAGTAGCGGGCCACGGCCTGGGCGTCCCAGCGGTCGTGCTGGCGGTCGCGGTCGAGCCGCGGGCCCGGCAGGTCGAAGGGCCGCGTCCAGATCCGCGCGGCGACGCCCAGCCGGTCGAGCGCCGCGAACAGGCGCTGGTAGAAGTCCGCGCAGCTCAGCCCGTCGGCCAGCGCGAAGCGCTCGTCGCCGCCGTCGCTGGTCTGCAGGACGAGCTGCTGGTCGATCAGATCCAGCGCCAGCTCGGCGAAGCGGCCGCCGCCGCACGGCATCGGCCCGGTGGTCAGCCCGCGCGCGCCGACCTGCAGCGTGACGTGCCACCAGTGGTTGCGCGGCGGGGTCAGCGCCAACCGCACCTTGCCCAGGATCTGGCAGTAGCGGTGCAGCGTCGCCTTGGTCTCGGCCCAGGCCTCGTAGGGCAGCGCGGGCCACGTCTCGGCTTGCGAAGGCTTCATGTCACCAGCCTACCTTCGGTCGCCCTTCCGCCCGCTCGGCGGACCCGATAACGGCGAAGCCGGCCGTGGGGCGTCGGATGCCCACGGCCGGCCTCGTCGGGGAGGCCGCGTCGACGGCCCGTCGTCAGAAGTTGGTGGCGGCCGCGGGCCCCGGCTGGCCAGCGCCGCCCGGGTTGCCCAGCGAGAAGCCTCCCAGGCCCGGATCGCCGCCCTTGCCCAGGGATTCGAAGCTGTTGCCGGCCTTCCAGGCGCTCAGCGACAGGCCGCCCTGGCCCGCGGCGTAGATGCCGAAGCTGGGCCCGCCGCAGCCGCCGCCGCCGCCGCCGGCGTGGCCGCCGTTGCCGCCCTTGCCGCCCTTGCCGCCCTTGAAGGCCGGGTAGGTCGGGTCGACCGGGTCGAAGACGCCGCCCCCCTCGCCGCCGAACGCGCCCGCGCCGCCCGCGCCGCCGGTGCCGCCGTTGCCGCCGTCGCCGCCGTCGCCGCCGTGGCCGCCGTACAGGGCGTTGTCGCTCACGATCGGCACGGAGGCGGGCGCGCTGCTCCAGGTCGCGAACACCGCGAAGGCGCCGCCGCCGCCGGTCCCGGGGCTGCCCGCGGTACCGCCGCAGGCGCCCGAGCCGCCGCCGCCGCCGGTGCCGCCCAGGTTGTCGCCGCCGAAGCCCTTCGAGAAGCACGAGGTGTGGACGTAGGCGCCGCCGCCCGAGCCGCCGCCGCCGCCGCCGCCGCCGTGGGTGCCCGGGGTGCCGGCGCCCGCCAGACCCGGCGCCCAGAGGCCGGCGACCACCGCGCCGTCCGCGTCGCCGCAGCCGGGCCCCGAGGCGCCGTGTCCGCCGCTCGGGCCGTCCGCGCCGTTGGTGCCCTCGGAGATGCCGTAGGTGGCGTAGCCCAGGCACTGGTAGGCCTGGTGGAAGACGTCCGCGCCCGGCAGGCCGCCGGCCGCGCCGCCGTTGGCGCCGGCCGCGCCGTGCTCGCTGGCGACCGGGGCCTTGGGCCGGTCGTTGGCGGCGTCCCAGCTGGGGCAGACGCGGTCGCCGCCGCCGCCGCCGTGGGTCGGCAGCGCGCCGCAGGTGTTCTGGCCGCCGGCGCCGGCCGGCGAGTGGTGGGTGGCCTTGCACCCGTGGTCGCTGACCCCATAGTCGAAGTACAGGTCCAGCGCGTCGAAGCCCTGGGTGCCCGAGGTGCCGTCGTGGCCGTCCTGGCCGTCCTGGCCGCGGGCGCCCTTGCCGCCGCTGCCGGCGTGGACGCGGTTGTGGCTGACGCGGACGGTGGCGTCGCAGCCGCGCAGGTAGACGCCGTAGGACGACCCGCCGGTGGCGTAGACGCTGGACCCGAAGACGGTGAAGCCGTCCAGCATGGTCGAGCCGGGGGCGCCGCCGGTGATGTCGAGGGCGTTGACGGCGCCCGGCTTCGCCTGGGTCGGCGCGGGGGCCATGATGGCCACCTCGAACAGCAGGGGGTCGCGTTCGACGAAGCTGCTCGAGTAGCCGCCGTAGACGCCGACGCCCTTGCGCAGGGTGACGGCCTCGCCGTAGACGCCGCTGGCCACCAGGACGTCGCGCTTGCCCAGGGCCACCGCCGCGTCGATGCCGGCCTGGATGGTGAGCTTGGGTTGCTTCCAGGTGCCGGGGTTGGCGTCGTCGCCCTCCTTGGAGACGAAGATCGCGTTGTCCTTCTCGCCGTCGATGCCGTCGCAGTTGGCGTCGACGGCCAGCGGGTCCGGGAAGTCGATGGGCCCGGGGTCGCAGCACTCGCAGCCGTCGTTCGGGTTGGCGTTGAGGTCGAAGCAGTTGCTGGTGCACTTGACGCTGCAGATCGGCGGGTCGACGTTCGCGTTGCAGGCCCCCTCGGTCCCGCTGAAGGTCAGCAGCGTGCAGTCCTTGCCGCAGGCCCCGCAGTGGTGGTCCGAGACGTAGGCGCCGAACGCGTCGACGAAGCCCTCGTCGATCAGCCCGTCGCAGTCGTCGTCGGCGTAGTTGCAGGTCTCGCCGGGCAGCTCGCAGGCGCTCCAGCCGGTCGGCGTGCACTGCTGGCTGCCGAAGCAGGTGTACTCGTCGCTCGCGTCGGGCAGCTCGCAGGCCTTCTGCAGCGCGAGGTTGGTCCCGTCGCACTTGCAGGCCTGCGTGTCGGGGACGCAGTAGGTCGCGTCGCCCGCCTCGGCGACCGCCTGGCAGCCGTATCCGGGCTGGCACTCGGAGTCGGACTGGCACGGGTTGACGCAGAACGACCCGTCGGCCAGCGGCACGCAGGCGGCGCCCGGCAGCACGCAGCCCGCGTCGTCCAGGCACGGCGTGCAGGCCCCCAGGGTGGCCGGGACGCACTGCAGCGGCCCGATGGCGACGAAGCCGGGGTCACAGGCGCCGACGACGCAGGTCGGCTGCTCGAGCGTCCCGTCGCAGACGGCGGTCGCGTTGGGGATCGCGCCGTCGCAGCTGACGCCGCAGGCCCCGCAGTGCTGCTGGCCGACGTACTTGCCGTCGACGCGGAAGCCGTCGTCCACGACGCCGTTGCAGTCGTTGTCGAGGTAGTCGCACGAGGTCTCGACGGCCTCGTAGTGCGGGCCGAACTGCGCGGCCGTGCAGTCGAGCCAGCCCTCGGCGCCGCCGCACAGGCGCGTGGACCCGGCGCAGACGCCCGCCTGCACGTCGCAGAACTCGGGCGCCAGGCCGACGTCGACCAGGCCGTCGCAGTCGTTGTCGAGGCCGTCGCAGACCTCCTCGGAGGGCGTGGGCGCCGTGCAGGCCGACCAGCCGGGCTGGTCGAAGGGCTGGCAGGTCTGGCTGCCCGAGCAGACGCCGTGTGCGTTGGCCACCATGCACCCGCGCGTCTGGCCGTCCTGCTCCGGCAGGCAGTCGCAGGTGTCGGAGATGGGGACGCACTGCGCCCGGGCCGGAGCCTCGGCGTCCTCTTCGCTGCCGACCTCCTCGCACCGGTAGCCCGACGGACACTCGCCGTCCGCGCAGGGCGTCGAGCAGGACCGCCCGTCGGCGAAGGTCAGGCACAGGCCGCCGTTGCACTGGTGGTCCGAGGTGCACGGCTCGCACAGGCGCCCGCTCGCCGGGATGCAGATGAAGGCGATGTCCGCGCCGCTGATGACGCCGCGGCAGCTCCACCCGGCGGGGCAGCGGTCCACGCACTGCTTGGAGCAGACCTGACCGACCGCGGCCGGGACGCAGTAACCCGAGAAGCAGTCGCCGTTGTCGCTGCAAGGCCAGCCGATCTCGCCGGGCGCCGGGTCCGCGACGTCGAACTCCTCGCCGCTGGTGTCCGCCACGTCCGGCGCGGCCTCGTCCACCGCGTCCGCCGGCGGCGCGCCCTCGGGCGGCAGCTCGAGCTCGCCCGCGTCCACCTCGTCGCCCCGGACGTCGCCGGTCGCGGTGTCGCTGCAACCCGCGAACGCCACGGCGCTCGCCAGGGCCAGACGGCCCAGCATCTTGGTGCCAACCATGGAACCCTCCCCCGCCCGCTCCGGGCGAACTGGTGCGCCGCCCCGACGCCGTGCGGCGGTCGGGACCCGAGGAGCTCGCGAGGGGTCCGTCGGCGGGGGGTCACGCGGGTGAAGCGAACGGCGCGGCCTTCAGCAGGCGCCCGGGCTTCGGATGACGCATCCGCCGACGGGTCCGCTCGGAGGCGCGACGCCAGGGGTTGGCGACGGGCCGGAGGGGGACCGCTCGTGCGAGCTCGCGTGCTTTGGTGAGCCGTGGGTCACCGTAGGCGAGCGGGGGACCGCCGTCACGGGTCTGGCGCCGTCAGCGCGTAAGGCAGCGATTTCCCAGGGCGGCGCCGGCGCGAGCGGCGAGCGGGATCAGCGGGCGTCGCCGACGGGGTCGCCGGGCGGGGGCAGGAGCGCGTCGGGGGGGACGTTCAGCTCGGGGGCGAGGCGGGGGTGGGCCTGGATGGCGCGGGCGGCGAGGTGGCGGGCGCGGGGGGAGCCCTCGAGCAGCGCGCCGAGGGGGCCCTCGCAGTCGGTGTAGGTGGGCAGGGAGCCGAGCAGCTTCGCCAGGGTGTCGGCGGGCAGCGCGCGGTCGAGCTCCTTCCAGGCGGTCAGGTTGCGGCAGACGGCCACGGCGTGGGGCGCGTCGTAGCCCGAGGGGATGAAGCCCGTGTCGCGGGTGTAGGTGAGGATGGCGCGGCCCAGGCAGTCGGCGGCGTCGCGGGGCTCGAGGGCGCGGAACCAATACTGCAGCTGGACCAGCAGGGCGTTGGGGCTGGGGGCGGTGGCGGCGGTGCGCGCGGCCTGGCAGAAGGCGTCCTCGAGGCCGTGCTCGGCGACGAAGGCGGGCAGGTCGTCGGGCTCGACGCGGCCCTGCATCCGGACGTGCAGGTGGGTCGTGGGCTCGGCCTGGGTGAGCACCTGTCGCACGTGCCCGGGGTCGTCGTCGAAGACGCCCGACAGGGCGAGGGCGGCGATGAGGGTGGCCAGCAGGGCGAGGAAGAGGCGGCCGGTCACGGGGTCCTCCTCGGGAGGCGGCTCGGGCGCGCGGGGCGGAGGGCGCGGCCACCGTGAACAACCTGGGCGTCGGCCGGGTTGTTCCTGGCGGCGCCGGGTCGTGTCGCGGCGCAGCGAAGGGGCCTCGGCGACGCGCGCGCAGTCGCGTTGGTTATCGCGTGTTTCCGGGGATGAAAGGCTTGTTTTCCGCGCCGTTCTGCATTAGCTGAGCGGGCGCAGGCGACGCATCGCGCCGGCCAGAGCGGCCGGCTGACTCCGCGGGCGTGAGCGCCCGTCGGTGGCTGGACCGCCTGCGCGGCCCGGGCGTCGCGCGACGGCGGCAAGGAGACGGACGTTGAGCTGGTTGCGTGAAGTCCTGACCTCCACGATTGGCAAGAAGGTGGTCGTCGCGGTCACCGGCCTCGGCCTGGTGCTGTACCTGGTCCTCCACCTGCTCGGGAACCTGCTCATCTACTTCGATCCGGTCACGTACAACCAGTACGCGTCGGAGCTGCACGAGCTGGCGCTGCTGCCCGTGCTCGAGGTGCTGCTGCTCGTGGCGTTCCTGGTCCACGTCATCTTCGTGTCGTGGCTGATCAAGGGCAACAGCGAGGCCCGTGGCCAGCGCTACGCCGTCAGCGGCAGCAAGCGCGACGACCGTTGGCGCACGGCGGCCTCGAAGATGATGATGTTGAGCGGCCTCGTGGCCCTGCTGTTCATCATCGTCCACATCTACGACTACCGCTTCCAGCGCCTGCCGGCCGGCGGGGACCTGGCCGACAAGACCAGCACCCTGCTCGCCCAGCCCTTCCACGCGGCGCTGTACTTCGTGGGCAGCCTGCTCATCGGCTGGCACATCTTCCACGGCATCTCCAGCGCCTTCCGCTCGTTCGGCGTCGCCCACAAGAAGTACACGCCGATCATCCGCCAGGGCGGCTTCGTCCTGGCCGCCATCCTCGGGTTGGGCTTCGCGTCCTTCCCGATCTGGGCGCTCATCAAATCCATGGCCTCCTGAGGAGCACCGGCGATGGCACTCGACGCCAAGATCCCGAGCGGACCCATCGAGTCGCGCTGGTCCAGCCACAAGGCCCAGCTCAAGCTCGTCGGCCCCATCAACAAGCGCAAGTTCGACGTCATCGTGGTCGGCACGGGCCTCGCCGGCGCGGCCGCCTGCCAGACGCTGGGCGAGCTCGGCTACAACGTGAAGGCCTTCTGCTTCCACGACAGCCCGCGCCGCGCCCACAGCGTGGCCGCCCAGGGCGGCATCAACGCGGCCAAGAACTACCAGAACGACAACGACAGCACCTTCCGCCTGTTCTACGACACGGTGAAGGGCGGCGACTTCCGCGCGCGTGAGTCGAACGTCTACCGGCTGGCCGAGGTGTCGGCGAACATCATCGACCAGGCCGTCGCGGCCGGCGTCCCCTTCGCCCGCGAGTACGGCGGCACGCTCGACAACCGCACCTTCGGCGGCGTGCTGGTCTCGCGCACCTTCTACGCCCGTGGGCAGACCGGCCAGCAGCTGCTGCTGGGCGCCTACGCGGGCCTGATGCGCCAGGTCGACACGGGCAAGGTCAAGATGTACGCCCGGCGCGACATGCTGGACGTCATCGTCATCGACGGCGTGGCGCGCGGCATCGTCACGCGCAACCTCGACACGGGCGAGCTCGAGGTGCACACCGCCCACGCGGTCGTGCTGGCCACCGGCGGGTACTCGAACGTCTTCTACCTGTCGACCAACGCGATGAAGTCGAACGTGACGGCGGCCTGGCGCGCGGCCAAGCGCGGCGCCCTGTTCGCCAACCCGTGCTTCACGCAGATCCACCCGACCTGCATCCCGTCCGCCGGCGAGGGCCAGTCCAAGCTGACCCTGATGAGCGAGTCGCTGCGCAACGACGGCCGCGTCTGGGTGCCCAAGAACCCGGGCGACAAGCGGCCGGCCAACCAGATCCCCGACGACGAGCGCGACTACTACCTCGAGCGCAAGTACCCGACCTTCGGCAACATGGTCCCGCGCGACGTCGCCTCGCGCAACGCCAAGTACGCCTGCGACGACGGGCGCGGCGTCGGCCCGACCGGCCGCGCGGTCTACCTGGACTTCCGCGACGCCATCAAGCGCGACGGGCGCGACGTCATCAGCACCAAGTACGGCAACCTCTTCGACATGTACGAGAAGATCACCGCGCGGAACCCCTACGAGGTCCCGATGGTGATCTACCCGGCGCCGCACTACACGATGGGCGGCCTCTGGGTCGACTACAACCTGATGAGCAACGTCCCCGGCCTGTTCGTGCTGGGCGAGGCCAACTTCTCGGACCACGGCGCCAACCGCCTGGGCGCCAGCGCGCTGATGCAGGGCCTGGCCGACGGCTACTTCATCATCCCCTACACCATCGCCGACTTCCTGGCCGGCACCCCGCTGGGCCAGGTCACGCCGGACCACCCGACGTGCAAGGAGGTGCTGGCCGGGGTGCGGGACAAGATCGGCAAGCTCACCAGCATCAAGGGCAAGCAGACGGTGGACACGTTCCACCGGGCCCTGGGCGAGGTGATGCTCGACAAGTGCGGCATGTCGCGCACCAAGGAGGGCCTCGAGGAGGCCCGCCAGAAGATCGTCGCGCTGCGCGAGCAGTTCTGGCAGGACGTGCGCGTCCCGGGCGACGGGCGCGGGCTCGAGCCCGAGCTCGAGAAGGCCTGGCGCGTCGCGGACTTCCTCGAGTTCGCGGAGCTGATGGTCCAGGACGCCGCCTACCGCGACGAGTCCTGCGGCGGGCACTTCCGCGAGGAGTTCCAGACGCCCGACGGCGAGGCGCTGCGTGACGACGAGAACTTCACGCACGTGGCCGCGTGGGAGTTCGCCGGCGTCGGCAAGGCGCCGGTCCTCCACAAGGAGGAGCTGAACTTCGAGTTCGTCAAGCCCAGCCAGCGCAGCTACAAGTGAGGACCTAGGGATGGCAGCCTCCGAGACGTCGACCCTCATCGATCTCACGCTCCGCGTCTGGCGTCAGCCGGGCCCGAACCAGCCTGGGCAATTCGAGACCTACGAGGTCCGCCAGGTGCCGAGCGACATCTCGTTCCTCGAGATGCTCGACACCTTGAACGAGAACCTCGTCCGCGAGGGGCGCGACCCCATCGCCTTCGACCACGACTGCCGCGAGGGCATCTGCGGCTCGTGCGGCTTCATGATCGACGGGCAGGCCCACGGGCCCGACCGCGGCACGACCGTGTGCCAGCTGCACATGCGGCGCTTCAAGTCGGGCGACGCGCTGACACTCGAGCCGTGGCGCGCCAAGGCCTTCCCGGTCATCCGCGACCTCGTGGTCGACCGCAGCGCCTTCGACCGCATCCAGGCCGCCGGCGGCTACAACTCGACCAACGTCGGCAGCGCGCCCGACGGCAACGCGATGCCCATCGGGCGCGACGTGGCCGCCGAGGCCTTCGACGCCGCCGCCTGCATCGGCTGCGGCGCCTGCGTGGCCTCCTGCAAGAACGCGGCGGCCATGCTGTTCGTCGGCGCGCGCGTGGGCCACTACTCGCTGCTGCCCCAGGGCCAGCCCGAGCGCCGCCGCCGCGCCGCGCGCATGGTGGCGCAGATGGACCTCGAGGGCTTCGGCGCCTGCACCAACACGCTCGAGTGCGAGGCCGCCTGCCCCAAGGAGATCTCGGTCAAGTGGATCCAGCGCCTGTACCGCGAGTACGTCGGCGCCAAGGTCAAGAGCGAGAACTTCTGATCGCCGCGTCGGGGCCGCTGCGGCGGCCTCGGCCGGCGCCGGTCAGCGGGCCGCGCAGACCGGCAGCGCCCGGACGACCAGGCGCAGGCCGCCCGCGCCGTCGAGCCGCACCTCGACCGAGACGTCGCCGCGCTGGAAGCGCCCGACCGGCCCCTCGGCCGTGTCGCTGAAGCCGCCGGTCCAGCGCCGCAGGGTGCGCTCGAAGTGGCGCCGCACCTTCTTGGTGTCGATCTGCTGCGCGCGCAGCTCGTAGATGGCGGCGACCGGCTCGACCCGGCCGTCGGCGTGCCGCTGCGTCTCGCGGCGCGTCAGCCACGCGCCGGGGACCTTGGGCGGCAGCTTGACCTCGCTGGGGAAACCCTCGGGCGCGCGCTCGACCGGACGCGGGGCCTTGCGGCAGCGGGCGGGCAGGATCAGCTCCGAGGCCTGCGGGGCGGGCGCCTCCTCGGCCGGCGCGACCACCACGGCCGGAGCGACGGACGCGGCGGCCACGGGCGCTCTCTCGGCGGCCCGCGCCGGCGTGGGGGCGCCGGTGGCGCAGCCCGCGGTGATGGCGAGCGCGCCGACCCAGCCGGAGATCGTGAGCGCGAAGGGCCTGCGAGACAGAGAGGTCTTCATGGGCCGCATTGAAGCACGCCGGCCGCCCCGCGACCAAGCCGCGCCTGAAGGCGGCTTGGAACCGGACGCTCTGCCGCGCCCTCCCGCTTGCCTTGCAGCGCAGCAAGCCCGTAAACAAGGCGACGTCCCCCTCACCTACCACGAAGACCCAGGAGCCTCCCGATGCGGAAGATCGCCGCCACCGCCGCCCTCGCCCTCGCGCTCGTCACCCTCACCGCCGCACCCGCCTCCGCCCAGCGCGGGTCCTACGGCGACGCCGGCTGCGGCCTGGGCTCCATGATCTTCGGCTCGACGCCGGGCATCGTCCAGGTCCTGGCGGCCACCACCAACGGCTTCCTGTTCAGCCAGACCTTCGGCATCACCTTCGGGACCTCGAACTGCGGCAGCAACGTCGTGAGCCAGGTCGGCGCCCGCAACTTCATCCAGACCAACCGCCAGGCGCTGGCCAAGGACATCGCCAAGGGCGACGGCGAGACCCTGGCCAACCTGTCGAGCCTCGCCGGCTGCAGCGACCCGGCGGCCGTCGGCCAGCGCCTGCAGGCCAACTACGCGACCATCTTCCCGACCGCGCAGACCAGCGACGTCGAGGTCAGCGACCGGATCGTCGACCTGCTCGGCCAGGACGCGACCCTCGCCTGCGACAACCTCATCTGAGTTGCGCCAAGCCCTCGTCGTCTTGATCGCCACCCTGGGCGCGTGCGCTTCGGCGCCGCGCCCGGTGGCGCTCCCCGCGGACCCGCCACAGGTCCAGGCGCTCGTCGCCGCCGCCCACCAGCGGGGCCTCGCCCACTCACGGCAGTGGCTGACCCTGGGCCACTGGCGGCCGACGACCTTCGGCGGCTACGAGAGCGAAGCCGACGGCGCCGCCTTCTTCCTGGCGCCCACCGGAAAGACCGACCCCGGCGCCGAGCTGGCCGCCACGCTGCGCGCCTTCTTCGCCCCGGCGCCCGCGCTCCCGCCCCCTCCCCCCGACGCGGTCCGTCCGCCGCCCAGCCCCCACGCCCTGTGCCGCTTCCCGGCGCGGCTGGCCTGGCTGTCCACCGAGCTGGCCATCGACCCGGCCCGCCTGCCCGCCGTCCGCTGCCCGGGCCTCGAGCGCTTCGCCGCCGACCTGTCGCCGCGCGGCGTCAGCCTGGTCTTCTCCAGCTACTACCTGGGCGCGCCCGCCTCGGCCTTCGGCCACACCTTCCTGCGCCTGCACCGCGACGACGCCCGCCTCGCCGGCGAGCGCCGCGAGCTGCTGGACTTCGGCATCGACTTCTCGGCCGACGTCGACACCACCAACGCCGCGCTCTACGCCTTCAAGGGGCTGACCGGCCAGTTCCCCGGCACCTTCAAGCGCGTCCCGTACTACTACAAGGTCCGCGAGTACAACGACCACGAGTCGC
This sequence comes from Myxococcota bacterium, assembly GCA_041687695.1. Classification (GTDB taxonomy): domain Bacteria; phylum Myxococcota_A; class UBA9042; order PHBI01; family JAWLBL01; genus JAWLBL01. Next base: position 206,079 of record JAWLBL010000011.1, on the reverse strand, counting down.
GCGACCTGTGGGACTACGAGCTGGCCCTGAGCCCGGCCCAGCTCCGCCAGCTGCTCGCCCACCTCTGGGAGCTGGGCCAGACCCACTTCGACTACTACTACCTGGACGAGAACTGCTCGTACCACATCCTCGCCGCCCTCGAGGCCGCCCTGCCCCACCTGCCGCTGACCGACGGCTTCGGCGTCCACGTCATCCCGGCCGACACGGTCAAGCGCCTGATGGAGCATCCCGGCCTGGTGCGCGCCGTCCGCTACCGCGCCTCGCTGCGCACGCAGCTGGTCCGCCGCGTCGCCCAGCTCACCGACGCCCAGCTCGACGCGGCCCACGCCCTGGCCGACGACCCGCGCGCCGCCTCGCCCGCCCTCCCCCAGGCCGAGCTGGTCGCCGCCATGGACGCCGCCGCCGACCTCATCGACCTGCGCCACGCCGACGAGCTGCTGCGCGGCGAGGGCGTCGGCGCCGACAAGAAGCACGCGCTGCTCGCCCGCCGCGCCGCCCTGGGCGTCACCAGCCCCGCGCTGGATCTGTCGGCCACCGCGCTGTCGGGCCCGCACCTCGCCCACGGCTCGGCCCGCTTCGGCTTCGGCATGGGCCTCACGCGCGCCGGCGGCGTCGTGCAGACCCTGGACTGGCGCCCGGCGATGCACGACCTCGCCGACGCGCCCCGCGGCTACCCCGAGCTGGCCAGCCTCGAGTTCTTCCCGACCCGCCTGCGCCTGACCCACGACCCGGCGCCGTCCTGGGACGACCTCGCCCTGGCCTCCAGCGTGGTCCGCGTCACCACCCTGGCGCCCCTGCGCCGCATCGAGCACAAGGTCAGCTGGCGCCTGGACGCCGGCGTGACCACGCTCGAGGACCTGGGCCGCCCCGGCGCCCTCGCGGGGCAGCTGCGCATGGCCGCCGGAGCCGCCCTGGGCTGGCTGGACGACCGCGTCGTGGTCTTCGCCGGCGCCGACACGCGCGTGCTGGGCGGGCCTACGGTCCCGGGCGCCTGGGACGGCCCGGTCCGCCTCAGCGCCGGGCCGTGGGGCGGCCTGCGTGTGCGCCTGTCCGACCCGCTCGTCGCGCTGGTGACGGCCGATTGGCTGCTGTCGCCCTGGCAGGCCGGCCCCGACCCGGTCGCGGTCGACGCGACGCTGCGCTGGCTGGTCACCGAGCACCTGGGCCTCAGCCTCGAGGCGCGCCTGCGCGGCGAGGCCGCCGACGCGCAGCTCCTCGCGCTCTTCTATTACTGAGCGGAGCCAGCGATGATGGTGCGTCGCTTCACGGATCGACGACCGAGCCCCCCCATGCGCCTCACCTCGCCCCTCCTCCTCATCGCCCTGGCCGCCTGCGGCCCCAACGCCGCCGGTCCGGCCGCCCCCGCGGACGTGATCTCCGACGCCGCGCCCGACGTCGACGTCGACACCGCGCTCGACGAGGCCGACGTAGAGGTCCAGGACGACACCAGCGCCCCGGCCGATGACGCCGCCGGCGACACCATGGACGTCGGCGAAGCGCCGGACGTCGCCGCGGACGTCGCCGAAGACGGCGCGTCGGCCGATGACGTGACCGACGACGCTGACACGCCCTCCGCCAGCTGGACCTGGCTGCCCGTCGAGGGCGCGCGGTGCGGCAACGGCTCGGACACCGGCCTGGCCCTGCGCGCGAGCCCCGACGCCAGCACCCTGGTGGTCCTGGTGCAGGGCGGCGGGGCCTGCTGGGAGGTCGGCGCCTGCTACGGCCTGAAGACCGCCGCCTACGTCGAGGACACCCTGGGCGAGGCCGCGATCGTCGCCCAGGCCGCCGCCCACTCCAAGCGCGTCCTGATGGACCGCGACGACGTCGACAACCCGCTGCGCGACGCCCACCAGGCCTTCCTGCCCTACTGCACGGGCGACCTGCACCTCGGCACGCGCGTGCAGACCTATGAAGCGCTCGGCCAAACGCGCGATCTCCACCACGTCGGCGCGCTGAACATGCAGGCCTTCGCGGACCGCCTGGCCACCAGCTTCCCCGACGCCACGCGGGTCGTGCTCTTCGGCCTCAGCGCTGGCGGCTATGGCGCCCTGTTCAACGCCACGCGCTTTCAGGCCGCCTTCGGGCCGGGCGTCCGCGTGGACGTGCTGAGCGACGGCGGCCTGCCCATCGACATGGCCTGGGACCGCTTCGCCGGCGCGGTGAAGGTGTGGGCGCCCGAGTGGCCCGCGGGCTGCGACGACTGCGAGGACGGCCTGTCCCAGGTGCTCCCGTTCCTGGCCGACGCGCTGCCGGCCCCCAGCCGCGTCGGCGTGGTCTCGTTCCGGCAGGACGCGGTCATCGCCGGGTACTTCGGCCTGCCGGTCGACGGTGTCCAGCAGGCGCTCGACCAACAGAAGCTGGCCGCGGCGAGCAACCAGCGCTTCTTCCTGGCCGACGGCCTCGATCACGTGCTGACCGACAAGGCCTGGACCACCGCGCCCAGCGCCACGGGCGCGCCCATCAGCGGCCGCGCCTGGATCCACGCCTTCGCGGGCGACGACCCCGGCTGGGATCACGCCGGGCCCTGACCGTCCCCGGGCCCGGGCGTCAGATGGCGACGCGCAGGTTCAGGCCCAGGTTCATCAGCGGCGGCGGGATGCGCCCCGGCGGCGGCAGCGTCACGTCGGGCTGCTCGCGGAGGGGGCCCAGGTCGGGGATCTCCAGCTCGAAGCGCAGCTCGCCGCCCGCGCGCCCGTAGTGCACCTGGGCGTAGGCCTCCACCCGCAGGCGGTTGTGCACCTGGATGGCCGCGTCCACGCGCGTGACGAAGGTGCGGTCCGACAGGTTGCCCAGGGTCGAGGTCGTGAAGGTGACGTCGTTCCAGTCGCCGGGCGACGGGACCAGCAGGAAGACCGCCGCGTAGTGTCGGCCCAGGTAGAAGGGCTCGAAGGCGCCGTTGAGGATGAGCCACGGGTACAGGTCGGCGTCTTCGTAGCCGAGCGGGTTGAAGAAGTACTCGGCGCCCAGGGCCATGAAGTCCTGTTCGTTGGGCTTGAACGACCAGCTGAAACCGCCGCTCGCCTGCACGAACCAGTCGTCCAGCGTCCGCTCGGCGGGCAGGGTCAGCGGGCTCAGGGAGAAGTCGCCCGACCACCGCTTGCGGCCGCGCTCGTGGGTCAGCGCCACCTCGGCGTAGACGTCCAGCTCGCCCACGCCGGCCGACACGTCCGCCCCGATGGCCCCGCGCCGCTGGTCGCCGGCCACCGCGCTCAGGCTGACCTCGGCGGTGCCGAAGACCATCTCGAGCCGCCCCGCGCCGCCGACCTGCCCCAGCGTGTCGGCGCCGTCGAAAAGCGCGAAGCCGTAGGCGTTCCAGCCCAGCTCCTCGAACGGCACGTGGACCTTCAGCATCGGCACGCCGGTGCGCTCGTCGAAGAAGGTCAGCGGGTCGCGGCGGGTCGCGTTCAGGAAATCGGTCGGGTTCCACAGGCGCGCCGCGCCCCACTTGATGCGCTCCTGCCCCACCGTCAGGAACACGCGCCGCGCGATGTCGGTCTTGACCCACATCTGGTCCAGCAGGACCCGCGACTGGGCGATGGGCTGGCCGACCAGGTCGACGTCGCCCTCGTCCACGGTCGGGTCGAACACCAGCCGGCCGTTGACGAAGGCGCGCACGCGCGGGTCGGGGCGCGCGTCGAGGTACAGGTCGAGCAGGTTGGGCATCGAGAAGACCGAGTCGGTCAGCGCGCGCCCGTCTTGCACCTGCGTCACAAAGCGCAGGTAGACCTGGCCCCCGATGGTCAGCGGGTCGACCAGCAGCGACTCGTCGATGCCGGTCCCCGGGCGCGCGTCCCCGTCGTCATCGCCGCCGAAGAGGTCGCGCTCGCGGTCGGCCTCGGCGTCGCCGGTCGACGGCCTCTGGGGCGCCTGGCTCGGCGCGTCGTCGGTGTCGTCGTCCGACCCGCCGAACAGCTCGTCCTCGTCGGGACGATCGCCCTCGGGCTGGGCGGACGCCGGGGCGGCGGACAGGGCCCCATGGAGCGCGACCGTCACCGCCGCGGCCCACGCCAGCCCGCGCCTCATCGGCTCTTGGACTCGAGCCAGGCCTTGGTGAACATGTTCTTGTCGAGCCCTCGCAGATCGATGTCCTTGATGCTGACGATGGTCTGGTTGCCCTTTTCGACCTCGTCGTAGAAGTACATCTGCTTGGGGTACCAGACGTCGGCCTGCTTCGACTCGCTGTAGACCTTGTGCCACTTGGGGTACAGCGCGGTGCGCATCAGCTTGCCGCTGAGCGCGAACTCCTGCCGCTTGAGCACGTTCCCGGTCGCCTGGTCCACCCACAGCTCGATGATGGGCCACGCCACGTCGCGGCCCGCCTTGACGGCGAGCTTGAGCTTGTGGACGTCGAACTTGCCCAGCTTGTCCGCGCCCAGGTAGGTCGGCGTGTACTCGACGGCCAGCTTCGACTGGTCGAAGTCGGCGCGGCGGCTGTCGGTGCCGCCGATGCGCTCGCGCTCGGTGCGCCGCTCCCACTTGCCGACGTTCGGGTCGTACATCCAGATGTTGTCGTCGATGCGCAGGTAGCCCTTGCCGGCCTCGGACTTGGGCGCCATGAACAGGAACATCAGCTTCTCGTCGGCGTCGCGCCGATAGATGACCATCTCGTAGGCGACGTCGCTCTTGCCCTTCTCCTTCTGCTGCATGTAGGCCAGCGCCTTCCAGTCGCCCGAGTTGCGTTGGCGGACGTCGACCTCCTTCAGCAGCTCGATCATGGCGGGCTCGTCCAGCGCGGCGGCCTTCGAGGGCGCCAGCAGCGCCAGGGCGCCGAGCGCGGCGGTCAGGGCCAGCGCCAGCGCGCGAGGGAGCGAAGCGAGCGTGAAGGACATCGGGGGCTCCTTGGCGGGGTCCGACGGTCTCAGCCGACCGTGTGGATGGCGGTCACCGGGCGCATGCGGGCGGCGCGCCACGAGGGGTACAGCGCGCCCAGCGTCGTCACGGCGACCACCGTGACCAGCGCGCGCGCCAGCGTCGGCAGGTCGATGGCGAGGCGCAGGGTGTCACTCATCAGGAAGATCTGAAGCGACTCGTTGCCGATGGGGATGCCCCAGCCGTCGAGGCCGAGCGCCAGGCCCAGGCCCACCGCGGCGCCGAAGAGGCTGGCGCTGGCCGAGAGCACGAACGACTCGATGAGGAACATCGACAGGACCCGCGACCTGGCCATCCCGATGGCCCGCAGGGTGCCGATCTCGCTGGTCCGCTCGCGGATGGTCATCCACAGGGTGTTCATGATGCCGACCACGATGATGACCAGCAGCACCCCCACCAGCAGCGCCGCCAGCACGTCGAAGGTGTCGACCATGCGCTTGAGGAACGACGCCTCGTCGTCCCAGCGGGTGACGTCGATCTTCTGGCCGGTCCAGTCCTCGCGGTTCACGGTGTCGAACTTCATCCAGTAGGGCTGCCCGGCCTGCACGTCCATCAGCGTGTAGCCGGCCTCACCGATGACCTTGCGTAGCCGCTCCTGCACGGCCGGCGCGTCGGCCCGGTCGTGCAAGGTGATCATCAGCGCGCCGGTGGTCTCGTCCGAGAGCTGGTAGAGCTTGCGCACGGTCTGCGCGGGGGTGAACACGACCATCTGGCTGAGGAGCCCCAGATCGGCCGCGATGGCCACGACGCGCACGTCGACCGTGTTGTTCACGCCGCGGAAGGTCGGCGCGCTGATGGTCACCATGTCGCCGACCGCCAGCCCCAGCCGCTCGGCCTGCTTGCGGAACACCAGCAGCGTGCCGGGCTCGGCCAGCCCGTCGAGCGAGCCCTCCTCGACCCGGACGACCTCGCGGAAGGTCGCCTCGCCGGCGATGTCGACGCCGCCCACCTCGGCCTGGAGCGACGACGTCTCGCTGATGATCTTGCCCCACCCGCGCGCCCGCGGGACGACCAGCTTGGCCTCGGGGACGGTCTCGCGCACCAGCTCGAGCAGCTTGGGGTAGCCCGACACCAGCGGCCCCGACCCGGTCGAGGTCACCTTGTAGAAGCCGGCGACGTTGACGTGCCCGGTCGTCAGCGTGGTCGCCGAGCGCAGCATCGTCGCCTGCATGCCGCCCGAGATGGCGAGCAGCATGACCAGCAGCAGCGTGACCAGCGCGATGGCGCCGCCCAGCATCAGGCTGCGCCGCCGGTTCTGCAGCAGGTTCCGCACCCCGATGCGCAAGAGCTGCTTCACGCGGCCTCCTTGGCGTTCATGGCCTCGATCGGGGTGATGCGCGTCGCGATGACCGCCGGGTAGAAGGTCGAGAGCAGGCCGACCACCAGGATGAGCGACAGGGCGCCGACGACGTGCCCGACGGTCAGGGTCGGGTACAGCGCCGGGCCGGCGAACAGGAAGTACAGGATGTCGTGGCTGGCCGGCAGCCCGGCCGTGCCCATCCAGGTGACCAGGCCGCCGCCCGCCAGCGCGCCGACGACCCCGAAGACGAGGCCCAGCAGCAGCGTCTCGAGCAGGAACAGGCGCAGGATGAAGCCGCGCTGGCCGCCGATGGCGCGGATGGTGCCGATCTCGCGCACGCGCTCCATGGTCGCCATGACCATCGTGTTGTTCAGGATGACCAGCGCCACGATGAAGATGATGGCGACCGCCACGTACAGCACGAGCCGCACCGAGGTCACCATCTGCCCGACCAGGCCCGACGCCTCGTGCCAGGTGCGCGTCTGCAGCCCCAGCCCGCGCTCGTCGGCGATCCGCTCGATGGCGGCGCGCGTCTCGGGCAGCCGCGCCGGGTCCTTCAGCAGCACGGCCACGTTCAGGGCCGGCCCCTCGTACAGATCCGCCCGCGTGAAGCGGGTCGACCGCGCCTCGGCCTCGGCCCGCACGCCGGCCAGCTGCGCCCCCTGGAACTCGTCGAAGCCGGTGCGCTCCGTCTCGTCGACCAGCTCCGCGTCCTCGCCGAACAGCACGTCCTCGGCCTCGGCCCGCGCGACCTCCTGGGCGCCCGCCTTGTCCTTGATGACCGCGATCTCGGCCTGCTGCTCGGCCGTCACGAAGCCGTACAGCTCGCGGAAGCTGACCAGATCCATCAGGTGGTGCCCGCCCGCCAGCGCCGACTTCTCGAGGCTGCGGAACTGGTAGGTGCCCCAGACCTTCAGGTTCACCGACCGCACGTACCCGGCGCGGGTGAACGAGGTGATGGTCATCTCGCTGCCGACCGGGAAGGCGTACAGCGGGATGCGCGGCGCGACGTGCTCGTAGAAGATGGCGTAATGCCGGTCGAAGTTGGCGTCGGTCGTGTCCAGCAGCTTCGTCAGCAGCGCGGGCAGCTCGGTGTCGCTCGCGCCCAGCGCCTCGCGCAGCGCCGTGGCCAGGGCCTGCGCCTCGTCGGGGTCGATCTCGCGCAGCAGGCTGGCCACCTGCTCGCGGTTGTAGCGCACCAGCGTCTGCAGGCTCTCGTCGTCGGCGATGCGCCGGCCCTCGGTCTCGCGCGCCTCCTTGACGTCGTCCAGGCGCCGCGCCGTGCGGTCCTTGATCCACTTCTCGTAGACGCTCTTGTTCAGCAGCAGCCCGCGCTCGCCCTCGGGGATGGCCTGCCCGTCGACGATCTCGAACAGCTCGAAGGTCTCGGCGAAGCGGTCGGGGTCGGTGCCGATGTAGCGCAGGAAGTACATCGACGGGTTCATCACCAGCGGCGCCACCCGCGTGTCCAGAAGCTCGAGCGCGGCGACCGGGTCCTCGTCGAACCCCTGCCAGAAGGCGTCCTGCTGCACGCGCTCGAGCGCCTCGAGCTGCTGCGGGTCGGCGGCGTCGTCGGCGGCCAGCTCGCCGACCTTGGACAGATCCTCCTCGAGGCCGGCCACGACGCTGCGAACGTGGGCCTTGAGCGACGCCACGCGCGCGGCGTCCCGGTCCTCGACCGCCTGCCTCAGGTCGCGCAGCTTGCGCTCGAGCAGGTTCGAGCCGAAGACGATGGAGTTGTGCTGCCCCATCGGGACGACGGCGGCCACGTTGTCGAGCTCGGCCAGGGCCGCTTCGACGGCGGCGTAGTCGTCGATGCGCCCGATGTCCTGCTCGGCCATGCCGATGGCGCCGAAGATCTGCAGCTCGTCCTTGGCGTCGTCCGAGAAGACCTGCAGGTGCCCGGCGATGCTGTGGACGATGCTGCGCTCCATGCCGGCGTCGATGGCGTCGAGCACCGCGTTGCCGACGATGACCAGCACCGTGCCGAACGTCAGGATGCCCCCGACGATGAGGGTGCGCAGGCGGTGCAGCCAGAGGTTGCGGAAGGCGATGCGGAGCAGCATCAGCCGTTCGCCGCCCGCGGCGCCGCCCCGGTCGCGAGGGCGCCGTCCTCGGCGATGCGGCCGTCGACCAGCCGGATCATGCGCCGCGCGTAGCTCATCACCTGGTGGTCGTGGGTCGAGAAGATGAAGGTCGTCCGCTCGGCCTCGTTGATCTCGCGCATGAGATCGATGATGCGGCGGCCGGTCTCGCTGTCCAGGTTCGCCGTCGGCTCGTCGGCCAGCACGATGCGCGGCCGCGTCACCAGCGCGCGCGCGATGGCGACGCGCTGGCGCTGCCCGCCCGACAGCTCGCCCGGCCGCTGCTTCAGCTGCGCCGTCAGGCCCACGCGCTCGACCAGGTCCAGGACGCGCCGCCGGCGCTCGGCCTTGGACACGCCCTTCTGCAGCAGCAGCGGGAACTCGACGTTGTCGAACACGTCGAGCACCGGGATGAGGTTGAAGGTCTGGAAGATGAAGCCGATCTTGTTGAGCCGCAGCTCGGTCAGCTTGCGCTCGGACAGGCGGCCCGTGTCCTGCCCGTCGACCAGGACCTGCCCGCGGGTCGCCTGATCGACGCAGCCCACCAGGTTGAGCAGCGTGGTCTTGCCGCTGCCCGAGGGGCCCGCGATGGCCGCGAACTCGCCGCGTCCCAGGGTCAGATCCACGCCGCGCAGGGCGTGGACCGTGGTCTTGCCCAGCGCGTAGTCCTTCTCGACCGCGCGCAGGGCGACGATGGGTTGACCCGAGGCCGCGCCGTCCGCGTCCGTCGCGCCGTCAATCGTGTCCGTCATTCTTGTCGACCGCCGATGAGCCCCGCGCGGAGCATCCAGTACAAGAGCATGGCGACCGAGCTGACCGCGGCGGCCACGTAGGTGAGCGCGGCCGCGTTGAGCACGGACCGCACGCCCGAGACCTCGTGCCCGCCCTGCGCCAGGCCCAGGGCCGGCAGCAGCCGCTTGGCGCGGTTCGACGCGTCGAACTCGACCGGCAGCGTCACGAGCACGAAGAGGGTGGACAGGCCAAAGAGCAGGACGCCGATCTTCGCCATCCCGAGGGCGCCGGTGATGATGCCCAGGATGATGACGTAGATCGAGATGTTGCCGCCAAAGGCCGCGGCGGGCGCCAGGAAAGAGCGCACCTGGAGGGGAAAGTACTGGCGCGCGTGCTGGATCGCGTGGCCGACCTCGTGGGCGGCGACGCCCGCGGCGGCGACGGACGTCGAGTCGTAGACGTCGGGCGACAGCCGCAGCGTCTTGCTGCCGGGGTCGTAGTGGTCCGACAGGAACCCGTGGACGCGCTCGATCTTCACGTCGAAGATGCCCGACTCGTGCAGGATCTCGCGCGCGACCTCGGCGCCGGTCATGCGGGCGCCGGTCGTGACGCGGCTCCACTTGTGGAAGGTCCCCTTGACCTTGAGCTGGGCCCAAAAGCCCAGCAGCCCCGAGGCCACGAGGATGAGCAGATAGAGCGGATCGAAGATCATGGACGCACCTCCTCCCGAGCGTTCGGCGTGCGCGACCCTAAGCACGCCGCGCACGTGACCAAGGGCTCAGCCGGTGGCCTCGCGCCCCTCGGCGCCGAGGTGTCCGACCTTGTCCCGGAGGAAGCGCTCGAGGCGCGCGTTGACCTCGCGCGGGAACTCGACCGGCACATAGTGGGTGCCCTTGGGGAACTCGGCCAGCTCGGCGTCGGGCAGCAGCTCGACCATGCGCTTGGACAGCCAGTGCGGCGTCATCGGGTCGCGCCCGCCGGCGATGACCAGGACCGGGACGTCGAGGCCGGCGAGGACCGACTCGCAGTCGTGGCGGCCCAGGGCGTAGAGGATCTTGTTGTAGGTCGTGAAGTCGAGCAGGACGTACTCGCGGACGAGATCGCGGAAGACGGCCTCGTCCAGCGTGTCGGCGACGACGCCCAGGCGCTTGGCCGTGGCCAGGACGACCGGGAACTCGGCGGCCCGGCGCACCAGCGAGCGCAGCGCCACCAGGCCCAGGCGCATGCCCTCCATGCCGTGCGGGATGATGCGCGGGCCGACGCGCCCGAAGACGGTCGTGTGCAGCGGCCGCCCGTAGGTCCCGTTCATCGCGACGATGGCCTCGATGCGCGGGCGCACGAGGCGGGCCAGCTCGAAGTTCAGCTGCACGCCCATGGACCAGCCGATGAAGACCGCGCGCGTGATGCCCAGGCGATCGAGGACGGCGATGGCGTCGCCCGCGTGGGCGGCCACGTCCAGCGGGATGTGGCGCGTGCGCTGGTCGGGCGTGAACGCCGAGCCGTACAGGCCGCGGTAGTCCCAGCTGACGATGCGGTGCGTCGCGCCGAAGTGGGCCACCAGGTGCCGCCAGGCCGGCAGGTTGCCGCCCAGGCCGTTGGACAGGAACAGCACCGGCGCCTCGGGCGACGGCCCCGGCCGGTCGTGGACGGCGAGCCGGACGCCGTCGGGCGTGACGAGCTCGATGCGCTGGAACGACTCCATGACTCCCCCGACTGTTGGACGGCTCACAACACGCCGGGCGCCCCGCCTCATCCCGGGTCCGCGCCCGCGGCGTGAATACGACGCACGCACCGGCGTCCTTGGCCCTGTTTCGCCCGCCCTGTCAAGCACGGCCGGGCCCGCCGCCCCCCGCGCGCGCGGTCCCGCTGGACCGTTGGACCCCGTACCGATAGGCTGCCTCGTCATGACGCCAAATCCGTTTCGCCTCCTGCCCCTCGCCGTGGCCGGCCTCGCCGCGTCCGCCTGCGACAGCGACCACCACACCCTGGTCGATCTCTCGATCGAGCAGCAGACGAGCATCGTGTACGGCGACGAGAACACCCCGTTCCCGGTCGACGACCCGCACGTGGCGGTCATCCCCTTCGACGACCTGCGCTCCGAGAGCCGCTACGTCGATCTCCGCCGCCACCTGCGCTGCGCCGGCCTCGATCCGTCGCTGTCGTACATCGAGATCCGCACTCTCGACAGCGTCCAGAGCCCGCTGCCGTTCCTGTACAGCCTCGAGGTCGCCCCCGCCGGCACGACCAACTTCGTGCCGCTCGCCGACTTCGACGGCCTCGTCGCCGAGCGCGACCTCTACACGCTCGCCGACCCCGAGTTCACCGTCCACCAGGCCGGCCGCGACCTCATCGCCGACCTGGCCCTGAGCGACAAGCCCGCCTGGGACGTGCGCGTCACCGGCGAGCTGACGTCGTTCTCGGCCGACTACATGCTGGTCGACGTCCTGCTCGACATCGAGCTGTCGAGCGACACGCGCGCCTGTCCCTGAGCGGGCGCCGCCGCCCTCACAGCGCCTCGAGCCGATCGCGCGCCCGCTGCGCCCCGCGCGGGTCGCCGGCGGCCTCGCGATAGGTCGCCAGCGTCCGCCACCCGTGCGCGTAGGTCGGGTCCAGCCGCACGGCGCGCTCGAGCAGGTCGATCGCCTCGTCGGCCTGCCCCTGCCGCCAGCGCACGGCGCCCAGGGCCGCGTTGGCGCGGGCGCTGTTGGGGTCGAGCCGCATCGCCTCCTCGAGCAGGCGCGCGGCCGGGTCCAGCGCCCCCTCGCGCAGCCGGGCCAGGCCACGCAGCCGCGCCGCCTCGCTCCACACCCAGCGCGTGCGCGCGCGCGCCGGCTCGACGGCCGTGAGCCGGTCGTACAGGGCGTCGGCGCCGGTCGTACGCGGCGGCCCCGCGACCACGCCGGAGGGCGGCGCCAGGCGCTCGACCAGGCCGTGGTCCCGGAGCACGCCCGTCAGCGCCCCGTCGTAGCGCCCCTCGCCCAGCTGCCAGTACACGGGCCCGTGGCGGCCCTCGGCGCGCAGCAGCGCGGCCACCCGCTCGCGGTCCTGCTCGCGCGGCAGGGCCAGGAAGGCCTCGGGGGCAGCCCGGTCCGCGAAGGCGTAGCGCCGGGCGACCGCGGGGCCGTCGTGCAGATGCTGGATGACCAGCGAGACGACGTCGGGCCGCATCGCCTCGACGCCCTGAAGGTACAGCGACTGGCTGGCCAGGTGGTCCGACGTCGCCAGCAGCAGCGCGCCGGGCTGCAAGGCCGACAGGACCAGGCGCCCGTGGCGGCCCGCGTGCTCGTCCGTGGGCCGCTCCTCCCAGCGGAAGACCAGCGTGAACGCCAGCACCAGCGCGACGATGGCCCCACCGAGCCCGCGCAGCAGCGGCCGCAACGGCAGCTGCCCCAGCGCCAGGGCCGCCAACGACGCCAACGCCAGCACGCCCGGCGTGCCGGTCTGCAGCTCGGCCTGGCCCATCGGGTTGACCCAGACCGTGAAGGCCGCGTCCAGCGCCAGCGCCCCGAGCAGCGCCAGGCCGAACCAGCGCGGGCGCACGAACGGCGCCGCCAGGGCCACGACGACCACCGCCAGCGCCGCGAAGGGCCCGCCGACGTCCTCGGCCCACTGCCCCAGGCGGTGCGCGCTGGCCGCCCCGCCTCGCCCCATCTCGCCCTCGAACGACCCGCGGATGCTGGCCGCGGTCAGGTGGTCCAGCAGCCGTCCGGGCGTCGACGGGTCGCCCCAGTTCATCCAGGGGTCGCGGCTGGCCATCAACGGCAGCGCCAGGATGACCAGCCCGCCCACGAGCCCCCAGGGCAGCAGCCTCGGCAGCCTCGGCCAGGCCCGGTGCCCGGTCAGCGCGCCCAGCCACAGGGCGCCCGCCATCAGCACGAAGCCGACGTGCGCGCCCAGCCCCAGCCCGGTCAGGACGGCGGCCTGGCGCCAGGCGGGCTCGGGCCGGCCCAGCAGGAAGGCGACGCCCGCGCCCAGCGCCAGGGTCGGCGCGTAGACCTCGACCAGCACGGCGTTGGTCCAGACGACCAGCTGCACGGGCACCAGCAGCGCGCCCAGGGCGGCCAGCCCCGGTCGCGCCCCCAAGCGCACGGCGGTCGCGTGGACCAGCCCGGTCGCCAGCCCGACCGAGGCGGCGCTCAGCAGGGCGACCCGGAAGGGGACCGGGCCGAACGGCAGCAGCTGCAGCGCGTGCCCCAGCACGACCAGCAGCGGGAAGCCGGTCGGGTGCGGGACCCCCAGGCCGGCGGTCGCGGCGGTCAGCTCGCCCGAGTCGTACCAGCCGACGTCGCCCTGCACGAACGGCATGAGCCCGAGCGTGACCAGCACGCCGAGCGCGGCCGAGAGCCCGGGAAGCGACGGCCTCGAGCGGAGCGCGCCGAGGCCGGGTCTTCCGAAGGAGCCTATGGCCGCAGGACCTCGGCGCCGCGGACGAACCCGACGCCGTTGCCGTCGATGAGGCGCAGGCCGCCTCCGACCACGACGCTGCCGGTCAGCGGCCCCGCCCCGATGGGCGCGGCCATGGCGCCGAAGCGGCCGCGGCTCATGTCGAAGGTGGTCGCCGGCAGGTTGGCCGGCGTGGCGCGGAAGGTGGTCGCGCTGACGCGGCCGTCACCGTCGAGGCCGCCGAAGATCCAGCAGCCGCCGCCGGGCATCGCCGCCACGGCCGGCCACAGCGGCAGGGCCTCGATGGCGTCGGTGGGCACCGCCGTGCCGTTCAGGTCGCTGCCCTCGCGGGCGAGCCGGGCCGGGGTCACGCCGCCGACGCCCGTGGGCGTGGCCGCGCCGGCGACCAGGGTCGCCCCGCAGGTCTGCGCGCCGAAGACGCGGGCCGGCAGGTCCGCCTCGAGCAGGGTCGCGAAGGCCACCTCGTCGCCGTCGACCTCGATGGCCTCGGCCAGCTTGCCGGTCGCGTTGCCACCCACGAGGACCCGCTCGGCGCAGGCCTCGCCCAGGCAGGCGACGGTCGCGCCGGCCCGCGGCGTCGACAGGGTCGGACCCGGCTCGCAGTCGCCTCCCACGCTGCACAGCCACGTCGCGTCCGTCGGCTGCACGCCCTCGTCGCCCTCGACCAGGCCGCCCATCACCAGCAGGCGCCCGTCGTCCAGCACCGCCACGGCCGGCATCGCGACCGCCGTCGGCAGCGTCTGGGTCGTGGCCTGGCCGCTGGCGAAGTCGACGACGACCAGCGCGTCGGACAGCTCGCCCACGCACGTCGCCCCCGGGCACGTCCCGCCGGTGGGCGCCGCCCCCTCGAGGGTCAGCCCCGAGCCGCTGCCCGACCAGTTCAGGGTCAGGCTGCCGGCGCCGCCGACCAGGGCGACCCGGTCCGACGACAGGCGCGCCAGCCCGGACAGACCCGGCAGCGCGTCCAGCCCGGCGATCTCGGGCCGCGTGAACAGCCCGAGGGTCGCGTCGAACACCTCGACCGCGTGCTGGCCGGCCTGCAGGCGCCCGGCGCTGACCAGCCCGTAGCCGCCCAGGAAGGCGACGCTGCCGTCCGACAGGCCGACGGCGTGGCCCAGCGCGCGCGGCTCGGACAGGTTCAGCGGGAAGGGCGAGCGCAGGATGCAGTAGCCGGTCGGCAGGTCGCAGGTCGCGTCGGGGTGATAGCCGGCGCAGTCGGCGTTGGCGTCGCACGAGGGCAGGCACCAGTAGCTGGGCTTCTGCTCGTCGAAGCAGGCGTAACCGGCCCCGAACTCGGCCTCGCAGTGCGCGTCGGTCAGGCAGGTGTCGATGGGCTCGGCCAGGCTGGCCGAGATGTTGATGTCCTCGGGCAGGGCGGTGAGGCCGTGCTCGTCGTACAGCGGCACGTGGAAGTAGGGCGCCGTCCCACCGCGCGGGATCTCGACGCCGCCGCGAAAGCCCATCTCCTGTCGCACGGCCGCGTCGCAGGTCGCGCTCTGGAAGCTCTCGATGACCACCCAGCGATCGGTGCCCGAGGGGATGCGCGTCAGCTCGTAGGTGCGCGACTTCGCCTCGAGGCAGCCCGTGCCGTAGATCTCGTCGCCCTCGAGGGCCGCGTTCGGCTGGCTGGAGAAGATCCGCAGGCGGAACCAGCCGCCCGTCTCGTCTCGCAGGCCGACCACGAGGGTGCCCGTGTCGTCCTCGAGCTGGTCGGCGCAGCCGCCCGCGGCCAGCCCCAGCCCCGCCACGACGCCCAGCGCCACACCCGCGAACCGTCCCCGACGCATCATCGGCCCCATCCTCATCGCGCCGCTCCCTTCACCCCGGCGTCCTGCCAGGCGCTCTGCGGGTCGACCGAGACCACCACCGACCCGCGCGGCACGTCCGACGCGTCGTCCGAGGCCGCGGCGATGGCCACCGTGGTGCCCAGCACCACGACGCCCACGCCGGTCCAGAACCACCACTGCTCGTAGAAGGCCTTGGGCTCGTCGGGCCGGGGCTCCGTCGGCACGACCACCCCGCCGGCGAGGCCCACGGGCTTCAGCTCGATCTTCTTGGTCGTCGTCTTGCCCGCCTCGACCATCACGGCGCCGACCTGCTCCTCGTAGCCGTCGCGCGTCACGCGCAGCGTGTAGGGGCCCGGTGGCTTCTCCAACGTGACCTTGCCCGTCCCGACGTAGTCCGCGCCGATGTAGATCTTCGCGCCCGGCGACTCGATGACCACCGTCCCGGTCTCGGGCTTGGGCGCCGGCGGCGGCCCGAAGACCTGCTCGACCTCGCGCTCGAGCGCCGTCGTCAGCTCGGGCAGCGAGCGCACCGGGACCTTGTTGTCGCGGATGAGCTTGCCGGTCGAGACCTCGAGCACCCGGACGACCAGCGCGTAGGGCGCCGCCTTGTCGACCTGGGTGTAGAAGACGCGCTCGGCGCCGTACTTCTTGCCGAGGCGCGTGAAGCACTCCTCGTCCAGATCGATGCACTCGAGATCGATCATCTCGTCGGTCAGCTCGCCCGCGGGCGGCTTGAGCAGCTCGATGTTGGGGTAGCTGCGCAACTTGGCCTGCACGACGCGGAACAGATCGTCGCGGTCCTTGGCCGACAGATCGCCGCCCTCGACCTGCATGCCGAGCACCTTGTAGCGGCGCCCCTCGGCGGGTTGGGCGGAGGCGGCGGTCGCGGTCGACGCGACGAGGCCGAGCGCGAGAAGGAGCCTGGCGAACAGAGGCATGGCGTCTCCCGGACGGGGGTCGACGGGGAGCCTAGCCATGCGTCCGTCAGGGTGTCAAATGCGTCGAACTGCCGAAAAGTAATGCTCCGACGGGCCTGTGCGGCGCGTCATGGCGGCGGCGCCATCAGCAGGTAGAGCTGGCCGCCGCCGTCGGGGCCCAGGCCGTAGCCGTAACCGAGGCGGAGGCTGGTGGTCAGCCCGAAGAAGAGCTCGAGCTCGGTGCGCAGCTCGGCGCCCACGCCGACGCGGAGCCGCTCGAAGGTGTCGAGGTCGAAGGGGTCGCTGTAGGCGAGGCCGGTGTCGACGAAGAGGGCCCCCGCGACGTCGCGGACGAAGACGGGCAGGGTCTCGAGCCCGGTGCGCGCGCGCATGAGCGGCAGCCGGTACTCGGTGCTGAGCAGGTGATAGGCGGTGCCGACGTAGGCGTTGGGCGCGAAGCCGCGCAGCCAGGTGGCGCCGGCCTGCGTCAGGTTGACCAGATCCGAGAAGATGTTCTGGTCCGGGACGCCGCCCAGGGTGAAGGTGCCCGGCGACTCGCCGCCGCTCCAGCCGCCCTGCATGCGCAGCGCGGTCACGTGATCCTGGGCCCAGGGCATCGGCAGGTAGCGCGTCAGGCCGTAGCTGAGGGTGTAGTTGGTCAGGGTCGAGCCGATGGCCGGGTGGCGCAGGCGGAAGGCCGCGCTGGCCGAGCCGCCGCGCATGGGGGAGACGCTGAAGGCGAAGCGCTCGACGTCGGAGAGTTGCCAATACAGCCGCAGCGAGGTCGACAGCCCCTCGCGCGGGACGAAGGAGGTGAACTGGTCGGGGCTGGGGTCGACCGGGGCCGCCTGCACGGCGCGGGACAGGTCGGCGGTGAAGGTGCCGCCGACGAACATGCCGATGTGGGCGCTGGGCAGGGGCAGCGAGACGTCGAGCGACGAGAAGAGGACCTCCTCGCGGTAGTCCTCGAAGCGATCGTCGAAGAAGGAGAAGCGGTCCCAGGTGTAGCGGCCCGCCGTCAGCGTCACCTGCGGCCACCACAGGCCGACGCCGACCGAGGCGAAGGCCGAGAAGTCGTCGCGGTCGAGGTCGACCTCGAAGCCGATGGCGCTCGACAGGCGGCCGCTGGCGTCGGCGCCGCCGAAGGTCAGGCCGAGGCGGCTGAAGCCGAAGGAATCGACGAAGTAGGTCGGGATCCAGTTGCGCGGGAGCATGGTCGGCAGCGGGTTGTAGGGCCGGCGCTCGATGGCGATGGCGGGCGGCTCGCCGGCCGAGGGGCGCAGCTCGGTGCCGTCGGGATCGGCGACCAGGGGGGCCGCGTCGGGGGCGAACGGCAGGGTGTAGAGCTCCCAGCCCTGGGCGGTCCAGCCCGTGTAGACCAGGATCTGCCCGTCGGGTGAGACCGACGGCTGGAAGGCGCCCGACAGGACGCGGGTCAGGCGGACGGTGCGGCCGGTCGCCAGCTCGCGGGCGTAGACGTCGTAGATGCCGGTGGTGTCGGAGCTGTAAAGGAGCCAGCGGCCGTCGGGGGACAGCGACAGGTCTATCTCGAGGGCGCGGCCCTCGGTGAGGCGCGAGGCCTGTCCCGAGGCGAGGTCGACCGCGTACAGGTCGCGGTTGCCGGCGTGGTGCATCGAGACGTAGACGGTGCGGCCGTCCGGCGAGGCGACGGGCGTGTTGACGCGCGCCCAGGGCGGCGGATCCCAGCGGTGGCGCAGCGCGCCGGTCGTGGCGTCGCGGGCCTCGAGCCAGGTCTGACCCCAGCCCGAGCTGGCCGTCCAGACGAGGTCGCCGGCCGGGGCCACCGAAGGCTCGGTGGTGCGGGCGCCGCGGGTCAGGACGCGGCCGGCGCGGCGCGGCTGGTGGGGGGTGAAGGGGACACGGACCAGCTCGGTGTACCAGTTGACCTGCCGGTAGGGGCGCCCGCTCGCCAGGACGAGCTCGCGGCCGTCGCGGGTGAAGGCGAAGCGGCCGCAGCCGCCGTCGCAGCGGATGATGGGGCGCACGTCGGACGGGTCGGCGACCGGGGCGGCGACCAGCTCGGCCTGGGCGTGGCCGTCGGCGCGGACGTAGACCAGCCAGCGGCCGTCTGGGGACAGGCGGGGATACAGCTTGACCTCGCCGCCGCGTGTGCGGCGGACCCCCTCGAGCCGCCCCGCGGCCTGCAGGGCGTCGCGCGTGGCGTGGGCGCGGGCGACCAGGGCGGTCTTCAGCTCGGCGTACCAGGCGGCGAGGTCCTTGCCGGTGGTCTGCCGCGCGGTGATGTTCATCGAGAACGGGATGACGCGGCGACCGTAGGCGTCCACGAAGGCGCGGATGGCGTCCGCGCCGGTCGCGCGGACGATGTGGTCGACCAGGTAGCTGCCGTACAGGTACCAGCTGGTGCCGCGCGGGTGGCGCAGCGGCTCGCCCGTCAGCTCGTCCAGCTCGAGCAGGCGGTCCTCGAGGACGGCGGTGCGCAGGATCATCTCGAAGCGGCTCGAGCCGACGCGGCCGGCGGCCGTGTACGTCGACTCGACCCAGGTCGCCAGGCCCTCGGTCAACCAGCGCGGCAGGGCCTGGTTGGGCTTGATGCTCTTGCCGAGGACGGTGTTGAGGACGCGCGGCAGGCCCTCGGCGTTGTCCAGGTGAACGACGTGGGCGTACTCGTGGTAGACGAGGAGCTTGAGCCAGTCGTCGTAGTCGCTCAGGCTGCCGTCGGCCTCCGGCGGGTGGGCGAAGAGCGTGATCGCGTCGTAGGGCATCACGCTGGCGAAGCCGTTGGCGGAGTCGCCGTCGTCGACCACCACGACGTGGATGCGCTCCTCGGGGGTCCAGCCGAAGACGGGGTTCAGCTCGGTCCAGGCGGCCTCGGCCCAGCCGGCGGCGCGCCGGGCCAGGGCCTCGCCGCCGTCGTAGGTGTGCACCGCGAAGTGCTCGGTCAGCAGGGTGTACCACTGCCGTTCGGGGTCCGTGCCGGCGTGGGCCGGCGGCGGCGCAGCGGACGAGACCAGCGCTAGGAGGAGGGCCAGGAGCGGGGCGAGCCGGGTGCGCTGCACGCGCGTACCATAGCGGCGGGGGCCGGGCGGGGCCAACCCCGGGACCGCCGCGT
This sequence comes from Myxococcota bacterium, assembly GCA_041687695.1. Classification (GTDB taxonomy): domain Bacteria; phylum Myxococcota_A; class UBA9042; order PHBI01; family JAWLBL01; genus JAWLBL01. The sequence continues at coordinate 186,895 of JAWLBL010000011.1, read as the reverse complement.
CGCCGAGAGGGCGGCCCGCGCGGGAAGGAACCGTTGGCCCATGGGGGCCCGAATCCGCTATCGTGCGCGCCTTCGACCTAGGAGGCGCCCATGACGAGGACACGACTGCGACCCTGGACCCTGCTCGCCCTGCTGGCGTTCGGAGCGCCCAGCGCGCTGGCGACCCCGCCGGACGCCCCCGCGGGGCAGGAGGCTGCCCGCGCTCGCGCCGAAGCCAGCGTGCAGCGGCTGAAGGACCAGCGCGCCCGGCTGCGGGTCCAGTGGCGCAAGGGGCGCGCGACGCCGGCGCTGGTGACCGGCCTGGCCACCGAGACCGGCCACCGCGACGCCCGCAGGGCCGCCGAGACGTTCCTGACCGCCTGGCCCGATCTGGTCCAGCTGCCCGCGACCGACCTGGCCCACGCCGAGACGGTCCAGACCCGCGATCGTGGGGTCGTGCGCTTCGAGCAGCGTTGGCAGGGCCTGCCGGTGCACGGCCGCGGCGTGACCGTGACGGTGGACGCCGCCGGGACCGTGCTGAGCCTGGCAGGCGACGCCCAGGCGCTCGCGCAGGTCACCCCCGCGACCCTCGACGCCGCGGCGGCCTGCGACGTCGCCCGCGCCGCGGTCGGCGCCCGCCTGGCCACCCCGGCCGACGCCCTGGGCTGCGGGACCACCCGCACGATCGTCGCCGCCAGCGGCGACTACGGCGTCGTCTCGTACCAGATCCAGGTCACCGGCGCCCCGGCGCTGGCCGACTGGGTCGTGCTCGTCGACGGCTCCACCGGCGCCCCCTTCGGGCTCCACGACCGGCTCGTCCGCTGACCGCGAGGATCCCGATGCGAAACCGCAAGCCCTTCGCCGCCCTGGCCCTCGCCGGCGCCGTCCTCGTCGTGCCCGCCTGCGAGTCCGACTCGCCGAACCAGGGCACGCCCACCGAGGACGTCGCCGTCGACACGGCCAAGTCGCCCGACGGCGCCGAAGCCGACGCGACCGAACCCGACGCGACCGAACCCGACGCGACCGAGCCCCCGGACGCCGGCCCCGACGTGCCGGTCACCCCGCCCAAGCTCGACGCGCCCGAGGCCTGGGTCTTCGCCCACGACCCGTCCATCGACGGCAGCGAGCTGACCAAGGTCACGCTGCGCCCGCCCGTCTCCGACGACGGCAGCCTGAAGGGCGAGTTCGTCGACGTGAGCAACTGCCTCAACGAGGACGGCGGCGAGACCATCATGGGCGGCCTCGCGCGGCTGTGCCGCGAGGCCAAGACGGTGTTCCCCGACCCCGACGGGCACTACCTGAGCGTCGAGCCCCCGGCGAACTTCGGCGACACGGGCGACCCCTTCGCCGAAGTGATGATGTACCACTACGTGAACACGATTCACGACTACTTCTCGGGCACGCACGGGCTGAGCTACCTGGACTTCCCGCTGTCCGCCCTGGTCAACGTGCAGTTCTGGGTCAGCGCCGACATGGCGCCCTTCTTCGGCGGGTCCGAGGGCTGGCAGCCCTTCCCGAACGCGGCCTTCATGCCCGAGGAAGGCATCCAGCAGCTGGGCCTGAGCCCGCGCGCGGGCGGCGCCATCGTCTTCGGGCAGTACGCCCTGGTCGACTTCGCCTACGACGCCTCGGTCATCCTGCACGAGTACACGCACGCGATGATCGGCACCGGCCGCCTGTTTGGCACGCTCGCCGACGCCTTCGGCATGGACAACCTGCCGGGCGCCCTCAACGAGGGCCTGGCCGACTACTTCGCCGCGTCGCTGCTGGACCACCCGGTGGTCGGCGCCTTCGGCATCGGCGGGCTCGACCCGAACATGGTGCGCGACCTGTCCGAAAAGCGCGTGTGCCCGGACGATCTGACCACCGAGATCCACGCCGACGGCGAGATCGTCGGCAGCGCGATGTGGGCCATCCGCGCGGCCCTGGGCGCGGACACGGCGGACGGCATCATCCTGCGCGCCGTCCAGGCGATGACCCTGCAGACCAGCTTCGAGGGGGCGGCGCAGCTCATCGTGGCCGAGGCCGAGCTCATCGGCGAGGACACCGCCACCCAGGTCGAGGCCATCCTGACGGAGTACGGCCTCATCGGCTGCGAGCGGGCCAAGCCGTGGCAGGCCTTCTCGGCCGGCTTCGGCGGGCTGCCCTACATGGTGACCACCCGCACGGCGGCGCCCGTCCCCGGCATGACCGAGTGGGCGCCCGGCTACGTGCAGTTCTACGTGGACGTCCCGGCGGGGACGGCCGGCGTCGCGCTCACCTGGGAGGCGTCGGCCCAGCAGGGCCCCTTCGGCGGCGGCGGCGGCGAAGTGAACATGGACCTGGCGCTTCGCCGAGGCGAGCCGGTCGAGGTCACCTACGGCGCCAAGGTCGGCCTGAAGAGCGACGCCATCGTGCCAGGCGCCAAGGCACCCTCGCCTTCCAAGGGCTTCGCCGTGACCCTGACCGAAGGCTGCCTGCCGGCCGAGGGCGGCCGCGTCTACCTGACGTTCCTGAACAAGGGCAACGCCGAGACCGGGATCCAGAAGATGGGCCTCGCGCTGCTCGACGACGCCGCGGGGGCGGCCAACGTCGCCACCTGCGCCCCCTGATCGCCCGCCCGTAGCGACGCGAAAGCCCCGGCGACGCCTTGGAGCGTGGCCGGGGCTTCGTCTTTCGCGGGGGGCTTCGTGCCCGCCGAGCTTCAGCGCGGCGAGAACCCGGCCGGCACGAGGCGCAGCATCTCGGACTCGCCGACGTGGCCGACCACCGAGTTGGTCACGCCGCGGTGGCGATAGGTGACCACGCGATAGCCCTGGCGGTCCTCGACCTGGAAGCCCGCCCGGTCGAAGGCGCCGTCGCCTTCGGGCTGCGCGAGCTGCAGCACGCTCAGGCGCTCGCCGTGGTACTCGTAGTTGAACAGGACCGCCGAGCGGCCGTTGAGCTGCGTGAGCCGCGCGCCCACCAGGCGCACGTTCGGTTCGTCCCGGAAGGGCAGCTGAATCGCGAAGGGCACGTTCTCTTGCAGGAACTCGCGGATCTGGTGCTCGGTCCCGCGGACCTCCATGGGGAGGTCCTTGACGTGCACGGCCACGGCCTCGTCGACCACCTCGGGCGCCTTGTCGGCGTCCGCGACGGCGCCCATGCTCCACACGACGGCCGCCGTCAGGCTGGCCGCCACCGCCGTGGGCATCACCGCGCGACGCCATCCACCGCCCGCGGCGACCACCAGCGCTTGCGGGGCGCGATCGTCCTCACGCGCGGTGGTCGCGCAGTGCGCCAGCGCGTCGCAGATCCGGGCCCGCAGCGCCTCGGACGCCACGGGGGCGTCCATGCTGGTCCTCAGCGCGCTCAGGAACTCGGACTCGCAGCACACCATGGCGCGGCAGCCCGGGCACGCGTCGATGTGGCGCTCGAAGGCGACCTCCTCCGGGGGAGCGAACTCGCCATCGAGATAAACGTAGATGCCGTTCCGTACGTCGTCGCAGTTCATGCCGGCTGTCAGCGTGGTGGGGGGCTGGGCCTGACGCTCGCCACCAGCCAACGGAGTCGTTGGCATGGCCGAAGGCAAGTCCACGACCTGCACTCCGGCAGCGACGGGACGTCAGGCGGTCTTCTTGCGTTCGCGGTACGCCTCGAGCGAGATGGCGCCCTCGTCGTCCCGCGCGTCGCGCGGCGAGATGATACCCTGCTCGAGCGCGTAGTCGAACAGGGCCTCCTGGAGCTTCTTGCGCCCGCGGAACAGGCGGCTCATCACGGTGCCCACCGGGCAGTCCATGATGTCGGCGATCTCCTTGTACGAAAAGTCGTGGAGATCCGCCAAGATGACGGGTAGGCGGAAGTTCTCGGGCAGGCTCTCGACCGCCTCGCGGACGTGCTTGGGGAACAGCTTGCCCAGGTAGGAGCTCTCCGGGGTGCCGTAGAAGCTCGACGCCTCGTAGAACGAGTTCTGGCTCGTCTCGGGCACCGTCTCCTCGATCGGCTGATGGATCTTCTGCTTCTTCCGATTCCGGTTGATGAACGTGTTCGTCAGGATTCGAAAGAGCCAGGCTTTGCAGTTGGTGCCCTGCTCGTATCGATCCCAGAATCGGTACGCCTTGAGGAAGGTCTCCTGGACGAGATCCTCGGCCTCGCCCTGGTTGCGCGTCATGTAGAGCGCGGCGTTGTACAGGCTCTCCATGTGCGCGAGCGCTTCGCGCTTGAACGCCTCCTTGGTCGCGTCGTCCTCGCCTTTGGCGCGCGCGTTCTTGAAGAAGATCATCGGACGCTCCTGATGGGTCCCGCACGCACTGGGTGCCTGCGAGCTCCGGGTGCCTTGAACATGAGGGTCGGTGGGGCTATTCCCCGAGGCGACTTCCTTCGGAAGGATGGACACGCTCGGCGGCGTTTCAATGAGGGGCACCCCTCACCGGGCGCCATCAGGGCGAAATTTTCTATTGATGTCGGTGGTTTAGAGGCGTCGCGGGCCGACGGAATCGGCCCGCGGTCCTGGCGGTTCCAATCCCCTTGGTCTCGACTCAGGCCTTGTCGGGGGCGACGTAGGGCAGCCCGAGCGACTCGGCGACGGCCGGGTGGGTGCAGCGCCCCCGGTAGATGTTGAGGCCCAGGCGCAGGGCCGGGTCGGCCGAGATGGCGGCCTCGAGGCCCTGGTTGGCGATCTTCAGGGCGTAGGGGGTCGTCGCGTTGTTGAGGGCGAAGGTGCTGGTCCGCGCGACGGCGCCGGGCATGTTGGCCACGCAGTAGTGCACGACGTCGCCCACCATGTAGGTGGGGTTCTCGTGGGTGGTCGGCCGGCAGGTCTCGATGCAGCCGCCCTGGTCGACGGACACGTCGACCACCACGCTGCCCGGCTTCATGCGCAGGATCATGTCACGCGTGACCAGGTGCGGGGCCCGCGCGCCGGCGATGAGGACGCCGCCGACGACCAGGTCGGCCGACAGGACCGAGTGCTCGATGGTCTCGGGGTTCGAGTGCAGCGTCGTCGCGCGCCCGAGGAAGACGTCGTCCAGGTACGTCAGCCGATCCAGGCTGCGGTCCAGGATGGTGACGCGCGCGCCCATCCCGACCGCGATCTTGGCGGCGTTGGTGCCGACCGTGCCGCCGCCCAGGATGGCGACGTGGCCAGGGGCCGTCCCCGGGACGCCGCCGAGCAACAGACCCATGCCGCCGCTCTCCTTCTGCAGGTAGTGCGCGCCGACCTGGACGCTCATCTTGCCGGCGATCTCGCTCATCGGCTTGAGCAGCGGCAGGTGGCCGTTGCCGAGCTCGATGGTCTCGTAGGCCACGGCCGCCACGCCGCGCTCCATCAGCGCCGCCGCAAGCTCCGGCACGGCCGCCAGGTGCAGGTAGGTGTACAGGATCTGCCCCGGCCGAAACCGCGGGTACTCCTCGGCGATGGGCTCCTTGACCTTCACGACCATGTCGGCCGCGGCCCACACGTCGTCGGCGGTCGGCAGGATCTCCGCGCCCATGCGCTCGTACGCCGCGTCCTCGATGCCGGAACCCAGGCCGGCGCCGCGCTGGACGACCACCCGGTGCCCGGCCTGGGTGAGCTGCTTGACGGCGCCGGGCACGAGGCCGACCCGGTACTCGCGGACTTTGATCTCGGAGGGGACGCCAATGATCACGACGGATACTCCGGCTCGAGGAGAGTGGACCGCGCAGGGCGCGGGCTTTGGGGAGGGAGGGGGCGAAAGCGCGCGGACTATAGCACCGGGTCCAGGCGGAGACACCAGCCTCCACGGCCCCTCGAAACCCGCCGCCGCGCCCCGGCCATCCAGGTCAAATTGTTGACCGCGCGCCCGGCGGACGGCACCACCGAACCTCGTCGTCTCTCCGCTCCGGGGTGCCGCCCTTGCTCCTGGCCCTCAGCTTCGTCGCCTGGTCCCTGGCGGCCCCCTCCCCGCCCTCGCCCCAGGCCGTCGAGGCGCCCTGGCAAGCTCGCATCGCCGCCGTCTTCGCCGACGCCCGCGCGCCCGCGCCCAGCCGGGACGCCGCCCTCGACGCCGCCGTCGCCCTGGTCGCCGCCACCGACGCCGAGCAGGACGTCCGCGCCCTCCTCCGCGGCGCCGGGGTCCACGACGGCCTCATCCTCCCGGTGCTCGTCGTCGCCCCCGACGCCCCCGCCACCGCGGCCCAATTCACCGCCTGGCTCGCCACCCAGGTCGTCCCCCAGGGCGTCACCCACTACGGTCTCGCCGCCGGCCCCGGCCGCCTCGCCGCCGTCTTCGTCCGCCGCCTCGTCACCCTCGACGCCCCGCTCCGCCCCCCGCGCGGCGAGCGCCTCCTGTCCGTCGCCGGCCGCCTCCGCCGCGGCTTCGCCGAGCCCACCTTCCTGCTCGCCCGCCCAGACGGCCAGATCGACTCCCTCCGCCCCGCCCTGCGCCGCGGTCGCCTGCAGGCCCTGGTCCCCTTCGTCGCCGGCGACGGCCGCTACGCCCTCGAGCTCCTCGTCCGCGGCCCCCGCGGCCTCGAGGTCGCCGCCCTCACCGAGCTCGAGGTCGGCGCCGGCGCCCCGCCCCTGCCTACCGTGCGCCTGCTCCCCGGCCCGCGCGCCGCCGACGCCCCGGCCGACGCCGCCTTCACCCCCGAGGAGCTCCTCCTCGCCCGCGTCAACACCGAGCGCCTGCGCCTGGGCCTCAGCCCCCTGTCGGCCGACCCGCGCCTGGCCCGCACGGCCCGCGACCACGCCCGCGCCATGGCCCGCGCCGGCGTCGTCGCCCACCGCCTGCCCGGCGGCCGCGACGCCCTCGACCGCGTCCGCGCCGCCGGCCTGTCCACCGCGCGCTTCTTCGAGAACGTCGCCATGGCCCCGACCCTCGAGGCCGTCCACGCCGAGCTCTGGGCCAGCCCCAGCCACCGCCAGGCCCTCATCGACCCGCTGGTCGCCCGCGCCGGCATGGGCGTCGCCGCCGTCGACGGCCCCACCGGCCGCGTCTACTACGTCGCGCAGCACCTGGCCGCGCGCTGATCCGACCCTACCGGCTCACCTGCACGTCGCTCTCGTAGTCGACGTGCCCGGCCAGCTGCCCCTGCTCGTCGAAGAAGGCCCAGCGCCCGTGCTTCTTGTCCGCGCGCATCGGGCCCTCGGCGTGCCTCTTGCCGTTCGCGTGATAGTGCACCCAGGTGCCCTCGCGTTGCCCGTTCACGTAGGGACCCGAGGCCTTGCGCCCGTCCGGATTCCACAGCGTCCACGCGCCGTGGCGCTGGTTGTCCTTGAGGGGCCCCTCGCCCTCCTTGCGGCCCTCGGGCGTGAAGAACTCCCACGCGCCGACCTGCGCCCCGGCGTCGTAGCGGCCGCGGATGCGCACCTTGCCGTCGGCGTAGTGCTCGACGAAGGCCCCGTGCCGCTGGCCGGCCTGGAACTCGATGTCGAAGCGCCGCCCGTCGGGCTCCCACATCGACCACGGCCCGTGGCGCTTGCCTTCGCGCAGCTCGCCCTCGGCTTGCTTGCCGCCGTCCGGGCCGAAGTACGCCCAGCGCCCCACCGGCCGGTCGTCCGCGAAGCTCCCCCGCGACCTGACCCGCCCGTCGGGCGCGTACTCCGTCCACGTCCCGTGGCGCTTGCCGTTCGCGTACGGCCCCTCGTGCCGCGCCCCGTCGCCCGCCCACAGGCTCCACACGCCGACCCGCACGTTGTCCTTCAGCTCGCCGCGCGCCGCCGGCTTGCCGTCCGCCGCGAACCAGGTCCACACGCCGACCGCGCGCCCCTCGACGTACTCGCCCTCGGCCTCGGGCACCTTGCCCTGGTACAGCGTCCACTTGCCGTGCCGCCGCCCGCCCTTGTAGGCCCCGACCTGCCACTTGCCGCCCTCCGACCACTCGGTCCAGGACCCGACCGGCTCCTCGCCCCGCATCTCGCCTTCGTCGGTCTTGCGGCCGTCGGGCGCGAAGCTGGTCCACACCCCGACCCGCTGGCCCTTGCGGAAGCTGCCCTTGCGCCGGGGCTTGCCGTTCGGGTGGTACTCGACCCAGGCGCCGTCCTTGGCCCCGTCCACGAAGGGCCCCTCGGCGGTCTTCCGGTTCGCCGCGTCGGTGTAGGTCCACACGCCGACCCGCTTGCCGCGCTTGTACTTGCCGGTCAGCCGGACGTCGTCCTCGCGGAAGGTCCACTCGCCGTCACGCACGTCGTCGGCATACGCGCCCTGCGCTACGACCTGACCGCCCCTGCGCACGGTCCACACGCCGACCTTCTTGCCCTTGCGGTAGGTCCCGACCGTCTCCTCGCCGTCCTCGACCAGCCGGTAGGGTCCCTCGAGCACCCCGGCCACGTACTGGCTCTCGATGCGCACCGAGCCGTCCTCGTGCCACTCGGTCCACCGGCCGACCTGCACGCCGCGCTGGTAGTCGCCCGCGGCCTTCCTGGACCCGTCCCGGTGGTACTGCACCGCCGGCCCGTGGCGCATGAACTTGCCGCTGTCGTAGTCCAGCGTCTCGCACCACTGCTCGGTCCCCAGCGGCGGCCGCGCGCCCTCGAGCTTGGCGTCCTCGGGGCAGCTGGGGCTCGACGCCCAGGCCGTCCCGGGCAGGGCCGCGCCCACCGCGAAGGCGGCCACCCGCACATAGCTCGACACTCGCCTCACGCGCCGCTCGTTCATGCCGTGTGTCCCCCGAGGGTGTGTGCGGGCTAGAATCTAGCCGCGCGCCGGCCCGCTGACCACCGGCGCCTCGCATGGAGCCTGAAACTGTCCGACCGTCCGCCCTTGGCCACCCCGGCCGCCGCCCGGCCGCGCAAGATCATCCACGTCGACATGGACGCCTTCTTCGCGTCGGTCGAGCAGCGCGACCACCCCGAGCTGCGTGGCAAGCCGCTGGTGGTCGGCGGTGATCCGCGCCGCCGCGGCGTGGTGGCGGCGGCCTCCTACGAGGCGCGCAAGTTCGGGGTCCGCTCGGCGATGAGCGCGGCGCAGGCCCAGCGCCTGTGTCCGCACCTGGTCTTCGTGCCGCCGCGCATGGAGCGCTATCGAGAGGTCAGCCGCACCATCCAGGCGATCTTCCACGCCGTGACCCCGCTGGTCGAGCCGCTGAGCCTGGACGAGGCCTACCTGGACGTGACCGACAACGCCCTGGGCGAGCCCCTGGCCGGCCGCGTGGCCCTGTGGCTCAAGCGCGAGATCCGCGACGCCGTCGAGCTCACCGCCTCGGCCGGCGTGGGGCCGAGCAAGCTCATCGCCAAGATCGCGAGCGACCTCGACAAGCCCGACGGCCTGGTGGTCATCCCGCCCGAGCGCGTCCTGGCCTTCCTGAAGGATCTCCCCGTCGAGCGCCTGTGGGGCGTCGGCCCGGCCACCGCGACGCGCCTGCGGACGCTGGGGCTGCGCACCGCCGGCGATCTGCGCGAGGTCCCGCCGCAGGTCCTCGAGCAGGAGCTGGGCAAGTACGGGCGCTTCCTGTACGGCCTGGCCCACGGCGACGACCCGCGCCCGGTGCAGCCCCACCGCGAGCCGAAGAGCCGTGGCAGCGAGACCACCTTCGATCGCGACGTCACCTCGATCGAGCGCCTGGTCGAGGTCATCGGCGCCCAGGCCCGCGAGGTCGCCGAGAACCTTCGCGCCCTGCGCCGTCCGGGCCGCACGGTCACCCTCAAGGTGCGCTACGCCGACTTCACCACCATCACCCGCAGCCGCACCCTGCCGGCGGTGACCGACGACGCCGACCTCGTCGCGGCCACCGCGGCCGATCTGCTGCGCACCGCCACCGAGGCCGCCCAGCGCCCGGTCCGCCTCATCGGCGTGTCGGTCTCGGGCTTCGCGGACCCGGACGCGCCCGAGCAGCTCGAGCTGGATCTGGAGCGGGCGCTCAGGCTCCGATGACCAGCACCATCACCGACTCGGCGCGGTCCCAGCGCGAGGCGCCGTGCAGCACCCGGATGGGCACGTTGCCGGGCCGGATGAGGGTGCCGTGGCCGGGGTCGTGGTCGCCGGACAGGATCTCCCGGGCGGTGCCCTTGACCGCCTTGACGATGCGCCACAGGTCCCCGCCCGCGTGGTGGACCTCGATCTCCATGTGGCCGAGCGCCCACAGCCCGTGGGTCAACAGGTTGGCCGCGCCCTCGCCGGCCGGCTCGACGTACAGGTGCACCCACAGCTCGACCGGCAGGGCGTCGCGATCGATGGCCTGCGCGCGCTCGACGAAGCGGCAGGCCGGCTGCAGCGCGCAGCCGGGCAGCCACAGGACCGCCGCGGACGGCGCGGCCGCCGCCACGGCGCAGACCAGGCGGGACAGGGTGATGGCGCGGGCGATGGGGTCGGCGCCGCCGCCCACCAGGTTGACCAGCACGCTGCCGCGGTGGGTGCGCAGGATCTCCTCGGCGCCGGGCCAGTGCCAGGCCTCGTTGGCGACGTCCTCGAGCTCGCACCAGGGCACCGGGTGGGGCGTGTGGTGCAGCGTCGCGACGCCGTCGGGGAGCTCGAGGGTCACGCGGCTCTCCGCGCGGCCCAGGGCGAGCACGGCGGGGGCGCCCTCGACCTCCTCGACCAGCGTCCGGTAGACGTCGGCCGGGTGGGGCATCTGCGCGTCGGCGAGGAGCACGAGCGCGCTCAGGCTGTCCTTCTGGAGGCGGACGCGGAACGGGCTGCGGTGGCTCATGGCACCTTCCGTTCGTGACGTTGGCTGCTTCGGCGACGGACGGGTGCCGGGCGTGGGCAACGAACGCGCGGAGGGCGCGGTCGCCTCGTGGCCTGGGCGGCGTCGTCGAATCAGATGGGGCTGACGTAGAAAGCAACCCCAGCGTTGACGGGGTTGTTCCTGGCCGCCCGGGAACGGATCGCGACCCGCCCCTGAGCGGCGGGTCGCGCGCGCCCTCGTCAGCCCAGCAGGTCGCCGATGACGATGGAGTGCTCGCGGTCGGGGCCGACGCCGACCACGGTGACGGGCACGCCCACCTGCCGCTCGACGAAGCCGATGAACTCGCGCGCGGCGTAGGGCAGGTCCTCGGGGGTGCGGGCCGTGGTCAGGTCCTCGTGCCAGCCCGGCAGCGTCTCGTAGATGGGCTGGGCGATCTCGAGATCGCAGTCCTCGGCCGGCAGCTCGTCCAGCTCCTTGTCGCCACAGCGGTAGCCGACGCAGACCTTCAGCGTCTCGAGCCCGGTCAGCACGTCCAGCTTCGTCAGCGCCAGCGAGGTGAAGCCGTTCAAGCGGTGCGCGTAGCGCAGGGCCGCCAGGTCCAGCCAGCCGCAGCGGCGCGGCCGGCCGGTGGTCGAGCCGTACTCGTGGCCGACGTCGCGCAGGCGGCGGCCCACGTCGTCGTCCAGCTCGGTCGGGAACGGGCCGGCGCCCACGCGCGTGCAGTAGGCCTTGGCGACGCCGACCACGCGCTTGATGGCGGTCGGGGGCAGGCCCACGCTGGTCGCCACCGCGCCCGACAGGGTGCTCGACGAGGTGACGAACGGGTAGGTGCCGTGCAGGACGTCCAGCAGCGAGCCCTGCGCGCCCTCGAACAGGACGGTCATGTCCTCGGTCAGCGCGCGGCGGACCAGGCGCCCCGACTCGCCGATGTGGGGGCGCAGGCGCTCGCCGAAGGCCAGCATGCGCTCGACCAGGACGTCGGCCTCGAACGCATCGCCGCCCAGCCAGGCCAGCAGCGCGTTGCGCTCGGGCAGGACGCGCTCGAGGCGGGCGCGCAGCCGGTCCTCGTCCAAGAGGTCGCCCATGCGCACCGCGCGGCGCGCGATGACGTCCTCGTAGGCGGGGCCGATGCCGCGGCCCGTCGTGCCGATCTTGCCGCCGGCCAGCCGGGCCTCGCGGTGGAGGTCCACCTGGATGTGGTAGGGCATGATGACGGCGGCGCGCTCGCTGATGACGAGCTGGCGCGGGTCGCGCAGGTAGCCGGCCTGCCGCAGCCCGTCTATCTCGCGCAGGATCTGTTCGGGGTCGACCACCACGCCCTGCGCGATGACGTTGATGACGTCGTCCTGCAGGATCCCGGACGGGACCAGGTGCAGGATGGTCTTCTTGCCGCCGACGACCAGGGTGTGCCCGGCGTTGTTGCCGCCCTGGTAGCGGACCACCATCCCGGCCCGGTCGGCCAGCTGGTCGACCACCTTGCCCTTGCCCTCGTCGCCCCACTGGGCCCCGATGATGACGATGGACGACATGCGCTGTCTCCCGGTCGGCTCGGTCTTCGTCGCGCGCCGGCCCATCCCCGGCTACGACCCTGTACCCTAGGCACGGCTATGCGTTGGGCGGAACGGTGGCGGACGCTAGCACATCCTCGCGCGCGGCGCTCGCACGAGTTCCGTCCGCGCGCGCCAGCGTCAGCGCCGGCTCGCCCGACCCGGCCGCCTCGTCGACGAACACGACCAGCCGAAAGCGGCGGCGGGCCATGCGGTCGGCGAGCGCCGCCGGCGGCAGCTCGCGCCAGTTCTCCTCGTGCAGCGACACCACGACGCTGACGGCCGCGGGCAGCGCGCGCAGCTCGCCGGCCAGGCGGGCGGCGGCCGCGCCCCGGCCCACGACCAGCACGTCGCGCGGGGGGAGCCGCGGCTGCACGCCCTGGGCGACCAGCGCCTCGAGCACGGCCTCCTCGTCGACCGCGAAGCCGACCGCCGGCAGGTCGCGGCCGTAGCGGGCCAGGAGATCGTCGTAGCGGCCACCCGACAGCAGCGCCCGCCCCGCGCCGGGCGCGATGCCCTGGAAGCTGAGGCCCGTGTAGTAGTCGAGGCCGCGCTCGGCGGCGAGATCCACGACCAGACGCGCGTCGGGCAGGCACTCGCGGGCGAGCCGGAGCGTCCCGCGCAGCTCGTCCCAGGCCGCCCGGGCGGCCCCCGAGGGCAGCGCCTCGGCGATGGGCGCCACCTCGTCGAGCTCGCCGACGCCCAGCAGGACCTGCTCGAAGGCGCGCGCCAGGGCCGGTCCGGTGCCGGCCAGCGCCCGCACCGCCCCCGACCGGTCGCGCAGCCGGCAGCAGGCCGCGACGCGCGCGGCGACCTCGGCCCCGGCGTGGTCCCGCGCCGCCGCCAGCAGCCCGTTCAGGATGCCCGGGTGCCCCACCGTCAGCGCGACGCCGCGCAGCCCAAGCGCCTCGAGGCAGCTGAGCGCCAGCCCCAGCAGCTCGACGTCCGCCTCGGCGCCCGGCTCGCCGACCAGCTCGGCGCCGGCCTGGTGGATCTCGCGCGGCGAGATCCCGTGGTGGGCGCGTGGGCGGAAGACCTGCGCCCCGTAACACAGGCGAAAGGGCGCGTCGGCCGGGTCGAGCTGCGTCGCCACGAGGCGCGCCACCTGGGGCGTCACGTCGGCGCGCAGGGCCAGCACCTCGCCGGTCTCGGGGTCCAGCAGCTGGAACAGGCCGCCCTCGGCGACCCGGTAGGCGCGCGCGCCCTCGGCCGTGTCGAACGAGGGGGTCATCACGCGATGGTAGCCGTGACGCTCCAGGATCTCGAGCAGCGTGCGCTGGACGGTGAAGACCTCGTGGGCGGCGGCCGGCGCCAGGTCGCGGACACCGGTCGGCAGACGCCCGGTCAGGCGCGGTTCCGCGAGATCCGCGGGCGTGGAGACGTTCAAGGTGTTCTCGGCTGGGGTCAGGGCGTCAGGGTCAGGCCGCGGCTCATGGCGCCGACGGCGCGCACGGCCTGGGCCCGGAAGGCGACGTAGTCGGCCGGGTCGACGCGGCCCGGACGCACGGTGACGGAGCGCTCGAGCACCAGGCGCGCGGCCTGCGCCTCGGCGGTCTGGTTCAGCGCGAGGAGCGGCGTCTCGAGCTTCAAGGCCTCGAGGGGCGAGGCCGCCTTCAGCCCCGCCGGCCCCTCGATGGTCAGCTTGAGCCGCTCCTCGTGGGGCTCGAGGCGCAGCGGCGTCTGCCGGCCCGGCAGGGCGATGAGCTCCTCCAGGGCCGGCGCGGCGCCCAGCTGGTTGCCCAGCAGCGTCGCGACCAGCTGCGAGGTGGCGAGGCCCGCGCCGTCCTTGCGCAGGTAACCCGGGATCTCGAGCTGCAGCGTCCAGCGCATCGGCGCGTCGGGGTTGCGCTCGTCCTCGACCTCGACCGCCTCGACCCGCGCGCCCGGCAGCACCGACGCCGCCCACTGCTGCCACAGGAGCTGCTGGCGCGCCTCGTCGGCGTTCAGGTAGACGTGCCGCAGCCCGTTGGCCGCGTGGCCGAAGCCCTGCCCCGTCAGCGTCCCGCGCGCGGTGCCGTCGGCGTCGACCTTCAGCGCGATGTCGAAGTCCCAGCCTGGCGGCCGCACCTCGCGCCCGCCCTCCTCGGGCAGCCGCACGAACAGCGCCTGGGCGCCCCGAGGCCAGGCCGCCGGGTCCATGCAGGCCGCGCCGCGCAGGGGCGCCGCCAGCACCCCGAAGGGGTAGTACGGCCGCGACGGGTCGACCCACATCGTCTCGTCGCCGAGATCGAAGCCGACCAGCGGGTACCAGAAGCGGTTGGCGTTGGGCAGCGGGCGCGCCTCGTCGCCGGTCGCGCCGTCGGTCTCTGGCGCGCACAGCCAGACCTTGGCCGGCACGTCCAGCGCGCGCGCCAGGGCCAGCAGGACGACCGTGCGGTTGCCCTTGCCCAGGGCCAGGGCCGCCTCGGCCGTGGACTCGAAGCTGTTGTAGCTCTCGCTGATGGCCATCTTCTGCTTGACGTGGTCGAAGGCGGCCCAGGCGGCCCCCAGCCCGCCCGGCTGGGCGTTCTCGGCGATCTGCGCGCGCGCCTGCGCCACGCGGGCCCCGGGCCGCGCCAGCTGCTCCAGGCGGGCGGCGTACCAGCGCGCGATGGCCAGCCAGGCCGCGGCGTCGTCCTGCCCCTGCCCGGCCCGCGTCACCGTCAGATCGATGAAGGGGAAGAAGGTGCGGGCGTGCGCCGCGTTCGGCTCGCGCGGCACGGCCGGCAGGTGCTGCAGCTGCCAGTGGTAGCCGCGGCCCCCGCCCGGCAGCATCGTCACCCGCGGCTCGGGCGCCTGCCCACGCGGGCGCGGCACCAGGGTCAGCCCGTCGGCGACGGTCACGTCGATGCGCTTGTGCACGGTCGGCGCGTCCCACGAGGCGAAGGCCAGCCCGCCCAGGTAGCCGCCCTCCTCGGGGCGCACCGAGCCGCGCTCGACCCAGGCCCACTCGACCGCGTCGCCGGGCTGCAGATCCGAGAACGACAGATCCGGCTTGCCCGGCACGCGGTCGGGCCACAGCACCCGCCCGTCGGCCTTGAGGGTCCGCACCACCAGCACCCGCGCGCCCTGCGGCGGCCGCAGCTCGCCCAGCTGGTCGGCCGCGCCCTTGCTCTGCACGACCCGCACCACGTGGGTCAGCGACAGCACGCGGCCGTCGGCGCGCACCTGCATCGCCGTGCGGTCCAGCAGCGTCACCACCGGGTGCCGCGAGGTGTCCGGCCGGCCCTCGCCGCCCGCGCCCTGGGCGACCCCCTGCGCGTTCCAGGCGTCCAGCAGCGCCCGCCCGTCCTCGACCGCGTCCAGCGGCTCGGGCCGCCCGGCGATCCAGGCGCCCAGGCTGCTCAGGTGCGTCCCGTCGGGGTGCGCCTCGAGCGCGGCGTCGATGAGCGCCCCCGCCTCGGCGTGCCGCCCCTCCTGCAGAGCCAGCAGCACCCGCGCGCCCAGCGCCCAGGCGTCGCGCGGGCGCCGCCGCAGCACCATCTCGACGACCTTGGCGGCGCCCTTCGTGTCATCGGCCGCCCGCAGCAGCGCCACCGCCCGCCGCGCCAACGCCAGCCGCTCGTTGTGCGCCTTCCACTGCTCCAGGTTCAGCGCGGCCGCCTCGGCCAGCTGCCCCGACGCCTCGGCCAGGTGCGCCGCCCGCGACAGGGCCGCCCGCGGGAACAGCTCCGTCAGCTGCGCCAGCGCCTCGATGGCGCGGTCGCGGTGGCCGAAGCGGTCGTAGGCGTCGAAGACCTCCTGCAGGACCCGCGGCGCCGCCGGGGCCAGCTCGGCCAGCCGCCCCGCCGTCTCCAGCGCGTCGGCCTCCCAGCCGCGCTCGGACTGCCAGTCCAGCAGCTCGATGAGCGTGCGCGGGTCGCGCGGCCGCAGCTCCAGCGCCTGCTGGTACAGCGCCAACGCCGCGTCGTGCCGCTCGTCGCGCGCCTCGAGCCGCGCCATCGCGCGCAGCACCCCCGGCAGCGCCGGCCACCACTCCATCACCTTGCGCAGGCTCTGGCGCATCCGCCCCTCGGCCAGCTGCCGCGGCAGGTGCGGGTCGACCGCCTCCAGCCGCGCCTGCGCCTCGAACAGCCCCGGATACTCGGGCAGCGCCCGCGACAGCGCCGCCAGCACCTCGCCCGCCGCCCGCGCGTCGCGCACGGGGCGGTGCACCAGCGCCTCGAAGACGTGGATCGCCCGGAAGAAGTCGGCCGGACGCGCCGTCCCCACCTGGCGCGGGAAGGCCTCGACGAACCCGGGCGGCGCAGGGATCACCTCGGCCGCCCCGCCGAGCGCCGCGGCCGGCCCCGAGTCGACCACGACCTCGGCCGCGCCCATCAGGTGCGAGACGTGCAACCGGGCGAACCCGCTACCGTCCTCGGACGCCAGCTTGACCAGCAGGCGCGTCGGCCCGTCGGGCAGCTTCAGGGCGACGCGGCGCTGCCACGGCCCGGTCTCGCCGAAGCGGTCGTGCTCGAGCACCGGCGCGGCGTTGGCGTACAGCCGGACCGAGCGGTTGGCCTCGAGCCGCACGACCACGCGCCGGTCGGCCCCCGGCGGCAGATCGATCCAGGTCTCGGCGAAGCCGATGGCGCCTTCGCGGGGCAGGTCGAAGAAGTGCAGCTCGCCGTCCGAGAAGGCCAGGTGCCAGCTGGGCAGCGAGGCCGTGCGCGCGCTGGTGTACGGCGCCGGGACGGTCTCGCGCTCGGCCAGCGGGCGGGTCTCGGGGCCCAGCTCGGTCCGCAGGTCCAGCACCGGCTCGCCCGGCCACGGCGACGACAGGCGGTAGTACATCGCGCGCCCCGCGCGGACCCGAGCGGCCGCGACCCGGTCGGGCTCGCCCAGCAGCTCGGCGGCCGTCAGCAGCTGCGCGCGCGCCTCGGCCCGCGCCGGCTCCCACTCGGCCCCGGGCCGGTCCGCCAGCTGGGTCAGCAGCTCGTGCAGCCGCGCCGGCACGGGGCCGGTCTCGGCGTCGGCGCCCCAGACCATCGAGGCCGACCCGGCCAGCGCCTCGGCCTCGTGGGGCCCGGCGCCCGGCAGCCCGCGCTCGAGGGCCTCGAGCACGACCTCGGCCTCGCCCGTCAGGTGCCCCAGATGGACCAGCGCCAGCGCCGCCCTCGCCCGGGTCGCCCCGCTGGCCCTAGGCGCCCGCAGCGCGGCCAGCAGGTGCTCCTTGGCCGCCTCGGGCTGCGCCTCGACCAGCAGCGCCAGCTCGCCCGCCTCGAGCCGCGCCTGGGCGTCGCCGCCGCGCGCCGCCTCGGCCGCGTCCCGCGCCGCGCTCTCCCAGGTCGTCCGCCCACAGCCCGCCGCCAGCAGCAGGGCGGCCAGCGCCACGCCGAGCCGCCTCATCGCAGCAGCTCGTGCGCCATGCGGTCGCGCGGTGACCGGAAGTACCAGACCGGCGAGTACAGCCGGAAGTTCGACACGCGACTGGTGTATACGCACGCGTAGTCCTCGACTTGCTCGCCGAACGCGCTCAGCTCGGCGCGGTCGCGAAAGAGCATGCCCCAGTAGGGGTTGAAGGCCTGGTCGATGGCGGCCTCGAGCGCGGCGATCTCGCGGTCGAGATCCCGGACGCGGCCCTGCAGCTCGCGGTCGCGCTGGCCGTCGCGGGCCCGCGCGGTCAGCTCGAGCGCCAGCTGGAAGCGCTCCTCCTCGAGCCGCTCCAGGCGGTCGAGCTCGGGCCCGTGCCCCTGCATGTGGCCCAGCTCGCGGTCCATCTCCTGGACCACCATCGCGGTGCGCCACGAGGTGCCGCGCTTGGCGCGGATGAGGTCGCCGTAGATGTGATCGCCGACGTACAGGACCTCTTCTCCCAGCATGCCGGTCAGGCGCGTGAGATCCTTGAGGTTGCCGCCGGCGTACAGCTGCCCGCGGCGCAGCGAGGTCGCCGGCTCGCTGGAGATGGCGCCCGTCGCCTCGTCGACCTCGAGGAAGGGGTCCTCGCTGGTGAAGAACAGCGGCTTGCGCGCCGAGCAGACGATGAAGTCGAAGTAGTCGACCCAGCGGGCGTAGCCGGGGTGCATGCCGTCGAGCAGGTAGCTCATGACGGCCTCGGTGTAGGCCGGCTCGCTGTTGGTCATGACGAACAGGCGCTTGCCGGCCGAGCGGAAGCGGTGGAGCGTCTCGGCCAGATCCAGGTCCTTGACCACGAAGGACGGCACGTCCTGCATGATGACGGCCTTCAAGCTGCCGTCGCGGTGCAGCGAGTCCATCCCGTCGCGTAGATCCTTCCACAGCCGCTCGTAGGTCGGGCGCGACGTGCCGAGCGTGGCCTGCGCCTCGCGGTCGAAGTAGTCGACCAGCTGGCAGTACAGGCTGATCTCGGGCAGCGAGAACAGCGTGTCGACCATGACGAAGCCGGGGTCGGCCGGGGCGATCTTGCGGTTGGTGTAGATCTCGCGCCGCTTGTCGCGGTCGAGCGGCCCCGCGCCGTGCCACACCCGCCCGACGAAGCGGTGGGCGTCCATCTTGAAGACGTTGCCGTGCGCCAGATCGACCGTCAGCCCGCGGATCGCGAAGCCCGGGTCGTACTTGCAGGCCAGCACGGCCCGAGGATACCCGTACTCGTCGACCAGGCGCTCCAGGACCATCTCGGCCTGCAGGTGCTCCATCTTCTCGTGATAGAGCGCCAGCGTGTAGTCCATGTCGAAGCCGATGAAGTCGGTCCGGTCCAGGCGCAGGTTGCGGTTGCAGAACACCCGCCGGGGATACGGCACGCGCTGCTCGATGAGGGGCGTCGAGGTCATGGGCGCAAGCGGTACCACGCAGGTGGGGGGCCAGCAAGCTACGGCGCGGGGGTGGGGGCGGCTGGCTGCTGGTTTGGTAGCCGCTGCGTGGGTCGGTGTCGAAGGCGCGGGCGGGGGGGGCAGGTTCGGTAGCCTCCGCTCCGGCCGGCCTCAAGGGCTTTGTCCCCCTTGGCCCGCCCTGCGGGCGGTCCAATTCCTCGCGGACGACAAAGCCCTTGACCCCGGCCTCCGCTGCGGCTGGGTGGCCAACATCGGCCCGGACGGGGCCGTCCGGGCCGCTGCGCGTCCCGCACGCTCGGCGGGGTGCCGGGGGTGCGACAGGTGGCGGCGGTGCGGAGTCGGGGGCGCTGGTCGGGGCGCGGGCGCCAAGCGCGGAGGGCAGTGCACGGACGACAATTGAACAGACGCACAATTAGTCGTCCCGGGACGACGGACGAGTAACGGGACGCGCCAGGGGGTGTCGCCCCGGGACGACGCGGACCCAAGCTGTCGGCCCGGGACGACGCGGACCCAGGCTGTCGTCCCGGGACGACGGGTCGCACCCAGGGGCGCTAATTGAATGGGCATGCAATTAGTCGTCCCGGGACGACGGGTCGCACCCAGGGGCGCTAATTGAATGGGCATGCAATTAGTCGTCCCGGGACGACGGGCGCAGGGTGGGTCGGGCGAGAGTTCCACCCCGGGACGACGGTCAGGACGAAGAATCGACACCTGGTGGGCACGAGGGGCGAAATAGTCGTTGACAGGTTTTGTGGACAGAATTTTGCCGATCGAGGGTCGGGCCTGGGTAGGCGCCAGGGGCCCTCTGGCAGGTCCGAGGGCGCGCTGATCAGGGTAGAGGGTCGCCGCGGGGTGTCCGAGAGGCCTGAACGGCCGTCCAGGGGGTGTTCCGGGGGCGGTCGGCACCCCGTGCTACACTTCTCGCTCCCGAACACGAGGAGTGGGGCCGATGAACGAGCGCAGCGGGTGCTTGAAGAAGCTGTCTGATTCGGACTTGATGACAACGGCCGACCGGTTGGTTGCGGTGCACCGCAAGACGACGGCCAACCTGCTCGCATGCCTGGTCGAGGTGGTGCGGCGGGACCTTCATCTGGTCGACGGCGCGTCGACGCTGGCCGACTGGTGCATGGCGCGGTGGGGGCTGTCCGAGGACCAGGCCTGGACCTACACCAAGGTCGTCGAGGTGGCGCGCAAGTGGCCGCTGGCGTTGGAGATGATCGCGGGCGGGCGGCTCAGCCTTAGCGGCGTGCGTGCGCTCCGCCAGCACCTGTCCGACGACAACGCTCTGGAGCGGCTGCACGAGGCCGCGGGCAAGACGCGGCAGGAGCTTCAGCTGTTGATGGCCAGGTGGTCGCCTCGGCCGGACGTCCCCGCCCGGGTCGTTCGGCTGCCGGCCCGGCCCTCGGGTGCGCCGGTTGCACAGAAGGCACCTGAGAACGAGTCGTCCCGGGACGACAGCCTCCAGCTGGCGGCGCCGAAGCCGAAGCATCGGGTCGAGCCGCTCTCGGAGGCGCGGTTCAAGGTCCAGCTGACCGTCGACGCCCGCGTGGCAGCCAAGCTGGAGGAGGCGATGGCTCTGGCCGGCCATCAGATCGGCGCTGGAGACTACGAACGCTTGTTCGAGATGGCGCTGGACGCCTTCCTGACCGCCAAGAAGAAGCAGCGGTTCGGGGTAGGGCGCAAGCCGAGGGTGAAGAAGGCGACCGCCGCGCCCGCGCCTGCTCCCGCCGAACCGCCGCAGGGGAAGCACGAGGTCGAACCCGACACCCAGCCCGTCGAGCCGGACGCGCCGGACGCGCCGGGCGAGCCGGTCGCGCCGAAGGACCGCAGCCGCGCCATTCCTACCACCGTCAAGCGTGAGGTGGTCGGACGGGACGGGTTGCGCTGCACCTACGAGGGGCCCGCGGGACGGTGTCGCGAGCGGCGGCGCTTGGAGTTCCACCACCACGAGCCGTTCGCGACCGGCGGGGCCCACTCGGCCGACAACATCAGCCTGCTATGTCAGGCCCACAACCAGCTGATCGCCCGACAGGAGCTGGGCACGGAGTTCGTGCGACGCAAGCGAGCGGCCCGAGGTGCAGGAGGTCGCCGGCCCGACCGTGCCGCCCAGACCGCCTGACCGTAGTCCCGGACTGGTACCTGCCCCGCCACCCCTCGCCCGTCGTCCCGGGACGACTAATTACTCACGCGTTGAATTCTCGCCCGACCTCTACTTGCCCTAGTCGTTCCGGGACGACGACCTGGGTCCGCGTCGTCCCGGGGCGACTAATTGCACGTCTGTACAAATTCGTGCCGTCGCCCCGTCCCGCCAACCTCGGGGCGGAGCCCTGGCCTGTCCCCCCGCGTCCGTGCGCCCGGGGCGACCACCAGGGGGCGCGGGGTCCCGGGG